>PDLQ01000033.1 GCA_002591745.1 Lewinellaceae bacterium SD302
ACGTAGGTCGTGCCATTGCCGCCGGCGATCAGGCGAGCCCGCAGCAGCGGGTTCATGCTACCGTTCAAGGTCGCAGCACTGGTGCCCGATTGGGTCCAACAGCGGGATACGTTTGCAGGTAGCTCGTTGATATTCACCAGGCTGATGTCTTCGCAGAACAGCTCGGCCGCAGGCGTAGGCAGCATGGTGTCGACCGGGCTGGTTTTGTCCTCGGCGTTCACGAAACCCCAGCAGCCCTCGAAATTCTCCAGGACCATCTCATCCGGACCGGGGTTGGCCGCCGGAGCGATGGTGTAAGTGAACTGACCACAGCCGTCGATGATCGGGCCGTTGCTCGGGTCGTTGTCTTCCACCACGATGTCGAAGGCGAATTGCTCCAGACAGATCGTGTTGCCGGCCAGCACCATCTGGGGCGTCAGTTCTTCCTGACAGTTCTCGTCCAGCGTCACGTTGATCTCCGTGATACAGCCCAGTTCGGGTTCTTCGAAGAGAACTTCTACGTTCACCGTCGCCGTAGCTTCGTTGCCGTTGACGTCGATGGACGTGATCAGCAGTTCGTTGTCACCGATGTCCTCACAGTCGAAGATCAGTTCGCGGTCGGCGAAAAGCTCAGCTACTCCACAGGCGTCGGTTGCTGTGGCCAGGTCATCGATGCTCAGTTGGGCCAGGCCCTGGCCGTTGAGCGTGATCGTCTGGTCGGTGGTTGTGATCACCGGCGGGGTCGTGTCGCGTACCGTCACGATGGCTACACAGGTCGTATCGTTACCGCTGTCGTCCGTGGCCGTCAGCGTCACCATGTTGTCGCCCACGTTGTCACAGCCAAAATCAGTCATGCTGGCCATCAACTCGGGATCGGCGTCGCAGTTGTCCGTCGTACCACCGTCCAGATCGTCGGCCGTGATACTGCCCATGCCCATGGCGTCCAGGATCACTTCAGCGTCCTGGCAAATGATGACCGGAGGTAAAGTGTCCAGGATAGTAGCCAAAAAGCTGGTCGTATCCATATTACCGCTCTGGTCGGTGGCCACTACCAGAATCTCGATCGGGGAATCGTCCAGATCGTCGCAGTCGAAAAGAATCTGCTCGTCCAGGAAGTTATTGCCACCGGCGAACGTAGACATTGCTACTTCGTCAGCCCGGAAAATCTCAACGTTGGTCACCGTACAGTTCTCGACCGTGTCGAAGGTCATCTCGGCTACCACCAGAATGGCTTCGCCGTTTTGATCCAGGTACAAGGTCGTGTCCGGATGAGTGACCACCGGGGCGATGGTGTCCAGTACCATGATCGTTACCGTACAAGTATCGGATTCGTTACCGGCATCGTCGCGCACATAGAAGCGGCGGGTCGTCATCGGAATATCCGCACAGTCGAAGCGGCGGGCAGTCGGACCACCGAAGGGAGGTCCTTCGCCCTCAGGAAAGAGATAGAAAGGTCCGGCGGGGGTCGGGTCGCAGTTGTCCATTTCCACGAAACCAAAGGCCAGATCCTCGGCGGCGGTAACACTGTCCTGGCCGTTTTCGTCCAGGAAGATCGTGATCACGCCGGGACATTCCAGGGTCGGAGCGGTGTTGTCCTCCACCGTGATGGTAGCCTCGCAGGTATCGTTGAACTGGCCGTCGGAAACGATGAGGTCGACCGTGGTCATGCCCAGTTCGAACGGCCCTTCTGGATCGATGGTGAAAGTGAGCATATCACCATCCGGATCAGTTGAACCGCCATCCAGGCTATCGGCCACTACTTCGGCCATACAGTCTTCGTCAGCATCTACAGTGAAGTCACGGCAGACAGCAACGGGGGGAGCATTACAAAGAGACAGTGGGTCCGTAACGGTGACTTCAACGAAACAATCGCTGATATTGCCATTTCCGTCGCTAAAGCGGAAGCCAGCATTAAAGGTCTGCCCAGAGTCATCACAGGTAAAAGTCAGTTGAGTACCCGGCAGGCTACCGACCGTAGCCGGTTCAATAGCGCAGTTATCATCAAACGAAACCAAAATGTCGGAAAGAATGAAAGCACCAAAAATGGTAAAGGAGGTATCCGTTCCGGTATCCATCAGTTCCACGTCGATCGCCATCTGGCACTCAATTACGGGGCTCGTGGTATCCCGGACGGTTACCATCACGTCGCAGGTATCGCTATTATTAGCCGCATCAAATACAATTACAGCGTCACTCACGGTAAAGGTTCCGATGTCGCTACATTCATAGGTCAAGTCCATTGCTGTGGTATCACCCAACCCACAGTTATCGGTTACTGAAGTGATTAGTCCCTCAAAATCAACGGAAGCCATGCCGTTTTCGTCCAGGTCGACGATAGTATCTGCCTGACAGGTCAGGACGGGTGCCTGGTCGTCGGTTACTTCGATGAAGACGCTACAGTCCGCAGAATTACCGGATTCATCGAAAATGGTATAGGTCACTTCTGTCGTGGCCGACATTCCGGTAGAGCTGCTGTAGAAAGCGAAAGATGGAGCGGGCAAGACGAGGTTGAAGTCCGTTTCTCCGGCAGCGAAATCTCCGTTACCGACGCTTAGGTTACGTGTGTCTTCCAGGTCAGTGGGGGTAGAACCAACGGCGGCCGCGAAAGTGATGGCGATAGAGTCAATGCCACAATTATCCATCAACTGGGGCGTACGTAAGCGGATACCGGCCCAGCAGTTTTGGGCAGGAGAGCTGGCCGAAGTCGGTGGCTCTACCGTATAGACGTAGTCCATACTGGTCACTACTTCGAAGGTTTCGCCACAGTCAAGAGCACCGGCCATCCCAAAGGTAGGAGCGCTGCTGTCGCTTACTACGATATTGACGCTACAGTCATCAGTATTTCCTCCCTGATCCGTAACGATTATGTCGAGCGTCGTTGTTCCCAGGGGTACTTGCAGGTTGGAGGCATCAAAAACACCGGTAGCAATGGGAAGTACTGCTTGACTGGCCAGTACCGTTCCGTCTGGCCCGGTAAAAGTAAAGTCGACGTTAACGGGAGAACAGTTATCTACTATAGTTGCCGATCCCTCGGTAAGTGCCGCGCAACTTGTGTTAGCATCCAGGGCAGTAACTACGCCAGAACAATCCAGGACCGGAGAAGTAGTATCAGCCACAACCAGATCGAACATACAGGTGTCCGAGTTACCAGCATCGTCGAAGGCGATCAGCCTGATTTCCGTAGTGCCAGCCATTACGGTGGCACCTGCGGCCGGTGTCTGGGTAATACTACTTATGCCACAATTGTCCATAGCAGTTAGGTCGTTATCGGCCGTAATGGTCGCAACAAAGTGGGTATCGTCGCAGGCAGCGTCGAATTTCGGGTCGATGGCAAAGTCGATCTCGTCGCCCATTTCCACGTTCAGATCAATGGAGTATGCAGCCGCATTACCAGCTCCGACGGGAATGTCCAGAAACTCGTAGACCTGGTTGCCGTTGACGAAAATGCGCACGTTGGCCCCGTCGCCGCAGCCACCGTCGCGGTCGTAAAAATCACCGCTGATGGTGACCGGCCCATCGTAGTCACTGGTCCAGCGGCGCACGGCCCAAACCAAGCCTTCGAACTGTGGATGACCACCATTCGGGTCCAGTTGGGCAAAATCGAGAATGTTGCCCTCTCCCTGGGTATTCCAGACAAAGCCGTTGAAATTCGGCAGTTGGTCGAAGTTATCGGTATCGAAAGCAGCGTAGCGGCCGTAGGTCCAGCCGTCCTGCCCCTGTATGCCAGAGAATTCAGTACTGCTGTTGGACAGTTCGGTGCCATCAGGAGTAGTAAAATCGGGTACGGTCGCTTCGCAATTGGCATCAACGAAAAGAGAATCAACCTCTGTTGGACAGGTGATTACGGGTGCCGTATTGTCTTCTACCCGCAAAAAGTATTGGCAGGTATCCGAGTTACCGCTGGCGTCCGTAGCGGTAATGGTGATCAGGTTTTCTCCCAGCGGTACGAGCGTTCCGGGAGAAGGAAACTGGGTCAGGGCTGGATCAGGGTCACAGTTGTCGGTAGCGGATACCAAAGGCGAGCTAAGAATATTTGCCACAGCATCCATACAGTTGGCATCAGCACTCGTAGGGGGAATTGACCCTCCACAGGAGGCAACCGGTGGGGTTGTATCCGTGGTACAGTCCATCATCGGCGGCGTCACCGCTTCCAGGCGGATGTTGTCGAAGGCAACTGCCTCACCTCCAGCGTCTGCGATAATTTCCACTCTCAATGCCAGCGTATTGCCGCCAGCGGGAATGGTAAAGTTGAAATCAGAAAAAACGTTATTCAGTAATCCGGCATCCCCAAATCCGTCACAATTATCATCTAATCCCAAAGGTTCGTTCGTGTTTGAGGTGGTAGCACCACAGTTACGGTCGGGAGAAAAGCAAAGTGCCTGCACTTCGGTTCCTCCATCTAAAGTATAGAAAACCTTTAAACCTTCGCCCGCATCCCAACGAGAATTAGTAGAGCCACAAGTTGGAAGACTACCGACGGCGATCAGTATGCGAGCGGTAATCGTGGATGCTCCATTAACGTTGATTCCACTAATACTGAGGTTGCGAGTAGCCGAACCTGCGTTAGGGGAACCACATCCATTTACATCATTGAGGTCTTCCCCACCAAAAAAGAAACTTCCGCTTTGTCCGCTGTAATTTCCGTTCTCCAAATCAAGTGGAAGAGTTTGACATCCCACAGTAGTACTAGTGCCGCCAACGTCCTCGATTCTACCGTAATAATCACGTGAAACGCTACCAGCAGCATCAACGAATTGGTCATTCGCCACGTAGCGAGTGCCCGTACCATCGGTTTCAAAATCTTCCGTAAAGAAAGTGACTTGTCCGCTCAATCCGCCGGTGGCGAAGAGCAGCACGCTCAGCAAGAGCAGTGGGGTAAACAGGGCGCTCTTTAAAACACGGAACACCTTGCCCGCAGTGGGCAAAAGGTAAAAAGATTTCATACAGGTCGAACTATGAGATTACAAAACAGGGTACAAATTAACGATTAAATCGTTAGAATCATGGAAAGTTTCACGTTAAAGGTCGATAAATACCAGTATTCCGGTAGTTTCGCTCACAAGTAAGCCCGACCGGCGAACCGGTCGGACTCATGATCATTCGTGCTGGCTATTGCCTGACAACTTTCTTCACCAGCCAGTTCCCGCTGTGGGCGTCAAGTACCCGCAGGAAATAAACGCCGGGCACCTCGGCCTCAAGATCGATTTGAGTTTCGCTGGTATCGATGCGACCTGAAGTGATCAGGCGACCCCGGAGGTCCGTCAACTCGTAATGCATGGTGTTTCCTACCGGCTTTGCTACTTTGATAGCCAAGATACCACTGGTTGGATTGGGGTAAACCCGCAGATCGGCTTGCGTAAAATTCGTTACGGAACTGACCTGTACCACTTCGATACTATCTATTGCCTGGTTGCTACAATTAGGGAATACGTCTCCAGTAATCGTATAGGTAACATTAAATACGCCCACTCCAGCAGCAGCCGGATCGAAAGTAAAGGTTGTTCCATTGCCATCATCGTTTACGCCCGTACCGGAATAAAATCCGCCGGTTGGGAAACCGCCACCCAGGCCGGTCTGAACGCCGTTCGCAACGCTGACGGTATCTACTTCGGCCACGAAGCCGACTTCCGGCAGTGCAACGATCTCAATGGTATCGAAACCCACGCCGGAGCAACCATCTACCGTTACCGTATAGTTGACCAACAGCGTACCTGGCCCATTCACGGAGGCATCGAAGGCATAACTGATACCATCACCAAGGTCCGTTATGCCGGGACCGCTGTATACGCCGCCCGTGGGTGTAAGAGCGGCCGGAACTACACCTTGGGTAAAATCTTCACAGACGGTACCGGCGAATTTGCTTTCCACCACCAGATCAGTGACTAATATCTCAAATTCCGCGAACGGCCGGCAATTGGGATCTGCGGGAGCGGGATTCAGGATTGTGTAGATAAAACCAGGCCGATTTACATCGGTGGAAAAATTCACGGTTGGAAAAGTAACTGTTCCATCTACCAGAGAACTATTATTAAGTAATCCAGCAAATTCTCCCCCTCCTGCATAGGGATCGTCGGTTTGCTCCTCGAAGAAGAAAAAATCTAGCCGAAAGGTCGTTTCTCCGTTGTCATCAAAACCCAGGTTTTCTACGCCGCTGACGCTACAAGTTTCGAAGGACCCGCCCTCACAAATTCCTACGGGGTCGAAGGTAACCGTTCCCGTATTGGGGCAGGTAAACTGGGCACTCAGGCTTCCCAACAGAAGGGTGAGGCAGAGTGATAAAATACTTTTTTGCCAGTTGGCCCGTCCATTGCAGATCCGGGCGATAGATAAGTAAGGTGACTTCATAGAAGCAGTGTTTGGTTCAAACCTAAATTTACTGTTTCCGTCGGTTCTAAATCATTTAGTGCCAAACGATGTTCTGAACGACAACAAAACGGGTAGTTTTACCCAGATAAATCTAAGAGCTTGTTTGGGAATTGCTATGAACTGAAAAATAATGATTTATGGTTCTGACTATACCATAAAATTGTGAGCTTGGCGGGTCAAGCGATCTATTTTTGGTGACGCCAGGTTCATAAATGCTTGTTTTTCAGGAAATAGAAATCCATACAAGCTCTTAGTTTAAAGCGGCTCGGATTACTAAAAGAGCCCATTCCAGTAGGAACGGGCTCCGAAAAAACAAATTCTCCTTAAAGTAACGTCTTGCCCGGAAGTGACTTTCCGGAATTTAGTTTTTGCCAGGGATCCAAGACTCAGTTTAACTGATTGCTGCACCTCGTCAGAATTGACTTAGCTGTGTCGAATTTTATCCAGAAATACCTTTTCTATACAATTAAGTTAGCTAAGTGGTTTATCGAATAAAGGCCTCCTTAATGGATTTGCAGCCTCCTTCCCCTTTTACAATTCAGAATAAAATTTATTAATAGCCAACTCAAACAAAACTTTTAATAACACCCTATTTAATTGGGAAACGAAAATATAAAACAAATTAACATCTGTTAAAATCAGGGTGACGAACCCACTCTGAAACGGTGACGAACCCCCCACCATAACCGTTCGCGCTTCATTTACAGGTCTATATACACACGGCTGATCCATTTTCGTATAATTGTCCTTAGGTTTTCAGGCATATCACGAATTACCTGAGACAACTGCCTATACTCCCCTCGGATATACCAGGTGGTATTTGACGGCCGCTTTTCCCATCTAGCTTCACCGCCGAGCTTTGCCATAGCTATGGCCCTGCCTACATTTCGCCAGTTTGCCAGCCGAAAAAACCGGCTCGCCAAATTTTCATTTTTTGTGACCGAGGGGAGTATAGCGGACGTAAAATCTTCGGAGTATCCGTAAAATCAGTTGATCCAAACCGCAAGTTTAGCTATTTAATTATCATGATTTTTCGCACGTACGATTGGCCTTTCAAGTGCATCTTCAATACGTACATCCCCCCCGGAAAATCCTCGGTTGCAATGCGGTAATTGCCGTTTGACTCCGCGGCGGCTCGCCAACGCACTTGCCCCGTAGCATCCAACAACTCCAGTGACTCTGGTTCAATTCCCGGAGGAAGCGAAATATACAGTTGACCGCTAATAACCGGATTAGGGAAGACGCGCGCTCCCAATTCGTCAAAACCGGCCAGGTCAGAGATAATTACCTGCACCGTTTGTTCGCTAGAATCAACCGTGCAAAAATTATTGGCTATTAGTCGAGCCAAATAAGTACCACTACTGGTGTAGGTATGCAATGGAGAAGCCTCGTTGCTCCCGTTGCCGTCCCCAAAATCCCAGTTGTAAACGTTAGCATTTTCGCTTTGGTCAGTGAATTGTACTTCCCCTGCATTGGTCGTAAACGTAAAAGCGGTGGTCACTTCGCGCTCAATCATCGGTAAAATCTCGACCTCAGCTCCGTGGCTTTCATTATAAAAAGTGCCACTCGGGGAGCTTTCCAGGCGGATCGTCTTCACTAGGTACTGTAGGTCTTCTCCCGTAGTCGGACAAGCATCCAGGTAGCTAAGTTCGGGTGTTGGCGTTTGGGTAATTCGAGTATATTCACCACTCCCCTGGTTGAACTTGTATAGGTGATACCCTTCAATATTATCCGCTTCACCGGCCGTCCATTCAATCAGTATGCCGTCCTCATTTTCGGTGGCTGTTAACTGCTGTGGAGGCTTCACAATATGCATGCGCAGGGTCGGGTCGCCCAACAATGCTACGTGCACACCACGGTTACCGAAGCCGGGGATGTAGCTGAAGCCTTCGTTGTTCTGGGTTCTTTTGGCACAAAAGCCGATTGTAGCACCCAGCCCCATTGGGTGCAGTGCCCAGTTGGGCCGGCCGGCCCAGGCAGTGGCCAGTACCGTCCCGCTCCCCAGAGAAGCCCGCAAGAAATTATTCTGGGCATCCCAGTCTCCAAAATAACTGCCAAAAAGGAAGGTAAAGACCGACTGGAAAGAATCATTGGCCATAGCCGTAGTATTGGCAATGCCGCCAGCTCCCTGAAAATTACCGCCGCCGCAACCGTAGGAGAGCAGGTAACTCTCTGTCTTGAGCGTATTGTAATCAAGGTAGCGGGTAGAGTCCCTCCCAACCATGGTAGCAAAATTTTTCAGGCCATTCTGTCCGAATCCCTCCGCGAAGGAGGCAAAATTATTTTCAATCAGTCCACGGTGAGGAATTTCAATGATGCCACGCCGAAAAGCGTGGTTCTTATCCAGGTAAGCACGGGTGAGTTCAGTGGCGGTTTCACTAAATTGGGGAAGATTGTGAAAATCTACCCGTCCGATTTCCAGTTCCAGGCTGGAAGGGATACTACTTTGATCCCACTTTCCGTCTCCGGGTACATTATCGTTGCGGGTACCGTTGGCAACGGTGTTGTTGACGGTCTGGTCGGTCCAGTTGCCGTCCAGATCGGCGTAAAATCCGTCGGCGGGCCAGGCTCCTTCGTGGTTGGTGTGTCCATCTGGATAGAGGTTACCGGAGTAAGGTACCGGCACGTGCCCCAGCAGAAAAAGGGTGTGGCGTTGTTCGGGCTCCTGATCGTATAATTCCGCAATCGCTGCCTTCACCGCTACATCGGTAGTATCTGCGGAGACCAGGAGAGTTTTCACCCGCCAACCGTCGGCGCGGGCGTCCTGACGGTAGCGTTCGATTTCCGGAGTGAGTTCAGCGAATAAACTGTCTTCCACTACCAGTAACAGAACACCCCGTTGAACGGGCGAGGGCAACTCGATCCCCGTAAACAGGTAGCCGTAACCCGTAATATTTTCCGGGCCGGGCCGCACTACCCGGTATTCGTAAAGGACGTTTGGTAAAACGGTAGCGTCCAGGTATTCAAGGGCGAAGGTATCGAGGGTTGCCAGGGCAGTTCCCCAGCCATTTTCCTCGCCGGTGACTTCGCGGCGGAATACTGTAATATTATTCACCGGGGTAACGGCATCGTCCCAGGAAAGGGTGATCTCGTTTGAGCCCACCGTTGCCTCCAATTGAACGGAGCGAAGTTGGTCGTTGGACTGGGCCAATAAGCTGACCGAGCCTAGCAGTAATAATAAGACTGGGTAAAAGTATTTCATGCGTATGATTTAGGTAACTCAAAAATGAAGATAGCACTAATATATTTCAGGGAGGCCTGCAACGATCACCGAAGCTAAATTAGCAAAGCTCTTGTAAACCTTTCCATTTGAAGTGAGCTGGATCATTAGATACTATACACAAAAATTCGACCCACTCTTATCTCGTATAACCGAAGGAGCGCAGCAACCACCAGCGGTGCTACCCTCTAGTTCCAGTCGTTATAAACCATTCCTCCCCCACCCCGTTCCAACAAAGTGCCCCACAAGACAAAGCCCAAATCGCCCACCAGGACAGCCCTCGTTAAAACGGGTACCGAGTGGTTCGCTACCCAAGGTTGGAAACCTTTCCCATTCCAGAAAAAAGCCTGGAAGAGCTACCTCAAGGGCGAAAGCGGGCTGGTAAACGCCCCCACCGGAAGCGGCAAGACTTATTCCTTACTCATCCCGATCTTCCTGGAATTTTTGTGGGGTCATGCGGATAATCCCGCCAAAAAACGCAACGGGCTGCAAGCCATCTGGATTACCCCGATCCGGGCGCTAACCCGCGAAATCCAGTCCGCCGCACAGCGGGCCGCCAATGACCTGGGACTGGAGTGGGACATCGCTATCCGCAGCGGCGACACCAGCAGCAGCGAAAGGACCAAACAGCGCAAAAAGCCGCCGGAACTACTCATCACCACTCCCGAAAGTCTGCACCTCCTACTGGCGGGCAAGGACCGCGATAAAACTTTCGGCAACCTCAAATGCCTGGTGGCTGACGAATGGCACGAACTGATCGGCACCAAGCGCGGTGTACTGGTAGAACTAGCCCTAAGTAAACTCCGTAGCCTTAGTCCGGGCATGAAGACCTGGGGCATTTCGGCGACGATCGGGAACCTGGAAGAAGCTAAAGACATCTTGCTGGGCATCAATGCGACCGGCACGACAATCCGTGCCGACATCAACAAGAAAATCAGGATCAAGACCGTCTTGCCGGATGAGATCGAAACCTTCCCCTGGTCTGGCCACCTGGGTATCAAATTACTGGAAAAGGTCATACCGATCATTCACGCCAGTAAGACGACGCTGATCTTCACCAACACCCGCGCCCAGTGCGAAATCTGGTACCAGCGGTTACTGGATGCCGAGCCCGACCTCGCCGGAGCGATTGCCATGCACCACGGCAGCATTGACCGGGAATTACGCGATTGGGTGGAAGACGCGCTGCATACCGCAGCCCTCAAGGCAGTAGTTTGCACCAGTAGCCTCGACCTGGGCGTAGATTTTCGGCCCGTGGAAACCATTGTGCAGATCGGGTCGCCAAAAGGAGTGGCCAGGTTTTTGCAGCGGGCCGGCCGTAGTGGTCATCAGCCCGGGGCCACCTCGGTTATCCATTTCGTACCAACCAACAGTCTGGAAATCATCGAGGCCGCTGCCTTGCGCTTTGCTTTTCAGCAACAGTCTATTGAGGCCAGAGAGCCATACTTTCGGAGTTTTGATGTTCTGGTCCAGTATCTCGTTACCCTGGCCGTAGGGGGCGATGGCTTTGCTACTTTGAAGACAAAAGAAGAGATCAGACAAACCTTCAGTTTCAGCAGTATCACCGACGAAGAATTTCAGTGGTGCATTGATTTTATTACCCACGGGGGCAACAGCCTGGGGGCCTATGATGAATACCATAAAGTCGTGCTCGTTCAACCCGACGAGGAAAATGGACTGGCCGCACCCCGTTATCAAATTGCCAATCGACGCATGGCCACCATCCACCGGCTGGGTATCGGGGCCATCGTGAGCATGACCTCATTACGGGTTAAGTACTTGCGCGGTGGTTACATCGGTAACGTAGAGGAATACTTCCTGGCTCAACTCAAACCGGGAGATACTTTCTGGTTTGCCGGCCGCAGCCTGAAGTTGGTAAAAATCACCGGCACCGAGGCCCTGGTGAAAAAAAGTGGCGCAAAAAAAGGAAAGATCCCCAGCTGGCAGGGCGGCCGTATGAGCCTGAGTAATAAACTGAGCGAGCACCTGCGGGCCACCATCGACCTGCTCCACCACGGGCGTTACGTAAACGACGAATTGGCCAGCCTGGAGCCATTGGTAGAGATTCAACAGGAGCGCAGTGCCGTGCCGAATAAGGATCAGTTTCTGATCGAATATTTTGAAGACCGTGAGGGTTACCACCTGGTGATGTACCCCTACGAGGGCCGCGCCGTTCACGAGGGATTGAGTGCTTTGATCGCTTATCGGCTGGGGCAGATTACGCCCATCAGTTTTACCATCGCTATGAATGATTACGGTTTCGAATTGCTTAGCGACCTGCCTATCCCGATTGAAGAAGCGCTGGGCAGCGACCTGTTCAACACCAATGAACTTACTCAGGATATCCAGGCCAGCGTCAACGCCACCGAACTGGCCCGCCGCCGTTTTCGGGACATCGCCGCTATTGCCGGACTGGTCTTCAAAGGCTTTCCCGGTAAATGGAAAAAGGAAAAGCATTTACAAAGCAGTTCCGCTCTATTCTTCGATGTTTTCAGCCAGTACGAGCCAGATAATTTATTGCTGCAACAGGCTTACGAAGAGGTGATGACCTTCCAATTGCAGGAAGACCGGCTGATGCAGGCACTGGACCGGATCAACAGTCAATATTGGCTTTACAAAAACCCGGCAAAGGCGACGCCCTTCAGCTTCTCTTTGATCGTCGACCGGTTACGGGAAAAAATGAGTAGTGAGAAACTGGCGGATCGGGTAAAGCGGATGAAATTAAATTTAGTGAAGTAAGGAAGTTTTCTCTTGGCATCTTTCAATATTTACCCCTAATTTGGTTATAGTTTTTTTCTACACCATTTCCCTACACCTTACCCCTTACACCCTATTACATGAATCGAGAAGAGGTTCTCGCTCATGCGGACGAGTTTCTCTCCCGCATTTGCGACCAAATTAATTATACTACCGTACCAAAGATTTTAAATGATTGCCAAATTCCCGACTATACTCTAGCTGCTGTCTTCCGCTCCGTTGAGGAAATTTTGGTGGAATATGATCTGGTAGAGCCAGCTCCGGAAGATACGTATACTCCCGGAGGATTTTGGCTACGGCTACGTCTTTCTCCCAAAGGATACGAACTGGTAGCCTCACGCATTTCCATCCGTCAAATATTACCTGATGAGGAAATCACTTACAATTGTTTTCGTACCATTTTTAAAATCTTATATCGCCACCCGGGCGAATCCCTGGTCTACCAAAAACTGAAGGAAAAGGCCAAAGCCAGCGGCCTAAGACGGCGAAGCCTGAAAAATGATATTCGTCATTTCGTGCAACTCGGCTGGCTGACTACCAACCAAACGGGCGAGGACGAACTTGTGGTCCGCTTGGGGCTGAACGCCAATCAATATTTCGCCAACTTTCAAAAGGGTATCCAGTGGATCAGGCTGCACCCCTACTCAGCGGCACTAATCACCACAGAAATAGATAAGCAGCCGAATTCTTACCTTAAAAGCAGGATTGAACAGTACCGAGCGGACATGGAGAGAAGAAATAAATATCGTGAGATTAACCGTTTACTTTGCCCTGGTGTACCGATAGGTTATTGGCAAAAGTTGCTATTCCATACGACGTGTTTCGGCAAGCGCTGGTACGGCCCGAAAAAGATTTATCCGGAAGGAAGTACCGTATTATCGGACGAGCAAAGGGAAAAACTAAGTCGTTTTACCAGTCAGGAAATTGAATCAACCGTCGTTTGCATCGTAATTAGCTGCCTAATAATATTCGTAATTAAAGCATTTGGTGCCTGGTCTTTTTACTGATCGGTTTCACCATTGTAATCAGTCCCCGTAACTCTTCCACCATTCCTGGAAAAGGCAGGCGAATCTTTCCCGTCTCTTTAAAGCCCAACCTTTCGTAGAAGCGGCGGGAGTCACCCACTTCCATGGTTTCCAGCCAGCAATAGTCGAAGTTATCGGTGCGGGCGTGCTCAACGATCAGCCGCATTAACCGGCCCCCAATCCCTTTGCCCTGGGCCTCGGTGGCTAAGTATAGTCTCTGGGTGTACAGATAGCGGCCGGAGTCAGCATTGATCGGTTTCTTGTCCCGCATTATTTTACAGTAGCCCACGGCTTGGTCTACGTAGATGACTTGGTAAAACTCGGCCCGTTCATCCGTAAATTCTTCGGCCAGCTTTTCTTCGGAGTACATATTTTTCACGTACCAGGCGCCGTCATCGTCCCACAGGTAAGCGTAGGCGGGCGGGTAGTGAATTCGCATGAAATTGGCTATCCAGGGAATGTCTTTAGCGGTCAGTCTCCAGAGCATAGTCGGGGGAATTTTGGCAATGAGGCAACGCGTAGATCATAGATGATTTAATAGAGTGAGTATCCAGTAACCTCCATTTAGTCATTAGCTCACCGGATCATTGGTTCACTCCCAATCGTGTAAACCCGGGTAAAAAGCATCTTTAACGTGCTCCAATTTATAACAACCGTCTGGTTCCAGGATGACGGAAACTAGGTCGAAACGCAGCTCCCATTCATGCTTGATTTTTTCCATATATGCCGCGGCGGCGGAACTGAGTAGTTCGGTCTGCCGCTTGCGGACAAACTCCAGCGGGTGGCCGAAAGCATCGGTACTACGGGTCTTTACCTCCACAAAAACCAGGGCAGGGCCGTCCATAAAGATCAGGTCGATCTCAGCCCGGCGGTGGCGCCAGTTCTGTTCCAGGGGTTCATATCCGAGGCCTTGTAAATATTGTTGTGCCAGGGCTTCTCCCCTGCGCCCCAAAAGCTGCTTTGGCGTCATATTACTTATCTGGTCTTTTTCTAAATTACTGATAATGCGATGATTAAGTGAACCTCAAGCGAGTTTTCGGCCTTTTAATAGTGTATTTTGGCTAACAAAGTAGCAATGTCAACAATGATTTAATGACAAATAATTGGTGACCAAAGCTCTGACATCAGACCCTTGTATCACCAGATCATTGTATTACTATCTGGCACTGCTACTTTGAAGCTACGATAACAGCATTAAACAACTATAAAATTAAAAATATCATGGAAGCTACTTGCAATAAATGTAACCACTGGGACACTAACTCTACCGCGGCCAAACAAGAAAACTTTGGCGAATGTGATGTACTGAGTGCCCCCGGAACTACCGGCATGCAATTCGTATTGCCCGTCATCCAAAGCGGCACTCCTACCGGAGCCGAAATGATCACTTCCGGCGACTTTGGCTGCAACCAGTTCGCCGCCGCCTAAGGAAACTACCCTTACTTAGTCGTTGATTTGTCCAACAACCGATCAACACTTTACGAGTAAACACAAGTTTAAAGCCTCGCTGAAATTCGGTGAGGCTTTTTTTATTGAATAGGTTGATACACCCCACTACTCAAATACCGGTCTCCCCGATCGCAGATAATACAGACTACCAGTCCTTCTTCCAGTTCCTCGCAAAGTCGTAAGGCCGCCGCTGTAGCCCCCCCGCTGCTGACGCCCCCAAAAACCGCGGCCTCTTTTGCCAAACGGTGCATAGTATTTACTGCTTCGTCGCGGCTCACATCAATGATCCGGTCTACCAACTCCGGCTCGTAAATCTTAGGCAGAAAGGCCGGACTCCAGCGACGAATGCCGGGAATACTGCTGCCGTCAGTAGGTTGTACGCCCACAATTTGCACGCTTTTGCTTTGCTCTTTGAAATAGGTACTCGTCCCGGTGATCGTTCCCGTAGTGCCCATACTGCTTACGAAGTGGGTAACTTTACCATCGGTATCCCGCCAGATTTCCGGACCGGTAGTGCGGTAATGGGCCAGTTTGTTATCCGGATTGGCAAATTGATCGAGTTGAAAATAGTCTCCCGTAGCGGCCATTTCAGCGGCCAACTCCCGGCTGTATTCGATGGTTTTTTCCGCCGGCGTCAGGATCACTTCTGCTCCGTAGGCCTGCATCGTTTGCACCCGTTCGGCGGTACTGTTCTCCGGCATCAGCAGGGTGATGGGAATCTGTAAGCCCGCCGCAATCATGGCCAGGGCGATTCCGGTGTTGCCGCTCGTTGCCTCTACCAGCCGGGTACCGGGTTTTAGTTCACCCCGTTCCAGTGCACCGTTGATCATGGCGTAGGCGGCCCGATCCTTGACGCTACCGCCGGGATTCTGCCCTTCCAGCTTACCATAGAGCTGGACTTTACTATCAGGAGGTAATAATGTGGAAAGATCAACGAGGGGGGTATTGCCAATCAGGTCAGTTAGCTTTTTCATGGGGTTATACTTTTTCTCTGCATCTTAACGTCACAATTTCCGACATGGTTAAAGGAAACAGGGGATAGGAGCGCTGCGCTTTCGGAAACAGGCGCATGCGTGGCAGTCTTCCACCACGCGGCCCGACCTTGAAATAGGGATAGAAAAAGCACAGCGCGCGTACATCCCTAAAGCGCAAAACGCTCGACTACTACTTCCAAAAGCTGAAGGCGCTCCCAGCTTCAAATATCAAGACAGCACCTGATACACCAGCATGGCCCCGAAATAAGCCAGCCCCGTTAAAAAGAAGAACTGTACGGCCGGCCACTTCCAGCTATTGGTCTCCCTTTTAGTAACGGCGAGGGTCCCCATGCACATCATGGCAAAGACGTAGAAGATCAACAAACTCCAGGCCGTAGCCTGGTTGTAGACCATCTCGCCGGTAACGGGATCGCGCTCCTGGGCCAATCGTTCGCGGATACGAAATTCGTCTTCCTCGTGGCCGACACTGTAGATGGTGGCCATGGTGCCGATGAAAACCTCGCGGGCCGCGAAACTGGTGAGCAGAGCGATGCCGATCTTCCAGTCATAACCCAATGGTGTGATCACCGGCTCGATAAATTTCCCCAGATGACCGGCGTAGCTGGCCTCCAGTTTATTTGCCGCGATGAGGTCGTCAGTGGCCGTCTCGTCGAGATTTAATTCCTCGGACTGCTCAGTAGCAGTTTGCTCCGCCATTTGCATTTTGTCGCCGGGGCCGAAACTGGACATCACCCACAACAGAATACTGATCACGATGATGATTTTACCTGCTTCCAGGGCGAAGGTTTTCGTTTTTTGGTAAACGTTGTTCCAGACGTTACGCCAGACCGGTGGACGATAAGGCGGCAGCTCCAGCATCAGAAAACTTCTTTCCGGAGTTTTCAGGACTAATTTAAAAAGGAAAGCACTAAAGATTGCCCCCACGATACCCAGCACGTATAACCCGGCGAAGGCTAGTCCCTGAACATTCAGCCAGCCACCCAGCACTGTAGTAGCCGGTACGGCGAAGCCAATCAGCACTGTGTAGACCGGTAGCCGGGCCGAGCAACCAGTCAGTGGCGTGACCAAAATTGTGAGTAATCGCTCCTTCCAGTTCGAGATTGTCCGGGCACTCATGATGGCCGGAATAGCACAGGCGTGGCCGCTAATGAGGGCTACTACCGACCGACCGTTCAGGCCAAAGCGTTGCATCAGGTGATCAAACATGAAGGCCGCGCGTGCCATGTAGCCAACTTCCTCAAGCAAGGAAACCAAAAAGAAAAGAATGGCTATCTGGGGTGCAAAAACCAGGATACCACCCAGCCCGGCAATAACCCCATCCACCAGTAAATCAGACAGCCACCCTTCGCCCAGGGCATAACGCACTCCGTCGCCCAATTGGCCGAAAATCCATTCGATTCCGTTCATCGGAAATTCCGCCCAGGAAAACAAAGCCTGAAACAGCAACAGCATGATAGCCAGGAAGATCAAGGGGCCGAAGATGCGGTGGGTAAGGATACGGTCGAGTTTATCCGTCGTCGTATTGAATTCCTCGCCGCCGCGTTTGATGGTGTCGTAGACAACTGGTTCCAACGCATCGTAGCGCGACATCGTCTCGTTCACCTGAGAGCGCAGGCTGTGCAAGCCCCGATCCATCTTGGCTTGCTGAATACGGTGGCGCTTTTTTTCGTCGATGAAGTCCAGCCACTGAGCGTGGTGGACCATCAGCAAAGCGTGGTAATCATTGCGGGCTGGCAATTCCTGCCGCAAATCGCTGATCACATCCTTTTCTAAAGGGGGCAGCGCGTAAAAAGGCTCTTCGGGGCGGAACTGCAACGGGTCTTCGATCAATTCGCGGACAGCCGCATAGAGGTTCTCGATTCCCTCACCACTCCGGCTACTGACCAGGACGGTAGGCACCCCGAGTCTTTTACCCAGTTGCTTGAGGTCTACCTTAAGTTGGTCCTTCTCAATCAGATCGGCCATATTGAGTACCAGGATCAATGGCAGGTCCAGGTCGCGTAGTTGACTGAAAAGCAGGAGGTGTTTATCCAGCTTGGTCACGTCGGCTACGTATAGCAAGGCATTGGGCAGTTCGTCGATCTGTCCTTTGATGAGGGCGTGTACGACTACCCTTTCGTCCAGCGAAGTCGGGTAGCAACTGTAGGCTCCGGGGAAATCGATGATTTCTACGGGCGGTAGTCCTTTGAGGGTAAGTTGGGCAGATTTTTTATCCACCGTCACTCCGGGGAAATTGCCGACTTTCTGCCGTAGCCCGGTCAGTAAATTGAAGATGGAGGATTTCCCGCTATTGGGGTTCCCCACCAAGCCGATGGTGAGTTGATTGTTCAAGCGGATTCTCTCTTAAGCTATTTGATCACAATGCAGTCCAGTTCAAGTTTGCGCAGAGCTACACACTGGCGGTCCACTTTCACGTACCAACAGCCACCAAAGGGCGAACGGCGGATCAGCCGCAACCGCGCACCGGGCTTGATACCGATGTCTAATAGCTTCGTAGCCAACTCTTCATTAGTGAAGCGCTGGATAGTGCCGGTTTGCTGATTGGCCATTTCGGAAGCCGTTCCGGGAATATTTGTGGACATATTTGGCTAGGTTGGTCGCAAATATAGTGCAAGCACACTTATCTGGTACCAGTCTAAATAAATGCTTTATGTATTCAACGGTAAATTGACGGTATTGGGACGAAGCGGGGTGGGTTATGGCTAACAAAGTAGCAAGGTTCTGGCGATCTTGTCAGTACACTCGACGAAGGAGATGGGCTGAAAAGTGTCTCTAGAATTATTCTTCAGCCTACCCAGGTCCGACTACATTAGGGCGGATAAACCCCTCCCAGAGTCGTCGAGTGAACTGACGACAGGCCGTTCGGCTCCGCTATCCACCTTGCTACTTTGAAGCCAAAAGGTGCCGAGTGAAATGGTGTGATTAATTTTGTCCGAGTACTTACCTACCGCCGGCTATAATTCGGTGCCTCCTTAGTGATGGTAATATTATGCGGATGTGATTCCATCATACCCGCTCCGGTGATCCGGGTGAATTGAGCATTGTGCAGGGCATCGATGGTTCCTGCGCCACAGTAGCCCATACCGGCCCGAAGACCGCCGATGTACTGGTTCATTACCTCTGCCAGGCTGCCTTTGAAAGGTACGCGGCCCTCGATGCCTTCGGGAACCAGTTTCTTGATGTCGTCTTCCACATCCTGGAAGTAACGGTCTTTGGAGCCTTTGGACATAGCTCCCAGGGACCCCATACCACGGTAAACCTTGAACTTCCGTCCGTCGAAGATGATCGTTTCGCCGGGACTTTCCTCCACGCCGGCGAATAAGCTGCCGGCCATGATCGTATCGGCTCCGGCGGCGATGGCCTTCACAATATCACCGGAGTAACGAATACCACCGTCGCCAATGATGGGCACACCGGTACCCTTGAGGGCCTCGGCTGCGTTATAAATAGCGCTGAGTTGGGGGACACCTACACCGGCTACTACCCGGGTGGTACAGATGGAACCAGGGCCAACACCTACTTTCACACCGTCTGCTCCGGCGTCGGCCAGGGCTTTTGCGGCGGCTCCGGTGGCTACGTTACCACCAATGACCTGAAGTTCCGGGAAAGCGTCTTTGATCCTGGTCACCGCTTTAAGTACACCAACCGAATGACCGTGGGCCGTATCAACGGTGATGGCATCCACGTTAGTATTGACCAGGGACTGTACCCGCTCCAGCATATCTGCGGTAACACCTACGGCGCCTCCTACAACCAGGCGGCCGATGCTGTCCTTACAGGCATTGGGATAGTCTTTGACCCGCATGATATCCTTATAGGTGATCAGACCGACCAGTTTGCCCTCTTTATTGACGATGGGCAGCTTTTCAATCTTGTGCTTCTGGAGGATCTCCCGGGCCTGGTCCAGGGTAGTCCCTTCGGGAGCAATGATCAGGTTCTCGGTCGTCATGAGCTGACTGACCTTACGTTTGCTGGCGGCCTCGAAGCGGAGATCGCGATTGGTAAGAATCCCGACCAATTCCCCGGAATCACCGACGATGGGAATACCACCGATCTTGTGCCGCGACATCAGGTTCTTGGCATCAGAGATAGAAGCATTGGTAGTGAGGGTAACCGGATCAACGATCATACCGGATTCCGATCGTTTGACTCGACGGACTTGCTCCGACTGCTGAGCGATCGTCATGTTCTTATGGATGATCCCGATCCCCCCCTGGCGGGCAATGGCGATAGCCAGTCGGTAATCCGTTACCGTATCCATCGCGGCGGACACAATGGGAGCATTTAGGCGCAGGTTACGGGTGAGTTGAGTGGAGATGTCGACTTCGCGGGGAAGGACTTCGCTGTAAGCGGGCAACAGCAGCACATCATCGAAAGTGAGTCCTTGCTGAGCGAATTTTTCGGGGTGGGGGTTTACCTTATCCATGCGCAAAGGTAAAACAAGAATTGGCGGATTAAAAAGTGCGCGGGCTAAATTGTTTGCTTCTATTTATGATACGGCAACAATGCACGAATTTGTATCTTGCCGGCCTTCCTTGACAGTAGCCCAAAAAAAGCTTGCGCCCCCGCGATTCCAAATCAATCGGCAAGGATTGAATTTCGAATCGCGCAGGGCGCTGTCTGCTGGAAAACATAGTAATTAAAAGAATAATTAGGTTTGCCAGGTATTTGGTTATTCAGGGTTAATGATTAATAGTAGATGAAACAAGCTAAAGCAAAATAATCTTAAAATAGGTGGTTTTATTCTACCTGGAGAGCGAAAATTTTTGGTTAGTATTTTAAAGAAATCAGCATTATCCTCCGGCTATGAGACTCGGAACATGGATACATCGCCAAAAGCAAAGACTGTGCCAAAAGTCAGCACGCTCATTTACAGCACCCAACACAGTAAATAAAATAACATATGTCGATATTTCGACACTAGTGTCGAAATATCGACACGCAAAAAGAACAAACCACCCGCTTTACGGGTAAAAACAGCGTCTGAAAAGAGGCTACTCGATGAACCAAGACATTACTTCGGAACTGTGGGCCCAACTGGCGAAATTCACCATTAATCACGCCAACGAAATGATCTTCTGGGTCAACGATGCGGGGCATTTCCTATTTATAAATGCAACTGCTCTGAACCTGCTGGGCTACAGCTCCGAGGACATCAAGAAACTTAAGGTCTCCGATATACTGGCAGATTACGAAGACAACGACCGCCAGGACTTGCGAAACGTCATCGACACTCACGGGAGCCATATCGCCCGGGCTACATTGTTACTTAAGAATGGGAGCACCGTCCCGGTAGAGTCCATTAATAACTCCATCAATATCGACGGCCAGGTGATCAATTGCGCCCTGGCCCGCGATATTAGGGAGGATCTCAAGGCCGAAAGCCGCCACCGGATACAACGGGCGATTCTGGAAAATGAAAACCGCCAGCTCAAATCCACTTATCACCTTAGTGACCAACTTAACATCATCGGCACATCCCGCCTGTTGATCAATTTGCTGGAACGGGCCAAACGTTTTGCTCCGAACGACCGACCCGTACTGATCAACGGAGAATCCGGTGTGGGCAAGGAAAGTATAGCCAAGTTCGTCCATCTCAACAGTCCACGCTTCGAAAAGACGATGGTCACCCTGAACTGTGCGACCCTTACGGAGAATGACATTATCAGCCACCTCTTCGGTCACGTAAAGGGGGCTTATACCGGTGCCGTGGATAACCGGATCGGTCTGTTTACACTGGCGAATGATAGTACTTTGTTTCTCGATGAAGTAGGCGAGCTTTCCCTCAACGTACAGGCCATGTTGCTGCGGGTCCTGCAGGAAGGGCAGTTCTCCAGTATGGGCAGCAATGAAGTACAGCATACTAATGCCCGCATCATTGCGGCCACCAACCGTGATCTGGAAGAAATGGTCCGCCAAAAAACTTTCCGGCGCGATTTACTTTATCGCCTTAACGTACTTTGTTTGGTCGTACCACCGCTCCGTGATCGGAGCAACGATGTTCGCCAGTTGCTGGACTATAAACTTTCTCAGCTCAACCAGAAGTATGCCATGAACGTGGCCAAACCCAGTGCGGATGAATACGCAAAGCTCGAACAGTATAATTTTCCTGGCAATATCCGTGAATTGTTCAACTTGGTGGAGCGAGGCTACTTTTCTTCCATCGATGGAAGTTTGAAACTCTCCGAGTATTTACTGGCTGACCAATACAGCGAAGCAAATTCCGCCTTACCAGCCACCATGACTTTACGTGAACACGAGGCCTATTACATCCGTAAAGTACTGGCGCAATGTAACTGGCAGGTAGGTGGCACCGGCGGGGCGGCAGAAATTCTGGGGGTTAATCGGACCACCCTGATCAGCAAGATGAAAAAACTGGGGATTGACAATCCTGGCTAGAACCTACTTCCACCATTCGGCCATTTCTATTTGACGAGCAGCTTGGCTGGCGGCGCTGTCATTCGATCTAAGCCAGGCCTCGGTGTAGCTGCGCCACCCTCGTTCGTAATAAGTTGGATTAGGCGAGAATTCGCTGGCCCCAATGTCCAGATCCGTCGCAAAACTGAACCGAAAATCCGCCCAGACCACGGGCTGCTTTTTACCGCTACGGTAGCTTGTCCATTCCCCAAAAAATTGGTTATTGCCAAAACCCGGATCATCCAGGTCGATGGTATTGTAGATCGCAATCGCGGCCGGATTGTCAAAACTTCGTTCCGGGCCGCTCGCGGCCAGTGGGGGCGTCCGTTTTCCGTGGGGCAACCAGTAACGCGACCAAAACGTCCCTTCGAAAGTGCCGCTACCCTTTTGGGTTTCGTCCTCATAGAAGACAAACTCTCCGCTGAGTGAGCCGAGTTGGGCGTCCGGGGCAAATTCGCTGGCGTCTACGTTCGCCTGAGTAACCCGGATGGTGCCCGTAAAGTCACAAATATTATCAGCTACCTTAGTTTTTCCGCTCACCTCGTACAGCAGCGAGTCGTTCGCTGATTTTTCCACCTTCGTATAGTGGATGCGTAGCCGTTTGTAACCCTCCCCGATGTAGCCAATTGGTTCCGGCCGTTCCCAACGTTCCCATTCAAAAGTCTCCGGGTTTTGGTAGTACAAACTGTCGCCGGTGAGCAGATAGCTGAGGTTTTGGGTCTTGATAAAGGAAAGCTCATCAGTGGTCTGTCCACAAAGAATTCCAGCAGTGATCAGCAGAAGTAGAAGGAATATTTTCGGTTTTTCCATTATATGAATAGGTTTTTAGGGCTAACAAAGTAGCAAGGTTTTCTGAGGAAACGTTCATTCCAACTTACCAGGCGGCAAGCTGGAGTGTACAGCTTTAAGCTTTTGAATGGATAAAGCCCTTGGACTTAGTGCACAAGTCTATAATTCGGCGCTCATTCAGTTAGTTGAATTTTGCCGGAGCTTGCCACCTGGTAAAATTCAACCAACCTTTACCCAGAACTCTGCTACTTTGAAACCACCCTTAAATTACTCTTAAAGCCATCTTCACGCAACAAGATTTTAACACTTTCGGTTATTATTACATCTATGCGGAATTCCATGATCTATCTTATTGTCGGCCTCACAGCCTTCTCCGTCATCGGGGTCATCCTGGTGCAGTTGGCGCTGATCCGAACCGGACTGGAGGTGAACGAGGAACGCTATGATAAATCCGTACAAACCGCCCTCAAGCAAGTAGCCGAAGAGCAGGAAGAACTGGAAGAACGGACCTTAAACTACGCCGTCAGCAGCGGTTTCAAATCTTCGCAAAATAACGGTGGGGGCATTCTACCGAATGGCAGCCCTTACGCCTCCGTGCTGCGCGGCACCCGCTCCCAGCTGATGACCATTGAAGAGCGGCTGTTCGACCAGAGCAAACGTATCATCGACTTTCATAGCATCCGTACGGACCCTTTCCGCATCTCCGAATATTACCGCAACTTGCCGCTGGCCCAGCGGATTAACCTGAAACTGCTCGTCAAGTCGCTGCGTACCGAACTGACCAATCAGCGGATCGACGGTAAAGTGGATTACGGTATTTTCGACAATAAGGAAAACCGCTTTGTCATCTACAATAGCCGCACGGTAGGGCGTGCCGAGGGCGATACCACTAATCTCAGTTCACTATACGCCAGTAGCCATAAAGTGAGTTTATTCGACTTCGGCGGCGAACCAGCAGGTTACCTCTTTGCCAACTTCGAGGAAAAGGATACGGCTATCTGGTCGGAGCTTTGGGTCAATTTCGCCGCTTCCCTACTTTTTGCCCTGATCATCCTGGCTTCCTTTTTCTATACGATCTACGTAATTCAGCGACAGAAGCAGGTTTCGGAGATGAAGACAGACTTCATCAACAATATGACTCACGAGTTCAAGACCCCCATAGCTACTATCTCGCTGGCCACCGATAGCATCATGAGCCCAAAAATAAGTGGAGACCCATCCAAGGTTACCCGCTTTGCCAACATAATAAAACAGGAAAATAAACGTATGAATAAACAGGTGGAGAAAGTGCTGCAAATGGCCAAGCTTGACAAAACCCAACTCAAGCTGAACCTGACCCAGGTCAACCTCCACCGCCTCGCAACCGACGCCGCCGAATTCATCGGGCTGCAAGTGGAACCGAGGGGCGGAACGGTAACGACCGATCTGCAAGCCCAATCGCCCGTCGTAGAAGGCGATCATACGCACCTGTCTAACGTGATCAACAATTTGCTGGACAACGCCAACAAATACAGCCCGGAAAGCCCCGAGATCAGCATCAGCACTAAAAGCACCCGCAAAGGCGTGGCACTGACGATCTCCGACCACGGCCTGGGTATGAGTGGTGAAGCC
This sequence comes from Lewinellaceae bacterium SD302, assembly GCA_002591745.1. Lineage (GTDB taxonomy): Bacteria > Bacteroidota > Bacteroidia > Chitinophagales > Saprospiraceae > Neolewinella. Next base: position 24,609 of record PDLQ01000033.1, read on the forward strand.
CGCAAACACATTTTCGATCGCTTTTATCGGGTACACACCGGTGACCGGCACGACGTGAAAGGTTTCGGCCTCGGTCTGAGCTACGTCAAAACGATCGTCGAAGCCCACGGAGGCAGCGTCAGCGTGAAAAGCGAACTCGGTAAGGGTAGTCAGTTCACCATCAGTCTGCCTCACCACCAACCGGCAATGCACTAATCCCCTGTTTCAACCTCCTATCATTCATCCACACACATTTTCCCAAAGACAAACCAAGATGGCCACTAAACAACCCGTAGACATAGCTCCCAAAATTCTACTCGTAGAGGACGACCGCAACTTCGGAGATGTACTCCGCTCCTACCTGGATATGCACGACTTCGACGTAACCCTGGCCACCGACGGCCAGGCCGGTTTCGAAGCCTTCAACAAAGGCAAATTCGACCTCTGTATTTTCGACGTCATGATGCCCCGTCTTAGTGGCTTCGAACTGGCTGAAAAGGTACGGGAGACCGACACCACCACCCCCATTGTTTTCCTCACCGCCAAATCTCTGAAGGAAGACATCCTCAATGGTTTCCGCATCGGGGCGGACGATTACATGACCAAGCCCTTCAACAGTGAAGAACTCCTGGCCCGTATTCAGGCTATTCTCAAGCGCAGCCAACCCGCCGTTGATCCCAAGGAAGAGCAAACTGAATTTGAGTTCGGTGAGTTCCACTTCAACTTCCCCCTCCGCATCCTTACTCATACGCCCAAGAATGGAGGCGACAACAGTAAGGAAAAGCTGAGCCCGAAGGAAGCTCAACTACTCCGCCTCTTCGCCATCCGCAAAAACAATATCCTCTCCCGCTCGGAGGCCCTCACCAAGATATGGGGAGAAGACAACTACTTCACTGCCCGCAGTATGGATGTTTTCGTGACCAAGTTGCGCAAGTACATTAAACTGGATGACGATCTCGAAATCGTCAATATTCACGGCAACGGATTTCAGCTTTTGGTCAAAAGTGAGGCTACTGACGCCTAGTTCAACCGCAAAAAAGTCAATTGCCACTCGTCAGTTTTCTTTTTTTCCTTACATTTGGCTTTAGATCATAGTATACCGGCCGTCACGCCGGTGATTTCTTTAGTTTTTGGGATTATGATTATGGCTGGATACAATCGTATCCAGCTTTTTTTGTGCAATCGCCTCACCGAAGTCTCTTTGGCCGGCGAACGCTTCCATTCCTGAAAAGATTGGAGGCCCCGAATGCTGAGTATTCGACCGGTTAATGCAAACTAAAGCAATGTACCAACTCCTCAAACCGCTTCTCTTTCAGCTCGCTCCCGAAAAAGCCCATCACCTTACTGTGCAAGGCTTGGCCGCTCTGCTGAAGACCCCGCTGGTCAACCAAACTTTTCGCTCCATCTACGGATACGAAGACGAGCGACTGGAAAAGGAACTGTTCGGTCTTCGCTTTCCCAATCCGGTAGGCCTTGCTGCCGGTTTTGATAAAGATGGCAAGTACTACCACGATATGGCGGCCCTGGGCTTTGGCTTTCTGGAACTGGGCACCGTCACGCCTAAGCCCCAAGTCGGAAATCCGCAGCCTCGCCTGTTCCGCTTGCCACAAGACAGAGCCCTGATCAACCGCATGGGCTTTAACAACGAAGGCGTGGATGCACTGGTGAGCAGACTACAAAGAAAGGGGCGCCCCGGCAACGTCATCATTGGTGGCAACATCGGCAAGAACAAAGTGACGCCCAACGAGCAGGCCGGACAGGATTACCAGATCTGTTTCGAGCAACTGTTTACTTACGTGGACTATTTCGTCGTCAATGTCAGTTCGCCCAATACCCCCAATCTGCGGGCGCTACAGGACAAAGAACCCCTGATGCAATTATTGGGTGACTTACAAAGTAGCAATGTTCGACTCGCTGAAAATGGTGCAAAAAGGCCGGCAACGGGTAGCAACCAGGACATCACCCTCGGCGAGATGAACTGGGAAAAACCAATTCTCCTCAAGATTGCCCCTGACCTCACCGATGGCCAGCTGGATGACATTCTGGAAATTGTTCGTGAAACCGGTATCGCCGGCATCATCGCTACCAACACGACTATTGCCCGGGAACCCCTGATTACCGACTCCGCCGAAATCTCCGCCATCGGTAATGGCGGGCTGAGCGGGGCACCCGTTCGCCAGCGTTCCACCGAAGTCATCAGGTATCTCTACGAAAACTCCGGCCAGCAGCTGGACATCATCGGAGTAGGTGGTATCGACTCCCCGGAAGCAGCCCGGAAAAAAATGGACGCCGGGGCTAAATTGGTGCAAGTCTATTCGGGGATGGTTTACGCGGGGCCGGGGCTGGTGAGAGATATCAAGAAGTCTTTAATATCTTAAGACACAAGATGGCTCGCGGCCTTCGGCCACATCGTAGGAATGCGGCATAGTGACGCTTGTACCCAAGTAGGAATAGATTACAGTTTCGCCTTTGGCTCAACCTTGACGGGTATCCGTATTCACGTTTTGCTTCAGCAAAACAAAAAACTATTCCTACTTGCGCACACGTTAGCGCGGGCATCCTTCCTACGCAGCGGGGAAGGCCGCGAGCCATCTTATGTCTCCTCGTGTCACTTAGTGGGCTTGTGTTTTTTAACCGCTATTTCACCGGCTTCACCAACAGTACATATACCGGAAAGTGATCCGAATAGCCTTTCACGTAGCGCCCGCTCACGAAAGCCCTTTGGGGGTAACCCCGGTAACGACCTGACTTTTGATACATATAGGCCGGGTTGTAAATGTGCGTTTGGTAGTAACGCCAGCCGGATTCATCGCGGGCCAGTTTTTCGTTGAGGACGATCTGATCGAACAGGCTCCATTTGTCGCGGTAGGCATTGCTGCCCAAACCCTGGCGAAACAGTTCGTACATGGGGTTGTAGTAATCGCCAGATTTGAGTTTATTCACTTTGCTCTTGGCAGCAATGACTTTATCTAAAGAGGGTGAGGTGGGGTCGTCATTAAGGTCACCCATCATTACAATCTTCGCCGTCGGGTCAGCTAATTGAATAGAGTCGGCCACGAGTTTGAAGCGCAGTGCGGCGGCGTTACGTAGCGGAGCACTAGCGGCTTCCCCACCCCGGCGGCTGGGCCAGTGGTTCACAAAAACGTGGATGGGTTCGCCGTCATAAAGTCCGCTCACCCACAAAATATCGCGGGTGAATACAGTATCACCGTCGGCGTAGAAAAGGTCATGCATTCTCAGGTAACGGGCCGTGTCCAGGTCGAAATATTTTTCCTGGTACAACAGACCTACGTCAATACCCCGTTTGTCCCAACTATCGTAATGGGCGATCTGGTAATTCCGATCTTTCAGGGCCGGTTGGGCCACCAGGTCTTCCAGTACGGAGCGATTCTCGATTTCCGCCACACCGATCATACTCAGTCCGTCGGGCGTCACATCGGTGGCCATTTCGCTCATCACTTTAGCCAGGTTCGCCAGTTTGTGGTAGTAAACAGTGGAATTGTAAGCGTAATCGCCGGCCGGCGTAAATTCCGTATCCCGCACGTTTGGCTGATCGATGGTGTCGAACAGGTTCTCCACGTTGTAGAACCCAATGGCTCCGACTTTATACTGGGTTTCCTGAGCGGAGAGTGTTCCTAATGAAAGCAGGAAACAGAGTACAAACAGCTTATTTATTCGGACTGGCAAAGTAGCAGTGTTTTAATCCAAGAAATTGGCCCGCCTTTGTTCAGACCGGCCAGACGATTATATGACGCACAAAGGTAGTGGATAGTGGTTAAGGGAGCGTTAAATTTTAGCCGGGGTTTACAGAGGCAGTATGCCAGTTATAACGAACCACTCCCATATAACTCTTGTTATAGCCAGTAATTGACCTCGGGAAATTCCATCCTGGTCAGTCAGCACGACCAATTTATTCCCGTGATCAGCGAGTGTATACATGCTCTTGCGATCAACCAGCATTGCTACTTTACCTTCGGTGATCGTCCCTTCGGTCCTCGGAGTTGCTAACCAAAAAATTTACACCATGCCAATCTTAGAAAAGAATCACTACCACACCCTGACCGACGCCATTGAAAAGCTGCAAGCCGATGGTTATATCCGTAATTTCAACCAGTTGGAAAACACGCTGGAGTGTAAAGAACTATCCTGCGAGTATAAGCCGGAAGAGTTTACGATCGTAAAAACTTACCGCTTCGAGGGCATGTCCAGTACCGATGACAATTCAGTACTCTACGCCATTGAGACCAATAACGGAGAAAAAGGCCTGCTGGTCGATGCTTACGGGGTCTATGCGGATGCTTTGAGCCCGGAGATGATCCAGAAATTCAAGGTAGAGTACATATAAGCCCTTTGGTGAACAGGGGCTATTTGCCTAATTCTTCCCGCAAGCCCTTCATCTCATCCCGGATATCGGCTAATAGCTGAATGTCTTTTGGTGTGGGTACTTCTTTATTCGTCTCGTCTTCGGCCCGGTCGCGCAGACTATTAATGATCTTGACGACGGCGAAAATGGTAATGGCTACGATCAGGAAATCGATCAGGGCCTCCAGGAAGAAACCGTAGCCGATGACCACACCGGGTTCAATTACTTTTTCGCCCTCCAGTACGGGTTCCTTAAGCACCAGTTGCATATCGGCGATATCCACGCCACTGGTCAGGTAACCCAGGGGTGGGGTAATCACTTTTTTCACCAATGCGTCCACGATCTTGTTGAAAGCCGCGCCGATGATTACACCGATGGCCAGATCGACCATGTTGCCTTTAATGGCAAATTTTTTGAACTCTTGCAGAAGACCAGCCATAAATTTTTTTTTGGCTTTAACCAGTCGCCGACCTCGTAGGTTTATCGATTTAGCAGATTATCACAATCAGCTTCCTCAACTGGCAAATCTTCTTCTCCGTAGCGCCAGCACTCTCCGAATACGGAGCAGTAGCAGAAATGAGAACTATAGGCATCGGCAATCTCATTGAAGTCGTAGGGTGATTCGAAGATACTTTCTTTCGGGGCCAGCGTTACGGTAAATACCCGTACGGATTGACCAGCCGCCAATACCAGCTGATCCACCTGTTGATTCTGGGTAGAACTAACTGTCAGTTCAGGAAAACGATCCTTAATCGCCCGGTGAACGGAGTAAGTTTCGACCGACTTATCACCATAGCGATAGTCTACGTCCCCTAAAATAGCCGGACCGATCCCATTGTTTTTTAGCAAGTGAATCAACTCTACCGTATTGTCTTCCTCGTTGTAGTTTACGTAAATAATCCGCTGCACGTAAGGCCAGACACCGGCCCCTTTCTGCGCTTGCATAATCGATTGCTGCTCTCTCATGATCCGGGCCTCGTAGATACCCGTAATCGTACCGACCAAGCTGATGACCAATGCAACCAGAGCGATAATCATGGATGTATCAATTCCCTTTCGCCATCCCGGTTGGGATACTGTATTTTCTTCTATCAGTTCTATTTCTTCACTCATTGCTTAATTTTTAGTCGAAGCATAAGATCAAGCTGGGGGTCCGTTCCCAGATGATAAATGTGCTGACCGAATCTTTCGAATCCAAAATCACGGTAAAAAGTGATTGCCCGGGGATTCTTCTCCCAGACACCCAACCAAAGATAGCTCACCTTTTTCGCCCTGGCTAACGCAATGGTCCGTTGCATCATAGCCGCACCTACCCCCCTACCCTGGAAGCCGGCCACTACGTAAATTCTCTCCAGTTCTATCGCATCCTCAATTGGCTCTGTCTGGGCCGGGCCAAAATTCAGTTTGCAATAGCCCGCCGTGACACCATCGACTTGTGCGAAATAAAAGATGGAATTCGGGTTGGCCAGTTCCCGAGTCAGTTTTGCATCACTAAAGGACTCGTCCAGGTAAAGCCGCATATCTTCCGCTGTATTGTCCTGAGCAAAGGCTTCGTAGTAAGTACTCCGTCCCAATGCCTTCAATTCGGGCAGGTCATCGGCATTCAGTCTTCTCAGAACTATCGGCGGCGGCACGCTGTATAATTAGTTAATTAGCCAATTATACTGCTTATTTATATGTCAAGAGGATTCGTTAAAGAAAGTGATCAGGAAGAACCGGTACGCATCCCCCCCAGAGCGGCCCTGCCGGCCGGTGAAGTAAATTACGTCACCCCGAGTGGCTTAATGGCCTTGCAGGAGGAAGAAAAAGCCCTGGAGCTGGAGAAAGCCGAGTTAAATCTGGAAAACGAAGACGAACAGAGGCGAGCACTGACCTTGATCAATGGTAAGCTGGAATTGCTCAGACGCCGAATCGCCGCAGCCCACCCTATTGACCCGGCGGGGCAACCCAAAGATGAAGTTCGCTTCGGCGCTAAGGTCACCATTACCAATCTGGCCAACCAAGCCAGCCAAACCTACCAGATCGTAGGGGTGGACGAGGCAGACGTAAAAGCAAAGAAGATTGCCTTCGTCAGCCCTATCGCCCGGGCACTGACGGGGCTTTGGACTAACGAAGTAGCAGAGCTTAAGATGGGTCCGAGGGTAAATCGCTTCCGGGTAGACCGAATTGAATACTAAATACACCCCGGAAGCTGACCGTAGTTTCCGGAGGTGTGCAGCGTGGAGAAAAACCACCTATCCATCCCAATGGCGGGCTAAAATCAAAATTTTTATAAAAATTTTGATTTTAGCCCGTTACTTATACAATAATTTGCGTTATGCAATATTATTCCCTATATTAGACGGAGTTAGCAGCTATTGCTAGAACATCACATACCTTCAAATTACTCCGCTTATGATGAACGAAGAAATACGCAGTATCATGACCAAAGCCCCCGCTACGGTCAGCCCCCAAGACACCGTCGCCCAGGTTTCCGCTTTGATGCTCCGCCAGCGCTTACAGCAGGTACCAGTAGTGAGCGAAGACAATCATCTCCTCGGTCTCATCACTTCTTATGACCTCTGGCGCAATTGCAGTGAAGGAAAGGGAAACCAGATGAAGGTGCAGGACGTCATGTCAACCAACATCGTTAAACTGGCTCCGAAGGATAAGGTCGGCTCCGCCGCAGAATTGTTCATGGACAAGCGCTTCAAGACCTTCCCCGTAGTGAATTTACGCAACGAACTCAAGGGCGTCGTCACGGCTTTTGACGTAATTAAGTACAGCCTTAAGCGAGAGTACGCGCCGGAGCACATTCTTTACCGGAAGGTGGTAGAGGGATAGAAGAAGGTTGACCAAAGACAATTTTACTCCTACGAAATTTAGCCTCTCTGCTTTGCAGAGGGGCTTTTTTATTGGTTCGAAACCCCGTGGTTTTGATTTTCCTGAAACTCAAACCTACTTCAATTCGGCTCGCAATAAGCTTTGCTACTTTAGCTTCGCTGATCGTCCTTCGTCATCGGAGTTGTTAGTCAAAATAGTCGGAATAAAGATCTCTCTGAATTTGCCGGCCAAAGTAAAATTGCAGACGCTTTATTATGATTTATACCCTTTGCCTGCGTTGTTCTTCGTGCTCCGCTTGCTCGTCTTTATACATACGGATCATCCAGTATGGATCGAGTCGGAAGTTTTGCCAATAATGCTCCAGCACTTCCAGCACCGCGTCTATTTCCTGGTGGTAATCTTTGACTTCATTCCAGACCATTTCCCGCTTACTTCCTTTTTTGAGGCTCTTCAGGTAATCAGCCAAGTTACTACAAAGGGTAAGTTGACCGCAGGCGATCAAATCATCTAGGGCTCCCTCTTTTTTCTCGTTCTGTGAAAACCAGAGCGTTGTTGGCATGCTATTAGCCGCGTGAATGACCTTTTTCAGTTCCGGGGTTAACTGATCCGCTCCTTTCAGCTCGTAGATATTATTACTGACAATCCGGTTCTTCCAGCTCATGCTTTTGTACAAACCGTGTATTTGTAATCGCCTGATCTGCCGCAGGAAAATATCGGTAATCATTTTCAAGGCCGAAGTGGCTCGAAATACAATTAAATGTAAAACCGTGGCCAACGGCGTGTTGATTACTACCTTTAAATCCTTCATTATCTCTGGCAAATCATCGCCCGCGAAAGCAGAGGCAATTCTGGCGCGAAACATCGACCTGATTCCCAAATAGGCAAGTAGCCAGAGTGTCAGGATGGTCAGGCAGGCAGAGGCTACAAAAATTCCTAATTTCGATAGTGACCCAAAAATCAACAGAACCAGGATAACGGCCATCAGGATAGCCGTGGCAATATTAATTTTTTGAGCGTGAAAAAATTCGCGAATGCACTATGGGTAAAACCGGGAAAGGTATAAGGAGACATTGTTTCACCCGATACATCAGAAATAATATAGGTCCCGATAAAAGGAGGCTTCTTACCATCTTTTGAGTGCCGCTTCTCTGCCATGACTACTCCTCTGATCCCCTGATTGTCCAGGATTCCACCATCCATAATGGCGGTTGTGGGATGGTAGGGCGTTTCTTTTCTGGCCAGGACCGCTTTTTCTTCGGCTTTTTGTGCTTCGGCGGTCGCCTTGGTGGCGGCGCTTATGGCATCAGTCAGTGCTTCAGAAAATTTCGCCGGCTTGTCAAGCAATACATGGGTTGCATTCTGAATCTTAGCAAGCGTTTCTTTAGTAACGGAAATGACGTTCTCCGCTGCGCTCACGGCTGCTTTTTTTCTAGCCAGCAGGGCTTCTTTTTCTATTTTCCGGGCCGTGGTAACAGCCTGGTTAGCCGGACTTATGCCGTAATCTAATGGAATCGGGCTTTGGGTTGTATTGTCGGGCGCAGCTGTATCCGTCACATCTCCTACTGTTCCGTATATCGCTCTCTCCGTTGGGTTTTCTGTTGTGTTGGCTTGAATATTCAGCGAAGTGGAATCTGGTATCATCTTATTCCCGCCTTCTTTGACAGGGCCGCCTTTGGTCCATTTTGTGGTCAGGGACCTGGACTTAGCTTTGACGGCCATATTCCTGTTTTTCGCCATTCCGGTCTTTAGCTCGCCGTAGGCTGTGGCCTCGGGGTTATTGACCTTGTAGCTGGCAACTTGAGTAGATGTATCCTCCGCCAGGGAGATGACGTAAGAACAGGAATTCAGTTGACCGGTAGCATACACCACGGCTGCTTTGGCGGACTTGGCAGCTGTAACGGATTCCCCGGCCACCTTTTCTGCCTGTAAAGCCAATGAACCTGCTTTTTCAAGAACGGTCGCTTTATCCTTTGCAGATAGCACGGAGGTAGCCAATCTTTGGGTCCGTCTGGTTAGCTCTACTACCTTTTCTGCCAAGATGAGCGCCAGATCGGCACTAGTTTCTATGACCGCAGAAGCCTTTACATTGACGGCCTCAGCTGATTTTTCCGCCCGGGTAGCAGCCTTTTCAGCACGCTTCAACGCGGCGCTCAGATCCGCTGAATCTCTGACCGCAGCCTGGGCGAACTCTGCATTCTCCCGGTCTTTTTGTGCTTTTCCACTTGCTTTATTTACTGCTCTTTCAGCACTACGAACGGATTTGACAGCGGTAGTCAAAGCATCTTCAGCCGCAGCAGTAGTTGCTGCGGCATTTAGGTTAGCTTCGTGAGCAGCCAGGATTAAAGTTGCTAACTCTGGATGCTGCTGCAATACTTCCGACTTTGCCACCGAAGCGATTTCAATTGCTTCCCTGGCAGCTACTTTAGCAGTTCGTATTTCAGCTACCTCTGTCCGGGTTTTATCGACCTTCTTCAGCGCAGCATCCCTGGAGGTCTCGGTTGCTTCAGTCAGTGCCTTGGACGCTTTAGCATGAGCTTTGATAGCCTTTTCTTCCTTCCGGGCAATTAATTTCAGTTCTTCGTCTGCAGCCGTAAATTTTTTGAAAGTCTCGGAAATTGACGTGGCCAAGGTGATGTCTCGACTTGCTGCTTCCTCAGCCGCCCCTGCCGCCTCATTGGCCTTGTAAATGGCGAGCGTAGCTTCCCGCTCAAAATTGATCTTCTTCTTCCGCCACCATTCCTCGACCCGCGATTCCGGTCCGTTGGAAAAATCAGTAGGCATTGTCATCGGTTCAAAGCCCCCGGGAAAACAGCTCGAAGAAGCTGCGGCATCCGCTAAACGAATTCTCTCTGCCACCTCCTTGGGAAGCTGCAGTGTTCCACCCCCGAATTCACCGCTTCCTGATTGCAAAAAGCGGTACTGTAGTCCGGCCGTAAACTCCGAGGCCCCGAAAATTGCGTCCGTCAGATGGCTGTCGAGGTCATTGTACAAATCTCCGAAAGTCGCCCCTTCGTAGAAGTGTTCGTTGTAGACTTCCGCGAAGGAATTGATCAGGTTTCGGTTTTTGTATTTGTTGGCCCAAGTACCCGGAGAATTTAGTTTATCCAGTGCGTGGTCCACCAATTTGTCGTCTTTCAACAACTCGTAGAGACTGTAATAACAATCTTTGAAATTACCTTTCTGAGATAGTTTCAGGGCATACATTACTCCCGTAAGCGTCCCGCCGGAGATCGTAGAAATAATCCGGACGTTTTCCAGTAATGTGATCCCTTTTTCCCGGCGCTTTTCATCGACAATCAATTTATTGCCGGCTTCCAGTTGTATAGCGTCCAGCAGGCACATAGCGCCCAGGTGAAAAGTAGTAGCTCGATACCCACCCCCGGAGAGGGATATCGCCATGTTGGTGAGCGGAATATTAGTCATTTCGTGTATGGGTATGGGTGGATCGCCCGTAAACAGACGGTCTTGGTGTTTTAAACTTACTCTTAAGGTACGGTTTTATTGTTTAAGTTGACGGGATGTTACAGTGATTGATGCGGCTTGCAGAGGAAGAGAACAAAATAGAATAGTACTTATTCTACCTCAAGACGATATTTTTTGGGCATGCGCCTAATACTTTGGAGAGGTGTAGTAAGTATTTTAGACTTCAAAGTAGCAATGTGAGTGAACGCACTGACGATCATTGCAGGGGCAGTTAAATTGGAAATTCCATTGGTAACCCATGCTTTAATGTTTGTATCGGCGGACGGAAAGAATTTCCCCGTACAAGCTCAGGGCAATCGCTGGATTAATACGGGGATTTTGGCGCAGGAAGAATAGATAGTAAATCTCAAAACGGAAATAATCTATGTCGAAACAAGTAATTTAATTCGAAGTAAATGCTGCCGCTTTTTGACAATTGCGAAAAATGCACGTACATTGGTTTTGAACCAAAATAATATTAAGTTAAACCCTAGTCAATTCCTGTTGACATTTATCTGTATTTTCACACCTAACCTATCTACTATGCAGCCTTCAAATTGGTTAAAATTTAAATATATACTATTCCCCCTACTTACTTTTTCTATATGGACTATAACCGTTGCGCAAGCACACAAATATAGAGGCCTACCCAAATCTAAATCTGTATTACAATACGCTAAGAATTTATCAGAGGCCTATTCACCGAGAGAGGTAGCCAAATTACAGGAAAATGAGACTCACGCGGTTTACCAACTTTATAATGCGGATACCAGATTTGCAGAGCACCTGCTTTTCTATCGAAAATGTGATAGTACTATAGTCGAAGATGTAGATATAAGAAAACACGATCCTTATAAGGATTACCGCCGCTTCGGGAAAGTAAGAGATGTGATAAATGCAGATAAGAATGACTTGCCGGCTCGTCTAGTTGATAATTTATCTGAAGCAGTAATTGATCGTATGCCACATATCAGTACTAATAATGCAGCGTATTCCCCGTGTTATCAATGTCCGATTGTAATGAAATACAGTTATTCGTTCTTTCCAAATGAAGAGATTCTTGAGCACATCAGCTATCCGGGTTTGACATCATTCATGGTCTTCGATAATTATTCTGGTAGAGTGCTGTATGATTTAAAAGAATTCCCTTTTGCGTTATTAGAGTTCCCTGCGATTACACACGGCTCCAAATATCTGGCTGCCGGTCACATGGAGATGGTTAGTCACGAAGCAAAATACTTGCCATATGAGGATTATTTTTCAATGGCCTCTATCTTGAATATGGAAACGGGAGAGGTGTGCTTTACTGATGTAGCTGATGATATTTATGGGACTGCCATAAATGGGGATAATGGTTACATCTACTTAATCAAAGAAACCGATAGCAATTTACCCTTATTGAGATTTCTAATTCAAGACTCGATTTATTCATTGGAATTTCCTGCGCGGAACGTAGAATTTTTCAGTAATAAAATTATAGTAAAACATAAAGATACAAGACCTGAAGAATATTACTTCAATATTGATTTCAACATCGCCCCTCTGTGTAGATAAATTTAAACAACCCTAAACCCCTAGCTATGAAATCAATTTATTTGAAATTGCTAATCGCTTTCATTATATTAAGTGTTTTTACAACGCCCATAAAATCACAGATAGTTCATGAAGGACTTGATGTTGTTGTCAGTGCTTGTGATAATTGCTTGGATGCAAATCCTACTAATATAGCTGATTCTACATTTTACACCCGGAACATTATCTCTGATTTTGGCCCCAGAGCACGAGGGGGATACGATTTTCATGGCGGAATCGACTTTACCGCCGAAGGAGTAGAAGACCGGGGTTATGGTATTTACCCCGTTGAAGATGGTACGGTCAGGAGGGTCAGAGTAGGGGCTGGACAGAAATATGTTGAAATAACAGGTGAACAAGCTACCTTGATGTATAATCATTTGTTTAATATTAACGGCTTAGGTGGCATCGATGACGGCGATATTGAATTAGTAGAATTAGACCGACACCCAGTTGGGGTACTTTATGAATACGGTGTCTTGTCGCTAAGGAATAATGACACATCGCTCATTGTAGTCTGTAACAATGATTGTAATTTATCTTACAAGATTGTAGGCAATGACACTATTTACGGTACTAACCAAGTAACTACAAATACAATAATCGGATCTTTGGGGATTAGCGCCGGATCTGATAACAATCCGCAGACTGTTGCACCACATCTACACTTACAAAGATTTTTAGTGCCCGGCACCTACGGTAGAAACAATTTAATAGACCCTTTAGAAATACTTCGTCACCAAGGGCCTGATTACGAGGCTACCTTTCATCATCGGGGGGCGAGTATTTCAAATCCCAACGATGGTGTTTTACTATCGTATCCAGGGCACGAACCTTCTGAGGTCATGGTGCGTGCCGTAATGCCAGACTCCGTAAATGGAGTAGCGAACAACGGTATGATGCCTAACTGGACGTTTAGGACGAATACAATGAATGTTGATCGGGTAGAGTTATACTATATTCTAGAAGGAGATAGCGTTCTACTAAGAGGAAATGAATTAGATGCTAAAATATGGATGGGAGCACGCTTTTATGAACATGATCATTATCCTATGCAGAATAACCCAAATCAATATTCTCATATACAGCAAGGATGGTTTTCAAATACTGTGGGCACAATCGGCAGGCAAGGTATTCGCCCTATTGCATACAGTAATAGAAACGGCCGCTGGGACGACTATTACTTCACAGATATTCTTACCAGAGTCAACAAAAACGACTTCAATAATGGAGGAGATTTAGAACCAACGAGTTGTCCAGCTAATGCGCTTATTTCGGATGGTCCAAATAACTTGATCGCAAGGATTACGAGTGTAAGAGATATCGAGAGTGAAATTGAATCTCCCGAATTTTACGTAGACAACTTCAAACCCTTCATCAAATCAGTCGTAGCTTCAATCGGCAACAAAGAAGTATACGCGTTTGAATGGACCTGCGCGGATGATGAAGATTGTGAAGGCATTAGCTCCTCTGGTGGCTTTCAGACGTTTGAAACGATTGACAATAACGATATTGAGGGAGGCTTCATCGTATCCGTCACGACTAGCGAACCGTTACACGACTTGGCTTTAACGCTCAGCAATTATTGTATTATCACAGATTGCCCGGACATAACTCAGCAGGGAATCACTACTGATCAGATGACTTGGTCTTTTCAATTTTCCGGTATTCCAAATTACTTCAGTGCGGATTCGACGGATAACTCCAGCGAAATTTGGTCGATGACGTTTGAAGGTCATGACTTCAGCCCTGACGGCACCCAAGGTCAACCCCTTCTCAACCTAAGCGAATCTTTCAATCCCGCTAATGACCCAGATGATAACGCCGCCTGTGTCAACCTTCCCCACCGAACTTCACTGAATTCCTGGAGTAGCAACGACATCCCCCAAGGCGAAGAAACCGCCCATTACTTCCAATTCAGTTGCGGCCAAGGTCTGGTATCTGATAACGCTATCCGCATCAATTGTTGCGAATTGGAAATTACCGGCGGTTTTATCCGTCCTTACGAACTTTCTGAGTGTGACGCTAACGATGGATCAATTCAAGTTCTTCAGCTACACTGGACTGGCAATGATGGACCAGTGACTCAACACTGGGAACGCAACGGCATCATCATGGCAGGAGAGAACGGCAATTTGTCTAATCTTTCCATTGGCACCTACTGCAAAGTACTTACCGATGAATCCGGTTGTCGTGCGGATACTTGTTTTGTGATTGGCTACCAAAATGGTGTCCATCCGTACGTTACCACTACGCTCGGCTCAGCCTGCGCCGAAGAATCACCGAGCGGAAATGTAAATATTCAACTCATTCCTAACTTCACGGAACCACCGTACTATACATTGATTTGTAGTAATGGAGATACTTTGGTGGGTCCTAATGGTATCTTTGGAGAAACCTATGATTTTTATAACCTCTTACCCGGACCCCATACCATCACGATCATTGACCCGGCCGCACCGGACTGCCCGCTCGTCGAAAATATAAATATCGAAATCGATGATAGCCCCAATCCACCCTTCACCATTACCGCGACTGATACGGAACATCCCTGTCCGGATGCTGAAAATGGTAAAGCCAAAATTTACGTTGCTGGTGGTCGGCCGCCGTACACCTATGATTGGGGAGTCGTTAGCCACACCTATTCTTCGGGAATAGGTTCATTACCAAATATTGGTGAAGGAGAGTATTGTGTAACTGTTACGGAGAGTTGTGGGGAATCGGTTAGTGAGTGTTTTGAATTGTGGAGTCTTTCTCAAATCAATGTAATACCCGCGGATGGATGTGGCAGTACTGGTGGTTCAGCCTCAGTTACTGCTCAATTTGGTAACCTCCCCTACTCTTATCAATGGAGTAATGGAGCCACCGTGGCGTCTCCACAGGGTCTATCATCCGGAACATACGGAGTATTTGTATTTGATGCCGAAGGCTGCTATTTGTACGATGAAATTCAGATTCAGAATGCTGAATTTGCAGTCGAGATAGAGAATACTCCTTGCGAAAATTTTATCGATGGCTTGATTTCTGTTGAAGTTACTAACCCGAATAACGAAGAAGTGTCTCTAAACCATGATGGCACCCCCGTATTTATTCCCGACCCAACAGCTAGTTCCTTTACAGTTTCTATTGACGGGCTAGAAGGAGATCAAAATCATGAGATAGAAATAGTTACTGAAGATTGCCGATTTAATGAATCAATATTCCTAGATGCAATACCTATCTCAGAAGTGTTTTCGGATATTCAAGGTGACTCTATCTGCATTTTCGATCAGTTCTGTGGTGATGAGCTTATTTTAGAAGAAAGTAGCTTTGATATTTTACAATGGCCAATAGTTGTTGATGACTCTAATCCACTGTTTTCGCCCTGTGTCCAAGTGGGAAGGTGCAACGGGCAAGAGGTGACGGCTAGAAGTGCTGACTATATTACAGCTCCAGTTGGTGTTTTCAGGTCATATGTAAATAGCATGCACGCACAAATGCTAATCGATGACCAAGACAGAAATATAGCTCTAGAAGGCCTTAGCCATATATCGGGTAATGAATGTAATAAAATTACATTCTGCCCTTTAACACTTCATGCTCTAGGAACCTTTTGGTTTATCGATCATCATGCTAGTAGTACAACACAAGGGAGTGACGGTTGCACAGAAATTGAATGTCCATGGTACTCCTTCACTAATGACTATAACCTATGCGATGAAGTGGCACCAATATTAACTACAAATTTCCCAATTACCTTTTCTGGTTCAGTCACTCCATTCCCTACCCTACCAGCAAATTGTGATATTGTTGAAAATTCTCTTTACCAATTAGTGCTATGGCAGGATCAACTTACTGCCCTATTTGGTGAAGAATTTAATGACACTGATCTGGGAGAACTAATTAACACCGCAAAAAGCACTCAAGAGGATAGCTTAAATAGTATTTGCGCTAGAGTTTTATATTGTTCTAACACTTTTGAAGTTATTGATCACGATTTAAACTCGGTTGACTGTGATGACTTCGATCCCTCTACTGCGATAATAAGCCCCTGTTGGTACTGTAGTGACAACTGCTTTATTGCTCCTGACGAAACTATGTACGTTGTTTGTAATATTGATGGAACGTATCGTTCAACCATTTTATATGACTCTTTAAATATCGATGTGCTATTAGGGGAATCAACGATACCAGAACCATCCCCCATAATTATTCAAGTAAATCAAACCGAAGGCACCTTCTTCAAGAATCTACAGTTTGTACAACAAGGCAATCATTTAAGCAGCAAACTAAGCATTGATTCAGCAGATATTTCCAGCTACATAGACTTTACCCCGTACGCCAATGGAAATTCTCGAAAAAGTAACGATCAAACCTTAAGTGACCTTTACATCGATTATGACAATGACTATAGAATATTTCTATATAAAAACAGTGATCAGCAATGGGTTGTAGAGGGTAAGTATCTAAACAATAGTTTTTTACATGTAATTGAAGGGAGTTTCGTCGACCTCAATATTAGTATAGGAAGTGATATCCCAACTATAACTTGCAGATCGAATGGAAATCTTGTGATTGACGACCAACAGATTAACGGGTACACTAAAGCAGCGTTTTCCGAGTTCTCTATCAATACGGACGGTACTTATTTACTGACAAATCGAATGAGATTTTTGGAAGAACTAGGACCTAACGATCAAATCTCGATGATAGAAAATCATGTTGCTTTAAGTATAGAAAGTGAGAAGAGTGTCGAATTGAACGGAGGTGCAGCTGCCTATACAATTTCATCAGATAGCACATATTTTCTGTCTTTGAGAGACGAATCAAAATTAGCAGTACCACAGATACTAGCTGACGTATCCAAGGTAAAAGCAATATCATCTCATAATAACATATTCTTGACTTCCCTGAAGACTTCAGGGGCCCAGGTCAAAATCCTACAATTCAACAATCAAACACTCTCGTTTGCAAAGGATTTACTCGCCTCTAATGGAGGAGAGGTAGTTTCGGTAACATCACAGATATCTACTAGTGGTTTATCTGTAATTGGCATTACTTTTACTGGAGACATAACTTTTGATGGTAACTTCTTTTCATCTAATGGACTGTCAGATGTTCTTTTTCTAGTCTTAGACAATCAAGGCAACATAGTGTCATCAAAGCACTATGGCAGCCCTGATACGGAAACTGTTGAAGAAATAAAAATATACAACGGAATAGTTCATTTTGGAGGCAACTACTCAGGTGAGTATGGCATCAGAAAGATCGGCAATATGGATTATTTGCAATTGCCCATCATTAGTGGTGGAAATACTTCATTTAATCGCCCGTACGTTTCTTATTTCAGCCTAACAGATACAACCTCTCAAGCTAAAAGTAAGAAACCACAGATTAAAACCCCCATTAAAGGGCTCAACTCATCTGAAAGTCTGAACATTAACACGGCTAAGTTCTTCCCGAACCCCACCGATGAAATTATCTATCTGGAATTATCTACAAAAACCCAAAATGACCGACCAATCAATGTAGATATATTCAGGATTGATGGAACTAAAGCATTGAGTGAGCAATTTTTCGTCGGAACCCATCCCATTAACCTAGCCCTAGAAAAAGGGAAAATGCTATTCTACCGAGTTGTGTTCGCGGATGGCTCTATTGATAGCGGAAAACTTATACTAAATGAATGATTCGAGAAATAGCATCCACATGATTGCTTTGTTCATTTGCCTACTAGCAATTATCGTGTTCGGCTGCGAAGAAAACACGAATGAAATAGACCAACCCGTTCCAAGCGGAGTCGAAGTGTTTTCTATCGAAGCCGTTGACATGCCCTTATTAGATCGAAATGGTGACCATTATGATCGAGACAGTTCTCCCGTAGACTTATACATTGGTATTGCCTACCCGCCGAATTATTTTGTTAGGTATTCCGAGACTATTCCCAATATCACGGGTAGCCACGTGTTTACTTTCAGGGACTCAATTAGGTACGATGATCCAACTGAAACGTTCATTATATCTCTCCACGATGCTGACCCACAATTCAATCCCCCCTTCGATAACCAGAGAATTTGTCGCCACGATACGCGGTTTTTCAACTCGGCAACCGATATAACTGATACCGTACAGGTTAATTTTTTACACGCTGGTGGATTACTCAAAATTAACTACCGCCTACTTTTTGAATAACTCAAATAGCCGCATGATACAGCAGTATTGGATCATCCTCCTCATTCTTTCCACCACATTCTTTTATACCTGCCAAAAAGACAACATTACACCTTCGGGCGAACCAGCCATCCCATCGAGAATCGAGATAATTAACATCGCGATAAATGGATCATTCGTTACCAAAGGAGACGGAACCTATTGGGACACTGATAGTACGGCCGCAGACATATTCCTTGCAATTAGAACTTCCCTTAACAATTCCATCCATCGTACGGACACCATCTTCAATACTGATGGCTTAAGGGATTACCCCATTGAACCAGCGATAGTACTTGATGATCCAGAAGCAGATATTACAATTGATATTATGGATTACGACCCTGAGGTCCTCCTACCTGATTTTCAAACGTAAACCATTATATCCGTATACACATTTCTCTATCGGTCCGGTGATGGCATATTAATGTTCCCTTCAAAAATGCTTTTATCTAACGGCGGTCTAACAAGAATTGATTTCCAGTACTTCTTCGACTAGTCAAAAACCAAAAGAGGGTTGAACGCACACGCCCAACCCTCTCTCATTTCAATCGGCTCTACCGATTAGCTGCCAAAGTCATCAAAGGCAACGTTCTCTTCCGGTACACCCAGCTCATCGAGCATGTTCTGTACTGCGGAAAGCATCAGGGGAGGACCACAGAGGTAGTACTCGATCTCTTCCGGCTCCGGATGATCTTTGAGGTAGTTATCGTAAACGGCCTGGTGAATGAAGCCGGTCATACCGTCCCAGTTATCTTCGGGTAGTGGCTCGCTGAGGGCGATCTTGTACTCGAAGTTGGGGAAGTTGTCCATAATCTCCTGGAAGTCGTTGCCGTAGAACAACTCGGCTTTGGAGCGACCGCCGTACCAGTAGCTGACCTTGCGGTCCGTCTTCATGGTATGGAAAAGGTGGAAGATGTGGCTACGCAGGGGAGCCATACCGGCACCACCACCGATGTAAACCATTTCTTTGTCGGTCGGCTTGATGAAGAACTCACCGTAGGGACCGGAAATCGTCACTTTGTCGCCGGGGGTCTGGTCAAAAACATAGCTGGAACAAACACCGGGGTTGACATTCATGTAGTCGCCTGCTTTACGATCAAACGGTGGCGTAGCGATCCGGATGTTGAGCATCACGATATTACCCTCGGCCGGGTGGTTGGCCATCGAGTAAGCGCGGAACTGCTCTTCGTCATTGACCATACGGAGTTTCCACATGTCGAACTTGTCCCAGGCTTCGTGGAACTTGTCTTTGTCATCGTGGTGATCCGGGTGGGCGTCGATGTTGAAGTTCTTGAAATCAACGGTCACTTCCGGTACGTCGATCTGGATGTAGCCACCGGATTCGAAGTCGAGGTTCTCACCCGCAGGCAGTTCTACCACGAATTCCTTGATAAAGGTCGCTACGTTGTAATTAGACTTCACCGTACACTCCCACTTCTTGATACCGAAAATCTCTTCCGGAATACGGATGTCCATATCCTGGCGCACCTTTACCTGACAGGCCAGACGCATGTTTTCGGCTACTTCACGACGGGTAAGGTGATTCAGTTCGGTTGGCAGCACGTCGCCACCACCGGCATCAATGTGGCACTCACACATGGCACAGGTACCACCACCGCCACAGGCAGACGGCAGGAATACGTTCTGGTCGGAAAGCACGTTCAGCAGGCTACTGCCGGGCTGGGCCATCACGGGATTTTCAGTATCGCCATTGATGACGATCTTCACCTCGCCCTGGGGAACCAGTTTCTTCCGGGCCGCCAACAGCATCACCGTCAGTGCGACGATGATAGCGGTGAAAACGAGGATCGCATACAGGATTGTCATAACTCGTTGTTTGTATTAGTAAAAGGTACGAAGCCTTTTGTTTGTTTTTCTTAAACAATGATGTGATGAAAAAATGATATAAGGACTGAATCAGCATTAAATCATCGCCTCAGCAAATCATTGCCTCACTAGATCATTAAACTACTGAGGTCCCGCGATAACCGCCGGATCAATTCCCATCAGTGCCATAAAAGCCAGCCCCATCAGGCCCGTGATCAGGAAAGCCATACCCAGTCCGCGCAGGGCAGGAGGTACGTTACTGTAGCGGATTTTTTCGCGAATGGCTGCAATCGCAATGATTGCCAGGAACCAGCCGAAGCCACCACCCAGTCCGAAAGCCACGCTCTCGGGCAAAGTGTATTCCCGGCTTACCATAAAGAGGCTACCACCTAGGATCGCGCAATTCACGGTAATCAGCGGCAGGAAGATACCCAGAGCCGCGTAGAGGCCGGGGCTGTACTTTTCCACCACCATTTCCACCAGCTGTACCATCGAGGCAATTACCGCGATGAACAGGATGAACCGCAGGAACTCCAGCTCGATCGGCACCAGCAGATACTCGTTGATCAGCCAGTTGATCGGCATGGTGATACCCAATACGAAGATCACCGCCAGCCCAAGACCGAAAGCAGTATTCAGGGATTTGGAAACGGCCAGGTAAGAACACATACCCAGGAAGTAAGCCAGAACCAGGTTCTCGATAAAAGCCGATTCGATAAAGACGTTAATTAATTCGCCCATCTGTTTGTTTATTGTTCGCCCCGGAGGCCTTTAGGCTTGGGGACGGAGTTTTTGCTTTGCTACTTTGTTAGTCAAAAAGGCACTAGAAATCAGATGCCAGACACTAGACACGAAGCCAGACATAGTCTATCGTATAGTGTCTTTCATCTAGCGTCCTTATGATATATCCACCAATTTCGGATTCCGCGCCCGCTGGATCCAAATCACGATGGCGATCACGAACATGGCGGCGGCGGGCATAACCATCAGGTTATTGTTGGCGTACCAGCCGAACATAGTCTGCCAGCCTTCGGTAGCCATGGTGTTGATCCAGTAATCCTCGCTGGGTCCGATCATCATCATGTCGATGCCGGAACCGGCAAAAAGGGTTCCCTTGCCAAAGATTTCGCGAACGACGCCGACGAGTACCAGAATAGCGCCGTAGCCGAGGCCGTTACCGATTCCGTCAATGAAGGAACGCCAGGGTTTATTGGCCATGGCAAAGGCTTCCAGACGACCCATCACGATACAGTTGGTGATGATCAGGCCGATGTAGACCGAGAGTTGTTTGTAAACCGGGTAAGCGAAAGCCTTTAGTACGAAGTTTACCACCGTTACCAGCAGGGCGATGATGACCAGCTGAACGATCAAGCGGACCTGCTTGGGAATGGTGTTCCGCAGCAGCGAGGTGAACAGGCTGCTGAAGCCGCAAACGAAAACCACCGCGACGGCCATCACCAGAGATGGATACACGAGGGAGGTGACCGCCAGGGCCGAACAAACGCCCAGTACCTGGATGGTGATCGGGTTATTGTCGAACAGCGGATCGTAGATGAGTTGCTTCTCTTCTTTGCCGAAGAGTGGCGTTTTTTCCACCGCCTTGGTATCTTTTACTTCTGCCATGGGTCAGTTATTGTTGGATCAGCATGCTGGTTCCACCCAGTTCGCTGCGTTTTTCATTAATGAAGGATTCGTAGGCATTCAAGCCGTTGTAGATCATGTCGGTCACGCCGTCGCCGGTGATCGTAGCGCCGCTCAGGCCATCTACGTCCCAGTCGTCTTTGGCACCACCCTTGCGTACATTGACGCCCACGAGCTCACCGTCGCGGAAGATCTTTTTCTTGTAGAATTGTTGGTACCAACCCTTATTGTCTTTGATCTCGGCACCCAGACCGGGAGTCTCACCGGCGTGGTCGAAGGCAACTCCGGCAATAGTATTCATATCGCTCTCCAGGGCAATGTTGGCCCAGATGATGTCCCACAGACCATTTCCGATCACGCTGAATACGTAGTAGCGCTCACCATCCAGATTCACCTCGTAGAGCGGAAATTGCCGTGAGGCGGCTTCTTTCTTCTTCTCTTTGGGCATGTCTACATCGATGGCCATGGCTCCTTCAACGATCCCGCCTTCGGCGTCCAGCACCATTTGCTTTACGTTGCTGGCGAAAAATTCCTGTACCTCCTGGTCAGATAGGTCCGCCACCATGATCTCACCGGATTGCTGGATCGGTTCGGATACGGCAGCCAGAATGGCACGCTTGTTGAATACCTCTTCGTTCTGGGCCACCAGGCCCGCGGTTGCTTCCTTGAGGACAGCCAGCACGCCGGCTACCACCAGGGTCATGATGAGGACGAAACCGTAGATTTTCTTGTTGTCCATTTGTCGTTTTATTTTGGCTAACAAAGTAGCAATGCCGTGGGTTGGCCCTATTCATTTCGCTAGGCGACGAGCGCCGACAAAATGAATAGAATCACGGGCATTACGCTACCGGGTTATACGTTTTCTGGGGTTAAAATGTCCATACGGCCCTGCTTTTCCGTGATCAGTTCGTCGCGTACGGCAGCCAGTTCGGCACCACGTTTGGCCCGGCGCTTGATATTGGCCTGGAAAACATAGTGATCGATCAGCGGTGCAAAGGTATTCATGAACAGGATAGCCAGCATCCAGCCTTCGGGGTAAGCCGGGTTCCAGACTCGCACAATCAGACCGATGAGGCCGATCATGAAACCATAAATCCACTTACCGGTGGGCGTAGAAGCGGCCGAAACCGGATCGGTAGCCATGAAGGCAATACTGAACAGGAAGCTGCCCATGATCATCTGGTAGTACCATGGAATGGCCATGAACTTGAAGATGCCCTGGGTGTTTTCGGTGAAGACGTCCGGGGCCATGGCGTTCATCAGCAGGCTACAGAAAATAAAGCCGAAGACACCACCAACGATGATGCGCCAGTCGGCGATCTTGGTCACCGCCAGGAAGAACATTCCGAGGATAATGAATAGCTTGTTGGACTCACCGATGGAACCGGGAATAGCGCCCCAAAACATCTGGTCAGTGCTGTAGTACTGAGTTACTTCGGCCCAACCACCTTTGGCCGCAAGGCCCAGCGGTGTAGCGCCGGTAACGCCGTCGGCGGCCGAAAGCATATACGCGCCTCCTTCTCCGAAGGTCGATGCCCCGAGTCCGGAGAATATCCAGTCGAAGAAGCTGTAAATGCCACCGTATTGCTGGCCAACCCAGGCACCCGTTTCGGGCAACTTCTCCATTCCCGCGATCCATACCTCGTCACCGGAAATGGTGGTTGGGTAAGCAAAGAAGATGAAGACCCTGGCCAGCAGGGCGATGTTCCAGATATTCATACCGGTACCTCCAAAGGCTTCTTTACCGAGTACTACGGCAAAAGCGATGGAAACGGCCAGGATCCATAACGGAATGTCGGGTGGCATGATCAGCGGAATCAGGGCTCCGGAAACCAGGAAGCCTTCCTCTACGCTGTGTCCTTTCTTGGCGGCGTAGATGAACTCAATGCCCAGACCGACAACGTGAGTGACCAGGAAGATCGGGATCATCTTCACCAGACCGTAAACCAGTTTCAAGTGAAAGCCTTCCAGGAGGCCAGGATATTGGCCCAGCGCGGTGAAGTGCTGGTGACCGATGTTCCAGGTGCCGAAAACGTACAGCAACTGCAGCGCCAGTACAACGTGTACCATCAGACGCTTCAGGTCCATACCGTCCTTAACGTGGGTACCACCTTTGGTGACCTCACCCGGCTGAAAAAGAAAAGTGTAAAAAGCGTCGTAAGTCGTATGCAGGAACTTATTCTCGTGGTCCGGCTCAAACTTTTTGACAAAATCGTGCAATGCGCTCATATCGATTACATTCTTGGGCTACGCCCGGTTTTTTACTTTTTAGTTACGGTCCTAGCGGTCTTACGGTCCGACAGCGCGCGCAAGCAACGCTGGTCTGTAAGACCGTACCACTGTTAGACTGTCAGATACTATCCCTGTTCCCGCATCGTGTCTAACCCTTTCCGCAGGATGGATTGCAGTGGCTGCTTGGATACGCAGGCGAATTCGGCCAGGGCTACGTCTTCCTCCACCAGTTCGTAGATGCCGAGGCCCTCCATGGTTTCGAAGTCGTTGACCAGAATAGCTTTCATCAGCTGCTGGGTATAGATATCCATCGGCATTACCTGCTCGTAGTCGTTGGTGACTACAAAAGCGCGTTTTTCACCGTGGGTATTGGTAGTGACCTCCAGGTGATCAGTCAGTACCGGAATAGTCGGGCTGATGGAAGCACGTTGTTTCAGTGGCAGTAACCAACCGAAAATTTCGGGCTCGCTGCCTTCAGTGATCAGGGTTACCTGATTATCGCGGAAGTTGAGGAATTGATCTTCGTTCTTCTCCTGTCCGGTCAGTACGTTACCGCTGATGTAGCGAACGGCTTCTCCGTCTTTTTTGTTGATGACCAATCCTTTCAGCAGTTCACCGACGTTAGCACCGACGTGGGTACGTACGTAGTGAGGCTCGGCCATTGGGGCACCGGTGAGAGCTACCAGGCGGCTGGCGTCGTAGCGGCCACTCAGAAAGAGTTCTCCAATGGTCAGAACGCCATCAACGTTGAGGGTCCAAATTTTATCTTTCGGTCCGGCGGGGTGAATGTGATGAATCTGCACACCGACGTTACCTGCGGGGTGAGCACCACGGAAGTAGCGTTTTTGTACTCCTTTGGCCTCGGTAAAGACCGGAGAAGGAGCTTCGTCACCGCGCCCGTCCAGGCCGAGGTAAACGAGACCATCGGTCAAACGATTCAGTACATCGAGCCCGGCCTGGAAAGCATCCATCCGTCCTTCAACGGTATAGCTTAGGTCGGCGGCCAACGGGGCAGTGTCAAAAGTACTGATGAAGATATCGCGTGGTGTCACCTCCGGATCAGCGACTACGTTGTAGGGACGCTGACGAATAAATGGCCACACGCCGCTTTCCAGCAAGAAATCTACCAGGGTAGCACGATCGGCATCGGCGGCCGGCAACTCATAGCTGCGGCTTTGCTGATCCTTATCGGCCAGGATGATTACTTCGGTAATGGCACGCTTGGCACCGCGACGTACTTCGAGCACCTCACCGGAAACGGGAGCGACGAATTTGATGCGGTCCATATTCTTGTCGTGGAAAATCACGTCACCGGCCTTCACACTGTCACCGACCTCTACGGTTACTTTCGGGATCGGGCGCAAGCCC
Source organism: Lewinellaceae bacterium SD302 (assembly GCA_002591745.1). Classification (GTDB taxonomy): domain Bacteria; phylum Bacteroidota; class Bacteroidia; order Chitinophagales; family Saprospiraceae; genus Neolewinella. Next base: position 50,068 of record PDLQ01000033.1, read on the forward strand.
AGAAAGTTAGGAGGTTGTACGGCGTAACGGGTTACCCCGTCGGCGGTAGAGATTTTCTTGGTCGCTTTACCTTCCAACGGAATGTCGTGGCCTTTCTTAAGGCTGTAGACCGGCTCGTCATCCAGGTAGCCCGGCGCCTTCTTGCCGAAAAGCTCGTTGGCTTTCGGAAAGAGACTGAAATTTGCCCCCGTCCGATCCGCACCGCTTTGGCGGCCTTCGATCACCATCAGGTTATCGGCCACGCTCACAATGAGAAAAAAGAAGAGGACCATCGCCAGGGCGGCTAGTCCGTAAAAAAGAAGATTGCTCATTCCCGGAGCAGCCTGAGACTGGGCCGAAATTGCGATCAAAAGGAGCAAGGCGTACAAGCCTTTGTTCTTCAGCATGCTTCCCATAGGTATGATGCTAGGCAGTTTGATGAAAAAAGACCCGACTGACGTTAACCAATCGAGTATCCGGACACCATATATACATAGTATCCGGAATTTAGCGCGAAGATACAATACTCCGCCATACTAATAAGATGATATTAGAATACATGTTTAGCCAAGTTTTTTATTTAGACTGAATCTGGATAAATGCCTTGTTGTCCTGCCTGGGCCTTCCTTGAGTCACACCTGGTTTTAAAGAATCCTTGCTACTTTGAAGTCATAATTTTGATGGAGTTATGGTCTTACGGTCTTACAGTCTTATGGTCTTACAGTCTTACGGTTTAACGGTCTTACAGTCTTACGAAGCTGCAAGTCACGTATGCCCGTAAGACTGTCAGACGGTCAGACCGTTAAACCGTTAAACCGTTAGACCGCAACTCTGCCTCCCGCTTCCATTCCCAATACCCGTACCCCGCCACCATTACGTAGACCACCATGATTCCCGCGAACAACCACGCCTCCCTTGACCAGTAGATCGCCACGTAGCCCAGATCGATCACGATCCAGTACAACCAGTTTTCCAGCTTTCGGCGCAGCAACAGAAAAGTAGCCCCTACACTGGCCACGGTCGTAATAGCATCCGGGTAAGTAGCCGCGGCGGCAAAATTTTGACTAACAAAGTAGCCGAGTAAAAAACCAACACCAAGACTGAAGGCTATCAGCCCCACATGCTCTGTCAACGACATTCGACTGATGCTGAGTTCTCCACTTTCCTGTCCTCCGAATTGCCACTGATAGATGCCAAAGCCTGACATTACAACATAGAAAGCCTGGAGGGCCGCGTCACTATACAAATCGTATTGCACGATGTCCACATAACACCAGATGGCACAGGCCACCGCACCAAAGACCCAGCACCAGGGATTATTTCGAGCAGCCAGGAAAACGTAGATAAGGGCCAGGATGGTGGTCGCCCAGTCGAATAGGGTCAGGGATTGGAATTGTTCAAGCACTGAATGCAGATTTGGACCAATGTACAACGATTATTGTCGCAGCACCAACTCCACTCGCCGGTTCAAGGCCCGTCCTTCTTCGCTCTTATTTGTCGACTTCGGCGCCATAAAAGCTACACCATCCGCATGGAGCCGCCCTTTGCCGATACCGTACTCGTTTTCCAGTGCGGTCACTACTGCCGCAGCGCGGCGGCGGCTTAGTTCCCGATTGTACTCCAGGTCACCGCTCATGTCGGTATGGCCGACTACATAGAGTTTGATGGCTGGCCAGGATTTAAGATAGGCGGCAATTTGTTCAAGCGTCTCCTCCGAACCGGTTTTGATCTTCGCCGAATCGAAATCGAATTCAACACCATAAATACTGACGCTGCCCCGGGCTGCCAGTTCATCGGCCAGGTAGTCCGGGTCGATGGAGACTTTACCCAGATCGGCGGGCTTAGTTTCCAGAATATCGACAAGATAATTGACGAGCTTGTTGCTATGTCTTTCGCCGTAGATGGCAACGTACACCGGTCCGGCTGGCCGATCCAATTTTCCGACCAAGGCGAATTTCCCACCGGCAGATGAGGTGCCCGCAAATAATTTCAAAGCAGCACGGGACTGAGGCTGTTGGTCGCCCAGGGCCGTACCGATCCACGAACTACCGCCGAATTCATTGGCTTTTGGTTTCAGGGCCTTATTGATGACCTTAATTCCTCCCCGCTCGAAGGCCTGAACATAGTCGGCATAAACTTCGCCGATGGACACTTCTTCCGGTCCGGCTTCAATCTCGTAATAAATCCGGTAGAGCTGGCCGGCGTGTTGCTCCCGTTCTTTGATCTGGCGATAACCGGAGATCGGCCCGGTAGCGAAATCGTACTCGAAGTATTTCTCGGTTTCGTAGGCGGCAATGTGGCTGCCGGGGTAACGGGTGAGTAAAGGATGGTCTGCTGAACCCTCTACGTCGGACTGAGCACTCAGTCCGCTGAACACAGATAAAGCAGCAAACAGCAGAGTGGGTATGAGGAAAAGTTTCATGGCGGTGTTTTTAACCATGAAATTAGACCTGCTCGGCAGACGAGGGTATCCCGCAAATGGGGGATTTCGTACTTAAAGGTCAGTTATGAAATACGCTTCAAGTACAGAGAACTGCTAAAAGTTCACCCGCACCAACTCAGAGAATTGGGCAACCCGTCCGTCGATGTCGGACTTGGTCAGCCGTTCCAGTTTACGGGTACCAAAGTCTTCTACTACGAAACTTGCCAGGGCGGAACCGTGAATGATCGCCCGCTTCAGATTTTCAAAAGAAATGTCATCGGTAGCGGCCAGGTAACCCATGAAACCACCAGCGAAGGTGTCACCTGCTCCGGTAGGATCCACTACTTTTGGCAGTAATAAAGCCGGAGCGAAAAAGGTTTTGTCCCCCTGGAAAAGCAGTGCACCGTGCTCTCCTTTCTTGATGATGAGGCTCTTCGGCCCCATATCGGTAATCTTGGCGGCAGCTTTCAACAGGCTGAGTTCGCCGCTGAGCTGACGGGCTTCCTCGTCGTTGATGATCAGGATGTCGATCTTCTTCAGCACGGCTTTGAGCTCGTCCATGGCCACGTCCATCCAGAAGTTCATGGTGTCCAAGGCCAGAAATTTGGGCTTGCTTTCCATCTGCTCGATTACCTGCATCTGTACGGAAGGAGTAAGGTTCCCTAACATTACATAATCGGTATTGCGGTAGGCAGGGGGAAGTTTGGGATCGAAATCGGCGAGTACATTAAGTTGAGTATCCAGCGTGTCGCGGCCCATCATATCGTCGTGATAGCGTCCGGCCCAGAAAAAGGATTTCTCCCCTCTTTTTAACTCTACACCTTCCAGGTCCGCACCTTTACTTTTGAGGTCGTTCATCACTGTTTCCGGGAAGTCTTCCCCGATCACGGAGACGATCTGTACCTCTGAGGCAAAGTAAGAAGCAGCGTAAGTAATATAGGTGCAGCTACCGCCTACGATCATGTCGGCTTTGCCGTATGGTGTTTCAATATCATCGAAGGCCAGGGTACCAATTGCAAGAAGACTCATCTTTTTTTATTTTTTCTGCCGCAAAGATTGCAAATAAAAACGAGACGGATTAACTTTGCGTCCGCTTAACGAAGCAACTATAGAATAATGCCTCAATAGCTCAGTTGGTTAGAGCGGTCTCGGTGCACACCGGGATTAACCCGTAGGTACAAGGTTCTTCGTTAAATGAAAATATATTATTGCCTCAATAGCTCAGTTGGTTAGAGCGGCGGACTGTTAATCCGTAGGTCCAAGGTTCGAGTCCTTGTTGAGGCGCTAAGCCGAGTACATTTATGTGCTCGGCTTTTTTCATTTATGCATCATGTCTATATAATCTATAGTCCCTCTCACGACAA
>PDLQ01000034.1 GCA_002591745.1 Lewinellaceae bacterium SD302
AAATATGATGCTGAAAAATTTGACTTCAGGGTCGTTCCAAACAAATGCTTGTAGCATAGTTTATAGATCGACTCAGAACCTCGCCTACCATTGATGTCAAAGATCATTCAACCAGCTTCTCGAAAATCCCTCGGCACCCTATCGGCCCACTCAGATCTTCACCGGTCTTTATCTATAAATGCAGTCACTTTAGACCGCAATTTTTAGCTTGTTTTTCGCCTCGCTTCCGAAGCGGCTGCAAAGATACGCAGGATTTTTATTCCCGCAAGCTTTTTCAAATCTTTTTTCAAAAATCTTTAAAAGCATTTTCGCTGCAACAGATACCGCTCGTTTGCGGGATTGCAAAGATACATACAGCCAGGTTGATTATGCAAGCATAATGTTCGTTTTTCTTCTTTTTTATCCATCTTTTTTTCGTGGCCGTCGGGATGTTTGGCGCACCGCTTCCTGAGCAAACATTCGTAAGGTTATCCGCAGTTTGGGCAAAAGAATTATTGGAGCCAGAATTGAGGTGTGGGATAGAATAACAGACGGCATGAGATTCTAACTAGTAGATACCTTATTTCAGTCCTTATAGATACGACCTAATACTACCCCACTCTCCAACTCAGTACCATTCAGGAAGCTAGCGACGTCCATACGTTTACGGCCAGCCAGTTGTAGTTTCCGGGGAAAGATGAAACCGTCCCGGCAGGCGATCTTCAATTCTTTGCGGTTATCCGTGAGTAAGGTACCGGGGGCGTAGCCGTGATCCGGCATTGCTACTTTGTCAGCCAAAATGATCTTTAGGGTCTTACCCGCTAACTCCGTCCATGCCGTGGGATAGGGACTCAGCCCACGGATAAAGTTGTGTACCTGATCTACGGTCTGCCCGAAATCAATCTCGCAGTTTTCACGGAACAGCTTCGGAGCAGGTGTGGCCAATTCGTCTTCCTGCTTCTGAGGTCGATAATCACCGGTTTCAATGAGTCGTACGGTAGCCAGCACCAAATTTGCTCCAACCTGCATCAGTCGATCATGAACCTGACCAGCCGTTTCTTCCGGACCGATGGGCGTGCTGCTTTGTAATAACATATCGCCGGTATCAATCTCGTGTTGAAGAAAAAAGGTGGTTACGCCCGTCTCTTCATCTCCATTCATAACCGCCCAGTTCAAAGGTGCGGCACCCCGGTAACGCGGCAGCAATGAACCGTGTAGGTTAAAGGTCCCCAATGGCGGCATATTCCAAACTACCTCGGGCAACATGCGAAAGGCGACAATGATCTGCAAGTCGGCCTTAAGGGCGCGTAGTGACTCGATGAACTCCGGTGCTTTGAGGTTGCGTGGCTGGAGGACCGGGATACCATGGCGCAAAGCTGCCTTTTTTACTGCGGACTCCAACAACTGCTTCCCTCCCCTGCCGCCGTACTTATCGGTGGCAGTGACCACACCGACGACCTCGTAGTTGTTTTCCAATAAGATTTCCAGGGAAGGAACGGCGAAATCCGGCGTTCCCATAAATACGATACGTGGCTTCATTGAGCGAATTTGATTAAAATCCGTCAATTATAGCTTAACAATCCAGAATTTGTTGAACTATTATCCTGACATTGGGAAATAAACCACGTCTGATCATGCCCATTACCGCCGCCATAAAAGAGTTTCACTGGCAAAGCGCCCAGAACAACCGCATATACGCCGCCGAGTGGCCAGTAGATAACGCCAGGGCGGTGGTAGGTCTGGTGCACGGAGTTGGAGAACACTGCCGGCGTTACGATCATCTGGGCCGCTTTTTTCAGGAAAACGAGATTGCAATGGTTGGCTACGATCGCCAGGGCTACGGACGTAGTGAAGGGAAGCGGGGGCACGTTGAGCACTGGGGCTATTACCTGGATACTATCGGCCGGCTGGCCATTGAATGCCAGACGCGCTACCCTGACCGGCCCGTTTATCTATATGGTCATAGCCTTGGTGGTGGATTATTGTTGCAGTATCTGATCAACCGCCACCCGAACCTGAATGGAGCCATTGTTTCCGCTCCTTATATAAGGTTAGGGTTTCCCGCCCCAGCGGCCAAAGTAATGATCGGGAAAGTGATGCGCAACGTTTGGCCAGCACTTACACTACCAACGGGTTTGGAATTGGACCACCTTAGCCGCAATCCTGAAATCGCCCCGGCATACGATGCGGACCCACTCACCCACAGTATGCTTAGTGCCAAATCGGGAATCGACATGCTGGAAATGGGGGATTGGCTGGACGAGTACCGTGGTGAGATCAAATTTCCTCTGCTTATAATGCACGGTACCGCTGACAAGATCACGTCTTCCGAGGGCTCACGCGAGTTCGCCGCCCGTGTAAGTGGAAAGGATGTCAGTTATAAAAGCTGGGATGGGTTCTACCACGAAATACACAATGAGCCAGAGCGAGCAGAAGTGTTTGCTTACGTACTTGACTGGCTAGACGCTCGGATTCCGGAAGCGGATAGCCAGCGAGAACTTAAAAGCATCTAAAGGCTGGAGGTGAATTCTTGAATTCACAATACGTATCATGACTATGGTTTGAGCGGGTGGTGACACACCCACATCACCCACACCATTTTACTGATATACAACATATTACACATAAAATGCCTTCAATATTTCAATCAGCTCGGCAACAAAATCCCGATCATGCATCTCGACGAACTTAGAGAATACTGCCTTTCCAAACCCGGTGTAACCGAAGAGCTCCCATTTGGCCCAAACACCCTGGTATTCAAGGTAATGGGAAAAATGTTCGCCGCCTGCGGGCTGGACGAACCAGAACCACGCGTAAACCTAAAAGGTGTTCCCGAAAAAAATCTGGAGCTACGCGACCGCTATGACGGTGTCATTCCCGGCTGGCATATGAATAAGGTTCATTGGAATACTGTCTACCTGGAAAGGGACCTGGGCCCAGAGTTGATTCGAGAGCTCACCGATCACAGCTATGAACTGGTGGTGAGTAAAATGACTAAAAAACTGAGGGCGGAATTAGCGGCTATCAGCGACTAGTGGTCTGTCAAAATCAGGTTTTCAGGTAAGCGTGACAGACCACTAGTTCCCCTGGTTCCAGTTTTTGACGAAGATATTGAGTTCTTTATAATCCAGTATACCGCCAGTGTTTTTGAGGTACTCCATGAATTGAACGGCCCTTTTCGCACGGGTTTCGGAAGTTTTGGGTTGCTGGATTCGATATAATAAGGAGCGTTGCCTACCCGGCGTTAGCGTGTGGAATACATCAAAAGCCTCTTGATCAAAAGCCCATAGTTCTACGAGTTCCTCCGCTACTGGCATTCCGTATTCACTGGTATCCGGCTCCAGACTGAGCGTGACTTGCTGATCAGGCACCAGATTTGCCGATTTACGCACGCTCTTACTTGCGTTAATAAAGTAATTTCCACCTTTGGCATGCAGCAGTGCCGCACCCCAGGAATAGCCATTTTCAAGCGTGCAGATCACCCGGCGATCAGTAGTATGTGACAGCAGCTCTTCTACTTCGGCGGCAGGAATCGGAAAAACCATCATCCAGGTATTACTCTCGATTTTGGCGAGTACGGTATCTATTTTAACTGTCAACTTGGAAGATTTTACGAGGATCAGCGGGCTTCAGTCTTTTTGGCTAGCAAAGTAGCAAGGTTTTGCAAATCGGGCGGTGAAACCAGCCGCCCCCATCTTTTCTGAGAACCGGTCTGTTTCATCACCCGAAAATACACATTCTACGGACGAAGACAAAGTGTCCTGATTCCAACGCTCGGATTCCGCCAGCTCCAGAAAATCCACGTTAGACGAGATCTTTGCTACTTTGAAGCCAAAGTGACTATTCTTACAATCACCTCCGCAGCCTTTTCCATATCCTGCACCGTCACCCATTCGTATTTGCCGTGAAAAGCGTGTTCTCCGGTAAAGATATTCGGGCAGGGCAAGCCCATGAAACTGAGGCGGGAACCGTCCGTTCCACCCCGAATACTGGACTTGCGTAAGGTCAGACCGGCATCCTCGATGGCCCGTTCAGCCAACGCCACCACCTGGGGATGATCATCCAGGATTTCTTTCATGTTGCGGTATTGCTCCTTGATCTCCAGGCGAATCTTGCTGTTGGGATAATTGGGCGCTACCTTTTCGATAGCGGACTGGATGAGCGCGTGTCCCTCGGATAATTTACTCGCATCGAACTCACGAACGATAAAATCAATACGGGCTTTCTCACCGATTCCTTTGATCTCAACGGGATGAACGAACCCCTCCCGGTCACTGGTCGTTTCGGGGCTGCGACCGTCCTTGGGAAGTGCAGCTACAATATCGGAGGCAATCTTGACGGCATTTTCCAGTTTACCCAGAGCCATACCGGGGTGGGCACTCACCCCATCGATGTGGATGGTAGCCGCATCGGCACTGAAGGTTTCGTCTTCCATGCTACCGCGTCGAGCGCCGTCCATGGTGTACCCAAAGTCGGCGTTGAGCTTTTGCATGTCCACCTTGTCTACTCCCCGGCCGATCTCTTCGTCGGGGGTAAAAAGGATTCTCAGGGCGGCGTGCTTTACGGATGGGTTGGTCATCAAATACTCCGCCGCAGCCATAATTGCCGTCACCCCGGCCTTGTCATCGGCACCCAATAAAGTGGTTCCCGAAGCCGTGATAACGTCATGGCCATGCTGTTCTTCCAGATCAGGGTGGTCGGACTGGCGAATAACTATACTCGGATCATCGGGTAGTACCAGGTCCTGGCCGGCGTAGTTGCGGTGAACGATTGGTTTTATGTTCTTGCCACTGGCATCCGGGCTGGTATCTACGTGACTACAAAAGCAGATGGTCGGCGCATCCTCACATCCGGGGCTGGCGGGAATGGTGGCGTAAACCAGGCCGTGTTCGTTCATCTCGGCGTCCTCAATACCCAACTCCTTTAACTCCCGTACCAGTAAGCGACTGAGATCTTTCTGTTTTTCAGTCGAAGGGTAAGTTGTAGAGTGAGGGTCGGACTGGGTATCGATCTTGACGTAGCGGATGAAGCGGGATTCGATGGAAGGAAAATTCATACTGGGTGTGGTGGATTTAAGAAATGTCGGTCCCTGACCAATGGTTGGATCACAGCAACTCCACAACCGTCACGCCTTCGCCACCGGCTTCCCGGGGAGGGTGAGACAGTTTGAAGTCGGATTTATATTCTCTCAACTTCTGGCGTACGGCCCTTTTGAGGGCGCCGCTGCCTTTTCCGTGTACGATCTGCAAGAGGGAGGCATTGGACATTAGCGCCCGGTCTACGAAAGCTTCGGTGGTGGCCAACACTTCTTCGTAGCGCATCCCGCGAACGTCCAGCCGACTATCGAAAGTAGCGACGCGGTTGATATCACTGCTGACGCTGCGCTCCCGGCGAACATTCATCTGCTCCTTGGCCGGTTCCAGATCACGCAATTTAACGGTCATTCGCAGATCGCCGACCTGGACGATAGCCCGTTTCTTATCGATACTTTCCACTACACCCGAGGCTCCGCCGGTACGAAGTTTCACGGAATCTCCTTCCCGGATCGGTTCTTCGTCTTTATGACTGGGGGCGTAATAGATGGACTCGCGGAGGTCGGAAACCTGTTCGCCCAGTTCTTTACGGTTTTCACGTAATTTTTTGGCTTTATCGCGAGCTGCTTCCAGGTTTTTCTCTTCCCGAAGTTCCCGGACGACCTTTTCCATCTCCTTGTTCTGGCGGGCCGTTTCCTGCAGGGCCTGTTCCTTCGCTTCCAGCTTTAGACGCTTACGACGCACTTCCAGGTCTTTATGAAGTTGTTCGTAGGTACGCGTCAGGTTGTCGAGGGTTTGCTGTTTGTCCTTTAGCTTCGTCAGTGCTTCTTCGGCCTCCTGCTTTTCGCGTTGGAGATCGATTAACAACTGATCCACCGCGCCTTCCTGTTTGCCTACCCGGCGGCGGGCGTACTTCATTACTTTATTGGGAAGGCCGCTTTTCGTAGCGATCTCGAAAGCATAGCTGGAACCGGGGCGACCGACCTGTAACTCGTAGGTGGGTGAAAGCGTGTCCTTATCGAAATGCATGCTGCCATTGACGATACCACCGGTCTTAAAGGCGTATATCTTCAGATTACTGTAATGAGTAGTAATAACGGCGAAGACTTTTTTACGGTGCAGCTCGTCCAGGATAGCCTCTGCAATGGCACCGCCGATCTTGGGGTCAGTACCGGAGCCAAATTCGTCGATCAGGACCAGGGTGCCGGCGTCGGCGTTGCTCAGGAATTGCTGGGCATTGGTGAGTCTGGAACTATATGTGGACAGGTCGTCTTCCAGGGATTGCTGGTCACCGATATCGGTAAAGAGTTTTTGGAAAACCCCCATTTGTGATTCAGCGTCGGCGGGCACCAGCATGCCACACTGAAACATCAGTTGCAATAACCCGACGGATTTCATCGAAATGGACTTCCCTCCGGCGTTCGGACCGGATAGTACAAGAATCCGATTGCGGCCAAAAAGTTGTAAATCAAATGGTACGGTTTTCTTCCCGATCTGCTTATTCTTGAGATAGAGCAGCGGATGACGGCCTTCGATAATGCCCAGGTGAGGCTGGGGAAGGACTTTGGGACGAGTCGCTTTAAGTTTACGGGCCAGGGTTGCTTTGGCCTGGATAACGTCGAAGGTCACGATCAGGTCGCGATAGATAGCCAGGGAATGAACGTGGGGGCGTAGCTTGGCACTCAATTCACGGAGAATGCGGTAAATCTCCCGTTTCTCTTCCTGCTGCAGATCGAAGACATCATTGTTGATCTCGATGACGGCCTCGGGTTCAATGAAAGCGGTCCGGCCAGTACTGGACTCGTCGTGGATGATGCCGCGAATCTTGCGCTTGTGCTCGCTGGGTACGGAGAGTACGCGGCGGCCGTTACGAAAAGACTCGACGTTATCCGTCAGCCAGCCCTTCTTTCGCATTTTGTCGATTTCACTTTTAAAGACCCGCTCCATCTCTCGCTCCTTGCTGCTGATCATGCGGCGTAACCGGGTCAGTTCAGCGGAGGCATCGGCGCGGATGTTACCCTCGGCGTCGATCACGCTTTCTATTTCCTTGAGCAATTCTTCCTCAAAGACAATGGGGCGAATCAAGCCATAAAGCGCTTCGTATACGGATTGGCGGGAAGTTATTTTAAAGAACTTGAATACATCCCGGGTTTGCAGCAGTAGATTATTGATGCGCTGCAAACCGTTTTCACCGAGTACGTATCCCTCGACCTTCAGCATTTTCAGCTCTTCGGCGATGTCCTCGTAGGTCCCCAGGCGCAGCATCTGCTTATCATCCATTCCTTGCTTGAACTCCGCTACTTCGTCCAGTCGCTTCTCGATCAGTTTCGGATCGGTCATCGGCTGAAGGCCACGGATTTTCTCACGGCCCAAATCTCCCTGGCAATTGGCTTCGAGCAATTGGAGGATTTTCTCAAATTCGAGACTTTCGGGGGCGTCGCGGGGGATGAAATTCATAAACGGTCAATACGAGGTCTGTTGGTTAACGCTTCAGGTGTAAAAACGTTCCGCCCTGGATAATGAAACAATGATTTAATGAAGCAATGATTTAATGAAGCAATGATTTGATGATTTGACTCGACGCTCCATTAGATCATTAGATCATTACCGCATTAAATCATTGCTACTTTGAAGCCTACCACTCATAACACTTCACCCGCCGGCTGTTCCGGGGTCGATTGAATTGACCTTTCCGGTCGGCCTTCTTTAGTCCGAAGTTGTGGAATTTGAGGCCGATGTAAAAATCTGCGGCCTGTAATCTTTTAGCCTTGGCCAGGGTGCCGAAGAACCGATCGGTGCCCAGCGTAAGGGGCCCTAGTCGCAACTGAGCGCCCAGGTTGAAGTATTGCCAGTCGTGTAAGGCCGTGGTGATGCCTGCACCGTACCACCAGCGGCTGAAATGAGCTGCCAGGGCCAACTGCTGACCAGCCTTGAGCTGACGATCATTAACATTGACGCCCCCTGCATAGGCAGCCGACAAACGCAAATCACTCACCGGCTGAAAAGCGAACTGAGCACTGATCACAGTCGGCAAACCGATGGTAAAGGACTCACTCTGCAAGGATACACCACGGCGACCGTAATAAATTTCATTTAAAACCCCAATGAATTCATCAACATCTTCCTGTCCTTCCAGTCCGTCGAATGCGTCGGAACCGATGAAAACGCGATCGGGATTGGCAAACAGGTGTTGCTCAGCTCCGTCGTCAAAATTGAGTAGACCAGCGTCAATAACGGAAATACCGGCGACGTAGCGATAGCCGCCTTCCCTCATGGGCTCCCAGGCGATTTGAGCACCAAAGTCAATACCGAAACCAGAGCCGGATGCTCCTCCAATGTCGTCTGTTTCACGCAAAACGTTGGAGAAGGCGATCTCAGTAGTACCACCTTCAACTGAGATGCTGTCGACATTTACTTTGCCGTAAGTGGAGTTACCGGGATTAAAAAGATAACCACCTTCCAGGGGTAAGAGGTAACGGGCATTGACGCCCAGCCTGAGCTCGGTATCATCGTTCAGGGGAATGGCCTGGGCGAGGTGAACACCGTACTCCGTCCATGCGGCTGCAGCGCCGAAGGTTTCAGCCAGATTAAAAGTGGTACCGTCTTCCCGCTCATCGTAGGGGTAGTAACTGAAATTGGCGTCAATGCCACGGGCATTGGCCGCCACCCTGGCTCGTACGAAAGCACCGACCCGGGTCCACTCCCCGATCTGAACAGAGAAAGCTGGTCCGAGCACATCCACTGCAAAACCTCCGAAATGTGGCTTCCCGTTATTGTTAAAATCGTAAGCGTAAAGCCGGTTTCCCAGTGCCCACTGCTGGTTTAATTCATCAACGTCGGCGGTGAGGTCCTGGCGGGCATCTCGTAACAAGCCAATTGCCGAAGCGTTGGCCAGAAAGCCGTAGTCATTAGAAAAACCGGAATTGATGTGAGCCACGTTCAGGTCCCAATTATAAGGGGTGGCTACCGTCCCCGCTGGTTGTAAAAAAGCACCGTTGATTCCCGAATATAGATCCAGTCGGTTACTTAGCTGGAACTGGGCGGAAAGCGCGGTTGCACCAATGAAGGTCAGGACTAAAAGCAGATAGTTTCGCAAAGCACGTAAATTGGGAGGGAGAAATCAATACATAAAGCTAGCCAATCCGACTAATGCTGCGGGCGATGCTTTACGGAAGGGTCGGGAAAAACCAATTAACGGTGGTCCGGGTATGAATTATTGCCATATGTAGGGCACAAAGATCAACGCACCTACCACCGCCGCAGCGATACAGATCAGCAAAACGGCAGCTGAGGCTACATCTTTTACTTTCCCGGCTAGGGGGTGGTAGTCCGGGGAAACCAAGTCAGTCAACAACTCGATACTACTATTGAAGGCCTCGGCCGTCCAGACGCAGCCGATACAGAGTGCCAGTATTGCCCATTCCATCCGATCAACGTCTAACCACCAGCCCAGTCCGACTACGACCACCGAAGCCGTGGCGTGTACGTGGATATGAGGATGATTAGTCAGCAGCTCCCCCAGCCCCTTGAAAGAGTAGCCGAATGCGGCGACCCGTTTGCGCAAATACTCCTTCATCGTAACCAGTCAAACCCTCCTTTTAGCAAAAGGATAGCGATAAAAGCAATGGCCGGGGCCACCCAGCCGGTCAGCATCAAACGATAGTAAGTCTTTTTCACCCGGCTGGGCTGTATCAACTCCACCAGGTGAGAGATACCCCAGACGGAAAAGCAAATCGCTCCCAGAATTATCGCCAGCAGGCCGCCAGCATAGTCATCAACCACCATCAGGCCCATATACAGAACCAGCTGAATCAAAAGTGCGGGCCAGGCCATTATTGTTGCTCGGTGATCTGGGCACGGGTTTCCACCGTGCGCAATACGTGATTGCCGACATTTTCGCCCTGATCGACGCCGTAGTCAATCGCCGGCCGGTAATGAATACCTCCGTAGAGCCGGCTCAGTGCTGCCTCCTCACTGGCCGCCAGGAAGCTTTCGAAACTGCGCATGGGCAGGCCGTATTCTTCTTCACTGGTATCGTCGAAGGCGAAATCATCACCGAACAGATCGGTCAATACCACGGCGGCGGCCCGGGAAATCACGCTGTGGCCGCTGGTATGCTCGGGGAAAGGTGGCGTTTGCAGCAGCGGCCGCCATTCTTCGTCGATGTGGCGATTGATGAAGGTTTCCGGCCGTAGCAGGGCGCTGCGGTACTTTTCGTCCCAACAACTGATGAAGCCGTCCATGAGAGCCAGGCTGGTTAGCGTGTAGGCTTCTACACTGCGGGGCAGGTCCGCTTCCGCCTGGCGGCAGGCCAGGGCCACGATGTTGATCCAGTGGCCGCCCGGGCTGATCTTTTTACTGGCAAACATCAGGTGCCCCTCGATATTACTGACGTAGGGGTTGCAATCCCAGAACTGGGCGATGGCCGTGCGCTCCTTATAATCGGGCATTTCCTCGTCCAGGGCGGTATAAACTTCCATTACTTCTTCGTACCAGCGGCTGCCCTTCTCTTCGCTGTATTCAGTGGGGGGCAGTGGTTTGTACTGACCGGCGCTATCCAGGGTGAAGGGGCGAATATCTTTCCAAGATGGCTCGATGCCGTCCATGTAGTCCGGCGGGGTGGGCTGCCAGCGGCTGCGTTCGTCGCTGATACTGAATTTGGGGTAGGTCCGCGTCTGTTTGTACAGATCGCCGTCGTAATAAGCGATCACGTGATCGGCCACTGACTGCCCGTAAGCCACGGAGCGTTCCAGTACGGCGGAGGGCATCCGGATGTCCAAAATTTCGGCCATCAACTCTTCCTCGAATTTGGTGATCTTATCCTCACTGAAAATGAGCGACTTACCCACTTTACATTGGGCTACCAGGGCCGCTACCGGGAAGCTGTATTCCAGTCCTTCTTCGGGTTGCGGGGCTTCTGCAAATTCAGTGATCTGACCGGCCAGGCTCTGGTAGGCAGGATCACCGGCAGCCATCACCTCGTAGGCGGCCAAATTCGAATAACTGTAAATCCTTGCGGCCACGGGCGGGGAAAAAATATCGTGCACGATCACATCCGTCAACTGCTTGACGGCGCGGTGGTAACGCTCGGGGTCGGCAGCTTCTTCGGCGTAGTTGGGGTTCACATCTTCCTCGCAACTGAAGAAAGTCACGCTTAGTAACAGCAGCAAAAGGCCACTGGTCAGTTTAGCAGGCAAGTTCATCTTGGTGGTAGTTTTCAAGGCAATCCTAATCAGAACGCGAAGATACAAAAGGGGATTGTGATGGTTATGGCTGGCAAAGTAGCAATGTCTTTTGTCGTCACATTTGTTTTACCAGGCGACGCGCCGGCAAAGTAAATGTGACCGCTCTCGTATTTAACCCGCCTTGCTACCTTGAAGTCAAAACAGTAAACCACTTACTTACCATAAACGGCCAGGTGCTTGGCGATGTACTTACCAATGATATCGAACTCCAGGTTTACCTGATGGCCGGGGCGCAGGGCGTTAAAATTGGTAAACTCATAGGTGTAGGGGATAATGGCAACCTTAAAACGATCATCCACCGGGTCAACGACGGTGAGGCTGGTACCATTGATACAGACGCTTCCTTTATCGACCAGCATATGATCCGGGGTGGGCTGGTAACGAAATTCGAAATACCAGCTGCCATCTACTTCCTCAACGCTGATGCACTCGCCGACCGTATCGACGTGGCCCTGTACGATGTGGCCGTCCAGCCGGGCACCGGAAACCATGGCCCTTTCCAGATTGACCTTATCACCTTCTTTCCACTGCCCGAGTCGAGTACGGTCCAGGGTCTCCTTGATAGCAGTCACGGTATAAGTTTCTTCGGTGAGGCTGACCACGGTAAGACAACAGCCATCGTGGGCCAGGCTTTGGTCGATCCTGAGTTCCGGTGAAAGCTCACTTTTTACGGTGTAGTGAACGTTGGTCCCTTCGTGCTGAATGCGCTGGATGAGGCCGGTGGTTTCGATAATTCCGGTGAACATAAAAGAGGATTGAAGATTGGAAGGAGTATGTTAGTAAAGTGGTTGCGACCGTAAGAGCCAGGGGTGCTACTATCGTACGACCACTGCCATTACACTTGCTTCTTAAGCAACCGGAAAGTGAAGAAAAAGATGACGGACCAGTAGATTATTTCCATTCCCCAAGCCAGCGGCAGGCTTCCCCAACTGGAGTATACGACCAGAAAGATCAGACTGGTGTAGCCCAGCGATGCTGCCACCTGGATACGCATAGCTTTCGTGGTGGCACCGATCCCGATGAGTCCGTTGAAGAAAATACTGCCGAAGGTGAAGACAATCAGGATTCCGAAAAGGACAACCAAAGTGGGATAGGCGGCGTCGATGAGGTAAGCACGCTCATCGCCCAGCAGGGGGTAAAGAACCTCATTGGGAAAGAGCAGCAGGGGCAGTGCCATGGCCACGGTGATGGCTAAACAGAGGTAAGAAGTTTTCCAGAGGAGTGGAATGATTGCCTTAAAGCGCCCCCGGCCCACGAAATAACTGATGATCGTATTGGTACCACTGCTGAAGCCCCAACACGGGATGGCCAAGATGAGGTAGGCTATCCGAACCAAATTTGCTTCGGCCAGTGCCTTCTCGCCGAAATTCTCGATAAGACCGAAGAAGACGAAGCTGCTGCCCAGCCCCACCACTGACATAGCTACGATGGGTACCGATACTTTAACGATCTGGCGAATGATCTTTCTGTCCCAGGGTGGCAGGCGAAAGAGTTGGTAGATACGGTTTTTACGATCGAACACCATATATACCAGGAATACAGCCGTGGAGATATACTCGGCGATCGTACTGGCCAGACCTGCTCCGGCGATGCCCATTTCGGGGAACCCCCACTCTCCGAAGATGAGCGCCCGGTTCAGCACAATATTGATGGCGGCTAGCAGCAGAGTAACGAATACGATGAAGTTGGGCCGGGCAATTCCCGTATACATGGCCACCAGGGCCACCCCGACGTAGCTGGCGAATACCCCGTATTTACGGGTACTCATGTATTCCAGACTGCGGTAAAAGATATCGTCTGAGTCTACCAAAGCGGCGAATAGCCAGTAGATGCCAAAGGTCATGAACAAAAACATCACCCCGGCCAGCGCTAATTCGAAGTAAAGGGTACTGTAGAAGCTGCGGCCGGCGGCAGCGTAGTCTTTTGCCCCCGCCTTACGTGCGATCAGAATTTGCCCACCCCGGCTGAAGCCGAAGCCAATGGCCGCCACAATAATATAGAAGGTAGCGACGAAACCAATAGCGGCGAAGTCTTCCTCACTACGGTAGTAGAGAAATACACTGTCAGTGAGGGCGATCACGTTCTGAGCCGCGCTTCCCACGATGATGGGTAGCGAAACTCTGGAGATGTCGCGATAGGAAGTACCAAGAACCACGGCCTAAAGGTAGTAAAGTGACCTTAAGCCACATTCGGTAAAAACGAACAACCCAAACGGGCGAATTTCAGTGCAAGCAAAATTTTGTACCTTCGCGCCGCAATAAAGGCGGTTTAACATTTGTTAAGATGCCGCAACGGGCCGAATAAGCGGTGGCAAAAAAAGTTTTTCACCGCTTGTTACTTTTTTCGGCCCTTGCATTATGAGCACGTTCACCCGTTAAAAAGCTTCCCTTTTGGGAACTGTTTGACTTACCATAATCATCGAATCTTTTTTAATCCAAATCTTGTATGAGTTTCCTCAAATCCAAAGGCTTTAAGTACCTCAAGAACCTCCTGATCGGCGTTGGTGCCGCCTTCGTACTGGCAGGTGCCCTGTTCAAAATCGAAAGCTGGGAGGGTGCTTCTGAAATGCTGATCCTCGGGATGGGCATCGAAGCCTTCATTTTTCTTTTCCTCGGTGTCATCGGACCAGAGCCCGACTACTACTGGGACAAACTATACCCCGGACTCTCCAACTACAACTCTGACATCCAGCCACTGATTGCCGGCGACGTCGGAGCCGCTACCACTCCTGGCCTGAACGGCGAGGTAGTAGAGCAACAACTGGGCGGCATGCTCACCGAGCTGCAAACCATGTCTAAGAGCATGAGTAGTCTCAAAGCTCTGCAGGAAGCAGACTTTAGCGGTACCAGCGAGCAAATTCGCCAGATGGGCAACTTCTACTCCAAGCTCAACGAAGCTATGGCCGACCTCGCCGAAACTGCCGAGGACACCAAAGCTTACAAGCACAACATGGAGCAGCTGAACAACAACCTCGGCCAACTGAACTCCGTATACGGTAACATGATCGGCGCGATGCGCGGTGGCCTGCAGTAAGCAACCAACCCCTCAGCCCCCTTTTACCAATAATTTAATGATTCAATGATGTAATGATGTAATGATAAAGTGATTGGAGCCTGTTCAATCATTTTATCATTGCCTCCTTAGATCATTCCAAAAATATATAGTATGTCAATTCCAAAGGAACCGCGGCAGCTAATGATCAACATCATGTATCTGGTGTTGACCGCCCTGCTGGCGCTGAACGTATCCGCGGAAGTAATGAATGCTTTCTTTACCCTGGATAAGGGTAACAAAAACAGTATCGCCGTTGTAGACGAGCAATTGGATGCTACCGTCGGCGGCCTGAACGAGCTCCTGAAGGACGAATCCAAAGCCAAGTACCGTCCAATTCAACCCGCTATCGCCGAAGTTCGTGGTATCACTCAGGAGTTTAATCGTTACGTCGATGACCTGCGTAACACCCTGATCGACGCCGCCGGTAATAACGACGGAGAAGTGAACGCCGGTGACTTCAAAGAAGGTTACGACGGTCAGCTTACCTACATCAAGGGTAAGAAAAATAAGGACGTTACTACTCGCCTTATGGTAGACGGCCAAGACCTTCCCAAGCCGCTCGGTGAAGAACTGAAAGAAAAGATCATCGACACGCGTGAGCGTCTTATCGCTGCTTACCGCGGCTTGATTGAGAACGAAGAGAATGCCAAAGCATTTGGTTTGAACGCTACTCAAGTCGAGGGTTTCGTACAGTCCGTTGCCCAAGAAATGCCTTTCGATATCGAATCCGACGAAGAATGGCAAGCCGTTTCCGACAAGGATAGCTGGCGCCAGTACAAGTTCTACCATATGCCGGTAGCCGCCGTACTTCCTCTGCTTTCTCAGATGCAGTCTGATCTGAAGGTATCTGAAGCCAACATGGTTAACAATATGGCCCAACTTGCTGGTGGTAAAGTTGTGGAATTCGACGCCTTCTTTCCCGTGATTGCAGCTGACAAAAGCTACGTAGTCGGTGGAGAAAGCATTAAAGCCAAGGTTTCTGTGGGTACTTACTCCACCAGCCTGGACCCCGAGAATGTACGTATCACCGCCGGTGGCCGTACGCTGAGTATGAACGAAGATGGTACTGCAGATCTCACTATTCCTGCGAGTGGCTCCGGTCAGAAAACTATTCCATTGACGGTTTCCGTTACCAACCCACTTACCGGTGAAGTCACCGAAGGTGATGGTGAGTTCACCTACGAGGTAGGCTCCCGCTCCGTGGCGGTTTCTGCCGACAAGATGAATGTATTTTACATTGGTGTAGACAACCCGATCAGCATCTCCGCTTCCGGTGTGAGTTCTAATGACGTGCGCGTATCCGCTTCCGGCCCCATTACCTTAAGTGGTAGCGGTCCTAGCCGTATCGTTCGTGCTTCTGGCCCGGGTGATGCCAAGATCAACGTATCTGCCAACGGTTCTAACCTGGGTAGCTTCGATTTCCGCGTTAAGCGCATCCCCAACCCGGAAGCTCGTCTTGGTACCAGCAACGGTGGCACGATGGGTAACGGTGAATTCAAGGCTCAGGGTGGTGTACTCGCTATTCTGGAAGGCTTTGATTTTGAAGCTCGCTGTAACATCGCCGGTTTCGAATTGGTGTACGTTCCTCAGCGCGACGACCCCATTCCATCCAACAATGGTGGCCCGGCTTACAATGCCGCCAGCCGTCGTTTGGTAGACCGCGCCAAGCCCGGTGACATCTACTACTTCAACAACGTACGGGCCAAGTGCCCCGGTGATAAAGTGACCCGTAAGATCAACACCATGGTCTTCAAAATTAAGTAGTTCGCATAACGAACCGCCACTTTACAAGAAAGCCTCCATCGCTGTGCGATGGGGGCTTTTTTAGTGAAAAGAGCACCCAAACGTTAAGGCCAAAAGCTTTAACAATTGAGGCACAATATGCTGTTAACCAAGGAGTTAATTTAAAAAAAAATAGCAACTCGACCAGTTGTCCGCCAATACTTTTAATCGCCTAAGGGCGGGGCGCTGGCAGTTGCTAAATATCCGCATTATCCTGCGTTTCTCCGCTTCCCAAAAAATCTGATTCAAACTCACTCTGCATTTTTTTACCAGAGAATCTTGATTCTCCAAACACCCCCCTCGCATGCAAGTGAGTTCAATGGCCACCGTACTGGCGGCACTCCTATTTTCCATTTCTTTATCCGCTCAGGATTTTCCGGAACCGGTAAACGGCCTGATCGCCAAACCGATGCTGGCGGAGCGCACGCCCCTACCCGACCCGCCACTGCGGGAAGCCGATGTCATGTGGCAGAAAACCGTCTGGCGCGTCATTGACGTCCGGGAAAAGATGAACCTGACTTTTACCTACCCGGAAAGGCCTCTATTTGACATTCTAACTGAGGCAGCTAACAATAACGAAATTCAGCTATACGTCGATGATGACTTCAGCGAAGTGCTTTCCGAAGCAGGGCGGCAACGGATGGAAGGAACCGCAGATACGGTGATGGTAACCGATCCGAAAACCATGATCCAACGCCCGA
The DNA here is from genome assembly GCA_002591745.1 of Lewinellaceae bacterium SD302. Classification (GTDB taxonomy): domain Bacteria; phylum Bacteroidota; class Bacteroidia; order Chitinophagales; family Saprospiraceae; genus Neolewinella. The sequence goes on from PDLQ01000034.1 coordinate 16,795, forward strand.
AAGTGATTGTTAATGCTTTCGATGTGCGGGATGTAAAGCGCTACCGGGTAAAGGAAATCTGGTACTTCGATAAAAGCACGGCTACTTTGAAGTCAAAAATAATCGGCCTCAGCCCTTTGAAAGAAGAGTATGACGAAAACGGCAACTTCAAATACGAACTCCCTCTATTCTGGGTTTACTTCCCTGCTACCCGAAAGGTACTCGCCAGGGAAAATGCTCCACTCCCCGGCCTGATAAATGGTAACCGGTCGTGGGACGATCTGTTTGCCAGTCGCTTTTTCAGCAGTTCCATTATCAAAGCGGATAACATTCACGACCGGCGGCTGAGTGACTACCTGAGTGGACGAGACGCCGTGCTGGCCGGAGATAAGATCGACCGCGAAATCTTTAATTTCGAACACGACGTTTGGGCTCAGTAGGCCTGGGCCAAATGTTAATCTTTGCCCGTCGCCCGGAAAAAAATGGGCGACGGGTACTAGGTTGTTTGGCTCGGGCGTTCAAAGTCCGTAAATTCGCCCGCCCCACGAGTTGGGGTATTACGCCGAGCAATTAGTCAACCCTAGTATTGCGGCTTTTAAATTTCGCTTAATATTCAACCAATGAAGGTAGCTTTGAAACTCTTTAGCCTGTTCACCCTGCTGCTGGTGAGCGCCGCCCTGACCGCCCAGGTTCCCGGCCAGATCATGACCGACCCCGGTGCCGACGACCCCGCTCCCGGTGATTTTCCCGAGCCCGTTAACGGTATCGTGAAAAAAGAAATGATGAACGAGCGCGACATTCTGGAGTACGACCACGTCCGCGAAGCCGACATCATGTGGGAAAAAACCATCTGGCGCGTAATCGACGTGCGGGAAAAGATCAACCTGCCTTTCGCTTACCCGGATCGTCCCTTCTACACCGTACTGGCCGAAGCTGCCGAGGACAACAAAATTCAGCTTTACGTAGACGATGATTTCACCGAAGTCATGTCTGAAGATCGCCGTAACTCTATGTCCGGTACCGTTGATACCGTTCCTTACTACGACCCCGTAACCTACGAGGAGAAGTTTAAAGTAGTAGTTAACGAACTGGACCCCGCCGACATTCAGCGTTTCCGGATCAAGGAAGTATGGTTCTTCGATCGTGAGAGCAGCACTCTGAAAGTGCGTATTCTCGGGATCAGCCCTCTGAAAAACGAGTACGACGAGAACGGCAACTTCCTTTACGAGCTTCCGATGTTCTGGGTGTACTACCCCGGCGCTCGTGAATTGCTGGCTACCGAAACCGCCTTTGCTTACGGCAACGACGCCGGTAACCGCAGTTGGGAAGACGTGATGGAAAGTCGCTTCTTCAGCAGCTACATCTTCCAGGAGAGCAATGTATACGGTCGTCGGATCGACTCTTACCTGACGGGCCGTGATGCCTTGATGGAAGCCGACCGCATCAAGCGCGAAATCTTTAATTTCGAGCATGACCTCTGGGACTATTAGTGGTTCCAGGGTAGACGACACAAGTCCTTTAGCTTTCCTCGGCTAAGTCAGAAAGGCAAAGAACTTACGTCTGCTTGATTGAAAAAGCCCGAAGCGATATGCTTCGGGCTTTTTTCGTTTATCCGAATCCGGAAGCAACTATTTCCGGAGCCTCAGACATGGCTATTTAGCCCGAATATCTTGTCGGTGCTTAAGGGCTGGCAAGATATTCGGGCGACTTATTACCTTTGCCCAAATTTTGTACAGATGATTACCCGCACTGAAATTGCCGACCTGCTTAAAAAGCCTACGCTCAACGAAGACGTAACCGTAATGGGTTGGGTCCGTGCCTGGCGTTCCAACCGCTTTATCGCCTTGAATGACGGTAGCACGGCCGGCACTTTACAGATTGTAGTGGATGACTCCGCCTTCCCCGAGGAAACGCTGAAACAGATTGGTTTTCATGCTTCCGTCGGTGTCACCGGCACGCTGGTAGAAAGCCAGGGTAAAGGACAGGATTACGAGATCATCGCCAAGGAACTGACCGTTTTCGGAGCCGCCGATCCGAACGAGTATCCTTTGCAACCCAAGCGGCAGACCATGGAGTACCTGCGCGAGCAGGGTCAGTTTCGGATGCGGACCAATACGTTCAGTTCCGTATTCCGGCTGCGGCACGCGTTGGCCTTCGCGGTCAACCAGTACTTTCACGAGCGGGGCTACTATTACCTGCACACCCCCATCGTAACCGGTAACGACGCCGAAGGAGCCGGAGAAATGTTTCGTGTCACCACTCTGGACCCCGCTACCCCACCCCTGACCGAAGACGGCACGGTGGACTTCAACGAAGACTTTTTTGGCAAAGCCACCAACCTGACGGTTTCCGGTCAGCTACAAGCCGAGATCGGCGCACTGGCTCTGGGCAAGGTTTACACCTTTGGGCCTACCTTTCGGGCGGAGAACAGCAACACCAGTCGTCACCTGGCCGAGTTCTGGATGATCGAGCCGGAGATCGCCTTTGCTGACATCGATAACAACATGGACCTGGCCGAGGACTTCCTCAAATACCTGATCAACTTCTGTCTGTACAACTACGCGGACGACCTCGAATTCCTGGATCAGCGTATCCAACAGGCGGAAAAACAACTGCCGGCCGCCCAGCGCCGGCCAATGCCGCTGGTGGAAATGCTGCGCTTCGTGGTCGAAAATGACTTCGCCCGCATCACCTACACGGAGGCCGTGGATATTTTGCGCCGTTCCAAACCTTACAAAAAGGGCAAGTTCGAATTCCCAGTGGAATGGGGCGTAGACCTCAGCGCCGAACACGAACGCTACCTGGTGGAAAAGCACTTTAAAAAGCCGGTAATCGTAAGAGATTACCCTAAAACGATCAAGGCTTTCTACATGCGGGTCAACGACGATGATAATACCGTTGCCGCTATGGATATCCTCTTCCCTTACATCGGCGAAATGGTCGGTGGCAGCCAGCGGGAGGAGCGTCTAGACGTACTCATGCAGCGCATGACCGATATGGACGTTCACCACGACGAGCTCGACTGGTACCTGCAACTCCGTAAATTCGGCGGTTGCCCTCACGCGGGCTTTGGTCTCGGCTTCGAACGAATGGTACAATTTATCACCGGCATGGGTAATATCCGTGATGTGATTCCATTTCCGCGTGCACCACGGCTTGCTGACTTTTAGACGCTCGGCTTCGCCTTGCTTTTGGACGGCCGCTGGCCTTTTGGACGCTTCGCTTGTGGACGTCGCCGTGCGACTTTTGGACGCTCGTGCCTCGCTTTTGGACGCCTGCGGCTTGTGGACGACCGCTGAAGCGATCTTGTGGGAAGCTTAGTATCGAAGACTATAACTTTCAGATTTCGATACCAGGCGCAGCGACGTCCAAAAGGGCGTTAGCCCATCCAAAAGGCCAATGGCCGTCCAAAAGCAAGGAACGAGCGTCTACAAAACGTCCATTTACGTTCTTTTACACCTCTTTACCACATCTCTGAAAAGCTGCCCATACATTGCAGTCAATCAAATGACTGACCATGTACCTCATCGTTTTTTTGTTGCAGACTCTTGCCCTTTTTTCGCCTGCGGACGTCATCAGTAAGGCCCAGGAAGCAGAGCCGGACCAGGCAAATGTTTTTCTGAGTACCGATGCCGGCTGCTCCTGGGAATACTTTACCAAAGGACTTCCGGCCGAGGTAGATCCCTATGACTTCATCGAACACCGGGGGGAGTTGATCATGATTACAAGAGCCCACGGCATTTACCGTCTTGCGCTGGACAATCAGGAGGGTGGCTGGCAAAGTAGCAATGTCGGTTTACCAAGTGAAATTTTCCTGATCTCGATTCTTACGGACGAAGATTATATAGCCGTAGGTAGTTTTATGCAAGGCATTTTCGTTTCTCAGGACGGCGGACACAGTTGGAGGAGACCCGTTTTCAACCTCAAGCGCTCCGTTAAATCCCTGATCTTCCATAATGGCGAACTACTGGCCGCTACCGACTACGGTCTTTACGTTTCCCACGATCGCGGCGAGAGCTGGACCGAACGGGGTGACTTTCCTCCCCTCCGTACCCTTCATCTCCACGAGGGTAAATTGATTGCTGCCCGTCAAAACAACATCGGCATTATCGAGGGCGACCAGGCCACCTGGTCAGATTTAGAAACCGACTGGGCCATCGGTGATCTAACTTCACACGACGGATACCTCTATATCCGAACCGCCGGTGATAAGATCTTCCGTAGTAAAGATGGACTCGAATGGGAAACGCCAACTGCGAGTTGCGTAATCAAGCACAACCTGGAAGTGCTGCCCGAAGCCCTTTGGTCCGGACTGGACGTCAAACTGCCTGGTGGCCTCGACCCAGGTGCGATCAGAGCAACTTCCATTGGCTGGTTAACGATGGGAAGTACGGGGTGTTAATTGGGCTGGTTGCGTCCTGGTGGATGTCACTTCCACTCCTTATAGGCACCTGCGGCCTACGGGCCGTCGCTTAAGCAGCCCAGTGGGAAGGGCTGCAATCGAAGAACCAAATTTTGATTATTCGATTTAAGTTTCCCAAAAAAAGTCAGGAATGAGCAAGCGGAAGAACTCTGCCTTCTAAAAGTCGCGAAGCGACGTCTAAAAGAAAGGAACGGGCGCCTACCACGCAACTACTCGGTATCTTTGGTGTTAATTGCACGGGATCAACCAAGAGATCTACTGATGACTGCCAAAATTACCAGCCCCAAAATGCCGCCGCTCCCCACCGCCGAAGACCTCGTCCGCCAGGCGGAAGCAGTTATTCCAACTCCTTACGGAGACTTCCTGATGATTGCTTACTCTGATTCCGCAACGGATTACGCGCCTCACCTTGCGCTGGTACACCCGGAAATGGATCCGGAAAAACCGGTGGTAATCCGGATGCACAGTGAATGTATAACCGGTGACCTCTTCGGCTCTAAGCGCTGCGATTGCGGTGAACAGCTCGACTTCGCCCTTACCCAGGCCGCAGCAAAGAAAGGAATGGTGATCTACTTACGGCAAGAAGGCCGGGGCATCGGTATTATCAATAAGCTGAAAGCTTACCAATTGCAAGATACCGGTCTCGATACTATCGAAGCCAATCTCCATTTGGGCCTGGAAGTGGACAGTCGCCAGTACGATATTGCGGAAAAAATTCTCGAAGACTTGCAGGTTTCCGAAGTGAAATTGCTGACTAATAATCCTACTAAAATCTACGCTTTCGATAATAGTGACATAAAAATGGTGGAGCGATTGCCCATTGTCATTCCCGCCGTTAAAGAAAATGAGGATTATCTCCGGACCAAGGAAGAAAGTATGGGGCATTTGTTCAAGTAGGTCATTTCAGAACTTGAAAGGGTCTTACCTAAAAAGTATCGGGGAAGAATGAATTAGGCATAACTTCGCGGATAATTAACCAAAACAATTCCCCGTATGAAGACCACCTTCTTCACCACTCTTTTCTTTCTTATTCTGGCTGGCTCTGGTCAGTTGGCCGCTCAGGACATCGAGTTTCCTTCCATGGATAAAAGCCCGATGGATGCCGCCCATTACCCGGATGCCGCAGCTTACCGTAACTACCTCGACGAAGATAGCCCTTACCGCCGCCAGATCATCAAAGTGCTTTACAGCCGTCCACAGGTAAATGACCGTGACATCTTCGGCTCCCTCATTCCCTACGGAGAAGACTATCGTCTGGGTGCCAACGAGGCTACCGAAGTAACTTTCTTCCAGAACGTAGAGATTGGCGGAACCCACGTAGCCGGTGGGATCTACACCATCTTCGCTGAGCCTTACCCTAATCAGTGGATCATCAAGATTTCCAAGCAGCGTTTTATCGGCGGATCAGCTAACCGTGACGTAAGTATGGATGTGGTTAGCGTAGCTATTCCCGTAGAGCGGGTAGCCGAAAGCCGTGAGTACTTTACTATCGGCTTTCAGAAGATCGATGACAACAATGTCCACATGATTTTCGCCTGGGACAATACGCAGGCCAGTCTTCCCATCAACCTCAATCCGGCAGTTATGGACGGTGAGGACGTCAGCCCGATGGACCTGGTTCAATTCCCCAACATGTCGCGGCTACGCAACTTCGTAAAGGAAGAAGAACTGGAAGCCAATGAACCCCAGGTTCGTGTCGTCTACGCCCGCCCAACCATGAAAGGTCGTAAAATCTTCGGTGAATTGCTGGAATACGGTAAAGTATGGCGCGTAGGAGCCAATGAAACTACTGAGATCACTTTCTTCAAAGATGTGGAGATCGGCGGAAAGCGTATTCGTGCCGGACGTTATGGCCTGTTTGCCAAGGTGAACAAAGACAATTGGGAGTTCATCATCCACAGCAACGTGCAGTCCTGGGGACCGGCAAATCACGACGATGAAGACAACATAGTGAAAGTGACTGCCTCTACCGAAAAAACGCCTGAAACACTGGAGGCTTTATCCATGACCTTCGTCGATAAAGGTGATGGCAACCTGGAGCTGGTTATTGGCTGGGAGAACACCATGGCTCGTTTACCGATTATGGTTAAGTAGTCAGGTAGCCTGGTAGTCGAACAAACACTGCTACTTTGCCAGTCCGAAAACTGTGCTTAGTCATTTGATCGTCCCTGTTCGGCTACCCGACTATCCAGCCACCCTCTAAAACAAAACAATGCCCACGAAAAGTAAACTCATCCTCCCCGGCTCATTTGAAGCCCACCACCACTGGTACCCCAAAGCGTTGAACGCTACTATCCATCCGATGATCGCCTTTTTCCTGCAATTAGGGCAGGAGCGCATCATCAGTCGCTATTGTCACATGCACCCTATGGTGGAGGCCAACAAATTGCGGGAATTACTGAATCATCGTTGCCGCCATTTTATCTGGGGCGGAGCCGATTTGCTGAACGTCACCAGTGCGGGCGGCAAGCGACAGATGGTCGTCATTGAGAATAATAGCTGCCCCAGCGGGCAAAAGTCCATGCCTCTGCTCAACGATAATGAGGAACAAGGCAGCTACCGCTTGCTGGTGGAGCGCACTTTTAAGCCCTTTCTCAAAGGGTTGCGTAAGAGCCTGAATGGTGGGCTGGCAGTCGTTTACGATAAAAACCCGATGGAAGCAGGTGGCTACGCGGAGGTTATTGCCGACGTCTTAAAGGAGCCGGTACATTACGTCAGTTTTTACGAGGACGATCCCGATCCCGGTGTAGAATTTCGTGAAGGTGTCATGCACGTGCGTACCGAAGAAGGTGAATGGGTCCCCATCCGGGCCGCCTTCCGTTACCTGACGCAAAAGCCCTGGAATCGTCTGCCGCTAAATACCCGCACCCGTATTCTCAACCCGGTTTCCGCTTGTCTGGCCGGTGGTCGTAACAAAATGGTGGCGGCCAAGGCCTACGATATTTTCAACGGTGAGCTGGAGCGCCATGGCCTCCATATCAACACTCCGGAAACCATCCGGGACGTCAGTAAAAACGAGGTGCCGCTGTGGGTGCGAAAGCTCGGTGGCCGGGCAGTTATCAAGGTGCCGTATAGCAATGCGGGCCAGGGGGTATATACCATCGTCAACGAAGCGGAGTTGGATCGCTTCATGGCAATGGACTTCGACTACGACCTCTTCATCGTACAAAGCCTGATCGGTAATTCCAGTTGGAGCAGCATGACGAAGAAGGGCAAACTCTATCACGTCGGCACCATACCGGACGCTAAAAACAAGACCTACGTTGCCGATATCCGAATGATGGTCAGCAGCACTCCAGAAGGCATCCGACCACTCTGTACTTACGCCCGCCGGGCCGCCAAGCCGCTGGCCGACGAACTCACCGACGGCACCGATAGCTGGGCCATGCTGGGTACGAATCTCAGCTATAAGAACCCGGATGGGAGCTGGAACAGTGACACCAATCGTTTGGTATTAATGGATCGCCGAGACTTCAACAAACTCGGTGTGGGCCTGGATGACCTGATCGAGGCCTACATCCAAACCGTACTTTCCATGGTGGCCATTGATAAAATGGCGGTGAGTCTAAGCAATAAACAGGGCAAATTTCAAATGCGGCTGTTCAAAAGTCTTAATGATGACCGAGAACTGATCGACGAAATTCTGATTGAATAACTTTAGATGAGAATACTAGTTATTACCGACCACGCCGGACACAGCGCGGAAAATGCAATTTACTCCATGCTACTGGCAATGCTAGCCAATCCAAAATGCGATAAAGTCGAGGTAGCAACACGCTCCATTAGTGAAAACATGCGCTTTTTTCGTGGTGATGACTCGGCTCCACTCTATACGGCACCGGTTACTAAAGACTTTGCTTACCACCCGAACGGTCGTAGTTTTCGACAAGATTTACGTCAGTCGGAACGAATGGATTTCGACGGCATCTGGTTACGACTTCCTCCCCCACTGAGTGAAGATCAGCTTTCCCTGATAGCTGCGAAATTTCCTTTCCAGCAAATACAAAACGACCCCGCCGGTATTATTGAAACGGGCAACAAGAAATTTTTGCTCAACTTCCCGGACATCACGCCCAGGATGAGTATCTGCGATAGTATGGCTAGCATAGAAGCAATGTTGGCGGTTGGCCCGCTGGTCCTCAAGCCTTTTGCCGAATACGGTGGCCGGGGCTTGATTCGGATCGACACAGATCGCCGCGTCTGGGCCGGGCGGGCCGAAAAAGACTGGGCCTGGTTAGAGTCGAAATTCCCAGATAAAGGAACAGCATACCTGGGCGTGGAGTTTCTCAGAAATGTCGACCAGGGCGATAAAAGAATTGTAGTCGTAAATGGTGAGATTATGGGGGCGGCCTTAAGGCTACCGGCCAAAGACTCCTGGCTCTGCAACGTGGCCGCCGGAGGCACTTCGAACCCCGCCCGGGTTGATGAAGATGAAAATCGGATCGTCGCTACCGTAGATCCCGTTTTAAAAGAGCACGGTATTATCATGTACGGCGTGGATACTTTGGTGGGTAATGCCGGTCGGCGGGTTTTGTCTGAGTTAAACACCACCAGCATCGGCGGGCTGCCCCAGATCGGCCGGATGAACAACGAACCGGTCGTAGAGCGCGCAGTGGACCTGATCCTTGACGCTTTTAGCGCTCGTTAGAATTTCCCAAACAAATAAAACTCAATTAAGATGGTACATACCGATTTTCAGGATATTCCTTTTATCGACGAATTGCTCGTCGATCAAGCACCAACCGGCCAGATCAGTCGCTACTGGTTGAAGTTGGTCCGTGATGGCATGGGAGTTCCCGTGCACCTTCCGATCATCGTCGCTAAGGGAGGTAAGCCCGGTAAAACAATGGGCATTACCGCTGCGGTTCACGGCAATGAACTCAACGGAATTTCGGTAATTCAGCGACTTTTCCGGGAGTTGAACGTGAGTGAAATGAGTGGCAACGTGGTGGGAGTACCGGTGGTGAATGTGCCGTCCTTCCTCCGCAAAAAACGCCGTTTTCCAGATGGGACCGACCTCAATCATATCATGCCCGGCAAGTTCAATGGCAATGTTTCTCAGGTTTATGCCCACCGTTTGATTGAGCGGATTATCAATCAATTCGATTACCTGATCGATCTGCATACGGCCAGCAACGGTCGTGTCAATAGCTACTACATCCGGGCTGATATGTCAGCACCGACGGTAAAGAGCATGGCTACTTTGCAGAACCCCCAGATCATTGTCCACAATCCACCCAATGACGGTACGCTCCGGGGCACCGCCGCTGAAATGGGCATTCCGGCCATCACCCTGGAAGTGGGTGACCCTAATCTTTTCCAAAAGGGCATGATCCGTGACGGACTTACCGGCATCCACAATGTGCTGGTCGACCTGGAAATCACCCCCGGCGAAATTGAAGGACCGGACGAAGCCAGCGTGGTCTGCCAGCGCTCCTACTGGATCTATACCGATACCGGAGGGTTCCTGACCGTTCATCCCAAGGTAACCGAAGAAGTTGAAGAGGGACAAACCATCGCTACCCTCCGTAACGTATTTGGCGACGTGATGAAGGAGTATTTAGCTCCGGAAGATGGAATTGTAATCGGCAAAAGCACCAGCCCGGTAAATCAGACGGGGGGGCGGATATTGCACCTGGGTATTAGGTAGTGTCGTAGTCAGGAGTTTGGTAGTCAGGAGTGTGGTAGTCAGGAGTCAGGAGTCTGGTAGTCAGGAGTCAGGAGTCTGGAGTCTGGAGTCTGGAGTCTGGTAGTTTAGATGACAATGATGGTTTTTCTTTTGTGGAGTTGCGCTGATTAGCTCTTGGGGTCTTGGAGTTGTCGCAAGCTATTTATAGTTGATGGTGGCAAACGTTAAAAAAGTAGAAATACTAATCCATTAGTTGCATCTACTAATCAATTAGTATATATTTGTACTAATCAATTAGTAGTTATGCAAAAACTTGCGCCCCGCGAAGCACAGATCATGGAAGCCCTCTGGCAACTGGACCGTGCCTTCGTCAAAGAGATCGTCGAAGAATTACCCGACCCGAAGCCGCACTATAATTCAGTATCCACGATGGTTAAGATCCTGGAGAAGAAAGGCTTCGTGGCGCACGAGAAACTCGGCAACGCCTATCGTTTTTACGCCCTTGTTTCCAAGCAACAGTATCAAGACGAGGTAAAGGATGAAGTAGTGGGCAAGGTGGTCAAAGACTTTTTCGACAATTCTCCCGCCAAACTGGTCAATTATTTTGCCAAAGAGCAGCAACTGGACGCCGATGACCTGGAGCGCTTATTGAAAATGATCAAAGACCAGCAATGATGAGCTACCTGATCCACACTGGTCTGTTATTGGCCGTTTGCTTTCTGTATTACCGGTTCCTGCTCCGGCGCGAAACCCACTTCCAGCTCAATCGCTGGTTACTGATCGGCTGCGTCGCTTTATCATTCGGACTTCCGCTCATCACCGTACCCGAGGGCTGGTCCTTCCGAAAAACGGCCGAAGCACCGATTGAACGCGCGGTGAAGCCCCTGGAAATGCCGCAAGCAGAAATTACCGACTATGCTCAACCGGCAACTGATCCGTCAAGTAGTCCATTAGGGGCTGACGCAAGTAGCAGTGTTGATTACGAAGCTCCGGCGCAAGCAACTACCGACCAATCGGTCGCCTTTAGCCCCATCGACTGGCCCAGAGTGATTTTGTGGATTTACCTGGCAGGGCTGCTTGTGTTCGGCTTACACTTTCTGGTGCAGATCGGGGCCTTATTCCTACAAATGCTTCGCCATCCAGGTCATGACCTCGGTGATTTCCGGCTGGTTGAACTGGACCAAAACATAGCCCCCTACTCTTTCTGGAATCGCATTTTTCTCAATCCTTCACAGTACGATCCCGACACCTACCACCAGATCGTAGAGCACGAGCAGATCCACGTAGCCCAAAAGCACAGTCTGGATATTTTACTGGCCGAATTAATCATCGTCGTCCAGTGGTGGAATCCATTTGCCTGGCTTTACCGCTCGGCTATCGAGCACAATCTGGAATTTTTAACCGACGCAGAAATGATCCGCCAGGGCTCCGACCCCGTGAACTACCAAATGAGCCTGGTACGCGTCGCTATCCCTAATCACCCCCAGGGACTTACGTCCAACTACAACCAATCTTTCCTCGAAAAACGAATTGCCATGATGAAAACCAAAAATTCCTCCAACCGCTCGGCCTGGAAATACCTGGCCCTATTGCCCCTACTGCTATTTTCCGTACTCCAACTCAACGCCGTAGATCGGTCCGACGCCGGCTTAACTGAAAAGATCATTGTACAATCGGAACCTCAGGTAGCCGCAAAGGTCGCTACTCCGGATCCCACCCCGAATCCTACGCCTACACCTACCCCTGGCCCGGTGGTCAATCCGGTACTATTTACCGAACCTGTTGCCGAACCACTGGAACTAAATACCCAGGATTTTAGCATGAACCCAATGGTGAATGTGACGATCGACGCCAAGGAAATTTCCAAAATGGCCACGAAGGCTGCCAGCAAAGCGGTAATGGATATACCCGAGATCACCAACGCCAGTCGCAGCTGGACCGCAAAGATCGAGTCAAACCAGGTTTGTTTTCACTTCATGATCCAGAGCGATCATTATATGAGCACCCATAACCAGTGTGTTCCTAAAAGAGAATTGGGTGCGCTGCCCAATGGGGAGATGGGTACTTTCACCCTGACCCGCTACGCCGGCACCATGAACTTCAGGGGCCTCTTCGATGGCAACGAAGGACTGGGTACTTTCTCCTTCGAGCCGGCTGAGCAATTCACCAGCTTCCTTGCAAAAGAGGGCTACGCAAATTATAATGACCGGGAGTTGATCCACTTTTTCTACGCAGACTTCGGTCCGGAATACCTAAAGCGCATCCGCAAGCTGGGTTATAACCCCGACAAAGAAGAACTTTTCAAACTTATGATTTTCTTCGACGATCAGCAGGAATTGAACGAGTTCATCAGCGGCATCAAAGACAATGGCTTCAACCAGCCCAATTTAGACGACCTGATCAGCTATAAGATTCACGGTATTTCGCGGGAATACATGACAGAAATGGCTAGTATCGGCTATCCCGACCTGAATATGGACCAATTGCTGGAAGCCAAGATCCACGGGATGAGCGCCGACTTCATGGCAGAGATGAAGACCATTGGCTTCACGGACCTCACTTTCAACGCCGCCAAAGAAATGGCGATTCACAACATAAGTGTAAGCTACGTCAAGGAGTTAGCTGCCATGGGCTATACGAACCTGGAACCTAAGCAAATCGTGAACGCCAAAATCCACGGGGTTAGCGCCGACTTTCTGGAAAGAATGAAAATTGCCGGTTTCGAAAACCTGAGCCTTGAAGAAGCCAAGGAGCTATCGATTCACAATATCAGTCCGGAGTACGCCTACGAACTCAGGCAGATCGGCTATACGGACCTGGAGCCGAATGAATTGGTCAATGCCAAAATCCACGGCGTCTCGGCCGCCCAGCTGATCGAATTGAAATCTCTCGGCTACGAAGACGTAAGTCTTGACGAAGCCAAACAACTCGCCATTCACGGTGTAAGGACCGATTACATCCGGGAGCTTAACAAACTCGGTCTGGGAGAATTGAGTTTGCGTGAAATTCGCAATGCCAGGATTCATAACGTCTCCGTAGACTATATCCGTCGCCACCGGGACGAAGGAGATAGTTTACAAGACTTCATCAAAATGAAAATCCACGGACGCTAGAGTATTCCCTTCAACTGAAAAACGAGCTAATGAAGATTTTAAGCCGTAGCCTCTACCCGGTTATATTGGGGATACTGTGTTGACAATCAACGCCGACGGTGGCTTCAAATTGATACATGAAATCTTCAGATCCCCAAGTCGATACTACCGATGGCCGCCGATGTTCATCCACGAATAACGACTTATTATAAAATTTACACTAACTTTAGTCGGGCCGGCAACTCTCACGCAGAATTGCCGGCTTTACGGTGTCTGTGAGCCGATAAACTTTGCTACTTTGTTAGCCATAGTCATTATTCTGACTAACAACTCTGAAGAGCCTTCGACGATCACCGAAGGTAAGTCTGAGGACAAAGGACGATCAGCGCCAGCTAAAGTAGCAGTGCTTGAATGGATTTCCTGACACACGCCCTTATACCCAACAATCACTAAATTCAAAAGAACGTTCCGATCATGGCCCAGTATTTTCAAGACATCCCCAATATTCAGTTTGAAGGCAAAGAGAGTGATAATCCCCTGTCTTTCAAGTACTACAATAAAGAGCAAGTAGTAGCGGGCAAGACCATGGGAGAGCATTTCAGGTTTGCCATGGCCTGGTGGCATACACTGTGCGGAACGGGTGGAGACCCCTTCGGCCCGGGCACCATCGACTTTCCCTGGGACGCAGACAAAGATCCCGTTCAACGCGCCAAAGACAAAGTGGACGCCGGTTTCGAAATTCTGGAAAAATTGGGACTGGATTACTTCTGCTTCCATGACGTTGACCTGGTAGACGAGGGCGATCAGGGGCTGGGCGAATTCGAGCGTCGCCTGCACTCCGTGACTGATTACGTACAGGAAAAGATGCACGCCAGCGGTAAAAAGGTACTTTGGGGAACCGCCAACCTGTTCAGTCACCGCCGTTATATGAACGGTGCGGCCACAAATCCGGATTTTGCCGTTGTAGCCCACGCCGGTGCCCAGGTAAAAAATGCCATCGACGCTACCATCAAACTGGGTGGCGAGAACTACGTTTTCTGGGGTGGCCGCGAAGGCTACATGAGCCTTCTGAATACCGATATGGGCCGTGAACTGGACCACCTGGCCAGCTTTCTCCACGCCGCCAAAAACTACGCTCGCGGCCAGGGCTTTGCCGGTACTTTCTTCATCGAGCCCAAGCCGATGGAGCCCAGCAAGCACCAGTACGATTTCGATACGGCAACCGTAGCCAGTTTCCTGCGGCAATACGATCTGATGGACGATTTCAAGGTAAATATTGAGGTCAACCACGCAACCCTCGCCCAGCACACCTTCCAACACGAAATTGCCGTAGCCGGGGCCAACGGTATTCTGGGCAGTATCGACGCTAACCGTGGCGACTATCAGAACGGCTGGGACACCGACCAGTTCCCCAATAACGTAATGGAAATGACCGAAGCCATGCTGGTTTTCCTCCAGTACGGCGGTTTACAAGGCGGCGGGGTCAACTTCGATGCCAAACGCCGGCGCAACAGCACGGATCTGACGGATATTTTCCACGCCCACGTTGGTGGCATGGACGTTTTTGCCCGCGCCCTCCTGGCTGCCGATGCGATCCTTAATAAAAGCCAATACACGGAAATGCGGCGCCAGCGCTACGAGAGCTTCGACACTGGCCAGGGCAAAGCCTTTGCCAAGGGGCAGTTGGGTCTGGAAGAACTCTACAAGATCGCTAACGAACAGGGAGCCATCAAGCAACGAAGCGGACAACAGGAACTGTACGAGAATATTATAAACCAGTATTGTTAGACGCTTGGCTTTGCCCTCGCTTTTAGACGGGCTACGCCCTTTTAGACGCCGCTGTGCGGCTCTCAGGCGTTCGTTACTCACTTTTAGGTGAGCCAGCTCCTTATTCTGAAGGAGCTCTTCCCCCTACTGACCAGCTATTGTCCCGAAACGGGTCGATCGGCAAGTAGCCATTGTAATACGCTTTGATCTCATTGGCGTAGCGTGGACTATCGAAAGCCGTTCGCTGTAGTAGGTGTGCTTTAGGATAAGTCGTGCGTAAGTAATTGAGTAAAGCACAATAGTCCAAAGTGAGCGGCAGGAGAATGTTTACCGACTCACTGCGCTCTTGCATCACAGTAGTAGCCGCAGCAATGGCCCGTACGAGCACCAGGTGTAATAACTTAATGGTAGGAGAATCGGCTTGTTGGGTGACCAGGGCTTCCCGGTCTGGATCGGTATAAATAACGCGGGCGAACTTGGCACCGATCATTGGTCCGTACCACCGCAGGCAACTTAGCGCCTGCCCCAGCGCGGTATCCAGGTCTGCCTGCATATCTACCCAGCGGGCGGAGGTAGCCTGCCGTAAACCAAGGAGGTCCAAGACTACCTTAGTGCTTAATTTTTTGATCTTCTGCCGACTGAGCCCAACGGAGCGGCCAGGGTGTTGCTCATCGAGGCCGTAGGTAGCACTCCAACTCATCCCCTGAGATTCCAGTATTTCCTTCAATACCGGCCAGTAAGTGCTAAAAGGTTTGCTCATAGCCGGATAAATAGCACGAAAATTCCCGTAAGACGAGGAGGGATCCAAATCCTGAGTCATTAAATAAGTGCTGCAACGATCGGTGAACGGACAACGCTCACACCATCGAAAACAATAATGATATACTCCCTCAATCTTCGTAGGCATAATAGATGTATTTGCTGGATGGGCTGATTTCAAAAAAAAAGCTAGAGCGCGCTGAATATCTCTTAGAACTTGTTCAGGGTTTCCAAACCTGGTCCGAAACAAGCTGCTCTTTGGAACATGATTAAACTCCCGAATGAGTTCTAAAAGGGAATAACGCTAAAAAGGATGCCCAAAGGCCAAAACAAATTTCAGATTCTTATCAACTTCTTCTCTTTCATCCGGGGGCTGGTTCAAAACTTCATCTTCGTAAGGTATGATGAGCGGCTGCGCCAAGTCGATTCTCAGGATCAGGAACTGAAAGTCCAGTCGGAGTCCGATCCCGGCGTTTAGAGCAATTTCGTCAATGAATGAGGACCTTCTGAAATCACTGGTCAGTTCCTCCAGTTCAGTCTTGTAAGTCCAGATGTTACCCGCATCAACGAAACCGGCGACCTCAACGATGGGATTGAATTTTTGGCGGAACTCTACACTACCCTCCAGTATTACGTTACCGTAGCCACCGAACGACAATAAATTGTTGTCTACTGGTATAGTACGCCCTGGCCCTAGCTGTCTCGGCACAAAGCCCCGCAGGCTGTTCGGACCACCGATGGTATATTGATCGAAATAAGGAACAATGGCCCGATCCGTCAGGGCGTAAGCTATTCCTCCGTGGATTCTGGCGGCCAAGACCTGAGTTCGGTTGAAAACGTGATAGTAGCGCAGGTCCGTCTCTACCTGGGGATAAAGACTGATCTCCGTTTTGGCATCTTCCATCCCCGTTCCAACCGGCGTGACCCGATTTACATTAAACGATAAATACTGCTGCCAGAACAAATTATTCCCATCCAGACCGTCCAGCCGCGTATCGTACGTCAGGGTATAATTTGGTGACCACAGCAGCATACGATCAAAGCGGCTGAGGTTCTGGCTGCCACCCTGGGTAATCCCCAGATTACGTGAAAGTTCCAGCACCTCCTGGTTGTTGACCGAAGGGTTCTGATAGCGAAAGCTAAGGGGGTACAAGCGATGTTTTTTCTTTACGCGCCTTTGCCAGAAATAACCAAACTGGCCGAAAAGCTGCCGCAAGTTCACATTTTCCGTGGCGCTACTGTCCTGGGCCAGGTCTTCCGCCAGATCGGTCAGCCCCTGTTCACTTATCTCGTCGCTAAACTGACTGAGGTTCATCCGTAATGCTTCGGTACGAAAGCCCAGTTCAATGGCCGTTCCGCTGGACATTACGCGTGGAATGAGCTTACGGCGGCGGGGTAAGTACAGACGGGGCACTTCCAGCGTAGCTTTCAGCCCATAAATACTGGACCGTGGAATACGAGCCTCGTCCTCTCCACCAAGAAAGAGTGCATAGGTAAAGTCACCTTCCAGTCGGAGTAACTCCGCTCCCCGAAACAAATTTCGATTGGTGTAAGCGAAAGCAATTTCCGGACCAAAGTAGCGGGCATTATTGTAGCTAACGCCCAACTCTCCCTCGATTCGGCGGCGCAACAATGGTTTGGTAAATACCTTCATTCGCAGCAGTGAATCGCTACCGGAAACGGGTTGATAGTCTACTGCAATGTAACGAAAGGTATTGTAACTGCTTAACCTAGACAGTGTCTTCCGATGCTTCTGCTGGGCGTAGAGGTCATCCGGGCGTATGGCGATGGCCTCGTCGAGAATCTTGTCTCGCAGCGGACAGTCGATGCAATGAATATTCAATCCTTTAAATTCACTCACCGGCAGATTACGTCTCGATATACTGTCACGGTCTTCCAGGTTCGGATAAATATCTACCCGCTCAATTCGCTGGGGAATAAGGTGGCGAGGCTCAATACCCGGTTTTAGTTTGACCAACAAGTCCACCTGTCGATCTCCACTCGAAGTATCAGCCAGGTACTCCAGGTCATCGGCCAGGAAAAAGAAGTAGCCCTTTTCCCGCAGAGCTTCCTGAATCCTTATCCGCTCATTCTTCAGTACGTCTAAATCGTAACGCTTGCCTGGCTTCAAGTAGGTTTTCGGTTCCAGTTCAGCAATCCGTTGGGCCAGTTCAGCATCATTGATGTAATAGGCTACAGAGTCATACCGATAGGGTTCACTTACCTTGATCGTGTAGCTCACCGTGATCTCCTGTGCACTTTGGTTCGTATCAAGCTTATAGCTGGCTTCGGGACGAAAATACCCGTTAGCCGATGCTCGGTTCTCAAGCAATCGATCCACGCTTTCCACCAGATTAGCGTCGTAGAATATGGGCTTACTCCCTTTGCTTTCCCCTTCGTATTTCTCCGGGTTTTTCGCTTTCTTTTCCTGGAACTTGTAGTACTTATGAATTTGCACGTAGCCGAGTAACGGCGTTTTTGTATTGGTATTATTATCCACTACGTCATTCAGTTCCAGTGCCAGTTCGGTGGTTGTCACCCCGTCGGGTGCTTCTATATTCACCGAACTTCCCTGGTAGAGATACTCATCTTCTGGCAAATATTTCTGGATAGAGCAACCGGTGGCACCAAAGGATATTATTATGGCTAGCAAAGTAGCAATGCGACATCCTCCCCCGACAAACTTGGCCAGGCTTAAGTAATTCACTTCTGATATATTCAACAGCGACATTACCTGATCCTTATGATCCGGTCGCTCCTTATTTTCAGTTAACAGCCTTTTATCATCAATCATCTCTAAATCTTGTCAAGCTCATCTGATACTGTCTACAATTACCACTTGTTACTATCAAACGGGCTAAAATATTTTTAATCACTTTCTTTTGCCTTTGGGCTCCAGAAGAAGCGCTCAAAATCTTTGGCCAACACGAGTCGACCACCAAAGCGGATTACGTTCCCGCCCACCAGTACATCTCGGTCCCGGTCATTAAAGAATTTGAGCCTTAGGGTACCAGCCTCATCGATCAGGAATTCGGCAGTAATATTGTCCAGGTAAGTCTGGCCATTTTCAGTGGCGGAGTCTGTGTCGTTCCCCGTTACCCCGTCTACGCTAATGATCACCCGGTCGTTGAAAAGTGTTTTACGTAAACTCAGGCGAAGGTTACGGTTGGTAGACCCGTCGGCCCCCTGATAGCTATCCAGGCCGAAATCGATGTCTACGAAACCGACTAAATTGTCGGCGAAGCCATTCAAATATTGACTCATCGCATTATCCAGTGTACCATTTAAACCATTTCCGGATCCACTGTCCAAGACGGGCACGTTGAAACTACCGAATGCCAGCAAAGAAAAGGCCGTTTTTGTCAGCCGGCTTTCATCCTGTCGTAGTTGACTGAGTGCACTACCAATGACCGGGTTACCGGTGTTCCCCAGAAGGTCCTCGGGGTAGGTAAGGTCGGTTTCGATATCACTGGTCAGTAGATCACCAGTAAGGTTCACGTCTACGTAAAATGTCTGCCGTTGCCGCAAGCCCGATGGGTCTACCTGGGGGTTAAGGGCAGTCACCAGTGGAAGTGGCTCGGTCCTCGCTTCGTGGCGAATGCGGAGGTCCAGCAAAGGATTTTCAATGTCGCCGTTAAAGACAACGTTACTACCGGGCAGTACCAGGAATTCCTTACGAATGATTTTTTGAAAAATGAAGTCGTATTTGCCCTCTGTCAACTCCACCCGACCGGTCATCTCCTGCCGAAGATCAGGAAACTGCCGCAGTACCAGTTCACCGTTAGCTCGCCCTTGAAAGGTCTGACCGGAAGCGGGGTCTACGATTACTTTTACCAGCAGGTTCTCCGTAACGTCCAGATTGAGTGTCAAATCTATACCGGTTCCACCCAGTGAATCAAAACTTACGATGGTATCGTTACGCTTGATGTTTTGCCATTCGTAGGCGTCTACAAAGGTTACTACCCCCCTATTTTGCACCCGGCCATTATTCTCCGGAATAGTGTAGACGTAAGTCACTTCGGATTCCCCTACCGGTCTAGCGTCCACTACCACAATAGGCAAGCGAGCCGTACCGGAGACATCTACACTGGCGGCCGCGGCCATTTTTCCGTAGTAGAGGTCGTTGTCCTTGCTAGTGCTGTTCAAGGCCAGGAAATTATCGGTACTGGCTTGCAAATCCAATTCGATGTTTTCCAGTGAATTCAAAACCACCGACCCGCTGGCGTTCATCACTCCATCGCGGCTGTCGTAGAATTTCAAGCCCGGTATAGAGATTTCCGCTCCATTGAAGTTGATCGGATCGTTACTGATGCGAAAGCGTTCACCCAGCAGACTGATGCGCAGGGCTGCGTCATTAAATCTTAGATCACCCTGCATGCGGGGTGCGGCGTTCGTACCCGTAAGATTAACCGTTCCACTGATGAACCCTTCCGCATCTTTGAGGTAACCCAACGAAAATGGTTCGGCGCTTTTCAGGGTCAGTTTTGCAACGTCAGCCTTCAGCTGCATATTACCGTTTAGCTCATAGGTTCCGTCTATCCGGACCTTGTTGCCAGCGTCATCCAGATCAACATCGATCAGATAGGTCTGCTCGTTTTCACTGCTTACATTCGCTTTTAGATCACCGAACGGAGTTTCGTAAATCGTCACTTCATTCACCTCCAGATTTGCCTGAACGCCCAGGTTGCTAACGGCGTTATCCAGCCCAACCGTTCCATCTACCACTCCACTAAACAACTGCTCTTCAGTATTCAGCAATCGAGCAATTGTTCCCAGTTCAAAACTGGATAGTTCGATCACTACATCACCCGGCTCAGTTGTTTTCGCACTAAGCCGTTGGCGACCATTGATCAGTGCGAAGTTGTTTACGATCAGGCTCGGTCCGGCCAGGGCAATCAGGTTATCCGCCGGTACGGACCAGGGCTGAAAATTCAGAATCTGTTCAGGTTCCATTTCCACCGTCAGGCTATCAGTTTCCGGATCGATGAGGAAAGCGATTCGGTGGCGCAAACTGTCGTTATCGTTCCAGACCTCCAACTCCGTCAGAATACCACCGGATTCATTGGTAGCTCCAATGTGGGTTTTTCCGAGTACCAGTTGATCGCTAAGACTGAAATTCACTACGTCGAGATCAAAATTCAGTTTGTTTCGATCCCCCATAGCATCCAGCACTAAGTTGTCGATCTCGATTCCGGAATAAACAATTCTTGGAATTGTCCCCTCCAATATCATCCCGGGTTCCGCATCGCGATAATCAAAGTGCAGGCTAAAGGGACGGAGTTCGGTAAGCCCGGCGATCAACCCACCGGTAAGCGGACGGGTCCGTTTCACCCGGAGGTCAAAGTTCAGATTATTTCCGTTTTGAAAGGGTTCTGGTTGCCGGATATCCTCCTCATAGTAGCCCCGGAAGAAACGCTCCAATTCTCCGGCGACGTTCAGCGGATCAAAGCGGCCGTTCAGATTCGCCTCCAGTACGTCACTTTCGATGGTTATTTCATTCTGCTTGTCCTGTAAGGTTGCGTTCACGTAAAAGCTGTCAACGTAACTCGAGCCGTTATCTCCCCGTAAAAGCACGTCCCTTAAGATCAGATCAGCATTCATGGCGTAGGGGTCCAGGCCAGCAGCTTCGAACTGTAACTGGCCGGATAAGAACAATGGCAATTCGGTAATGTCCCAACGCTGCAAGTCAACCCGATCCAGTTCAACGTCGACAAACGCAATGGCGGTACTATCTGCGCCCAAACTATAAAGCCCGGCCCCTTCTGCCTGAAAATCCGGATGGGTAACCAGAAATTCTCCACTGTACGTATTTTCTTCCACCAGCGCTTCCAGACTGAGCAAATCACCCCTTTCCTCTTCCTCCACCTGAGCGGAGATGGCCAGGTTCATGGTAGGTTCCAGTTGCCCGGTAATGGTTGCCTGTAAGTCCAGCGGCTGCAGTTCCAAAGTAGCCAGGGTATCGCTGAGGTCACCGGTGAATAGATCGCGAAGTACGAAATTCTGTAGATCGATATTTACGTTCAGATCCTCAGGGTTATAATTTCCGCTCAGGTTCCAATTGCCATTGCTGGTTTCCAACGGTAGTTCGAACGCAAGATTGGTGAGACCGCCGGAAATTCTGGCGTTCCGGACATTAAAATCAGGAAGATTAAAATTAGCGGGCAACAGAGAATCCGGAAGCAGTTCGTTGACATCCAGGGCGGCGATGGACAGGTCGCGAACCTCTATGTCCAAATCCAGATTTTCCGGCTCCAGGGCATTGCGGATTCGACCGTTAATGTAGGCGTAGGTATTATCGCCGGGCAGATTGAGCCGCAGGTCGACGTCCAGGTTTTCCAGAGGTCCTTCTACGGTTCCGCTGGCGCGTAGATAATCAGGGATGGTATAACCTTCGGGAATAGCATTTGGCGGTACGTAGGCCAAGATGGTCGAGCGGGTAGCCAGTAAAGTATCAGCGGCAATTTTTACTTGCGTGCGGGGGTAAGTATTGAGACCATCGACCCAGCCGTTCACTCGAATACGACTCATCAAATCCAGTGGATTAGGTCGGTCTTCTAAAGCGCGCAGATTCATAGACACCCGGTCGTCGGCATAGTCGATCTTACCGTTAGCCACGATACGGCGTGGCCAATCGATGTCCGGTGGTACCAAGCTATCCGGCAGCAGGGGCAGTACCGGGCCAGGGCGTACGTCCAGTTCCAGGATGTTGATCACGGCGGCCAAACGAGCAGTATCAAAAGGATATTTAACATTCCCCGTGGTCCGTAGTTTTACGCCCGGCCCATCCAGTCGGAGTACGTCGATGCGCACATCCCGTCCGTTTCCATTGGCTTCAGCAGCAAATGTGAAGCGCTGGCCGAGGTTATTCCTTACCAGGGGAACCTGATTGAGCGCGGGAGTGAATTTAGCGATATCGCTCAGACCTACATAACCGTTCAAACGTAAGCGGGCGATGATATTTTCCAGATCGGCATCACTATCCGCGAAGGCATAGTCTACTCTGGTGGCTGGGCTGTTCAGTTCGCTGGCGGCCGTTCGCAACAGAAAATCGTCCAGGACAAGTAATTCCGGAGTGTAAGTTACGACACCCTCCGTGCGACGTAGCGCCAGTCCGCTACGCTCCTTACCTTCCAGTTGGCGGATGTTGAGGTGAAGACTGTCTACGATGTAAGCTATGTCCGTGATTTCGGCAGTAAGTCCGGTCAGGCTTAAATGCTCATAATCAATGGCCGGGCCTCCTTGCGGAACGGTCGGCTGATCAAGGGAAAAGACGGCCTCTTCCAATTGGAAAACTTCGCCGATGAAAGCCAGTTCTTCATCCATCTTTAATTCTGCCCCCTCCAGGTTGACGCGGGGAAGACCGATATTCAGGTCCATTTCATCTAACTGGACGGTAGCGGTGATATCTTCCAAGGTCAGGCGGCCGGCGATCAGCTCCATCGCAGTAGCGGCGGTTGTCGAGGTGTCCGTGTCAACGATTGTATTTTGACGAAACCGGATGTCGCCTTTCCTCAAGTCAGCGTAATTGATATTGTAACGCTGCTCATCCAGGTTGATGCCATTCATTTTTACTTTCAGTTCCGCCAAGTCTACGTCAGCCAGTAGGCCGGTGGGATCGTCCTGGTAAAAAATGTCGGCTCTTTCAAGGGTCAGTTCGGTATTTTCCACGGCTATCTGCCAGCCGGCCGTAGAATCGGGCACTGCTACTTTGTTAGCCGAAACTTCTTCCTGACTGGTAACGGCGTTACTATCGGTGGTAACAAACTGATCCAGCAAAAACTGGATATTTGAACTGCTATCGGTGGTTTGAACGTAAGCGTAAATGTCTCGAATGCCCACGCTGGAAATTTCGACCGTTCTTTCGGTGAGTGCCCACAGATCAATGTCTACGGAGATTTCGCCGAGACGCGCGATGCTGTCTCCGGCCGGATTATTGAGGTAAACATCTGAGATGGTAACTGCGTTCAGCCAGTCAATGTCGATATGGCCGATACCGACGTCCGTATCAAGGGTCGTGCGGGCGATATCCTCCACCTTTTTGGTGATGAATCGCTGAGTGGCCGGCAGTTGCAGGGCCAGAAAGATCAAGAGGACCAGACCGACAACAATGCCGAGGGTCCACAGGACGATCTTGAAGAGGAGACGTCGCTTACGCTGTGGCAATTGTATTGAACTTGGTTAATGCAAAAAATCTAAACTTAGTGTTTTAACAAGGGTATTCTACCGGTGTTCGGCTTAGGCTCGTTAAATGTATATTGAGGCTCAATAAACCCGCGAAGAGCCCAGCCGGTTACGACAACATGTCTCTAGCGATTTACTGGCACCGTGACGATCTGCGGCTGCACGACAACCCTTGCCTGCACCGTGCCGTCAACGGTTACGATCGGGTTTTACCGATTTTCATCTTCGATCCCCGTCAATTTGAGATGTTACCGCTCGGCTTTCGGAAAACCGGTTACCACCGCTTCATCTTCCTGAAGGATTGTATTGCCGCATTACAACAGAGTTACCAGGAAAAGGGCGGCAATTTACTGGTTGTTCTAGGCCGGCCGGAAGAGATATTAGCCGATTTGTTAAGAGAACAGCAGGCTGATATCGTACTGGCGCAAGCTGAGGTCGCCAGCGAGGAAACTACCGTCGAGCGATCAATTGCGGCAGCGCTGCAAACAGAATTTGAATTGATCTGGGGCAAAAGCCTGTATCACCGCGATGACCTTCCCTTTGGCTTCGACGAAATACCGGCTACCTCTAAATCTTTCCGTATCCGGGCACAAAAGGAAGCTGGTGTCCGGGAGCTGCTACCCACACCGGATCGTATCGATTGCCCGGAGTTAACGGATTGGGGTAAGCTGCCGGTGGCAGATGAACTGGGTTTTCGGCGGGAAGAGGCACTTGATTTTCAGGCTCCGGTACCAGCCGGTGAAAAAGCGGCATTGGAACGGTTGCATTACTATACATTTGAAACCCGCCTGGTTGAAAAGTATAAGTGGACCCGTAATAAAAGCCTTGGCATCGATTACAGCAGTAAGTTCAGCGCTTGGCTCAATCGGGGCTGCTTATCGCCTCGTCAAGTGTACCACACCGTCAAACGCTACGAAAAAGAAGTAAAGCGTAATATCAGCACCTGGTGGTTGATCTTCGAGGTGGTTTGGCGTGATTTTTTCATCTTCAGTCACGCAAAATATGGCGATAAAATCTTCCGGGCCGGTGGCATCAAAAACCGGGAAACCGACTGGAAGCACGACAAGGAACTATTCGACCGCTGGTGCCGGGGAGAAACCGGTATACCCTTCGCCGATGCTCACCTAAGGGAATTGTGGGAGACGGGCTTTATGTCTAACCGCGGCCGGGTCAACACCGCTTCATTTCTGACCCGCGACTACGAGATCGACTGGCGCTGGGGTGCCGCCTGGTTCGAGAGCCAACTGCTGGATTACGAGGTAAGTGCCAACTGGTTTAACTGGAACACCCAGGCCACCGAGATCTATTATACCAATCCTGTTCACCAGAGTATGAAATACGACAAAAATGGTGAGTACATCCTGAGTCAATTACCGGAACTGGCCGCGTTGCCATTCCCGTTTTTTCACGCCCCCTGGCTGACGCAAGAGTTTACGGGAGTAGAGCCTGTAAAAAGCTATCCCCAACCTGCCTTTATACAGAAAAAATGGGGTCGCTCGATTGGAAACATTCGCAAGGAGATTCCGGAGGAGTATGAGGATTTAGTGGCTAAAAAAGGGTAAATACATGAATACATAAATTTATAAATACGTGTATTTGCATTTATACAAAAAACTAAATCCCCGTCTTCAAATCCGATGGCGCAACTTATAGTAGATTAGTCAAAAATTCAATCTGCGATGAAGAACACGTTAGTCCTACTCATTTTATCCCTGATCGCCTTCTCCTGTGAGGGTGAGTTCAATACCGAATACACAGATAAATACGAGCAGCCCGTAGCCGAACTCATGGAGGTCGACGAGCCCGACTCCCTTCTCCGCCACGTTGTACTGTTTGCCTTTAAGGACGAGAGCAGTAAAGCGGACATCCGAAGCGTAGAGGAAGCCTTCAACGCCCTGCCCGGCAAAATCCCCGAAATCCACGGCTACGAATGGGGCATCAACAATAGCCCGGAAGATCACGACAAGGGTTTCACCCACGCCTATTTCCTAACTTTCAAGAGCGAGGCAGATCGTGGCGTTTACCTCCCCCACCCCGACCATAAAGCGTTCGGAAAAATACTAGGGCCTCACCTGAAAGATGTTCTGGTCGTTGATTACTGGACCAGGAATTGACCCGCCGGTTTTACCGGCTCGTGAACATCGCCCGGCTATTTTCAGGTTATAACTGGTAAAAATCATGGAAGCTACCCTCAACCCTATTTACCGGGAATGTATCGAAGCCTGCCAGCAGTGTATCGTCGACTGCCAGTTCTGCCTGGCGCAGATGGCCACCAGGAAAAGTCATAACGATTGCCCCCTTTGCTGCGTACAGTGCGTGGAAAGTTGCCAGACCTGCCTCAAGATGATGGTGGTGGACAGTCGCTGGGCAAAAGACTACTGCCGCCTTTGCGCGGAAATCTGCGATTATTGCGCCGAGCAATGCGGTGCCCACGACCACGCTCACTGTCAAAAATGTGCGGAAAGTTGCCGGGCCTGCGCCACGGCCTGCCGGGCAATAGCCGCCTAAGGCTCGTTTATCAAATACTCAGCGTTCTATATGGCCGTTCACCGATAAATTCGCATTCGGTATCCGTGAATACTGCTACTTTGAAGTCGAAAGAGAATAAATCGCAACAAGTTTTAGACTTCAAAGTAGCAATGCCATAAAAGACATCATTATTTTAATCCTCACCGTTCTGCTGCTGCCCGTAGCTCCGATCGTTGCTCAGCAAGATGGTGGCAATCTGGCTTACGTAACCGGAGAAGAATACAAAATCAACAATCAAAACGGTGGCCTCACCATCGAGTGGAAGAAGCTTATCGGGAAGGGCATGGCTACGACCTGGTGATGCAAAACGGGGAGATCGTGCGGGTCAGCAGAGGATATGCGGAGGTGGTGAAGGGCATGCTGTTTTGAGAGGACTAATCTCAGATTTACCTTAGCTTTGCCACGAATCATTGCCACTTTACCTTCGGCAACTATTCCTGCGGTCCCTAAAGCTGAAGCCACCTGAATCCACATGCTCGCCAAACTCATCCTCATCAAAGCCTGTACCTATGACCTGGCCGAACTCGACTTCAGCCACGGTGATGCGATGCAGTTGGTGGGGGGCAACAACGTAGGGAAAAGTTCGCTGATCTACGCCCTGAATTTTCTCTTCGTCATTGACCGCAGGCGAATGTCCTTTATGGGGCGCAAGTCAGCTGATAAGACGACCATGGAGTACTACTTTCCGACTGCAGAGAGCAGCTTCATCGTTTTCGAAGTGAGTAAGCGTGGGCGGCGCTACTGCATCATTGTCTGGCGCGATGGCAGCGGAGCACCCCAGTACGCCCGCCTGGATCACGCCTACGAGCGAACGCTTTTCTTTGATATCGATGGTGACAACGGACTACGCCCGCTAAGTCTGAGTCAACTGCGCCGTAAGTGGGTGGTGGCCGGACTGAAACTCAAGCCGCTCAAAAACCTGAAGGAGATCAGCCGTAATGTCTACCACACCGGCCGGGCCAACGATGCTGTGGTCTGGCTCAAGAACAGCGGCCACGGCAAGAGTGCCGAAAGTTTCAGCATCCTCTATCGCTATCTGATCGACACCAAACTGATCACGGACATCGCCCTGCGTGAAATCCTCTTGCTGGCCGACCACCGCACCGAAAGCAAACTGACTTACGCCAACGCTAATCTGAACGACATCGAACGGCTACGGCAGCAAAAATCCAGCGTCGATCTTCTAAAAAAGCACCAGGCTACTTTCGAGCGCTTTCGCCACGATTTCCAGCGGCTGGATGGTGAACGAGCTGAACTCTGGCAAATGTCCGCTGCCTTCAAATACCACAGCACTCTAAGAAGGGCCGAGATCGCTGAAAGCCAAACTCGCTACGGGCGTGAGATCACTGATTACCAAGAAGAATTACAAGTTTTACACAGGAAATCCGCCACCATAAACCAACAGATCGGCGGCCTCAATATTCAGTTGAAAACCGCAAGACGAGACCAAGAGCAAGCCGAAGAAAAGCGCAAGAAAATTCAGGCCTTGCCCACTCCTGAGTTCCTGACCTCCAGTCGTGAAAACGTGGTAAAATTGGTGCGGGGCATTGAATTCCAACTGACCGAATTGGGCCATTCCGGACTTAGCCCGGCGGAGCTGGAGCAGCGCATCACACGTTCGGAAAGCGAGATTGCCCGACTGGAACTCCAGCGCAATAACATCGCCGACTGGTTGATCTTCCAATTGGCCGAAAACGACGAAGACCGGCGGCGGCTAAACGCCATCCTCAGCAATCAGGTTTCCCGGCTGGATGCGGCTGCTCTGCGCGATAAGATCAGTTCAACGGAAAGTCTGGTGCGGCTGTTTGACGGTGCTTTTGAATTACCTGCGGACTTCAAAGTAGCAGAGTTACCCACTCCGGAACAAATCAGTTCAGAGATCGCTGAAACCCAAGAAACCCTGGAGCGCAACCGTCGTCTCCTGGCCGCCAGCCGCAACCGGGTGACCCTGGTAAAGGAACTGGCCAACAAAAAGAAATTGCTGGAGGAATTTGACCTTCAACTTCGCCAGTTGGAGCAACTTCCGGCACTCAGCGAAAGTATTACCGCCCTTAACCAGCAAACTAAAGCCTGGGAGCAGGAGAGAACCGAACTGAATCAGCAGGCAGCCACCGTCGCCGAAGAAATTAAAAGCAGAAATAAAGCGCTGGAGATCATCAAGGACAAGCAACGTGAACTGACCGGCGAAGAACAAAAGATCCTGGGCTGGCTGGGGCGGATGGAGAAATTCCGCCTGGATATAGCGGAGGAATACATACCCACTGGCGATAAACCACCCTTACTCGCCAAACTCTTCGCCGAGATCGAGCGCCGCTACCGCGAACTGGAAGATCTGATCAACCAAACCCGGTACAATTTCATCCTGTTAAAACGCGAACTGCTCTCCGAGACCGCCGATGAAAACAGCTTCATCGAAGAGATCGAGCAGGATTACCAGAGCCTGGATGATAAGGTAGCCAGCATTGATAGCCTGGTTGACAACATCGGACAGCGCTTCGCCAATCCGGCGGCTGATTTCCTGCATCAGTTCGAGCTTTTTCGCGATTTCATCAATCAAAAGTTCAACCGCAGCCTCAGCAAGCTCAGTATTTCCAATATCGAGTCGTTGCGCATTGAGCTCCAGCCCAACGCGAGCCTCCAGCGCGATTTGCAAAAGATCGGCGAACTGGACCTGGACGGCAACTCCCTCTTTGCCCCCGAACGCGGCAGTATTTCCGTACTTCGTCGTTACATCGAGCAGGGACGGGATGTGTCGTTCAGTGAATTGTTCAGTCTGCAACTCAAACTGACCATCGGTGGCAAAGAAAAGAACGTCGACCTCAGCAAACAGGTCGAAAGCGACGGTACGGACCGGATGCTGCGACTGGTCATCGTTATGCAGGTCATTAGCCGGTTGGTGGATCTGAGTCCGGAGAACCGCATTGTTATGTTTATCGACGAGATCGCGACCATCGACGGCAAGAACCGTCCCCAACTCGTCGATTTCTGCCGCGAGCACCATTTCTATCCCATCTTCGCCGCTCCGGAGATGGTCGAGGGATTCGATCGTTATGTCCTCATCAGCCGCGGTGCCAATAAACGACTGGTCGTAGAAGCGGAGAAAAATTACGTCGATGTCCAAAGAACTTGAGCTTCGCTACTTTGAAGTCATCCTGTCCAATGGGCAAGTGTCTAAAACGAGCGTACCCGTTACGGTCCGTAACAGTGAGGTCTACGCTCAACTGGTAAATGCCTCGATCTTATCCGAAGAGCGTAAAGGTCCCGGGAAAGTCATTCGGCTAGTCGACCAGGAAGCTTTCGTCAAATTTCTGGATGCTCGTTTCCCTGGTCGGAAATCCGCTACGGGGGGTACTGCCATTAGCAACCAATACCGCTATCGCGATAGCAAGGGGGGAGCGAAGTCTGGTCACGGACTGGTCATTCTACGTGGTTGGAAAACGATCAGGGTGAATGGTCACCGAGTCGATCTGGGAGAGGCCACGGAACGCTTTGGTGGCTTTGCCTGTTTTCAGCCCATCATCGAAACCGAACGTTTTTGTACCGTAGAGAATTTGTCTTGCCTGGCTGGCATACCTGCCCGGCTAGACGTAAGTTCGGACGGGGAAGCAGTGCTGGATCGCGAGCAAGTATACGCCCACGCTTACGGGCGAATCGGTAAACAGACCTTCTCCGAACTCCGTTGCCCGGAAATCACCCACTTTGGCGATTGGGATTACACCGGACTGGACGAATACCTCCGCCTGCAAGCAATCTACCCTCAGACTAAGCTTTACGTACCGGAGAAGCTGGAAGATTACTGGTCTACCCGCTCCAAGCCGCTGAAAAAGGAGGCCGTGATTACTCGCCGACTTCAAGAAAGTCAGGACCCGAAGGTTTTACGTGTGCTGAACCTACTTGGCCGAACCAACCGCTTCCTAGAACAGGAAGCCATTTTCTCCACCAATTCCCCCGGCCAATGATTCTGAAAGCGGAACCCCGTACGATCATGCGCTTCGTCGAAGACAATTTCGGCATCCTGGGCCGGCTCTATCGCACCCAGATGAAGGAGAATATTATCCCTCTGGAAAGCTTCGAGGAGATCACCCGCCACACTGGGGATACCGTCACCCGACGGCTCTCGGCCTACAAACTACTGCGGCCGGTAGGTGATGATTTTCGCCTTACCGAAGAAGTAGCTGCTTATCTGGGTTTCCTTATCCAGGAATTTAAGCCACTGCTGCCCGAACAACTGCGGCGTTATCACAACTCCATTGATGACATGTTCACCATGCTCTATCTCCGGAAGGACATGGATGACAAGACCCGCGCCCTGCGGCTCGAACACCTTTTTAACGAAGTCCAGAGCTTCCTGGATAACGTGACCAATAATACCTATACCCTACTGCGCCGCAGCCAGCAACTGAAGGTCAACCGCCAGCAATTCACCTACGCCGAACGGGTCAAAGAAGCACGTTTACTGATCGAGCAATACATCGTGCCACTCAATCGGATCGTGGACCTGAACGACGCGAATTCCATCGCTACCCTGCTGCAAAATATCGGCCGCAGGATCAACCAGGACCGGTTCATCAACTACCCGCCCTCCATCATCGAGCGTTATGAATTGCTGGACAATTTGTTACGGCAAGTCAACGGTCGTTTACAGAGAGAAGGAGACGTTATTCGCCGTGAACTTACGCCCCTGATCGAACGGATCAAGCGCGAGAGTGAAGTACTCGGCGGCTGGTTACTCTTTCTGGAAAATCCGCTATTGCGCACCGTTCCCGACTTTGGCAAACGCCATACCGTCAAAGTATTTGGCGACCAAACGGCCGCAGATTTGAAGATGTACGTGGAGCAATTTATGCAAAGTGGCCACGCGTCTACGATCACCCTATCGGCCACGGAAAATAACGAGCAAGACATCCCCCTGCTGGATCGGGCCGCCTACCGCAAAAAACTTCACGCCGCTCTGCCCATCAACGATTTTTTTAATTGGTGCAGCCAGGAACTCGAAGATGTCGCCGCCGAGCGTAAAGAACGCGATCTCTTTGAACTCACCAGCCTGCTTTTCGCCGGGGCCGACAATTACCTGCTGGATTTTCAGGATGAGCGCATCACGATCAGTGTCAACCAGGTTCGCTACCTCCTGCCTACCCTTTCCGTGGAACTAAAATCCCAAAAAGCCTAGCCGTGACCTATCCCGAAAAGCATTACGACATCATCAAAGCCTTATTTTCCGAAGGCCGATTCCTGATTGAAGGAGAAACCGCTTTCCATTGTTTGCGAGACCACCAGGAATTTTACCAGCAGTTCTTCAGGGAAACTTTCCGGCTCGATTTGAATCTAAAGGCTGAATATGCCCTCTTGAAAAGCAGTAAGGATACTGATGATCTGGCCCGGTCCATCTGTATTTTCCTGGCCGTCATGTGCTACGAATTGGACCAGGACAGCGGGAATCTACTCGAAATGCTGGCCTTCAATACCTTCTCGATCAGTGAATGGGAAGAGCGCTTTGAGCAATCTTCTTTCCACAACGTGCTGGAGGCCACGGATAAGCTCAGAAGCAAGAGCCAGCGTTTGAAATTTTACCAGCAGATCAACCGGCGCAGGCTCATCAACCGCCTGGACGATGATCGCTTTCAATTTACGGCTGCTCACCGTTATTTCCTGGAATTTGCCAGGGATGTAAATATGCAGGAAATGGTCGGTAAAATTGATGCATGAACATCTCATCATTTGTCCCGTAGAAAAATCCGTCCTACATTTGCATCAGCGCTGCTAAAACGATGGCAGTATTTTTTATAAAGAAGGGTGTAGAGACCAGGCTCGTTGATCCCCTGGCAACCGCTCCGAAGGCTTCGGAGGACTTGGTGCCAATTCCTGCCGTGCTTCCGAATTTCCGGACACGGAACTATAAAACTGAATTGGCCAATGAGTATTGCCACCCGGCTCCCGTTGCGGGCAGCCCACCCATCGTTCCCCCTTTTTACCGCTTCGGGCGGTCTTTCCAGTTGTTGCCTTTCTATGCAATACTAGCCGTTTGTTGCTGGCCGGTTTGCCCTTTGGCGATACCGGTACTGCTACTTTAGCTGGCGCTGATCGTCATTCCTCCTCGGAGTTGAAGTCCAGCTATTATGGCTAACAAAGTAGCAAGGTTTGCGATTGCATTCTGAGCTGGAGCAAATTCATAGTTCTCTACTATTCCGATTCGCATTCGGAAGCACAACAAACATTAATAATTCAACCTACTCGCCCGTCGGCGAGACTGACGAAGCATAGTCAATCGTCTGCTCCGTCAGCGCCGTCCGTGTGAGACTCATCAAAATTTCAATCAATAAATTCTTCAATCATGAGATTCGAAACGCTTCAACTACACGCCGGCCAGGAGGTCGACGAAACGACGCGCAGCCGCGCCCTGCCGCTATATCAAACCACCAGTTACACCTTCAAGGACAGTGAGCACGGGGCCAAACTCTTTGCCCTTCAGGAGTTCGGCAATATCTACACCCGGATCATGAACCCGACCACCGATGTCTTCGAAAAACGGGTGGCCGCCCTGGAAGGCGGCGTGGCGGCAGTGGCTACGGCTTCGGGCCAATCAGCCCAGTTTTTGGCCATAAACAACCTCGCCCAGGCCGGAGACAACATCGTATCCAGCCCAAACCTGTATGGCGGTACTTATAACCAATTCAAGGTAGCTTTCAAGCGGATCGGCATTGAAGTTCGCTTCGCCAAAAGCGGTGACCCGGCGGATTACGCCAGCCTGATCGATGATAAAACCAAGGCGATCTATACCGAGACCCTGCCCAATCCTTCTTTCCTGGTCCCGGATTTCGAGGGCCTGAGTGCAGTTGCCAAAGAACATGACCTGCCACTGGTGGTAGACAATACTTTCGGGGCCTGTGGCTTCCTCTGCCGTCCGCTGGAGCATGGCGCTGACATCGTCGTTGAATCCGCCACCAAGTGGATCGGCGGTCACGGTACCAGCGTTGGTGGAGTGATCGTCGACGGTGGCAAGTACGATTTCGGCAACGGCAAGTACCCACAGTTTACCGATCCTAGCCCCGGCTACCACGGTCTGGTCTTCAACGATGTTTTCGGTAAGGACGGCCCCTTCGGCAACATCGCTTTCGCCATCCGCGCCCGGGTGGAAGGACTGCGGGATTTCGGCCCGGCGGTTAGCCCCTTCAACGCCTGGTTGCTCGTGCAAGGATTAGAAACCCTCAGCTTACGGGTTCAGCGAACGGTGGACAATGCTCAGGCCGTCGCTGAATGGCTGAGCGAGCACGATAAAGTGGAATCCGTCAGCTACGCCGGGCTGGAAGACCACCCCGGTCACGCCAACGCCAAAAAGTACCTGCGTAATGGTTACGGCGGCGTACTGAGTTTCCAGGTCAAGGGCGATAAAGCCGCCGCCACCAAGGTGGTAGACAGCGTGAAACTGATCAGTCACTTAGCCAACGTCGGCGATGCCAAGACCCTCATCATCCAGCCCAGTGCCACTACCCACCAGCAATTGAGTGTGGATGAACAGGCCGCCGCCGGCGTATTGCCCAATGCGCTGCGCCTGAGTGTAGGGATCGAGCACGTGGAAGATGTTAAAGAGGATCTTGCGCAAGCCCTGGGGTAAAGTAGACGCGCTACGCGCTTTTGGACGGCGTAAACGCCTTTTAGACGCCTGCGGCTTTAGGCGTTCGTTACTCACTTTTGGGGGAACTGGTTTCGGATGCTTTAACTTTCTATCTCCGATACCGGCCCCCCAAGAGGCCAACGGCCGTCCAAAAGCGAAGCGTCTAAAAGGAGCTTGCGACGTCCACAAGCCGCAGGCGTCTTTTAAGTTTGTATTAGCTTGACAACTCGATATATTAATTTTATCGAGATTTATAAACTAAAAAAGACATGGTCGGCGTAAAGCACTGTGCGTCCTGGGAAGAATTACTGTTC
>PDLQ01000035.1 GCA_002591745.1 Lewinellaceae bacterium SD302
GGAGAGTAAAGGATGTAAACGAAGTACATTTAGTGTATAGGTGCTAATAAAAAAAGCCCGTTCCAGAAAAAAATGGAACGAGCTTTTAGTGGAGAATGCCGGAGTCGAACCGGCGACCTTCCCGCTTAGGCGGGACGCAAAGTCTCACTATCTATGCAGGCATGGGGAAGGGGTTGGATACGTAGCTTTTACAGAGTTGCTCGATAAACTTCCTGGACTTCTTCCGCTTGATGGCGTTTTCTCTCTGATAAGCTGCGGATGCACTATCGAACTTTTCCAAGCAGGCAATCACCCAGGGGCACCCCGCCTTAGTACTTTTGGATCGACCTTGTGAATGCCGCAGGAATCGATCTGCTAATTGGCCTGTATAGCCAACGTAATACCTGTTCCTGGAAGGAGAGTAAAGGATGTAAACGAAGTACATTTAGTGTATAGGTGCTAATAAAAAAAGCCCGTTCCAGAAAAAAATGGAACGAGCTTTTAGTGGAGAATGCCGGAGTCGAACCGGCGACCTCTTGCATGCCATGCAAGCGCTCTAGCCAACTGAGCTAATCCCCCATTGGTTGTTTAAGCGGATGCAAATGTAGGAGAGGTTTTTGTTTTATGCAAGGGCTAAGGAAAAAAAATCATCTGCCAATAACTAATGATCGCTTAGATCGAGATGCTATATTGCATGATTAGCCTACAGTGTACATTTTCATCCCCCTAAAAAAGCAAAAGCCCCTTGATCGTTAACCGAGGGGCTTTTTAATATAGTCTAAGGAATTAAAAAACTGTTTTAGAGAAAGCAAACTTGAATAGGGAGTAAATTCAATAGATGTTGTTTGAGAGCTTGATCCAAAGATAAAGCGACTCCCCCCAGCCATACTGATAATATAATTTCAAAGAGTGGTAAAATAGTACCATCGAAACCAATCACTTGCTAATAACTTTAATTCAATTGATTACATATTCATCAAATCATGCATTTGAAATTAACTTCCCTGCAGAAAATCGTCACTCGTAAAGTAGTATCATCCGTTTGATACTATTTTACCAGTCATCTTCAACCGGGGTTGACTTCCTGAGATGGTGACAAACCAAACCGCTGCTTGTACAGTTTAGAAAAATAGCCCGGATCTGAGAAACCAACCTGGAAGCAGGTCTCGGAGACGGAGTTTGCGGAAGAACGCAATAGCTGCTGTGCTTTCTGCAAACGGAATTCGTTCAATAGTTTTCCCGGGGTGTTGCCGATGGAATTCTTCACTTTGCGAAAAAGCTGGACCCGGCTAACGGTAAGAGTTTCAGCCATCCGGTCGATAGAAAAGTTTTCGTCTGCGTAATTTTCCTGGATAGTTTTCTGGACTTTCGCAATGAAAGGGTCAACCTGCTCTTCTACCTCTACTTCCTTCGCTGGCTCAGCGGCAAATAAATTGGTAATGACGCTTTCCCACTTCAATTTGCTCCTTTGCTGCTGCTGCAGTAGTGCATCTACCTGACGATTGAGGTCATTTAGCGGAAAGGGTTTGCTCATCCAGACGACAGCTCCGGCATCAAGGGCTTCCTTGCGGTGTTCCTCGGTATTGAAAGCGGTCAGGACGATAATCGGAATGTGGGAGGTCAATTCATCATCGACCAGTTTCCGGCAAAGTTCTCCGCCATTATAATCTGGCAGCATCCAGTCGGAGATGATCAGATCGGGGATTTCTTGCTTGGCAAGTTCTAATCCCAGCTCGGCAGTTCCGGCCGTAAGCACTCTGAATCGTTTAGACAGTTCGGAAGCAACAAAGGTAGCTAGTTCCGGTTCGTCTTCTACAATTAAGATAGTGGCTTTGTCTTCTGTCTTGGCTTCATCGAAAGCTAAATTTTCTGCATTCCACTCAGTCAGCACTGCTACTTTGACAGGCAAAATAAGTTCAAACTTAGTTCCAACATCTAATTTGGAATCCATGGAAATCCTACCGCCCAACACGCCAACCAGTTCTTTCACCAGGGCTAGGCCGATGCCACTCCCCCCTTTCAGTTTGCCTTGCGCCCCCTGAAAGTATCTTTTATAAACCTGCTGCTGCTCCGCTTCCGCCATGCCCGGGCCACTGTCATTGACCTCAATTGTTAGCTGGCTATTTCCGTCAGTTTGCACTACTTGTACGTGCAAGGAAACCTCATCGCCAGGATCACAGTACTTTATGGCGTTGGTCAGCAAGTTGGAGACGATACGATCCGTTTTTCCGTAGTCCAAAATGAATTGCGAGCCGGGAACATCAATCGTTGGTTTGAAGTTGATGCCTTTATCCTGCGCGAGCTGTTCGAAGCGTTGGCTAATACTCTTAAAGCTGGTGTCTAGACGCCCCACCTGGGCGTTTTCCTTCAGCAACTTGGCATCAGCTTTATTCCAGTCGAGAATCTGGTTGAACAGGTCCATCAGTCTGATCCCGTTTCGACGGGCTAATTGAACATCAGCTTTATCGGATTCATTTTCTACCTGACTTTCCAGTCTTTCCAGTGGCCCCAGCATTAAAGCCAGCGGTGTTCTGATGTCGTGGGCAATAGAAGCGAAGAATTTACTCCTCGTATTACTGATTTCTTTCTCATTTTCCAACTGCAAGGCCAGCCGCTTCCTTCGGCTTCGATTGGCGTAGAGGAAGAAGCCAAGGATGCCAATCAGAACCAAAGCAATCAGTACGGCGATGATCGTGCGGTCCCGTTCAATGGTTCTTGCCTGTTGCAATTCCATGATCGTGGCCTCTTTTTCCGCACTTTGGTATTTGGCCTGCCATTCCTGGACTTCGTCTTTACGACGCTCTTCCTGAATTTTGTAGTAATAATTTCTTGAGTCGCCAAGCCACTCTGCCCCTTCTTCATATCTACCCGACAAAAAATAGACATCGGAGTAGGATTCGGCCAAAACCAGCAACATACCATCGTCCTCTTTCGCTTCGATTACCGGTCTAAGTTTATTAAGTAAGGACAGACCCTGTTCGGTTTTCCCCAGATAAGCCATATTTACGGCATAGTCCATTTTCGTTCTTAACTGCATGGTTTCCCTGCTTAGCAAGTGCACACTATCCAGTACAATTTTGTATAAACTATCCGCTTTTTCGTATTCCCTAACAGCATGGAATAGATAGGCCCTGCTTTTGTCTAAACTTAACTTTTGTTTATATGAAATACTGCTATTCGCTGCAATCTCACCGGCCTGATCGTAGTAAATCAACGCCTCTTCGTGCTCATCGATGAAGGTGTAAAGTAGGCCCAGCATGTTATTGAAGGAGAACGACAGATCGTGATTATTAAAATTGGCACTTATCTCCAGACCTTTTTTAAAGAGTGCGGCGGCTTCATCCATATCTACCTGTCGATAGTGAAAATAAGCCAGATAGTAGTAGTATTCCGCTTGCAGTATATGACTTCCCCCGTTTTCTGCAGTCAAAGAATCGACTCTGACTTTCATCTTATCCAGTATGGTCGTGCTGACCTCTCCAAATCCGGCCGCCTGCAGGCGCAACATCACTCCACCGATAAATTTGTAGTGCCAGATGTCAGCTTCCTCTCTCGTCAAACTCAAAATAGCATCTGCCATTGCCCGATCCGAGTTCGCCCAAATTTCCAGTAATTCTTCACCGGAAGCACTGAATCTCCAATCAGTCCAAATGTCCAGCTTTTGCTCTGGCTCTGCGTTTTGGATGCGTAGCAGGATACTGTCTGTCCTATTCGTAGCTCCAACGTGCTGGATTAGCAAAACAGCGAACAATAGGGTGCCCCACAGTTTCATACGTAAATTCATTTGATGATTTCAGCTAACGGTATGCTAGTAGCGAATCCTTATATTATTTTGCAGGGTGGAAAGCGTAAGACCAAGTCTGGTCAAAAAAAATCGATCGTAAAACAAAACCTGAATTATCAGACCCCGGGTGTATAAATGGGGACGTAATGTAGGAATGAAAACCCAAACTAATTACATTGCGCCTTAGAGAACGTTCAATCATTATCTCTTCATATTCCTATGCTCACAGTTTACGACGACACCTACTTCATGAAACAGGCCCTTAAAGAGGCCAGCTTAGCCGCAGCTGCCGGTGAAATTCCGGTGGGCGCAGTTGTTGTTACCCAAGAGCGCATCATCGCCCGGGGCCATAACCAGACCGAGCAGCTCACCGACGTCACGGCCCACGCCGAGATCATCGCCCTCACCGCAGCCGCCAATTTCCTGGGAGCCAAGTACCTGACCGATTGCACGCTCTACGTTACCCTGGAACCCTGTGTGATGTGCGCAGGTGCACTGGCCTGGGCTCAACTTGGCCGGATCGTTTACGGGGCGGGCGACGAAAAGCGCGGTTTCATGCGTCATGGCCGAGAGTTGCTGCACCCCAAAACCAAACTCGAATTCGGCATCTTACACAACGAATGCGCCGAACTCATGACCGGTTTTTTCAAAAGCCGCCGTTAAAAAAAAGAGTTTAGTAGTTAAAATTTCGCTAAAGCCGCCCGGGTGTTTAGACATTCCCCGGTTAAATGGTCTTTCTTAAAGTATCCAATAAAAGACTCCCAAGCATGAAATATTTATTCGCCCTACTCTCGGCCCTTTTTCTGTTCTCTTCCTGTGGGCCCAGACTCAGTCCCTTTACCCAGCGACTCTACGAAGAGCAGAACTGGAATAAAGATGACCTCAGTCGCATTCAATACTATCTCTCCGAAGACCTGGTACTGACCAGGGAACTGCGCGACGGTAAATCCGAAATTCGCAACGGCCAGATAAAGATCGTCGATGGCCGTGAAGTAGAGCAGATCGTTTTCAAACGTAACACGCCCGGTGTCTTCGTTTTTGCCCCCAAGGAAGGCCGGCTCGCCGTATCCTTTGAAAGCAACGATGAGAACTACCTTATTTTCGGCGCTAACCCTAAATCCGGTAACCGCTATACCCTCCTGGCCGGCGAGTGGAGCCGCAATGGCCGTTACGGTAAAGTTCAATACGGCGGTCGAGAATGGCGCGTTAGCACCAGCGATGCCTATGCCTCTATACTGGTACCATTGAAGCGGGAACGTAACCGGAATACGAACGGGCGCGTTGTTGGCGGGCGGAAGGTGGATTAATAAGCATGGAGTGCTGCGCGGTCATCCTAACTGCCCGGAGTTATTCATTATAACCTGTCCGGTACGTTTTGAGCTATACTCCCTTCGGGCACAAGAGGTGAAAATTTGACGAGCTGATTTTATCGGCTGGCAAACTGGCGAGATAAAGGCATAGCCATAGCTACGGCAAGACTCGGCGGTGAAGTCAGGCGGAAAAAGCGGCCGTCAAAAATCACCTGGTGTGCCCGAGGGGAGTATATCACGCCACAAACAATGTGGTCTTCCGCTAAGCTGATCGTCAGAGCTTGTGTTCGGCTAGCCAAATTGGGTGGCCGGGCAGGTCACTCTGTGCTTTGCTAATCAATCGGCTGCACGAGAACGACCCTCGCCGCCACGTAGGCTTCGGCGATGTGATCGAAGATGTGTTCCGGTGACACCAGGTCCGGGATGAGGTCCACTGAAGTCAGCATATCACAGGGCTGCTCTTTCAGGCCGACCAGGAATACCTGAATATTACGCAGTTCCAGCTCCAGGATGCTGTCTTCCAGGGTATACAGTCCGGATTGATCGATAAAAGGTACTCGGTCCATTCGGATAATGACTACTCGCACCGGGTCTTTGACCAATTCCATCTGCTGTTTAAAATAAGCAGTGAAGCCAAAAAATAGTGGTCCACTGATGTGCTTGACAAGCACACGATCCTTATTGGCTTCGAAAAAGGGCAACTCATCCTGCCATGGCTTCTCATCTTCCAGTGCCTCCAGGTCCGAAGAAGACAGGCGCTCCTCACCGGATTTTCCGGATTTGATCATGAAAAGCAGGGAAGCCAAAGCTAATCCTACGCCCACGGCCTGAATAAGGCTACCGAAAGTAGTGATCAGCAATACGATCACCAGTACGGCGGCGTCTGATTTAGGAACTTTAGTCAGGTGTTTCAAACCTTTGAAATCGATGATCTTAATACCAACCGGGATCAGGAGACCCGCCAGTACTGCCAGCGGGATCCGTGAAGCGAGGGAGCCAAGACCCAGTAAAACGGCCAGCAGAAAAAGTCCGTGAATCGTTCCGGACAACCGGGTTTTTCCTCCCGCATTTATATTTACCACGGTACCCTTGGTAGAACCGGCTCCCGGAATACCACCGAATAAGCCGGCGAGGGTATTACCGATACCCTGTCCGATCAACTCGCGATTACTGTTGTGACGGGTTTTGGTCATATTGTCGGCAATCACTGAGGTGAGCAGTGAATCGATACTACCCAAAACTGCCAGGACCACCGCATATTCGAGTACCATCGCCCAATCGGCCTGGCCCAGCGAGCCTATAATTGTAGAAAGTTCCAGCCCAGGTAGCCCCGCCGGAATTTCTCCGATCAGGGGCACATCCCAACCCAGTACGATTACCGTTACCGTGGCAACAACCAGCGCGGCGAGCGCAGCGGGAATCTTTTTGGTCAGTAAGGGAAACAGGAAATAAACGGCCACGGTAAGCAGCCCCGCACCTAACGCTTGAATATTGATCGAACTGAATATCCGCGGCAAATCCTGGATCACCTTAACCGTGCTCTTCGGAGAATCCAGTCCGACGAAGGGCGCGATCTGTAAGATGATAATGATAAGGCCCACTCCACTCATGAACCCACTGACTACGGGGTACGGGAAATATTTAACGTAGCCCGCGATATTTAACAGACCAAATACGATCTGCACGATCCCCCCCAGGGTGAAAGCCAGTAAAATAATACCGAGCCCGGATTCAATACTCCCGGTTTGTTCCAGAACAGCCGTTACCAAAGCTGCTGAAACTACTGTCATTGGCCCGGTTGGTCCACTTGCCTGAGTCTCCGTACCCCCGAATAGAGCTGCGAAGATACCCACGAAGATCGCTCCGTAAAGGCCGGCGGCAGCTCCTAAACCGGATTGGACACCGAATGCCAGTGCTAGTGGTAATGCAATTACGCCGGCAACGAGCCCGCCGGTGAGGTCTCCACGGATGTGGCTGAAGTCAAAATATTTGGCCATAGAACAGGGGGTCTTTTCCCCAGAACCCAAAGGTCAGGGGAATGTTGAGGCCAGACGAAGATTATTCTTCCCGAAAAAAGAATTCTCCATATTTTCACTTTACCGGTAGGGGTAATACTTCGCCTGCTACATCTATTGGGTGTAACGCAAAATACATAATTATGAGAAAGCTACTCTTTCCTCCTCTACTACTTTTTCTGGCCCTAATAGTTCAATCCGGTCAACTAAGCGCCCAACGCGAAAGTACTTTACTTGGCGACCTGGACCTTACCGGGGCCTGGGGCGGAGTCACCTATAATTACAGCGCATTGGGCGACGATGGAGCCTACATTCGTGGCGGCTACGGCGGACTGGAGTTCGGCAACCAGATCTTCATTGGCTACGGTGGCTGGCGCATCAAGGACGATGTTCGCCTGACCGACATCGGCCGTAATTTTGAATTGCGTCACGGTGGTTTAATCACCGCTTATACGCCCAACAGCTACAAATCTATCCACCCCCGCTTATCCTTTACCATCGGCCCCGGTCGCGTGGAAGTTGACGGCCAACGCGACCGGGTCTTCGTAGCCCAGCCAGCCGCCGGCGTGGAACTCAACCTCTTCCAGGTCTTCCGTCTTGGTATCGAGGGTGGCTACCGCTACGTAGGTAATGTAGCCCTGGACGACGTAGATATTGCCAGCGAAGATGTTTCTTCCTTCTTTCTCCAGATTGAGGCCCGCTTTGGATTTAGCTGGTAAGACTTCAGAAGTAATTACGGTTTTGCCTCACTGTGGAGCCAGGCAAAATCGTAATTGCTTCCATTGATTATCCGCCAGTATTGCCGTTTAGCTTGATACAGACATGGCTACTTCCCCTTCCGTGATCGTCACTCTGGTACTCTGAGTTGCCAGCTTGAATAAAAAATTCAGTTTCCCGGCGCAACCATCGCACAGGTCCCTCGTCTTTGGGTTGAAACAACCCATAAAAACACCCACCGTGCGCAACTTACTCGTCTTACTCTGTCTTTTTTTGCTGACCAGCCTATCCGCCCAGCGCAAACAATTACCCATTGTACTGGCCTCCTCCGACCTGTTAGACATCCGGGAGGGCGGCGAATTCCGGCCGGGCGCCTGGTCATTGGTCCCCGATTTGAAACCGGACGTTTATACTTCCAATCAGATTGGCAGTACGGTTACCTTTTATACTGATCTGGATTCCATCAGCTACCTCATCCACCCGGATTCGGTGTATGACTTCGTGGTGCTGTTGAACGGAGTCGATTCCGCCTATACTCAGATCCGCTACCAACCGTCTTATCTCGATGTACTGCGGGGGGCCGAAGCATTCGATTACGACGACCAAACCGCTATCCCCGAATTCGTCTATCAGGATTCCTCTGCCACGGAGTTGCGGAAACTGCGAACGGCTTTCAACCTTGACTCCATCGCCGGCGGGGGGAACGAAATTTCGCGCGTACTGAATGTCCTGCACTGGATCCACGAACTGATTCCGCACGATGGCCAACACGACAACCCTGTTGTAAAAAATGCCTTCAGCATGATCAACGAGTGCCGCCGGGATGACCGGGGACTAAATTGCCGGGGACTTTCTACGGTACTGAACGAATGCTACCTGGCGCTTGGTTTTAAATCGCGATTCGTAACCTGCATGCCCAAAGATTCCGTATTTGACGACTGCCACGTCATCAACACTGTATATTCCAACGATTTAGACAAATGGATCTGGCTGGACCCCTCCCACGATGCCTACGTAATGAACGAGCGGGGCGAACTCCTCGGCTTTGCCGAAGTACGCCAACGTCTGATCGATGGTGCCCCCCTGATCCTGAACCCCTCCGCCAACTGGAACCGTCAGTCTTCGACCCTGAAAGAGTACTACCTCGAAATTTACATGGCAAAAAACCTGTACCGCTTTAGCACCCCGCTGAGGAGCGAATACAACCTGGAAACCAACGCCCCGGGTAAAACTCGTGCCTACGTAGAATTGCTGCCACTGGATGCTTTTCAGCAATCTCCTAAAGTAGAAAGGACCGTAGCCAAAAGTTCCGGCGTCACTTTCGTCACCTATAAGACTAACAACCCCGATCACTTCTGGGCGGCACCTAAGTAGCTTCGTCATCGTCATTACAAAACGACGCACTGCTACTTTAACTTCGCTGATCGTCCCTTCGGTCCTCGGAGTTGTTAGCCAAAAGCCAAACAAAATTGATAGCTAATTTCTCCGGGTAGAAACCAAAATAATTTTTAGCGAACGCGGTGGCCGTATTTTCGTTCCAACAACGAATATTATAAATTACCGCATGACCATTCTACGCCTCCTTTCACTCGCTTGCTTCTTCCTGTTCATAAGCTGCAATGCCGACCTTCCCATGGAGGAGGTGGCTGACAAAGTAGCAATGTCAGCGAATGACCCGGCGGTAACCGCTTCCGAGACCGACGAAGCCCTATTACCCCCGGACATTCTATTCGGCGAACTGTTCCAACGGGTGCAAATGGAGCGTATTTTCGAAGACGGCAAGACCTTTGTAGACATGATTCCCCGCATGCCC
The DNA here is from genome assembly GCA_002591745.1 of Lewinellaceae bacterium SD302. GTDB lineage: Bacteria > Bacteroidota > Bacteroidia > Chitinophagales > Saprospiraceae > Neolewinella. Next base: position 9,619 of record PDLQ01000035.1, read on the forward strand.
GCCGCCGAGATCATGGAAAATTACCATGCCGCTGCCGGCAAGATCGACACCAACCTGGAAGCTTTCGTTTTAGAGCATTTCGATCTGCCCTTCGATCCGAATACCGATTTCGCCAGTGACGAATCACGCGACATCGTAGCACACATCAATGCCCTCTGGCCCGTACTGACCCGCAAAGCCGGAGAAGGAGAAGGTGCCGCTGGAAGCTTGATCCCACTCCCCAAAGACTACATTGTACCCGGCGGTCGCTTCCGGGAAATTTATTACTGGGACAGTTATTTCACCATGCTGGGCCTGAAAGCCGCCGGCGAGGACCAACGTATCCGCGATATGGTGGACAATTTCGCCTACCTGATCGACGAGATCGGCTTTATCCCCAATGGTAACCGGACTTATTACCTTACTCGCTCACAACCACCCTTTTTCGCGGCAATGGTGAGTCTGCTGGTGAGCATCGATGGCCCTTCGGTCTACGCCAAATATCTGGACCCACTGCGTAAGGAATACGATTGGTGGATGAAAGGATACGATGAAGACCGGCCGATCACCTCTCCTACCCTGCACCTAGTGCCCATGCCCAGTGGTGCGGTCCTGAACCGCTATTATGACGCAGGTGACCGACCGCGCGCCGAATCTTACCGTGAAGACGTTCTAACCATTCGGGAAAGCGGCAGAGACAGTGCCACCGTGGCCCGCCATCTGCGTAGCGGTGCCGAATCCGGCTGGGATTACAGTAGTCGCTGGCTGGCCGACGGCAAAAATCTGCACACTATTGAGACTACCGACATCGTACCGGCCGACCTCAACGCACTTCTCTACCAAACCGAACTGACGCTGGAACTTGCCTACCGCAATACCCAGAACCCAGAGATGGCCAAAACAATGCAGTCGCGCCGTAAAGCCCGTCGCGCTGCTATGCAAACCTTTCTTTGGAATCCGGCGAGCGCGTGGTACGAGGACTACCATATCAAGACGGGCAAACCCACCGGTCGCCTCTCTTTAGCCGGCATGTATCCCTTTTACTTTGACGTGGCCAGTGAGAACCACGCCGAAGTCGCCTTCAAGACCTTGGAAGACAAATTTCTGGCTCCCGGTGGTGTCCGTTCTACTCTCGTGGAAAGCGGGCAGCAGTGGGATGCTCCGAATGGCTGGCCGCCTTTACAGTATCTGACCATTGGAGGTTTGCGTAAGTACAAGTCTAATGAACTGGCCGCTGAGATCGAAAAACGCTGGTTGGCCAATAACGAGCGGGTCTACCAAAACGTAACCAAGATGGTAGAGAAGTACAACGTGGAAGACCTTAGCCTACTGGCCGGCGGTGGAGAATACCCTGTGCAGGACGGATTCGGATGGAGTAACGGAGTTTACCTGGCCTTGTGGAAGGATTGATCGAACCCTACTCTGTATACTCAAAAGTTTCTCCGTCTACTTTAATTTGCACTTCTGGTGCATCGGCGGCCTCTACCCTTCCAACGATCCGGGCATCGATATCGAATGATCGACTGATATCGATCACCGCCTGGGCGTATTCTTTAGGCAGATAGACCTCCAGGCGATGCCCCATGTTGAAGACCTGGTACATCTCGCGCTTGCCGGTACCGCTTTCCCGTTGGATCAACTCGAATAGCGGTGGTGGGGTAAATAGAGAATCCTTGATTACTCTAACATTCTTGTTTAGGAATTTGACGACTTTGGTCTGGCCACCACCGGAGCAATGAATAATGCCATTGATCTTAGGTCGCAGCTCATCCAGTAGTTTTTTCAGCACGGGCAGATAAGTGCGCGTGGGAGACAGGACCAGTTTACCTACCGTGATCTTTTGCCCGTCTACTTCAACTTCATCGGTCAGTTTCTTGCTGCCGGTGTAGACAACGGAGCGATCCAGAGCCGGGTCGAAACTCTCGGGATACTGATCGGCGTAGTGATGACTGAAGACGTCGTGGCGGGCACTGGTTAAACCATTGCTGCCCATTCCGCCGTTGTATTCGGTTTCGTAACTGGCCTGACCGTAGCTGGCCAAACCGACGATCACGTCTCCCGGCTGAATATTATTGACGACCACCTCATCACGCCGCAGACGGGCGAAGGTGGTGAAACCTACGTCGATGGTACGCACGATGTCGCCCACGTCGGCCGTTTCTCCACCAGTCAGGTGAAGATCGACGCCATGGTCGGCCATATTGTCGCGAAATTTCTGGCTGGCCTGAATAATTGTTTTTAGCACTTCTCCTGGCACCAGGTTCTTATTACGGCCAATCGTAGAGGAAATCAGAATGTCCGTCACCGCGCCTACGCAGCCCATATCGTCGAGGTTCATCACCAGACTATCCTGTACGATGCCTTCCCAGACACTTTGGTCACCGGTTTCTTTCCAGTAAAGGTATGCCAGGCTAGTTTTGGTGCCGGCCGTATCGGCGTGCATGATATTGCAGTACTCCGGATCACGCGCCGCAACGTCGGGCAGAACTTTGCAAAATGCATTAGGATACAGGCCCTTGTCGAGCCCTTCGATTGCGGCGTGCACCTCTGATTTCGTAGCGCTGACGCCCCTTTTTTCGTATTTGCTCTTGGCCATGTCGCGAAGGTAATGTGAATTGGTAAAAAGAAATAGCTCCGTCCGCCTTTTGCGACCATTCATCGAAAGAATATGAAGTGTTAACGAACGAAGTCTATGTTTGCCATCGTTACAATTGTATAACCAACACAAGATATCGGAAAACTCAACGGAGTGCTCCGTGCTAAACAAACCAATACTTAATATGAAAAAGTCAATCTTACTTTTTGCACTCGTTTTAGGCATGCTGCCGAGCCTGCTCGTCGGCCAAGCCACTGAAGACGTAATGACGGCCGATCAGATCATCGACAACTACATCGAAGCTATCGGTGGAGCCAAGGTCTGGAAAAGCACCAAGAATATGAAAGCCGACGGCAAGATCATGATGGGTGGCATGGAATTCAACTACGTCGTACATACCAGCGCTCCCAACCTGATGCGTTTGGATGCCGACGTAATGGGCCAGACCCTGACCCAGTCTTACGATGGTGAGACCGCCTGGCAGATCAACCCGATGATGGGTACCAGTGCTCCTTCCAAAATGTCGGAAGTAGAAGCCAAGCAAGTAAACCAGAGCGAACTCGTTCCCGAATTCATCGATTACGCCGAGCGTGGCTTTACCGTTGAATTGATGGATGAGCGTGAAGTGGAAGGTGTAGCTACCCAGGGTATTCGCCTCACCGACGGCAAAGACAAGGATCTTACCTACTACTTCGATCTGGAAAATTTCGTCCCGATCATGGCCGAAACCGTCATTAAGGATGGTGATATGAAAGGCGCCACCGCTACGATGAAGTTCAGCGACTACCAGGAGGTAGACGGTATGATGATGCCATTCTTCATCGAAAACTCCAGCCCCCAGGGTTCCGTGAAGTTAATCACCACTAAAGTTGAAACCAACGTGGAGATCGAAGATGGTTTCTTCGCCATGCCGGAAAAATAATTGCGCGTAAGCAATAGCGTTTAATGATGAAAGGCCAGAAACTCCCGGGTTTCTGGCCTTTTCTTATTGGAGGTGGCGGAGCAGATCACGGTGCTGACGGTAATGCGTCAATATTCGTCCTTCTGAGTTAATCACCATCGCGTGGGAAATACCGGGGTGACACTGTAAACCGTTACAAGTAGATGCCGTAGCCTGATATAGCGGGAAGCTCAGATTCGGATGACGACTACTAAAATCCAGTAAATTGGCTTTACTGTCCGTACGACTAACGGCGATGACCAGCGGCGCCGCCTCACCCATTTCCGCAATCCGCTCTGAAAGTTCCTCCAGGTCACCTTCGCGGGCGATGGACCAAAAGTAAATAAGGGTGGCTTTACCCGGTTCTTTCTGCACCCTTACTTCCGTGGTATCTCCGGCAGCCAGCGGCCGTACGGCGATACCTTTAAAACGAGTATCAATGGCAGCAGTGGGCTGGCTTCTCGGCCGACGTTCCAATGTCCCAAGTTCGATGCGCTGGCGGGTACTGTCCAGCGAATTAAGGCTGTAATAGTTGCGGTTGATGCGAAAAACAGTGCTGCGCGTCACCGGCCCGACGTTCTCCTGGTCCAGCGAAATCGGAATGGTATCCTGCCCGTAAGGGGTCAGGATCAGCTGATCCGCAAGGGTGATCGTTTTTGGGTAACCGTATACCTTTTCCAAAGGATGGATGATGCCGATCCGCACCGAATCATTACGCCCCAAAACGATGTCTTTAGTGAAAATCTTACTCAGAATACGGCCATTCCCCGGAAACTCGATCTGCTGAAACTCATGGCTAAAAGAATCACGGCTGGTGGTTTCCCGGTTATAAAAATATCGCCCGATATACTGGTCTTTCAAGCTTTGGTTCAAGAAAAAAACACGGGTTGTTTCTTCGTGCAAATCCCGGCTGCAGCCACCGCTCAGGATGACCAGGAGGGAGAAAAGAGACAGGGGTACTAAGAATTTCATCATCGGTTGCAGGGCGGTGGAAGCTTAGAGCTGTGCTACTTTGAAGCCACAAACAGACACCAGTAGATAGATACTAAACGCTGGACGCTGGATAGGACTCTATCTAAAATCTAGCATCTTATATCTAGCTTCTTTTTCCTGGCAAAGTAGCAAAGCCAACAAAAAGGAAATTACCCCAAGGCTGGCGGACGAGTGGAAAGCCGATCCTACTTTGACGAATTATTAACACGTCAGGCTTATCCATCCCCGTTCTGGCGGCTGGCCAGCCAACGGTCTACGGCCCGGCCGAAGAAAACACTGGCCAGAATGAGGCCGAGCGTGTAGGGTAAATTGCTGGTGTCGTTGACGTCATACATCCGGGCAGCCACAACGTATTTCAAAAAGAAATAGGTAGCCAGCGTGACGACGATGGACACCCAGCGTACCTCGCGCTTTTTCGGTTCATTATCTTGATCCATGGAAGAAAAATGATTTAATGATAAAGTGAATCAATGATTTAATGAGGCAATGAGCTAATGATAGAATGATTCAATGATAGAATGATTCAATGGATAGAACCAATAATTTTTGTCGTTAGATCATTGCCTATCAGATCATTTTACCATTGACTCATTAGATCATTGTCTCTACTCGCGGTACCACATCAGAATACCGCCAAAGATGGTGATGAGGGCCAGCAAAACTGTCCCCATACGAATACTGCCGATCAGGTAACGGCTAAAGGTTCGGATCTGCTCGGCCTGAGCGGGGTAAAGTGGCACCAATTCATCTTCGATGCGTTGCTTACTGAAGATCTGCTTGGCGGTAAAATCTACCCTGGCCTGTACCAACTCCTTGTAGGCCTTCATCACTTTGACCCGAAAGTAGACGTTGAGAAACAACATGACCACGAAAAGGCCGATGACGATGCTGATGAGAAGGATGTACATGGGACAAAGGTAGTTCGTAAATTATTTCGGCGATTGTCATTTTTTAGTATTTACGTATAAATACGTTTTTACCCACCATTTAAATTCAGCAAAATAGAAAAGCGGGCAGCCAGCCCAAGGACCAACCACCCGCTTTCATCACCCAGAGGATGAGTTCTAACGATTATTGACGTAAGAAGCGAATCACTTGCTGCTCTCCTTCGCTACGGTATTGCACCACGAAGAGGCCAGTCGGCAGGTTGCTGATGTCGAAGTTGATCAGACTGCGATTGGTACCACCGGCAACGGACTGAGTCGCCCAGGCGCGGCCATTTTGGTCGAGGATGAAGGCCTGACCTTCGGTCATTACTTCCTCGCTTTCGATGACCAGATTGAGTTGGTCGCCGGCAACCGGGTTCGGATAGGCAGACAGCGTAATGGCGGTCGGCTGGGTAGCCGGAGCGTTATCTCCATCTTCCGTACGGGTTACTTCGACGAAGTTTTCGGAGAGTTCGAAACAGCTGGTGGCCAGGGTGTCTTCGGCGGCGTTGTCACCCATCTCTACGAGCAGGTCGCCCTGGTAAGACAGTCCCCAGACGCGACAGACACCCTCACCGGCGTCGGCGAAATCAAAGGTTGGTCCGTCGCCGAAGCCGAGTACGATGTTGTTTTCGTCGGTCACAACGAAGGCGTAGTTGCCCATATCCGGAGCGCCGTCAGCTATTACGTCGATGCTGGTAGTGCCGCTGGACAGGTCGATGTCAACGCTTACCTCACCGTCGATGGTCATTACGGTACCACCGACGACGTCCTCACGGATGACGGTGATGAAGTTCTCACTGAGGGCGTAACAAGAGTCACTCAGTTCCGCAGTTGCTACGTTAGCACCGAAGCTGGCCGTGATGTTGCCACTGAAGGCATAGCCGTAGACCCGGTAGGTGCCAGGAGCTACGTTACCAAATCCGAAGATATTAGAGAAAGCTTCGGGAATCACGATATTGCCAAGAGCATCAGTGAGCAGGTAGCGATACGGAACTCCCATAATGGTACTGTTCACGATCAGGAATTCGCTTTCACTGTAGCCGGGGCAGTAAATGAAGGTATCGAGTCCATCCTGGCTACTTACGATGCCACCGTCGATGTCATCAGCCCGGAAGAATTCGAGTGGGGAAGAGACGTCGAAACAGTTATCCGAAACATCTACGCTATTGATATCGTCACCTTCCTGAATGACCAGGTTGCCGGCGAAGGAAGCTCCGTAGATGAGGTACTGGCCGGAGGGAAGGTCATTAAAATCAGCGGTACCGTCCAGACTGATCTGCAGGACAACGCCTTCCAGATCAGTAACGATGGTAGCGTAACCCAATGGAGATGTGCTGGTCGTTTCAACGGTAACCATTCCGTTGCCGTTGGAGACGCAGAAAGGCTCCGGGGTATTTTCGGAAAGAGAAATTTCACCGGCTTCCGGCTCGCCATTGATCACGGAGATGAAATTGTCGGTAACGTCGAAGCAATCCGGGCTCAGATCTTCGTCGGTAATGTTCGCGCCGATCAGGTTGGGGTTAAGGTCACCGCAGTGGCTGATGGCGTATACGCGAACTTCCTGCAGAGGCAGCGCCCCGAAATCGAAGGAAGTCTCCGGAATCAGGAACACGATAACATCATCGGTAGTGGTGATTACGTACTGGTAGTTCTCACCGGCGTTAGCCGAGCAAGAGAAGAAGTTCAGCAGCCCGTCATCTGGGTTGGATTGGCAGAGGTAAGTATTATTCCCGGTATTGGAGCCAACGACAAAAATTTCGCAGGCATCAACATTCTTGACATCAATGGTGATGAAGTCATCCGTCAGGTCAAAACAGTTACTGGCTAGTTCTTCGTCGATGGGCGTTCCGACAGAAGCGGAGAGCGTACCGGAGTAGGCCAAGCCATAGACTGCGTAAGTACCGGTTGCGGCGTTGCCAAAGTCGAAACTATTATCTTCGGTAGCCAACAATACGATTCCGTCCTGGGTGATGAGATTGGTATAGGCACCATTGCTGGCTCCGGTGATCTCCCATTCGACCAGTCCGCTTTCGCCAGTTCCAGCACAAACTTCCCGCTCGAGTTCACCGTCGATAGTGGCGATGTTACCACCTTCGGGTACTACGCGAACTACGGTGATGAAGTTATCGGAAAGTGAGAAACATCCGCTGGCCAGCATTGCGCTGGCTGCATCGTCTCCTTCCATTGCGGTGAGTGTACCGGCGTAAGCCAGTCCCCAGATGCGACAGTTACCTTCACCTGCTCCGTCGAAGTCCAGTGGGTTGTCGTTGGTTACGTTCAGAATGATGTTGTTCTCATCGGTGACCACGTAAGTGAACTCATTGCCGTTGGCACCGGTACTCACTACGTTCACCAGGTCGGGGTTACCGTCACCGGGACAGGTAAACACCTCGGTCTCTCCGGTTACGGTGGCAACCGTGCCTCCGGCGATATCTTCGCGGATCACAGTTACAAAGTTGTCGGACAGGGAGAAACAGCTGGTGGCCAGCTGACCGGTAGCGTCGTCTCCTTCTTCTACGTCGAGCTCACCCTGGTAAGACAGGCCCCAAAGGCGACAGACACCGAAGCCGGCAGCGTCGAAATCTACTTCGTTGCCGGATGGTACGCTTAATACGATATTATTTTCGTCAGTCACCAGGTAAGTGAAATCTCCACCGGAGGCACCTACGCTAGCGAAGGCTACGATGTCGGAGATCATATCGCCGGGGCAGACAAAAATTTCGGTTTCTCCATCGACGGTACTAACGGTACCACCTTCGGGATCGGTGCTCGTTACGGTAACAAAGTTGTCGGAAAGCACGAAACACTCCGTGGCCAATTGGTCGACACCCAGGCTATCACCAGGAGATGCCAAAATCGTACCGTCGAAACCTAATCCGTAAACACGGTAGACGCCTTCGCCAATAAAGCTAAAGTTAAACTGATCGCCGGATTGTAATACGCCCAATACAACGTCGTCATCACCAGCGATAACGTAAGCGAAGCTACCCAGTGTAGTGCCGGTGCTGTCGAACTGTACCAAGCTGGAGCTAGGATCGCTAGGACAGATGGAAACCTCAGTATCTCCATCTTCGGTAGATACGGTACCACCTTCAGCTTCGAGGCGGTTAACCGTAACGAAATCGCTGGACAAGGAGAAACAACCAGAGGCTAGTTCAACCGCAGCGGCGTCATCGCCGGGAGATGCCAGTATGACACCGTCGTAGGAAAGTCCCCATACACGGCAAACGCCGGGATCCTGGTTTTCAAAGTCGATCGTCTCACCGGGGAAGCCAATGATGATGTTATTTTCGTCGGTCACCACGAAAGCGAATTGGGGGCCCGTGGCATCCAGGCTAACAAAGGTGATCACATCAGCTACTCCATCGCCAGGACAGGTAGTCACTTCGGTTTCTCCGTCAAAGGTCACTACGGTACCGCCATCGGGTTCGATGCGGTTGGCGGTGACAAAATTATCGGTCAGGGAGAAACATCCGTCGGCCAGAATAGCATCAGTGGCATTATCGCCGGGAATTGCCAGCAAGTTGCCCTCGTAAGCCAGTCCCCAGATGCGGCAGGCTCCAAGACCAGCTCCTTCCAGATTGACTTCATTGTCATCCGGAATACCGAGGATGACATTATCGGCATCGGTCACCAGGTAAGTAAAGTTACTGGCGGTATTGCCACTGTTCTCGAAAAAGAAAATATCGTCGATGCCGTCACCGGGGCAGGTATTGAATTCGGTCAATCCATCCACAGTGGCTACGGTACCGGCGTCGGGTACGGTGCGGATAACGGTAACGAAATTGTCGGACAGGTCGAAACAGCTGCTGGCCAGATCAACCTGGGCGGCGTTATCACCTAATTCGGCGGTCACCTCACCCTGGAAGCTCAGTCCCCATACGCGGCAAATACCGACACCGGCATCCTCGAAGTTGATTTCATTGCCATCGGGCAGGCCGATGATGATGTTGTCTTCATCGGTAACTACGAAAGTGAAGTCACCACCACTATTGCCGGTTCCGACAAAAGAAAAAATATCATCGTTGCCATCACCCGGGCAGGTAGCAATCTCGGTTTCACCCAATTCGGTAGCTACGGTACCACCTTCGGGCACCTCACGGTTGACGGTTACGAAGTTGCTGGAGAGTGCGAAACAGCCGTCGGCCAGATCAACCACAGCAGCATCGTCTCCTTCTTCGGCGATCAGGTTGCCCTCGTAGGCCAGACCCCAAACGCGGCAAGCGCCTACACCGGCACCTTCAAAGTTGGCTTCGTTGCCGGGAGGAATGCTGAGGATGATGTTATCGGCATCAGTTACAACGTAAGTAAAGTTACTGCCGGTTGCGCCGTCGCTACTAAAGGAGAAAAAGTCGTCTACGCCGTCTCCGGGGCAGGTCAGTACTTCGGTTTCACCGTCTACGGTTTCAACAGTACCACCAACCACTTCTTCGCGGTTCACGGTAATGAAGTTATCGGAAATGCCTCCACAGTTGCTGAAGGGCGGAGCATCGTTTAGGTTATCGCCTTCCTCCAGAGGAAAGTCTCCGGAGAAACTGGCGGCGTAAACGCGGCAAACGCCGGTACCCGCTCCGTCAAAATCAACGGTTCCGGAGGTATTGATCGCCAGGATCAGGCCATCAGCGTCGGTAACGATGAATGCCGTACCGGGCAGGGTTCCGTCGCTGAGGAAGCTGATCTCATCGGCGATGCCGTCTCCGGGGCAGGTATTGAATTCCGTCTCGCCGGAAGGTGTGCTGATGGTCACGTCGCCAGGAGTGGCATTGTTGACGGTAATGAAGTTATCCGTCACGTCGAAACAGGGAATCGACAGCGGGGTGGTATTGAAGTCGTCACCCACGTTAGCTGAGATAAAGCCGAAGGTAGAAAAGGCGTAAACCCGTAAAGTACCGGCGGGCAGCATATCGAAGTCGACGAAGTTGGAAAATCCGATGGAGACAATGATGTCGTTTTCATCCACCACAACGTAGCCGAAAGCCATGAAGAGGTTACTGATGGTGAAACGGATACGATCCATCTCACCGTCACCGGAGCAAGTGGTGATTTCTGTATCATCACTATCGTAAATGGAGATTGTTTCCTCGTGGAAACAAGCCGTGGTAAAATCGAAATTTCCTTGGGCGCTGAGGTTGGAAAAACTAAAAACGGAAAGCAGCGCAAAGGCTAAAAAGTAGCGTAGAGCTATTCGCATGAGATTTATTTTGAGACGATGATTACGATTATCCGGCAATTTTCGTGGTCAAACAGGGATCACCGGAGAAAAAATACTGAGACCAAAATTAGCTTTTTCCAGTGGACGAAGGAAATTTTACTATTCCCAATCCCTTCAATGCTGTAACTTTAGCCCGGATTGAATTGATAATGAGTGCATTAAAGCTAGTTCTGGCTCCGCCTTTCTGACCGTTTAATTAATCTTAGCCTTACATCCCAGCGATTTCACTACCGATTACTAGATGCTTCGGCACTAGTCAGATTTTATCCCATGCCAATCAATTTTCGACACTTTTTTTTTCTTCTCAGCGGGTTAATACCGTTTTGGACGATTTCCGGCCAGGAATCTCCGCTCTCCATCGACCCGGATTTCACCGCTATGGAACTCGTCAATGACGTTTTCGCCTCCGGAAGTTGTGAGTTGATCACCAACATCAGTAGTCTAGGTGACCAGCGAGGCATCGGCTACTTTGAAGGCGGTCAGGAAATTTTCGGCTTTGACCGGGGGATCATCCTTTCTACCGGCCACGTTAATGATGCCCGAGGGCCTAATGAGGACGATGACACCAGCACTGAACTCGAAGGGGCCGTCAATGATATTGATCTGGACCAAATCTCCGACGCACAGCTTCACGATCGTGTCGGCATCGAATTCGACTTTGTTCCCCTGGATTCCAACGTGACCTTCCGCTACATTTTTGCTTCAGAAGAGTATTGTGAGTTCAGCAATACGGATTTCAACGACGTTTTCGGTTTTTTTGTCAGTGGCCCGGGACTCAACGGTCCCTTCAGCGGCAACGGCGTCAACGCCGCTTTGGTGACCGGCACCGACCAGGCCGTCTCGGTCAACACCATTAATCACACCTTTAATCAACAGTTCTACCGTCCTAACGAAACCGAGGAAGACCGCAACGTTTGCGCCCTTGACGACGATATCGAAACGCCTCAACTCGCCAATCTCGCTTACGATGGTTACACCACCATCCTCACTGCCTCACTTAAATTACACCCCTGCGAAACTTACCGGATGCGGCTGGTGATCTCCGACGTCAACGACGCCGATTACGACTCCGCCGTCATGCTGGAAGCCGGCAGCTTCAATCTGGGCGGATCGGTCAACCTGGAAAATTCCGGACCGGACACCACTAATTTTCTTTACGAAGGTTGTGATAACGGCGGTTTCCGCGTTACCCGTGGAGAAGACAGTGACCCTAGTCAGCCCCAAACCATCCGCTACCGTTTCAGCAATGATTCCGAAGCCACCGAAGGAGTGGATTTCATCAACCCCGGAGGGTTCGTCACTATTCCGGCCGGAGACACTTTTGCAGATGTCATTATCCCAACCATCGACGACGGCATCACCGAAGGGCCGGAAAATATTTGGCTGATACTCGATATTCCCTGTGCCTGCTATACGGATTCCGTCCTCATCACCCTCATCGAACCCGGCCCACTAACGATTAATTTGGAAGAAGCCTATTACTGCCCGGACCAAATGGCTACTCTCAACCCAATGGTCAGTGGTGGATCGCCGCCCTATTCCTATGATTGGAGTTTCGGTGACACTTCGGCCGCCCCTACCCTGGCTCCCCCCTTACCGCTGAGTATAGAGTTGACGGTAACCGATGACTGCGGCCAGACGACCACCCGCCAGATCGGCACCTTCTCCAGCCAACCACCCGAAGCCGAACTGACCGTTCCCGAAATCGTTGCCTGTTGGGGAGAAGCCCGCGAGCTGACCGTCAATCTGGTTGGCCGGCCACCGTTTACGATGTCCTACCTCCGCAGCGGCGGACTGGAAGAAACCCTGGAATTTGGCAGTGAAGGTGAGCACAGCTGGCCCATCGACCTGGGCGGCACCTACAACATCACCTCGATCACCGACCAGGCCTGTTCGGGCAGCTTCTCCGGTACAACTACCGCCAATTTCTACCGGCCCGTCATCAACCCCAGCGTCGTTAACCCTAATTGCGCCAACGAGCCAAACGGTAGCATAACTGTGCAACATCTTTCCTCCGTGCCGCCATACGATTACGAATGGACCGGCACCAATGCAACCGGATTGGTAGCCGAAAATTTGCCCGTCGGTATTTACAGCCTCCGCATCACCGATGCCATTGGTTGCAGTGACGAAAGGACCTTCGATCTGCGCGGGCCCGCTCCCATCACCCCCGTGGAAATTACCTGCCCCCAGGTGCGCCGCCCGCCCCTGATCCTGAGTGCCGACGGTGGCCAGGCACCTTACTCCTACAGCGTTGACGATGGTGAAACTTTCTTCGTTGCCGACAGTTTCGACCTGGTGCTCACCCCCGGCCTATATTACCAATTGCTGATCCGCGACGCCAATGGCTGTGAATTACTACAGCCCGATTTCTTCTTTCCGCAGGCAACGCCACGGAATACTACTCTCCCCGTTTTCGTAGGCCAGGAACTCGGCGGCTCCACCATCGTAGAACCTAACTATCAGGTACCCTACGACCAGATCATGGATGTACAATGGTATCCCGCCGAATACTACGATTGCCCAACCTGCCGCACTCCGGTAGTCTCTGCCCCTTTCTCTCAGCCCATCAGTCTCGTGGTGACTGACATCTATGGTTGCACGGATAGCCTGGCTACCTGGCTCGGAGTAGACGGGCGGGTTCCCGTCTACGTGCCCAACGCTTTCAGTCCCAACGGAGATGGAACGAACGACTTTGTGGCCGTTTTCGGCAATCTCGCCCAGGTCCAAAGGGTCGTTAGTTTTCAGATTTTCAACCGCTGGGGTACTCAGGTTTGGGAAGATTATGATTTTACCCCCAATTCCGCCCGCCGGGGCTGGGATGGCAAGATCAACGGTAACGATGCCCAGGCTGGCGCCTACACCTGGTCCGCTGCGTTCTTACTCACCAACGGAGACGTGGTCAAGAAAACGGGAAGCGTAGTGTTGTTGCGGTAGCTGCTCGTCCGGAAGCGGTGAGCTTCGGGTTAGATCATGGCATTGCTACTTTGTTAGTCAAAAGAGACCGCTTCGCTGTTAGAGATTAGAGCATAGAGTATAGACTTCAGCTCTATCATGCCATTTAGACGTACACGTTAGAGCAGCGTCTAAAGCGAAGAGGTCCAATTTCTATATTCTAACAACAAAACGGTTTTTTGGCTTCAAAGTAGCAATGTTCTAAATAGCCCTACCGCTGGATCACCAGCCGTCCACTCCGGCTCCAGTTCTTTCCGGAGGCCCGGAGCAGGTATACACCGGCGGGCTGATCGCCGAATTCAAGTTCCAGACGAGTGGCGGCCACGTGGCGCTGCTGACTGACCAGCTGGCCGGTCAGGGAGAACAGTTGTACATCGACCGGGCTACCCGAGGTGATTTCAGGAAGAAACAGACTTACCTGGCCGGTGGACGGATTAGGGAAGACTGACAGCGGCACTTCGGAGATTCCTGACTGGCGAACACTGCTGACCACCTCGGATACATCAACGGAGAAAAGGCGGCGACCACGGCCGGCTACGTAGAGAAGATCGTTGGCGTCGTCGTAGGCCAGATCGATGAAAGCAAGCCCGAAAGGACTGCAAAATTCTACGTCTACGGTTTCCCAGTTAGCTCCCAGGTTTTCAGAGAAGATGACTTCGCTGCTATTTACTCCGTAGAGGCGGCCGTTGGTGTTGGCAATCAGCTTATTGGCGCGAGGAACGAGATCGGTCCAGCTTTCACCACCATCATCGGTACGGAGCAGACCACCGCTGGGGAAGGTGACGATGATCCAGTTATTTTCATCAAAGGCATAAAATTGGGGTTGAACGCTGGCTCCCTCGGGCATGGGTTGCTGGATCGGCCAGGTGGTTCCTCCGTCCAGACTGACGGCCAGGCTGTCTGCAATATTGATACCCAGAACCTGACCGAAGGAAGACAGATGAAAGACAGTATTGTGGAGGCCATGCTCCGCTACACTCCAGCTATCACCATTGTCATCGGAATAAACGGCCACTCCGTCTTCTCCCCCGAGGACGATACGGCCATTATCCAGTACCTCCGCCTGGCGGTAGATCGTACTGGGTACCCCGGCTCCGTCGAGTAGAGGTGTCCAGTTAAGGCCTCCGTCATCGCTGAAGCGTGGTGAGCCGTTTCCGGCGACGATAATGCGGTCGTTTTCCGACACTTCGAGATCGGTTCCGGTCAGGTTGTCATCGTTAATTATGTTGGAGAAATTCTCCCCCCCGTCTATTGACCGGGTAAGTCCATTCTGAAAAGTGAGGGCGTAAATATTCTGACCAAACACCTCGATGGCGTTGTAGGGCGTACGGGAATTCTCTCCCAGCAGGTGGAAGATCGAAACAAGGTTGTCATTACTGTATAATATCGTGGTATTCAGGCCGGCCAACCAGTATTCTTCTCCGATCCGGTGGACGTCACTTACGCGCACATCATTAGTAAAATCGCCGTTGGAGTTGACGTTGATCAGTTCGGTGAAAGTAAGTCCTCCGTCGGTAGAACGGTGAACGCCGCGGGTAGTAGTGATTTCGATCACCGTTTCCGAGATAGTCTCCATGCCGGAAAAAAGGAAACGAATGTCTTCGTAATTACTGATTTCGGTCCAGTTGTTGCCACCGTCCGTTGTTTTGAAGACCAGGCCGGAGCCACTGTACATGAAGCCGATATTTTCATCCAGGTAGCTCATGCCACGGATGCCTTCGGGGTGGTCGTAGCGGACTTCCCAGGTATCGCCGCCGTCGGTAGTCGCAACCAGGTCGGTCATATTGCTGAAGAAGTAGCCAACCTGGGGCGTCACGAACTGAGTGATGGTCACCGGAGCGTGCCCCATAAAGACCTGCTCGAAGGTTTCGCCATTATCACGGCTGAGGGTAAGCGTGGTGACGTTCCGGCTGATGACTACGGTTTCATCGTCGCCGGTAAAGACAATGCCTTTGATAGTGCCGTTGCCAGGGATTTCGCTGGCCGCCCAGTTGTCTCCACCATCGAGACTGCGGTAGAGGGTGCTGGCACTGGTGGCGAATACCTGTTCGCAGCCGGTACCGGGCCGGCAGGCGACGTAGGAAAGTTCTTCACTGGCGGGGCTGGCCAGGTTTTCCCAATTTTCGCCCGTTGCGTCATCGGTACGGAGGAGAGTTCCACAGGTACCGACGGCGAAGCCAATTCCGTTTTCGGCAACGTCGATACTCTGAAGATCCGAAGCGAATGAGAGCGGCAAGTGGTTTTGTATGGTCGGCTGGGCGGAGATAGCCATGGCCATAGACATCAATAAAAGCAGGAGTTGGATACGCATCTTTGGAACGTTGATTTTCGAATGTTACAAAGGAAGCGTGGAACGAAAGTTCCGGGGTCTATGAATTCCGGTAGGCGGGTAGAATGTGGGATTTCGGAATTGGATTGGTCAGCGACCTCCAGGTCGCTCTAATTTCAGAATACTCACGTGCATAACCCTGGGTTCTTTAGCGAAAATGGGCCAGGGATAAACGGATCAGATGGGTTTTACGGATGCTTGTAACGGCTTCACCGTGCTTGGTTTTGGGGACTCGGACATTCGTGGATTTGCGCGAATTTTGCCGCTCTGGCGAAATTGGATAGGGATACGCTTGCACATCCGTGGCTGCACCTCAGTGTGCACTCCGACACACAGTTTAAGTAGAACTTGTGTTTTCTTGTAGTCCTTGGTACGCTTGTGGTCTCTTTACCTCGGCAATCGCGTGGAATGCATCATTCTTAATTTCCAGCCTTCTTCGTAGCGTTTGGCCACGGCGCTTTCCAGCCACCCCATGGAGAAGGTCGTGTCGCCTTCCGTATTGACCCAGTGACCACGGTTGTGGTAGGCCATCCAGATTTCGTCGCCATTTTGTTCGGCGCGGAAGAAGTCGAAGCTGTTGAGGCGGCGATCCTGGTCCGGACGGGCGTTGGCGAGTTTACGAAGTTGGTAGTTGCGGATGGTGTCATTCGTCCAGATCTCCCCGTGCTCAAGGAGGACGAAGTCTTCGGTTTGGTAGCGGGAGACGTAGCTGGTATCGGTGCCGGACCAGACGTTATCGAAGATGTCCTGAATGAGCTGTTGGGCGGCGGCTTGATCCTGGGCGGGGGTGGTGGTTGGTTGCGGGTCTGGCCCGCTGGTGGGCTGGGTGGTGTTTTTGCATGCGCAAGTTGCGGCGAGCAAGATGGCCGGGAGTAAGATTTTTTTGAGCATGGGTGAAGTTAGGGGAAAAGTTTGAGCGGCCCCCTAGACCTCAAAGGGGGAAGGCTCAAACTTTTGATTGATCCCTGACGGGTAAGTATCTATTCCAGTTGTCTGGCTTCGAAACGGCAGTTTTCGAAGGATAGGCGTGGAATACCATCAAGTTCATAATATAGCTCGAATGTTCCAGTGATGTTGCCGGTAGTGGAGTCTACGGATTCGATGATTACGAAGTTGTTACGGGTACTATCAATATGCAATCCACCGACCACGGCATCTCCATCAGCAGTAAGTAAAAAATAACTACTTTGGTGAGAGTCTGGCGACATGTCATTCGCATTACGGGGAATGACTTGATATAAACCGT
Source organism: Lewinellaceae bacterium SD302 (assembly GCA_002591745.1). Taxonomy (GTDB): domain Bacteria; phylum Bacteroidota; class Bacteroidia; order Chitinophagales; family Saprospiraceae; genus Neolewinella. The sequence goes on from PDLQ01000035.1 coordinate 26,798, forward strand.
TTAAAAGTAAAAGATTTCCAATAAACAACGACTCTCTTTCAAATCCAGTGCCCTGTTCAAAAGTTTCAAGAAACAAGTTAATACGATTCGAATCGTCTATTCGACGCGACCAATATGAACTTCCTTCCCACCTGCGTCCATCCTTCTCGCCGACTACGAATCCAAATTCTTGGTCGCCTGGGGCGTAGATAGTGTGTATTGGAGACAATTGGGTTTCTTCTTTTTCGCAAGATGCGCTCAAAAAAATGACTAAAATCGCAAATAATACTGCAGCAAATTTTGTCTGACAATTCATAATTATTGCTTTACGAATTTGACAAAATCATTTGTGACTTCACTGACCCGCCTTAGAAGATAAGTGCCGGTCTTGAGGTCGTTAATTGAAATAGTCACTTTCCCTTGATTAGCAATTTTATAGACTAGTATTTTTTGACCTTGCAAATTGAATATTTCGATTAAATCATTGGGGTTCGCTCCTGAAACGATAAGCTGTCCTTTAGCTGGATTAGGATATATTTTCAGTAGTTGCGTCTCAGTAACTGATTTAAAGTAAGTCTCTTCTATTCCAGTTGCACTCTCCGAAGAGTTCTCTCCATTACAGTCACTACATAGTGTGGAGTTTATCGTCATTGTCGAAGTAGCGGATTCTCCATCCGAAGAAGTTATTTTCAATCTCACAAAGAAACTAGGGCAGTCATAGGCTGTATTGATGGTAATACTACTAGCGGTACCAATAACTACTCCTGGGTTACCGGAATTGAAAATACCATTATCGTTCCAACGCCACTCGTAGGTATAAGGAGGCGTACCGGGGAGGCCAAACGCGGGTTGTATGACTTCCGCAGTTAGATTTTTAGAATTCACATTTCCTGATAAACCACAGAGTACTTGCCCGCTTAAATTGCCAATTTGTACTCCCAGAAAAGGGGAAGCGTAATAATCTTCAATCAGGCAAGCCGAGTTATTAATTACTAATGCGTTATTATCATCTACCGTGCCGGTTGCAAATCCCTCGAAGTCAACATCAGGATTTGAAAAACGTAAAGCTCTAGACTCTCCATTATCTTGATCATTATTTGTCAATGTAGCTAACGCAGTTCTGTTCGGTCCGATTTCGTTAGAAAACATAAATCCATGACCACACACATCAAAATCATCTCTGTCACGACTATGACGGCCACTAAAAAGATGAGCAATTTCGTGCGCCAGGGTCCAACGCGGAGTCGACATAAAGTTAATATTAGAAATTGCATATGCACAGTCAAAACACGGAGCTTCCCAAGCATTGTCAGACTGTAATTCACCTACGTTTGCCGCTCCAAATGTAAACTCATTACCGAAGGTTTGGGTAGTTGATAAAACTACCATATCTGCCCTGTATTGATTTCTAAGATTGTTGTTCGCAGTAAATTGAGGAAGAGTGAAGTATACTTCATCAATTACGCTGAAAGGCCCATAAGGATAATCAACCGCCCTGAAACTCACTCTAATTCGTAAGTTTTCGTAACCACTCTCAAAGGTCGCGAATAGGAAAGTGTAGTGGCCAAGAAGCAAATGCAAACCGGCCGCCAGTGCGCCGATGGGTGTCGGATCAAACTCATCTCCGTACCATTGCTGTACATCTTGTGGAACGAGGACCAAAATATCGACCGTACTGATACATTCCGTGTTATCTTCACACAGATCGATTACGTTTGCATTATATTCGATGCTATCAATAGTAGCGGATAATGAGTCTAGACCACAGCCAGCAGGTGGATTGAAGCTCTCGTCTTTAGATCGGATAATAGAGTAACCGCTCTTGACGGGTAGTATTTCCCAATTTTGGGTTTCTCCAAATACGAAGCCACTCATCATACCAGCGTTCCCCGCCAGCATTAATGAATGTTTATTATCTATGGATTTCCCCATCCAAACATAGTCTACTTCCTGATCCATTTCAAAGTAGAATGGCTGAAAAGTTACGTCAATGGTGCTGGACTGCCCGGTGCCGTTATTGTTTGGTTGCCCCAGTTCCAAGGTAATGCTACCGTGAGAGCCGATGATACTATCTAGCGTGGGAACCGAGAAGACCCAAGACTGATCTGTAAAACTATCGTTTGCGATCCTTTGGATGAAAGCTGCTTTTTGGGTGTTGCAATTACTGCAACTGGTCGTATCAAAAGTTAATTTGGGAAGGGGGGGGATTGTTGCCCAACGAGGAAGGAGCAGCAGAATAATTGCACGACAAGTAGAAAGTATTTCATGTGGTAATTGGGTTTTGGTTTTCAATATTATACGGGGAATAATTTTAGAAAGCAAATCCAATAGCTCATTATCAGTCAATTAGACTCACCGCCTCCTTCAAATACCGCCCCCAAAACCCAACGTGGTAATAAGGAATATTCACCAACCGATAATCCACCCCGCCCGGCGTGGTGACGGCTTGGACGGAGAATTCATTGCGCAATGCGCGTAGGCCAATTTTCTGAGGAGATCGCTCCACGAATTGATGCAAGGAACGTAAGCGTCCTTGAGGACCAGCTTTTACTTCTAGTGGATATAGCTCTTTTTTCCCTTCCAGAACCAAGTCTACCTCGGCGGAAGAACCAGTTTTCTCCCTGGCCCAGAAATAAGGTTGCCAGCTGTCTTCGTGGTGGGTAGCGATAATTTCTTGGGTGACGATGTGTTGGGCGATTCTTCCCCGGTAAGTCGTGGAAAGATCATCCGTGCTTAGCAAATCGGACTGGATGCCACGGGCATAGTTTAGTAAACCGGTATCCAACAGCTGTACGCGTGGACTGCGGCCGTACTGCCCCACTACGGGTAGGGCGACCGAACTGGTTGGGTAGATCAAACGTAGTACCCCGGCTCTTTCCAAGGCTTGAAAGGCTGGGCCTACCTCGTCACTTCTGAAATTGGACCCACCAAAACGCGCTAGTTTGATGCGGTCGTCTTCGTTCGCTACCGTGCTGAGCAGGTGGCGGAGTATTTGTCTTTGCCGCAAGTTGCCCGCGTACTTTTCGGCGTCGCCCCGGTAGGCGGACCAGATCAGCTCATAAAGGTTTTGCACTTCGGCAATATTGGCACCTCTGGAAATACTATCGACGATCTCGGGCATACCACCGATAACGGAGTAACGATGAAATTCACGTAACAACTCTTGGTGAACGGCTTTTCTGACTGGCACCTCATTATAAGCAGTGGCTAAAATATCCTTATCCATCCAGCGCAAGTACTCATAAAAAGTCAGCGGATGCAAAGTGTAGAACTCGACCCGGCCGACTGGAAAACTGCGGACTTCCCCGAGCACGAATTCAAGTAAAGAACCAGCAGCAATCACCGGCAACCAAGGCAGCTTCTCATAAAAAAATCGCAACTGCTGAATAGCCTCCGGAGATTCCTGTATCTCGTCGATAAACAACAAGGTGTTTTCGGTCAGTTTGGGTACGTTGAAACGTAAGGCAATACGATCAGCCAACTCTTCTACCGGTGGAAGACCGTCGAATAAAGCACGATCGGCGGTTAGCTCCAGATTCAATTCAAAAAAATGAGCGTAAGAACGGCCGTGCTTGCGAACCAAAGTGGATTTACCAACTTGACGAGCCCCCCGTAGCAAGAGTGGTCGTCGTGTTTCACGAGAGCGCCAAGTTTCTAAATACGCCTCCGCCGACCTAAATTTTGGCAATTTCATCTTTCAAAGATAAGGCAAGCGCTATAATTTCGGCTAAAAAAGGGGCATTTACACCAAACATTCGGCTAAAAAAGGGGTTATTTAGCCGTAATTTTCGGCTAAAATGGGGGTTATTTGACCGAAAATCACGATTTACTATTACAAAGTCTTGGAAATTCTCCCGGTTTACGAGGCTGAAATCCGTCTCCGCGTAAGCCTTGACGAAGCCCATCGGTGGCTTAGCTTTCTTCTTTGGATTCCATTTAAATTCGTAGGTGTGTAGCCGGCCATCCCTTTCTTCAAGGTAGTCGACATCCAATCATCCTAATCTACAATTTCAGCTAAATACACAGATTACGATCTACATATTTAGCTAATTTAGAAGATTAGAATTCGATTGATTATGCTAAGCTCGCAATTGACACTGCTACTTTGTTAGTCAAAAAACTATCTCATGCCTTCACTCTTCCGCTCCCCCATCACCAATTCCACCAACAACAACAGCACCGCCGGCCACAAAAAATAGTAAAAGAAACTATCGTAGCTCGAAAAAGACTGACTCTCGAACTCCGTTTTTTCGATCCGGTCGATCTGGGCGCGGAGGGCTTCTACCAGGGCTTCGCTATCGCTGCTGAGCGGATAGTAACGCCCGCCGCCGGCTTCAGCGATCGCTTCCAGGGTGGCAGGGTCAGCGCTGGTGATGCCGGCGTTGCCGCCACGGTCACGGACCACGTCACGACGACCATTTTCCAGGATCACCGGCATTTGGGCGCCGCTCTCCTTGCCCACCCCGACGGTATAGATCAGCAAGCCATCATCGTGTGCGCTGGCGGCGGCGTTGGCCCCGCTGCCATCGTGGTCCTCTCCGTCACTGATGATGATGAGGGCGCGGTGATTGGCCGACCCGCCGTCTTCGGCGTTTTGTTCGTAGGCCTCTTCGGCGACGCGGATGGCCTCGCCGAGATTCGTTCCCTGGGTAGCAATCTGGTAAGGACCGGCCGTGGCCAGCACTGTTTTCACGAAAGCGTAATCAGTAGTCAGGGGAGCTTGCATCAGTCCGGTACAGGTGAAGAGTTCCACTCCGATGTTGTTCCCGGCCAGTTCGTCTACCAGTGTCGTAGCAAAATACTGCGCCCGCTCCATCCGGCTCGGTTGTACGTCCTCGGCCAACATGGAGCGGCTGACGTCCAGGGCAACGATCAGGTCGATGCCCCGCCGCTTTACTTCCTCGCGTTGCTGCGACCATTGCGGATTTGCCCAGGCCAGTGCCAGAAATGGTAACGCGCCCAACAGCAGGAGAAACTTGGTCCACGGGCGCCGCTTGTTCATACCCGGTGACAGTCGGTCCAGCAACTTCTCATCGGCGAAACGAGCCAGCGCTTTCCGCCTTTGTTGACGGTAGAACCAGTAAAGTCCGATCATCACGGGAATGGCGAGGAGCAGCCAGAGATTTTCGGGGTTTTCTAGACGAAACATATTTTCATATTAAAAACTCGTAAGTCATTTTGGAAATAGGAACTAGGACCGCCCTTGGTCGTTGCACTCCTTCGGCTTAGGGAAATAGGAGCCGATTTTTTGCGTTCCAGGAATGAGTACACGCCGAGCTCTATTTCTACTCATTTTAGACCTCAAGGCGGTCGACTGTCACGTGTTCTCCTAGCTCCAAAAGCGCAGCGTTCCTATCTCTTATCTCCATCAAGGAACAGTCCGCAACACCGTATACCGCAGCAAAATCTCCAGTAGCAACAGCATAATCCCGACCACTAAAAAACGATCAAATTCCTCGGAGTAGCGCTTAAAAACCGTCGTTTCGATCTCCGTCTTCTCCAGTTCATCGATGTAGCCGTAAATGGACGCCAGTTCCTCGGGGTCCCGGGCACGGAAGTAGCGGCCGTTGGTGGTGGAGGCAATGTAATTGAGTAATTCTTCGTCGACGCTGCCACGACTGGTCTTGTAGCGGTAGCGGCCCTGGCCCAAGGGAGTGGAAGGCATCAGGGTTTGCTCGCCGCTGCCCACACCGATGGTGTAAACCCGGATACCGTATTCGGCGGCCAGTTCGGCGGCCAGTTCAGGGCTGTGGTAGCCGGCGTTATTCTCCCCGTCGGTGAGCAGGATGATGATGCGGCTTTTGGCCTCGCTTTCAACCAGGCGGTTTACCGCCGTGGCCAGACCGGTGCCGATGGCCGTTCCGTCGATGATCTCGCCCATCTGGAGATCGCCCAGGAAACGTTCGATGATGTCGTGGTCTACCGTCAGCGGAGCCTTGGTATAAGCTTCCCCGGCGTAAACGACCAGACCGATTCGATCGTAGTCACGTTGGCGCACGAAGTCGATGGCCACGCGTTTAGCAGCTTCCAGTCGGTCCGGCGGAAAATCCGTTGCCCCCATACTGGTCGACAGGTCCATCGTCAACACGATATCGATGCCCTCGGCCTTGACAGATTCCTCGCTCAGGTCGATGCGGGGGCGAGCCAGTGCAATGATAAACAAGGTCAGCGCAGCTACTTTCAGCAACGGTAACCAGGGTCGGAGCATGCTTTTCCAGGTCCGAAGGCCTTTCAATCCCTCGGTCGTGGGCAGTCGCAGACTGCTCTGGCGATGCTCGGCGGCACCGGGCCGCAGATAAAACCAATACCACAGCAGTACCGGCAAGGCAGCCAGGGGCAATAGCCAGGGATAAAGGAAACTGAATTGGTTAAACATCTTGGTCTGGTAGTTCAGTGGTCTCGTGGGCGGGCAAAGGTACGCCCGTAGTTTCCACAAAGGTTCGGATTCGTTCCAGCCCCCTTTGGTGCAGGTTCTCCTCCGGTTCGGCGCGGGCAAATTTCACCAGGTCAGATAGTTGCAGGAGTTCGCTCAATTCTCCGCTTTGCTCATCGGCAAAATCGGCCTTGGTCGCCAGGGCACGGGTAATCTGCTTGGTGGTAGATTCCAGGGCGGGAATTTCGAATCTTTCTTCCAGGTAGACGCGCAGGATTCGACTCAACTCGCTGTAATAGGTTTTGACCTCACCATTTTGCCAAAGCTGCCGTTGCTCAAGCGCCCGCAGTTTTTCCAAAGCCAGTACGTAAGATGGTTTGGGCGGTGGAGGTGGGGCAACGGCAACCTGGTCCCGGCGGTATTTCCGGTATCGCCAGAATGAGACAGCACCCACCAACACAAAAACCGCCAGGTAGAGCGGCCAGAAGTCCAACCAGTTGAGCCCTTCCCTGATGATCGGTTTGATGGGCATCAGTTCGCTTTCGTCGTTGAGCGGGATACCGCGCACCGTCAGTAACAACTCATCGGTATAAGCGGTGTCGTAGCGGCTGTCGCCTTCCAATTTAAACGGAAAAGCCAGGGCAGGTATAAAGACGTAGCCCGTATCAAAAACCTGTAACTCCCAGCTCTGCTCCAGCAGTAATTCGGGACTTTGGGCAATGGTATTCAGCTCTTTGGCTGTCAGGATTTCGATGCTGCCTGGGAGAATTCCAGCTCCTTGTTCACCATTAGCATTGCTACTTTGAAGTCCACCCTCTGAAACTTCCGTACCCGGCGGAGCGCTGATCTTGACCTCCAGCTTAAATTTATCTCCGATGAAGACATTGGCTGTGGAGAGTTCGGCACGGGCCAGCACGTCGGTACTACTCTGCGGTTGGGCGGAGAGGTTATGGGCTAGCAAAGTAGCAAGGCTGGCAATTAAAATCAAGTATTTCATCGGCTCCGGCTTTCAAAGAAACGGCGCATTTCCCGTACGTAATCATCGGTGGTTTCAATACTCATGACGTCGGCCCGGCTCTTGCGGAAGGCGTTACGAAAGTATTCCTGCTGTTCGGCGTAACGTTCGGCGTAGTGTCTGCGAATTCGCTTGCTGCCGGTATCCAGCCAGCTGTGTTTTCCGCTCTCGGCGTCGTGGGCGTAAACGAGGCCCATATCCGGCAATTCCCGTTCACGGGGATCGTAGAGATGCATACCGATAAGGTCATGGCGGCGGGCAGCCACGGCCAGCGGACGCTCGTAACCTGTAGTCAGGAAATCGGAGAGCAGGAAGCAGATGCTGCGTTTTTTCACCATATTATTAAAGTAATCGAGGGCCACGCCCAGGTCGGTTCCTTTGCCCTCCGGCTCCGTTTCCAATAGCTCACGGATGATGCGCAGGATGTGGGATTTACCCTTCTTGGGCGGGATGAATTTTTCGATCCGGTCGCTGAACAGCAGCAAACCGACCTTGTCATTATTGGTAGTAGCGCTGAAAGCCAGTACGGCGCAGATTTCAGTGATCAACTCATTTTTCATCTGGCTCACCGTACCGAAGAAACTGGAGCGGCTGATGTCCACCAACAGCATCACGGTCAGTTCCCGTTCTTCTTCGAAGGTTTTGATGTGGGGTTCGCCGGTGCGGGCCGTCACGTTCCAGTCGATGTTACGCACGTCGTCGCCATAATGATATCCACGTACTTCGCTGAACGACATACCCCGCCCCTTGAAAGCACTCTGGTACTCCCCGGAAAAGATCTGCTTGCTCAAGCCTTTGGTCTTGATCTCGATGCGGCGGACTTTTTTGATTAGTTCTGCGGTATCCATGTTGGTTTGGAGGTCTTATGGTCTTACAGTCTTACAGTCTTACGGTCTTACGGTCTGGAGGTCTTACGGTCTTACAGTCTTACGGTCTTACGGTCTGGAGGTCTTACGGTCCTACAGCCTTACGGTCTTACAGTCTTATGGAGCTGATCTGACGTAAGAGCGGCTCCGTAAGACTATAAGACCGTAAGACCATTAAGGTACTTCCACAACGTTCAGAACCCGTCCGATCACGTCTTCCTGACTCACGTTTTCGGCTTCTGCCTCGTAGGTGAGTCCGATGCGGTGGCGTAGTACGTCGAAGCAGACCTCGCGCACGTCTTCGGGAGTCACGAAGCCGCGGCGTTCGAGGAAAGCGTGGGCTTTGGCGGCCAGGGCGAGATTGATGCTGGCGCGGGGGCTGCCGCCGTAGTTGATCAGCGGTTTGAGTTCGGCCAGGCGGTACTCTTCGGGGTTGCGGGTGGCGAAGACGAGGTCGATGATGTACTGTTCGATCTTTTCATCCATGTAGATCTTACGGACACTTTCGCGGGCTTTGAGGATCTCGGCCGGGGTGGCAACGGGATTCACTTTTTCGAAGCCTTTGCCCAGGTTTCGGCGGATGATCTCCCGCTCGTCGGTCTTGGTCGGGTAGCCGATGTTGACCTTAAGCATGAAACGGTCCGTCTGGGCTTCGGGAAGTGGGTAGGTACCCTCCTGGTCGATGGGGTTCTGGGTAGCCATTACCAGGAAAGGTTCTTCGAGTTTGAAGCTGGTAGTGCCGATGGTGACCTGCCGTTCCTGCATGGCTTCCAGCAGAGCCGATTGCACTTTGGCGGGGGCCCGGTTGATCTCATCAGCCAGTACGAAGTTGGCGAAAACCGGGCCTTTTTTGACACTAAAATCGTTTTCGGCCGGATTATAGATCATGGTGCCCACAATGTCGGCCGGCAGCAAATCCGGCGTGAACTGGATGCGGCTGAAACTGGCATTAATCGTTTTGGAAAGGGTATTGATGGCCAGCGTTTTGGCCAGTCCGGGCAGACCTTCCAGCAGGATGTGCCCGCGAGATAGTAAACCCAGTAATAAACGATCGATCATATGCTCCTGCCCTACGATCACCTTGGCCGTTTCTTTACGGATGCGCTCCACGATCTCGGAATCGACGCGGATCTGCTGGTTGAGGGCTTCGATGTCTACGGCGGGGCGGGAAGGTTCGGTGGGGCTGCCGGATGGAATAGTCGGGTCGGTCATAATTTTTAAACGTGTTTTTTCGGGTCTTGGTGCTAAGGTACGAACGATTGATTGCTTTTACCATTCAGCTAAAACCTGGACATTTGACAAATGTTAAATAAGTGTGTTTTTAGTAATCTCTTTATTTTCCAATGTACCTTGATTAAATAGACATTAATTAACCCTGTCGAATAAGGAAGCGTCGGCAGCTTGGTACATTGGCTATGACATTTGTACTGGAAACGGAGGAAGCACTTACTAGATCAATTGCGCATAAATGGAGAATGCTGCCAAATCGTTGTGGCATACTCCACCCTTCTAAATAGATTCTCCTTATTTCAACCTATCATCAATGTGCCGATCATTTATAAAAAATGTAATACGACTCTTTTTCCTTTTTACCATATTCTTCTCTTCCATCGCAAGCCTATCGAGTCAATCTGTTCGCCAATTGGGCAAAGTTACTTATGCTGGATTCATAGATGAGAATATATTTGAAGATCGTTTAGTGCAGCTCCGTAAGAACAAGCCATCAACATACGATATAGTAAGTGGTGACGCCAGAGCAGGCTTGGAGAGATCAAAAAAAATAAAAATTGAATTAATTTTTGATCAATCATCCTCTTATTCGAGAATCGTACCGGATTTGTCGTTAATGGATGGCTCTCCTGCAGCTAAGCACGCAATGGGGATGCTCAAATTGAATCAGGGAGCCTACGCTTTACAGCTTGCTGAAAAGAAAAGACTGAGAGAAACCTTTTTACTTGGTGACGAAGCAAACGTTGTCCACGTAGTTGAGGACTATAATAAATATGATTGGTGCATTGAAGAAGAATCTAAGGTTATCGGCACATACAATTGCATTAAAGCGACCGGCTCCTTATGGGTTGGCACACAATGTTGTGGGCCGCAAAAACGAGACTTAATCGCTTGGTTCACTTTAGATGTTCCCCTACCTTATGGTCCGGGAGGCTACGATGGTCTCCCCGGCTTGATTCTACAGTTAACGGTTGACCATAAAATTCCGGTCACTTTTACGGCACAGGAAATAATACTGGATAAGAGTACGGACAAAGTTCCTTCTCTCAAAAAGGCTCAGGCAATTATGACACAGGAAGAAGTAGACATTTATTACGAGAATTTAATGACCAGAAAAAAGCGTAATTGAATCGTATCCAATTATATTTATTACTACTTTCAGTACTCTTTTTCAGTAATCTCACTGCTCAAAATAGTCCTCTGCGCTTAACTGGTGAGGTAAAAGAAGCCAATAGCAATACTCCTTTAAGTTTTGCAACTGTAATAATCGAAGATGCTCTAAGCAAGAAGTCAAAAAATAAACTATTTACCCAATCCGACGAATTCGGTTACTTTGAAATGGAAATCGATTTGCCAGGAAACTACAATACATCCATTTATTATCTGGGGTATCGCGATTCGACGATTACGATAAAACTTCAAAAAGACACTCACCTCATAATTTTAATGGAACAACTCAGTAACGAGTTACAGGAAGTGGTTGTTCGTGACACTTTCCCTCCAATTGTTCGTTCCGGCGACACCGTGATTTACAATCCCGAGGCCTTTGCTGTTGGCAACGAGCGCAAACTGAGAGACTTAGTAGAAAAATTACCCGGATTATCCATAGATGAAGATAATAATGTCACTTATCAAGGCGAAGAAGTAGCTACTATCCTGGTAGAAGGCGAACCTTTTTTTGGTGGCAACAGCGAGTTGGCACTAAATGGTATTCCGGCAGACGCAGTGGATAAAATCCAGGCTTTAGAGAATTACGAACCTTTGGGACTATCTCTTGACCCCGCTTTAGATAAAAAAGTTGCGCTAAACGTTCAACTCAAGCCAGACCGAAAAAACATTATTTTCGGTGATTTAGGTAGCGGTGGTGGACTGCCAAACACCTATACTGGTGCGGCGAACCTCTACAATTATAGTCCTAAACGTAACTTAACGTGAGGTTGGGGGTTATTTGATGAGTTTTGGCATCAAAACACTTGGTTTTTGATCCATGAAGGAGTATGCAGCCACGGCGGCCAACATATGAGCCATAGCATTTTGAGGACTACGATGCCGTGTGTGATCAATAGACTTGTTCTGCTATGAAAATCAATGAGTTATGTATTTTTATGTCGAGATTCAGAAAATTAACAAAAAAATACAAATCACTGATAATCAGTTGTTTAATTTTTAGTTAATTTCATCCAATTAAAGAGTATCAGAAAATGATTACTGATAATCAATGAGTTATGTCAGAACAACTCTAATATCAAAAACGCTCATCATGATGTCAAAAGCAGACTCAATTACAGCCCTTTTGAATGACTGGTACTTCTCTTTGATCGGCACCAATTTATTTTTCATATTCTTCCTAATCTTGGTCACCAACTTCAGCCCATTCAAATAAAGTTCTTCAAATATTTTGGACAAATAGCCTTTATCTCCGTAACAATTCCCTTTTAATTTCAATAAGACGTGTCTAAGTGTATCTGCATTGGAGTCAGCAATATTTCCAGGCGTAATTATGAAATTCATGACCTGCCCAAGATTGTTAAGCACTACATGAATTTTTAATCCGTAGAACCAACCCGTAGAAGATTTCCCTCTTTGTGCTAAGTCCTTGAAAACACTATGGTTATGTATTCTTCTGTTATGGCACACTGGTAATTTTTTGGAGTCGATAAAATAAATCCCTGTAGCCTGAGAGGACATGCATTGCCATTTTGAGAAAACATACAAGTAAGGAACTGATTTAGTGATTAATTGAAGAAACCGCTTGTAACCAACCTGTCTTGGAAAATACGATTTTAAATCGTGCTGCACCATTTCCTGAAAATAATATTGAAAGCACTTGTAGCCAGAATATTGATAAAAAATAATGATTGACATAATTTCACTCGGGGTCATCATCCCTTCAAATCTAACCTTAGAAACGATGGCATCCGGTTGGGCCTTCATAAGCGGTTCGTATTCCTTGAGAAAATCGTCCACAGTTACATAAATCTCAATCAGTTTATCTGCTTTATCTTTGGTCAGCATGAGGCGGAAGTTGACTTGGTAGAAGGTGAGATGTCTTCCAAGTTATCAATTTCCTGCCTCATCTTATCTAATCAGCTGGTTTTGAGCCGATTTACCCCCAACCTCACGTTAAGTTAAGTGTCGAGCAGAAGTATATACAATTTACGAAATATTCCGCGTAACCCCCCCGAAATCGAGGGGGTTTAAAAGCAGTATTTTATAGATAGCCAGCACTTCAATCCCGTCGAATTCGACGGCTTTAGCGAGCTGGATCCGAGATTTTGACTAACGAATTCTGGTACGGACTGCTTGTAGACCTGGCGACCAGATACTGCATAAGGGCTAACGAAGTAGCAAGGTTTAAGAAAATTGGTGAAGATTATCTATTTTGTGCTATCACATGCTGTTCTCACATTTCTAACCCTATTACTCCCTGTGACGATTACCGTCGACAACGTTGCTGAGCTACTTCTCGAGTACTATCAAACGCATAACCAAAGCGGAGAGCATCAGGTTTTTTTGCTTACAACAAAAGAAACTTATTCCAGTCTTTTTGGTGAGCAACAACTAGAGCAGCTCCTTGAGTTATTAAAAAAAGTTTGGAGGGAAAGTGCAGAAAAGTACAAGAGAAAAGAATCGCCTCCTGAAGAATACGAGGCATTACTTATAGCTTCTTATCAGTGCTTTCTAACTTTTCAGGAAACTATTAATGAAGAGCTAGAACATTCGGAGGAATCACTCGGAGCATTCATGGCAGTTGAACTGGGAGAAGAAGCCTACGATCATAACCTACAAGCCAAATACTTTAATCCTACAAAAGCATTGGTAGAATCAAAGAAGTCATTTCAGTTCGTGGTTTGGGATAGCGTTCGCAAGTTATTTCAAAAAAGTGCTCCTTCACTTGACTTGAAAATTCCGCGTCCCCGGGCTTACAGAGGGCGTTGGCTGCAGTTTCCTATGTCCCAGGTTTTTATCAATCATATTGATATGTATAAACTGGGGTACCTTTTACAGGCGGATAATCGATTTATCGAAGATCCATCTGGTGAAACGGTGAGACAGGTATTGTTTAATAAGTGGCGATCAAATAGAAGCTACTTCAATAAGTCTTTTAGAAAATGGGTGGAAGAACAAAGTAAAGAAGGAAAGATTGAGTTGCTATACTGTTCTTTAATCGCCAAGGTTGTTCGGCAAGGGGCGTACTCCAATGATGACTACGCTCATGTAAAAGAACAATCAGTATCGAAAACAGAAGAAAGCAGACTAAGCAGAGTGTGTGTCGAAATCATCGCGAAAGAGGCAAACTTTTATCTGCATAATGTGCTTGAAGATCACTTCAAGAAAATGACTAAGGCCTTACTAGATAAGGAACTACGAGGAAGAGAATACCTAGTTTTTGCACGAGCACAAGGCGTGAAATATAACATGTACCAACAGGTCAAGAACATTGGACCAAGAGGGGGAAGCTATTTTGTTTGTGTTGAAAAGGGAAAAGTACCTTCTTTTCTAGTACCTAAAATAATCTCATTAGGGGATTACAATCAAAAATTTGTGGGGCTGTTTTTTGAAGACCACTCAAGTTTAGTAAAAAGCTTTCCACGAGTCAGCGTAAAAGCAGAAAGCAAACATGTCTATTTAACTGCCGAGGGTGGCTTAAAAAGGTATCGCCACAACCACGAATATTATGAGACAGCGGGGCCCACACTACCGCCTATCGAGTATCCTGTCCGAAAGATCGGGTACGGACAAATCTCCTATTCCCCAGATACTGTTTCTAAAGGCTCTTATCGTACAGTAAATGGAAGCTTTACCGTTATTCCTTTCGCTCAAGCCGAAGTTATTACTCCTAATATTGGTTTCTCTTTTAAATCTTGGTGCTATGTAGATATCATGGAAAAGGACGCAAACTTAGTTGGATTAACAGTCAAAAACCCTATTCCTGAGCTTACCACTCGAAAGTGGATTGAAAAAGTATTAGCTAATGAATTGAACGTAGAAACTATAAAGAAAGACTAAGATGGAAATCTACGCTACGCTAAAAAATATTGTTGGTGATATAGGCTATTTGAAAGTGGTAGCTTTCCGGAAATCCAGCACTGATACTTGGAAAACTGCAGTAGAAGAGGTTAACCAGACCTTTGACGGGGACGTTGTCAGTTGTAATAACTTTAGCGAGAAAAGGCAAAACCACGCCCAAAGCCCCAAAGCGATATTTCATTATGACAATGTAATTATAGTAAGATCTGGGCCAACTAAATATGCGGTTTTTCAAACGTCTAAGTATAAACAAGCGACTCGTCTCTATACTTCTGTTGATCAACTATATCTTGGAGGTCAGATTAGTTTAGAAACAGCACAGCTTGTGATCGACGTTAACGGGGTGCCACTAAGTACATCTTTCTATATCGAAGAGGGGAAATATACCTTCGGACCCTTTTTTTGTAACAAAGATGGAGACTGTTCTACCAAAGGGCTAGGGATAATCTACTATTGGGATAGTAGAACTGCTCTATCATTTTCAATGGATAGCAAAGAGCAATATTTACTCTCAATACCTCCGGGGTCGAAAGGCGGTAAACTATATGCCCTCAGCACTCAAGATGCTCTAGATTGGTTCAATCGGAAAGCTTCAGCTAGCGTAAAGCTATCTAATGAGCAGTTTAAAGGCATCCAAAAGATAGTAAGTAACGTAAATAGCCAGAAGGACATCGCCCTCGCCAATAAGCTGGAGCAGTGTGTTAAACAGTTAGACATTTTACCACAGACTTTTGCTCGACTTCTAACATCATCACCGCAGGCACAGGAATGGGCCCATAAGAATTTAGCGGAAATAGCTCATCTCGCTTCAACGGAAATCGCTGAACTGTATGAACACGAAACAGAACTACAGAATGAGCTCAAAACGCTGGAGGAAAGAGCTGAGAAGTTACGAGCAGAATACAAGGAGAAAGAAAGCATATTTGCTCTCAAGAGAATGGAACTCGACGAAAAAACTAATCACTTAAAAAAAGAAATAGAAAAGCAAGAAGAATATCTTGCCCAGTTGAATGAAGAGACAGAGGAATTACAGGAATATAACGCAATCCTCCAGGAAGAATTTAATCATGAAAGAGAAAATAATTTTCAGGATTTTGCTAAGGAAACAATCGCAATCGGTCACCACCTACCATTTACCAATAAAGATGATCTATATCTTGAACAAGTAGAAGAATACGGTGAAACTACGCTTGGTATTGAGTTCTCTTTTGAAATCGCTAAGGACTTACTAGCTGCTGTTCGAAGCAGCTTTTGCATCATGTCATCGGACGTGAGAATTGGATTAGTGCTCGCTCAAGCAGCAGCGGCTGCGGAGCATTACGTCGCGACGGCAGGCTACGATTGGCTGTCTTTTTCCAATTTTAAAGATAGCATCCTTGGTAGGGTGGTTCGAGAAGCAAAAGCTAAGCCCCGGAAATTGGTAGTATTGACATTACAGTCTTTTAATAATTCGTCCCCGGCATACTTACTGCCCTTGCTGAATCACTTACGTGGAGTAGTTAGCCATATTCCTGGAACTACGGTCTCATGGCCGAAAAACCTCCGTCTTATGCTTATCCCAACTCCTAGTGAAGGAGAGTGTGCAACGGGCTTGCCAATCCAATTATCTCTATTTGAGGGAGTAGCAGCAGGGGCGGAATTACCAGACCAAGTCGCTAGCGTGGAATATACATACGAGCCTGAATACCAATTTTCTGCTAGTTTTTTCAACTGTCGTATGCTTGAACCGCAAGGATACCACATTTTAGAAAAATATTGTCATGGATGATTTACAAGCTACTTCAACCTACTATCAATGGTTTGCTAGTCGGGGAAAAATCTCTAGCGAAACGGCAAAACGTGTTGCTCGAGCATATTATCTGGGAGGAGGAAGACAGTGGGAAAGAAAAGGAGCTTATAGAAATCCAGAAGACTTACTGTTCTGGCCCCTTGTAAAATCGGGGGTAGTAACTTTTGTGGGAAATAGAGAATATGCTCTTTCTCCCCCTGTGGCCTATCGTACAATTTTTGGGCGTATCATCGCAATTAATAATCCAGGCCTTTGTAAACGAACTGGATATCGCTCTATCCACCCTGGAATAGAATTGAATGATTTTGCCAGTAATCCTGAAAGACAGTGGGAGCATCCTAATGATTTCGACTTGTCAAAGTATTTGCCGCTCATACCAAACCTTAGCATTAACAGCCTGATAAAGTCTTTCAAAGTAGATCGTACTCCTTTTTTATACGAATCACATCCTCTAAAAAGGTCCTTATCCGATACACCGGACAGAAATAGAGTCTGTATTGTCAACGCAAATGATAAACCCGGTAGCAAAAAAGCCATTCAATTTGAAGGCGAACGGTACAAGATTGAAGATAGTTTTTCAAATCCTGATTCCTATGCACTAGCCAGACTCTTCGTAGATCTTCATTATGACCGAAATCCAGTAACCTTTGATGATGAGAATAGTATAGTCACTATCAATACTCCTATTTTTCCAAATGAACTTCGTAAGTTGCTTTTCCTCGAAAGTGTTACGCTTACCGAGGATTTCGTCTCTCCCCTGGTAAATAACGTCTTCACCTTAAGAGAAGCAGCTTTTGCTAACTTAAAAAAGTTCCTCACTACTTAGATATGAATGACCCATTAGCTATTCACGAAGAATCTCGTCGGGTATACCTGAAGTACCTGCGCACTCAATTTCCTTTTCGCTACGAGGAACTGAATGAAGAGCGTGAAAAGCTGTTCTCTGTACCTGGTGCCATATGTCAAGATCCAATAATTGAGCTTGTTCCCTCCTATAAACAAGTCATTTCGCTTACAGATCTAGCTAAAGAGTCAACGGCTGTCAGCGAATCATTCGTCAAGTTTGCCACTAAGGGACTTTTCAAAAACATTGGAGGAAAACCAAAAAAGCTCTACCAACATCAGAGAGATAGTCTTGAGACCGTGCGAAAGTATAAAAAACATCTTGTGGTAACAACGGGGACGGGTTCTGGTAAAACGGAATCTTTTATGCTTCCGATGTTTGCAAATATATTGGATGACGCTCGCCTCTGGCAAGGAAATAAAAAGGCCGCTGTTCGTGCCCTCATTTTGTACCCGCTAAATGCTTTAGCGGATGATCAGATGGTTCGACTCCGAATGGCGCTTAACACTTCGGAAGTAACCGAATATCTTCGAAAAGAATACGGAGATATTATCACCTTTGGACGATATACTGGAGATACGCCCGAAAGTGGTAAGCGGATTACTAAACGTGCGTTTGACAATCGGAACGGCAGAATGATCGCTGAAACTGAAGAGCGGGTTGCTAAACTTGATAAGCTGTTACAATCAGGCGAGATTGATTCGAATCAGTACGAGAGGCTACTTTATTCCAAGTCGGTTGTCACTAAAGAACAAAACGCAGAGTGTTGGCATCGGTATCAAATGCAGACGGCTCCTCCTGACGTCTTCATAACCAACTTCAGCATGCTCAATATCATTCTGATGCGGAGTCAGGAAGAAGATATTTTTAGTAAAACGAAAGCATGGCTTCAAGCAGACTCTTCTAATATTTTCCATCTCGTAGTTGACGAGCTTCACAGTTATCGAGGAACAGCTGGATCAGAAGTTGCTTACACTATTCGGCTATTGTTAAATCGCCTTGGACTGTATCCAGAACACCCCCAGGTAAGGTTCCTGGCATCAAGTGCCTCCATGCCTGATGAAGACAGCTCATTGAGGTATATCGGAGGCTTCTTTGGCATGGAACCTGCCCAAGCAGAGAGTAATTTCGCTATTATTAGCGATGCAGAGGAAATGAAGCCGGATGAGCACATCAGAGCAATGCCGAAAGTGCTTGATCTATTGTCGGCTTTTGAGAAGGAGCGTGTCCTCTCAGCTACTGATCTCGCGCGTAAACTTTTTGGAGAAAGTAGCTTTATAAAGCTTCAAAAGTATATCCGTGAAATAAGTGAAAGAAAGCACCCTGAAACAAAAGATGCAGCAATTAAACTTAGAACACATAGTTTTTTTCGAACCGTCAATAACTTATATGCATGCACAAATCCTAATTGCGATGCTCTTGAAAAACAGTATGCTTTTTCCGATCGAAATATTGGCAAGATCTATCGCCGCTCTCCAGGAACCTGCTCTTGCGGGCACATGGTACTCGAATTAATTGTTTGTCGTTTCTGCCCAGAAATTTATTTGATGGGCTATCTATCGGAGAATAATATCGTAACCGCTGACTATAAAATCACTCCAGAGCCCACATTACTTGAAAACGAACAGCGTAGGGTATTGCTGCGAATATTGGATTTAAAGCTACCTGCTAGACTCAATACAGTTGAAAAAGACTGGACATCGGCAATCTTGAATGGAGAAGAAAGCACAATAGTCGTTAGCCAAATCAAAAGCACCAATGCACATTTCATGACCATTGATGCGCAATCGAGTGTCCGAGAACAAGTAACAAAGTGTCCTTGCTGTGAAAATGGTCGAAAATCAGGTGTACTCATGAATCACCAGGTCGGCCGCCAACGAATCGCTCAGGTACTTGCTGATGTTACGTTACAAATGCTTCGTAAACAGACGGGGAAAGCACAAAAATTAATTGCTTTCAGTGATAGTCGCCAGGGAGCAGCTAAATTGTCCGCAGGTATCGAACTAAACCACTACCGTGATCTCGTGCGGCAAATGCTATTTCGGGAACTAGCTCCTAACGGTGAACTGTCAGTTCTTATTGATAAGCTTTTGGCGACTCATTATCGTGATTGGGAAGATATCTTTGATACTGATACTGATACTGATACTGACATAGATGTAGATGACTTGATGAAGACAAAAATGCCAAGTCAGGATTGGAAAGATTTAAAAAAAGCCATCAGAAGATATCAGAAGGGAAACGCAAAAAAGCCCATAGAGCTCATCGCTAAAATAAATTCAAGACTACGGAGCATTTCTGGGGTTTCAGAACCTATAAAAGATAATTTTTTTAGTATTGGAACTTCCCCTGCTGGAATAACGGACTTGTCTTATGAGACGAAAGGAAGGAGATGGTACGACTTTTATGAGCAAGATGAAGGTGGAGATAAGTACAATATAATAGACGATAACGAAGCTGGCCGCATTGATTCTGCAATTAATCGAAATTTATCCAATCAAATCTTGCAGTCAGCATTCGCTCATAACCAGATGTCATTGGAGTCCCTCGGGAAGGGTAGAGTTGTAATTACGAGTTCAGAACTACCAAATATTCCTGGAGTAAACCATAATCAATCTCGTTATTTTCTGGAAGCCATAATTCGAATACTAGGGGAGAACTTTCGTCTTGTAGGAGCAGCAGCAGACTATAGAGTAAATTCTCTACACCGAAAAGCAGGCCATTATATTAGTTCTGTAGTTGGTCCAGGCGAGATCAAGATAGCAAAGCAAGCTGTAAAAGATAGTTTACGTAGCATTGGGGTATTGCATCCTGATGAGGACATAGTTACCGCAACAAAACTTTCGATTTTGCCCGCGAGGGCCGGGGATCCTATTTACGAGTGTAATAAATGCCGAACGGTTCACCTTCAGCCAAGCTGTGGGATCTGTATAAATTGTTATTCCCCGTTGGCGGTTTCGGGGCAACTCAAAGAAGAAGACCTTAAAAATCCCAATAATTACTATTCTTATATCGCGGAGACTTATGACCCGGTAAGATTACATTGCGAAGAACTTTCTGGGCAAACAGATAAAAAAGATAAGCAAAAGCGTCAAAACCATTTTCAGGGGCTATTTGAAAGTAAAAAAGATAAACACTTTAACGAGATAGATTTACTCAGTGTAACTACCACGATGGAAGCTGGTGTTGATATTGGAGGATTGACCGCCACGATGATGGGAAACGTACCTCCACAACGCTTCAATTATCAGCAGCGTGTTGGTCGCGCAGGTCGTTATGGCCTTAACCTTTCCTATGCTATTACTATTGCAGGGCCTAGTAGTCATGATCAGTCGCATTTTGCAGAAACCAACCGTATCGTCAGCGCTCCTCCTTTACCACCCTATCTTGATCTACAGCGAATTGAAATTGCTCGTAGAGTCATTAACAAAGAAGTGCTCAACCAAGCTTATACGGCTTGCGTCAATTCGGACGATCGTGGGAATAACGTACACGGTGAATTTGGTACGGCAGAAATCTTCGATGGTCATAAAGCTGTTGTTCAAAAGTGGCTTAGCGATAACAGAGTGGAAGTTGAACGAATAGTAAGTGTTGTAACCAGTGCGACAACTATCAATGAAACAACAGATCAGGTAGTGAATACGATTATCGATCCTGTAAACGGCCTAGTACCCCAAATTGAAGATGTTATTGTCCAGTCTGATCGCTATCCGCAAATCGCACTTGGTGAAAAACTAGCCTCAGCGGGAATTTTTCCTATGTTTGGCTTCCCTACTCAGGTCCGAAATTTCCATACTAAACCGTTATCGAGAAATATAAACAAGCAGTCCTCTACAATTGATCGTGACCTATCTGTAGCGCTATCCACCTTCGCTCCTGGGAGCCAATTAGTTAAAGATAAGAAGGTATATACTGCCGCAGGTACAATCTCGCCCTATAGATCTGGAGGTCGTTGGGAGTATCGAGAATCTCCCGGCGACCTAATCGAGAATCTTTACCGTTGTTCAAATAAAAATTGTAACACCATCGCCCTATACAGTGATGAATCAGAACCAATATGTACTGTTTGTAGTCATACAGTAAACAAAATTAATGCTGTTACACCAATTGCTTTTTGTTCTGACTTTACAAAAATACCTGAAGACTACCGCGGCTTTCTGGAACATAATCCCCAGTACATCTCTGCTAATTTAGACCCTGGAGCTGAACTCACGAACCGCAAACCAATCGCTAATCTTCTCATCTCATCAAATGAACTCCCTCGCCAAGGGCAAGTACATATATTCAATGACAATCAGGGAGGACATTTTAATCTATATTTAAAAAGAGGAGTAACTGAAAATAACCAGTGGTATAAGCAGTATGTTAATGAAGGGAAAGCTAGCGATACACCTCTGACTGTGGATTTTGTTGCCAGTAAGCATACCGGAGTGCTTGCTCTTCGTCCGGATCATTCTTCAGAATCTCTTGATCTCAGTCCTGAGCGCAAGGAAGTCAGGAACGCCTTCCTTGCCTATGCATATCTTGTTCGACGATCAATCTGTTTGGAGCTTGAAATTGAAACCCGGGAGTTAACTGCTGGTTATCGCATGTGCCCAGTACCTGGACAGGCCCCCGTTCCACAAGTATTCTTTTCCGAAACACTGGATAATGGAGCGGGCTATAGCACCTATATTAGTAGTAAGGAAGGAAGAACTTTAGCAGAAGAAGCACTTGCTAATACTTTTAAACCAAGTGGCCGAGTATACGATCAGCTCATGCAAGACGAGCACGCCGAAAACTGTCAGCGATCCTGCTATGATTGCCTCAGAGAGTATGACAACCAGCAAGAGCATCACTTGATTTTTTGGAGATTAGGCTTAGATATTGCCTGTCTTTCTAATGATAAAAAATACTTCCCCTCATTATCTCAGACGGTTCACTGGCAAAAGGCTACTAACCGCCTAGGTGGAGGTTTGCTTGAACAAATTATTCCTAATGGAACGGCAGTAGAAATCGCTGAATCTACTTATTGTTTTGCTAACGCTTCCTCAGGGGTTTTACTTATTCACCCGCTTTGGAGCAATGACTACAACCAGCAACTAAAACAACAGGCCCTTAAAGTACATCCTGACGCAGAAATCGTAATGCGTGTAATCACCGATGTAATTGCAAGAATAAAGTAACTTATTTGCTTCCGCAATGACTCGCTTCCCAGTCATTTAGGATAGAGCTAAATTTAGCGTAATTACCCCAAAACTAAGATCGACGTGGAACCCACGTCGATCTCGAAATAAACACCTAAAACCCTATTAACAATTCTTTAAACTCACCGAAATATGATTAGTGAATCAGAGATAAAGTTACTCGTTTGAAATTATAAATCCTAATCTATTTTCTCACCAAGAGCCAGCCAACCAAAAAAATAATATTTGCCCAATCCACCATTTATCACTATTATTGTTTCCAATCGTGGCTTGTTTAATCAGCAATCCATCCCTATTACAGATTTACACCGACCCAATTGACACCTTTACGATTGACCCTTTTCGCGGGACTTTTGTACTCAACTATTCTAGTTGGACAAGACTGTACTGGTGACTTTCCAGTTTACGTCGATTTTAATAATCATACCACAATCAACGGAAATACGATCAGCGTCGATCTCAATATGGGGGGCGGAGCTAGGTCAGTAAAGTTCTTACCCGCTGGAGTGCCGGGTAGCATCTGTTATAACGCGCCAATTATGTTTGATGCGGGAGATAAAACTTTCGGCTTTTCCCCCGAGAATCCAGACGATTACTACGGATCTACGAAATATGGTTTCTTCTTCAACAATCAGGGTTTCCAGATCATCGTCGATGGAAATAAACTGCCTCAAGGACCGGTAGCTCACGCCGCCAACGATCTTTTCGCCATTCAAAGCAGGTACGGGACTATTCTTTTTTACCATAATGCGCAGTTAGTCCATTCACAGCAAATCACCCAGCCCGAAGACCTCTTCTTAGATGTATCTTTAATCAGTGACCTTGGGGATCCCGATGTTTCCTTTGAGGACATAATAATCGACTTCGGCCCCGAAATGTGTATGGCTACTGATGTTCGACTTGCGGGTTGCGCAGGTGAGCAAATTGTCCTTAGCGTAGGTAATCTTGCAAACGTAAGTGATCCAGAATTATACAATTTGGAGTGGTCACCTACAGACGGATTGAGCTGTACAACTTGTCTTACAACGGTTCTTACGCCTCCACCGGGAAGCAACTTTCTACAGTACACGGCTACCTTGTATTATCATGAGCAGGGAGAAGTATGTTCTCAGTCATTCTCTATATCAGAGTTGTTCGGTGCTAACTAACTGATAGTCAAAGGTAGTTATCTTTGCTTGAAAAAGACAGAAATGGCTATCAGCTACCGTGAGATAAGAACCGATAGACAATGGAAAGCAGCTACGGGGTATTCAGAAAAGAATTTCCACCAACTCGTTAAACTCTTTTCATCTGCTTACGAGGAGTTTCATGAAACCACTCTAGAAGAACAACTGACTCAGAGAGATGACGATCCAAAATTCACGAGTTATGAGGATATGCTCTTTTTCGTCTTATACAGTTTAAAGAGTGGCCTGACCTATGACCTGATAGCCCTGAATTTTAACATGTCCCGATCGGTAGCATTCGAACAACAGGCCGCTCATATTGTGATTCTTCAGATGGCTTTAGATCGAAAGGGACTACTACCAAAGCGATATTTTGAGTCGCTAGAAGAGCTACAAAAGCATTTTCAGGGCCACGACGAATTGATTATAGATGGAACGGAACAAAAACGCCAACGTCCTGGAAATCAAGAAGATCAGAAAGAAGACTACTCAGGCAAAAAAAAGCGCATACCATAAAAAGCACTATCATCTCAACTCCTGGGAGGCAGATCCTTTATGTTAGTCATCCTTACTGTGGAAGTGTCCATGACTACTCTATGCTCAAATCGGAATTCGATCCAAAAACGGCTAACTGGTTTGAAGACAAAAGGGTTTGGATAGATTTAGGCTA
>PDLQ01000036.1 GCA_002591745.1 Lewinellaceae bacterium SD302
AGCTATCAACGCAATCAGAAACAAAATTTGCAGAGCGCTTTATGCTTGCATCAAAAATGATGTTATGTATGAAAAAAAACGGCAAGTATCTTTGGTGATGACATAGCAATCCAAAAGTCGCGCAGCAACGTCCAAGAGCGCAGCGTCCAAAAGAGAGGCGAAGCCGATCGTCCAACTTACATTTCCCGGATCCAGATGTTTTTGAATGCCGTCAGGTTGCCGTGATCCTGTAATTGGATGCCGTCCGGGCCGTGGGCGATATTCTTCGGCCAGCCGATGTATTCGGTGGTTCCCTTGATCTCGGTGTGGTGCTGAACAATCACGCCATTGTGTAATACAGTTACGTAGGCGGAGCGCGTTTTCAAACCATCTTTATTGAAAACCGGGGCCGTGTAGATGATGTCGTAGGTCTGCCAGGTACCGGGCTGGCGGCTGGCGTTCACCAGCGGTGGCGTCTGCTTGTATAGTGAGCCGGCCTGACCGTTTGAGTAAGTTTTGTTTTCGTAATTGTCAAGCACCTGTACCTCGTAACGGCGTTGCAGGAAAACTCCGCTATTACCGCGTCCCTGGCCCTCACCATCTACTACGGCGGGGGTTCTGAATTCGATGTGCAACTGGAAATCACTGAATTTGCGGCGGGTCATAATATCGCCGCTACCGGGTTTTACCACCAGGGCGTCACCTTCAATGGTCCATTCAATTGCATCACCGTTCAGCTTGCTCCAGGCGTCGGTGTTTTTTCCGTCGAATAGCACGATGGCGTCGGAGGGCGGCGTATTCATCGTCTTGCCACTTGTTACAATACGGGGTTGTGGCTCCCATACCTCAGTGGCTTCGGGTGGCAATTTGATGTCTTTTTGCTGGGCATTCAGGCCATAGGCCAAGACAAATAGTAGGGCGGGGAAAATAATTTTCTGGATTAGCAAAGTAGCAGTGTTTTATTAAACCTCGACCATCCGGCTATCGGACGATCGGAGGGGAGTGATCTGAAGTCCGGAAAGATAAGGAACACTACTTAAATCCAGTCACCAATATCCACAGGGGTAATAGTAGCTGTGCCAGGCCCATCGGCAGTAGTAAAAACTCGCCGCCATAAACCTGGAAATCGAAAAAATAAGACAGCATACTGATCAGCATCAACAAACTAGCAATGATGCCCGCTCCAGCCAGGAGTCTGGGCACTAGGTTTCCCTTATATAAAAGATAATACAGCAGCAGAACGGGGAAACAGGAAAACAGCAAATATGAGTAATGCATCCACTCGTGCCGGGCGTAGGCAATTTCACCTGATTGTACCAATTGGCCTTGATTTCCGTCGGCCCCCACGTAATTGATCCCGATACTCATCAATTCGTAGGCTGCGTGATTTTCTAATCCGATCACAACCAAATTCACTATGCACAGGATCAGATATAGCCAAGTCAATCTTTCCTCGACCTTACGGAAGATCGGCAGCAACAAGACCGCAACCAGGATGTCGGCCAGACCATTACCAAAGGCTAGCAGGATGGAGGTGGTGATTTCTCTGGCGTGGCTCGCCGATGCAATCAGGTAATCATCGGCGAAAACGTAAGGCCCACGCAGGAATTGATAGATCGCTACGCCGGAGATGAAGATCATTAGCAGTAGCATTGCGGCTAAGCGAGGGGCTCGGGAGATTACAGGGAGCACGCTGAAAGGGTTGATTGTTCATATAACTGATGCGCTGCACCCAGAATACCCCCTATCTCCTATGGGTATAGTATTTTCCGTGGAAGGAAGTTGACGCCCATACAGAATATCGGTGCTACTTTTAGCTTTTCGGATAGCTCGACCGTTTTTTTTGCAAATTTCCAATAATCGATCCTTCGGTTTTCGGAATTTCCGCAAGCTTTTCAGCAGAGCTGATTCAATACACGTTTCTCTCGATTTATGGTTGCCTAGACCCTTTTTGCCACAAACGATCACATGAAATTTTAGAGTTTATCAATATTATTGAAAGGCCGGTCCTTTCCCGAATAGCCCGTTCAAAAAACCGGCCATCTCCCGCAAACTACCGAAGTTGTAGGCACTTAATGGTGTATCCTGGCCGGCGTGCTGATCGAAAAATTGGCGAATGTCACGCGCATGAGCCATGATACTGGATTTTGAAAAACCTCCATCTGGCCACTCATTGCTGCTTGCCCGGGCAACCGTCTCGCTGGTAACGGTATCGAGACGTTCGTGCAACGCCAGTTTACGGTAGAGATAAAGCACTTTGGCCTGGCTGGTGGTGAGGTAAGGTAATCGTTGTTTTCGTTTAGCGGGCGTCCGGTCAATGTATTCGGTGTAAAAGAGTTGCTGTGCAACGCGCTGAATCTCCTCGCCGACCTCCAGGCGAACTTCTTTCCCGAAAACGGTTAGCGGGCCGGTAACCAGATGATTAACATCATAGCGACGGTCGAATTGGTAAATATTGACGTGAGCAGTCAGCCGGCCCTCGGCGTCAAAACCCGCGGGTATGGAAACCTGGTTGTACCAGACGTAGCGGGGTTCCTCATTAATCTGTAACGGTATTTTGATCTGATTGGCAGCTTCGACTTGAGCGAGTTCCTCCTCAAACTCTTTAGACACCCTGTAAGCCGCAGCACCGAACATTAAGTATAATTTCCACCACTGAGGGTGGATAAGATCGAAAAATTCCTCAAAACTTAATTTACTCCGACCTAAATGATGTTTGGTATTGAAGGGCCTCTTTATTCGCGGCTCCCCATCCAGATGGACTGTAAATTGAAACGAACTGGGCAGCAGACCCGCAGCAACTTTATCTTCTATTTGCTCAAGTTTCCGGGCGGATGCTTCCGTAGTTGAACCAAGGTCATTAAAATTTTTCTGTATGAGGCTGGCAGCATATTCATATCGGCGCATATTCTTTGGGTTGGTCTTAGACAAAATATGGCCAATATGCCAGAGTACGCGAAAAGACTTTTCCAATATTGGAAAGATCGTATTGTCATGCCTAATATCCGCACAGTGGTTCCGGCACTAGTCTGCTCCCCATCCAACCCTTACCCGCCATTCTTCGTATGACTTCTTACGGGTGTCGCCAACCGGCGCAAATTGCCCCTCAGCCTTCACCCGTTCCCGCATCGCCCGAGTCTGTTCCGCAAGAGTATTAAGCCCCAGTTTCGCTCTTCTTCGGTCTACCGCCGCTATATCATCACAACTTTGCGGACTCATTTGTCCGTGCTCGTCCCAATCGAACTGGGTGCCGTAAAGCTGAGGCCTGCCCTCAAATACGGCAATCCGGTCCGTTAGATAGGCCAACTGAATTGGATCGCCGTTGTCTAGCTTTATTTCATCTTGCAGGGCATCCCGACACCGCCGCATAAAATCAGGTCGGCTAATCGCGTGCTGAATCACCAGCCAGGCCGCCTTGCTGGCCGATATTCCTACTTTGTCAGCAGTAGGGTAGCCGATATCATCCATTATGGACGACAGCTTGTCGGCATTTTTTAAATGTAACTGCTCCATAGCGTGATCGTAGCCATCGCCCAGTCTTCCCTGCTCAATTAACTGGTTACGGAGAGCTAGGTCAGCAGCTTGCAGTTGGATCAGGATTTCAGCGTAGTCAGTTTCTGGCATAACCGGTTCATGAAAATGATGTAGCTAAAAGCATATCCGGAAATATCCGTTTATCCGATACTCCCTCAAATTGAAATATTCAAAACCACCAAATCAACTCAATCCCGCACCAAACTCACCGGCATCGTCGGGTCGTAATCTCCACTCAGGGTGGGGGTTTGCTGGTTTCCGGTATAGGTACGGGTTTCGCGGTGAACGTAACGAAATAGTTCTTCGATGCTTACCATGTCGTCCTGATTTTGGTCGGCTTCTCCCTCCAGACCCTGAATCAGGAAATGACTGAATACGCCGGAACGCAATCCACCGTCTTCGAGGCTGTATTCAATGCCCTTGCTACTCAAGAGCAAGGCCGTGCCGGCGTGGGCTTCGTTCAGGGCATTGTAATAGCGGGCCAGTTTTTTGTCCAGATTTCGGGCGGCCAGTCCTTGTCCGTCACTAATTCCGCTACTGAGGCTGCCGCTGTGGCAGGCATCGGCAATCACCAGCTTATGGCGAGCGCGGGTGGCCAACAGGGCATCGCGGATCTCGTAGTGTTCCAGTCGGTTCTCAAAGCCATCGTAATCTACGGGCAGGAACGCGCCTTGCAATCCATGGCCGCTGAAATAGAACAGTACCACGTCATTTTCATCGGCCCGCAGGTAGACGTCGCGCATGGCCATGATGATGTTGCGGTGAGTGGCGTTTTCGTCTACCAGCAAGCGAATTTGACTGGCGGGCAGTGCACCACCTTCGGGGCTCCGCAAATGGGCGTAAAGGTAAAAGGCGTCGCTCTTGGTATATTTCAGGGAAGGCATGTGCTGATAACGCTCGGCGCCAACGATCACCGCCCAGACTTTTACCTCTGGGTCGGCATCGACGGCAACCGGGGCAGCCGGCCGGCCTTGGCTGGTATAGAGCTTGCGGTACAAACGGCCTTCACGCCAGATTCCTCCGGTAATCACGCCGTCTACGTACCGCATTACGCCTAAACCTTCCGGACGGTGATTGCGGTAGTTGCCGGCGTAACGCTGGCCGTCGGCGTATATGACGGTGCCTTGTCCGTTGGGTTGTCCACCGCGCATGTCACCCTCATAGGTCGTACCGTCCGGGTAGCGGAAGTAACCTTTTCCGTCGGGGCAGTCGTTGCCTGCGCATTTGACCAGTTCGTCTGGCCGGCCTTGGTAACCTAGGCGGTCCCAGTCGGCCAGGTACTGGTCAGTAGTCCAGTTACCATCCAGTTCAGTGCCGTCTTCCATGAGTAGTTTTCCGCGGCCGTGACGGCGATTATCGTGCCAGTCGCCCACGTAGCGATCGCCATTTTCGTAGTTCATCGTGCCGTGGCCGTGGAGAGCATTGTTCAGTATCTCTCCTTTGTATTCGTCTCCGTTAGCAAAGTAAAAAGTTCCCACACCGGCAGATTGGCCATTGATCCATTCCCCCTCTAGCTTATTGCCGTTCCCGAAGGTCAGTTCACCTTTGCCGTGGTATTGTCCTTTGCTCCACATGCCGAAGTAAACCGTTCCGTCGGCCATTACCAACCGTCCCTTGCCTTGTTGTAGTTGCTTATAGAAGTTACCCATGTAGCGACTTCCGTCCGGGTAATAAAGAATACCCCCGCCGTGTAATTCGCCTTTTTTGAAATCCCCTACGTAGCGAGCTCCGTCTACAAAGCGATAAGTGCCGTAACCACTTTCACAGTCGCCACTCACGCAACTCCCTTGGGCGGCCAGAGCGGATGAACAGACAATAATAATTAATACGAAGTATAAACGAAAAGAGATGAACATCTTGAGCTACGGTTTTTGGGAATGTGGATGTAATAGTAGTGTAAATCAAGAGGTCTAATAAGGTGGCTTCAAAGTAGCAATGCCTCAAAGAAAGGATGATAATGAAGCTGTCGGACCAAACGAATATAAGTAGTCGAGCAGAACTAATGCGACATTTTTATCTACTAGGTTCTGGTTTCAGGCCACGTCAGCTGGGCAGGGCCCCTAAGTGTAAGCTAAGGCAGAAAACACCCTGGTGTTTATGAGGCTTGTCAACGAGGCCCGGGGCCAGAAGATGCCAAGAACAATGACGTGATTGTTTTTGTCCGACTACTTACAATATTAAAGTCTTGCCACCCTCTAAATATTGCCCAAAAGAATCATTACACCCGAACAAATTTTATGGCTAGTTTCGGAACGGTGGTAAATCGCCGGAGAACGGAAAGTATTCCGGCTGGCGATCTCCGGTTTGCTTATAAAAATGTGCATATATTCTGAGTCGATATTCGACTCAGAATATCGTCGTAAGCAGCGGGAATTTGGAGGGTGCTGTTTAAGCAGCCTACAATCAGCTATTTGCGCTTTACAATAAATTTACAGACCTTGGGTTATGAATTAATGATGTAGGATGATTAAGAGGAATGTTTTGCCATTTGTTAAAAACCTTGCTACTTTGTCAGCCAAAATAATGGAAGCCTGCTGATTGTCAGTTGCGCGCCTCTAAGTTGCAAGTTCAAAAAGTAACCACCGTTAAATCTACTCCTCGGAGTTGTTAGCCAACATCTAAAATCCCGTTCAAACCTAAAGAAACGATTATGAAGAACGCAATTGCCCTTTTCGCCCTCTTGCTTTGTATGACCGCCGGTCTGCAGGCTCAAAAGCTTTCCGGTAAGGCCAGCTATTATGCTGACCGTTTTCACGGCCGCCCTACCTCTACCGGGGAAACTTACGACAAGAACGCCTACACCGCTGCCAGCATGGAATTTCCCGTCGGCACGGTATTGCGGGTCACCAACGTGGCCAATAACCAGGTAACTCAGGTTCGGGTAAATGATTGTGGGCCCCACCACCCCGATCGCTTTCTGGACCTGAGCCGGGCCGCCGCAGAGCAAATTGGTTTGCTGCGTGCCGGTGTTGCCGTAGTGAACCTGGAAGTATTGGCAATGGGTACCGAAGGTCTGGCATGTGACCGCAGTAAGCAAACGCGTGTAGCTACCAAAACTACTCCGGTTACTCCCGGAGTATCTCCTCCAGTAGCTACCCCTCCTTCTACCTACGGAGCTACCGCCAAAGCGCAGCAGCCGGCCGACCCGAACGCCAGCCTGCCCACCGGTAACGATCCGATCTTTTATCTCTACGGAGTACAGATCGCCGCCTACGGCAAAACGAATAATGCTTCCGAGTTTATGCTGAAAACCGGTGACGAACACGGCTTTCTCTTCAAACGGACCGATGCCAAACTGACCCGCGTTTTCGTAGGTCCTTTCCTCACCGAGGAAGACGCCAAGGCAAAAGTCGCCGAATTGAAAAGCAAAAAGGTTAACGGCATCGTGCGCCGCGTACAGTAAAAGGTATCCTCTGAAAATGAGAAACCCGTTCCGCCGGTAAGCGGAACGGGTTTTCCTGTATTCAGGGGTAGCGTATCATACAGCTGGTAGCATACTCAGAAGTAAGGCAGGGCCAACGAGTAGCATGATCATGATAATGACCTTGATGATCAGTTTCAGCGTTTTCATGCCCTAGTGACGAATTCAGCCCCCCCAATGGATACATGAACTGACCACTTTAGGAGATGTATAACAGTTGTAAATTTGCCAGGTCATTTTTTTAAGAATTCGTTCAAACTATGTTCATGTCCGGTACTTCCGCCCGCGAGTTTCGCATCGAAGATTTTACCTACGAGCTTCCCGATGATCGGATCGCCCGCCATCCGTTGGCCGAGCGGGATGCAGCTAAACTTTTGCATTATCACGATGGAATGATAGACGACCATCATTTTTGGGAATTGCCCGAACTATTGCCACCGGGTACCCTGTTGGTCGGAAATGCCACCAGAGTTATTCATGCCCGTTTACATTTTGAATTGCCCAATGGCCGGCAAATTGAAATTTTTTGCCTGGACCCCCTGGAACCGGTGGATTACCAACGAAATTTTTCGGCCAGCGGCTCTGTTGTCTGGAAGTGCCTGGTAGGGGGGAACCGTCGCTGGAAAGATGGCGTAACGGCTACTTTGAATGTGCCTCATCAAGGAGACAGCTTGCAGCTCCGCGCCGAACGCCTCGGTCGAACTGATAACACTTTCGAAATTCGCTTCAGCTGGGAAGGAGCAGAGGTTGCTTTTGGCCCGTTACTCGATGCAGCTGGGGAAATTCCACTCCCGCCCTACCTGGGGCGTGATGCCGAGGAAGACGATAAGGAC
Source organism: Lewinellaceae bacterium SD302 (assembly GCA_002591745.1). GTDB lineage: Bacteria > Bacteroidota > Bacteroidia > Chitinophagales > Saprospiraceae > Neolewinella. Next base: position 7,768 of record PDLQ01000036.1, read on the forward strand.
CGCTACCAGACGGTCTTTGCCGAGATTGAAGGCTCCGTCGCCGCGCCCACCGCCGGACTCCACCTCAGTGAACGACTAATGGCGAAGATGCGGGATCGTAACCTGAATTGGGGGGAAGTCATTTTGCACGTTGGAGCCGGCACTTTCAAACCCGTCACGTCGGATACTCTGGGGGGACATGAAATGCATCGGGAGTATTTTGAAGTCGACCTGCTTTTCCTGGAACGTTTACTCGCTCAGCTGCGTTCCGGCCAGCCGATTGTTAGTGTGGGTACGACCACAACCCGTTGCATGGAGAGTATTTATTACTTCGGTAGTAAGTTGGCTTACGAAGCTGATTTTTCCCTGCCCGCGTCCATCGATATTGGACAATGGGTTGCTACGGAACGATCCTACGAACTTTCTCCGGCGGAAGCCGTGCAGGCGTTAATTGACCGGATGCAAGTGAGCGGACGTAAAAAAATACAAGGCAATACCCAACTGATTATCACCCCCGATCTCAGTCTGCGAATGGTTGACGGTATCATCACGAATTTTCATCAGCCTAACTCAACGCTTCTGTTGATCGTAGCGGCTACGGTCGGTCAGGAAAACTGGAAGAGCATTTACCGCCATGCCCTGACCGGAGACTATCGATTCTTAAGTTACGGAGATGGAAGCCTGCTGTGGAAACATAAAGGGTAATATGGCCTGCGGCCTTTAAATATCTTCATGCTCGCGCTTCGCTTCGGGTAGTTGTAGTTCCTAAAGCGAAGCACGACGTTATGAAACCAAGCGTTCTAAAAGCGGCAGGCCTCCTAGTGCTCTGTCAATGTTTAATTTTCGGGTTAGGCGCTGGTATATTTTGGCGATAGACAAGGCGGAGAATTGTGAGCATAGCCGTAGCTACGCGACCAATTTTCCAACGAAGTATATCGCCAAAAGATGTCGCGGATTACCTGATAATCTAAGTTTGACAGACCACTAGCTTCACGCACCGAAATGCGCTAAAATCTGATCTGCTAACTCTAAACCGATGTTCCGTTGGGCTTCCTGAGTACTGGCACCAATGTGTGGGCTAACGCTCAGGCGTGGGTGTTCCAGTAAGTGACGATCCGGAGTGGGCTCATTAATGAAGACATCCAGGCCGGCTCCGGCGATTTCACCGGCATCTAAGGCGGCAATCAGCGCTTCTTCATCAATAACGCCACCGCGGGCAGTGTTGACAATGATGGCACTGTTCTTCATTTTCTTCAGTTCTTCGGCACCAATGAGGGCACCTTTAAGAGAAGGGACGTGGATGGTAATAAAGTCAGCAGCGGTGATCATCTCTTCCATCTCCACCGTCTCAACGGTAACCTTCAGTTTCACATCGGGTGCGGCATGAAGGTCGATTTCGAGTTCTCTTGATTCTACGTGGAGGTCTACGGGCATGATTTTCATCCCGAGAGCAAGTCCGATGCGGGCAGCCTCTACACCGATGCGGCCGAAACCAATGATCCCGAGGGTCTTGCCGCGTAATTGAACGCCCTTACTGTAAGATTTTTTCAGGGCTTTAAAATCGCTGTCCGCAGCAGGCAACTGGCGGTTTGACTGGTGAACAAAGCGGGCAAGGCTGAAGAAATGGGTGAAGACCAATTCGGCAACGGCTTGGCTGCTGGCGGCGGGAGTATTAACGACGGTGCGACCAATGGAGCGGGCATAATCGTGGTCGATGTTATCCAGCCCGACGCCGGCCCGGGCGATAACTTGCAGCCGTGGGCACTGGTCGATCAACTCCTTGCGCACTTTTGTCGCGGAGCGTACGATGATCGCATCGTAGTTAGGAAGTTCGGTGGCCAGATCTTCCTGGGCGACCTTTTCGGTCACGACCTCGTAGCCGGCCTCTTCGAGTAAAGTTTTGCCATCCTCGGCAATTCCGTCGTTGGCTAAAATGCGAATCATCTCACTGTTCTTTGGGTGAGGGCGCAAGGTACGGCGGCCAAGGAAAAGAGGGTAGCCCGGCGGTTAACTAGAATCGATTATTTTACGGTAGCTTAGAAAAATTACTGACCAACGGTATTAGGCGGCCGTTCCCCGCAGGCTAAAAAGCTCCTCTGCCGCTTTATGGCCCAGTTCAACGGCCTTTTTGCCTTCGTCCTTCCAACGTTTGTCGCCAATTTCCCGCAGGCACTTAGCGAAACGGAAACGAATTTCTCCTTCGGGAGCGGCTTTGTGATCTTCCTGGGCTTCCAGTGATTTTTCGAAGTAAGTGATCGCGTCGTTACATTTACCATTCTCAGCCAGCCCGATGGCCAGGGTGGAGGCGACTCTGCGATCCAGCTTGCGTAGTTTGACGAGGTCCTGCTTGCGACCCAAGAAAAAACGGTATTCTTTAAATGCCTCTTCTTGGCGGTCGAGCTTCATCAGTGCATCACCCCGCATGGCCCTGGCTAACCAGTAAATATCCTGATGAGGAATAGCTAGTTTGGTTACTTTTTCAAAATCCTCCACGGCAACTTCCGTTCGGTCGACGTGTAACAGATTTACCAATCCGCGGCCGTAGTGAGGGGCAGGACGGGATGGACTGATTTTGATGCTTTTTTCATAGTCGTAAAGGGCGTCCTTATAATTCTGGAGCTGGTAATTGGTGTAGCCACGGCGCTCATAGGCAATGGAATGACGCTCAAAGCTTTCAATGGCTTTCGTAAGTGCATCACGGGCTTCTGAAAATTTTTCCTCCTGATCGAGCAGTTCTCTGCCTTTAAGATAGAGCTGGGTAGTGGTACGGTCTCCGCGGGGTTCTAGTACATGGTGTTCTTTCATCTGACCGCCCTGCAGACGCCAAAGATTCAGGTCGCCGGCAATGCTGAAAGTAGAAACACGGGTTAGCAGATTCAGGGTGTTGAGCCACTGGCGATCGGTAGCGGGAACAACCTTGCGGGGGACATCGAGCGTGCGATCTTCTTCACGGAAAATATCTTCGGCCTTGAGCAGAATATCGTTTTTGTAATAGTGTTCCATGCGGTGCATGTACTGTTGTACAACCTGTTCATAGACCCGGTCAGAGCCAAATTCCAATTGGCCTGCGATTATAATACGATTATTCTGATCCAACATTCCCCTGAGTGCGTTTGACGTGATTAATAAAGACAGTGGCAGTAGAAATAGAGTAAGTGTTGTAACAAAGGTAGGCTACCCCCGTGCAACATTATAATATTTTGGCATACGAATAAGTATTGTCCGAAAACCGAACGAATGCATTCAGAATACTGGCCAAAACATTCAAAAATTTGTAAGCTCTAATAAACCAACCTTAAATAAATGGACTTAATCAAAGGTAGCAAGAATTATACGGCTGGTCAATAGCTGCTTACACATTTATTTTTCAGTAATAAAAATGAATGGCTTGATCAGATGTTCATTGATGATAAGCTTCATTTCAAAAAATTGACATTGCTACTTTGCCAGCCATCCTCAGGAACTATAGTTGTCCGGATATTTTTTGACATATGCCAAGAGGGAATGGGGTGCGTAATTTCTAACCCGAACGGTATGTATACTAAACCTCCGCTCCTAGCCAGACCTCGCAACCTTCGGTGCAGTTCTTACAAATATCGATTTCGGCCCTTCCTTTTAACAGGCTTTTACGAAAATCCTGATAGGCCGGGCCCCGCCATACGTCGGCCAGCGATTGGGCTTTAACGTCTCCTAAACGGTGGGTAACGTCTTTGTCGAAACAGCAGGGAGCCACTAGTCCATCCCAGGTGATTACGCAACTGTGCCAGAGTTTCCAGCAGTGATTATCCAGTTTGTTCTTTATACCATAAGTCCCGTCCGCTTTACGGTAGTAACGGGCGTAGGCCTCCTGATCGGGCATTAAAGGGTTGCCGTTTTTATAGTCGTAGAGCTGGGCAGATTTGAATTTTACTTCGTCGATACCGATCTCATCGGCCAGACTAATGACGTCTTCAATCTGATGTTCATTCGGTTTTACGACCAGGAACTGAAAGATCAGGTGTGGTCCCTTCCCCAATTTCTTTTTCCACTTTACCAGGTTTCGGGCACCTTGGAGGACAATGTCCAGCCGGCCAGCTTTGCGATATTGCTCGTAGACTTCCTGGGTTGTACCGTCCACGGAAATTATGAGCCGGTCCAGCCCGCTTTCGATGGTACGGCGGGCATTTTCATCGTTGAGAAAGTGGCCGTTGGTGGAGGTAATGGTGTATATGCCACGTTCGGAGGCGTACCGTACCATATCGAGAAAGTCCGGATTGATGTAAGGCTCTCCCTGAAAATAGAAGATGAGGTAGATTAGCTGGCGGTAATTTTCGTCGATGAGGCCGCGAAAAAAATCTTGCTTCAGGTTGCCCGTTGGCCGGGTGAAGGCGCGCAGTCCACTGGGGCATTCGGGGCAACGCAGGTTACAGGCCGTTGTCGGCTCAATGCTCAGGGTAAAGGGCTGCCCCCAGCTTACGGGCCGCTGAAGGTAGCGCGTGGCAAAATAGGACGCAATAATCTTGCCCGCGTTCCACAGACGTGCGGGCCGCTGTTTGCGGATAAAATTGAGGCTGTCGCGCCAGTAGATCTTCACGGGGGGTAAGGTAAGTCGCTATTTGGACAAGATGCGCACGATTGTCCGCCGATTTTGGCGATGTTCTTCCTCACCGCAGTTTATAGAGCGGCCGCAATCCAGACGTGGGTCGGTTGTGCCATGGGCGGTGGCCTTTATCCTGTTTTCATTGATTCCGGTATTGATCAGGAAGCTACGGATTTCGCGCACCCGCTGTTGACTCATATCGTATAAGTAGGCGTCCGGCCCACCGGTCTCGGTATGATTCTCCAGGCGGATGACCAGGGCAGGGTGCTGTTGCATAAGGCGACTGAGCAACCGCAGTTCGTTCAGGTGTTCACTATTGAGCTCATAGCGATCGTCGCGATATTGCAAGTTATCCAGGACAATAAGGGCCTGCTGGGGCAACATGTCTAGATTGACCAAGCTGGCATTGGGGGTTGATAGCATTGCCAGGTCAAATTTTTGGTAGGTGCCCACTTTGGTGGATGCATTGAAGGCCGAACGGGTTTCCAGGAAACCATTGCGGGTGGTCGTCAGCTGATAATTACATTCGGGGGGGAGACATACGAAGTAGAATCCGTCGGATTCCGTCAAGGCCTGAACCGTATTCAAACGACAACCACCAACGGGGGTAAAAGACAAGTTAGCGCCGGCTACCGGCTCGTTGTCGCGCTCAGAACGGATATTGCCGCTCACTACCATACATTCACCGGGGTTCAGTACAACCTGAAGTGGCCGACTAGGCCCCGCCGAGGTATAAGTAAAGCGCAGGGCCTGGGGTAAATATCCGGTCTTGTGAACCAACAGACGATAAGATTTCCCTTCCTTTAACTCTATTTCCACGCCTCCCTGGCGGTCCGTTTGAAATTGCCGTTCACTGGCAGCAGTAGTGGCAGCATCCGCACTGGCCAGACTATAGGTATTGTCGGCGTTTAGCATCAGCCGAGCCTCCAGACTCAACGACCCTGGCCCACTGATTTCCGTAAGAAATACGCGGGCCTGCTCTACTCCGGATGAGGTGGCTGCATCGTAGACGGTAAGCTCTTCTTCCCGGGTTGGGTTGCCGGTAAAGCTGCTGAGTCCGTTAGGAGCAGAAAACTCATAGATATCATCGTCGCCCTTTCCCCCGGCGCGATTAGAACTCAGGTAGCCCGAGCGGGCGTCTTCCGAGAGGATCATCCCGAAATCATCCGCCTCTGAGTTATAGGGTGGTGGCAGCCGGTAAACTTTGCCCCAGTTGCGGCCACTCAGATCGATGGTGTATAAATCCATTTTACCGAACCCTCCCCGCTGGTCGCTGGAAAAGAACAGCCGCCCCGAATCATGGATGTAGGGATAGCACTCGTTTCCACTGGTGTTCACTTCTGGCCCCAGGTTGATCGGTTGGGTCCACTGTCCATCGATCCATTCGCTGAAGTAAAGATCGAAACCGCCGAAACCATCCGTTTCCCGGTCGCTGGCGAAGTAAATGCGGTTGCCATCGGCCGATAGGCTGGGGTGCATGGTGTTACGCTCATCGTCATTGATCGGGATTTCGCGAATGCCCTCCCAGCTATACTGACCCATGTAAGCGTAGTATATTTTTAGCTTGGCTTCGCCAGTCTCACTTTCCACGACAACCCCGTTTTTAGCGTTCGTTTTGGTGAAAAAAATCTGACGCCGATCCTTGCTAAAGGAAATCGGCCCTTCGTGATAGGCCGAATTCAACTCGATCTTAAATCGTTTCTTCTTTTTCCGGCGGTCACCGGCTACCGGAGAGCTGAAAAGTTCGTAAAACGGTTTACGTGTCAGGGGATTGATCTTCCCTCCTGGCGACTGGTGCACAAAGACGAGTTCGTCACCGTAGTAAGCCGGCGAATACTCGGAGTAAGGCGTGTTGAGAATATCTACGTTCCTTATCAGGGGCTCTTGCGCGCTTACTGAATTAGACCCCATCAGGAGTAAAGCCATCAGTACCGGCAAGTACCCACTGGCTCCCAGGAAATCGGAAGTCAGAATAGTAGTACGGTAACCCAAGTGCTCAAAGATGGAGAAGATCAACGAAAGCAAGAATTTTTTGAAAGATACGATGATGAGAGGAATAGAAAAACTGGTTTAGTACTTGTCTATTGTACGCTACGCGGATCGACGATCCGAACCGCCTGGGCCCGGCCTCCGACCAGATAGCGTACCATGGCTTCCACACTACCACTGTGCTGACTACGGAACTCACTTAAACCCAAGTCATAGTTAAACCCAAATTGTAAGTGATTGCCCGCAAAAAAAGTAACCTGAGCACCCGCGCTTTCCCCGGAACCGTCGACCGTTGAACCGCCCAGGCGGTAAGAAAGTCCCAAGCCGAGATTACGGCCCAGTTCAGCCGAAAGGTTGAAATCGGCGTCGAAAGGAGCACCAATCACGTACTTAGCCAGCGCCTGGGGCTGTAAGGCGAAATTCTCAGAGAAACGGAATTTGATACCGGTCATGGCGTAGTAGTGCCGTACCTCACGAGAGATCACGGTGGAAGCATCATCAAAATCCAGGTTGCTTTCCAACAACTTCGGCGCGCTTACGCCAAAGTAGAATGACGGGGTGTTGAAGTAAATTCCGAAACCAAAATTGGGCACGGTCTTTGATTCCTGACCGGCGGGAATTGCCTGGTCAACGCCTCCGCCCTGTACCGGGGTGGCATCCTGAAAATTGATGGCGTACTGGCTGACACGGGCGCTCAGACCAAAACCCAGGCGCATGCCGCGTGGCATCTGAATCCGGTAGGCGTAGCTGACCTCGGCCTGGTAGTTGTTTTCCAAACCAATGCCAAGACGACTGATGCGCGCACCGATCCCCGTTCCCGAGGAAGTCAGCGGCGTATTGTAAGTCAGGATCTGACTACTGGGCGCACCATCCACGCCCAGCCATTGCTCGCGGGCGAAGAGAGTGAAAACACTGGTTTCCTCCGCTCCGGCAAAAGCGGCGTTGTAGCCTAGTTTATAGTTCATAAACTGGGTGTACTGCGGGTCCTGCTGGGCGGCCAAACCGCCACTCAACAGGCACAGCAACAGTAATAAGACGTAGTTGCGTTGGTAAAGCATGAGGTGGTAGTTTAGCGGATGATGGTAACGAAACCTTTGGCGTCTTCGCGCTCGGTTCCGAATTTAATGTGATAGTAATAGGTACCCGTCGGTAGATCCTCACCATTGTAGGTGCCGTCGAAATCATTGCGGTAAGGAATGGAAGAACGGAATATTTCATCCCCCCATTGGTTGTAAAGGGTCACCTCGCTCGCGGGGAACTCGGTGTCATTCAACAAGCAGGGCACAACGAAAAAGTCGTTCACCCCGTCGTTGTTGGGCGTGAAAATGTTTGGTGCCGTACAGTCGGCATCACTGCCCACCACGAGGGTGACCGTGGCTGAACTGGTCGTACAACCATCGCTCATCAACAGGTAAACTACGTCTACTTCACCAACAAAGTTTGGCGGTGCCTGGTAAGTGAATGTACCGTCATTTTCCGCCGTCAGCGTACCGGTGGAAACTTCTTCGATGATCTCGACGAAGCTGCCTGCTGGGAAGTCATCGTTCTCCAGCGGATCGAAGGTTGTTTGTCCTTGGAAAGGCACGTCGACCAAGTCGTCCACCGGTTCGGCCGGTGCCTTGTATTCTATGACGAGGGTGTCTACTCCGGCTCCGCCACAGAGACCTTCGTCGATTTCCCAAACCAAGACGTTATCGCCTTCTATGAGGTTGCCAACCATTGTCGTAGGACTGTCCGGATCGTCTACCTCCAGCCCGTCGGTAATGATCCGCCAGCGACCGGAAGAACCGATTGTCGGTTCGTCGGCAGCGATCACGGTGGAACGCTCACTGTTACAGACCACCACATCATCCCCCGCTTCCGGTGAAGGATCACTTACGTTCAGGAGTACGACGTCCGATTTGGTCCCACAGTCGCTCATCACCGTCCAGGTGAAGGAATAGACATTGTTTTCTTCCAATCCCAGAATCTCGGTGTTTGGATCACCGGGCTCTACGATCTCAACGCCGAGAATCTCCTGGGCGAGGTTCTGCGACCACATCCCTTCGCTGCCATCTTCCGTTACCGGACTGGCATTGAGACGGATTTCAGAGGCCAGACAGACCAGTAAATCCTCACCTGCCAAGGCATCCTCTCCGCTGGTGACGTTAATGGTCACGGTGTCGCGGCTGTAATCTTTACATTCGCCATTGGAAAGCGCCCATTCGAAAAGGTAGGGGGCGCCGAATTCAGTCATCCCGTCCACTGCCGTCATCGGTGAGTTCGGGTTGACGATAAAGATGTCGCCACCACCGGAAACCAGGGTCCAGCGACCACTGCCGACCAGGGGTGTTTCGGCGTCCAGTAAATGGATACCTTCACAGACCGTCGTATCCACTCCGGCTTGCGCGGCGTCTACGTCGGCAATATCCAATTGGATACTCAAGGCGTTGCTAAGTGCACTGAAACAGCCGTTCAGCTCGGCTTGAACGAAAAAGTTGATCAGCCCGCCATTCGGGAAAAGACCAAAGTCATCAAGCTCGAATTCCGGGCCGATGCCGGCGGGGGTAACGGCCACCGTGCCATTCTCCGTGAACCACTGATAGGTGGCACCCGGCGTGGTGGTGTTTTCGTTTACGATCAGACTAAGCACAGCACCTTCGTCGTCAATACAGATGGCTGCCTGCGGTACTCCTACCGGAATGCCGGGCGTCTGCTGTACGTTCACTTCCACGGTCATCGTATCGCTGGCGCAACCACCTATCGTAGCCACTACTTCGTAAGTTCCACTGTGAACGTCGGCATCAGCGGTGGTGATCACCGGAGCCGCCAGGCTGGAACTGAAGTTGCTCGGGCCGCGCCAACTGTACATAGCACCGGGTAGATCCGTCGCCTGTAATTGAATCGGCTCGCCCTCACAGACCGGGGTTTGAGCCGAAGCACCAAAAGCAGGGAAGTCAGTAATGATAACCTCCAGCGGATCGGAGAATGGGGAGGGGCAGCCATCTATAAGCACCTGTACACGATAGTTGCCACTGAAGTCTAGATCGTTTGCGTTCAGCATGATCTCGTTTTCATCGGTTTCCAGAACCGTTCCGTCGGGAAGCTGCCAGAAATAGGTCGCTCCGGGCCCATAATCAGTGGTAGACAGGAAGAAGCTTTCGTCCAGACAGTAGCCGATCTCTCCGTCGGCAGTGATGGGCGTAGCCGGTTGTGCCGGGGCGAATTGTAGGTCGACGATGAAAGTACCGACCGGTGATACACAGCCCTGGTCATTGCTAACCGTCACTGAATAAGTACCACTGTTCATGGGGCTCACGTCTGGAATGAACAAAGTGTCCGCATTGCTGCTTAGCCCACCGGGGCCGCTCCAGCTGTAGTCGTAGTTTCCGTCGGGGTCGGCGGGCATCACCTGAGCGATTAAGCCGATGGTTTCCCCGCCCGAAAGGCATTCCTCACCGGCCATCACGATGTCCAGTACTTCAATACCTTCCCTCACCTCAATGGCCAGGGTGTCGGTATCTTCGCAACCGTTCGGGTCGGTGACCGTCAGTACATAGTTGCCGGTAATCGTAGCGTCCACTTCTTCCAGTACGGGGGCGATGGAGTTGCTTGAGAAATTATTCGGTCCGGTCCAGGCGTAGGAGCTGCCGCCAACGTTACTGCCGCCCTGCAAGATCAGGTCATTACCGGTACAAACGGGGTCTGGCAACTGCTGGGTATTGGCCACGGGAGCATTATTTACCAAGACGGCAATCGGTTCGCTCGGTGAAGAGGGGCAGGTTCCCAGGTCTACAGTGACCTGCCAGTCGCCGGCGTATTGCATCAGGGTTTCATCCAACAACAGTACTGCGGTATCCGTTACGAATTCCTGACCGTTCGGGGCCATGAATACGTATTGTTCCCCATCGGCAACCGTTGCAGTAAGCTCAAGTGGCTGACCGATACAGACCGGACTATTCGTAAACAAGGCCGGCTGTGGCGATGCGGGAATTACCCCTAACAACAGAGAGTCCGGTTCACTGAAACAACCTTCGTTCAGTACGCTCCTTACGTAGTAGGTGCCAGAAAAATTATTATCCAGCGGGCCTACTTCAATCTCCTGGCCCGTTGCCGTGAAATTATTCGGTCCATCCCACTCGTATATCAGGTTGAGGGGGTTGTTTTGGACTGACAAAGTAGCAATGTCAAATTCGCAAGCGATCACGGTCTGATTGGTTACCGCAACTTCCGGACGAACTACCGTAGTCACTTCGATCTGGGTAGACGGGCCACTGGGACAACCATTGACTAAAACCTGAAGGTAAAAATTTCGTCCGTCTCCTCCGTGAGGACCGGGTATCATTACTTCCGGCACGGGGGTGGTGGCCAGGAGGGTGCCGGAGCCCGGCGTTCCCTCGAACCAGTTGTATTCCACGTTGCCGATGAAGCTGGTATTGGTGCTCAGCGGGATGGGATCTCCGATACATACGGACTGAGGAGCTTCGATCGCCGGGGTAAGCGGTAGATCTTCAATATTGACGTTGATCACACCCTCGGCCGCACAGCCGGTGATGCCGGTGATCACTACCCGGTAAGGGCCTTCGTCATCAGCGTCGATGCCCGGAATAATGGGATTTTCTTCTGTGCTGAACAGCACGTTATTCGGGGTGAACCATTGGTAGGTGTAAATAACCTGCCCCGGTGCGGCTACCGTGGGTGGGTTGGCAAAAAGGAAAAGCGAATCTCCACCACAGAAACCGGAATTCGCCGTTGGTTCCGGAGCCAGTCCGTTGATGCCTACGAAAGTAGTACAACTGTTATCATTACCGGCCTCATCGGTTACCGTCAGGGTCACTTCTTCCGTAGTGCCGATCTGCTCACAAGTGAAAGTGGCCGGCGTCAGGAAGATGGTATCGATACCACAGTTGTCGGAACTGAAATCATCGATGACCGACGGGTCGATGGTCACCGGCTCCGCACCGGAGGGATCGATGAAAATAGTTGTCGGCAGACAATTGACTACCGGAAGTACCCCGTCGATAACTTCAATATTAAAGCTACAGGTATCTGAATTCCCGCTCGGGTCAGAAACGGTGTAACTGAATACGGTGATTCCCTGGTTGAAGGTCAGGGTCGGTTGTGGATCATCAGCACTGCTACTTTGAAGTCCAAAGACAGTAGCTCCGGTGGAATAGAATTCCGGTAAAAGAATATTATAGGCCAGTTCTACGTAAGCGAAGGAATAGCCGTCGATATCGCCGGGTTGCATGGTGGCGTCTTCATCACAAGGGTTAACGCCTTCACCCGGTACCAGCCGCAGGCCGAATTCGCCATCGGCCAACAGACTATTAAACTGATCGGGCGGAATATTGATTTTGACGGCCGCCGGGCCACTATTGCAATCCGTGGTGTTGATCAGGGTGTTACCCAGCATAAACCCGTCGTCGGTGTAGATCTCGAGAGTGGCGTTCGGCCCGCTGAAGTCGCCTTGAAGGAAGACCGTCAGTTCGGTGGTATCTACGGTAAAGGGCGGAATTTCGGGGAAGTTGGCAATAACTTCCTCAGCCTGGAATTCACCCGCGTCCGCGTTGAAGTCAAAGGTCAGGAAACGTTCACCGGTAGTGGCGGGCGACTGGATAGCTACGAGATCGAAGATGCTGCAATTGTCTTCTACGGCCACGGGCAATGGCACGTCGATGGTAGCCGTACAACTGTCGGCGTCCAGCATGATGACCAAGTCCTCGGGGCAAGTAATGGTCGGTGGGATCAGGTCTTCAACGGTTGCCGTAAAGATACATTCATCGGTATTGCCGGCGCAGTCCGTGACCCGGTAAGTGATCTGGTGCAGCCCGGGTTCCAGGTTGGCAAAGAGCGTGTCGACGGGGTCGATCTCAAAAGTCTCTGCTCCGTCAATGATGATTTCGAAGACCAGTGGCGAAAGGCGGCGTATGGGGGTGAAAATTTCTCCGAAAACCTGGGTGCCACCCGTGCAAATATCATTGATGGCGAAGTTGCCGGCCTGATCGGTCGGGATATTGGGCTCCAGGGTGATGATGATCATACCATCGGTCGCCCAGGCGTTGAACTGTTGACGGGTGAGGGTGATCTCGGTGGTCACGTCGGCACACTGTACGTCGGTATTTCCGGTAACGCCGAGGTTACTGCCATCCTCGCCGATAATTCGGAAGAATTCTTCCGGCCCTTCACCATCGACGTTTTGTAACGTAATGGTGAGTGTACTCTCGTTGAGTGCATTGATGGGTAATTCGAAATTGATCGGGAAGACCAGAGTTACCGGGTCAACCGGAACGTTGATCTCGTCCCCTGGCTCGGCCGGACTGGTCAGGGTGACCGTATCGTAAGTGAAGTGTTGCAGCGGTAAACCGGTCACGCACTGGTCCACGATAGTAGGTGGGGTAAGGGCGACGTTGGCAAAACAGACATCAGGGTCGGTACTAACCACCTGACTAGGCATACAATCGAAGACGTTTGGTGGTTGGGTATCTACCTGGCGGAACTGGGCCGTACCGGTGCGGACATTGCCACATTCATCGGTGACGATGACGTCAACGTCCAGTTTGCGCACCGTCTGATCCTGAGCATCACAGCTGAATTCGGGCAGAGTAGGAATTTCAGTAGTACCACTGACGTAAATTTCATAAGTCAGGGTTTCTTCGGGAGAACAGGCATCCTGGGCTACTACGTTGGCGTAGTTTTCCACCCAGGTGTCGAAGAGGTCCTGTTGGATCATCTCATTGTTACAGGTTGTCACCAAATCCTGAGGCGGTGTAATGAAGACCGCTCCGGTACTGTCCAGTACGGAAATTTCCTGGACGTGCGTATTGGTATTGTTACAATCGTCGAAGATGCGCCAGGTCCGGGTGATGCGATAGAACTGGGGGCAGGGGCCAGGCAGGATTTGGTCGGTGAAACTGGTGTTGGGTGTCTCGGTACAGAAATCCATCAGGTTGGTGGGTTCACCTACGACATCGAAGTTGAAAACGTCCTCACAGTTGACGGTGATGTCTTCGGGCGCATCGAAGCTCGGGGCCAGATTGTCGCCTACGAAGATGCTCTGCACCTGGGTACTTGAGTTACCGCAGCGGTCGGTGACCGTCCAGCTGCGCATGATGTTGAAGTTGAAGTTACAGTCGGGTTGGAAGATGGTATTGTCCGAAAAGGTCACGTCCAGATCTTCCACTGCGGTGCAGTTATCAAAAAGGTCGGTAGGTTCGCCGGTTACGGCCAGGCTTTCCCAGTCTTCGAAACACTGCAATTGCTTGTTGCTGGGACGGTTGAAAGTAGGCAGTTCATTGTCGACCACTTCAATGGTTTGGGTTTGCACCACGCCGTTCCCACAGCTGTCGATACTTCCCCAGGTTCGCTGGATGGTATATTCGAATTCGTTGCAGCTTCCATCGAAAAGTTGGTTGTCCACCTCGTTAAAGACGACGGGGTAGGGTGTTGCCCGGCAGTCCTCGGCGGTCACCACCGGAGGGGTTGGTACAGAGCCGGAACAACTAACGGTCATGTCCTCCGGTACACCGATAAGTACGGGGGGCAAAGTGTCGATGATAACGTAAGTAAAGGTTACCTGGATGGATTGCAGACATTGATCGGCTACGGTGTAGGTCACCTCGATCACGTCACCACAGCCAATCGCGCCCAGTGGCTCGGAATCGTCCGTAATGGAAGTAATGGGAGCGCAGCCGGCGATACTGTTACTGACCACCCGCAGCTGGTTGCGGTTGAGCCAGGCACCGTAGGAGAGCTCAAAGTTGGGGTCTACGGCCGCATCACACTGTACGGTATCCGGCGTGTTGTCTAAGCCCGGGCCAAAGGTGGGGCCGTCGGTGGAAGGGCCAAAAGTAATTTCTTGTTGTACGCGGGTAGTGCCCTCAGAGTCGGTGACCTCCCAGATGCGGAAGATGACACCGCCGGCACAAACGGTGGAACTACCGTTACTCAAGGAGTCAAAAGGAGTGACTTCTACGTTGCCGTTCTCAGTCTGGGCGGTCAGGGTAACCGAGGCGGGTGCGTCGTTGAAGCAATCGACCGTTACGTCGTCCGGGGCGGGGTCGAGAAAAACAGGTGGTGGCAGTTCAGCCCCGAAAACCGGGGTGGGCCCAAAAAGAGCGAACAACATTAGCAGGGTAGCTAATGGCCGAAGGTTTTTCTCGCGGCAGGTCGCCGTTGCGGAGAAAGAGAACATATCCAGGAAGTTGTGTGGTGCAATGAAGTGAGGAGGCAACTAGGCGTTGGCAGGTCGATCGCCGGGTAATTCATTAGGCGGACTAATGAGAGGAGGTCCGCATTGCACGCGGAAGGTGGTAACGTAGACAGTCATTGGGATTAAAATGTAAGTCGCCAGGATTCAACCTGAGGCCGAATTCAGGAAACGCGTTTTGGGATAAAAAAGCTAAAGACCTCACAAAGATAAACTATCTGGAGGAATAAGCGTCGCTACGGGCTTGCCAGACGGTAAGCACCGGCAAGATCATAGCGATGGCGGCAAATTATCTATCGGTATAAGTGCTACGGCGTACCTTCGGGCTGCTAATTGCAGCCGAAATGATCGTAAGCCTGACGGACCTTTTTATCATCGCCAGTCTTATCCAAGGAGCCTTCCTTGGTGTGGCTATTCTCAGTGTCGGTTACTTTAGGAGCCCAGCTAATTATTACCTGGGCTGGAGTCTTTTGCTGCTGAGCGGTATTCAGTTTTTAGGATGGCAGGATCTGGATATTGACTTCATCGACTGGCTTTGGGCATTTATGTGGGAGTATCTGTTCATAGCTTTGATAGTAAGTTATTTTTTGAAAGCGCTTAAGCATCCGCTTTTCGAATCTCTTTGGCGAAGATGGTTGTTTGCCCCTTTTTTAGTGAGTTTGGCCATTGACCTTTTTGTGGCCGGAGGTCTATACCTTAATCTATACGAGGTGGCTGGTCTCATCGACTCGGGTTTTTACCAATTTTACGAAATTGCTAGAGATCAGTTCGCGCTTTGGTTCAATGCCGTCGGCCTAATCACCGTTTCCATTATTACATGGCAATATCGAGAACCCGTACCTTCCCGCCGGCGGTGGCTTCTCCGGTTTTGTGCTGCGATGCTCGGAATCATCTGCCTGTGGTTCGTGGCGAATTTCGCTGATGACCAACTGGGACTTGGAAATGCCTACACGGTAGTGTGGCTGGCCGTTGGCGTATTTTTTTGGTGGGTGGCTTACACGGGAGTCTACCAGATGCGGGTGTTGGACGAGCAGCTGGAAATCCGGTCAATGGTAACTGAAAATCTTCTGCCCAATGCACCGGCCGGCTCAGTGGAAACCACTCCGGTCAAAACATTCTCACCCTTGGAGAAATACGCCATTGAGATACAGCAACTGATGGCTAAAAAACGCTTGTTTTCTAATCCTGATCTAAGTCGTCAAGTGGTGGCTGATGAATTAGGTGTCAGTGAGGGATACGTGTCTCGGGTGATGAGCGAGGAGATTGGGGAGCGGTTTGCCGATTATGTAAATCGGTTCAGGGCTGAAGAGGCACGCCGTCTGCTGATGTTGCCGCAATTCGATCGCTATTCTCTCGAGGCGATTGGTCTGGAAGCCGGGTTTCGGTCAAGGAGCGCCTTTTACAGCGTCTTCAAAAAAGCTACGGGAAGTACACCCGGTGAGTTCCGAAAAAACAGAAAAGTGTCCTGATTGCTGGGATTCCGAGGATACAGGACAGACTTTAATTCAGATTTCTTGTATTGAGTTAAGCTTGACTGCATGTTTGTGAGACAATAACTCCTGAATATGCGATTACATTTTTTAGCCCTTGTGGCCTTTCTCTTTCCCGCAGTAGTTTCTTCCCAGAATTTGCTACTTGTTGAACCCAGGAACGAGTTAGTATTTACGCTTGGGCTGCACCGGGGTTTTTTTAATGACGCTAATTATTCCCCGCTTCACCAGCAGAGTGTCGGGCCTGAATTTGAGCTTTCTTACCAGAGAAATACTGCGGACGGGAATCGTTATTCAGTAGGCTTCGGAGCCACCCTCGCTACGCTGTCGACCAGTGTGGATGATGAGGAGAAAGCCACCCGCCCGGTCATTAACCTGCACGTGGGTTGGCAAAAAGGCTTGGCCGGAAATACACCGGACCGCCGGCTTTACGTTGGAGTCAACTTCCGTTCCAATGCCGATGTAACGCTATACGACGGAGATGAATCCGTCACCTGGTTCGCGCTCCACGCTTTTGAAGGCGCGGCCGCAGGTGCATGGCGGGTGGGTAAGAAGCACGGTATTAACGCTGAGGTGGCCGTTCCTTTCTTCGGACTTTTGTCCCGACCTCCGTACAGCGGTTTCGACAAATTCATCTCCGACAACTCCGACAATCTGTTCAAGATTCTGACTCGTGGATCCTGGACGTCCCTTAACAATTTCTTCGGCATTCGCGGTGAACTGGGCTACGCTTACCAGATCACTGACCGTTGGTTTATGCAAGCCAAGTACGGCCTGAACTACTACACCACTCAGCGGCAAGACCGCACACGTATCTTCAATAATTCCTTATCTCTATCAAGCAGCCACAAATTTTAATCCCGATGAAATACTTTTTTTACGGCCTTGTTGCCATCATACTGTTCAATTGCGAGAAAACCATCCTCGGCGTCGAGCCCTCCGCTGATCCTGAAACCAACTTCGAAATCTTTTGGGACGATATTGATAAGCACTACGGACTTTTCGAGGTCCGGGGTTTCAACTGGGACAGTATCTACTCTGTGTACCGCCCCCAGGTTACGCCCCAAACCACCTTGCCGGAACTCTTCGAGGTCAAGCGTCAGATGGTGGAATACCTCGATGACTCCCACACCTTCATCCTCTGGCCCAACGAAGCCTTCTACAACGGCAACTCCCAAGACGATGCCCAGGCAGAAGCTGAATTTGACTTTTCCGTCATCAACGATAACTACCTCGACATCATAGATGCCTCCTTCGAAGAGGAATACCTCTACGGGCAACTCAGAAACCGTAATATCGGCTACCTTTATCTGGGCAGTATCACCATGGAGGATCCTGAATTTGGAGACGTACTCCTCCAGGAACTCGGCCATAACGAGGCCATGATCATCGACCTGCGTAACAACACTGGCGGAGAAGACCCCGTAGGTGCCGCTCTCGCCGGCCGTTTCTCCAACCGGGAAGAACTTGCCTATACCGTTCAGGAACGCAACGGACCGAACCACTCCGACTTCGCCGGAAAGACAGAATACTTTCTCCGACAGGAGGGGCCGGTCCAGTTCACAAAACCAACCATCCTGCTGACCGACAAGATTACGGTGAGCGCCGCTGAGGTGATGATGATCCACTTTAAAGCACTGCCCCACATTACCCAGATTGGTGATACTACTTCTGGAGATTTCTCAGATACCAGTATGCGGCGTTTTTTGCCCAATGGGTTTCAATACCAGTATTCCATTATGAAGTTTTTACTCCCCGACGGAACTAGCCTGGATGGAGTGGGGCACATTCCGGATTTCTTTGTGGAAAATACTCCACAGGATTTAGCGGAAGGAAGAGATATGGTATTAGAAAGGGCGCTTACGTTTTTGTTTGAGGAATACGGGATAGAATAACCGAAGCAGAAATGCCACTGTCGGTGTATTCCTGCGGGCGCTTAATGACGGTAGCCTACTCACCGAGCGAGAACAAGATATTTACCCCTGTAAAATGTCCCACACCGGCTTAGTGCCTGGCTACCAGAGCATCGCCCGCTACCATCCGGATATTGATGCAGTCGTAGTACATTTCGTTAATGCAAGCGGTGGGGCGAGCTGGTCGACTTCAGAGTCGGGTTACGGCAGGATTTTGCAAATATTACGGCGAGAACAATATCCTCCCGGTTAAGGTAGCGGAGAATAGTTCGAAACAAAGAATTGCAGGTGCAGGGAGAGTTTAGCTCCTAAGAGATTGGTTCAAGGGTACTTGATTTAAATTTTGTGGTGATGAATGCTAACAATGCCAGCAAAGCCAAACCAAATGGAAGGACCCAAAGCCAGGAGTTATTGATATTGGTTGCTCCAAGCTGGATATTGGCCCGAAAATCATTGCTTCTATGAAGTATAACGTGTTCGTTTTTGCCAGCTACCAGGTAAGAGAAGATGGTCTGGTGATTCTCGTTCTCTGTAAAGGCAGGGATGTCGGCTCGAATCGTTTCAATATTTACTGGAGTGGGTGGCAGAACAAATTTGAGGTCGGTCTGATGATTGCCGAGTTTGATCCCCCTTTGCCAGCCCGATTTTCTGACCATTCACGGACATGCTAAAATTGCGTTTGACATACGCTACGATCAACTCCTCGATTTTGTTTCGAGACATGGCTTCCAGTGCTTCGCGGGAATGCGTTTGCAGGAGTGCCAGGTTAATGCCATCCTGACTTAAGTTGATGGTCAGTGTACGGGGGTTCTGGTCCATATTAAGATGGTAGCGGGCTGAGAGTGGATTATGCGCGAGTAATACGGAGGGGAATATTAAGATACTACAAACGATGATGAGGTAGAACCAACACTTATTCAAAACGGAAGGCATGAAAGTGGAGTTGTATTTTCATTTGAATGATTAGGTTTTGAGGATAAGCCTCGGCTATTCCACCCACGCACCATAATAGCATTCGAGTAATTCATTATTCCCCAGGGGCATTACGTGGTAATGATAACCCCGTAATTCATCGTAATGACCATTGCAGGGGTCAAGGTCGGTAGGTTCGTTGCCGTTGGCATCTAGCTGGGCATAGAGGGCGTGGCCATCCATGGCATAACCGATCATGGCAGCGTGGCCGTCTGCCTGTTCGATGCGGGTGCTTTCGCCCTGATCACCGTGATAGTGATAGCCCAGGCGGTTATTGATGTGGCCGCCGGCGTCATCTACTGGAGCGATCTGATAACCGCTTAAGATGATATTGATGTCGGCGGGGTGATCAAAACGTACACCATTGAAAGCAATGCCACGGACGAGAGGGCCATACTCCACCCCGGGTTGGTCGATCGTCGGACCGTCGCCGAGCTGGGTAGCGGTAGACTGACGAACGGGACGAATGGGGATTAGGTAGGTGCCGCCAATATCAACGTGTTCGGGCAGGCACTGGGCGCACATTTGCATAAACTCATCTTCGATGTTAGGGTCGGCGCCGCGCTCACATTGTTCTTGAGTAAGAAAGCGGCGGACGGTGCCATCGTCTTCGTACATCTTCCAGTTCGCATCGTCGTAGAAAGTGGCCAGGTTGGCGATA
This sequence comes from Lewinellaceae bacterium SD302, assembly GCA_002591745.1. Classification (GTDB taxonomy): domain Bacteria; phylum Bacteroidota; class Bacteroidia; order Chitinophagales; family Saprospiraceae; genus Neolewinella. The sequence continues at coordinate 27,539 of PDLQ01000036.1, forward strand.
AAAGGACCGTCGACATCGTAGACTTCCCCATTGTCAGTCCACAAACCACCGGCTTCGGGGCCGTCCGTAATTGTTTCCGGACACCAGGGGCCCATCTGATGATCGGTCGGGGTGTGCGTTGAGGTGATCTGATAGCACTGTGTTTCAGTACCGTCGGAGAGGGTACAGCTTACGGTAGAAATGCTTACGTTGCCAGCGTCGGTAAGGAACAGAGACGGATTTACTTCATGAACGATGTAGGGAATGGTATCGTCATCATCTGTGTTATCCTGTACGTAACCAGCTGGTTGGATGCAGGAGTCGAGGCTAATGGCAGGGTTGCCGAAGCCATCCTCGTCCAGGTCCTGGTACCAAGTCGTGCCTTCACAGACAGAATCCTCTTTGTCGCAGGCATAAATAGTAATCGCGCTCAAGAGGAGAGCAAAATAAAATTTGCGTGGGGAATTAAGTTGAAACTTCATGGGTTTGATAATTAGGCGATTAGCGAAAGAGTGGACTCCTTTTTATTGATGAAAAAGTAGCTAAGCGCACCCAAAGCCAAGGCGATGAATAGTAGCGATACTGATGGTAATATTGTCTTGCCGATACTAGCTTCAACCAAGTTGAATTCCGCTTCGCCGACTTCAAGGTTAGCAGTGTGGCCGTTATCGTTACTGAGGATAAACTGCTTTTTAGTGTAGCCTTCCTTTAGTACCATCAGAGCACTCTGGTTATGTGGCAGTTTACTGAAACTGGTGTTACTAATATTTAGCGACTTGGTGTTTTCGGCTATGCCCGTTATCAGGAAAGTGACGTTTGTTTCGTGACCGAGGGAGACGCGGCCTTCTTTAAATACAGCAACATCAGCATTATCGCAGTGGATGGTGATATTTTTGCGTACGTGTTGTAAGACCAATTGGCGAAATTCCTCCGGGGTGTTGTAGGCATTTTTACCATACTGATCTTCCACAACGTAGTCAAAAGCGGTCAGGGCAGCTCGCACCTGTAGTACCCAGGTATTATTACTTTGCTGCGCTAGCATGGTTGAGGATAAATCGGGAGAATGGGCGCTGAGGTTCCAGGGAAGAAAGTAAAGTGAAAGGAGAAGGGGAATGATGATTTTCATTAGATAGGTAGGTTTTGATTTATCGTGCCACGTTACCTCCGGCAGTAGGCAGGTGCCCACTACCGGAGGTGTAGTAGCTAAGAATCGATAGATTTTAGAACACTAAGAGCTAGCTTGTTTTTCAGTTCATAGCAATTCCCAAACAAGCTCTAAATTACTGGCGTACTCCACCGCCGGGACGGCCCTGCGGACGGGGTGCATTTTCCAATTCAGTTTTAGTGATGAAGCCATCCTCGTCAGTATCAAAACGGGCGAAGTCCTGGAGCAGGCGGCCGGATACTTCACTTTTGGCAAGTTTGCCGTCGTTGTTGGCGTCCATTTCGGCAATCATAGCGGCGGGGTCGGGCCGCTGACCGCGCTGACCTTGTCCTTGGCGTACCGGACGTTGTTGGGTTGATGTCTCTTCGTTAGCGGTTGTGGTCTTTTGAGTGTTGCAACTCATTGTGAGCAACAGCGCAAACAAGGTGAGGATGGAGAAAGTGGAAGCGGGGCGCAGGGATGCGGTGTTAAGAGGTTTAATTACGTTTTTCATTGGAACGTTTTTTTGTTTGTATAAAAGGAATCCTACGGCTGTACAAAGATTAGCCCAGGAAGAATGAGTAGTGGGAATGCTGCCTTTAGCTAACCTTCGACGTAAGCCCCCTGGAGGCAATTGATGAAGTTGTTGGCTCCAGCTTTATCCACATGGTAGTGGTAGCCGCGTATGTCGTCGTAGTGCCCTAGGCAGGCATCGAGGTCGGTGATGTTTTCGTCGTAACCGTATATACCGTATCCGTCAGCAGCGTAGCCAATTAAAGCAGGGTGACCGTCGGTCTGCGCGACGGAAAAACTGACTCCGGTAGCGGCGTGGTAGTGATATCCTTGATTAACATTGATATGGCCGCCTGCATCGTCAAAGGGTGCCAGGGTATAGGCGCCAAGGATATTGTTGACCGGTGCGGCGGCGGAAAACTCGACGCCGTTAAGCGCCACGCCACGAAGCCCGGGCCCTGTTATTTGTCCTGGGTTCATAGCGAAGAAGGCTGCTTCCGTTTGTGGCACTGGGGTGATTGGAATTATGAAGGTTCGCGACAGGTCGGTGATATAAGATGGGAGGCACTCAACGCAGAAGTTGCGATAGGCATCGCCGACATTTGGGTTGGCGGCATTGATACAGTCTTCCTCGGTATCGGTGACGTAGATGTCGCCGTTAGCATCATACATTAACCAAGTATCATCGTTGTAGAAGTCGGCCATGTTCTCTACAAAGGCGCCATCGACATCATACACCTCACCTCCTTCAAGCCATATACCACCAGCGCTAGCATCATCGGCAATATTGTCGGGGCACCAAGGCCCCATCTCGTGGTCTGTTACCAGACTGCTGGCAACGATCTGATAGCATTGAGTTTCGGTACCATCAGAGAGGGTGCAAGCAATGGTGGTGATTGTAGTATTGGCGTTAGCAGCGGCGAAGTAGGTCGGTTCTACGTCGACTACCGTCGTATCTTCGTCAGGGTCAACCGGAGTGATGTCATCACCGTCCTCACATGCAGTGAAAAGGAAAAGAGGAATAGTCAGGAGTAGGGCGAAGGGGGGAAAAGAGATTATTTTCATTTGGTGATTTTAATGTGGTTGTCCGTTGTCAAAAACCTTGTGCAGATTGGGACGACCAATTCCTAGAACAAGTTTTGGTTGGTCGAATAAGCCGCAGGAGCTCGTTTGATGGTTTAACTCTATAGACTCTGTCATTTGGCATTTCCTGCGTAGAGGTGGAGATGTTCAGTGAAATACTCGATTGTCGAATAGTGGGGAAGCTTAGGTAGGTTGGGTGACTGACTGCAAAGACAGTTAAATAACTCACTAGTGAAAGAATTGAATTTGTAAAACTCGCAATCACTCGGGCAATTACGTGATTAGTAAAGACCCATTGATGAGTCAAAATCCGGGTGCTGTTCAGTGTGGTATGAGCGTACTCGATTGCTTGTCTATTTTTTCGATTACTCCTTTTTTGGGATTAAATTGACTAAAGTGATGGGTGGTCGAGTCAATTGATGGATTTATAGAATGAACAGGTCTGAACGAAGACCACAGTTTTCGTCAGGTATTATTTTCCCGCTTTAAAATGCTTCAATTCGGCATCGATCAACTTTAGTATCCGTCCATTATCCATCTTCAATTGTTCTAATTCCATTGTTGCCTGCTCGATCTTCCATTTGCTTTCTACTGACTTGTTCTGATTCATATGGTCCCTTAACCAGCCTCGGTAGTCGGAGGGGTGGGGGTGATAATCACCGATCAAATCGGGATTGTTATATATTTCTTCAGTAAGTAGGGATATGTGCTGCTGATGTATTTCCCGCAGGCGATCCGCCAATACGTTTACGTTTTCTTCGGCCATCAGATAGCGGTTGTACTGGATGGGTAGCCGGTTGAGTTCTATGCCCAGCATTGTTGAGCTGATCACAGTCAACTTATCCTGCGATAATGCGGGGGCTGACCCTCCGGAAATATAAGGCAGTTGGATATAGTCGATTCCCGTAATTGAATCAATGATTGGCGAATCAGGCACTCCGACATTAGGGCCGGTATATTTAATGCGAAGGTTTGTAATACGTAGAGCGGCACCGTAGGCCCGCAAAGTTGCGGTTATCTCTCGCTGATTAGACCGGAAATTTTCCTGCAGACTGGTTAGGGTGGTAATCTCATCGTTGCGAGCATCTATTGCCTTATTCCAGTTGTTGATGTACAGCGCGATCAATACTCCTAATGTAATCAGCAGTATTTCGCCAAAGGCGTACAGGAAGTAACTCCGGATCTTTAGTTTTTCCAGCAGCACCCGGCGGATGCGGTTGAAGACCCTCATTAATAATTATTGTATAGTCGAGCACCCAAAAGGTCCTCACTGTCTTGCCAGTTAATAAATGCTGCCATTTGCTTCGGTACGAGGGTGGCGGCCAGTATTTGGTGACAATTTTTCCAGCAGGATAAAAAGCGATAGGCTAGCCTACGGTAGGTGGACTTTTTTGACAACCGCATTCGTATTTTTTAAGAAAGAAGCTTTCAAGACTAGAACCGCTTGCTTTTGTTCAGCAGTTAAACTTAGCTTATTAGCCATTTCTTGCAGCAAACTATCGGGGCAGTCGAAGCTTGATAAGTTCACTGAATAATCAGTTGCCGGCAGGGGGGGGGCGAGCAATAGCACAAATAGTGCGGCAAAACCCGAGCCATGAATATCATGGCTCGGTTTTTTTCATTGTTTTATAGTCTAACAAGTTAAGATTTGTGAAAAGTTGACGAAGCTATTTTTTTGGCTGGCAAGGCAGAAAGCGCAGGTATAGCCATAGCTACGGCGAGTTTTTCTAACGACGCCAGCCGGAAAAAGAGCAAGTCAAAATTCACAAATCTTAGGTTGTCAGGCTATATACTCCCCTCGGTCACACCAGTTGATTTTTGACGGCCGCTTTTTCCGGCTGGCTTCACCGCCGAGTCTGGCCGTAGCTACGGCTATGCCTGCGTCTCGCCAGTTTGCCAGCCGAAAAAATCGTCTCGTCAAATTTTCACCTCTTGTGGCCGAGGGGAGTATAGCTGGAACAGGGCGTTAGAAATCAGTGCTCCCATCATCGCCGCCGCCATTTTGACGCGGCTGCTTTTGACGGCCTTTTGACTCACGTAAACTGTACTGAAAGCCGACGTATACAATACGACTCTCCCGTTGAAATTCGCTAACGGTGCTTAGCCCGTCGATATCCGTGGAGTAGCCAAACTTACGCTGGTTAAAGAGGTCCGTTACTCGTAAGGTAACCGCTCCCAGGCCGTTGAGGACTGGCTTGCGGAAGCCAAGGTCGAGACTTTGCATCGAGTTAAGTTGTCCTTGAGTCGTTACACCTGGCGCACGGTAAAAGTAAGTGAACTGAGACTGTACTTCCCACGGCAGATCATAGCTGCCCTGGAGGCGGCCGCTGAAGTTGTATCCGTCGGCCTGTACTTCACCTTCGGCTAGTGTGCCGTCGAGTTCCGTCCGGAAGACGTTCGCGGAAGCTGTCAGGTTAAACTTGCGCGAGGGGCGCAGGTTCAGAATCGCCTCCACACCGTAGTCCCGCCCGCTGTCGAGGTTAGCGACCGTAGCCAGTTGTACGCCGTCGTCCAGCACTTCCGTGACGCGGGTGATTAAATCCGTTTTCTCCCGAAAGTAAACGCCTCCTGTGAAGGTTCCCGCCCCAAAACGCTGCTGTACGTTTAGTTCGTAGCTGTTAATAAGTTCGGGGAGTAGGAAAGGGTTACCCGTCCGCAGGTTGAGCGGGTCACCACGGTCGACAAAAGAATTGAGGTCACGTACCCCTGGCCGGCGGACTCGGCGGGAATAACTGGCCTGGAGCGTACTGACATCTGATAAAGCGTAGCCCAAAAAGACGCTGGGGTAGAGTTTAAAATAGTTGTTTTCAAACAGTTCCCCGGTTGGCTCTACTAGTTCGCTGGTGGTAAAGACCTGCTCGGCGCGTAGCCCACCGCTAAAGGTGAATTTATTCACTTTACCACCGAAGGTGCCGTATACGGCGTGAACATCTTCATCGTACAAAAAGTGGTTACTGTTATCCGCGTCGCGTAAGAACTCACCTAGGTTAGCGTCAAAAACGTTGAAGTCAGCCACATTGTCTAGTCTTTGTAGGGTGGAGCGCCAGCCGGCTTCTATCTTGAAATCCTCGCCGATTTGCTGGCTGTAGTCTAGTTGGCCGAGGTACTGCTTACGGTTATTGTCCGAAGGACTGTTTTGAAGGTTGCTACTCAGCGCTAAGCCTTCCGTATCGAAAATGGTCTCGTCGTAGTTTTCTATCTCCGAACGGTTAGACTCGCTGAACTGAAAGGAAGCACTCAGTGTGCGGCCGGGCTTTTTAAAAGTCGTATTATAATCGGCGCGCAGTTCATAATTTTCGTCTTCCTGCGGCTCCGTTTCGGTCCGGATGCTGGTACTGGTCAGGTTGCCGTTGGCATCATAGAATTCAGTAGTGCGCAGGTTGTCACTTTCGCCGGTGCCCCAGCGATAATTTCCGCTTACGGCAATGGTGGATCGGTCTGTCAGTTCGTATTCCGTACCGAGGTTAAACCCCTGGCTCTGGCGCTGGCGGGTACCATCGAAGGTAAATAGTCGGCTGTAAGAGGAGTCGGCGAAATTGGCGGATTGCGAACGGCTGCCGACGAAAAAGCGCTCGTCATAGCGGCCGTTTACGCCAAAGGTGGTGTTGAACTTGCCCTGTTTCCAGTTAGCGTCGATACTACCGTCGAGTTTATTGCCGGTACCAGCGTTGAGGCTCACAGTAGCGTTGAAGCCATCGTCGCGCTTCTGCTTCAGTACAATGTTGATCAGGCCAGCTGTACCTTCGGGGTCGTACTGTGCACCGGGATTGGTGAGTACCTCAACGCGCTCGACGTTGGCAGCCGTCAGTGTTTGCAAAAAGTTCTCCTGTTGAGTTAGTGCACTGGGCTTTCCATTGATTAAAAAACGGACTCCGCTGGAGCCGCGCAACTCTACATTACCGTCCAGGTCAACGGTGACACTGGGAATCTCCCGCAGTAAATCTTCGGCGTTCCCACCTGCTGCTGCGATGGACTTTTCGACGTTGAAGACTTTGCGGTCGAGGCCGAGTTCCATTACAGCGCGTTCAGCGGTAACGGTGATTTCGGAAAGGTCGGTTCCACCTTCATTCAGTTTGATAGTAGGCATTTTTAAGGTAGCACCGTCCGTTAGTGTAACTGACTGGGACTGGCTAGCGTAGCCAAGAAAACTGGCTTCCAGACGATATTTACCGCTGGGCAAATTAAGTAATTCATAATGCCCGTCAATATCAGTACTGGTTCCTTTGACCAGCTTATCGGTGGCATCAAAGAGCGTTACGTTAGCAAAACTCAGTGGTTCGTTGGTCATGCCGTCAATTAGTTTTCCTGTGATGCCCTGGGCACGGACGTAGGTACAGAGAAGGGATAAAAGGCAAAGGAGCAAGAGATTCTTCATAATGGTATTTAATTGTCATCGTGATTAACGATGATGTATTGATACTGCAAACTTCAGGGATAGGGGAAAGGAGTATGAGTCTGTTCGACGGTTGGGGATAATGACTCGACAGTTTGGCAAAATAGAAATGTGCGGAATCGTCGATAGAAAGAACCGAGTTGTAGAACCGGCTGCGTTGGGTTTGAAAAGGAACTATCTTCGTAAAATGCCAAGTAAAGGCACCCGTACTATGTCTAACTTCCTCCAACGCCACCAGAAAGCTCTCCTTCACGTAGGCTTCTGGCTGACATATATCACCTATTTTTTCTATCTAATTGCCTTTGGTCGTCGGGAAGAGGCGGAGTGGTCGAGGATTATTGCCGATGTTGGTGTACACGTAGTGTCGCTGCTCATTATCTGCTATGTCAATTACTTCTTTTTTCTGCCACGCTTGCTTCGTGATGGTAGGGTAGGGCGCTATTTACTCACATTTGGTCCCGTCTTTATTATCCTCTGTACCTTAACTGTGGTGCTTAAACGGCAGGTAGTTATGATGTGGGTGACAGACTACTTCATGTATTCTCCGCGCTTTATTCTGCACGTATTTGTAGCCGCGTTTTTCGTTACGGGCTTCGTGAGTTTGATCCGGTTTTTCGAGAATTATTCCGAGATGGAGCGACGGGCGAGGGAAATGGAGAACCGGCAGCTCACCTCCGAGCTACGCTTCCTCAAGGCGCAGATTAACCCGCACTTCTTGTTTAATACACTCAACAACCTCTATTACCTGGCGGTCAACAATTCCGAGCAAACGCCGGAGGTGATTGCCAAGCTTTCGGGAATGATGAGGTACATGATCCACGAGAGCAACACCGAAAAGGTCGCTCTGGCACGGGAAGTGGAGTACATGGAAAATTACCTGGACCTGGAACGGCTACGGCTGAACGAGGAGGTGCCAATTACCTTTGAGGTGGAGGGGGATGTGACAGGAACCCGAATTACGCCGTTAATTTTGATTACATTTTTGGAAAATGCTTTTAAGCACGGAATTGGAAATGCCGGGGGTGAGTCTTGGATTACGGTTAGTTTAGAGGTGATCCCTCCTAGCGTTGGAGCAAAGAGTACAGGAGACGATGCTGATACTGGAAGCAGGATGGGTATTAGTAGGGCGGCTGGACGGGTGCTGTATTATAAGGTAGCCAACAGCGCAGTTAGCCAAACCGACAAAACAGTTCGCGAAGCCTCCGGAATCGGGTTGGCGAACGTGCGGCGACGGCTGGACCTAAGTTACCCGGATGCTTATGAACTGAACGTCGAACAAGACGAGGAGCGCTACGTCGTACAACTGAAAATCAATCTCTGATGACACTTACTTGCCTGATCGTAGAAGACGAGCCACTGGCCCGGAAATTACTGACCCAGTACGTTGAAAAGGTGCCAAGCTTAGAACTGCTGGCGGCACTTGACAGTCCATTGGCTGCACTGGAATTTTTGAAGAACAACCACCCCGATGTCCTCTTCCTCGATGTGCAGATGCCGGAAATCACCGGTATTGGTTTACTGAAAATTTTACAACGCAAACCTATTGTGGTGCTGACAACGGCTTACTCCGAATACGCCATCGAAGGCTACGAACTGGACGTGACGGACTATCTACTCAAGCCCATTACGTTTGAACGATTCCTGAAGTGCGTCGAGAAAATCCATCGGGTGAAGGACAATGGTGCTGCCTCTTCAACTGCTCCTGTCACCACGCCTGCAAAAGATACCGAAGATTACTTATTCGTTAAGGATGGAACAAAATCCGTTCGTATTAATTTCGCGGATATCCAGTACATTGAGGGGTTGAAAGATTACGTGCGAATACATACACCGAAGAAAATAATTACGACGCTGCAAAGCCTCAAAAAGTTGACTGAACTTTTGCCGCCGGATGAGTTTGTTCGCGTTCATCATTCCAACATCGTAGCCATGCACTGGGTCGAGGAAGTGTACCGCGATGAGGTTTTGGTGGCCGGTCATCTGATTTCGGTAAGCGACACGTACCGTCCAGCGTTTAAGGCGATGGTGGATGAGCGATTACTGAAGTAGTGGCTTCCTTATCCTAGTAATTAGCCGAAGCCTTTTAAACACTCGTGCAAACGTATGAATAGCACCTCTTCTTACCTCAGTCCTGGTATTCGGCACATCCTTCTCGCTGGTGTGTTTTTCACATTGATGCAGGCGATTATTAAGGAGATGACTGACTTTCACCTCTTTCAGATTATTTTCTTCCGGTCGGTCATTACGGCGGTGGTGGCTACGATCTACCTCAAACGCCGGAGAATTCCCTTACTCGGGAAACGACGTAAACTATTAGCAACCAGAGCTATTTTTGGCATCTGTGCCATGACGTTGTTCTTTGCTACTATTCAGCTTATTCCCCTGGGGGCGGCTGTTTCCCTGAAGTATTTATCGCCAGTGTTTACAGCGGTACTCGCCGTATGGCTCCTCAACGAAAAAGTACGCACGGTGCAGTGGGGGCTTTTCGGACTGGCGTTTCTAGGCGTGGTACTGCTGAAGGGTTTCGACGTACGGATCGCTCCCTTTGCATTAGGTTTAGGCATAGTAGGGGCAGTTTTTGCAGGCCTGGTATACGTTACCATTCGCAAGATCGGGACATCAGAACACCCGCTGGTGATCATTAACTACTTTATGTTTTCTGCCACCGTACTGAGTGGTCTAGCGATGATTCCGTTTTGGAAAACGCCATCTCAGACTGAATTTGGTACATTGTTGCTCATGGGTGTACTGGGCTATATCGCGCAGTACTTTATGACTAAAGCGCACCAGATCGAGCTGGCCAGTCGTATTGCACCATTTCGCTATTTGGAAGTTGTGTACTCCTTGTTACTCGGTTATCTCTTCTTTAAGGAGGCATACACAGCGCTTAGCCTGTTAGGGGTCGTGTTAATTGTAGGAAGTATGATGTTAAACGTCTTTTTGAAGAAAGAGAGGCGGCATCAGATGTAAAAAAAAATGTTGAATGGGCATTAAGTAGAAGCAACTATCGCTACCAATTCCATAAAGTCCCGTCCTCTAAACGATTGACGGGCAGATAAGAGCGTTTGTAAGGGTACACAGTTCCGCTGCTGCCTCGTCAAAGGATACTCCGAGGCCAAGCACATCGGTCAGTGTCAGCTGACCGTTTTTAACCGCAAAGGGTGCTTGAAGGCTCTATTTATCACCACTTCACCAAAGCCGACAATCTCTTGAACACCAAAATTGGGCAACCCAGGTTGAGATGGGCGTGCACAGCGTGCCCGATCGGCGAAATATCGGGTGGGCCGTGGGAAGCCATGCATACCCGATAATGGTCGGTAATGTCAAGGCTGCGCAGTACCGGGAATTGGTTTACCGGTTATTTAAATATTTGCGTTGCCGTTTGCCTCGGTCTGTGCTTAACTGTGAATTGAAATTAACTGCTCATAGTACGCCTCCATCCGCGCACCCGCATTTCCGTCAATCAGTAGAATCACTGTCAACATTGCGATCGTAGTTATCCCCGCTGCCCGCCAACCCGGTGATGGCAGGAAGAGAATGACCAGAGTTGCGGCGGCGATGATAATTGGAATCGCGGTAAAAACCACTGTGCGGTATTCCTTTAGAGTAGCCTCGGCACGCTCGATCTCTGCGGTGACGAAGGCCACCGGATCGGTAGCGTAATCACTGGCAAAAGTAGTGATCCGAGATTTGTTCGTGTACACTAGACCGGCTCCGATAATCATTAGCAAAACGCCCGCTACCAACAGCGGGATGACGTAAGCCTTAGCCAGGTCGGTTCGGCCCATGCGCCAGAAACCCAGAGCGGCGAGAAGGAAAGCAACGCCGAAGTACAGGAAGAAGGCGGTAGAGAAGACTTCAGCCTTGGCCCAATCCGTAGAAATTTTTAGAATGTTCATAGCTTAGATGAATTTAGGTTCGCGTAATCATCCGCTGGACAACTATGGCCCCTGATAATTTAGGGCATAGACCAAAGATGCACCAGAAGATATTACACTAGGACATATAATATGCTAAACGTTAAAAGTGCTGTCTACAGCTTCTTCGGAAACTTTCCAAAGGCGCTTGGCAATAGCCTCATCAAGCGGGTGATCTTCCAGCTTGCATTCGCCTACCGGTCCGGTCCATTGCATCATTCCCGTCGGCCCGTAAAAAGCCTGTTGCTTCAGTCCGGGTTCAGTGGCGCACATAACCTCAGGGTATGCCCCCCTTTCAGCGGATTGTACGATGGGCAAGCGCGACATGATCGCCCACGATAGCCGGGTGACGAATGGGGCGTCCTTTCTGATCAGGGAGGTCTTGGAGGCGCCGGGGTGGCAGACGTAAACTTTAGTTTGCTTTCCGGCTGATTTGATGCGGCGCTGCAATTCATAGGCAAACATCATTTGCGCCAGTTTGCTCTGTGAGTAAACCGTATTAGCCTCGTAGCCTTCATCGAAGTTGAGGTCGTCGAACTTGATGGTCTTGAGTCCCATATTGTACCCCATACTAGCAACAACGACGATTCTTCCTTTTGATTCCTCGATGCGGTCGAAAAGCAAGTTGCAAAGGAGAAAGTGGCCATAGTGATTGATGCCCAATTGACTCTCGAAACCATCCTTGGTAAATTCCTGTTTGGCAACTTGAGCAACGGCGGCGTTGCAAATCAGGACATCGATAGCCGGAACGGTAGCCAGAACTTCCTCGGCGGCGGTGCGAACGGAAGCGAGATTTCCCAAATCCATTTTGACGTAAGTGACCCTGGCGTCAGCACCAAATTCTCCTTTTAGATCGTCAATGGCCTGTTTTGACCGGTCATCGCTGCGGTTGAGCATAACGACGGTAGCTCCCTTCTCAAGCAGAATTTTGCTGGCTTCGAAGCCGGCGCCGGCATTGGCTCCCGTAATGAGAAAGGTCTTGCCGCTCAGGTTATTGGTTCTAGCGGGCGTCCAGCCCTGTTTTCCGAATTGCGTAGTACTCATTGTTAATAATTTTATGTGGTAAAGAAATAATGACTTTCGGTTCTGTTTAATTCAGTTGCCGAAACTTATTCGGCGATAGTCCCACCTTCTTTTTGAACAGCGTTCCGAAATATTGCGGGTACTCAAAACCCAGCTGGTAGGCAATCTCGCTAACCGGCGCGTCGGAACGCAACAGCAGGTGTTTGGCCCGTTCGATAAGTCGGTAGTGAATGTGTTCCTGAGTGGTTTTCCCGGTTTCTTTTTTCAGCAGGTCGCTGAGGTAATTGGGAGAAAGGTTGACTTGCTCGGCGAAATGCGCCACCGATGGAATGCCCTGACGCTCGGCCAGATCGGAATTGAAGTAGCGTAATAACAGGGACTCTACTTTTTCCACGACGTCCTGCTGGTGATTACTACGGGTATAGAACTGGCGGTCGTAGTAACGGTTGCAATAATTAAGTAGCAATTCCAGGTTGGCAACGATAACAGTTTGACTGTGGCGGTCGATGTTTTGGTTATATTCTGCTTCTATGGACTCGGCACAGCGCAGAATAGTAGCTTTCTCGTATTCTGATACGTGCAGGGCCTCGTGTACTGCGTAAGTGAAGAAGGTGTAGCTGCTGATCTTGGCCGCCAAGTCCGATTGCAGAAGGAGGTCGGGGTGAAAAAACAGGGACCAGCCGCTGTCGTTTTTATGCGTTGGGCGTGCACCAGATTCCAGCACCTGACCGGGAGATGTGAAAATGAGGGAGCCTTCCTCAAAATCGTAATGGTTACGGCCATAATAGATCTCTCCATCGTGTTGCTTAAGAGCGATGGTATAGAACTCCCATACGTACTTCTGGTTGTAGATTTCGTCGGGCCAGACCATGTCCTCGTTTTTAACCAGGGAAATGGCCGGGTGGCGGGGTTTTTCGAGGCCGAGAGCGCGGTGGAGTTCGCTGATGGAAGCGATTTTGATGATCTGACTCATGTGGTAAGTGTTACTATTGCAAAGTTGCGGCTCTTAACTGCTTACCTAATTATACGAAATACGTTTTAGCTAACTGTTTTTACCGCTTTCACTGTAAAATCCCCCCGCTAGACCTGCGTTTAGGGATGTCAGTTTAAAAAATTATGCTGATTAAGACGCCGCAAGACGCTCTCCAAACACTGCTACTTTGTTAGCCATCATTGAGCGAATCAATACGGGCGTACTAACCTTTTGAGTCGTACTATCCGCACCAGGAGAACGAATTACCGTTAGCATTCAATGGGGTAAGTCCATCAGTTTATTGGTAGAAAGCACCATTGAAATATTCGAATTTTTATCCCATCCGTCCGGGACCTGAGTTGGGTAATTAGCGTTGCGAACACTTTATAGCTTTTGCATGGGGGGAGGGGACAAAGGCATTCAGTTCGACTTTATAGCAGGTAGGGATACGACAGCGTTGCAGCTCTGGCAAAAAAAATGGCTTTATGATTATCAGGGGGCACAGAAATGCTTGTGCCACGCCAGATTAGTTTTGGCGATTGTCTGTATCATGTCTTCAAAGTAGCAGTGGTCTATTACTGGCACAATAGTTTGCTACAGACATTGTGCTTCTGAAATTTTGGCTTAGGTTTTATCAGCAGCAATCTGTTCGATCATCGCCAGTGGCTTTAGGTGCGGCCGTCCTGTAGCTCGCGCAAAATCCGAAGGGAGATCATTCTCTCCGTTCCGGATACCTTCGTAAATCCCCGCAATGACGGTTCCTATGAACTCGCCCAGTTCCGCTTTTCGTTCCGCCGTATACGCCTTGACCGACATCGGTTCATAAGTCAGTTCAGTACCGTAGACTTTGTTGATCAGATCCGCTAATTCACTTTGAGTAATGGCTTCTCCGAAAAGATTGTACACCTGGCCATTATGCCGGTCATTGGTCAACATCGCCGTGTAAGCACGAGCCAACTCAGGACGGCTAGTATAGCCACACTTGCCGTCGCCAGCACAGTTTGTGATCTTGCCGTCTTTGACATAATGGTCTATATACTCCAGGTCGGGCTCCACGTAAATGCCGTTTCGACCGATGACGTAATCCAATCCCGAAGCTTGAATGTCCCGCTCCGTCTGGCGATTACTCTGAACGATCGGAGAGAAGGCGGTCCCTTCCTCCGGCCCGATAATACTGGTGTAGACGATCTTCTTTACGCCATTAGCTTTGGCCGCTTCGATAACATTGCGATGCTGACCGATACGTTTATCGGGGGCGTCCATCCCCGAGACGAGCAGGACTGTATCAACACCCCGCAGAGCCGCATCGAACTGCCCCCGTTCGTTGTAATCGCCCTTACGGACTTCCACGCCGAGCTGCTGGGCGTTCGACGGCGTACGGGCGATGCCTACGATTTTTTCAGCGCCAAGATTTTTGACGAGCTCCTTGATAATGGCGGTGCCGAGTTTGCCGCTGGCGGAGGTTACTGCTACTTTCATGTTTAGATAATTAAACTCTAAGAGGAGATGTCGAAAGGTGGGCGATAGTCATACTTCGCTCCTGATCTGACCTCCGCGCCCGCAATTTGTAGCTGAGGAGGCACGTTCACGGGCGTGATAACGTTGATGATTAATAGATGGATCAAGGTGAAAATGTCCCGCCAGTGAGCTATTGCGTTACAGTAGGTCACTTACGCCAAGCCGTGATCTGCTGCCGTATTCCCGGAAGCCTGATGATAAATCCGATTCCCACGATCACGGCGTAGATAATCCAGGTTTTTTGCAGGATAGCCACGTGCAGCAAACTGAGGATAACGGCTGCGTAGGAAGATCGCTGTAATTTCTTTCAGTTACTGCCGAGCCACTTCATTGCTCGCCGGTTGGAGGTAAAGAACAAAGGAACTAAGATGACTACTGCTACAAAACCAGCCACGTACAGTAGCAATAAAGGGAAAGAGGCCTTCCATACTGAATTAGTTTTACTGTTTGAAAAAATCAAAGGGTCCGTTTGACCGTACGTACAAGATGGTTTCAACGTTGGCAGCAAGCGTGTGCCGCGCCATTGCCGAAGACGAAAAAGAGCTGCCAATATCCAGATTGGTTGGCTGATCAGCTTCAGGAAGGGTGTAATTCAATTCTCCGGAAATAACGATAGCCCGAAAAACCGATCCTTCACTCTCGATCCAACCACTGAATCCAGCGGGGATCTTTACGTGCGTGCCGTAGGCTTCGCCGTTTTGCGGGTCTCCCCACAGGTAAGCAATTTGTGCAGGGTTCCCGTCGTCAGTTGCGTTTACCCAAACGATGTTACCCGCGTCCAGGTTGACCGGTCGTTCTCCTTCGTCGAAGGCCTCATCAGTAGGCATTACGAGATAGGGACCATGGTCGATCTCAATGTAAGCCATATTTTCTTCTGCCTTGGCGGAGGTAATATGCGGTTCCCCGGCTGGCTGTGTCCAAAAGGAGCCGGCGGGCATCCACATATTGGCGGCCCCGGGATCGTCGTTGTGGATCAGGCCCTTGATGACCGTACCCCGGTAAGTGATGTTGTGGATGTGGGGAGGGGAAGAAAATCCTTCTTTGAATTTGACGAGGAAACCGGTGGTGACTTTTTCATTTCGGTCGCCCCAGATGGTGCCGGCCTGGGGACTGGCGTCGCCGCGGGCAGCGTTGAGGGGTGTCCACTCGATATCGGAACTGAGAGTCAATTCGTTGGTTGGATCAGTTATCGGCGTTTGAGAACTTTCTGCCGAGGGTGATGAGGTAGTATCGCAGCCGACTAAGGCCAGCAACACGAGCAGAAAAAATGGAAATTTTTTCATAGCTTTTCAATATTGATCCTCACGATGAGGAAGAAGAAATTATTTTTTTGTGAGTGGTCCGGGAGCCTGATTGTTGCTCTCAATAGCCCTGTCTAAATTGAACGCCAACGTAAATAGGGCTGACTGGAAATGTAGAATGGTTCAGTAAAGCAATTCAGATTTCCCCTAGAATTTCCTCCGTCACCTGCATAAGCTGAGCTGTTTTTCCGGCATCTGTTGCATCCGAATGAGCCGAACCATAACTACCCCGGTCATTGTCAAAATATTTTCCGGACTGACTGTTGTGTTTGGAATCAGTGGCTAGACTGACCAGGATTTGCGCACCCTTGTCCGCCGGAGCATAATGACGGCCAAAAGCCTCCCGGACCATTTTGGTATTCAGCAGGGAACCGGGGTTGACGGCGATGAAAGTGACGTCCGGGTGTTGCTGTGCCATAGCGTTGTTCCACATTGTCAGGGCCAGTTTGCTCTGAGCGTAGGCGGACTGATCCCCCAGCGACTGCTCTCCTCGCAATGCGGTCAGGGAAACTGCTGCCTGAGCGGCGGAACTGAGATTGATAACCCTGGGTGCGGTACTGTTTTTCAGGACGGGAAGCAACGCCTTGGTCAGCACCACCGGAGCCAGGTAGTTGACGAGGAAACGAAGGTCCGTGCCGGCATTGCCAGCGGATGACCCCAAAGTGTAAACACCCGCATTGTTGATCAATACGTCGATCCGAGGATGATTGGTAGCAAGTTGCTCCCCCAGATGCTTGACCGCCGAAAGATCAGCCAGGTCAGCTACGTAGCCGCACACCTTATCGCTACCCGTCTCAGTTTCTATTTCTTGAATGACGGATGCTAATTTTTCCGGGTTCCGACCGTGAAGGATGATCTCGTGGCCAGCGGCGGCCAGTTTATGGGCGGTTAGTTTACCGATACCGTCGGTACTGCCGGTAATGATGATCGTCTTACTCATGATGTTTGGGTTGTGGTTACGGGGTTATGAAAATGGGGAAGAACTTTCTCAGCGATGGTTTCCAGCGTCTTCTCCATGTCCATCGTATTGAATCGGAGGTTAAGCGCAACGTGGTTGACGCCCGCGTCCTGAAGTAAATGCAGGAACTCAATAAGGAATTCAGTGCCGGTACGAAAACCGAGTTGAATCGGCCGGGGCATGGCACCAGGGTCGGGATCGAGGATGAGGTACATGGCCTGCATAAACGGTTTGTCGTTAGCGGAAAATCGGGCTACTTGTTCCCGCCATTGACTGATAACGTGCTTGTGTGTACGCGGATCGCGCAGGTAGTAAATCCAACCATCGCTATTCTCGGCGATCCATTCCGGGGATTGGCGGCTGTTGCCGGTAACGATAACGGGTAGTTGCTGACCCATCGCTTTTGGCAATACGTCGACATTTCCAGCTAAATGGCCGAAGTGCTCGGTACCCAGTGTGGGAAAATCTTGCTGCGCGGCCCGCAGATAGGCAAAGGCTTCGCGGAACAATTTCCCCCGCTGGTCGAAGTCGATACCCATGGCAGGGTACTCGTCGGGGCGGTCGCCGGATGCGACGCCGAGGATCATCCGTCCGTTGGAAAGCCGGTCGATGGTTGCGGCGGACTTCGCTACGTGCAATGGGTGGTGCAGAGGGAGGGCAATGCTGGCCGTTCCCAAGGCAATAGTACAGGTCTGGCCGGCCAGGTAACTGAGATAGGTGAAAGGATCGAAGGTTTGACCGACGTCGCCAAAAGCAGGCACGTTGAGGGGGATGTCGCGTACCCAAACAGCTTTAAAACCGAGTTTTTCTGCCAGCTTTACCCGGCCTGCATCGGTAATCATGTTGGGCGCTGTGCCGACGGGGTAATGCTCCAATGGAAGTGCCAGGCCGATGCTGAGTTGACCGGGGATAAAGACGCTGTCGTAGCCGGAATTGATAGAGTTAAATGGAGGCATTGCTAGATTGTGAAAAACATTGGCCGCAGCTGCATTCGCGCCCTTGTCAAATAAGAATATCGGGAGCGGACGCAACTGCGAGGAAAGGTGAAGGAGTAAGGTTAAAACTCAATGACCGTCTTGCCGATCGTTTTACCCGACTCCTGCATTTCGTGGGCTTGCTTGAGGTTGTCGGCGGATAAGCCGCGCAGCGTCGTCGTTAGAGTAGACTGCAGCGTACCGTCGTCAAGTAAGTCTGCAACGTGGTTGAGGATCTCGTGTTGTCGGGCGATATCGTCGGTGGTAAACATGGAGCGGGTGTACATAAATTCCCAGTGGA
Source organism: Lewinellaceae bacterium SD302 (assembly GCA_002591745.1). Lineage (GTDB taxonomy): Bacteria > Bacteroidota > Bacteroidia > Chitinophagales > Saprospiraceae > Neolewinella. The sequence continues at coordinate 45,616 of PDLQ01000036.1, forward strand.
AAGTAACACTCTTCGCCTTTAGAATACTGAGGTCCAGTGGGCCACCGGGGTCGGTGATCGTTACGATGTGGCCTTGGGGTTTGATTATTTCTGCCATCTGCTCCCAATAGCCTTCCAGATCGACGAGTTCCAGGATGTAGTCCACCTGCTCGTGACCGATTTTTTTGAGTTCAGCTTCCAATTCGTAGTGATTCACAACGAAGTCCGCACCCATCTTTTTGCACCACTCCTGGGATTCGTTCCGTGAAGCCGTGGCAATGACGGTGAGCCCCGCAACCTGCTTTGCCAACTGAATAGCTATGGAGCCTACACCTCCGGCACCGGCCAGGATGAGGATGGATTTTTCGGCATCCTTCGCGGGGTCGATGCGGATGCGGTCGAACAGACTTTCGTAGGCGGTCAGGGTCGTCAGGGGCAGAGCGGCGGCTTCGGCGTTGGAAAGGCTTTTCGGCTTACGGCCAACGATGCGCTCGTCAACCAGTTGGTACTCGGCATTACTGCCGGGGCGGGTAAGATCGCCAGCGTAGTATACTTCGTCACCGACTTTAAACAGGGTAGACTTGTCGCCCACTGCTTCAACGGTACCTACGGCATCCCAGCCAATGATTTTTGGCTCGTCCAGTACTTCGTCGGTGGCTGCGCTCTTGCGAATCTTGAAGTCAACGGGATTGACGGAAACGGCGTGGATTTTTACCAGAATATCGTGCCCGGAAGGAGTCGGTTTGCCCGTCTCGAATTCGATGAAACTGTCTGGGTGAGAAATAGGGTGGGACTTTTTGAATCCAATGGCTTTCATACTGAAATAAGTTAGGGGTGCTTCGCTTTGAAGACTTAGAGCTTGTTTTTCAGGAAATATAAATCCAAAACAAGCTCTTAATTAATAATTGGTCATTAAGTAATGGACGGACTTAACTTACCAGCACAAAGTCATTGCGTATTTCAATTCTCAGCCAACTGGTTAAGGTCGTCAAGCAACGGACTGTCCTTAATGTTGAGGGGAGGGCTATTGAAGTTGAAAATTAGGCGGTGGTACAGATGTAAGGGTAAGCTTTAAAAGGCAGCGAGCATAAAACTTTCTATCTTTTGGAGGTCCTAAACTCTGAAAGATGAACGAACTACGTTGTCCTCGCTGCCTAT
>PDLQ01000037.1 GCA_002591745.1 Lewinellaceae bacterium SD302
TTCCTGGACCGGGACGTGAACCGCTTCAACTTTAACGCCATCGGTAACCTGGACACCGGCGACGGTGGCATCCTGGCGGGCAGCGACGTCGAAGGCTACGGTCTTGACGGCAGCCGCGGCGCCTTCACCTACGTGCAGTTCATCAAGGTCTACGACGACACGCCGCCGACCCTGGTGGTGACCGACTCTACGGACTTCTGCAGCTTCGACGGGGTGAACTGTGATGCGGATGTGGCACTGGACTTCTCGATCGACGACGAGTGTTCTCCGGCAAGTGTGAACGCGACGGTTGAGCTGGACGCCTTCATCAACCCCGGAGCGGACGGCATCTACACCCTGGCTGACTTCGTAGCCGACGGGGGTAACGTGACCGACGCGATCACCAACAACGGTGACGGCACCTTCACGATCAACCTGCCGAACATTCCGATCGGGCGCCACGCGCTGCGTATCCGGGCCACGGACGGCTGTGGGAACACGGCCATCGAGTTGCTGGAGTTCGAGGTAGCCGACTGCAAGGCGCCGACCCCGATCTGTATCAACGGTCTGACGGTCACGCTGATGCCGGACGGTGACGGTGGCGGCATGGCTGCGATCTGGGTGAGCGACTTCATCGCCAGCCCGAGCGAGGACTGTTCCGGTCCGGTCAAGTTTGCCATCTACCTGGACGACGAGGTGTCCGGTGACCCGAACTTCATCCCCAACGTGATCGACACCGGTCTGGTGCTGACTTGCGACGAGCTGGGTCCCCAGACGATCCGCATCTACGCCATCGACGGGATGGGGCAGAGCGACTACTGTCAGACGAGCCTGCTGGTGCAGGCCTTCAACCCCACGGTCTGTGGCCCCGGTCCCGGACCCGACGCCAGCCTGAGCGGCGCGATCATGACCCCGATCGATGAGTTGATGAACGACGTACAGGTCGACATCAGCAGTGATGCGGGGATGACGGACGCGATGTTCACCGCCGGTGGACTGTACAGCTTCACCGAGCTGACGACAGGTGACGACTACACGGTGCAGCCGACCCACAACCCGGCCATCGACCTGGGGCGGGTGACTACTGCTGACCTGATTGCGATCAGTCGCCACATCCTGGGTCTGCAGGAGATCACGGACACCTACCAGCTACTGGCCGCCGACGTGACGCAGGAAGCCACGATCAACATTCTGGACATCATCGCGATCCGTCGGGTGATCCTGGGACTGGACGCGGAGTTCAGCGGCACGAACAGCTGGCGTTTCTACGCCACTGACGAGTTGCTGGAGAACTGGACGGAGAACAACCTAGCGGGCAACGTAGTGGCCCCGGACTTCATCGCCGTGGAGATGGGTAACGTGAACCAGACGGCCCTGAGCCTGAGTGGCAGCCCCGCCCATGGTGGCGAGCGTGAAGGACGCGGAAGCGAGACGATCATCACCGAAGACATTGTTTGGCGGGCCGGAGAGGTGTCGACCATCACGATCGGAGCGAACGGCGCCGGCTTCCAGGGAACCTTCGAGGTGGCCCCGGGGGTAGAGATCGTGGACGTAGTGGCGGCGGATGCCAACGCTACGGCCTTCAACCTGACCGAGGCGGCCAGTGGGCTGATCGCCTTTAGCCACACCGGTGGGGAGGGCTTCGAGTTGACGCTGCGCGCCACGACCGCTACCCGGCTGAGCGAAGTGCTGAGCCTGACGGACCGCATCACGCCGACCGAAGCTTACCCGGTGGAAGGAGGGGTTGCTGATCTTGGGCTGAGCTTCACGAGTGCTGCTACGATGGTAAACGAGTTGTTGCAGAACCGCCCGAATCCTTTCGGGGTACAGACGCAGGTGACCTTCCGGTTGGCCAAAGCCGGCACTGCTACTTTGCTAGTCCAAAACCAGAACGGTCAGCTGCTGCGCAGCTACGAGATCGACGCTGCTGCCGGACTGAACACCCAGACGATCACGCGTCAGGAACTCGGCAATGCCTCGGGGGTACTGACCTACACGATCATCGCCGAGGGCTTCACGGCTACGCGGAAAATGATCTTGCGGTAAATCAGGCTAGCGACCTCCCGGTCGCACTGGTAAAGATTGAATTAGAGCGACCGGGAGGTGGATAGTCGAGAGCGGCCCCGTGCGAATAAATCGTACGGGGCCGCTTTTGACTTAGCCCAGCAAAGCAAAAATGGAATACTCCAGGAAAAAAAGAATCCAAATGCTTTGGTAGTAGCGAGCAATGGATTGTTGATTTTGGAGATCGAGCCGGCTTCCGGCCAAGGCAAGGCCAAGGAGAAGGGCCAATTGACCAACGGCGAGTGCGGAATAACCATAGTAATAAGCAAGGCCACCTCCAATTATGAAAACCAAAGAGAGCAACCAAGCTCCCATTCGCCAGACGGATTGGCGGCCGATACGCAGGGATAGCGTGTCGATATCATAGGCAGCGTCGCCTGCGGTATCGGGTAGATCTTTGTACCAGGCGATGATGATACTAAAGGCGAAGATGATGGCGGTGAGTAGCCAAACAACCGTGGGGATGGCGGTTCCGCCATTGAAGGCGAACTGAAAGTGGAGGTAGAGGAGTAGATTGACCAGCAAACCCCGAACGGCCAGAATACAGAACGCAGCCCAGAAGGGAAAGCGCTTCAGACGCAGGGGGGGTAAACTGTAAGCTGTACCGATCAATAAACTGAGGAGTACGGTGGTGATGAGAAAGCGCGTGGATAGCAGCGCAACAATAATGCTGATAATCAGCGAAACGATGACGATATTTCGGCCAGTGCGGATAGAATAGGCTCCGCTTGCGAGGGGCAGATATGGCTTATTAATTTTATCGATCTCTACGTCGGTCAACTGGTTGAGTCCGGTGATATATACGTTAGCAGCCAGGCAACTCAGCAGGGTGAGCAAAAGTAACCAGATATCATATTCTCCGGTCAGCCGAGCGGCGAGTACGTAGAGACAGATGATACTCAGGGAGGTGCCGATGATAGTATGGGCGCGGGCAAAACGGAGAAAGGTGAGCATGATTAGCGGTTAGGCGTGAGCGTTGGTCGATGCACTTCCCTTCTTTGCCGTGAGCATACCATAGCGAATACTGCCTTCGCGAAAACCTTTTTGCATATAGCGCATGGCCCAAGCTCCTTTGAGGGTGCCGGGGCCGGAGCGTAGCAGGGAGGGCCAGTTGGCCGGGCGCAGGCTTTCTTTGATCACGGCGCCCCAGAAAGGAGAGATACCTTCGGACCAATCATCAGTGTGGATGTTTTGGAAGCCGGCGTCCTTGGCGTCCCTGGCTAATTCAGGAATGCTGGTCCAGGGCGGTAGGTGGTAGAGCTTGCAAAGTTTATTCAGATTAGCTTGCTCGGCGGAAGAAAGGGCGGGCGGTTCATCGCGATGGCACCAGGTAGCCATGAGCAGGGTGCCGCCGGGGCGAAGAAGGTCGTGAAAAAGCTTGAAAAGCCGGGGTTTGTCACCCATGTGTTCGGCGGATTCCATACTCCAAATGAGGTCGAACTTGCCTTCTCTGGATGGATCGGTAGCGTAAACGTCAGCGGCACGAATTTCACATTGCTCCGCCAGTACTGCTCGTTCGTTTAGCTTTTTACCTCTGGCGGCCTGGACCGGGCTCAGGGTGAGCCCAAGAGTTTTAGCGCCGGGGAAGCGCTGAGCCAGATAGCGACTGCTGGCTCCAACGCCACATCCTGCGTCAAAAATACGGTCGATACGGTCCGGTAATTGCCCCCATTCGAGCAATGCCTCGATCATGTCGATCTGGGCCTGCTGGTGGTTGACCTCCCGCTTGCCGTCCGGACCGTAATAACCGTGGTGCATGTGTTCGCCCCAGGAATTGAGCCAGAGATCGGTGGAATCATCGTAAAATTTGCCGATGCGTTGGTTGAGGGTCATGAGAAAAGTTAAGCGGGCATAGCGTATGAAGTGTAGCCTGGAGAATTTCCATTTCGTGGTTCAATATTTGCCTTGAACCATTTTTGCAGTCTATTTAAATCGAGTAAACCAGAGGCAACGAGAATTGTGATTTCCTCCAGTTGCCTCTGACGGTTGAAACTGGAATTAATCGCCAATTTTTCATTAAGGAGTTGAGTTTTTAACTTATATCCGTTTATGCGCAAGAATAGTAAAGAAGCCTCTAGGCCGGTCCTTTTATTTCCATCACTAAACAAATGGTTATTGATAATGGAGAACATATATACCGAAGCTTTTTGATGAACCTCTGGATAAGCTTCTTCTCCAAAAACTGTCATTTTAACGGAATCAACGACGTAAGAGATTCCTTCCGGATGAAGTAAATTGTGTGGCGGATTGAAATTTCCACCGTGCTGCTCAATACTCATCTCGTTGATCTGATGAAGATCTTCAGCGATCAAATAATTCATCACGCCAGTGCTTTGAAGGTGTCTTCAAACTCGTCAAAGTCTTCTTGTATCAGGGCACGCATTCTTTCACGACGTTTTTCCAACGTCTCCTCGGGCTTTATGGATTCAGCAATAATTTCCTGAACGACGCTTTTGATCAGTTCAGGATTTTCCTCTAGAAGTTCTTTCAAGACGCTCTTGATTTGGCTACGGTCAACGGTAATACCCATGGCAATTGAATTTTATAAAGCTAAAACGATCAAACCGAAAAGATAGTTCCCTGATCTACCGCCGCAAAGCCCGCGCCAATAGTCCGACTGCCAATAGCCCCAATCCGGCCAAGACCAGTTTCTGTTCGCGGTTCAGCGGCTCGTAAGGACCGGGAATACCACGCAACGGAGCAGTTACATAACCGACCAGAGCCATGGGGATAAATAGAAAACCGGCGGTAGAACCCACCAGTACCCGTCCGGCCATGAGTACGCCACGGCCGAGGGTCATGCCCTCCTGCTCTGCATTGACTAAGCTGGTTTCCCGGCTGCGGGCAGCCACGGCAGCGGCGTTGGGACTCTTGCCGGACGATAGTTTGCGACCTACGATGGAAATACCGTAATGCTCGTTTTCCTGCCAGTGTGGTTTAATGTAGCGGTAGTGCACATCCACGAAACCGGCTTCCAGATACCAACGCTTGTAATCCTCGTCGGGCGGGAACAGCATCCAGGTATTGGCGACAAATTTACTGAAAGCCTGTTTGGGCTCCAGCGGGCCGATCAGCATGGCCCAGCCACCGGGCTTAATGACGCGGTATGACTCATTGATGCCCTGTTGTGGGTTGGGCCAGTATTCAATACTACCGGCACTGACGTAGCGATCGAAGGTGTCATCCGGAAAAGGAAGATTTTCGGCATCGCCCAATTGGAAAGTACAGTCTTGCAGCGCTGCTTTCTGGCGGGCGTGGCTCATCTGGTGAGGGCTTTGATCCACACAAGTGACGTTAGCAGCGGGTACGCGGCGCACAATGCCCTCCGTGGTAAAACCGGTGCCGGAACCGACGTCGATAACTTTTAATTTTTCCCCGTCTTCCCAGTGGCCTTCGTCCAGCGAGCTTTCGCGCATCCGTTCCGTCCAGAAGAGGGGATTAACCAACTTGTCGTAGAAAATAGAGAGGTAGCGGTAAAACCAGTAAGCTTCCTTCTTGTGCTGCATCAAACGCATGGACGGGGAGATTAGAAATTTTCATTCTCGGACAATTTCCGTGAGCCAGACAGAACCAATACCACCAGCGATTAACAACGAGTGTTGGTCATGATTCTGTTTGTCAATAGATTTTGGAAATCATCGAAAGACTTTTATGTTTCGGTAAGGTAATTACAATTTTAGCGGATGGTTGAGATCGTGGCTAACAAAGTAGCAGCGTTTCCTGGAAAAAGCCCGGTCAACTTTACCCGTTCTGGATTAAAGCGGGCGGGTAAGAGAATCCTCCGCTTTCGAAAGAGGGGCTCATTCGGAAAAGCAATTTCCTGCGCCTCGCGCTTTAGCGGATCAATTAACCCGTTCGGGCGAAGAGATACACGGATTGGTCGATTGTTCCTTGCCCGGCCAGCGAACATTTGCGTACTTTATTGCCTTGCTACTTTGAAGCCACCATTCGTCTAATCTTATTTTAGCTCTACGGAGCCAAAGCCAAAACAAACAGCCATGTCCTTATTTGGAGACCTCAAGAAGATATTTTTCGGAGCCAAATCCGTCGCTAAACACCAGGCCGAGCAAGCCGGGGATGCAGCAAAGGAAAAGTTCAATGAACTATCTGAAGACCTGGGAGAAAAGAGTGAGCAGCTTTCAGCCGCCGCCAAAGAGAAACTGAGTGAAGCCAGCGCACAGGCCAAGGACGTTTTTGAAGACTTGAGTGCAACCGGTTCCGCTCTGGCCAGTGAAGGCAAAAAAGCCCTGGACGGACTGGGTGACAAAGTTTTTAAGGAAACCGAAGGGCTGGTGGACAAAGGTGCCGAATTGCGTGACAGGGGCACTGACTGGATCAACGAACGCCTGGGTTCCCTGAATACCAGCGGAGATAACAGCACCGCAGAGATGGAGGGGAGTCTGACCCCAGACCCCGAAACTCGTAGCCCCAAAGCCGGAGATATCGACTATGAAGCCGGGCTGGTAGACGACCCGGGAATGTCTGCAATGCCCAAGGAGCCTTCCGCCGCCCGCCAGGCAATGGATGGAGCGCTGGATACGGCTGCTCAGGTTGGGGACAGTGCCAAAGAGTTAACCGGTGACCTGCTGGACAAAGCCGCTCAGGCCGGACTGACTGCTAAGGAAGCCGCCGAAAAATATACTGGTAAGATTCTGGATCGCGCCGCCGAAGTAGGAGCAGGGGTAAAAGAAACCACCGCCGAATTTATTGAAAAGGCGAACAACGAGGCCGAGGCCATGAAACTTGAAGAAGCCCGCAAAGCCGCTGAAAATAGTGCTGCTTTAGAAGAGGCACGCAACCGGGCATTCAATGATGAAGAGCATATCCGTAATACCAAGGACAGCTTGCTGGACGGTACGGATTCCTTCTTCGACCGCGCTGAGAAGTTCGCCGACGGTGACTATCACCGCGAGGGTTCCGTGCGGGTGGTGGACAATGACAGCCCGACTAAAGTCGAATTGACCAAAAAGGGCAAAGTGGACCTGACCGGTTTTACGGACAATGACGGCGACGGCGATCCGCTGATCGATGACGCTCAATTGGAAGAGGAGTAGTACACAATCGTCGTACCTTAGTAGCTTAATCAGCTGCAATTGCCAATGCGTATTTCAATTTTTGCAGTCATCGTAGTAACGGTGATCGCCGCCTGTTCGCCTTCACAGCAGCGCCGACAAATGATGGCCACTACTCAAGCCGAACTTCTGGCGCAAACAATGGCCGGCGCTTACTCTAGTGCGGCCCAGGCTGCCAGAGACAGCGATTACTACGACATCAGTCTGGTGATGTACCCGATCTGGCAAAGAGACCGGACGGCTAAGTGGTTATACGTGGAACAGGCCGTTTCGGCGGGGATGAAGAAGCCATACCGCCAGAGGGTTTACCGAATCAAACCGACGAACGATGGACGTTTCGAGAGCGCAGTTTTTGAATTGCCCGATCCGGCCGCTTACGTTCACGCTTGGGAAAAGCCAGCCTTATTTAAGACGCTTAGCCCGGAGCAGTTGGTCGTACGTGAAGGTTGCACGGTTTTCCTGACGCGTAATCCTGATGGTTGCTACGTAGGTAGTACGGACGAGAAAAGTTGCAAAAGTACTATGCGTGGCGCCAGCTATGCCACGTCAAGGGTAAGTATTTGTCAGGACGTAGTTGTGTCCTGGGACCAGGGCTGGAATGAAAATGACGAACAAGTATGGGGTGCCGAGAAAGCCGGTTACGTTTTCGAGCGTAAAGACCTGCCCGAGGGCTGGTAATGCCTTATCTTTGTGGAAGTTCCGCGCTTTTCTCCCTTCCCAAAGACTACACCATGCGACCTGACTTCTTTCTGCTACTGGCGTGTTTGCTATCCCTGACGCTGGATGCACAATCCACTCCGGATTGCGCGGCTACCCAAGACGAATATTCTCGTAGCCAGATGACGGAACTTCGTCAACGCGCCAGAGAACATACGCAGACCTTCCAGGCCGGGGCCGAAGATGGGGCGTCGATCATCAATGTACCGGTACAGGTCCACATCATTCGCCGCAGTGACGGAAGTGATGGAATGACGGTCGAAGAATGGGAAGCTGCCCTGGGCAATGCCAATGATTACTACGCCGAGGCCGACCTGTATTTCTTTGATTGTAATCCACCGAATTTCATCGACAACGATGCTTATTTCGACTTTGAAGCAAATCCAGACCAAGGGAATATCATGCCGTTCAATCAGGTAGCTGACGTGATGAACGTTTACGTACCGGGGGGTGAGTTGATCAGCTTTGGTGGAAATAGCATTTGTGGTTACGCTTACTTCCCATACAGCTCCTTCGATGTGATCGTGACGAAGTACGACTGTATGGTGAACGGGACCACCTTCGTTCACGAAATCGGCCATTTCTTCGGTCTCTACCACACCCATGGCACCACTGACTGCGGCGAACTGACCGATGAACTGGTGAATGGCAGCAACTGTGCCAACGCCGGAGATGAAGTCTGTGATACGCCCGCCGACCCGAACCTGAGAGGATTGGGATGCGATGTTTTCCTGGTCAGTGAAGATTGCAACTATCTGGGTGACACCCTCGATGCCAACGGCGAAGCATTTGATCCGGACGTGAATAACATTATGTCCTATTCTCGCAAAGAATGTCGAACTTATTTATCTCCGGAGCAGTACGCCCGGGCAAATTTTTACGCCGTCACGGCTCGTGATTATCTGATTTGTAGCAATGGTTGTACGGCTCCGGAAGCTCAATTTACCTACGAACTCATTGATGGTGTGGTTGCATTTACGAACCAGACCATAGCCGGGAACGAATATAACTGGGTGCTGGACATTGCCCCGCCCTACACTGGCGAGACGCCGGAGCCGGTAGCTTATCCACCCGGGGCTTACGAAGTTTGTCTGACGGCAGAGAACGAATGTGGCGCCAATCAACATTGCCAAACGGTACTCGTGCCGGAGAACAACGAAGGGCTGGTCTTCAGTCTGGGCGAAGCTGAATGTATCGAGGCTGGAGAACCGGTAAATATTCCGATCGTTTTTGAAAACTTCGGCGATGTACTAAATTTTCAATTCTCGGTGACCGTGGAAAAACCATCCGTAGCCCGGTTGACCGGTATTACATTTGAAACCGATTTTATAGCCGGATCGGCTGCCGCGGTCATTAATGATTCAACGGGAACCCTGATCTGGGACAGCAACGAGCCGGCTTCTTTCCTGGATGGTACCGTAGTAGCTCATCTAAGCCTGGAAGTACTGCCAGGAGCCAACGACAGTAGCCTGATCATGATCACGGACGAACCGACCGATGCCTACGCTGAGGATGGCGAGGGTGAAGCAATCGCAGTAAGTGGGAATGATGGACAGCTAAGTCGTTGCCGCTTTGCTATGATGAGTGGAAAGATCAGTCGGGCCGATGGGGCCGGGGTAGCCGGAGTGGATGTTTTCCTGTTCAGTGGCGGAGAAATGATTGAACAGGCCATGACTGACGCAGCGGGAAACTACGATTTTCAGCAATTGCCCACGCAAGCGGATTATTTGATCACTCCTGATAGAAACGACAACTACCTGAATGGTGTCAACGCGGGGGATTTGTCGCGGATTCAGCAACATCTATTAAGTGTATCACCGATGACCGGACCTTACCCGATCATTGCCGGGGACGTAAGTGAGCCGGGTAGCCTGAACTCTGGCGATCTATCTAGAATTCGTCAACTCATTTTGGGAGACATCACGGCCTTTTCCGACGTGGATTCCTGGCGCTTCGTCCGGGCCGATCACGTATTTGCGGACGAGGATGAACCGACGGCCGAAAATTTCCCGGAAGCAATTTCAGTTGATAGCCTCGAAGACGATCTGCTGAATGTTGATTTCGTTGCCATGAAGATGGGCGATGTAAATAATACGGCCTCCAATGAAAGCGAAAGTGAGGTCACTTTTTTGCTCAATTCGGAAGGACTGCCGGTAGTAGGGGAGGCGTTTTCCGTAGACGTACGGGCAGTAGATTTTGAAAACATGTTAGCCGGTCAATTCTCAATTGGCTGGGACTCTTCCAGGCTCTCCTTCGTTTCGGTCACCGATTTTGCCCCCGCACTGAATTTAGCAGCCACGAATTTTAGCTTCGCCCAGACGCAGAACGGCCGTTTGCCATGGGTCTGGTTTACGGTTATGCCAACCACTCTGACGGATTCGACGGTGATGTTTCGGATGAATTTTACTATATCTGCCGCAGCCGGGGATAGCATTGGGCTGTGCTTCACTGAGCAGCCGACTTCCTTCTATTTCGAAAACGAGGAGGAAGAGCTGAGTGCCACTTTCGGAAAATACGCGAGCACGGCATTGCTGGACTCCGGACTTCGGAGACTCAACAACCAAGATCGCTACACGGTATTTCCTAATCCGGTAAGTGCTGGTGTTTTTCATTTAGGCCAGGAACGGGTCGCCCCATCTCTGGAATCACTACGGATTTTTGATCTGCATGCGCGTTTGTTGCTTAGCTGGGACGAGCCAGCTCCAGGATCATATCAGCTTGGCAACTTGCCTGCGGGAGTGTATCAGTTAGTGATACAGGATGCCGATGGAATTCAGGTGGAGCGTTTGGTGGTGGAGTAAATAGACTTGCGTGTCTTTCACAGGTTTTTGACTAGCAACTCCGAGGACCACCGATGGGACGATCACCGAAGGTAAAGTAGCAAAGTTTATTACGTCGTCGTCAGTACGCTCGACGCAGGAGGCGGCCTGAAGACTGGATTCAAAAAATCAAGATTTTGGATTATAAAGTTATTCAGCCACGCTCCCAGCGAGTAGGCTCGGAACTCAATTGTACTATGTTAGGGATTAGCCGGTCCAATTTTGCCGTCCCGACTCCGTCAAGGGCTAGCAAAAACTGCGGGCTAGGGTATCCACAGCGTTGCGTATCTTTGCAATCATCCCAGGAACTGATCGTTTAACATCCATGTCCATTCGTCTCCTTTTGCTGCTGGCCCTTGTGGCGGCATCGGTTGGCCGGCTGACCGCCCAGAATTGCGGTAGTCGGGATACCGTATTAGTGCAAGCCGAAGGCTCAACGGATTATAACCTGACGATCTCCGATCTCGTCAATCCGGACCTTTCTTCACCCACTCAGGGCTTGTGTGGCGTAGAGCTCAGTTTCGCTCACCAATACGTTTACGACGTGGTGATCACGCTCACCAGCCCCGCCGGGCAGACGGTGACCCTCATCGGGCCGGATAATAACCAGAGCCGGCCGCCATCTATTTTCGCCCGTTGGTTCATCGACTTCAGTCAGTGCACCGATCCTACGGACCCCGACCCCGGAGCCCCGGCCGTGTGGAATAACAATCATCCTTTTAATTGGGCGATCGGCGGTTTGTACGACGGTACTTACCACCCAAGTGTAGGCTGCCTGGAGGATTTTAACCTGGGGTCGGCTAATGGTCAGTGGAACCTGAATATTGAAAGCAACCGCCCCGGTGCGGATGGAGCGGTTATTAACTTCCGACTGATTTTTTGTGACGATGTCGGCTTCGATTGTTGTTTCGCCGACGCCGGAACCATCGACGACGGTAGTCTGCTCCGCTGCGAAGGGCACCCCGACCTGGAACTGGATTTGCCCCCTACCTACCTGCAACCCCGACCGGACACCAACGAATACGATTATGCCCACGCTGTTTTCCTGGACGATGGCTTCATTGGCCTGGACAGTACCCTAGACCTGACAACCTACGCCCCCGGCAGCTATGAACTCTGTGGATTCAGTTTCCGGCGGGGAGAACTGGATGATCTGCCACCCGATGACGGAACCTTCTCCCAGCAAGCCTTCCGCGACGACTTGGCCAGTCTGACGCCAATGCTTTGTGCAGACCTGTCGCCACTCTGCTACTCGGTAGAAATTCTGCCGTTGGTGGATACGACTTTCCTGAACGAGACGATCTGTGTGGGCGACGAAGTAATTGTCGGTGGAAACAACTACAACACAACCGGAGTGTACGTGAATGACCTGGTTGGTGTCGGGCTCTGCGATAGTGTCGTGGTATTGGACCTGGAAGTCGTTGCTCAACTGGAAACGACCGTGGATACGACCATCTGCTTCGGAGAAAGCTATTCGGTTGGCATTAATACTTATTCGGTCACGGGAACCTTTGAAGACACCCTGCTTTCTTCTTTTGGCTGTGACAGTATTGTTACGACCAACCTCGTCGTCAGAGCAGAAAACACGGCTACTTTGATAGTCAGCATCTGCCAGGGAGATACACTGTACGTTGGGGGCGAAGCCTTTTTCACCAGTGTCATGACCAGCCGCGTACTAACCGACCAATTCGGCTGCGACAGTACCGTTTCTATCGATCTGAGTGTGCTGAACCCAACTATCGATCTGGGCCTCGTCCCGGAACTGAACTGTTTTTCTGAAAACGTAACCGTAGATGCTTCGGCCTCTGTGACCCAATTCATTGCCCAATATCGCTGGCTGAACCTGGCGGATGAGCTGCTGGGTGTAGGTCAAACGCTGACGACCGATACGGCCGGTACCTTCGTCCTGGAACTCACTGAAACCCACCTGGGGAACAGTTGTACGGTGCGTGATACCTTCGAGATTCTGGACCGTACTACTTTGCCCATTGTCGACGGCGGTCCCGCAGATACGCTGACCTGTGACGTCACCTCCGTGGACCTGGGCGGACTGCTGACCAGTGCCGGCCCCGAATTTACTTACCTCTGGACGGGGCCACCCGGTGCCGGTTTTCTAGACCCAACTGATGTAGCCATTACCCGTACGACCACCCCGGGCATTTATGAGCTCCTGGTGGTTAACGAGCAAACCGGCTGCCGCGATAGCGTGAGCGTGGAAATAGAGCAAGACACCTTACGGCCGTTGGCTACCATCAGCGGTGGAGGAGTGCTGGATTGCGCCGTAAATTCGATCCTACTGTGGACGGATAGCCTGCAAACGGGCTTCCCGGAACTGGAATTTAGCTGGACCTCGACCTGTCTTTCTGCTCCGGTCATAGGCAACCAACTGAACGTTAGCTGTGCGGGAGATTATCAACTGACCGTACGGAATCTGCGTACGGGGTGTACGCGGATTGCAACTACCACCATTACCGAAAACAGGGTGTTGCCCCAGGCGGTAATCGATCCACCGGAGATATTGACTTGTTTTAATCCAACGGTCACACTGGACGGAAGTGGGAGTAGCCCCGCTGCCAACCTGAGCTACGACTGGCACGAAGTAAGTGGGCCTACGCTTGGCGTAAATCCTACCCAGGACGTCACCACCGGCGGAAACTACGAGCTACTGGTGATTGACAATACCAACTCCTGCCGCGATAGCGTCACTGTTACCGTCCAGACCGATCAGACCCTGCCACTGGTGGATGCCGGTCCGGATACGACGGCTCTGACTTGTTACCAATCTACCCAGTTCATCGGCGGCCCAGGTAGTAGTCAGGGACCAGAGTTTGAATACGCCTGGACGATTGTTGGTTTGCCGCTGGACACTATTGGCACCGACCCAACCTTATTCGTAGAAGCACCCGGTGGCTATTTTCAGTTGGCGGTCATCGACCTGAGTAATGGCTGTGTAGCTTTCGACAGCAGTCGGGTACTCAACCAACTGGACACTCCTTTCGTGCGGATCGCCCCGCCAATCGAATTCGGTTGCTTTGTCGATACCGTTTTCATCGACGCTTCGGCGACTTTTCTTGGTTTTGACGCTCTTCTGGAATGGTCGGGAGGCCCTTGTCTGCCGGATGATCCGAGCGGCTCCGTGATCGGTGTGGAATGTCCCGGTATTTATAGCCTGACCGTCACTAATCTTGATAACGGTTGTGTAGGGGATAGTACAGTCACCGTGGAGCTGGCTCCGAATTCGGTCATCGCTTTACTGCCGGATAGTGCCTTTATCGACTGTGTGAGTGGAGTTACCAACATCAATACTGATCTCAGTACACCCTCCGTAACCCGCGAATGGTTGCTTGATGGTGTCCCCGTGAGCCTGATCGGCAACAATCCATTGGTCACCGTGCCGGGCACTTATACTATGATAATCGGCAACTTCGACGGTAGCTGTACGGATACGGCATCCATCGAGGTCGTTGCGGACTGCCCTTTGCTCTCCATTATTGCGCCACCGGATAGCCTGACCTGCGGTAACACCCAAGTATTGCTGGATGCATCTACGAGTATTCCCGATGACCCGGCGGCCAGTAGTATCGAGTGGTTGATCCCCGTAGCAGCCTGTGCCCAGCCAGGGGGCAACGAGCGCCAGATCATCGTGGCCTGTGCCGGCATCTACGGCTTTGTAGTTACGGATAACCTGACCGGAATGTCGGATACGGCTTACGTGGAGGTAGTCCAGGACTTGGTTGAACCGATCGTAGATGCTGGCCCCAATGACACCCTCACTTGTGACCAGCCGCTGATAACGCTGGACGCCGTAAACTCTGAGCAAGACCCGCGCTTCCTCTTTGTCTGGACCAACACCAGCGGTGATACCATCGACATCGGTCAGACGGCCCAGGTCAATCAGCCGGGTATTTATTTTTTACGGGTACGGAACGTGGAAACGGATTGCGAAGCCACCGACGCAGTAACGATTTTCCGGGATGTCTCCACGCCGGACCTGGATTTTGGCGAAGTACTGATCCCTTGCGCCGAAGACAGTTTTGCCATTACGGTATTTACCGATCCGTCGGATGGTAACTACACTTTTGACTGGAGCGGGCCGCTGGTGGTGGCCCAGCAAGACAGCTCTACAGCGCTGGTGGGCCAGGAGGGTGTTTATACGGCTACGGTCACCAATCTGGACAACGGATGCCCGATCTCTGCCGACATAAGCCTGGAGCAGTTGCCCTGTCCACCCTGCCTGGAGTTGCGCGATACGGCCTTCACTTGCCTGGCGGATATCATTTTTCTTCAGCCGGATTTCTGCGAAACTTGCTTCAACTGCACCTTTCAATGGTTTCGCGACGGACAGCCCATTGTTGGAGCCACCAGTGATATACTGGGTATCGACGAACCGGGTAACTACCGGGTCAGAGTAGTCAACGGTTTTGGTCTTTCTAGTCAGGCAACCGTTACCGTAGGCGATTTGAGGGTGTTGCCGGAAGTGGCCGCCGGCCCGGATCGCTTCTTTACCTGCGATAGCAGCAGCGTTCTTCTCGGCCGCGAGATCGTCGATACAATTTTTGGCTTCACTTACCAATGGATTGATCCGGCCGGGAACCCGATTCCCGGTGCGACTTCCAATTACCTCAACGTGACCGAGCCGGGTATTTATGGCTTGCAAAGTAGCAATGCCGTTAGCAACTGTGATGTGATTGACTCCGTAACGGTCGGCTATGATACTCTTCCTCCGGTGGCCGATGCCGGTGATCCGGTCGAACTAACCTGTAATGACCCCTTGGATGTACTGAACGGTCAGGGAACAACTACGGGTAGTGCGATCGACTATATATGGTCCGGCGGGCCGACGAACGCCTGTTTGGAAGGGGCGAATACCCTAAGCCCCATCGTCGCTTGCGGCGGCACTTATGAACTCTGGGTGAGGGATAACCGCAACGGCTGTATCAGTCAGGATACGGTGGTGGTCACGGCTTCGGACCAAATACCCCAGATCATTCCACTGGAAGATACCGTCTTCAATTGCGTGGTCGGTGAGATCACGCTGGAGCCTTTCGTGGAAGACCCGACATTCTTGTCCCGCTGGTGTGAGTTGGACGTTAACGGAGACACCATTCCGGGCAGTTGTACCAACGGGGCTCAACTGGTGGCCGATGCGCCGGGTAACTACGCCTACGTGGTGACCAACCCGGCTACCGGTTGCTTTACCGGCTTCCAGGTACTCGTGGGAGAGGATTTTCAGTCACCGACCGCGCTGGTGGGGCTTTCCGATACTTTTTATTGTACGCTGGATAGTCTGGCATTGCCGGGTGGTGGCCTGACCGTGAGTGGAGCAGAACCACTTTATCAATGGACCTCCCAAACTGGTTTCTTCGTGGGTAGTAGCAATTCGGATACGGCTTATGCTTTCCAGCCAGATCGTTACTACCTGACAGTCATTGACCCGGTCAACGGCTGTTCGGCCCTGGATTCTATCGACTTTTTCCAGGACATCACCGCCCCGGACGCAGAGGCTGGACTAGATACCAGTCTGAATTGCCAGCGACGACAATTGCGCCTGCAAGGGCAGGGTTCTACGTTCTCCGGCCAAGTCGTCTATAATTGGATGACCCTGGATGGAAATATTGTTGCAAACGCAAACGCCGTCGACCCGCTGATCGATCATCCCGGTAGCTATTTGTTCAGCGTCACCGACCCAGTCAACAGCTGTACTACCCAAGACATTGTTTTGGTGACGGAGGATACGATCAGACCTCAGGCTGCCTTCGTAGCCGGAACGGATTTCTCAATCAATTGCTATGATCCGGAAACCCTGTTGGATGCCTCGGCCAGTACCGGGTCTACGACATCAAGTCTGACGTACGGCTGGCGCAGCCAGGGCGTGGGCACCGACCTCAATGGACTGACGACCGAACAGGTAACTGTTAATGCGGCTGGCAGCTATCAGCTTTACGTGGAAGACCCAGTGAATCAATGTCGGGACACCTTAGCCTTCAACATTGTCTCCGATTTTGTGGAGCCCCAGGTCGGTCTGCCCCCGAACGAACCGATCGACTGTCGCCAAACGTCGGTTGTATTACAGCCCAATGCCCCTAATGATAACGGTAACTATAATTACTACTGGATTGCCCAGCCCGCCGGAGATACAATCGGTACGGAGATGAACCAGATCATCAGCAATGCGGGGAACTATCTACTGAGCGTCCAGGATGAGTTAAATGGCTGTGTGCGGTCAGTCGAACGAGCGATTGTAGCGAACATCGACTTGCCGGAGGTAGTCATCGACCTGCCACCGGTGCTGAACTGTGATCGCTCCTTCGTATTGCTGAACGGCCAGGGGTCGGAGCAGGGAGGTAATATGACACCAGTCTGGACGACGATCGGAGGCCAGCTGGGCACCCGTCCCGGCCCTTATCAACAGCTTGCCCTGGAAGCGGGCAGCTATGTTTTGACGGTAGAGAACAATGAAAATGGTTGTATCAACGCCGATACCGTTATCGTAGAACGGGACGCCCGCTTTATCGACGCCCTGGAATTGGAAACCATCGACGCCAGTTGTCTGGATCAATTGAGCGGAGGTGTCATGGTGTTAGGCGTTGAAGGAGGAACACCACCTTACCGCTTCCGGGTGGATGGTGGACTACTGACGGATCGACTGGTTTACGAAGACCTCCCTCTGGGCACTTACGACATCGAGGTAGTTGACAGTAGTGGCTGTAACCGAATCGAAAGCTTCTCCATTCTGGAAAGTGAACAATTACAAGTTGCCCTCGGGCCGGATGAAACCATCCGTTTGGGCGACAGCATTGCCCTTGATTTTGTAGTCAGTCAGCCGGATTACGATACCTTGATCTGGAGTTCCCAGGGGCCGCTGCCAGTACCAGGAGAATTACCCGCCTACGTAAGTCCTGCGTTTGGGGCTACTTATGTTCTCACGGTTATTGATAGTAACGGCTGCCGGGCGTCGGACGATATCCGGATCGACGTAATCAACGCCATTGATGTCTTCGTGCCCACCGCCTTCAGCCCGAATGGTGACAACACGAACGATCTTTTCTTTCCCCACGCCGGACCACAGGTGCGCAAGGTGCGTAGATTTCTGATCTTTGATCGTTGGGGTAATCTTGTCCACGAAGCCGAAGACTTTGAGGCCGGCGACCCGCTGGCCGGCTGGGATGGTCGCTTGAACGACCGACCTTTGAATACGAATACCTTCGTTTGGCAGCTGGAGTTGGAACTGGCGAGCGGGGAGGTGATTTGGCTTTATGGCGATGTGGTTTTGTTGCGGTGATATAGCCCCCTCGGCCACACCAGGTTATTTTGACGGCCGCTTTTCCCACCGAGCTTTGCCTATGCCTACGTATCGCCGGTTTGCCAGCCGAAAAAACCAACTCGCCAAATTTTCACCTCTTGTGACCGAGGGGAGTATAAAAAGCCAAACAGCTTTAAGTTGTCAGACTACAGTTTCGATCATAGTGCTTTCCGAAATCTTTGTCACGCATGAGAATACGCTGAACTCGTTATTATTATAGTGGCAATCACTCGCTCTGGAATACGCCGCTCTCCGAGCTGCTAAAAATTACAATGCAGCGATTTATAAAAGCAAGTCACTTATGGTCGCGTTGAAGCCGCTAGGAGAGCGGCATACTACAAAGCTGCTGGATGATGAAAACCATTACGAATGATAAAGATCAAATACCCCCTGAAAAGTTGAGCCCGACCAATAATTCTCCTACTTTTGCCGCCTAAATCAAAAAGCGGATGCTGACATTTTTTCTGGCGGTTTTAGGATCTCTGTTTTCCGTGGTGAATCCACTGGGGGCGGTTCCGGTTTATCTGGCGATGACGGGGCATATGTCACGTAAAGAAAGGAACCAACTAAGTGCCCAGACTGCGCTGTGGGTCTTTCTGATCCTGCTGGTCTTTTTCTTAGGCGGAACCTATATTCTCAGCTTTTTCGGGATCAGCGTAAATGCATTACGGATTGCCGGTGGACTGGTCATCATCAACAGTGGTTTCGGCTTGCTGAATGGCGACTTCCGTTCTCGTCGGGTCAACGATGAAATCGAAGCAGAGGGCGTAGAGAAAGAGGATATTTCTTTCACACCGATGGCGATGCCCATGCTGGCCGGGCCGGGCAGTATTTCGCTCTTAATTGGCATGGCTGCGGAGAACGAAGTCTGGCCTGATCGGTTGATCATCGTAGGAGCGGTCTTTGCCATGGCCGTGATCATTCTATTAATTTTGCGTTATGCACCGCTCTTATTCCGGATTTTGGGAAAAGCGGGGGTGAAAGCGCTTTCGCGCATCATTGGTTTTCTGGTAGTAGGGATTGGGATCGAGATAATGCTGCGGGGATTGGTGAGTTTGGTGCGGTCTTTGTGGGTTTGATCTGCTAGCCTGGGGCCTGATTTCAGGGTTGGGGATTGACTGCGGAGTAGTATGGTTTTTACAATTGCCCTTGTTTGGAGGTGCTGGGCCTACGCTTTTCTTTTCCAGTATAGGTGCTGCTATAGTCGATCATCCGGTAGCGAAAAGGGAGCAGGGCAGTGTGCTCATGGTCTAGTTTTATCCTGATTCTGTTGTCTACGGATAGACCAACAAGGGTCGTGATTTCATAAATAGTGTCTGTTCTTATTTCTACCGGGCCGATGCTAGAGAATAGTTCAGTGAGTTTTCGATCCTTCCCCATTCTTTCGCGGGCGTATTCCAGGCCGTACAAGGCAACCGTTCGAATACCATGTTTCTTAAGGGCCGGGTGACTAACGTAAGGAGCTGAACGAGGAGAAGGAGTCAGGTGTGGAAATTCAGTGCTGCCGTTCAGCCAAGTATGAAAAGCGGTCATCGCCGTATCTCGTTTAGGCGAATAATTACGGTTTAAACTGGTCCTGATAGCGGACAAAGTGGTGGCTTGTCCGTAAATTCTGTAGTCACCGTTCATTTTGTTGTCTTCGGGTAGACCTGTTTCCATTCGGTAGCATCGGTAGGCTTCCATTAATTGCTCCCTTTTCCATTTGAAATAGCCTTCAATTTGCTGTAAGCCCAGCCCCAAAACGGGATAATGGGCGAAGCGTTCATCGAATAGATATTCCGTAGCGAAGAATTCTGCGTGACGGCGACTGGCCGATTTTCTCAGGTATTCAATTCGGGGTAAAGCTGCTTGGTAGAGGGAATCATTACCTTCTTTTTTTATGGCTTCAAGGTAGCAGCGGTAATTGCGATTGGATTCCGGCTGTTCGCCAACGTAGAATGAATTGACACTGACATTTCGCACCCTTCCATCGTATTCATCGATAACGTAAACATAGTTGATGGGCATCCAGCTGGCGTTGGCATCGGTGATCTGCTGTTGGCCGGAGAGAACTGACCATAACTGGCCAAATAGAATAGTCAGGAGAACAAAGATGGATCGGATCATCACTGAATGTACGGCCAAACTACCCGCCTTGCTACTTTGTTAGCCAAACTCTTACGTATTTTGGCGGTGAACCGACTATAACCGATACTTATGCGTCTTTACTTTTTACTTCTTTCGATTCTTTGCCTGGGTTCACTCGTAGCCCAGTCGGGTAGCAGCGCTCGTACCGCCAACCGGGGTGGGGTAGAACTGACCTATTATTTGCCCGACCTCAACTACGACAAAAGTATCCCCACCCCCGAAGAATTTCTGGGCTGGCAGATTGGCGACTGGCATCTAAGCCACGATTTGCAGCAGGCCTACATGCGTATGCTGGCGGAAAAGAGCGACCGGATCGTGCTGGAGGAATACGCCCGCAGCTACGAGGAACGACCGCTACTCGCACTGATTATCACCAGCCCGGCCAACCACGCCCGTCTGGGTGAATTGCAGGAGGCACACATGAAGCTGAGTCAATTGGGTACCGCTGGCAGCGACCGCATCAAAGACGTACCCGGCGTACTTTACCAAGGTTATAGTATCCACGGAAATGAACCGAGCGGGGGTAATGCCGCGCCATTGGTCGCATACTACCTGGCCGCTGCGCCCATGAGCGAGGTGGAAGACTTACTGAATGATAACATTGTGTTGCTGGACCCTTGTTATAACCCGGACGGTTTCAATCGTTTCGCCACCTGGGCGAATATGCACAAGGCCCGCAAGCTGAACCCCGACAATCAGGACCGGGAATACAACGAAAGTTGGCCACGCGGACGCACCAACCACTACTGGTTCGACCTGAATCGTGACTGGTTCCCCGTACAGCACCCGGAGAGTCGCGGCCGCGTACAACTCTTTCAGCAATGGCGGCCGAATGTACTGACCGACCACCACGAAATGGGTACCAATGCTACCTTCTTCTTCATGCCCGGAGAGCCGACCCGCGTGTATCCCGGTACTCCGAATCTGAACCAGGAACTGACCAAGAAGATCGGCACCTTCCACGCCGAGGCACTGGATGGTATCGGCTCCCTCTATTACAGCGGTGAGGGCTACGACGACTACTACATTGGCAAAGGCAGTACCTACCCCGATATGCAGGGCACGGTGGGCATTCTGTTTGAGCAAGCCAGCTCGCGCGGCCACGTTCAGGAGAGTGAAAATGGCCTGCTGACTTTCCCCTTCACCATCCGTAACCAAGTGGTAACGTCCCTGAGTACCCAGCGCGCATTCGTAGATATGAAGGACGAACTGCTCACTTACCAGCGTGACTACTACCGCAAAAGCAAAACGACCAGCGGCGGTTACCTGGTGGATGCCGATGGTGACCCGGGGCGGCTGGTAGCCCTGGCGGATATGCTGCGCCACCACGACATTATGTTCAAGCAAACCGGTGAGGACGGAGAAGCACCGGAAGGTCTCTATATTCCTTCGGGCCAGGTACAACACCAGTTGCTGGACGCACTGTTCGGTACCATCGACCAGTTCGAAGACAGCCTTTTCTACGACGTATCCACCTGGACGTTACCCTACGCCTTCAACCTGCCGACAAAAAAAATGAGCAGCCCGGTAGATCACACAATGTTTGGCGGTGCTTACAACCCGACCTACCAAACTGAAGTTGCCGATTATGCCTACTTCATCCCCTGGCACCACTACTATGCTCCCAAAACGGCCTACCGCCTGATGGAAGCCGGCTTACGGGTAAAAGTGAGCCACAAAGCTTTTACACTGGAAGATGGTACCGAACTGGGCCGCGGTACACTGATGGTACCTGTCCAAAACCAGGACGGGATGAGTAAAGAGGAAGTAGCCGAAATAGTTTACACCACCTATAAAGAGAAATTCACGGAAGAAGATGGCAGTATGCAAAGTCCGGATATCTACGAAGATGACTTCGTGAAGCCGATCGCCGTAAACACCGGCACCGTAGCTCAGGGCTTAATGCTGGGGAGTCGCTCAGCCTACAGCACACTGAAAAAGCCGGAGATTCTACTGTTGGTCGATGGTGGTGTCAATTACCTGGACGCCGGAGAGGTTTGGCACTTGCTGGATCAGCGTTTCGATATTCCGGTTACCAAAATGGAACTGGGAAAGGTTGGTCGGGCTAACCTCGACCGCTACAACGTGATCGTAATGGTAGACGGTAGCTATGGAGATCTCGGCACGGCGGGTACCGATAAAATTAAAGACTGGATGGGCTACGGTAAAACGCTGATTGCTCACAAACGGGCCGCTACCTGGGCTAAATCACAGGGGCTGGCGCGGCTGGAAACCCGCGCCTTTGCCAACGAAAGTCGCAACAGCAAAGATGAGCGGCGCCCCTACGAAAAGGCTTCCCGCGACGGTGGCGGCCGGGTACTGGGTGGCTCCATCTTTCAGGCCAAAGCCGATCTGACCCACCCGCTGCTCTACGGCTATCAGCGGGAGGATTTGCCAGTCTTTAAACGGGGGACTCTGTTATTTGAACCGACGAAAAATGACTACGCAACGCCCTTGATTTTCACAGACGAGCCACTTTTAAGTGGTTATAGCCCAAGGGGGTTTACTGACAAAGTAGCAGGGTCTGCGGCGATCATAGTCTCTGGCAGCAAAGGCGGCCGAACGATCTGCTTTGCGGATAATCCGAATTTCCGCGCTTTCTGGTACGGGACAAATCGCTTGTTTATGAATGCGGTGTTTTTCGGGTCTTCTATTTCGGGTTCTACGGTGGAGTAGGGTGTTGGTAGCGCTGCGCTTGCGTGCGCCTGTGGCGGCTTCATTTTCCTGTCTTGCCGCCTTAACGTGTTCTTTTGCATTGCCCAAAAGAACCAAAACGCTAGGCCTGTCATCCCGGCTTAACGTTCCGTTAACCGCTCGAAACCAAAACGCTGAGAACTCACATAAAAAGTGCGGCGGACGAATCGGCTTGTGCAGTAATCCAAATTAGCTCTCCGCACTAATACATTACATTCGCTCATACAGTTCAGCGTTCTTAACAATTTCGAGCGGTTCACTCCTCTACCGTGCTGAATGGCCGGTCCTTTCTCCGTTCATGAGCTAAGAACTGATGTGAAAATTGCTTAGAGCGACATGCTCTTACTCCGAACTCAAGGACCTCCGAGAATAATCATTGGCGACTAAGTTAACGGAGGACCGGACATTTGAGCGTTAAGCCAACGGTGCAGTCCTGGAATTTTTGCTTCGTTTTTTTCTTCAATGGAAAAAATGAAGCCGCCGGAGGCACGCCAAAGGCGCATGTGAGCGGAGCGCTACGAACAGTAATATGTAACGAGAATGAGGCCGTCAAATCACACTGACCAGAAAAATAACGATGAAAATATCCACCCTAGCCAGCTTATTAATAATCCTCCTGTCTCTCTGTAACTGCACCCCCCGCTTCACCAGCCGGGACTTCACCCCCGAAAAAGGCTTCACCTCTGGCGTGGAGGGCCCGGCAACCGATGCCGCTGGCAATATCTACGCCGTCAATTTTGAACGGCAGGGGACAATCGGTAAGATCACGCCTGGAGGTAAAGCTTCTGTTTATCTTGCCTTGCCAGACGAAAGCATCGGCAACGGCATTCGCTTTGACCGGGCGGGGCGGATGTTCATTGCCGATTACGTGAACCACAATGTTCTGATGGTGGAAAAGCCCGGTGATCCCGTAAAGGTCTTTGCCCACGAAGAGAGTGCCAATCAGCCCAATGACCTGACCATTGCCCCAAACGGAACCATCTACGCCAGTGATCCGAATTGGGCAGAGGAGACTGGAAACCTATGGATAGTCACCGCAGCCGGCTTTGAGTTGCTGGAAAGCGATATGGGTACTACGAACGGGGTAGAGGTAAGCCCTGATGGAAGCCGGCTTTACGTGAATGAATCGGTGCAACGAAAAATCTGGATGTACGATTTGAGCGCTGAAGGTGAAATCAGTAATAAGCGGATATTCGCCACTTTCCCGGATTTCGGCCTGGATGGAATGCGTTGCCGAAAAAACGGCAATCTTTTTGTTACTCGTTTCGGGAAGGGAACGATAGTCGTATTTACTCCGTCCGGGAAGCAGCTACGGGAGATCAAGCTGAAAGGTGAAAAACCAACGAATTTGACCTTTAGCCCGGATGAAAAGTGGTTGTACGTGACCCTACAGGATCGGGGCTGTCTGGAGCGGGTGCGCTTGTGATCCGATCAGGATTATTGATCCAGTATGTCATCGTATAGGGTGTTATCTTTTAATAACCAATCAATTGAATAGATAGATATAATCGTAGGTACTGAAAAACCGGTAGCTAATATTAAAATCGTGACTATTTCTTCAAGGTCATTAAAAGGCAAACCACGATAGATAAATGACCATACGACAGAACAAATCCAAAATGCAAGCGCCGTTAACCTACGCTTGATTGAATTCTTATACTTCGTTGCAATGATCCGGTAAACAAGAACGCCGAAGGTGATAATAAGTGGTATAGATAGTAGTAATAGACCGAAACTGGTGAGTAAAAATGTTTCGAAACCGTCCAGAATTTTATGTGATATAGATTCTGATGATTTGTATTGAGCGAATATTGCGACAAAAGCCGCGAATAGCAAAATGGAATAAATGACACCCTTATAAATTATCCGATCGGGGTGAGCTCCATACTTTTGCTTCATACTAGTTTACTGCTATTCAGTAAAAGTAAATATTTGAATATAGAATATAAAACTACGCCGTCAGCGTGAGAAATTATTCACGCTGACGGCGTATCCGATCAATATTGTTTTTCGAGGCTGCACCAAATGGCGCTACGGGGAAGGAGCCATTTAACGCTTCACCAGAAAACTGGCCGCCCGCCGGCCCAAACGAAGATGGTAAACGCCAGGAGTAAGTGATGCGACATCTACCCGGACATTGCCGATTCCTGCCGTTCCAGAGGAAACCATCTTCCCAGCGGAATTGTAGATCTGATAGTCACTGATCTGTTTACTAGGGAATATGATCCAGTTGCTGGCCGGATTAGGAAAGACTTTGATAGTTTTTTGCAGTCGAGTCGTAATAGCGGTTTCTTCCGTGCTGGAGACCAGGTCGGTTTGTAATACTTCCATGGCACGGCGAATGGTACTGTGTGTAATACGGAGTACACCATCGGCGTCCAAGTTGGCAGCCGAGATCGGAGAGGTTTCGATGGGGGCATTGTCGTGATCGTAAACCGTCCATTCCGTACCGTCGTGAATGGCCACGAGCCTGTCTATCGCAACGAGTATATTTCCATCCTTTTCCCGGAAGCTGCGAATCAGTTGCGGCTCTGGCCAGTCGGCGGGGAGATCCAGTTCATCGACAATCCCCTGGTAGTAGTTGACTAGTCGGTTGTTATTATGATCATAGAACCATATTGATCCGGGTTCCTCACCCTGGAAAGGCGACCAGTAGTTGTCCCAGTTGAAGTTGTCACCGAAGGAGTAAGGTTCGGCAACACCGGGGCCGAGCAGCCAGGCTTGATTGGGGCCCATAAAACTGGTAACGGTTACCAATACCCGGTTATCAGGAAAGGGAGTAAGGCTGGAGATGTAATGATTGACGGGCAATTCGAGTTGACGGGTCCATTCGCCACCAATTAGGGTATAGACTTCCCGCTCATCGGTGGTGAACCAGGGTGTTCCGTCCTCGGTCACCAGGGAGGATCTTGACCAAGAGGTGCTACTGGACTGGCCGGAAGCAAAAGGATAGTCGATCAGTTCCTGGCGATCCTGCCAGTGAAGTAGAACATGGCTACTTTGAAGCCACACATCCTCTCCCGGGCTATTAGTGAAATGAACATCACGATAATAATTGCTGCCCAGAGAATTGGTGGGCAGTTGCAAAATCTCCCCCTGACTGAGGTTGATGATCTGGCCGCTGCCATACCTGGCCCAGCAATTACCTTCCAGGTCGTTAAACAGGTTGGTCACCCGCTCCGACCAGGGCCAGTTGCCCATTTTACCGGCGAAGCTAGAAGTATTCGTAGCGTCTACACTATAAAGACTGTCGTTGGCATAGCCGATCAATTCGTTGCCGTTCAGGAAAATATTTTCCAGGTTGCTTATAGCTGCTACTGGTTCTATAGCCATAAACTCACCGTCCTGAAAACGATAGTAATCATCGTTGAAAGTTTGCAGGTACAGTCTACCTTCCGGGTCAAGAAAATTATTGCCATCAACAGAAAAAACGAGGTCCAGGTGGTTGAAGGGCCAGCCATAGAGCTCCCATTCACCCACGGCGGTAAAACGGGTAAGTTGGCCGATATCGCTTATACTCCATAGGTCACCGTCGGGTGTCAGGTGTAGTTTGCGGTCTCCGTAGGAAAATTGCAAACTGTCGGAATGGCCACTACTGAGGGGTACGGGAGTATGGACGTTCACTTCGCCCTGGCTGATCTCCATGGTTATATTTCCGCCGGCGTAGACCGTACCATCGGGGGTGGTCAGCATTTCCCATACTTCGTGGAGGAAATTGTTGGTCTGGTTAGGGCCGAAATGGAGCCACTCATCATTGTTCTCCTGAATGAACAGACCTTTATTATTACCTACCAACAGGCGGCCCTGGTCATCGTGGGCCAGGCAGTAGGTGAGTAGATGATCGGTGTTTATGTTTTCCGGCAGCGGCACGGGCTCCCAGTCGCTGACTTCGGAGCCAACCTGGCGAAATACGCCCAGGTCATAGGTGCCGATGATCAGTTGCTGGCTCTGGGGATGTTGTACGACGGCCTCAATCATATTGGAGGGTAAGCCGTGGGTAGCACGGGTCCAGCGTTCGGTGATTTGCTTGCTGGCCTTATCGTAAATGGAAATTCCACCGTCGGTGGCCAGCAGGATGCGGTCTTCCAGATCGAAATGACTATTGATGCGGGTAACGTCGACGTAAGTTTGCCAATCTTCCGCCGACTGGGCATTGGTTAGTTGTGGCTGGCAAAGTAGCAAGGTGAATAGTAACAGAAAAGCGGTGCGCATAAGGACGGTCATTTTGTTGTTATGCAACAAAGATGAAGCACTAAGATAGCCTAAGCCAGGTAAGTATGTCTCTTGGATTAAAAATCAAAATGCAGTACTTTTGATTCGGTGGCGAAAAAATATGTCGTTTAGTCCTGTTTGAAAGGGAGTAAGGTGCGAAAAGATACGTGTTATTGGGTAATAGTATTAAAAATCAAAATATGAAACAGGCCCAACCTTCTCAGCTTTTTCAGCTTATTCAGGCCCTGACGCCGGCTGAAAAGCGCCATTTCAGCCGGATCGCCCGGAGGCACAAAGCCGGTTTGCCCGATTATCACTGCTACTTTGTTAGCCTGGAAAATGAAAAGAAGTGGCACCCGGGAATTGAGGAAGAGGTAGCGGCCGGGAAGAATTACGCCGCTCATCTGCCCGTAATACGACGTCAGCTGTTCGAAAAAATTCTATACGCGCTAGATGATCTATACCGCACCACCGATCCGGAAGAGGTAGCCAAAGCCTGCTTACACGAAAGCTTCCTGTTATTGAAAAAACGGCTGCTGATAGCGGCCCGGCGGCGATTGAAAAAAGCAGAGAAACTCATTACTACCCACGGCTTTTATCATCTTTGGCCGGCCTGCCACCGGGCGAAAATGACTTTGGCTGAACAGTTCATCCGCCAGCGAAACTTGAAGGAAAAGGTAGATGACTTCTCCCTCACCTGGCCGGATAACCGAACTGAAATGGAGAATCAACTCGCTGCTCAACAGCATAAGCTGACTGTTTACGCTCACCGTTTCAACCACCTGACGCGTACCGCCGAGGCTGACCTGATCATCCCGGACCCCGAGGCCCACCCCGCCACCCGTATCGATCAGTTACAGGCTGCTGCCCTCCAGACTTTTTCCGCCGGAGACCCCGCCGGAGCCGCAACCTATAATGAAAGTTTGCTGGGAGAACTAAAACAACTCAGCCCCAAAGCCAAGACGATTCCCGAGCGCATCCTGGCAACCACCTATAATTTACTGCTGGATTACCTTCACCTGGCCGATTATGAAAAACTGGAGCGCGGACTGGCGGAAATGCGTGAGCTGCCCGGACGAAAAACCTTCCGTAAGCTTAGCGGTATCCGCAGCCGGGTTTTTGAGTGGGGCTTTCAACTGGAACTGAACGCTTGTGTTCGCCGCGGACGCTGGTCCGAGGGCCTGAAGCGTTTACCCGAGCTGGCAGACGGACTTAAAAGGTATAACAGTATTCTCAGCGGCCCCGCCTTCGCCAGTTTACATTTGCTGGGTGGTCTCGTCGCTTTCCATTCCGGGCAACCGGAACGGGCGCTGGAATTTCTGCACCCTCTTTACCAGGATGTACGCCCCGGCGCCGCCACCGACATCTATCAATACGGCCGCTATCTTCACCTTTTGTGTCACTACTGCCTAAGAAATTACGAGACTGCCGATAGCTTGCTGGTAAGTTTGCGCCGTGGACGCTATCAATCGATCGACCCGGCGGAGCAACAGTTGATCGACCAAATCGGTCACTTGCTGCGCCACCCGGAACGTGAAAAAGCCATCTTCCGGGAGTGGAAAATGACTTATTCGACGGAAAGCGCCGTGGAGCACTATCTTTATTTATCGTACTGGCTACGAATTATTCGCCCCGGGTAAAGAGGTACTGTACACTGGAGCTGGAATTCGCACTGCCATCATTGGGGAGTACCATAGATTCTTCGAAAACCCAGTTATTGTCTAGCATGTAATTCACGGCGTGCATGACGGAGTTGAACTTGATGCGCTTGTCGGTACGCGGGTCCACAACTTCCATTCGCTGGCGCGCGGCACCCCCGATACTCTGGCCGTAATCGATAAAAACCACTACGGTATTACTCAGAAAACGGTTCTGCACGACCATGCGGACCATACTTACCTGTTCCAGATTATTGATGTTTACACCATCAACCACTACCTGGGCATTCATCTGGCCGGCAAAAGTGACGCCTATCATTAGAGCGAGGGCAAAAAAAATCTTTTTCATTGTTTCGTATTTAAATGGTTAGGCTTTAGAAAGGACGCACAAATAACTCGCCGGTTTCGGGTCGACAATGTTGCCTCTTCGCAGTGCTGGTCGAAAACTCATATAGCTAAGGCTATACTCGGCTTAGACCGCCTAGCCAGAGAACCGAAATAGCCAACTCTAAACCGATAAGTTATTCGTGCGGCGTTCCTTAGTGGCCGTTGCCATAATGGTTCCCGACTACTGCCTATCTAATGACCAAAGCACTAATGATGTTTTTTTAAACGCGATCCTATAATATTTTTTTAACGCTACGAATCGTAAAAAGAGCATTCAGCTAACCAGGAAGGGCTTGTAGTTCTCTTGAATGCTACTATATTTGCATTACAGTGATAGCAATAGCCACATATAATTCTAATCCATACAGTCCGGCGTTCCGTCCGGCACGTCGCGTTTTCCGTCCGCGCCCTTAGGGCGTAATCATTATCATATTATCCTTTAGGAGGTGTGCACCTCGAAAACCAATTCACACTATACTGGCGTTTTTGGTTCTGCCTGTTGCGGCCATTTTTTCGGTCCATTAGGCCAAAGTCTAAGCAAGTTCTAAACGACTATATCGCGGTTTTTTAAATTACTGACAATGAACATTCAGTTATTCATTGCGAATGGGCAACACGTGTCCTTTGCACAAGCTATCTGTGATCTTATTGAAGCTTCTGCGGCCCAGAGAGGAACGGGGATTGCTCGCCGGGAAGCTACTTATATCGCCTCAAAAATGAGGGGAGGACAGGCCATAATCGCTCTGGGTGGCCCGTCGGGCGATCAGTTGGCCGGCTTTTGTTACATCGAGGCTTGGGACCACGATAAGTACGTTGCCAATTCCGGACTCGTAGTTCATCCTGATTTTCGCAGAGCCGGATTGGCCCGCCAGATAAAGGCCGCCGCCTTCGGATTGGCGCGAGACAAGTATCCTCATGCACGGGTATTCGGCATAACGACCAGCGCCGCAGTCATGAAAATCAATACCGAACTGGGCTACCGGCCGGTTCCTTTTTCCGAACTCACCCAGGATGCCACCTTTTGGAATGGTTGCCGTAGTTGCCCTAACTACGACATTCTTCAGCGCAACGACCAGCAAATGTGCCTGTGTACGGGAATGCTTTCGCTGTCTAAACAGGAGGAGGAAGAGGCACTGAAAAAGCCTAAATCACCCAGTATCACTAAAATTCACATAAAATAACGATATGAATTCTTCAAAGAACAACTCGCTGGTACTGGCTTATAGCGGAGGTCTCGATACTTCCTATTGTATTAAATACCTAAGTCTGAAAGGTTGGGCAGTACATGCCGTAGCCATTAATACAGGGGGATTTGACGCAGCAGAATTGCAACGGATGGAGGAGAACTCTACCATCCTCGGCGCTGCTTCGTTCCGCTGCATCAATGCGGTAGAAAATTACTACGATCAATATCTGCGTTACCTGGTTTACGGTAACGTACTACGTAATCAAACTTATCCATTGAGTGTCTCTGCCGAGCGGATGTGCCAGGCCGTGGAAATTGCCAAAGCAGCCCGGGAGACCGGAGCACAAGCCATTGCGCACGGCAGTACCGGGGCGGGAAACGACCAGGTACGCTTCGATCTGGCTTTTCAGGTCCTTTGCCCGGAGATGGAGATCATCACCCCCATCCGTGATCAACAACTTGCGCGGGCCACGGAAGTCGCTTTTCTTGAAGAACACGGTTTTTGCTGGAGCGAGGAGAAAGCGAAATACTCCATCAACAAGGGGGTTTGGGGAACCAGTATCGGCGGAGCCGAAACCCTGACGTCTCACCAGACCTTACCCGAATCCGCCTGGCCGACCCAACTCAGCGCGAATGAGCCGTCCTCCATCAGCCTTACTTTTACAAAAGGGGAACTCTACGGGGTCAATGACCGGTCATTTGATCATCCGCTGGCCGCCATCGAATACCTGAGCGAGCTGGCCGCACCTTACGCCATTGGTCGTGACGTACACGTGGGGGATACCATCATCGGGATAAAGGGACGGGTAGGTTTTGAAGCAGCCGCACCGCTGATTATTATTAAGGCACATCACCTGCTGGAAAAACACCTGCTCGGCAAGTGGCAGGCTCATTGGAAAGAACAGTTAGGCAACTGGTATGGCATGATGCTGCACGAGGGACTCTACCTCGATGATGTAATGCGGAACATCGAAAACTTTCTGGAGGACACCCAGCAAAACGTCAGCGGGAAAGTCTTCCTGAAATTGCATCCCTACCGCTTCGAGCTAATCGGGGTAGAGGCTGAACACGACCGAATGCAGATTCAGGGCGGACAATATGGAGAGATGAACGAAGGCTGGTCAGGCGAGGACGTAAAAGGATTTACTAAGATACTGGCCAACCATTTTGCTCACCAACAAAAACCTCAACCGGTATGATCAAGGCAGGAATCATTGGAGGCGCAGGCTATACAGCGGGCGAATTACTACGTTTACTCGTTAACCATCCCGAAGTCGAGATTGCTTTTGTACAGAGTAACAGTCAGGCAGGTAAGCCGGTCACTTCCATTCACTTGGATTTATCCGGATGGCTCGAGCTGGATTTCGTTTCTAATGCCAGCGGCAATCCGGACGTCTTATTCATCTGCGCCGGCCACGGTAAAGCCCGCAAGTATCTGGAGGTGAATCCACCGGCGGATGGCGTTAAAATCGTCGATCTAAGTCGCGACTTCCGACTTGCCCCAACGGCAGAAAATTTCGTCTACGGGCTGCCGGAACTGAATCGTGAACAGATTCAATCTGCGCAGAAAATTGCCAACCCCGGCTGTTTTGCTACCTGTATTCAACTCGCTTTGCTACCATTGGCGAAAATGGGCCTGCTGCGCTCCGATGTACACGTAAATGCGCTTACGGGCAGTACCGGGGCGGGGCAGCAAGCAACTCCAACTACCCACTTCAGCTGGCGGGATAACAATGTGTCGATCTACAAAGCTTTTACGCACCAGCACCTGGGGGAAATTCACCAGAGTCTGGAGCAGTTGCAAGCCGACCACGGAACGGAGATCAACTTTCTACCCGTGCGCGGAAGTTTCAGCCGGGGCATTTTTGCCAGCTCGTATACCGATTGCGAACTGGATGAAAGTGAAGCCAGGCAGTTATACGCAGATTATTACGCCACGCATCCCTTCGTAAGTGTTGTCGCCCAATCTCCGTCCTTAAAGCAAGTGGTCAATACCAATAACTGTCACCTTTTCGTGGAAAAACACGGAAACAAGTTGCTGGTCATTAGCATTATCGACAACCTGTTGAAAGGCGCTTCCGGTCAGGCGGTTCAAAATATGAATTTGCTATTCGGACTGGAAGAAACGCTGGGACTAAGGCTGAAGGCCAGTGCATTTTAAGTGTTTATTCAGGAATCCACTCATCGTCCAAAACTATAATTATGAAACCATTTGCTGTTTACCCCCTGATGCCCATCAATATTCAACGTGCTTCCGGCAGTTGGGTTTGGGATGAAAACGATCGTAAATATCTTGATTTTTACGGCGGCCACGCGGTTATTTCAATCGGCCATTCTCACCCTCATTTCGTAGCGCGCCTGAAAGATCAACTGGATCGTGTGGCTTTTTACTCGAATTCCGTTCTGAATCCTTTGCGCGACCAGTTGGCGGCGAAAGTCGGGGAGTTGTCCGGTTACCCGGATTACCAACTATTTATCGTCAATTCCGGAGCCGAGGCGGTGGAGAATGCTTTGAAGTTGGCCTCCTTCCACAACGGCCGGTCGAAAGTTATTGCTTTTGAACGCGGCTTTCACGGGCGAACCTCCGCTGCCGTACACGTTACGGATAATCCGAAGATTGCGGCTTCCATAAATCGTGGTTTCGAGCGGGTCATTCTTCCCTGGAATGATTTGGAGGCCGTACAAGATCAACTTGCCAAGGAAGATGTTTGCGCGCTGATCATCGAGGGTATCCAGGGGATCGGAGGTGTGCATCTGCCCGCCCCGGAATTTCTGAGAGAACTACAGTCGCTGTGTACCAAACACGGCACCTTACTGGTCCTGGATGAAATACAGTCGGGCTACGGAAGAAGCGGCAAATTTTTTGCCCACCAGTACGCCGGCATCAGGCCGGACCTGATCACCATCGCCAAAGGAATGGGTAACGGCTTTCCCATCGGCGGGGTCATGATCTCACCAAAAGTAGAAGCCAGTTTCGGACTGCTGGGAACCACCTTCGGCGGCACTCATCTCGCCTGTGCAGCCGGTCTGGCTGTCTTGGAAGTCATCGAAGCAGAACGGTTACAGGAAAATATCCTCCTACGCGGAAAAGAATTGATGGAGGGACTGCGGCAATTCGACGAAGTGGTGGAAGTACGGGGTGCCGGGGGGATGATCGGTGTAGAATTACCCTTTTCCGCCAAGGATTTTCGACAACGACTGGTCCAGGAGTTCGGGGTGTTTACGGGCTCTTCCAGCCAGCCAAATACCCTGCGTGTTTTACCGCCGCTTTCTATTATGGCTAACGAAGTAGCAGTGTTCCTGGAAGCATTCGGCAACTGTCTATCGACCCATCAACAACCAGTAACCAGCCATGCATAACTTATTATCTACCGACGACGTAGATGCTTTCCCGGAATTTTTGAAAACCGCCGCGGCTTTCAAGAAGAATCCTTATACAGAAGAAACACTGGGTAGGCGCAAAACGCTGGTACTGCTTTTCTTTAACCCGAGCCTGCGAACCAGGGTCAGTACTCAGAAAGCAGCTTATAACCTCGGGATGAACGTCATTCTCCTGAA
The DNA here is from genome assembly GCA_002591745.1 of Lewinellaceae bacterium SD302. Lineage (GTDB taxonomy): Bacteria > Bacteroidota > Bacteroidia > Chitinophagales > Saprospiraceae > Neolewinella. Next base: position 33,777 of record PDLQ01000037.1, read on the forward strand.
TGTATCTCAGGCCTGGGGCATTGAATTCGAAGATGGGACGGTGATGAACCTGGATACCGCAGAGCACGTCAGAGAAGCGGCAGCCGTCATCAGCCAGTACGCAGATTTGATCGGTATCCGTACTTTTCCCGGCTTGAAGGACCGGGCACTGGATTATCAGGATCGGGTTTTACAACAATTTGCCCGTTATACTACGGTGCCGATAGTGAATATGGAGTCGGCCACGGTACATCCTTTACAGGGGCTCACGGATGTATTTACCATTGAAGCACACAAAAGGATCGCGAGACCCAAAGTAGTATTGAGCTGGGCACCCCATCCCCGGGCTTTACCGCAGGCGGTCGCCAACTCCTTTTTGGCCGCCGCCGGCCGGATGGACTATGAACTAGTCCTCACTCATCCTCCTGGCTACGCACTATCGGAACAGTTTTCTCGCTACGCCACCATTGAACACGATCAGCAAAAAGCCTTTGCGGGAGCCGATTTTATCTACGCCAAAAACTGGTCGAGCTACGAAAGCTACGGGGAAATTCTTTCCACTGACCCAAAATGGATGATCACCGCCGAAAAAATGCAATCCACCAATAAGGCTAAGTTTATGCATTGCCTGCCAGTCAGGAGAAACGTAGTGGTTGAAGACGCGGTATTGGACAGTCCTGCCTCATTAGTTATCGAACAGGCTGCCAACCGAACCGTCATTGCACAGACCGTACTTTCAAAACTGCTAAAATCTCCAACCGGATGCAACAACTGACCATCATTAAGATCGGCGGCAAAGTATTGGATGACCAAGATCAGTTAGATGCCGTACTTGCCGATTTTTCGGCGATAAGGGGACGTAAAATTCTCGTTCACGGTGGCGGCAAGAAAGCTTCGCGCCTCTGTGAGCAACTCGGTATCCAGCCCCGAATGCACGCCGGAAGAAGAATCACCGATGCCGCTACCCTCGAGGTGGCCGTCATGACTTACGCGGGCGTCCTCAACAAGCAGGTCGTAGGCAGATTACAGGGACTGAGTTGTAATGCTTTCGGACTTTCAGGGGTGGACGGCCAGGCCATCGTTGCAAACAAACGACCGGTCGGGTTAGTGGATTACGGCTTTGCCGGCGACGTTGAATGGATTAATGAAAAGCTCATTGCGGGACTGATGGAGTTAGACGTTGTCCCAGTCTTTTGCGCGATTTCAGCGGATCGGTCGGGGCAATTATTAAACACCAACGCCGATACCATTGCTACTTTGCTAGCCATAGCCTTGACGCAACAGTACGCAGTGACCTTGAAATTCTGTTTTGAGAAAGCGGGCGTTCTGGCTGATCCCGATGATGAGACTTCGGTACTCGCCACGCTGAACTCGGAGGAGTATACGGCTAGCACCAAAGCCGGTAATATTTATGAGGGCATGATCCCGAAACTGGATAATGCGTTTGCGGCTAAGAACGCCGGAGTAGAGCGGGTACTAGTCTGTGGGCTGGACGGGATCTTAGTAGATGCAGGAACTAAAATTGATTGATCATGGAAGCGGTAGAACTACTGAAAGAACTGATTCGAACGCCCTCGTTCAGCAAAGAAGAGTCTGCCACGGCAGAATTGATCAGCGCATTTTTCGAACGGAAGAACATTGCGGTGAATCGCCACGGCAATAACCTGTGGGTGACAACTGCAAATTATCGAACTGAGCTACCGACCGTGTTGCTGAATTCTCACCACGATACCGTAAAACCGGTGAGTGGCTGGGCGCGCGATCCATTCTCACCGGACATTGAGGACGGAAAATTGTATGGCTTGGGGAGCAATGATGCCGGGGCCTCGCTGGTGTCGTTGGCCACGACTTTTCTGAATTTTTACGGGCGGAAAGACTTGCCGTTCAACCTGATCTTTCTGGCTTCAGCCGAAGAGGAAATCTCCGGGGCGGGTGGGGTAGCTTCCGTACTGCCGCAGCTGGGGAAGGTCGATTTCGGCATCGTCGGCGAGCCTACGGAAATGCAGCTGGCCGTAGCGGAAAAGGGACTGATGGTCATTGATGGCCTGGCAAGGGGTAAAGCCGGTCACGCCGCCCGGGACGAAGGAGAGAATGCGCTGTACATCGCCCTGGAGGACATTGACAAATTGCGAAACTTTAGCTTCCCCCGCATTTCCGAGCAATTGGGTAAGGTGAAGGTCTCCGTTACCCAGATCGAAGCCGGCACTCAGCATAATGTAGTGCCGGACAGTTGTCGTTTTGTAGTAGACGTGCGGACAACGGAACAATACAGCAATCAAGAGGTAGCGGATGAGCTGCAGAACCTGGTGACTTCCCGCCTGATTCCACGTTCACTGCGGCTCAATTCCTCGGGCATCCCGCTGGAGCATCCGTTGGTACGTGCTGGCATCAGGTTAGGGCGTACCGCTTTTGGGTCTTCTACACTGTCGGACCAGGCCTTGATGCCTTTCCCGACTTTGAAGATGGGGCCGGGGCATTCCAACCGCTCGCATACGGCGGATGAATTTATTTATCTAAAAGAAATCGAAGAGGGCATCAACCTTTATACGAGTTTGATCGACACCTACATTCAGGAAGACGTTCCTAAAAAGCAAACAGTATGAAACTCTGGCAAAAAGAGACCACCGTCGACGCATTGATCGAGACCTTTACCATTGGCAACGATCCTGATTTTGATTTGCAGTTGGCGCGTTACGACGTGCAAGGCACCAGTGCCCACATCAAAATGCTCACTTCCATCGGCCTGCTGACTGAGGCGGAATTGCAACAACTGGAAGCTGGACTGGAAGCGATCGCGGCGGTTATCGAGGCGGGTGAATTCAAGATCGAGCCGGGTGTGGAAGACGTACACTCCCAGGTGGAACTGTTACTGACCCGGAAACTGGGGGAGGTAGGCAAAAAAATTCATTCCGGCCGTTCGCGTAACGACCAGGTGCTGGTGGACCTGCGCTTGTTCTTCCGGGCGGAGATCAGGGAGATCGCATCTTTGCTGGATGCACTCTTTGCTACTTTGTTAGCCAACAGCGAACGCTATCAGGGCGTACTGATGCCGGGGTATACACATACACAAGTGGCGATGGTCTCTTCCTTTGGCCTCTGGTTTGGTGGCTACGCCGAGGCACTCGTCGATGATCTTGCACTCTTGCAATCCGTGCACAAGATCAATAACCAAAACCCGCTGGGCTCGGCGGCGGGCTATGGCAGTTCCTTTCCGCTGGACCGCAAGTTGACCACAGAGCTGCTGGGCTTCGACGATCTGGCCTATAATTCGATTAACGCTCAATTGGGACGGGGGAAGACGGAACAATTTATCAGTTTCGCCCTGGCAGGGATCAGCAGCACGCTGGGTAAGTTGGCCGCCGACATTGTTCTCTTTTCCAACGAAAATTACCGCTTTCTCACCTTGCCCGATGCCTTTACGACGGGTAGCAGCATTATGCCCCACAAGAAGAACCCGGACGTCTTCGAGCTTATTCGCGGGCACTGCAACCTATTACAGTCTTTGCCAGCTCAGGTAAGTATGCTCAATGCCAACCTGATCAGTGGCTACCACCGGGACTACCAGTTGCTCAAGCAGGCGATCTTTCCGGCCCTTGCTAATTTGAAAAACTGTCTTCGTTTGACGGAGCGGAGTTTGCAGGAACTCCGGGTCAGTCCAGATATCCTGGCGGACGAGAAGTATCGTTATCTATATACGGTTGAGGCCGTAAACGAGCGGGTGCTGGCGGGAACGCCTTTCCGCGAAGCTTATCAACAAGTCGGTGCGCAGATTGAAGCTGGCAAGTTTACATACGACGGTGAGCTACATCATACCCACGAAGGAAGTATCGGAAATCTATGTCTGGAAGAGATCCGTGGTAAGTTCGAGCGCCAATTGAAGGGCTTTGGTGGTGGAATTTAGTGATTGTTTGAACGGCAATGTCCCGTGTTTTAAGTCGAGTTCAATAGGTTGGCTGACAAACCCGCCCGGCTAGACGCCAGGTCGGACGGGGTAGCAAGGTGAAATCTGCCGGCGTATTTAGGGGGAGAGGGCGAGTCAACTAAATTGCTGCTAAAGCTTGTGGTTTACTGGGCTTTGTCTTACCTTTGCGCCCGCTTCGGCCTAGCCGGAGCATTAATCCAATTATTTCACTAAGTACGACTGATCCGATGAGAAATTACGAAACTACTTTCATCGTAGACCCGGTGCTGTCGGGGGACGAGATCAAAACGACAGCTCAGGCGTACGTAGAACAACTCCAAAAGGAGGGCTGTGAAATTGTTTTTGTGGACGAAATGGGCCTGCGCACGCTGGCTTACCCCATCAACAAGAAGAACAGCGGTGTCTACTACTGCGTCGAATACACGGCTCCAAACGGTGCCTTTTTGCAAACCTTCGAACTGGCCCTGCGCCGTGACGAGCGCATTATGCGTTTCCTCACTGTGGCACTGGACAAGTACGGTGTTCAATACAACGCCGACAAGCGCGATGGAAAGATTTCCAAAGCCAAGAAGCACAAGCAAGAAAAAGCCGCCAAAACGGAAAGTGCCGCTCATGGCATTAGCCGCAAGAAAGCCGATTCCCCATCCATTAGCGGAGTACCCAGCGGAGACGCCGAGGCCCGTAAAGAGGAAGAGGAGTAATTAACTAACGCTAAAAAAGTAGACAAGCTATGGCAAGTCGCGACGATATCAAATTCTTGTCCAACCCCAAGATCGGTGGTAAGCGCAAGAAATACTGCCGTTTCCGTCGGTTCGGCATCAAATACATCGACTACAAAGATCCTGACTTCCTCCTGACTTTCGTCAACGAGCAAGGTAAGATCCTTCCCCGCCGTATCACCGGCAACTCCCTCAAGTACCAACGCAAGATCAGTACCTCGATCAAGCGTGCCCGCCACCTGGCGATGCTGCCGTACGTGACGGACCTTCTTAAATAAGCAATGATTTACTGAGGCAATGATTAAATGATCTGATGTTTCCGTTATCCAGCATTAGATCATTTTATCATTGCACCATTTTATCATTAATCTTCCTAACCACCACCAAAATGGGGCACCGTCCCGAAAGGGTGGGACAACATATATGATATGCAAATCATTATGCTGCAAGACGTGGACAAAGTCGGCTACAAGCACGACGTTGTTACCGTAAAAGACGGCTTCGGCCGCAACTACCTTATTCCTAACGGCTTGGCCATTATCGCCAACAAGTCTAACCTGGGCCGCCTGGCCGAGATGACCCGCCGTGAGGACGCTCAGGAGCAGAAGCGCCTGGACGAGTACAAGGAGATCGCCAAAGCCGTTAACGGCAAAACCCTGGAAATTCTGGCCAAAGCCGGTACCAGTGGTAAGATCTTCGGTAGCATCACTCCGCTGATGGTACACACTGCTCTGGAAAGCCAGTACAACGTGGACATCCCGCGCAAGAAAATCGTGATGCCGGAAGGTGCCAAGGTTCTCGGCGAGTACGAACTGGTCCTCAACCTCCACAAAGAGGTAAGCGCCACCATGAACATGAACCTCACCGACGAAAGTGGCAAGACCACCGTTCGCGAAGAGGAGGCTCCCGCTACCAGCGAGGAGGAGTAAACGGCTAGCGACCTCCCGGTCGCTCTAGTGAAAAGCCCCCGTGTCTGTTTGACGCGGGGGCTTTTTGTTTTGGCTAGCGACCTCCCGGTCGAAGGAATATTTGTCTCTCGGAATTAGAGCGACCGGGAGGTCGCTAGCCATAGAAAAACGGCAGCACCTCTCCCGAAGCACTGCCGTCCATTCAAAACCTTAGAGCTTGTTTGGATTTCTATTTCCTGAAAAACAAGCCTTTATGAACCTGACGTCACCAAAAATAGATCGCTTGACCCGCCAAGCTCACAATTTTATGGTATAGTCAGAACCATAAATCATTGTTTTTCAGTTCATAGCAATTCCCAAACAAGCTCTTAATTGTGTTTGATCCACAAGGATTACTCTACCAATAATTTTTCGACGTGCACCCCAAAGCTACCCTGAATTTGCAGGAAGTAATTGCCGCTGGCCAGATCCGTTACGGGGATCGGAAGGCTATGTTCTCCATTAGCGAAAGTCTCCGTGGCCAACTGGCGAATAACCCGTCCTTGCAAATCTAGGAGGCGAATATTTAGTTGCCGTGTATCAGTTAACCGAAAGCGCAGGTTGGTCTGCTCCCTGGCGGGGTTGGGGAATATACTTACTTCGGGAAGGCTTGCTGCGATGTTCTGAGTGCCTGTTGCCGGCTCTACCAGATCGCGCTGAAAAGCCCCGTTGCCGTGAGTAGCTGCCCGTAGCTTACGATTGGTGGGGGAAATTTTAAGATCGAAGACCATTACCGCGTCGTATAGTCCTTCCTGGAAACCTTCCCAGGTCTCGCCCCCGTCAAGTGAAGCGTAAACACCAAAATCATTACCGATATAAACGTGATCCGGGTAAAGGGGGTCTACAATAACCGCATTGGTTGGTAAATCGGGCAGGTCTCCACTAATGTCGATCCAGTTTTCTCCATAGTCCAGGGTCTTATATACGTGACCGCTGCCAAAGCCACTGAAGGTCACGTAGGCAATGGCTTCGTTCGTTGGATCAACGGTAATGTCCATTGGGTAACGATCTGGTAAAATACCCGTACGCTCACTCCAGCTGTTACCACCATCTTCAGTCACGAATAGGCCACTACGGGTTCCACCGAAGATTGTCGTCGGAGCGGTAGCTGCGTAAACAACATCAGGGTTGCTGGCCACTTCCATACTCAGCACGGGATTGCCATCCAGGCTTGCTCCACCATTGGTAATGGACCAGCTATCACCACCGTTAAGGGTTTTGCTTACGCCACCGTGGCCGGCGTAGAGGATATTTCCGTTGGTAGCACTAATAACGTATGGAGCAATGAAGGCTGCAGAGCCAATTTGGTCGATGTCCATATTTTCCCAGCCAAATCCTGGCGTATTACGTAAAACGTTAAGTCGTTGGGAGGAACCATAGTAGATGCTGGGGTCTACTGGATTAATGGCGGACCAGCTTCCGTCTCCACCTAAAATAACGGTCCAGGTATCGTCGCCATTCCAAAGAATGGTACCATTATCTTGTAGTCCGCCCATGGCTATAGACTCATCAGTAACTGCGGTAGAAAAACCATTGTAAAATTGGCAGGTTTGTAGCCCACCATTCGCAAAAGCAAAAGTTTGTCCGCCATCCGTTGATCGGTGGACCCCACCATCACTGACGACGTACACAATATCCGGGTTAGTAGGGTGGAATTGAACATCGTGGCAATCCGAGTGAACCACGTTCCCGGGAGTATTGTCGGCGGGGTCAGGATTACTTGGGCCAATGCCTCCGTCGGTTTCATAAATCAGGTTCTGACCACCATCCGTACTCCGCCAGGTAGTGATGCCTATGGCAACGATGTGATCCGGGTCAGTAGCGCTAACGTCTACGTCGTGGGAAAACCACCCCTGCCACAGGCTGTAATCCGTTTGGTTGACCACCGTCCAGCTGGCACCAAAATCGGTTGAACGACATAGCCAGGTCGCTCCTTCGGCACTTGAAAAGCCATTTCCGATACTAGCGTAGAGGATGTCAGGTTCCGAAGGGGCGAAATTGAGCTGAATCTTTCCCTGAAAATCGGGTGGGATGTTTTCGGTGATCTGATCCCAATTATCGCCGCCGTCGGTGGAGCGAAAAATACCCCGTCCCGGAGAGCCTAGATTGCCGACTCCGACGACGATCGAGTCGGGGCTTTCGGGATGTATGACCAAATCAGTAACCATCGTTGCGGAGAGTACTTCTTCCCAGTCGTTACCGCCATTCATGGTCCGGTAAACACCATTGGTTGTGGCAGCGTAAACGATTTGTGGATCGTTGGGATGCACCTTAATCATCCAGATACCCCGGTTTTGATCGTAGCTCCAATCCAGGCTCATTTCCCAGTTTTCTCCACCATCGGTAGATTTCAGGATGCCCATTCCGTAGCTACCACGCGTACTCCGGTAGGCGGCTCCGGTACCGGCGGCCTGGTAATTGTACACCTCGCCGGTGCCGATGTACATGGTCGTTGAGTCACCGGGCGCAAATGCAATGGTGGATACTCCGAGCACGGGAAAACCCGTTGGGACATACTCCCAGGCATCTCCACCCAACCCTTCAGTATGACTACGCCAGAGGCCTCCACTGGCAGTACCTAGCCAAAGGGTATTGGCGTTCTGCGGATTAAAGGCCAGTGACAGGGCCCGACCAGCACGGTTCACCGGCCCCATGGTTTCCCAGGTTTCCGTTCCGCCGCGCCCACCGCCGTTGTTTTGCAGGGTGAGGTGCTGTCGCCAGGCATCGGTAAAAGCGCCTTTGGGCATCTCGCTTTCGGGGTAGTTGAGTCGCTCGCCCATAAAGTTCAGCGCTTCGTAGGCACCGGAGACCTTATCCGCGTTGGCCAGTTTTTCTTCGGCTTGTTTTTCGCAAGCGGAAAGAATAGATAAAAGTGCCAGCGCAAGGCATAGTTTTAACGGGGAAAGCATAGTTCTGATTTATTTTGGGAAAGGGTATAAATATAGTGAATGCCGCTCAGCCAATCCGGCTTCATTTATAAAGTACTTTTCAAACCAAATTTTCGACAATATTTTGAACTCTGCTTTGAGGATATGTAAAGGCGATCAGCGAGTTAGATTGATTGTTGACTTCAAAGTAGCAATGCTGATATACGGGCTAAATCCGAGGAGCTTACGAGGAATACCTTTGTCGTTCCAACGGCTAACTTCCCGTGCTGGTAATCCATTAGCCGGCCATGCATACTAGGGGTACTGTAGAAATTCAGTTGGATACTTATCTCTAAATTAAATCAAAGGCCTGGGCGAAATTGATTACATCCCTGAAATTTTTGATATCCAATTTTTTCCAGATGTTATTGCGGTGGGTCCTGACGGTGTTGTTAGATATGAACATGAAATCAGCAATGTCCTTATTTGTCCACCCCTGAGCAATTAGCGTGAGTATCTGTTTTTCTCGCTTCGTTAGGCTTTAAAATTTGTCAAAGTTTAGTTGGGAGAATTTTTGCTGATCGATCACTCTCTCTATTGCCTTTATACTTCTGCCCAAGTCTCTGAATACAATAGAAGAGGTTAATAAATTCTTACCCGAAGGATCAATTTTTATAGAAGAAAGTATCGGAACGAAGTTATCCTTATTTTGTTTGGGCTTATACAGCTGTACATCAGAGTAAACCGAAGAATTATCTCCCTTCATAAAGTGAGCTTGAAATCTGGGAAATACATTGTTTACGGTGTCTGGTGAAAGATATCGATCAAAAAAATCCAGGCCCATATCTACAATTTCAGAGCCGGTCAATCCTATCAAGCCCTTTGCCTGAGAGGACATAAATTTGACCTCTAGACTCGTTCCATCATTGAGGTGAAAGATGCCGGGAATGAAGTCGGCAATATCCTGAAGTTTAATGTTTTCTTTTTCGCAGAGCATATCGACTAAAAATATACTCTTGCGGTGTGCCTTGATCTTTTCCTTTTCGGTGTGGTGTTTTTTCATTGCATAGCACCTCTCGGTTTTGAGTGTCTAAAATTATTTAAAAATTTAACAACCATAGTTGCACATAAAAATGCCGCAATTCCAAATGAGTGGAATTGCGGCAGGTAATTACTTTGCAAATAGTGTTTACTGAATTACAATCTTATTTAGCTGACTCCCTTTTTTATCCGTAATTCTTACGGAGTAAACTCCGGGCGGTAGGTCACTCACATCAAATTGAGTGCTGAGGCCAGGGCTACTCCAATTCTTCAGTAAGCGGCCATTTAATCCAAATAGTTGGACTCTGTCCAGTGCCGTAGACTGACTATTAGTTGAAGTATTCAGTTGGAAATTACCGTTTACTGGATTTGGGAAGATTTTCCATTTGCTATTCGCCCGGTATTCGTCACTACTACTGGGCGTTTCCTGTATGATGGCTTGCCATCCATTAAAATGAGCGGTCAGTGTTTCGTTGATACTCTCAAAGTAGAAGGGAGTGGGTACTTCTCCGAACCCGATGTTTACAGAGTCATTTACCAACCCCAACACTTCAAAATCTATCTTAAAGAGTACGGTTGAATCTTCCAAACTCACTGGTAGCACGTTTGCCCACCAAACGAATGGGAGCCGGCCATTCATAACCGAGGCAAAACTGAAATTGGACTGGTTTATGTTCATTTCGCTGTTCAGGCCACTAAGACCAGTGAACATCAATACAGACGAATCCCAGTTCATGGAAAACTGAGCGGCGATCATTTCCGTAAAACTTTCTGTCGTGACCTCAACGGTATAGGTTTCACCTGGATACGCAGCCGGTGCATTTATGGAAAATGTAAGGTCGTCGTCAACCACATCTGGCGCTTGATCATCGCCGGGTACGGGTGAAGTGACTGCATTAAGATTAACGTCCCCCATTTTCATGCCGATGAAATCTACGTCCAGACTGGAACTCTGCATATTGGGAAAGGTCACGGATTCGGGAAAGATCGTTGATGTGGGCTCTGCGGGGTTGTCAAATACATGATCTGACGGCACGAATCGCCAGGAATCGACGTCTGCGAATGTTTGAATATCGCCCAGGATCAATTGACGAACCAGACTAATGTCGATGGCGAAAATATCCGAAGGCTGATGAACATCACCGGCAATCGCTTTGTAGGGAGAATCCAAAAGAGCAGCCAGTGAAACGTGGTTTTGCAGCCGGAATACGTCGCCGGCATCAACCCCGTTGCTGTAAAAGTCGTCATTGACCGGCCATACGGTGTACTCATGACCGGCTTCTAAATCATTGAAGGTATATTCTCCATTAGCGTTAGTTACGGTACTCTGGCTGAAAACACCGTCTTGACTTAATAATACGTTAGTCGATTCCAGGACTGAGTCGTCCTCCTTGCTTACTGTACCCGCTAGCGTAACGAAATTACAAATACTGAATTCGCCACTAAGGAGCATGGTTTCAGCCAAGCTAAGGTCATCGTAGTAAGCTTGAACGGGAATGACGGACTCATTGAGGTGAATCGTACTATTTCCGGTAGCCGAGTTATTGATGGCTAACCTGAGCGTCAAAAATATAGCGTCATCGACTAAAGTAACACCCTGACTTTCTGTCCAGACAATTGTCGCTGATGACCCACTAATAATATTAACCGAAGGGAAGATAACGCCAAAGGGAAGGTTCCCCACTTCAAAGCCAACGATACTGGCGAAATCGGGGTCTTCCAGCTCAACGCTCATTTGAAAATTGAGGACGTCGTCAAAATTTCGCACCCGTAAGGGCAGATCAATAATTTCACCAGGGCCCCCGCAAATCCCGTCTTCAAGATCGAAGATGAGGTCTACCGCGGGGTCCGGTAGGTCAATGATTGTACAGAACTGCGTAGTGTCGCAGGAGTTGAAAGCGGTTAGACAAACAATGGTTGTGCCTGGTGGTAAAGCAATCGGGGGCGGGTTTTCCAAAGTACTATTTACATTGCCGAAGCTCCATGAGTAGCTATCGGCGTCTTGAGACGTATTCGCAACGCTAATTTCGTTTCCGTCCAACACGTAAGTAAACTGTGGAATTGGTGAGGGGCACGGCGGACAGAGTAAAAAGCTGATGCAGCAGACGAAGTAATTCCCGTCCTGGTCCCGATAACGGACACTGATGAAACGCTGCTCACAGATGCCGGGGTAGGGTAGTATGATAGAAGTTGACGTTCCTGGGATCAATTCGCCGGACTCATCGTCTACCCAGCTGATGTTATTGGCTCCTGGAACTCCGGTTAGGGAGATGATAAAGCCGTCTGAGGGTTCATCATAAACTGCCGTGAGGTTACCGCAGTCGAACGGATCGCAGGACCAGTAAGCGATGCAACAGACCCGCCAGACACCGAATTGGTCTCGATAGCGAACGCTGATGTTGCGGAACTGGCAAGGCTGGTCAATCGGGACGATTATGGAGGTTCCGTTACCGGGTATGGGTTGTCCATCGTCGTCATCCTGCCACTGGATATCGGTGGCTCCGCTGGCTCCGGTGAGGTTGAGTTGATAACCCTGTGGGCCGACAAATTGAGCGGTGAGGTCTCCGCAGTCGAACGGATCGCAGGACCAGTAGGAAATACAGCAGATGCGCCAGATGCCGAATTGATCACGGTAACGGATACTGATGTTGCGCTGCTGGCAGATCGGTTCGATGGGGACGAAAATGCTAGCAGTATTTCCGGGGATGATCTGCCCGGTATCGTCGTCTTGCCACTGGATATCGGTGGCCCCGTTGGCCCCGGTGAGGTTGAGTTGATAACCCTGTGGCCCGACAAATTGAGCAGTGAGGTCTCCGCAGTCGAACGGATCGCAGGACCAGTAGGAAATACAGCAGATGCGCCAGATGCCGAATTGATC
>PDLQ01000038.1 GCA_002591745.1 Lewinellaceae bacterium SD302
TGCGGTGAACAACTTACGCAACAAGATGATTCATACCGTAATGGCGTGCTTAAGAAATGAGGTTATGTATGATGAAAATTATGCATAAACACTTGCACAAACCATAGCAATCCAAAAGGCCGAAGGCTGTCTACCAGCCAGCGGCGTCCATTTTTTCGGAACAAAAATTAATTTATCATCAAGAGCTCTACCGAACTCCGGACCGATTTTCTTAATTATCTGAACGCCAATCCTTACCGCAAAGAACCGCTGGGGCTGTATGAACCAGTTGATTACATTCTGCAAATCGGGGGCAAGCGGGTAAGACCCGTACTGGCTTTACTGGCCGGCCAGCTTTTTGACGCTGCACCAGAAGTGACCCTGCCCGTAGCCCAGGCCGTAGAGGTGTTTCACAACTTCACGTTGCTGCACGACGACATCATGGATGAATCCGACCTGCGCCGTGGTCAATTAACGGTACACAAAAAATGGGACGTCAATACGGGTATTCTGAGCGGTGACCTGATGCTGATCAAGGCTTACGAACAACTCTGTCTTTGCCCTACGGCCCACCGGATCCCGGAGATGCTTTGTGTCTTTAACGAAGTAGCTACGGGTGTCTGTGAGGGCCAACAATACGACGTGGATTTCGAAACCCGCAGTGACGTAAGTATTCAGGAGTACATCCGGATGATTGAACTGAAGACGGCTGTGTTGCTGGGTGGTGCATTGCAACTTGGTGCCCTGGCCGCCGATGCCCCGGCCGAGGATGCTCAGCACCTTTACGAATTCGGACGTCTGACGGGAATCGCCTTTCAGCTTCAAGACGACTTGTTGGATACTTTCGGTACCACCGAGCAAATAGGTAAGCAGGTGGGTAATGACATCGTGCGGAACAAAAAGACTTTTCTGTATCTGCGGGCACTGGAAATTGCGGAGACACTCCAAAAAGAATCCTTGCTCGGCTGGTTTGGCCTGACTCCGGATAATCCGACCCAAAAAGTAGCGGAAGTCACCGGGATGATGCGCGAAATGGGCATCCCCGAGGAAGTCGCCAAGCTACGTGACCAGTACCAGTTGGAAGCCTACGAACACCTGAACGCGGTGCAAGTGAAAAAAGAAAAAAAACAGGCATTGATAGATTTAACGGAAAGCCTGCTGCTGCGCAGTAGCTAGATGGACGCTCGGTTTCGCCTCGCTTTTTTGGACGGCCTCCGGCCTTGTGGACGTCGCTGCGCGACTCCTGGACGCTCGTGCCTCGCTTTTAGGATCAGGATCAAAGACCAAAGTTTCTGTCTTCGAAGAGTTAGCTATTCAACAAGATCGCTTCAGCGATCGTCCACAAAGGCGAAGCCCGTCCACAAGCCGAAGGCATCTACAAGGCCAGCGGCCGCCCACCTACCTTCTCATCATCGAGTACCACTCCACGATTGCCGGGTCCACCATTACGTCTCTGGGCCGAATGGGACTACTCAGAATAATGCCATCCAGCGAGCGGCATCGACTGAGGGCGACGTAGGTTTGCCCGCTTTCGAAGGCTCCGCTGCCCAGGTCGATGACCACTTTGTCAAAGGTTTTTCCCTGAGCCTTGTGGATGGTGACGGCCCAGGCTAGTCGAACGGGTAGTTGTTTGAAAGTTCCGATGGACTCGGTACCGATCTCACCGGGTTTGCTCAGATCCATATTGTAACGGATAATGTCCCACTCTTCGTAACCAACTTCAATCTCGCGTTCCTGATCACCTTCGCCGGTAAGGATCATGATGGTTTCCGGTTTGCACTTGGTGATGGTCCCGATGGTGCCGTTGACGTAGCGTTTGTCGGTATCGTTACGCAATGTCATGACCTGGGCACCTTCTTTGAGTTGGATCGCCGCGTCGGTAGGGTAGAGGCGCTCCGGGAAATTACCCTTGATCTCGGCGAGGTAAGTATGAACCGGATTGACCAGGGCATCCAGTTCCTTGGCATTGATACTGTTGACTTTGGCATTACGGGCGGCCAGCGTCAGGTAGTTTTGGCCGCTGGTATCGTAATCTGGTTTGTGGCGCTGGTTGAGATCTTCCAGGTCGTCCATGTCGATGGTAGCATTGCGGATACCCTCCAGGAGACGAAGGAAATACCGACTGTCCTGGCGGTAAACTTGTCGGAGTTCGATCATTTCCAGCTCGATGTCGTCCAGGCAGTCGGCGCTGAAGAAATACTGACTGGCGTAAGTCTCCCGAAAGTATAGTCGTTCGGCTTCGGAACTGACGACCGGCGGGAGTTGATAAAGATCGCCAAAGAAAACGATCTGTACGCCGCCAAAGGGCTCGGAGTTGCGGCGATTGATCTGCAGGCCGATGTTTATAGCGTCCATCACGTCGGCCCGCACCATACTGATCTCATCGATGATCAGTATTTCCATGGCTTCAAAAATGCGGTAGTTGCGGCGGTTGGGCTTCACGTCGTGGGGCTGCAACAAACGGGGCGGAAAGCCGAAGAAAGAATGAATCGTTTGTCCCTGTACGTTCAGGGCCGCTACGCCGGTAGGAGCCAGCACGACGCATTTGCGCTTGGTGGTTTGCCGGAAGATGCGCAGCAGAGTCGATTTACCCGTTCCGGCCCGGCCGGTAATGAACAGGTTGCTTCCTTCTTCCATCCGGTCCAACGCATAATTGAAATCGTCGGACAGGGTGATGGCGGTCATTCGGATTGAGAATTTATGATTGAGAATTTGAAATTGAGAATTCGCCAACTTGGCGCCTTCGTCCGTTCCGTAAATCTACGATTCATATCCTGGGCTGGGAAAGTTTCAGGCTATCAAAGTAGCAGTGCTCATCTATTGTAACAAGAAAAGTTGTGGTATTCGATAATCATCAAGGTAAGGTAGGAAGTTGGTTACATTGAGCAATGACCTTAGTCTAAGCGATGGTGCTGATAATATGCCGACGCTCGCCGCCTGGTAAGTTTTCAGACAGGTTTCCCCTAAAAACTTTGCTACTTTGTTAGCCATAAAATGACCGTATGCTGGCAGGTAGAACAAACCACTTGGTCCTGAGGCCGTTACCCCCGTATGCAAAAGCAAAAGATCGTACTGGCCATAGCAGGCAGCAGTGGAAGCATCTACGCCAAAGTGATGATGGACCGTTTAGTGGAACTTAAGGACCAATGGGAAGCCGTAGGCGTGGTGATGACCGATAATGGCCGCTACAACTGGGAGCTGGAATTAGGGAACAAGGACTACGAGAATTATCCTTTCGATTTTTACGAGAAGAAGGACTGGCACGCGCCATTCGCTTCGGGCTCAGCCCGTTATGGAGCCATGTTGGTTTGTCCCTGTAGCATGGGCTTGCTGGGTAGGATCAACGCCGGAATCAGCAATGACCTGATCACCCGCGCCGCCGACGTCATCCTGAAAGAACGACGCAAGCTGGTAATGATCCCCCGGGAGACACCACTCAGCCTGATTCATTTACGCAATATGACTTCTTTGACTGAAGCCGGTGCTATTATCTGCCCGGCTATCCCGAGTTTTTACGGCGGAGCAACTGGCCCGGAAGAACTGGCCGCTACGGTCGTGGACCGCGCTTTGGAACTGGCGGGAATAGAGGTAAGCGGTACTTACCGCTGGGGCTGAGAAATTTCTGACAAACGCGTTTTTTCACCGCTGCCCGTCATTTCGTTAAAAATCCGTTAAGGCTCGCTATGGCAACCAACTAAATCCCCGTTTGCAAAATCTTAATAGGGTAACGAACGCATCACGAACCGTTACGTTTCAACGAATGAGAATTTAGCGACTTTTTATTTTATCCCCCTCAAGAAATCTACACCAGTATGAACAAGTTTTTTGGCATTTTACTGGCCTCCATTTTAGGGGCCGTCGTCGCCCTGGGTGGCGCCTACTATTTGGGTTTTGGCCAGCAGGTCAAAGTCATTAAGCAGCAGGAAGCTGCCCCGATGGCTCAATTATCAAATTACGTCACGCCGGCTGACGGTTCGATGATCCCGGAAGCCGGATTTTCGATGGCTGCGGAAAAGGCATTACCCGCCGTTGTACACATTAAGGCTGCGCGCAGGGCTACGGCTGGCCGTGGCGGTTTAGACCCGGATCAGATACCACCGATGTTTCGTGACTTCTTCGGCCCCGGTAACGGCGGCGGACAGCAAGGAGAAGCACCTCTTCAACGCGGCTCGGGTTCCGGGGTGATCATCAGTGCTGATGGCTACATAGTTACCAACAACCACGTGGTGGAAGAGGCTGAAGAACTGGAAGTTGTACTCAACGATCAACGTACTTACGACGCTACCGTGATCGGCGTTGACCCGACCACCGACGTAGCCCTCATTAAAATTGAGGAAAGTGGTCTACCCACCGTGAAATTTGCCGATTCCGATCAGGTACGTATTGGGGAATGGGTGGTAGCCGTGGGTAATCCCTTCAGCCTCACCAGTACCGTTACCGCCGGCATCGTGTCCGCCAAGGGACGTAGTATCGATATTCTTCGTGAAAAGAGCCGCTACGCCATCGAATCCTTCATACAGACGGATGCCGTGGTCAATCCCGGCAATTCCGGAGGTGCGTTGGTGAATATTAACGGAGATTTGGTAGGCATTAATACTGCCATCAGCTCGCCTACTGGTGTCTTTGCCGGCTATAGCTTTGCCGTACCGAGCAAGATCGTTTCCAAAGTGGTACAGGATTTGCGTGAATACGGCGTGGTACAGCGTGGCTATCTGGGGGCTGGCATTGTTGAATTGAACAAAGCCGCAGCCGAAGAATTCGCCACCGATCGGGAAACCGGCGTTTACATCCGTAGTGTTTCTCCAAATAGTGCCGCCGAAGAGGCCGGATTGGAAAAGGGTGATATTGTATTAGAGGTTGACGGTGTCACGACTTTACGCAATAGTGAGTTGCTTGAGCAACTGGGCCGTCGCCGACCCGGTGATGCTGTTGCACTAACTATTGAACGAGATGGCAAAGAGCAAGTTATTACCGCTACTTTGAAGAATCAGGTCGGTAACACCGACGTAGTTACTGCGGAAACCAAGCCGGCTTTTTACGATCGTCTGGGTGCCGAACTGGGTGTACTGACGCCCGAAGGGGCCGAAGAATACGGTGTAGATGGAGGCGTGCAGGTACTGCGTTTGCGTGAAGGACTCCTGAGCGAGCAAACCCGCATCCGCGAAGGCTTCGTTATCACTAAAATCGACGATGAACCAGTGAATGATATCGAGGATATCGAAAAATTACTGGCTACCCGCGAAGGCGCGGTCATGCTGGAAGGTAAATACCCCGGAGATGAGCGGACGCTTCGCTACGGTCTTGGCTTGTAAAAGCCAGGTGACCAATAAGCTGTAAAAAGGGGCACAAGTGATTTCACTTGTGCCCCTTTTGATTGGTGTTCTTAGCAGCTTTTTACCTCACTACACCATATCCTCCGGCCGGACCCACTCGTCAAATTGCTCGGCGGTCAGATAGCCCAGGGAGAGGGCGGCTGCTTTCAAGGTAGTCTCTTCCTTGTAGGCTTTTTTGGCAATTTCAGCGGCTTTATCGTAACCGATCCTGGTGTTCAGGGCCGTGACCAGCATCAGGCTGTTGTCCACCAACTCCTTGATCCGGCCGCGGTTGGGCTGGATACCGGCGGCGCAGTTCTCCTCGAAGCTGCGGCAGGCATCACCGATCAGGCGGGCGCTCATCAGGAAGTTGAAGATCATCATCGGCTTGAAGACGTTCAGTTCAAAGTGGCCGGTGCTGCCGCCTACGGTGATCGCTACGTCATTACCCATTACTTGGGCCATGGCCATGGTCAACGCCTCGCACTGGGTCGGGTTCACTTTGCCGGGCATGATGGAAGAGCCGGGCTCATTGGCCGGGATCACGATCTCCCCGATGCCGGAACGTGGTCCGCTGGACAACATCCGGATATCGTTGCCGATCTTCATCAGACTTACCGCTACCGTTTTCAGGGCGCCGTGGGCTTCTACAATGGCATCGTGGGCAGCCAGGGCTTCAAATTTGTTTTCAGCGGTGATGAAAGGGTAGCCAGTGGCCTCGGCTATCTCCTTGGCCACGTGTACGGCGTAGCCTTCCGGTGTATTCAGTCCGGTACCGACGGCGGTGCCGCCCAGGGCCAGCTCGCTCAGGTGGTCAAGGGTATTGCGGATCGCTTTAAGGCCATGGTTCAGCTGACTGACGTAGCCGCCGAATTCTTGTCCCAGCGTCAAGGGCGTGGCGTCCATAAAGTGAGTCCGGCCGATCTTGACGATCTCGGCCATTTCTTTCGCTTTCTTATCCAGGGTGTCCCGCAATTGCTCGATACCGGGAATGGTGTTTTCCAGCAGTATTCCGTAAGCCGCAATGTGCATGGCGGTAGGGAAAGTATCGTTGCTCGACTGCGATTTATTCACGTCGTCGTTGGGGTGCAGGGCTTTCTTTTCGTCGGTCAGACTACCGCCTTGCAGGACGTGCCCACGGTTGGCGATCACCTCATTGACGTTCATATTTGACTGGGTGCCGGAGCCGGTCTGCCAGACGACCAGTGGAAACTCGTCGTCCAGCTGGCCCGCCAGAATTTCCTCTGCTACTTTGTTAATCAAATCAGATTTTTCCTGAGCCAATACGCCTAATGCAGCATTGGTCCTGGCAGCGGATTTCTTCAGAATGGCGAAGGCCCGCACGATCTCAATCGGCATGCGCTGTCCACCGATTTTAAAATTCTGGCTGCTGCGCTGGGTCTGGGCTCCCCAGTAACGTTCGGCGGGTACCTCTACGTAGCCAATGGAGTCTTTCTCTTGACGGGTTTTCATCTGGTCGGAATTTTGGGCGAAGATACGTGGGAGGTTTTGGACTTCAAAGTAGCAGTGCTTGACATCGGTAGCTTCCAGACCTGGAAAAGCGATCTATACTGAGTCATTTGTCTCGAAAACCGAACAATCTTTCAGTGTACTCCTATGATCCGTAGTTCTTGTTTCTAATTAAAGAGATCCTGTATCATTACCCTTTAATAAACCGCCATAAATCCTATTTAGGAGGAGAGGTTGGAATCTCCATGTCTACAATGCGCTGCATTTTTTCGTAGGTCTCATCCAGTCCTCTCAGAGCATGCGCAACTTCTTTATTCAGCTGGGCAATGTAGCCGGCCTTCGCTACTTCCAGTTTCTTGATTTGTGCCCAATAAGATGGCGTGTCGTGAGACCATGCTATACAATGGTATCTAGGCCCGCGACGAATACACTTTTCCTCATAGTAGTGCCAGTTGTTTGGAGGGGTAATGATGTGGTCGTGAGTTATAACATCTTCAAAATATACCAGCGGCCCCCAGAAATTACGCCTGCGCAGAAAGTCGGTCACTTTACTACGTCGGTATGCTTCAGCTTCGGTCCGGACTTTTTTCAGAATTTTCATCTCCCTTGCGGCGGCACTCTTAAATGCGTTATAGAAAGACTTGAATTTTTCATCGTCTTTTCCTCTGTACCACTCTGCACGCTCTTGCATAATTGCCAGGTAAGCAGCCATTACAAAAGCCAGGTAAAGCACTCGGTCAGGGTGCCTTTCATCCTCTTGAACCACGCTGACCAAGCGGAGACTCTTGGCATAAATTGAGTTCAGTTGCTCAATGGTTCTCGCTCCATTGTTGTAATCATCTAATTTTCGCTGATACTCATTGAATTCGACTCGTATTTTCTGGCGATAAACTTCACGGGCCTGGATTTTGAGTGCTTCCCTGAGTTGCTCGTAGGTCAGTGCTGCCTGTTCTCCGATTGGATTGAAAATTCCTAATTGCTGCAATGCCCAGCTCATGGCCTTGCTACCGAATTCAGTAGCAGCTCCGCTGAGTAATCCGGTAAGGATCGTAGAAGCGATGATTGCGGTTGAAATGATCTCTGCCTGAGTATTTGCTTCGGAAGGTATTTCTTTTGGTGAAAACTCCTCCCAGAGTTTACTATTGGATATTGTTCGGATTTTCTCTTCCGCAACTTTATCCTCCAGTGGCGAGTAGTAGAACGTACCGTCTATTATACGTTTGTCGTTGAAATAAAAGCACAACTTAGCGTGATTTGTACTTCGTATCAGGGTCAACGTTCCTGACGGCAAAAGACCGTCTTCCGCTACCAAGTGCAATTCATCGGGCCTTACTTTCTCTTCATCTTTAAGCAGTGGCATATATGCCTCCGCGATGGATGAGAAAATAGCTAGCTGATCGGCAGAAAGCGAGAAAAATTGATCGGCGGAAGTCGTGACCGCTAAATGGTGATCTTCGGATTGGGTGAAAAGGTAAGACCTGATGGCCATGTCGTCATAAGGAAAGATGTATTCCTTGGGAACCTGGGCCCACTTTCTTTCCACATAGTCCTGCGCGTTTACATTGTCGCTGAATTCAGCAAATAAAACACTAATATTCATGATGATATATTTGTAATTAATTTAATATTTCATAGGGTCTGAAAATAGATGTTTCGTTGAAAAGCTACGCTTCCTCACGATGTAAGGAGCGTAGCTGGTCAAATCCTCCTAATAATAAACAGCTTGAATTTTTATTGAACGACTATCGTTTCAGTGGCTACGATCATGCCATCCGTAGTCCGTAGAGACAGGTAATAAGTTCCGACCGGAAGTGGGTTGGCAAAGCGAAGGTTCAGCGTGCCGCTGTTCTCTTCACCGGTGCTACCGCTACGAATGAGGCATCCTGATAGGTCCGTGAGTTGATAGTCCAGTTCCGGGAATTCAGCACCTTCAAAGCGAACGTTGATTTCGGCTCCGCTTCCCGGGTTAGGGTAGATGACCGAAGAGTACTGAGCTTCCCCGACCTCGAATGCGGAAGAGACGACCGCAAAATTACGTTGGGCGTAAACTTCGGCCGGGCTGCTGTAGTCGCCCGGTTGTCCATCGTAGGCAAATCGCATGAGGTAGGGGTAAGTGTCTGCGGCTACGAAGTCTATAAAATGCCGTTCATCCTGTATTTGCCCTTGCGCAAGACCGAAAGCACCCAGTAGTTGAGCCGAGGCAGCCATGCCTCCGAGGTAAAAACTGTCTTGTTGGTAGTAGCTGTGTTCGTTGACTAAAACATCGTATGCTTCACTTGGTCCGGCGGGGGTGTACAGACGGAGTGTTCCGTATCCGGATATGGTGTCAGTTCTTACCCGGCGAAAAACGTGTTGCCCAGGGACCATCGGCAGACCGAAGGCGGGAATATCCAGTATGAAATTGACCGCCAGGCGCATTGTATCCGTCCAGCTGTCGCCGAGAGTATAGGGAAAGGATTGGTAAGTAAGCGGATCATCCCCCACGACGCCCGCGAGTTCGAAGTAAATAGAATCACTGGGATTGGTGGTAAATTCTTCGAGAGAATAAGCTTGTTCATTGTGGGCTATGCCAACCTGAAAAATACCGTTTTCATTGGTATCGTAAATGCTGAAGGTGAAGTATGACAAGCCATTCCCGAAACCCGTAGCGGTAAAGTATGACTTTTCGCCTCCCGCTGCGAGTAACTCCTGAGTGGCCGGGATATCCGGCAACGGAGCGATGATACCGAAGTCACTGGTGTCCAGACCTACGTCGGTTACTAGTTCGTTGTCCCGGTAGTCATAGTCGATATCAATGCCGATCTCCGGAACAGTGCCGATCAGGTCGGCAACACTGTCGGATACGATCGAATCAGGATAAGCCATGTTTTCGGCCGAGATCGTGATCTGGGCATGGAGTCCGCCAACCATTGCAAAAAGCAGGGCCAGAATAGATAAACGTGAAATGGTAAAGCTGAATTTCATTGCGAATAAATATGGGTTTACGCATCCGGCTCGGAATGCTAAAAAAGTTATTGTGAGCCTCTTATAGATGCTAAAGTATCCGCTAGCAATACAAAAAATATGCGGGTGTATGCCAACACGATCTGGCGTGTAATGAATAGAGATATTTTGTAAGTGGCGTTATTTTGCCCCCGTAGGCCTTGCTACTTTACCTTCGGTGATCGTCCTCCGTCCTCGGAGTTGAAGCCCGAAAAATAAGTTCGAAATGAGCTCCTTGCTCATCACTTTTGAATTCATTGCTCCCACCGAGCTGACCGGAGAGAGAATGAATCAATTGAGTGCCAAAACCAGCGGTTGGTTGACTACCCACCTGGAATCCAGGGCCATTGTCGGAATAGCCGAAACATAGTTTACCGGAAGGCAAACAGCTCAAGCTCATGGTAATCCCCGGAGTTGATAATTCCCCGAATGCGTATTTGAACGAGTTGGTCACCAACTCATTTACGATCAGCGTTAGCGGCACGGCGTGGGTAGCATCGAGGTGGCGTACGTCTAACTGGATATTTGCTTGGATGGGTGTAAGGCCGGGGCGATAGGCGAAATCGGTCCGCTGTACCAACTCGCTGAAGACAGACTGCAAATCTACTACGGTCAGGTTTTCCTGTTGGTAAAGCCGCTGGTGAATGATGGACATCGCCTCCACGCGACGCTGGCCTACGGAGAGCGCCGATTTAACGGATTGATCAGAGGTCTTACGGGCCTGCAATCGTAAAAGACTACTGATCAACTGTAGGTTGTTCTTGACCCGATGGTGCAATTCACCCAGCAAGATGTTCAGGCGATCGTTCTGGGCGCTGATCTCAGCGGATAGGCTCGAGAGTGCTGCATTGCTGCGTTTGACCTTGTTAGATTGATGGATCAGCAGGATCAGCAGGCCGCCAAAGAGTAAAGCCGCTCCTCCCAGCAGCAGATAACGCTGATTGACTTGCGCCAACTCAGATTGCTGGGCTTCAATCAATTTCTCTTTTTCTGCGGTGCGGTACTGCTCATTGAGCTGGCTGACGAGCATGCGTTTATCGGTTGCGAAAATATCCTCGCGATAATCGAGGTATCGCTGCAGCTGCTGAAAACCTTCCTGGTAGCGGCCCGTCAATTCGTAGAGCTCTATTATTGTTTCGTAGTGCTGATCTGCGTTAGCGTATAGTTTGTGTGCCAACATTGTGTCCAGTACCTCTTTAGCTAACGGTAGCGCAGCTTCGTATTGTCCGGAAGCCTGTAGTATAACCGCCTCCATATCAAGAGGGATAAGCGCGAAGAGCCGATCTTCAAATTCCGCTAAACTATCACTGATCCTACGCAGAGGAGGAAGGAATGATTCAGCCATTTTAAGATCTCCTTGCTCGAGATAGTACAGGATATGGTGAATGTAATTGGTGGTCCGCTGCTCTCCAAGGCCGAGTGCCGCGCTGATCGTGAGCGCTTCGGTGATTAATTTCAAATAGACGGTGTCGTTGTATTCTCCGGCCAGCGAGTAGGCATCGGAATAATCGATCAGGCAATCGGCCAGGGTCGTACTATCACCAGTCTGCCGGCTGAGTTTGATGCATTGTCGGTAGAAGGATAGAGAAGATTCGGGATCGTATTCGGATAGCGCAAAAGCCGTTCCGTAGGCCGCTACTGCCTGCTGTTTCGGTCGCCCAAGTTGTTGGGCCAGATCGATAGCTTTCAGGCCATAGACGTAACTGACCTCGTAATTGGCCCGTTGGATTGCCAGATCGTTGCGATAGAGATAGTAGTCCAGACTTACGGGAAGATCGGGGTATTGACCGATCAATCGCTCTCCTTCGGTTATCCATCCGTTTAATTCAGTGGAGTCCGTGGTCAGGTCGGGGGAATTATCCAGAATCTCGAAGAGGGTGATCAACCGTTGTTCAGAATCTCTTTGCTCCAGGTATACCGTTTTCAGACTATCGAGCTGACTCTGACCGTAGATAAAGGCGGGAAGCGTAAGACCCAGCAGGAGCAATAACGGGAATGAGTCATTTCGAGTGAGCATAGGAATAATTAAAGCAAGTCGAAACGACGTAAGAAGTCCTCCTTGTAGGCATTCCCGATCGGTATAGGCTTGCCCGCCACGGTCACTTCCCGGTCCGATAAACTATCTACCCGGCCGAGGTTGACGGCAAATGACCGGTGAATACGCACCATGTCGGTCTGCGAAAGTTTGTCGATTACGTTCGTCATCGACATCCGCAAAGCGTATTTTTTGGTCACACTTATCAAATCGGTATATATGCCATCGGCCTGGCAGTAAAGCAACTCGCCTAAATCTATCTTGACGAATTTCCCCTGCTGCTTGATATAAAGAGCATTGCCCTTACGTAAGAGTACGTCTGCGGTCAGGCTGAGTGCTTCTTCGGTTCTAAAAGAATTATGAACCGTGTTGCCCGTGAAATTATGGAGCGCCAGATCGATAGCGATTCTTAACGACCGCCCGTCGAAAGGTTTTAGTAAATAAGCGGAGGGTTCGGTCAGTTTGGCTCTGGTGGTCGTCTGAATATCGGCCTGGGCAGTCAGGTAGATCAACGGAACCCGACGGATTTGCATCAACTGTTGCGCCGTCTCAATACCATCCAGCTTACCTTGTAGGTGGACGTCCATTAACACGAGGTCCGTCTGTTTTTCGGTAAACAAACGAATGGCGGACGCTCCGTCAACGGCTTGCGCACAAACCCGATAACCAAATTCATCCAGATAGTCGGCAATATCAAGGGCCACGATGCTCTCGTCTTCCACGATCAAAATTGATATTCCGTTCTCGTTCGCCGCCATATTTGCCATTGAATGCTAAGCTACCTTCAAAATGCTTGACAGCGGTAACAATGTACTTGAAAACCAAAAACTTGTAGTTGTATCGCAGCGAACTTGCTACGGATCGTTTATGGAGTGTCCATAAAATGGAAAAAGGATTCCTGCCGGCGGCAGAAATCCTTTTGACAATTTGTGGTCCCGGGTGGAATCGAACCACCATCTCAGGCTCCGGAAACCTACATACTATCCGTTGTACTACGGGACCAGCATTGTATAAGAAACCAGGGGCAATCACCACTGGTTCCCTCCGAAGCGGGCGCAAATTTAAATTTTACGATAGGGATGTGCAACCTAAGTCCCATAAATTATCTGAAGAAGGAGTAGAATTACTTGCGGCCGTACTTAGGATTGCGGATACGACTCAGCGTTTCCTGGCTGATACCCAGGTAGCTGGCTACAATTCCCAGTGGGATGCGGTAGTTGACTTCTGGATAGCGCTCGATCAAATTTTCGTAGCGTTCTTTGGCCGTCAGGAAGTAGCTCTGGTGCAATTTGTTGTTCATGACGCCGAAATAGTAGCTGATCATTAGGCGGCCCAAGCGCTCAAATTCTTTGGACTCATCGTACAACCGTTGCATATCATCGTAGTGTATTCGCAATAGTACGCCATCTTCCAGCATTTCCAGATTTTCCTTAGCTGGCTGAGGTCCTCGAATAGTATTGATGGTGGTGAGCATGTCGGTATCCATGCTCAGCCAGGTAGCTACTCTTTTGTTTCCCTTGTCGAAGTAAATGTAGGCCGCACCGGATTGCATAAAATAGAAGTACTCGTTCACTTCGCCTTCGCGTAACAGGTGTTTGCCTTTCTTAACCCGGATCGGCTCGGCTATGGAAAGAATACGCTGCTCTATTTCAGAACTTAAGGGAAGGAATCTCTTCAGGAAATCACTAAAATTTTGGTAAATGTCGATTGGGGTGATTTTCATGGTCATGGCTGTAATTTTTTCGGTTAACATCGCGGTTTTGACGTTTCAAATTGACTTAAGTCACTAGAACGGTGGCTACCTTGCCTTTCTACAGTAATAACCTTATTGATGATTTTAGTGCTTCAGACACTATAAGTGCTTACATACGTATGATCGTAAGATTCAGTTTTATTCTGCTCCTGTTTGCAGTATGTAATAAGAGTGAGCTGTTATCCCAGACCTGTGATAGCCTCCTGTCCGTTTTATATTCCTTCGACGAGGGATTAACGGATCTTAGCAATAACAATTACACCGGAAGCACACAGGGGGATGCCCTGATCACCAATTTTATAACTATTCCCCACGACGCTCAAAGTGCGTTGGTCGTACCCTCAGCCGCTATTGACGGAGTTACGGATTTCACGATCTCCTTTAGAATAAGATTTAAGGGTTTCAATACTGAGCTTACGGTAAACGGTTTCTCACCCATCAATTCGATGATCAGCGGCTTTGCTCAGAATAATGCCTTCGGATTTGGTTATTCACAACCGACCAATATTTTTAATTTTACTTTCCAGGGCGTAGCGTACGAGTTTTCCCCAGCGGACACTCTGGTTGAGGAAGATTGGTACTGTCTTGCCATTACCCGTAGTCAAAACGGTGCCAATATTTATCTTGATGGTGTGCCGATCAACGGCGGGTTCACGGTTCCGCTAAGCCCGGTTGAAGTACTGCCCGGCGGTTTTGTTCTGGGGCAGGATCAGGACTGCTCGGCCGGTTGCTACGAAGCCAATCAATCGATGCATGGTGATCTGGATAATTTCAGAATTTATCGTCGCGCGCTCACCCCCGAAGAATTGGTTGTCAACTGTCAAACTGAATTTCAGGAACTGACGATTTGCGAAGGCGAAATTGTCGACGGTTACTTCGAAAGCGGCGTCTACGAAGACAATTTTTTGACAGCCGATGGTTGTGATGGTATCAGGGTGTTGAATTTGACGGTAGCCAATGACACTACTCCGATTAGTGAGGTGCCATTCGTTGACGTCAGGGAAGTTCGCTTCATCTGCCCGGGAGCCAGCTATCGCGGTTTCAGTGACCCCGGGAACTACGTCGATACGCTGGATAGCCCCTTTGGCTGTGATACCGTACTGAACCTGAGTCTATCCATCAGTTCTGTTTACGTACCCAACGCTTTTTCTCCAAATTCCGACGGAGTGAACGATCGATTCCGGATATTCACCAACGACGAAAATGTCGGGATCACCAACTTCCGGATATTTGACCGTTGGGGTGGGCTAGTCTATGAAAAAGAAACTATTCCCGCCATCGGCACCACACCGGCCGATTGGTGGTGGGATGGCAGGCGTAATGGAAAGGACTTAGACCCCGGCATCTACCTTTACGTATTCGAGTCGGTTTGCCCCGATGGAAACATCAGGAAAGCCGGTTCTGTAACCCTGTTACGGTAGATCAGCGAGCTGCTAGGTCCAGTCTCCTTTTAGTTTTAACACCCGTTCGATCACATCGCGTACACAGCCATGACCCCCGTTTAAGGAACTCACGTACTGGCTGATCTTCTTGATCTCCGGAGCAGCATCGGCCGGGCAGACCGGAAAGCCGACCCGCCGCATCACGGCCAGATCCGGCAGATCATCGCCCATATAGAGGATTTTTCCTTCGTCGAGTTCGTAAATGTCTACGTACTCCTCATAGGTTTCCAACTTATCCTGAATGCCGACATAAATGTCGGTCACACCCAAATTCTGTAAGCGGATCTTCACGCCCTCACTCTTGCCACCAGTGATAATGCAAACGCGTAGACCGGCTTTTACCGCGGCTTTTAGAGCGTAGCCATCCCGGGTATGCATATTGCGCAGTAATTGACCATTTTCCAGCACATGAAGGCTGCTGTCGGTCATCACGCCGTCCACGTCGAAAAGGAGGGTGTCCACCTCGCCGAATTTTTCTAATTGGTTCATCAGGAATTACTTACTTGCCGGTGAAATTCGCTTTACGCTTTTCAACAAATGCCGTTACACCTTCCCTGAAATCTTCGGTTTTAGTACTGCGGCCAAAAGCTTCCACCTCTGCATCAAACCCGCTGGTGGAGAAATAGGCGTTGATGGCATTAAGCGATTCTTCGATGGCCACCGGACCTTTACTGCCGGTTTTTTCCAGAATCTCAGTGGCTTTGGCTACGCCGGCTTCCAGGTCGCTGGTTACGTGGTTAGCCAAGCCCAGGCGGTGAGCTTCCTGGGCTCCGATCATATCGGCCGTCAGGATCAACTCAGTTGCTTTGGCTTTTCCGATCAGTTGTACCAGTCTTTGGGTACCTCCGTAACCGGGGATGAGGCCGAGATTGACTTCCGGTTGTCCAAAACGAGCGGCTTCGGTAGCTATTCTCATGTGACAGGCCATTGCCAACTCACAGCCACCACCCAGGGCAAAACCGTGAATGACGGCGATCACCGGCCGGTGAAAACGTTCGATCAGGAAGAATACGTCCTGCCCGCGCTTAGCCAGGATTGCCCCTCCGTTATCGCTGGTGGAACTGATAAACTCTTTGATGTCTGCCCCGGCTACGAAAGCTTTTTCTCCAGCGCCGGTCATGATCACACCGTGAATATCGTTGCGCTCGGCATAATCATTGCCGAAAAACTGTTCCAACTCACTCAGCGTCTGGCCGTTTAGCGCATTCAAGGCCTTGGGACGGGAAATTGTCAGGTGGACAATGCCGTCCTTTTCTTCGATTTGCAGATTCTGGTAGGACATATTATTCTTTTGCGGGAAGATACAGCTACGACCACTAACTGTAATAAACTTGCCGAGGATTAGTTTTGTTGGCTAACAAAGTAGCAAGGCTCTCTTTTAAAACACTGCTACTTTGCCAGCCCAAAAAAAATATCCGAAATTGCGGATGAAAGACGTTTATTTATAAAACGAAAAAACATGATTTCAGCGCCTGTACCGGAGAACGAGATTCAAAGACTGGCAGCCTTGCGCAGATACCAAATCTTAGACACTCTCGAGGAGGAGGAGTACGACAACTTAGTGAAGATCGCCGCTGAAATATGTAATACACCGATATCTCTGATTAGTCTGGTGGATGAAGACCGTCAGTGGTTCAAGGCCAAAGTTGGTATGGATGCTCCCCAGACCTCTCGGGAAGTGGCCGTTTGTGCCCACAACATCTTACTGCCGGAGGAGCCGTTAGTGGTGCCGAATATGTTGGAAGATGATCGCTTTTACGACAGTCCGCTGGTAACTGACGGCATCGAAATGAAATTTTATGCCGGAGTCCCTCTGATTGCCGAGGGCGGAGAAGCTATCGGTAGTTTGTGCGTAATCGACCGACAACCTCGGGAATTGACTAACGGGCAACTCGAAGCCCTCAAAGCCCTAAGCCGACAGGTAATGGTGCTACTAAACAGCCGCCTAAAGAATTTTCAACTGGAAGAACAACAGCGGAAAATGGAAATGGCTTTTACTAATCTCAACGAATTTGCCAATATTATAAGTCATGACCTGCGGGCACCATTACGGATCATCGATCAGTACATAGAAGTCATTGAGGAAGATTTTCCTGCGCTGATCAAGGGAGATTTATCCAGTCATTTGACGACAATCAAGGATTCCGCGCACAACGCCCGCAATATGGTACAAGGCGTGTTGCAGTATTGCCGGAGCATCAACGTTTTACAAGACCCACAAGATCCTTTTCGGGTCAATGAAATGCTCCGCCAACTAATAGAGGAGGAAATCGACTCAGATAAATTTACCGTTTTATATCCGGAAGAAGAGATCTGGTTGGTAACTTCCAAACTCGCCCTGCGGCAAATCTTTCAAAATCTGATTGCTAATGCTGTCCGTTACCATGATAAGGATAAAGGACATCTGGAAGTGACCTATAAGTTCGAGGACGGTAGTCATCTCTTCGGTGTCCGGGATGACGGACCGGGCATCCCGGACAATTACCAGAAGTCGATCTTCAAATTATTTCAGACCGCCGGCAATAGTGGTGATAAACGTGACAGTCATGGTATCGGGCTCACCATAGTAAAGAAACTGGTCAACGCCCTGGGCGGTGAAGTTTGGCTGGAATCCGTCGTAGGGGAAGGAAGCACTTTTTACTTCACTTTGCAACAGCATGAGTTAGCTGACCTTGTCTCAGAGTAAGCTCAGGTAATGGGGGAACATCTCTTGCCAAAGTGGCCAGTCATGCTCTTTCCAGCCCCGGATGTCGAGCCAATGGTTGATGTTCTTATCTTTCAGAATCTGACTGAAGCGTTGGCTGTAGGGTAGACAGATATCCCATTCACTGGTGCCGAGGATGATTTTCATCTTCCAGATGTCCGGATGATTGGCGCCGGGAACGAAATCTACGGGGTTGTTGAAGTAAACGTCGTCATCGTAGTAACCGTCCATGAAGCTTTTGATGTCAAAGGCTCCACTCATGGAGATGAGGTGGCTGACGTGCTCGGGGTGGCGAAAGGCGTAGTTGGCCGCGCTGAAACCTCCGAAACTGCAGCCGGCCGCAACAATCTTGCCGGAAGGTGTATTGTTGCGGATTTGAGGAATGAATTCTTCGTAGAGGAAACGATCGTAGCGCAGGTGACGGGTGACCCTTTCCTTGGGGTGTACCTTTCCGTACCAGCTGGCGTGGTTGACACTGTCCGGACAAAAAATCTGCACAAGTCCTTGTTCTACGAACCAGCGGACCGATTCAATTAATTTAAAATCCTTGGCCTCGTAGTAACGCCCGAGGGTAGTGGGGAAAATTACCACCGGATAGCCGCGGGTGCCGAAGGTGAGAATGTCTACGTCGTGACCCAGATGATGGGAATAGAATTTAGAATGACTTTCGTGCATATTGGTGTGTTTGACGCGTAAGATGCGAAACATGGCGTAATTTGGCGCCATGAATTTTCCATCTTTCTTAAGACAACTGGCTGGTGCCCTGTTGCGGGGTAACCAACGCCCCGTTAAGAGCCAGTTGAGTATCCAGAGCAAATACCTAAAGCGGAAAGTGAAGGTGGATCTTTACTGGCCACCCGTTTTTCCCGGGAAACCGTTGCGGTTGTTGGTCTGTAACGATGGTCAGGACCTGCCCCGTATGGACATTGAAGCGACTATGGAAGCTTACTACCAGCGGTTTCCGGATCATCCATTCCTATTAGTTGGCTTGGAAGCCGGAGACCGAATGAGAGAATACGGAACGGCCGGCAAGCCGGATTATAAACAGCGCGGTGACCTTGCATTCGCCTACGAACAATTCGTGATTGAAGAACTGTTGCCACGACTTGAAAAAAGATTTACCCTGCGGCCTCAGGCAACGGAGCGCGCAGTGGCTGGCTTCAGTCTCGGGGGCTTAAATGCGTTCGACCTCGTTTGGCGTAATACAGGTCGCTTCGCCACGGCCGGGGTATTCAGCGGTGCTTTGTGGTGGCGCTCCCGGCCCTTCCGGGAGAATGACCCGGATGCAGATCGGATTCTCCATTCCTACGTCGCCGCTAGTGAGCAAAGGCCGGACAATTTTCGTTGCTGGTTCATGGCTGGTACCGAAGACGAGGAAGGCGACCGTAACAACAACGGGATTATTGACGCCATTGATGATACCCTGCATTTGATGCACCTACTGGAGGAAAAGGGAATGCAAAGGCCGAGCGAACTAGCATACCTTGAAGTAGAAGGCGGGCGGCATGAGCCGGAAACCTGGGGAAAGGTAATGGGGGATTTTCTGAGTTGGTGGGTGGAATTTAGATAGTTACTCCAACTCGGCTACAACGGTCTTGTTGCCCTTAACCTTATCCCCTAAATTCACTTTAAGATCCGTACCAAGTGGGAAAAACAAATCAACCCGGCTACCGAACTTAATGAAACCAATGTCTACGCCTTGTTCTACCCTTTGTCCTTCGGTGAGGTAGTTCTTAATGCGCCGGGCAAGAGCACCAGCAATTTGCCGCATCAGGATTTCGGTATTTCCGGAGGTTTGGATGACCGTAGTGGTACGTTCGTTCTCGGAGCTGCTCTTGGGGTGCCAGGCTACAAGGTATTTACCGGGATGGTAGCGGTAGTACTTTACGAGTCCGCTTACCGGACTGCGATTAACGTGTACGTTGACCGGGCTCATAAAGATACTGACCTGCAGACGCCGATCATGGAAGTATTCTGACTCTTCCGTCTCTTCGATCACTACCACTTTTCCGTCGGCGGGCGCGTAGACCAGTCCATCATCTTCCTGAGGAATGATGCGGAGAGGATTGCGGAAAAATTGCAGAATGAGCAGAAACAGTAAGATACTGACCCCAATTGATAGCCAAATGGCATTAGGGAAATATTGATAGACGCCAAAGTTAAGGCCGGTCATCAATAACAGAAGAACAAATAGAAGACTACGTCCTTCCTGGTGGATGCGTAATGGTGCTTTCACAGTGGCAAAAGTAGAAAAGAACAATTAATGTTCACGAACCCGGGCCGAGATCTGTACGCCCGGGCTTGTGGAACAGGAGATATTAGACTAGAAATTGACGATCACCGGCAATTTGGCCTGGGGGCCATCTACCTGGGTGGAAGCACGGATGAGCTCGAAGTGACGGTAACCGGCTTCGCCCAATTGCTTGCGCAGCATCATATTGGAGACCTGATCGCCGTAGGGATTCGTATCCATGAGGTCCGCGATAAGTTGCTCGAAGAAATTCAATGTTTTGGGGTACTGTTCGGTATGGTAACCATCTTCGTCAAGGTCGGCGAGCCGGGCGGCAGAAGCGATGGCTTCCTCTAAACCGCCGAGACGGTCGACCAGTTCTAAATCCAGGGCATCCATCCCGGAGTAAACGCGACCCTGGGCGATCTCACCCACACGCTCGATCGGGATGTCCCGACCATCGGCTACCCGCTGCATGAATTGGCGATACACGCTTTCAGTTCGGTTCTCCAGCATTCTACGTTGCTCGGGGGAGACGTCCTGAAAAATACTCAGTGCAGTGGCATTTCTAGTGATGTTTACGGTATCGAAATTGACACCCAACTTATCGTTCATCATTTCTTTGAGTACGGGGAACATCATGAAAACTCCAATGGAGCCGGTGATGGTAGTAGGCTCGGCGAATACGCTGTCTGCATTCGCAGCGATATAGTAACCACCACTGGCAGCCAGATCACCCATACTGACGACCACCGGTTTGCCGGTTTCCTTGAACTGTTCGATGGCGTACCAGATATTCTCCGAACTGCTGGCACTGCCACCACCGCTGTTGACGCGTAATACAAGGGCTTTGACATCATCGTCCTCAGCAAGTTGTTCGATTTCCTTGACGTACTTTTTGTCACCAATAGAGCCAGGCTCGCCTGCGCCGTCGACGATGTTACCTTCTGCGATCAATACGGCCACTTCATTCCCGAAATGAATCGATTTGTCGCTGCGGGCGGAGTAATAATCCGTGCTGCTGATCATATTCAACTGATCGTCCTCATCAATACCAACCAAGCTTTTCAGGTGTTGCTTCAGTTCAGTACGGCGCATCACACCATCAACCATTCCGGTTGCTACGGAGGCCTGCTCGTCCCAGCCGGTCATATCGTTAGCCAGGGTACGAAAGTCCGTACCATTTAGTTGTCGCGAAGCATCCATATCAGCTACCATGACGCCGAAGATGTCACTCAGGTACTCCCTGGTCTGAAGGCGGTTCTGGTCGCTGATACCCGTACGGCGGAAGGGTTCGGTCGCACTTTTGAAGTTTCCGGCGTAGAAGACTTCCATATTGATGCCTACATTATCGAGTAGATTTTTGTAGAATGGAATCTCGGCCCCCAGCCCCCGGAAGTCAATAATGCCGAGCGGCCCGACGTAGACCTCGTCGGCGGCGGTAGCCAGATAATAGGCACTTTGTTCGTAAAAGGGGGAGTAGGCTACTACGAATTTTCCACTCTTCTTGAAGTTCAAGACCGCATCTCGCAACTGGCGTACAGTTGTGAAGGAAGCCGGGATAGTTCCCGATTTCAGATAGATGCCTTTTATATCATCATCTTCGGCTGCGGTTTCGATCGTTTTGATCAGATCGTGAAGGCCGACAACGTCACTGGCATTGGGGTCGAAACTGGTCATTTCCGCATTGTTGGTTAGCTCCATTAATCGGGCGGGGAAATCCAGGTAGAGCACGGAATTTGACTCTACCGATGGGCCACTTTCCGCAACCGAGCTACTGATGGCCGAAACGATCAGCGAACCAAAAAAGAAGAAAATAGCGACAATCGCCAAGAGAGATCCCAGGCAGGAACCAAAAACGATCTTGAGAAAACGAGACATAAATTCAATTTGATAAAACCTTCTCGGGTAATTTTTGCGGGTCGGATAGGACTAGCACCAAAAGCCACTGATTGGGAAGCGTTAGCGTTGATTTTATTTAGACGGTTAGCGCAAAAAAAACCGGGAAGACTATAAATGGTAGGCAAAGAAAGCAAATGCATCCTCAGACACCCCCAAAAGTAGACGAACGCTTCGGTTTTCGGGTTTAATGGAACTAAAAACCGGGATGATAGTCGTAAATTTTTACGCAGAACCGTATATTGCACAAGTAATTTCAATTTTCCCAAGCTCTTTTCCCAATTTTCAGAGCTTCCGACCTTTCCGCAACTACCACTACGCTTGCTATCTCCGCGCTGACGTGAAGACGACCACTTCACCCCGGCCCGTCCGGATATTTGCTGATTATGCTGAGAAGTCTACTTACCTATTTGCTATTTTTCTTCGCTGCTTTAACTGGTTTGTTCGCCCAACAATTAGAGGTGATCAACGAAGAGCCCTATAGCCCGGAAGAACTGATCGAAAACGTTTTTTTGGGAGAGGGTATCGAAGTAATCGATGTGAACTACCAGGGCGATGAACGTTCTACCGCTTACTTTCGCCACGGAGCGGTCAGTATCGGTCTGGACCGTGGGATCATTATGACTACCGGAATTACTGTGCCACAAGGTACCCAGCCGGGGGTGGCGGGAAACGGTGAAGATTACTTCAGCACAAACATCAATTCCCCGGTCTTGGAAGATCCTGATTTGTTGGCGATTGTTGATGACCCCGGCACCCCTGTTCATGATATCACCAGCTACGTCATTTCATTTCGGCCTTTGGGCGACAGCGTTTCCTTCCGCTACGTGTTCGCTTCCGAAGAATACCCGGAGTACGTCTGCTCTCAATACAATGATCTGTTCGGCTTTTTCATCAGTGGCCCCGGGATTAGCGGACCCTTTGAGAACGGAGCCATTAATCTGGCCAGAATCCCTGGTACTGACCTGCCAGTCAGGATCAATACTGTCAACCCCGGCGAATCCGGTTCGAACGGCAGCGTGATAAACTGCGAAACTCCCAACGGTTCGTTAGACCACAGTGAGTTTTACGTCGGCAATACAGGCTCTTTGCAGCAACCTGTCTTCGATGGTCTGACTACTGTTTTTACCGCTGCCACCGCCGTGGAAGCCTGCGAGGTGTACACCATCAAGATCATCATTGCTGACGTTGGAGATGCCGTACTTGACTCCGGCGTATTCCTCGAAGCCCGCAGTTTCGGCGGTGAATCCACTAATCTGGAAATTGTTAACCTGGCCATCGACGGCGGGATGGCTGAAGGTTGCCGCCCCGCAGAACTTCACTTTTACACCTCCAGCCCGGTTACGGCAGATTATCCACTGACGGTTGACTTTTTTGGCGATGCTACCCCAGGGCTGGACTACACTCAACCACCGCTGGAGCTGACCATCCCCGCCGGTGATAGCCTGCTGGTAATTCCTCTGGCGGCTTTCGAAGATAACCTGCCCGATCCGGAGGAAGAAATCCTGATCTCCCTTCTTCGTAGTGCTTGCTTTACCGATACTTTCCGCATTCGGATCGAAGAAAATCGACTAGACTCCATCTTACTGCAAGACCAGTTCAGCGTCTGTGGTGGTGAAGTACTCGACCTTCAGGCCGAAGTAGTCGGTGCCGAGCCGGAAATATTCAGTTTTTCCAATCCCGAGGACGTCAACCTCTCTTATAGCCTGACCAATCCCTGGCGCTCTTCTTTTATCGATGTTAGCGGGGTTGTACCGGAGATTATGAGTGAGTTGGTACTGGAGTCGGTGTGTATCGATGAGTTACAACATAATCGACCGGCCCAGGTCGACGTCTTCCTGTTTAACCCGAACGGCGTGCCTTTGGAACTGACTACAGACAATGGGGGAGACGGAGGTAACGCCGCCTTCGAAGGCTACCTCAATACCTGCTTTACCCCGGCGGCTACCAATCCCATCACGGGACCGGGCAACGAGGCACCGGCATCCATGGTCCCCTTCACCGGCGAATGGCAACCGGAAGGGGAACTGGACGAACTCTGGTTCGGAGGCAACCAGCCCACAAACGGTAGCTGGGAACTACGGGTCCGCGACGACGCCTTGTTCACCAACGGTACCCTTAGCGAATGGTCCATTTCTTTCCGCCGACCCTACGCCATCGAATACGCCTGGGACCAGGACGCGGATCTGACTTGTTACAACTGCCCTGACCCTCAATTAACGGTAACCTCCGAGGGCTTCGTAGGGCTTACCGTTTCAGACATTTACGGCTGTACTTTGAGTGATAGCGTAGAGATCGTTTTCGAGGACGTCGCCCCGCTGGCCTTCGCGCCCGCTTGTGTGGAAGGAACGGATAGTAGTTTGCTGTTTAATTGGGGCAACGCAGCCGGAGTTACTTATTACGAAGTGAGAATCGACGATGGTAACTGGATCAACGTTGGGCTGGATACGAGTTACTTACTGAACGGCCTGGCTGCGGACTCTTCCTATTCATTGGTCATCAGACCGGTCTTTAATAATTGCGCCGGGCCGGAAGAGAGTGCCAGTTGCCAAACTTATAGCTGTGACGAAGACCGCCCAACTATAGAATTACTCAACGCCACCGATCCACTTTGTGCCGGTGGTGCCGACGGGGCGCTGGCGGTGACTGGGAACGGGTTATACGGCCCCTTCACCTACCGGGTGGATGCGCAAAACAACCTTGACGGTGTTTTCAGCAATCTGGGCACGGGGAACTACCTAGCCATTATCCGCGACCAGCGTGGATGCACGGATAGCCTGACCGTGAGCCTGGACGAACCGGCTCCGTTGGAAAATGAATTGGAAGTTGAGGGCCAGATCGGTTGCTCAACGACGGCTGCCATCGCCGCTACGACCACGGGAGGTACCGGTACCTATACCTTCAGTTGGAATGGTGTGCCCGGTCAGGCGACCCTCGACGAGATCAGTAACGCCGGCCAATACGTTCTGTTGATCACCGATGCCAATGGCTGTACCCTAAGCGATAGCGTAGCCTTAACGGCTCCCGGCACCGTAAGCTTTGTCAGCGAGGTCACCGCGGCAGCCTGTACCGGCGTAAATAACGGCAGTATCAGTCTTGCACCGTCGGGTGGGGTAGGACCGTATAGTTTCACCTGGTCGGATACGCCAGGCTTGGATCTTGCTACACGCACGGAATTGCCCGCTGGCATTTATGAGGTCACGGTAACGGACCAGACGGGGTGCATGGTTACTCAGTCCATATCCGTAGGGTCAGGATTAGAAGTAGAGATTAGGGGGACTAGCAAAGTAGCAAGGTGTTATGGAAGCATGGACGCCGAGATCCTGACAACGATCGACAACGCCAGTGGAGCAATCATTTACCAATGGTCGGAACCCGGGCTGAACGGCCCTAATCCAACCGGTCTGGACGCCGGGACCTACGGTTTGACGGTGACCGATGATCGCGGCTGCCGGGCGGATACGACTTTCGTGACCAGTGAACCAGACGAACTGATCGTTGCCAACCTGCTGGGTGAAAACCCCAATTGCCCCGGCGATCAAAATGGTAGCGTGACGGTAAGTCTGACCGGTGGAACCCAGCCCTATGCCTTCAACTGGAACAATGGAGGTGCTGCAGCGATTATAACCGGACTGACAGCCGGCAGTTACGCCCTGACCGCTACTGACCTCAATGGCTGTGAACTGGAAACTTCGGTTATGCTGGACGAACCCGCGCCCCCGCTGATCGAAGCGAGCACCCAGGACGTCAGTTGCGCTGGGGATAATAGTGGTTCCGCCCTGCTTACCAGCACTGCTACTTTGGTAGCCAACTACTACTGGCCCCAACTCAACGCGGAAGGTGCCGAACAGGAAGATTTGCCCGCCGGCACCTATACGGTGGTAGTGACGAGTGAAAACGGTTGTCTTTCGGAGACCAGCGTCACGATTGAAGAGCCCCCACTTTTGGAAATGGATGCTATCGCCGAACCGGTAGGATGCTTTGGAGAGTCGAACGGATTCATCGAATTACCGGTAGAGGGTGGAGTACCTCCCTATCAATTTAGACTTAACCAAGCGGAGTGGGGAACGGAAAATGTCTTTTTGGGACTACAACCCGGACTCTACCGGGCGGCCGTGCTGGATGCTAATGGTTGTACCGTGGAAATGTCCGAACTGGGGGTGGCTGAACCGGGGCCGTTCGCCATTGATCTCGGCCCGACGATCAACCTGCGTTATGGAGACAGTCTCATGCTGGAGGTTAGTTCTACCGGAGGAACATTACCGATGAGTGTTTATCAGTGGACGGCTACGGATTCCAGCGCGCTTTCCTGCCAGGATTGCCCGACACCCTGGCTAAGCCCGACCGAGCAAACTACCGTCTATCTACAGGCACTGGATCGCTCCGGCTGCCTGGCCCGCAGTCTGGTAAACGTGATTGTGGAAAAGGATTTTCCGGTACAGGTTCCGACGGGCTTTACGCCCAATAACGATGGAGAGAACGACCGCCTGATCGTTCACGGCTTGCCGGGTATCGAGATCGCTAATTTCCAACTCTTTGACCGTTGGGGGGAGTTGGTCTTCGAGCAGCACGATTTTCCGGTTAACAGCGATATGCACGGCTGGGACGGGACGGTCAGGGGGGAGGAAATGAATGGTCAGGTCTTCGTCTGGCAGCTAGAAGCAGTTTTCCCGGACGGAAAAACACGGCGTTTTCACGGCCAAAGTGCACTGATCCGTTAAATTTTGAGCATTTGCTGACGATTAGCTCACATTTTCGGGCTCGTTCTGGCGCAGGATGCCTAATTTGAGCTACGTTATTTAACCAATGATATGCGCTTGATTTTACGTTCGACCCCAATCCTGTTACTGTTCTTTTTACTGACCCAACCCCTTGTGGCTCAAATGACCACCACCACGGGTGCACCATTTACGCCCGAATCGTTGATCGAAACGGTCTTCCTCGGTGATGGGGTTGAGGTGATCAGTGTCCAGTACGAGGGAGATGAGAACAATGTCGGCTTTTTTGAAGGTGGCCAACCTTTTATTGGGATGGAGAGCGGTATCGTGATGGCCAGTGGGCCGGCGAACGTTACTTCTAATATGGGAAGTGATTTCACCGCGGGTGGTTCTAATAACCCGGCACCGTCCAATGGTGACCTGGAAGATCTCGTTAATGGCCAACAGGTAAACGACCAGGCACGCTACACCATTGTTTTTCGGGCCTTTTCGGATACGCTGCGGTTCAATTTCGCTTTCGCTTCGGAAGAATACCCCGAATACGCTTGTGCCGACTTCAATGACGTGTTTGGATTTTTTATCAGCGGGCCTGGTATCAACGGTCCTTTTTCTGGTAACGCGGAGAATATTGCTTTGATTCCAGGTACGAACCTGCCCGTATCCATCAACAACATTAATTCGGGTATGGTGGGGAATTTCGGAGACCTCGCCAATTGTACCCCACCCAACGGTTCATTGGATTTCTCGCAATTTTATAACGACAATGACGGGAGTGCAAACGCCCCGATATTTGATGGTTACACCAGGGTACTCGTGGCCGAAGCCATTGTGGAACCCTGTGAAATTTACACTATTCAACTGGCGATCGGAGATGTCTTTGACGGCTCACATGATTCCGGTGTATTTCTGGAAGCTAAAAGTTTCGGCGGAACGGATTTCGATCTGAGCCTTACCAATCTCGCTTTGGATGGTACCATTGCTGAGGGTTGTGATACTGCCTTTCTGAGTTTTGAAATTGGAGCGGCTTCTTTGGAAGATCGCTTCATTCCATTGGATATTCTGGGTACGGCAATACCCGGTATAGATTATACCCAATTACCCGACACCCTGTTTATTCCCGCCGGAGATACGATCGTACTCGTTCCTATTCTGGCTTTTGAGGATGGTATGGACGAGCCCGTCGAGACGATCCTGATCGCTTACGAAAAGAATATTTGTACGGATGATACACTGTTAGTCAGAATCACCGACAACATCCTGGAACCTCCCATGCTGCCGGATTCGGTGGTGATCTGTGCCGGAGATACGCTGACTTTTGACGCGACTCTACCGGTAATGGCCCCGCCGCCGCCGCGATTCGTGAATGACAATCCGGTAAACATCGGAATTACATCCGCTGACTACTCCTCCTTTATTAATATTGAAAATATTCAGATTGAGGAGCTTTCGGAGGGGGTGATCAAAAACGTATGTATTGATAGTTTGACGCATCAGTGGATCGCCGATCTGGACATCTTTCTGATTGGCCCGAATGGACAGGTACTGGAACTTACCTCTGATAACGGTTCGGATGGCGGTAATTCTTTCGGGGACGATGCATATATCCGCACCTGCTTCACCGCTACTGCGGTAGACCCGATTACCGGGCCGGGCACTGAAGCCCCTCCCGAATTCGTGCCCTTTACCGGAGACTGGATGCCGGAAGGGGATTGGTCCAATATCTATAACGGAGATTATCAAACAAACGGACAATGGGAATTACGGGTGTTTGATGACGAGGATTTTGGCATCGGCACGCTTTGGAGCTGGTCCATTTGCCTGGAACCTTTGTATGAGATTACCTACGAGTGGTCCGCCCCGGCTGAGATGAGTTGCCCGACTTGCCCGATCACGGATGTGTACGTACAGGATCCGAGCATCTATTACGTGACTGCTACGGACAGCTACGGTTGTGAGATCGTGGATTCTGTCCAAACGGTACCGGAGGCAACCCCGCCAATGTCTGACCCAACCTGTGGTATCGCCACGGATAGTAGTATTCAAATCACCTGGGAGTCGGTAGAAGAAGCTTTTAGCTACGAAATTCAACTGGATGACCGGGCTTTCATCAACGTAGGGCTCGATCTGAGTTATACCTTCACCGGACTACTGCCAAGTACCGATTATACCGTCTTCGTGCGGGCCGTCTTCGACCCATGCCCCAGCCCCAGCCGGGAGATCGTATGTACAACCGCACCCTGCGTACCGCCCGTACTAAACGCTACATCGACCGACCTGGAATGTTTTGGTGAGATCGATGGCGATATATCAACGGTGAGTGTAAGTGGGGGACGGGCTCCTTACACCTTCTCCCTGGATGGTATACCAATGACGACCGGAGATACCACTGGCCTGGCCGGCGGTGCTTACCAATTGATCGTCATGGATACGGTAGGTTGTGCCGACACGGCCAATCTGATTGTTATGGAACCGGACTCCATTGAAATTGCGGCCATAGAATTTGCCCCAATCAGTTGTAATGGGGAGGACGATGCCGTGCTGGTTGCTCAGACCGCCGGCGGCACCGGAAATTTCACCTATTTCTGGAATAGCGTGGAAGGATCCGATACGCTGGCAGGGCAGGGGCCGGGTGTCTATGATTTGATGGTAGAAGATGAGAATGGTTGTGCTTCTAGTACTCAGATCACGATCACCGAACCGGATTTACTAAGTGGATCGGTAGCCAGCACCACTTCTCAGAATTGCGTAGGACCACCAGATGGAACCATCACGATCAACACTCAGGGCGGATCGGAGCCATATACTTATGAATGGAGCGACGAATCGATTGGTAATACGGCGAATCCAATGGGCTTAGACGCCGGGGATTATTCCGTAACGGTTGTTGATAATGGAGGTTGTTCTTTCGAATTGGCCATGACCGTAGCGTTAGAACCGGCGGTAGAATCGGAAGGAACGGAAACGGACATTCTTTGTAACGGTGCGGCCACCGGATCGATCACAACGTCAGTCAACGTGGGGCAGGGACCCTACCAGTATGACTGGACCGGTCCGGGCAACCCCACCGGAGGCGCGAGCATAAATAACCTTATAGCGGGCGAATACCAATTAGTGATCACTGATGATCGGGGCTGTCAGGATAGCCTGGAATTCAGCCTGAGCGAACCGGATACCATTCTGGGAAGTGCCCAGGTGGAGGCGGTAAACTGCAGCAGTTTGACATCGGGAGGAATCGATTGGTCCGGCTTCGGGGGCGTTCAGCCTTACAATTTTGCCTGGTCGAACGGTGCTAACACCGAGGATCTGACCAATATTCAAACCGGCACCTACGATCTGGTACTGACGGATGCCAATGGTTGCGTGATCGAACAATCCTACTTTGTCGATTTTGCCCCTGCGGTAGTTCTGGAAACCATTATCGATTCGGTGAGCTGCTTCGGTGCGGAAGACGGTGGTGTTTTTGCCAGACTGGAAAACGCCACACCACCTTACGATTTGAATTGGGTGCTGGTAGGGAGTAACGATTCGGTTCCCAGTTTGTCACTCGATGGGGTAGTGGCCGGTACTTATCGGTTGACCGGAACCGATGCCTTCGGCTGTGAGATCGATGAAACCATCACAATTCCTCAACCATCCGAATTGCTGCTACAGGCCACGAAGGACGATATCCGCTGTTTTGGAGAAGACAATGGTTTGATCGAATTAAATGCTACCGGCGGAACTCCGGTTTACCAATACCGCCTGGATAACGGCGCCTACCAGACCAATGGTGTATTCATCGGTCTGGAACCCGGCCGCCATACCGCTTTCGTCCGCGACGATAACGGCTGCGTTACGCAACTGCCGGAAATCGAGATCATCGAACCAGATCCGCTGGAACTAGAACTGGGCGACGACCTGGTTATCGTCTGGGGAGACAGTATTCAACTGATCCCCGACATCCAAGGGGGGAGTGGCGTAATCGCATCTTACCAGTGGGTAGCTTTTGACAGTACCATCATTAATTGCTTCGACTGCGCCGTGGTTTACGCCAAGCCCCAGGAGCAAACAACGATTCGTCTACGCGTAACTGACGACTTCGGCTGCACCGAGGAAGACTTCCTGACGATTTTTATCAATAAGGACTTCCCCGTTGAAGTACCCACCGGATTCACGCCTAATGGTGACGGTGCCAATGACCGACTGATCGTTCACGGCATTCCCGGTACGGAAATACTGAGTTTCCAGGTCTTTAATCGCTGGGGCGGGCTGGTCTACGAAAAGGAGAATTTCCCCGTGAACGATTCCGACTTCGGTTGGGACGGAATATTTAAGGACGAGTTGGCCAGTGGTACTTTTGTATGGCAGGTCATCGCGCGCTTACCAGATGGCACGGAAAAGAATTATCACGGACAGAGTACATTGATCCGCTAGATTTTACTCGTCATCAATTGAATTCGCCTCCGATTGGTACAAACCAGCCGGAGGCGATTTTTTTTGATTTTACATGCGAGCAAACAAACTAAAAGAAGGACAGGTAGTAGTGACAGCATAACTATACCTGATTTATGAATTTTATTTATACATTTCTATTTTCTTTATTCCTGTTAGCTACTGGACTTAATGCTCAGCAAGCATTTAAACTGACCAAAGATTACGATCCCGAAACGGAGAAAGTCTACAAGGTAAACGCTCTGTTGGAAGGCGGGACGGCTTTGCTGGGAATGGGTACCACCGTTTATTTCTTTCAAAAAATCAACGATAAAGACGGATTCAGCCCTGAAGGGCTCGATCGTGATGACGTTCCCGGTATTGACCGCTGGGCCTTCCCCGCTTCCAGCGACCAGAGAGAAGAAGCCGGAGCAGCTAGTGACGCGGTATTCTATCCTTCC
This sequence comes from Lewinellaceae bacterium SD302, assembly GCA_002591745.1. Lineage (GTDB taxonomy): Bacteria > Bacteroidota > Bacteroidia > Chitinophagales > Saprospiraceae > Neolewinella. The sequence continues at coordinate 31,396 of PDLQ01000038.1, forward strand.
ATGGCTTTGCCGTTCACGCTATTCTTCAGTAAGAAGATTCGCAAGGATTGGGTGGACATTACTGCGATGTATTTTCAGGCTCAGGCGATCAATGGATTGCTTTACGCTGCTTCTCCGCTAGGGCCTAATTTCAGGACTCGCGAGCGTCCGGTCGCCTACTACCCGGAATTATTCGAAGACGACGAGAAAGCACCGGGCAAAGACATTAACAGCTTTTTTAGCGGTCACGTAAGTTCCGCCGCAACGGGGACCTTCTTTTTCGCTAAAGTATTATCCGATTATAATCCTCAGTGGAACGGGTTGCAAAAAGCACTGGTGTTCGGGGCCGCCAGCCTGCCTCCTTTATTCGTAGGCGTACAAAGGGTGAGGGCACTACGCCACTTCCCGACTGACGTAGCGGTAGGCTACGGCCTCGGAGCCGTAATCGGCATCCTCACGCCACACATCCACAAAAGATGGCAGCAGAAGCACCGCACTTCCCTCAGTCTTAGTGGTGGTTATGGAGGTGGAGCTGCCGCGATGGGCTTCAGTCTGACATTCTAGGAACGAGAGATCAAAGAAGGCGATAACCATCCGTTTCCTGCTTTTAACAGAGGACTTCCCCCGCTTAATCATTCTTGTATCCATCCTTCATTACCCACAAGCACTGCTACTTTGTTAGTCCAAATTGCTATATTTCGGCAAAACCTAGCAAGATGACTAATATCAAAGGCCCCGCCATATTTTTGGCACAATTTATGGGTGATGAAGCCCCCTTCAATTCACTCGATTCGATCTGTAAATACATGGCCGATCTGGGCTACAAAGGCGTGCAGATTCCAACTTGGGAAAGCCGGTTGATCGACGTGGAGAAATGCGCTACTTCTAAGACCTACGCCGATGAACTGAAGGGACGGGTAGCTGACCATGGGCTGGAAATCACCGAGTTGGCTACTCACTTGCAAGGGCAATTGGTGGCCGTAAATCCTGCTTACGACACCATGTTTGACGGCTTTGCTCCGAAGGAAGTACACGGCAAGCCCAAAGAACGCCAGGCCTGGGCGGTACAGCAGATGAAATGGGCCGCCCACGCTTCTAAAAATCTGGGGCTTAAAGCCTCGGTTTCGTTCACCGGGGCACTACTTTGGCCCTTCGTGTATCCTTGGCCACAGCGCCCCGCCGGTATCGTAGACATGGGATTCGAAGAACTGGGGAAACGCTGGAAACCCATCCTGGACGTCTACGAAGATTGTGATGTTAACCTGGGCTATGAACTTCACCCCGGCGAAGACGTACACGACGGTATTTCCTTTGAAATGTTCGTGGAAGCCTGTGACGGTCATCCCCGCGCACAAATCAATTACGACCCGAGCCACTTCGTGCTGCAACAACTGGATTACCTGCAATTCATCGACTTTTATCACGAGCGGATCTGTGCATTTCACGTGAAGGACGCTGAATTTAATCCCACGGGCAAGCAAGGTGTTTACGGCGGTTATCAAGGCTGGGTAGACCGGGCTGGTCGTTTCCGCAGTTTAGGTGACGGACACGTAGATTTCGCGGGCATCTTTAGCAAACTAGCCCAGTATGGTTACGATAGCTGGGCCGTGCTTGAGTGGGAATGTGCCATCAAGAGTAGTGCCCAGGGTGCCGCTGAGGGCGCTCCGTTCATTGCCGACCACCTGATACAAGTAACCGAACGTGCCTTCGATGATTTCGTAGACGCGGGAACGGACGAGGAAGCAAATCGCCGGATTCTAGGCATTTAAAAGCGGCTAGTTGGGGAATTCACTCATCGTCCAATATTCGCCCGTTTGGTCAGATTTGGAATTCCCGAACAAGCTCTATGACTGATTATTGGCGAACCGTAGAATTCAATTAAGATTCTATCAATTCCCAGATTTGATCGTTACTATTGATGGCTTCCTGCAATTCATCGACGTTCTGACAACCGATAAAGTAGTGTTTTCCGTCTTTAGTTTCGATCATCAGTCCATTACGACCGTCCAGGGAATAAAATCTTTCATCGGTCATCGTAACCTTCGGACGATTCCACTTTAGAAATCGCCCCGTCTGTACGATCGTACAGTTTTCGATATCATCCCAGTATATTTTCTTGGTCGCTTCGATGGCACCATTGAATTGCAATTTGATCTTTTTATCGGTAATAACCAGTTTAGACTGGATACGGGTCAACCACCAAACGGCGTAACCGAGACCTGATGCAAGTATGAAACAGCTGACGGCGTAAGTGATAGTGACGTCTGTTCTCCAAAAGTACGAGGCTCCACTAAGGAATAATCCTAAAGTAGCCAGTACCAGAAATGAGATAACTACCCAGTCGTGGTAGCGTTGTTTTTCCTTATATAACTTGGCCATGATTATTAAAATTTAGTGCGGAGAATTATTTGATACCAAGTGAGTATCCGAATCCTGCGCAGATTGATTTATTAAAACAATGTCAAATTATTTTTTGTTTTAGGGCGAAAAATCAGGAAGCGAACAAATTATCGGGAATAATGGACCAATATGACCGAGTTGAGTAGGTATATATTATAATTTTAAACTTAAACAGGCTCCGGTGGGGCCTATGTTAAATTTTGCATTACGGCCGAGGATTTCTTTGCGGTGTAGAACCGGAACGAAGTAACCGACCGCAGCACCCAGCAAGTAGCCGCCGATCACGTCGGTAGGGTAGTGGCGGCCTCCCTTAACGCGCAAATAACCAGTCAGTGCGGGTAAGGTGACCGCCAAACCCCAGGCGTAGGGCTTCAATTTACTGTCGGGGTAATAATCAGATAAGACCCGGGCAAAAAAGAAAGCACCCGTGGCGGTCAGTGAAGTATGGCCGGAGACAAAAGCCGCCCGGTCACCGGACTTCAGCGGGTCTTCGGGATTCCATTCCGGGCCGTAAACGTAGGGTCTCGGCCGGGCAAAAGCGGATTTGCTCAGGCTGGTAAGTCCCGCAGTAATGGTAAGACTTTCCAGGTAGAGCAGGCCGATGGTCGTAAAGTCACCGCGCATCCTTTCGTTGGTAAAGAGCAAAGCCGGCAATGCCACGGAAGTGTACAAACTATAATCGCTGAATTTACGGGCATTACCCATGGATTCGATCGACCCCAGCCGGTCAAAACCATTTATCTGCTCATAGGCCGCTACATTGAGTTCGCTGAGAAAGGGTTGGTTCCGGTCTAAATTATTCTGCAAAATAATGGCCAGACCTCCGGAAACTACGGCCGTGCCGCCGAAAATTACTTCACGACCAAAGGAAATATGATAGGGTCCGTCGGATAGTTGTTCCTGGCCGGTTGCTGAAGAGGCGAGCAGCAGTGTGATCAAGAGGACTATACCGCGAAATAAAGAAGTGAGGTACATGGCGAAAATTAAAGTTTCAGGAAGCGTTTCGTGGTTTGAAAACCGGTATCGGCCACTTCGATCACTACTTGATAGAGGCCGGATGGTAGCTTATTCAGTTCAATATGACCTTTGTTTAGCCGCTGCAACTCAATACTACGCACCAGCTGGCCGCTGATACTGTAAATACTAACCTTGCCCGTCTTGTTGATATTTCCCCGGAAGCTCAATTGTTCGCCAGCGGGGTTCGGATAGAACTCGATCTCAGTTTGAGGGCTGTTACAATTAATCTTTAACTGCCGAACACCTAATGAACTACGACTTCCGTCAAAATCAACTTGATCAATCCGGTATAAATAATCACCCGGAGGTGGAAAACGATCTACGTAGCGGTATTCATTTTCCAGCTGGCTATTGCCCTGACCGTCGAGGCGAGCTACGGAATTAAAGCTGACTCCGTCATTACTTCTCAGGACTTCAAAGTAGCGATTATTGCGTTCTGACCGAGTTGACCAGACTATCGTAGCGTGGCAATCTTCCACTTTCGCTTCGTACTCATTCCAGTCAACGGCGAGAGGAGCCGCGCATTCCGGCCCCGCCATGTTTTTGAGGACGGCGCTGTACTTGGGGGCGTAAACCAGATTAGTATCCTGGCTCATGGTTTCCAGCAGCCCCCAGCTACCGTATTGAGCGCTCCGTTGAGCAACGAAGGAGAAGTGCATGATCTGCAATGGTTCGTCTCCGGTTTGTAAGGTGCGTAGAGAATCGAACCAGCTATTATACAAGTCATATAATCTGGGGCTGCGGTGCAGATCGATTAGTGCATCGGCATAATCCGGATAAACCCCGAAAGGATTTGGCGTAAGGTGCTGACCGCCCTCGTAAAAAATGAGGGGCAGACCTAGCGGATCGGCCACTTCTTCCTTTTGTTCCCTGACGTACTGAAAACTGACGGGCTGGGATATTTCCGCTTGGTCTGCCACCTGGTCTACGGTGGCAGCGGCGCCTAGTTGATCGAGTACGGCTTCGGCCTCCTCGGTAAAGCCAAAGTAACAGGTAGGGGAAACGGCATCGAAGCTGCCCGGCGTCAGGTTGTTGACGATCCGCTGGCTGACATCCACCCAGGAAAGCTGGGTGCCGGCCACCCTGGTAATTCTGTCCAGTTGTCCGTCGTAGGCTAGAGTGAAGGCATCCAGGCAACGCTGGACGTAGGGCACCAGACCTTCGGGCCAGCTGGTGCCGGTTTGCTCACAACCGTAAAAATTGAGCCACTGGGTTTGGCCGAAAATCCAGTTCCAGATTTCGTTGCTGTATTCCACGTAAAGGTGGCGCTCTGTCTCCAGGTTGTCGCGCATAAACTCGGCCAATTGTTGGCTGTATTCAGGGCTGGCGCGGTGGGGAACGCAGAGCCAGCCGTCGAGGTCGTAGTCGTTCATCAGCTTCACCATCATCTCGTAGGGAATGCCTTTTTCGTAGGCCCAGGTATAGTGGTCCATTTGCGACCGCTCGGCCCAGTCGAATTCGTCCGGATTATTCCAGCCTTCATCTCTGGCTTGCCCCCAGTTGTTGGTCTGCCCCCAGTCCATGAAGCGCACAGTCTGAAAAGCCTGGAGTTTCTCCAGGAAGACCGGGTTAAAGGGCTGCTCCAGATAGGTTGTTTCCGTGCCGGGCATCAACAAGCGGATATTATGGATGGGGTCATTAATGTCCGAGGTTTCGATGGCAACTTCCACGATTCCCTGTTCTTGAGGCACGAGATCGAACGTCATCCGACCCATCCCGGTGGTGTTTAAGTTGGAAAAGCTTCCGAATACCCGGAGGCTGCCGCTACCTTCCCAGAGTAAAACGTATTCCCCGGCGGGCCAACCCCTGGTATCTCCCCAAATGGTTACGGCCTCCTGGGGATAAATTGATTCGGGGATGGTCTGGGGAGCGTGAGTGGGGTAGCCATCCGGCCGATAGCTCAGGTTGGTAGCTTGTTCGCTGTTGAAGGCCGCGTTGGGATTGCCAACATCTTTCGTATACCACTCGCGGGCATTGCGCATCAGGTTGACGAAAGGCAGTTCGGTCCCCCAATCGGCCAGTCCGGCCATATTAACGCCGATGTCGAGTTGGCAATCCGGGTCGAGTTGAGCGGAGACAGGCGACAGCAATCCGCTTAAGAGAAATAAGAAGGTGTAGATATATTTCATGTCCAGCGACAGTTTGCATAAAGTTATTGAATTTGGTCTAGGACCGCCTTAGATCAAGGGGGCCTAAATCTTACATTCTATTTTTACCCCCAACCGACAACCAAGCCCTTCCCCCGCGGTTTGAACATTCAAGCAACCCGAACTATGAGCTACCCGAGCATGCGCGCCGCCGCCAACGACCTGGAGAGAACCGGTCAGTTGGTCCGGATCAAAGAAGAATTGGACCCCGACCTGGAGATCGCCGCCGTTCACCGTCGGGTCTTCGCTGCGGGTGGTCCGGCCCTGTTATTCGAGCGAGTGAAGGGGAGTCCTTTTCAGGCCATTTCCAATATCTACGGCACTTTTGAACGTACTGATTTTCTTTTCCGCAAGACCTTGCCTAAAGTAAAGAAAGTAGTGGAGCTGAAGGCAGATCCCGCCAATCTGGCCAAGAATCCGTTGCGTTATACCGGGGCCCCTTTTACGGCACTAAGTGCTTTACCGCGTAAGCATCTGCGCCCGGCCGTCAGGTACGGGGAGACGACGATCGATCAATTGCCACTGATCAAGAGCTGGCCGATGGACGGTGGGGCTTTCGTGACCATGCCCCAGGTCATCACCCTGCCACCGGGAACCAAAAAAGCAATGCAAACCAACATCGGTATGTATCGTATTCAGCTAAGTGGCAACGACTATGCGCTGAACAAAGAGATCGGACTGCACTATCAGCTTCACCGGGGGATCGGGGTTCATCATACCCAATACAATAAATCAGACGAGCCTTTCCGCTGCACGGTGGCCGTTGGTGGCCCACCCAGTCATGCCTTTTCAGCCATCATGCCTTTGCCGGAAGGGCTGAGTGAAATGACCTTTGCGGGGATGCTGGCCGGTCGCCGTTTCGGCTACGCCTGGGACCGGGACTGGTTATTGAGTGCCGATGCCGATTTTGTCATCACCGGTACCATCCGGAAGAACGAAAAAATGCCGGAAGGTCCCTTTGGTGACCATTTGGGTTACTACAGCTTGCAACACGATTTCCCGGTTATGGACGTCGAAAAGGTCTACCACCGCAAGAATCCGCTCTGGCACTTCAGCGTGGTTGGCCGACCTCCCGCCGAGGACAGTAGTTTCGGTTACCTCATCCACAAGATCGTGGAGGAACTTACGCCCCAGGAATTTCCCGGTATCCGCCAGATCAACGCCGTTGACGAGGCGGGCGTACACCCGCTTTTACTGGCGGTGGGTTCCGAGCGCTATATGCCCTTTCGCGAGAAAGTACCGGAGGAGATACTGACCCAGGCCACTCGTATCCTCGGCTCCGGCCAGACCAGTTTGGCCAAGTACTGCATCATCGCAGCCGACGAAGACGACCCGCAATTGGACGCCCAGGACATGCCGGCTTTCTTTCGCCATGTTCTGGAGCGCTTCGACCCCACCCGCGACCTTCATTTCATCACCAAAACGACCATCGATACCCTGGATTACAGCGGTTCGGGCTGGAATGCAGGCTCCAAAATGATCTGGGCCTGCCGCGGGGAGCGTAAAAGAAGTCTGACTAGCAAAGTAGCAGTGGACTTGGAACTGGGAAAAGATTTTGGCTACGCGGCCTTCGTACAACCCGGTATCCTGGCGCTGGAAGGTCCCCGCTTTACCGATGAAAGTAGCTACGCCGACCTAAGCCAACTCACCGAACGCATGGCCCGATTCGACTGGGAGGGCATCCCTTTGGTTATTCTTTGCGATGATGCCCGCTTCCTGGCAAAGGACTTCAGTAACTTTCTCTGGGCCGTATTTACCCGCTCTAACCCCAGTCATGATGTCCACGGTCTCGGCGCTTTTGTAGAGCATAAGCACTGGGGCTGCACCGGCCCGGTCATCATTGACGCCCGTGTTAAGCCCTGGCACGCTCCCGGACTAGTGGAGGACCCAGACGTAGAAAAGCGGGTCGACCGATTATTTGCCAAAGGAGGAAGTTTGCACGGTTTAGGATGATGTTTTCACCAGGCACTGCTACTTTGGTAGCCACAGTTCTTTAAAAACCTGATTACCTTTGCCCCATGCAAAAGACCCTTGGAATACTCGGCGGTGGCCAGCTTGGTAAAATGCTTTGTCAGGCTGCTTCGGTGTGGCACCAGCCGATACACGTTTTGGACGATAGCGCGGACTTCCCCGCCGCGCCCTACGCTACAAAATTCGTAGCCGGTAGTTTTCGCGACGAAGCGGATGTACTGGCATTCGGCCGTAGCGTAGACGTTCTGACCATTGAGATCGAACACATCGATACCAAAGCCCTGCGACAGTTGCAATCTGAGGGAATTGAAGTATACCCCCAACCGGAAGTGATCGATACGATCAAGGATAAGGGCTTGCAGAAACGCTTTTACCGCCAACACGAACTGCCCACCGCCGACTTTGAATTATTTGATGATAAGGACCACGTTATCGAGGCCGTCAACGAAGGGCGCTGGCCCTATCCATTCGTCCAGAAAGTGCGCACGGGTGGCTACGACGGGCGGGGTGTCGCCGTGATCCGCAACGAGGCAGATCTGGAAGAGAAATTGCTGGAAGGTCCGTCTTTGCTGGAAAAACTGGCCGACATTGACAAAGAACTTGCGGCCGTAGTAGCGCGAGGCGTGGATGGCTCAATACGTGTTTTTCCTTGTGTGGAAATGGAATTTCACCCCACCGCAAACCTGGTTGAATATTTACTGTGCCCGGCCGCGATCCCTGGAGATCTACAGAGAGAAGTGAGCGAGTTGGCTCGCACAACAGCCGAAGCGTACGGTATCGTGGGGCTGCTGGCCGTGGAACTGTTCCTGAATAAAGACGGAAGTTTGTGGATCAACGAAGTTGCGCCCCGCCCTCATAACAGCGGACACCACACCATTGAGGCTTGCGTAACCAGCCAGTATGAGCAACATTTGCGCGCTGTATTGGGATTACCTCTGGGGACTACGGACCTGATCAGGCCGGCGGCCATGGCCAATATTCTGGGAGCAGCCGGTCATACCGGACCAGCAATTTATAAAAACCTGGATCAGGTGCTGGAAATTCCCGGTTTGTATCCTCATTTATACGGTAAGGCGATCACGAAACCTTTCCGGAAAATGGGGCATCTGACGGCCATCGGAGACACCGTTCAGGAAGCAAGGGCGCGTGCGGAACGGGCAAAAGCCTTACTCTCGGTGGAGAGTGATGCAACCGAAGGATAAAGTGCTATCGCCTTAGCTCCACGGCCAAACTTCTCCGGTCGCCGGTACCGCTTCTCAGGTAGATCGGTTCTTTTGTATCCGGCAATTCGTGGCCGGGTTCAATCAGGAGTTCTCCTTCTTCTCCCACCGTAGGCGCAGACCATTCTTCACCTGAAGTTGCGTACACCCGAGTGCCGGGAAAAGCGGTTCGAACCTTTATTTGTCCATCTACCACCATCGCTCCCGGTGGAGACAGGCGGTAACGAATACCGTAGCTATCCAGTAAGGGTAATGCGTGGTAACCCACCCGGTTAGCAAAGTAGGCCCAATCGCTTTTCATAACTGCCTTACGACTTTCCGGATCATCGATCTCTTCCCAGGCCGCCGGGGCAGACCAGGCTCTTTCGGCCAGTCCGAGCATTTTGGGCCACAGATAATGTTCCTGCAGGCTGTCACCCCTGACGGTCTCGCTCCAGAGTTGGCCCTGGATACCAACGATTTTGTCGCGGGCCTCGGGCTTAAGGGTAACCATGTCGGTGCGTAGTTCAGCTTCCGTTGGACCGTCACCGGCGGCGTACCATGGTTTAGGGACGGTCTTGGCCACATCATAAGGCGCAAAGGCCCAGGGACGATAGGTATCCACGAAGCCGCCCCAGTAGAGGCCGCCTTCAGCCGGGTCGGGATTATAGGCGAGGTCGAAGTAAAAGTTTTGCACGTTGGCGAGCACCACATCATAGCCGGCGTTGGCCATCCGGTAGCCCAGGTCGAGATTGCCGCCGAGGCTGTTCCAGACGTAAGCCAACATATTTTGATCGGCGAAATCAGGGTTGACTTTCCAGCGATAGTCGTTTTCTGCGATGGCCTCCCGCTCCATGCCGATCTCTTCCCAGCCGGCGGTGCGTAGTCCCTTTTCGTCTAATATCTCTTTGAAGCGGCCGAGGAAATAGGCGCTAAAAAGATTCTTGACCTCTTCGGCTTTTTCGGTGTCTACGCCGAATCCTTTTTTAAGGTCCAGACAAGCGGGGTTGCCCGTCCAGACACCGTAAGGAACTTCGTCTCCGCCCGTGTGAAGGGTCAGCAGTTCTGATTCAGCCTCTTCGTACATGAGGGCGATCTCGGTGACAACCTTGTCCAGGAATTTATAGGTGCTTTCGCTGCAAACGTCAATGACGTTATCCGGATAACTCTGGATGGAACGATACTGACTCTTATCATCGGGATGGCTGATGGCGTAGCTTTTGTCTCCGGTACGGCGGGCGTAAGCTTCCAGGGCCTTGATCGCGGCGCGGGCGTGGCCGGGAAGGTCGATTTCGGGAATAACCTCGATCTGGCGCAGTTCAGCGTATTGCAGAATTTCGATGAAGTCCGCCCGGCTGTAAAAACCGGTGCCCGAAGTATCCCTCCCGCTCCCGCCGGACCCATAGGCTGGTTTGATACGGTCACTTTCATCCGGAGTATAACCGCGGGTGGCACCTACGGTAGTAAGCTCGGGAAGATCAGGGATTTCGAGCCGCCATCCTTCGTCATCGGAAAGATGGAAGTGAAACTTGTTCAGCTTAAACAGGGCCATCAGGTCCAGCAGTCTCAGAACCGAAGCTTTGGACTGGAAGTTGCGGCTCACGTCAAGGTGCTGGCCACGGTAGGGGAAACGGGGGGCATCCTGCACTTTGGCCAGGGGCAGGTAAAGCCCATCCGACTCTTCGTGCAGAGATTGTAAAACCGTGGCTAGTCCGTAGAGCATTCCTGCCGGGTCGCTGGCGGAGACGACGGTCATTTCCGTACTCATGTTAAATATCTCGTAAGCTTCCGGGGCAATCGTCCGCTCGTAGATGAGCTCGAGGTGAGGGAAATTCGGTTTGTCTTCCTGGTGAATTACTAACTCCACATCGTAAAACTGAGCGAGCCATTGTTTCAAAACTTTCGTCGGTGCATGCCACCAAACTCCGCTGGACCAGACGTGCAAACGGCGATCACCCATAATCGTAGTGGTCGCCGCTGTGCTGCTATTACTATTTGCGCTCCCTCCACTTTGGTACTTTGCTAGTCCAATACCTTTATCGGCAGTGAATTCAATCACGTTCGGAGTAGGAATTACTTTTAATTCACTCGCTCCCAAGTCTTCCGGGTAGTTCTCGTAGAGAAAATCCGGGTCTCTGTATTTCACTAACTTATCATTAGCGGCTCCGCCAAATGTAGCCGTTGCATTCATTGGTGTTTGTGACCATTTCAGCTCAGTCAACTTACCGTTTCGAATCAGAAAAAAACCTTTAGGCGCCATCGTTTCCTTGATTGTCGTTCCGCCACTGCGGTAATCGATCCTCACTTGCTCGCCGGGTGGCAGCCCCGTGAAATCAGAGGTAGGGCGCAGGGCGTAGTATTCACCCTCCAGGTGCAAGATCTCGTAGCCGTCAGTAATGTCGGTCACCGCTCCCATGAATGCACTAAAGTGAATCTCCCATTCTTGTTGCAGGCTATCTGTTTCACCATTGACCAAAGTGAAATAGGCTTCAGTTTCGGAGGCTTCGTAATCATTGTCAAGGTGGGTCCACTGGATTGTGCTAGTGATGGTTTCGTTTATTTCTTGATCGTTTTGGCAGCCGAAGAAAACAAAGGGAAGAAGAAGAAAGAATGGCAAGCGCATGAAGTTCGGTTTTATGGCTATCAAAGTAGCAATGCTTATTGGAATGCAAAAGCGGGGAAAGATTACTGGTAGGATTGGATAATGTCTTTTATCGGAACGACGCCGTTAGTGCCGATGGAAAGCCGTTTGGCCCGTAGCAGGCTTTCCCGGCGGTGGGGGGCATATTCGTCGTCGTCACGATAAAGCGATTCTTCACGAATAAAGCCATTGTCGGCACCGGCGTGGACGAAGCGACCCTCACCCAGGTAAATACCGACGTGGGAAATGCGTTGGCTACCATCTTCGCGAAGATTGCCGAAGAACAATAAGTCACCGTTTTTCAGATTTTCCAGATTGTCATTGGCGTAGGCCGGGTCGTTGGTGATGATGGGTACTTCTTCACCGGCGTGGACTTGCTGACTGGCGTCGCGGGGGATAACGTAACCGTTGAGTAAATAAGTCATTTTAGTAAATCCACTACAGTCCATACCCTTGGCACTGGTGCCTCCCCAGAGGTAGGGGCGCCCGTAGAAATTTGTGGCCAAGAGATCCAGCTCAAGCGACTCCGCACGATTTTGCCAGTGACCTAAAGATCGAATTTCTGTGGCGAGCAGGTAGCCAGTTGCGCCGTCGGGCATGATAATTTCGCGATAATCCCCGACTGTCTTACCAGTACGCAATATGCTGCCGGGGGTCAGGTCTCGTATTGTCAGCCCACCGGATGGGGTAGTGGTCAGTTTCCGGGTGGGCGCTGTTTCAAGATAGGCGAGCGGGCCGCCATAATACCTTTGCATCATTTGCCGGTCACCCCGTACGAAAGCCCCCGCCTCCAGCCAGGCGATATATCGATCGGGACTCTGGACAAGGTACCAACCGTCTTCATGGTCGTACACCTTTAACGGCATTCCTAACAACGCCTGGGTAGTAAGCTCACCGGAATGCTTGGGTTGGGTGCGTAGATTGGCTACGGAGACGTTGATAATGCCGAAGGTGTCCGCTTTCAGAGAGGATGCGGGGAGGTTATTGATGTTGGCTTGATAGCAAAGATTATTTGTTTCAAAAGCATTTAGCAACGCATCCCTTACACCCCTTACCGTAGTTTTACCAACAAACGTAGGACAGTCATCATCTGCTTCCCAGGTAGTGGATATAGTAATACGATCCACTCTCTGATCAGGAGCAAATTTTTGTTTAATGCTATCGATGATAGGCTGATAAAATTGATCAAGCTTTTGCTGATTATCCGTGGAATCGGCGCAACCAGACAGCAGGAGTAGAAAAAATGTTAAGAAAAATGTTGTTTTTAGTTGATTTCTCATCATTTGCGGCCTAATTTCGTTTCGTTCGTGGGTAAAGCTAAACTTAGTTTTGCTTTTTCGAGTTTTCAGATTAGTTGTTAGTGACTGCTTCATACCTTTTGTAGATGTTGATCTGCTGGATTTACTGCTACTTTTGTTTTCGCTTTTCTACAGCTAGTGTCTTTTTTTATTAACCATTTTATTGCTTTATGAATATTTTTGTTGCCCGGTTGAGCTGGGATACTGACGAAGAACTACTGCGCCAAACTTTCGAGCCTTACGGTGAAGTTGAAACCGTCAAAATTATCATGGACCGGGCTACCGGTCGTTCCCGCGGGTTTGGTTTCGTTGAAATGCCCACGGAAGAAGAAGGTCAAGCAGCTATTGCGGCGCTGGACCAAACCGAATTAGACGGTCGTACGATCGTCGTAAAAGAAAATGATCGCAACGGCGGCGGCGGCGGTGGCGGCGGCTACCGTGGTGGCGGCGGTGGCGGTGGCTACGGCGGCGGTGGCGGCGGCGGTGGTTACCGTGGCGGCGGCGGTGGCGGTGGTTACCGTGGCGGCGGCGGCGGTGGCGGTTACCGTGGCGGTGGCGGCGGCGGTTACCGTGATGGCGGTGGCGGCGGC
>PDLQ01000039.1 GCA_002591745.1 Lewinellaceae bacterium SD302
CCGACGGTCTACACGATCGCTGACCTGCCACAGGGTGCGACTGAGACCATCGTACTGACCTACACCATCGACGCTACGTTCCAGGGCGAGACCCTGAACAACGCAGCCGAGATCACCGAAGACGACGGCGACGACTCCGACTCCGATCCGGAGGAAGGACCTGACACCGACGAGGACGGCGACGGCGACGGCGACGATGATGATGAGGACAACGAGGACATTGATGTCGAGCAGGATTACGATCTGTCGCTTGAGAAAGATGTTACCTCCGCCGGTCCTTACCAGCAGGGCTCCACGGTTGAGTACACGCTGACGATCACCAACGAAGGCAGCCTGAACGCTGCGAACATCGAGGTAACGGATACGCCCCAGGCTGGTCTGAACTTCGTGAGCAGCGATGCTGACGGTGTTGACATCGTACAGGTTAGCCCGACGGTCTACACGATCTCCAGCTTGCTACAAGGGGAGACCAAGACGATCGTACTGACTTACACCATCGATCCGACCTTCCAGGGCGAAACCCTGAACAACGCAGCTGAGATCACCGAAGACGACGGCGACGACTCTGACTCCGATCCGGAGGAAGGACCTGACACCGACGAGGACGGCGACGGCGACGGCGACGATGATGATGAGGACAACGAGGACATTGATGTCGAGCAGGATTACGATCTGGCCCTTGAGAAAGACGTTACCTCCGCCGGTCCTTACCAGCAAGGCTCCACGGTCGAGTACACGCTGACGGTGACCAACGAAGGCAGCCTGAACGCTGCGAACATCGAGGTAACGGACACGCCCCAGGCTGGTCTGAACTTCGTGAGTTCCGACGCTGATGGCGCGCAGGTGATCCAGGTATCCCCGACGGTCTACACGATCGCTGACCTGCCACAGGGTGCGACTGAGACCATCGTACTGACCTACACCATTGACGCTACGTTCCAGGGCGAGACCCTGAACAACGCAGCCGAGATCACCGAGGACGACGGTGACGACTCCGACTCCGATCCGGAGGAAGGACCTGACACTGACGAAGACGGCGACGGCGACGGCGACGATGATGACGAGGACAACGAGGACATTGATGTCGAGCAGGATTACGATCTGGCCCTTGAGAAAGACGTTACCTCCGCCGGTCCTTACCAGCAAGGCTCCACGGTCGAGTACACGCTGACGATCATCAACGAAGGCAGCCTGAACGCTGCGAACATCGAGGTAACGGACACGCCCCAGGCTGGTCTGAACTTCGTGAGTTCCGACGCTGATGGCGCGCAGGTGATCCAGGTATCCCCGACGGTCTACACGATCGCTGACCTGCCACAGGGTGCGACTGAGACCATCGTGCTGACCTATACCATCGACGCTACGTTCCAGGACGAGACCCTGAACAACGCAGCCGAGATCACCGAGGACGACGGCGACGACTCCGACTCCGATCCGGAGGAAGGACCTGACACCGACGAAGACGGCGACGGCGACGGCGACGATGATGACGAGGACAACGAGGACATTAATGTCGAGCAGGATTACGATCTTTCGCTTGAGAAAGACGTTACCTCCGCCGGTCCTTACCAGCAAGGCTCCACGGTCGAGTACACGCTGACGATCATCAACGAAGGCAGCCTGAACGCTGCGAACATCGAGGTAACGGACACGCCCCAGGCTGGTCTGAACTTCGTGAGTTCCGACGCTGATGGCGCGCAGGTGATCCAGGTATCCGCGACGGTCTACACGATCGCTGACCTGCCACAGGGTGCGACTGAGACCATCGTACTGACCTACACCATCGACGCTACGTTCCAGGGCGAGACCCTGAACAACGCAGCCGAGATCACCGAGGACGACGGCGACGACTCCGACTCCGATCCGGAGGAAGGACCTGACACCGACGAAGACGGCGACGGCGACGGCGACGATGATGACGAGGACAACGAGGACATTAATGTCGAGCAGGATTACGATCTTTCGCTTGAGAAAGACGTTACCTCCGCCGGTCCTTACCAGCAAGGCTCCACGGTCGAGTACACGCTGACGATCACCAACGAAGGCAGCCTGAACGCTGCGAACATCGAGGTAACGGATACGCCCCAGGCTGGTCTGAACTTCGTGAGTTCCGACGCTGATGGCGCGCAGGTGATCCAGGTATCCCCGACGGTCTACACGATCGCTGACCTGCCACAGGGTGCGACTGAGACCATCGTACTGACCTACACCATCGACGCTACGTTCCAGGGCGAGACCCTGAACAACGCAGCTGAGATCACCGAGGACGACGGCGACGACTCCGACTCCGATCCGGAGGAAGGACCTGACACCGACGAGGACGGCGACGGCGACGGCGACGATGATGATGAGGACAACGAGGACATTGATGTCGAGCAGGATTACGATCTGGCCCTTGAGAAAGACGTCACCTCCGCCGGTCCTTACCAGCAAGGCTCCACGGTCGAGTACACGCTGACGGTGACCAACGAAGGCAGCCTGAACGCTGCGAACATCGAGGTAACGGATACGCCCCAGGCTGGTCTGAACTTCGTGAGCAGCGATGCTGACGGTTTTGACATCGTACAGGTTAGCCCGACGGTCTACACGATCTCCAGCTTGCTACAAGGGGAGACCAAGACGATTGTACTGACTTACACTATCGATCCGACCTTCCAGGGTGAAACCCTGAACAACGCAGCTGAGATCACCGAAGACGACGGCGACGACTCTGACTCTGATCCTGAAATGGGACCCGAAGAAGATGAAGACGGCGACGGCGACGGTGATGACGACGATGAGGATAACGAAGATATCGAGGTGGTTCAGGATTACGATCTGGCCCTTGAGAAAGACGTTACCTCCGCCGGTCCTTACCAGCAAGGCTCCACGGTCGAGTACACGCTGACGATCACCAACGAAGGCAGCCTGAATGCTGCGAACATCGAGGTAACGGATACGCCCCAGGCTGGTCTGAACTTCGTGAGTTCCGACGCTGATGGCGCGCAGGTGATCCAGGTATCCCCGACGGTCTACACGATCGCTGACCTGCCACAGGGTGCGACTGAGACCATCGTGCTGACCTATACCATCGACGCTACGTTCCAGGGCGAGACCCTGAACAACGCAGCCGAGATCACCGAAGACGACGGCGACGACTCCGACTCTGATCCTGAAATGGGACCCGAAGAAGATGAGGACGGCGACGGCGACGGCGATGACGACGATGAGGATAACGAAGATATCGAGGTTGAACAGGAATTCGACCTTGCTATTGATAAAAACTTAGCTCCTGGACAAGCTCCGATTACGCTATCGGGTGCTAACGTAAACTACACGATCACCGTAACTAATGAAGGGTCGATCAATGCTGTAGATGTTGAGGTAATGGATGATGCTCCGACTGGATTGAATTATCAATCTGCGGATGTTTCTGGTACCAATGTGATAGCTAATGGAAACGGTAGCTTCACAATCCCGTCACTACTTCAGGGAGAATCTGTAACCTTCGAGATCACTTACATGACCGATGAAGGTGTAGCAATTGGTCAAGTACTGACCAATCAAATTGAGATTACGGAAGACAACAATGATGATGTTGATAGTGATGCCGATGATAGTTTCGACGAAGATGACCTGAACGACGGTATTGAAGATGACGATGAGGATGATGTCTCCATCACGAACCTCGGTATTAACGTTGAGAAAGTTGTGGACAACGCAGAAATCTGTGCAGGCGACACCGTGACGTACACACTCACAGTGCGCTTCCGTGACAATATATGCGTAGAAGGTTCTGAGCTACGCAACATCTCCGTAATGGACATGGATGGTGAAGGCTTCGAATTGATGTTGATGCCTGGCGGAGACTTCTTCATTGCCAGTAGTGACCCTAATGGGGACGGAATGCTGCAATGTGACGAGGAGTTCATGTGGCAATACAAGCGGGTACTAGAGGAGGACAACCAAAATATTGCCATGGATATGGCAGAAGTTTGGTTCGTTTTCCCTGACGGCTCTGATGCCTTCGTTGGAAACGCTATGTTTGCCGATACAGCTAACGTGATAGTTAATCCAGCCGTTGAACTTACGGTAGTTGATGCCGACGTCGATGGAAGTATCAGTTGTAATGGTTTCGATGACGGCAGTGCCGTTGCCACAGTGACGGTTGGTGAAGCACCGTTCACTTACGAATGGAGTGATGGTACTCCGCAAGGAGACGGATCTACCGTAACGGGACTGAGTGCCAATGTCTGGTACTTTGTTACGGTCACGGATAATAACGGATGTATTGGAGTTGACTCTGTACTACTTGACGAGCCCACCTTACTTCTGGCCACTGCTACCGCTACGGATGTAGATTGTAATGGCGAAGCCACCGGCACTGCTACGGTAGTTGCCATGGGTGGTACACCAGACTACACTTACCTGTGGGACGATGCTGCGGCCCAAACCATGGCTACGGCCACTGGTCTGGTAGCCGGCACCTACAGCGTGACGGTAACGGACGCTAACGGTTGTACGGAAGTCGCCACCGCCACGGTGGAAGAAGCTTCCGACCTGACGGCTAGCGTGGAAGACGCGGTTGTACTTTGCTTCGGCGACGACGACGGTGAACTGACGGTAGTCGCCATGGGTGGTACACCTGATTACACTTACGAGTGGGATGCTGCCGCTGGTGGTCAGACGACTGCTACGGCTACTGGTCTGGTTGCCGGCACCTACAGCGTGACGGTAACGGATGCCAACGGTTGTGAGGAAATCACGACCGGCACGATCACCGAGCCAACTGACCTGACGGCCAGCTTGGAAGACGCAGTTGTACTTTGCTTCGGCGATGACGACGGTGAACTGACGGTAGTCGCCATGGGCGGTACACCTGATTATACTTACGAATGGGATGCTGCCGCGGGCGGTCAAACGACTGCTACGGCCACTGGCCTGACGGCTGGCACCTACAGCGTGACGGTAACGGATGCCAATGGTTGTGAGGAAATCGCGACCGGCACGATCACCGAACCGACGGACCTGACGGCTAGCGTAGAAGACGCGGTTGTACTTTGCTTCGGCGACGACGACGGCGAACTGACGGTAGTTGCCATGGGTGGTACACCTGACTACACTTACGAGTGGGACGCTGCTGCCGGCGGTCAAATGACTGCTACGGCTACTGGCCTGACGGCTGGCACCTACAGCGTGACGGTAACGGATGCCAACGGTTGTGAGGAAATCACGACTGGCACGATTACCGAACCAACCGACCTGACGGCCACCACGACCACTACGGACGTAGGTTGTAATGGCGAAGCCACCGGCACTGCTACGGTAGTTGCCATGGGTGGCACACCTGATTACACTTACCTGTGGGACGATGCTGCGGCCCAAACCATGGCTACGGCCACTGGTCTGGTAGCCGGCACCTACAGCGTGACGGTAACGGATGCCAACGGTTGTACGGAAGTCGCCACCGCCACGGTGGAAGAGGCTTCTGACCTGACGGCTAGCGTAGAAGACGCGGTTGTACTTTGCTTCGGCGACGACGACGGTGAACTGACGGTAGTTGCCATGGGTGGTACACCTGATTACACTTACGAGTGGGATGCTGCGGCTGGTGGTCAAACGACTGCTACGGCTACTGGCCTGGTAGCCGGCACTTACAGCGTGACGGTAACGGATGCCAACGGTTGTGAGGAAATCACGACCGGCACGATCACCGAGCCAACTGACCTGACGGCCAGCGTGGAAGACGCAGTTGTACTTTGCTTCGGCGATGACGACGGTGAACTGACGGTAGTCGCCATGGGCGGTACACCTGATTATACTTACGAGTGGGATGCTGCCGCGGGCGGTCAAACGACTGCTACGGCCACTGGCCTGACGGCTGGCACCTACAGCGTGACGGTAACGGATGCCAATGGTTGTGAGGAAATCGCGACTGGCACGATCACCGAACCGACGGACCTGACGGCTAGCGTAGAAGACGCGGTTGTACTTTGCTTCGGCGACGACGACGGCGAACTGACGGTAGTCGCCATGGGTGGTACACCTGATTACACTTACGAGTGGGATGCTGCCGCGGGCGGTCAAATGACTGCTACGGCCACTGGCCTGACGGCTGGTACCTATAGCGTGACGGTAACGGACGCCAACGGTTGTGAGGAAATCACGACCGGCACGATCACCGAGCCAACCGACCTGACGGCCACCACGACCACTACGGACGTAGGTTGTAACGGCGAAGCCACCGGAACTGCTACGGTAGTTGCGATGGGCGGTACGCCAGATTACACTTACCTGTGGGACGATGCTGCGGCCCAAACCATGGCTACGGCCACTGATCTGGTTGCCGGCACCTACAGCGTGACGGTAACGGACGCCAACGGTTGTACGGAAGTCGCCACCGCCACGGTGGAAGAAGCTTCTGACCTGACGGCCAGCGTAGAAGACGCGGTTGTACTTTGCTTCGGCGACGATGACGGTGAACTGACGGTAGTCGCCATGGGTGGTACACCTGATTACACTTACGAGTGGGATGCTGCCGCTGGTGGTCAAACGACTGCTACGGCCACTGGCCTGGTAGCCGGCACTTACAGCGTGACGGTAACGGATGCCAACGGTTGTGAGGAAATCGCGACCGGCACGATCACCGAGCCAACGGACCTGACGGCCAGCGTGGAAGACGCGGTTGTACTTTGCTTCGGCGATGACGACGGTGAACTGACGGTAGTCGCCATGGGCGGTACACCTGATTACACTTACGAGTGGGATGTTGCCGCCGGCGGTCAAACGACTGCTACGGCCACTGGCCTTGTAGCCGGCACCTACAGCGTGACGGTAACGGATGCCAACGGTTGTGAGGAAATCGCGACCGGCACGATCACCGAGCCGACGGACCTGACGGCTACGATCGAGGACGCGGTTGTACTTTGCTTCGGCGACGATGACGGTGAACTGACGGTAGTTGCCATGGGTGGTACACCTGACTACACTTACGAGTGGGATGCTGCCGCCGGCGGTCAAACGACTGCTACGGCTACTGGCCTGGTAGCCGGCACCTACAGCGTGACGGTAACGGACGCCAACGGTTGTGAGGAAATCACGACCGGTACGATCACCGAACCAACTGACCTGACGGCCACCACGACCACTACGGACGTAGGTTGTAACGGCGAAGCCACTGGAACTGCTACGGTAGTTGCGATGGGCGGTACGCCAGATTACACTTACCTGTGGGACGATGCTGCGGCCCAAACCATGGCTACGGCCACTGGTCTGGTAGCCGGCACCTACAGCGTGACGGTAACGGACGCTAACGGTTGTACGGAAGTCGCCACCGCCACGGTGGAAGAAGCCAGTGAACTAGAAATCGGAGTTGATCCTGTAATCACCGACGTGACCTGCCTTGGCGGAAGCGACGGTAGCATCATGATCACTGTAACCGGTGGCACAGGAGATTACACCTACCTCTGGAGTAACGATAGTACTACTGCAAACCTGATTGATATCACTGCTGGGACTTACAACGTCACTGTTACTGATGAAGCTGGATGTGATGTAGTAGGTGGTCCTTACACTGTTGAAGACGGTGAAACCTTCACCGTTGAGGTCGAGAACGATTCTATTTGTGCTATTTCCGGTGCATTAGGAGAACTTACCGCAGTTATTACTGATGGAGGCAGTGGAGACTTTAGCTATGAATGGAGTGAAGGCACCCTGACCGCTACGGCAGAAGACCTCGATCCTGGTGTCTATACTGTAACCGTTACGGACAACGTGACTGGTTGTATGGTAATAGCCACCGGTGAGGTAGTCGATGATGTGAACCAATGTGTACAACTTGGTGACTTTGTTTGGAGTGACCTTGACACCGATGGTATTCAGGATGATGGCGAGCCAGGAATTCCTGGAGTTACCGTAAACCTTCTGGATGGCGACGGCAACGTAATTGCTACGACGACGACCGGCCCCGACGGAATGTATTTGTTCTCCGACCTTAATCCAGAGGCTGTTTATCAGGTTGAGTTTATTGCTCCTGACGGCTACTTGCCATCTCCGCAGTTCGCTGGAAATGACGATGAGATCGACAGTAATGCCGATCCGGTAACCGGACTTTCCGAGCAAGTCACTCTTGACATGGGAGACGATCTGACCATTGACGCAGGATTTATCCCGCTGGGCAGTATCGGTAACTTTGTTTGGGAAGACCTGGATGAAGACGGGCAACAGGATGACGGCGAACCTGGAATTTTCGGGGTTGTTGTTAATCTGTTGGACGGTGACGGAAACTTCATTGCTACAACTACAACTGATGTCGATGGATTCTACCTCTTCCCAGGCTTAAATGCCGGTAACTACATTGTAGAGTTTGAATTGCCTGACGGTTCCATCTTTACCGATGCGAACATGGGTGACGATGAGACGGACAGTGATGCTGACCCAATCAGTGGACAGAGTGGCATTATCATGCTAGACCAAGGTGAAGATGACTTGACGATTGACGCTGGTATCATCCTGACGCCTTGTGAGATCGAAGTGATTCTGATTGCCGGGCCAGATTGTGATGATAACGGTACGCCAACTGACCCAAGTGATGACACCTTTACGGTAACCGTAGAAATCATTCACAGTAATACCTCCGGTAACTGGGTCGCTAACAATGGCGCTACAGGAACCTTCGACGAGGACGGTGTAACCGTGGCGACCCTTACTTATCCGGCGAACAATGACCCGAACCCATCCGATATCGTATTGGCAATTGCTGATGCGGATGATGCGGACTGTTTCGGTACTGTAAGCTTTACGCCGATCGGAGAGTGTTCTGATGCTTGTTCAATTTCAGCATCCGCATCCGGCTCCCCGGTCTGTAACGACAATGGCACCCCAGTCGATCCGGAAGACGACTTCCTGGAAATCGGTATCGTGGTAGTTGATGTGAATGACGCCAGTGGAAACTGGACGGCTACGGTCGCTAACGATGTGCCGGCTGAAGGAACCGTTCTCGGTAACGGTGGCTACGGCGGACAAACAGTGGTACTGACCAACATTACAACGGATATGTTCTACAGCATCCCGCTGCAGAATGGCCTGTACATCGACATCCTGGTAACGGATGACGGAGACGCTGGCTGTACTTCACTGGTGACCGTAGAGGTGCCGGAAGAGTTCCCTTGTTCCGATCAGTGTCAAATAAACATGGAGTTGGTAACGACTTACTGTAACGCCAACGGAACCATCTTCGATGATACTGATGACGTATGGTATGCTCAGGTAGAAGTATCCATCGCTAATACCCAGGGCTGGACGGCCCCTGAATACGGTTACTTCGGCTCTAACCCGGCCGGTGTTTACCAATTCGGTCCGTTCCAGGCTGGCGAGAACCCGACGATCAGCATTACCGCTTGGGATGACGTAGGTTTCTGTAACGCAGAAATCACCGTTGAGCCACCGGTTGACTTCCCTTGTTCTGACTACTGTCTGGTAGAGGCCGACTTCGGTACACCATTCTGTGACGACAATGGAACCCCCGCTGACAGCCTGGACGACGTATTCTACCTGAACATCACGGCCTTCGAGGCGAGTACCAACAACGGTGGTAGCTGGCTGCTCTTCGCCGACGGCGATCAGTTCAGTGGTCCTCATCCTTGGAACCAGACTATTCTGGCCGGACCATTCAATATCTTCGACGAGAACGGTGTACGGAACGAGACCATCGATATCCGGGTACGTGACATCAGTAGTCTCTACTGTCGCGTAGACAGCACCTTCTCGGTGCCGGATCCTTGTTCCTTCGAGACGCCGGTCTGTAACCTCAGCGTAGATGACGTGACGATTGTCTGTAACGATGACGACCAGGAGAACGGCTACTTCGTAACCGTAACGGTGACCAACGGTGGCGCGAACGGAACCTACACGCTGACCGGAAACGGCATCAACGTACAGGGTACTTACGGTCAGCCACTGGATCTTCCTGAACTGCCAGACGCAAACGGAGAAATCTTCACCTTCTCGGTGGTAGATGACGCTGACCCGACCTGTGGAACGACCTTCGAAGTAGAAGAGCCGCTGACCTGTGTACCTGACTGTCAGTTAGAAGCAGAAATTCTGGCGGTAGTCTGTGACGATAACGGAACACCATTCGATGGTGATGACGACACCTACACGGTAGAGGTCCTGATCACCGGTCAAAATGGAGACTATACCGTAGATTACTTCTCTCCGGTTGACTACTCCGATGATAATGGAACCTTCGACAATGTAGAAGTATTCGGTCCTTTCCCTGCCGACGAGAACGTTAACGCGATCATTACTTCCGATGCCAATCCGGACTGCCAGTTGGCACTGTTCGTGCAAGGCACTGGACCATGTAATGACTGCCAGATCACTACGGAGAACCTGACGATCGTCTGTAATGACGAAGGTACACCGGATGACTTTGACGATGACACCTTTACGGTAACGGTTGACGTGAACGGATTCGGCAGTGCCAGTCCGGGAGCGATGTACGTTTTCACGGATGCTGACGGTAATGATGTACTGACCAGCAGTGGTATGTATCCATTTACGATCGAGGAGACCTTCCCGATCTCTGGTGGTGACCTGACGCTGATGATCATGGACTTCAATACGACGGATAATCCGGACTGTATGGTAGAACTGTTCATCGAAGCTCCGGAAGCGGGTTGTGGTGCTATGCCTTGTGAAATCACTGCTACTTTGTTAGCCACCGGAATCTGCGACGATAACGGAACGCCACTGGACGGAAGCGACGATACCTTCACCTTCACGGTGGAAGTGACCGGAACGGAAACTGGTGACGGCTTCACGACCTCGGTAACGGGTAACGAAGTATTCGACTACGACGAAGAAGTGACCATCATGGTACCAACCGGAAACGGTGAAGACCTGCTGGTGATCATCACCGACGTAGACAGTGAGGACTGTATCGCTGTAGTACCGGTAGAAAACCCAGGAAGCTGTGAGCGCGAGTGTGTGATCGATGAGATCACCCTGGTGGAAGACGGTCTGGGTAACTGTGACGACAACGGTACGCCACTGGACCCGAGTGACGACGTGTTCACCTTCACCATCAACGTGACGGGAACCGACGTGGACAACGGCTACACGACCAGCGTGACCGGTGATCAAGTATTCCCTTACGGGGTAGACACGACGATTACGGTACCAGTGGGTGATGGAAGCAATATTGTTGTAGTAGTGACCGACGCACTGGATGAGGGTTGTACTAACGAAGTAGCAGTGCTCAATCCAGGGACTTGTGAACTGGTTTGCTTCATAGAAGCAGAGATCACGTTCGTAGGTGAGTGTGACCAAGCTGGCTCACCGGCCGACAGTACGGATGATTTCTACGAGATCATCGTATTCGTAGAGGGTGACGACAACGCCGCTAGCTGGAACAGTATCTACGGTTCCGGTGCATACGATACGCCGGTAACGCTGCAAGTACCGATCCTGGGTGATACGGTCTTCACGATCGTTGACGGCTTCGATCCGAACTGTACAACCGAAGTAACCATCCTCGGTGCTCCCGATCCGTGTGACACGCCTGGCCCAATGGTCGAGTGTCCGACGAGCAACCATTACTGCCCGATCATCGAGGAGAACATCATGCTCTTCCCGGTTGATTACTTCGACTGCGTAGCAACCTTCGACGTGCCGACGCCTGACGTAACCGGAACTTGTTCCGATACCTTCGAACTGATCACTCAGATCGTAGATGCCAACGGAGATACGATCATTACGATCCTGGACGGAGAAGACCGTGAGGTTATTCTCGGCCTGGGTGACTACGACATCGTATACACAATTACCGACAGCTGTGGCGGAACCGCCAGCCAGGTCTGCATCATCCGCGTGGCGGATCTGCAAGAGCCGGCTGCCATCTGTATCAGCGACATCAACGTGAGCGTAGGTGGTTACGGCATTGCCCGTGTCTACAACAACGTGATTGATCTGGGCAGCTACGATAACTGTAGCATCGACAGCATCCTGGTACGCCGCTTTATCTCCGTAGACTCCAACGGTATCGTTACCTGGAGCGAGTGGGGTGAGTTCGTAGATATGGATTGTGCCGACGTCGGCACGACGGTGACCGTACAACTCCGCGTAGTGGACGGTAGCGGCAACGAGAACATCTGTGAGACCTCAATCTCCGTGGTGGATAACACGCTGCCTTACTGTACCGGACTGCTGGATATCGAAATAGGCTGTACCGACCTGCCGAACTTCTTCGACCCGACCGATAGTTTGACCCTGGTTGAGCTGTTCGGCGAGCCGGAGGTGATCGACAACTGTGCTGCCGAGGCCATCGAACTGCCCGCCATCTTTGTGGGTGACGAGTGTAGCGGTGCCGGGGTGATTACCCGTCGCTTCCTGGCAATCGATGAGTTCGGTAACGTAAGTGCCCAGGAGTTCACTCAGACGATCATCATTGAAGCTACCCAAGGCTTCACGCTGGTCTTCCCAACCGACACGGTGACCAACTGTCTCGACGAGGATCAAGGATTTGACATCATTGGTGGCGGCTGTGCCCAGTTGAGCGTCAGCTTTAACGACAGCATTGTCGAGCCACTTGAAGATGAAAGAGAAGGTTGTCTGTACGTTGAGCGTACTTACCTGGTGATCAACGAATGTGCTTACGACGGTGTAACGCCGCCAATGCAGATTCGTCGCGACGAGGACTGTGACGGTATCGGAGGCGAAGACGTGACTTACGTCATCGTAGACGGTAACCTGAGCTACGTCGACCTGGATACGACATTCACCAACAACTTCCCGATTGCCGGTACCAAAGGCACCGACTGTGACGGAACGACGAACCCAACCGGTTACCTCCGGGCGGGTGCGACGGTGAATGCCTGGACTTACACCCAACGATTGATCCTAATCGATACAACGCCTCCGGTAATGATCTTCGAAGATCCCGAACCATACTGTACCACCGACGGTAACGAGTGTGAAGGTGAAATCAGTGTAGACATCACCATTGAGGGCGAGTGTACTGCCGCAGGCGGGGCCTTCCTGATCATGGTTGACCTCTTCAGTGATGGCTCTCCTGAGTTCGCGCTGAACAACGATGATAACGTAATGGGTGAGTTCCCGAACTTCACGATCACCAACACTATGCTACCGATCGGTGAGCATACACTGATGATCCGTTACGTAGACGGTTGTAACAATTCTTCTTCCATCATGGTGCCGGTCAGCGTAGTTGACTGTAGCCTGCCTGAGATGACCTGCTACAGCGGTCTGATCGTAGAACTGGAAGAGAACGACACGGACGTGAACGGTGATGACATCATCGACCAGGGCATTACCGTAGTGGAGGCCGGTCAGTTGGCCAGCTGCTTCATCACGGATTGCTCCGGTGACTTGAGCTTCAGCGTCAATCGCGTTGGTGAGATCGCCAACCGCGACAGTACTGCAATCACCCTGACCTGTGACGACCGCTTTATGGTTGAACTGGAAGTGTACATGTGGGACAATGCCTTCAATCCATTTGCTATCCAGCCGGATAGTACGATTGGCGGACCGAACTGGACCTTCTGTACCGTTGAGGTATTCGTGCAAGATCCGAACGGCTTCTGCCCGGATTGCGTAACGCCTGGACTGATCAATCTGGATGGTGCTGTTGCAACGCCAGCCGGAATTGCCATCAGCCCGACGGAAGTTGAACTGAGCGGTACTACCAGCAGTGAGCAGGTGACCAACGGTAACGGATTCTACCGCTTCGAAGCCCTGGTATCTGGTGACTATACGATCCAGCCATACAAGAACGATGATGTAGAGAACGGTATCTCTACCCTCGATGCTTACATCCTCCAGCGCCACTTATTGGGCATCGAGGAGTTAAGTACGCCTTACCAGCTGATTGCCGCCGATGTGAACAACTCCGGTAGCATCACTACCCTGGACCTCTTGTTGCTGCGCAACCTGATCCTGGGTAACATCAGTGAGTTCCCGAACAATACGAGCTGGCGCTTCTTCGACGCTACCCAGTCCATGGAAGGCATGGATAACGTACTGCAAGAAGAGCTATTCGAAATGGTTGTACTGGAAGATATCACCAGTTGCACTAACAACATCGACTTTATCGGTGTGAAAATTGGTGACCTCAATGGTTCAGTAACCGCTAACCCGGAAGACAATGGTATCATTATCGATCAGGGAGGTGAGGCCGGTGCTTCACCAAGTGCCCGCAACGAGCGTGAAAGTTTCCCACTACACTTGAATGACGAGTGGTTGACCGCTGGAGAAGCCGTAGAGCTGCCGGTAACCGCGACTGACCTGGACCTTTTGATTGGAGCCCAATTTACCCTGGAATTAGCGACGGATCTGGTAAAGATCACTGACGTGACCCCCGGGTTGATGACGGCCAACCAGATCGGTACCCAGCGGATCGAACGTGGCCTGATCAGTGCGAGCTGGAATTTGTCCGGTGCTGCAGCCACTAACGACGAGCAAGTACTGTTTACCGTAACCGTGGTACCGAACCGGGATGTAATCACCAGTGAGGTGATTAGCCTGACGGATGCGCCCACCCGTACCGAGGCTTACGCCGTGGCTAACGAGATCATAGACCTGCACCTGCACTTTACGAGTGTGGCGCAAGTTTCCTCCGGCAGCCCACTGGTAGCTAGTGCCGCACAGTCCCTGGAAATGGAGCTAATGCCGAACTACCCGAACCCGTTCATTGAGAAGACGACCATTCGTTTCTTCTTGCCCGAGGCAAGTATTACGACCCTGACGATCTTTGACCCGAACGGACGGATTGTGAAAACGATTGAGCAGGATCTTACTGCGGGCCACCACAGTGTACAACTGGACGGTGACGACATCCCGCGTGGCAGCTTGATCTACACCTTGGAAGCAGGGGATAACCGTAAGACACGGACGATGACGCGACTGCGTTAATGGTTTGTTGACCATACTGAAATAAAGCCGGGGTGATCGGGACTATTCCGATCGCCCCGCTTTACTTTCAAAAGTATGAATAGAGGCTTGTTAAGCATTGTTAATATTTGTACCTTTGTAGCTGTTACCGCAGCTGTATTAGCTTAGGTGATGGATATAATTTTGTTTGTAGCATATCACATATATAATAGCATATCGCATAATTCTTAGCATATCACGACCTGTATTACACTGCTACTTTGCTAGTCAAAATAAGACTGGGTAGCCTATAAATTTCTCCTGATAGTATCTATTGATTTGTGAGAGACACTCGACCCGTTCTGGCGAGTGAAAGAGGCTTATTTACACGACCGCTATTTAGAAATGTCTAACCGACTTTGGTGATGGCATTTAAATTCTTCGTCCTGCGATAATAGTTGCGGACGAGGGGCCTTTGAACAATATAAATTATCAGGTGATGGCACAGGCACAATCAGCCCAGTTTGGCATGGTCAGTAAATACAAGCAGTTCGTTTTTCCGCTATATTTCCTGACATTACTCGTTTTGCTTTCGATAACCAGTATCGGAGCGACAGGTACTCCGGATTTACACCAACCGGATGAGGCCCCGGTGATGCTATTGGTCGGGGATGGTAATTTTGGAGATTTTGCCAGCTACAGTGCTCCTGAAACGAATCAGCTAAGGGTTAGGGTAGGATCCGCAGCCGAGACAATTTACTTTGGTTTTGCCAGAGCTTACAGATACGATGGTACGCCCAAGACTTCGGGCGCTTACTATTTCCGGGTTCGGCGGGTTGCGGACGATGAGATCGTACACGGTCCGATTCTGGTGAATACCCAGAGTGCAAACCTGGAGACCTATTCGGACGCTGTTTTTGGCCCCGATGAAATTCATTTTGGCGGCTACGCTACCGCGGAAGACTTTAAACTTACCGGGCTGGAAGCGGGAGATTACGCAATTGAGTTTTCCAGCCAGATGCGGTATATGGGACTTTGGGACATTACCGTGGGAGAAGGCGGTGAGGAGCGGCCCGGCCGGGTGTATAGTCAGAACTGGGCCTTTCGAGTGCCGGTTGTTGAACCCGAGCTACCCGATTGTGTCTGGGGGGCTACGCTGAGTTCGCAATTTTATTCTTACACGGCCGATGGTTTCGTAACCCAGATCGATTTTACGGACTCGGGATTTCAGCCTCTGTCCTTCAACCTGGCTTTCAACCAAACCGGGCCGGGAGAATCCGGTGATTTGCAGCTGGATCGAATGTCGATTCCCGATGCAAATGCTACCGCAGCGGGTGCTGAACACTTTATTTTTATTCAGAGTCCAGACCCCGTAGAGTTCCCGGACGGAACTTGTGGTACGGTAGCTATGGAAGACCAGTTCCAGTGTGCCGGTGATGGCTATTGTATACCTGTTTCCGTTAGTGTGTCAGGGCAGGTCGAAATAACCCTGGACTTTAACGGCAACCAGGTTTTTGACGATGGCATCGACCGGGTATTGGTGCAGACCTTTCAGGAAGGTGATGATCTAAATGCCTGTCTTTACTGGGACGGCTTAAGGGGAGACGGGAACTCGCCTGACGATGGACAAACCGTAAACATCATTCTGGATTATACCCAAGGGGTACAGCACTGGGCCTTATTCGACGGAGAGAAAATGACCGAAGGATTCTGTGTAACGCCGGTACGACCGATCTGTGGTGACGGTGGTAACGCTATGCTTTTCTATGACGACCGTAACATCACAGAGACATCCGGTACTGCTTCACCCAACGACGGACGACAGGGCTGTGATTGCGCAACGGAAGACTGTCGGACCTGGACCAACTTTGATGCCGCAACTAACGATTGTAGTGATATCAATGATGAGGCTACCAGTGGTTACGGTGACAAGAATACCCTTAATACCTGGTGGTTTGCTTCCAGCCAGACGCTGGCAAGCCTGGAAGTACCGATTAGCCTGGCAATGGTAAGCGGGCCGGCGGATTTCTGCCCGGGAGAAGAAGTGATACTAACGGCGGAATACTTCTCGGCCCAGCCGATCATCCAACTGGACTGGACGGGCCCGGAAGGTTTTACGGCAAGTGGAGAACTGAGCGTAACCGTCAGCGAACCGGGACTATACACCGTAGCCATTACGGATGATCTGGGTTGTGCTACCACGGCAACTTACGCGCTCATGGGCGTGGTGTGTGACATTAGTGCCGAGGTGATAAGTATCACCTGTAATAATAACAATACAGATACCGACAGTTCGGATGATTACTTTATGGCGGAGATCATGGTTGACGGTACTAATTCTACCAACTGGAACTCTACAAATACCAGCCTTTCCGGTGCTTACGGGAACAGCATCCTACTAGGACCATTCCCAATCGGAGATGGTGACGTGCCGATCATTTTTCAGGATGCGGAGTATGCTTGTTGTACTTACGAATTGATCCTGGAGGCACCAGCCCCCTGTTCGGACGGTTGCGCCATTTCCCAGATATTAATCGAAAACCGGGTTTGCGACGATAATGGTACACCGACCGACACCGATGATGATACTTTTACCTTCGACCTGACCTTGAACGGAGTCAACCTTAGCCCCGGCTGGATCAGCGAATACGGGCAGACTGGACTGTATGGAGAAGTTGCTCAATTCGGGCCTTTCCTGATCAGTGAGGGTACTCAGGAAATACAATTCGAGGACGACGGAGACGCAGAATGTACGGTTAGCGTAGTGGTGACCCCGCCGCCTACTTGTTCCGATCAATGTCTATTTGAAGTCGAGATCAGTAATATCAGTTGTGACGATAACGGCACTGAGTTCGATCCTCTGGATGATTTGTTTTATTTCGATCTGGTGGCCAACTCGGTTAACGCCACCAATAGCGCCTACGAAATTCCCGGAGAAGGCATAGGTCTTTATGGTCTATCCCAACAAATGGGCCCCTATAATATTATCGACGGAAATCTGACGCTGGTAATCACCGACATTGTGGATGCTACTTGTAGTCAGGAAATCGTCATTGAAGCCCCGTCTACTTGCTCGGACGAATGTGGAATTAAAATCCTGTATACCAGCCCGAATTGTGCGGACAACGGTACACCAGACGACTTTGAGGACGATATCTTTTACTACGATATCATGGTCACCTCCCTGAGTGCTTCGAACACCACCTGGGTAGCTAGTGATGGTAGTAGCGGATCATATGGGGTACTGACCCAAAGTGTTTTCCACCCCGAGGCGGATGGACCTCTGGAGGTCGTGGTAACTGATGCGACGAACCCTACTTGCACTGACACGGCTACCGTAGAGCCGCCAATGCCGGAGTTGCGTTGTCCGGAAGACGTAGAGCAAATGACTATCGACGTTGCTACCCTGAACTATTTCACCGGTGGGTTGGTAAATGATCGCAATTATTTTGAGCCGGAAGAAGATCTTTCCTGTTGGTTGGAAGAAGAGGAACTTGTGCCGGGTGGCCGTTTCTACGACCGCTTTACGTTCCAATGTGATGCCCCGCCAGAGGAAGGACCCGAACTATATACTTTTTACTTATTTGAAGAATTGACCGATACCAACACCATCGGTGCAGTATTCAATATAGCGGAGCTGGAAGAAGTAGAATGTTGTGGGCTGGTCAACGAAGGCCCGATTCAGGCCTGGGATACCAGTGATCTAAGAGAACCTATCCTGGCTGATAGCCTCTATCCCGATAGCATGCGGCTGACCCAGCAATTCACCCTCTTACTACGACCCCAGGAAGATTATACCTTGATCACGACCACCTGGACGCTGGACACCTTCGGTAATTACCAGTGGATCATTGTTTCGGGTAGTGGAGTTGGATTAAATACGGAATCCGATAACGTAGTAAGCTGGCAAGAACAAAATGCTTCAGTCGACTACAATCTCTACACCCATCACCTCGATGACTTTCTGAACGACCTGAACGGTTTAGATGGTTTTGAAAGACCGGCCATTATTGGCGGTTGCGGCGTAGCGGAACTTATTGCAAGAGATACAGTTAGTGGGGCTGATTGCGAAGACTTGACACTTACCCGAACCTACGATTTCTATTTTCAGGACTCACTGCTTCCCGCAGCTTGTACTCAGTCGTTTCAATTCAATCATCTGAGTATTGATGATGTGGTATTCCCCCAACAGTCGTTCGCCTTTAGCTGTACGGAGATCTATCTTACGTTACCCAATGGTAATCCGAGCCCGGTTTTGACCGGTTATCCGGCCGTTAGTGATATGGGAGAAACAGTGTTACTCGGCGATGTTGAATACCAGGGCTTGATTGCAGTTTTCCTGGATCGTGATTCCATCCGCATGGACGGTGGTCGTGACATTTACCGTGACTGGGTAGTAGTAGATCAATGTAATATGCTGGATACAACATTCACCCAGGTCTTCTGTATGGAGGTAGGCGGTATTCCCGAACTGGCTTGCCCATTGACCAATCATTACTGTCCGATCCTGGGCGAAGACATCATGGTCTTCACCACCGAGCAGTTCAGTTGTCTGGCGAATATAGAAATTCCCCTTCCCGACCTGCTGAACGTCTGTACGCCCGAAGAATGGACGGTATTGACCCGTCTCTACCGGGTGGATACCCTGGCCGACGGCACCCTGGATACGGTAGATCTGCTGTTCCTCGAGCCCGGCGATGACCGGCTTTGGTCAGACGTGGAAACCGGTGATTATTTCGTTGAGTATACGGCCATTCACCCGGTGGAGGATACGCTTTTCCAAACCTGCCGATTCCGTGTAGCCGATCTCAATGAACCAACGCCGATCTGCCGCGGTCACGTCAGCATTTCTCTACCTGGCAGCGGCGTTTATCGCTTGTTTACCCAACACATAGATCAGGGTAGTTACGATAATTGCGATGATTATACCCTGAGTATCCGCCGCTCTTACGTCAACGATCCGGATAGTTGCGAGCCGCTGGATAGTTTGATCTGGTCTGATTGGGGCAACTTTGTCGACTTCAGCTGCTGCGACGTTGGCGATCTGCTGGTGGTGCAACTGCGTATCATCGATGCCGGCGGTAATGCCAATTTCTGCGAAACTACCGTGGAGGTCAATGATTTTACGCTGCCGTACTGTACCAATCTGGAAGATCAGGTCATCAGCTGTGATGAATTGCCCGATGGATTCAATCCGACGGACACCATGTTCTTGCGCCAGGCTTTTGGCATGCCTGAAGTGATTGATAATTGCTCTGCTTACGCCTACGAACTGCTTCCGATCGTTAGTGGAGATATCTGCTCGCCCGAACAGATCATCCGCCGCTTCCAGGCAGTAGACCAACACGGCAATCTGGCCAGCAGTATCTTCAACCAGACCATCACGGTGCTGCCTTCGCTGAACTACGAAATTCGCTTCCCCCGGGATACGGAAACCGATTGTGTTGACAACGCCGATACACTGCGCGTGGAAATGACCGGTTGTGACAACATCGAAGTAGAAATATTCGATGAGTTGCTGCCGACCGCAGGGGAGGAGTGCCGCCGCATTGCTCGCACCTTCCTGGTCACCAATCTTTGCGAATGGGATGGTGTCAGCGAGGCCGTTATCGTTAACCGCGACATCAATTGCGACGGTATCGAAGGCGAATCAGCCACCTGGGTATTGCGTCGTAATGATACTACTTTCTACGACCAGGACAGCCTGGAATACAACGAACTACCTGTGGCGGACGCCAGCCAGTGCCCCGACGGCAACCCTCTCGGTTATTGGGATACCGTTACTTCCACCGGCCGTTGGAGCTACACCCAGATCGTCCTGATCATGGATGATACTCCTCCGACATTAATGGTGAACTATAACGACAGTATCTGTACCGATGGCCTGGAATGTGCCGAAGATTTCCAGATGGAGGTAACTGTCTTTGATGCCTGTACAGTACAACAAGGCGGGATCAGCTTCTTAGTGGATCTCAATAGCGACGGGGATATCGACGAGACTTTTGCGGACTTTGATCCACAGGTGAGTGGGGTCTTCCCGAACTACACTTTCAATCACACGCTGCCCATCGGCGACCACATTATCCGTGTGGTGGCCCTGGATGACTGTGGCAACGATGCTGCAGAAGACTATTCCGTAAGTATCTTCGATTGCTACGTGCCGGAGCTGCAGTGTCTGGACTTCGAAATATATAACCTCGAAGAACTCGGTGAACCCACCGACATCGATAACGATGGCGAACTGGAAGAAGCCGCCGCTTTCATCGATGCCACGGAGTTGGGTAATTGTCTCTTCGAAGACTGTAGTGGGGAGTTAATTTACACCATCAATCGCCCCGGTGATACGCCGGACATCGTACAAACCGGCATTTATCTTGACTGTAATGACCGCTACCAGGTTGATTTAGAAGTTTACGTCTGGGACAACGCCGACAATCCCTTTAGTGTACAACCGGACGGGACCATCGGCGGTCGCAACTGGCGCCGTTGTAACCTGACGGTCTTGCTCCAGGATCCCGACCAGGCTTGCAACAGTTGTGCAGACGAAGAAGAGCTGGTCACCATCGGCGGTAGTGCCCTAGGCACTGAGCAGCAATACCTGAGCAACGTTATGGTTGCCATCAGTGAAACGGGAGCAACCGCAGCTACAAATGGCAATGGCCGCTTCACCCTGTTGGTGGAAAGTAGCGCGGACTATACCGTGACAGCCAGTAAAAATGACGACGTGCCCGCCGGCATCAGTACGCTGGACGTGCTACTGCTGCAAGCTCACATCCTCCAGCAATTGGTCATCAGCGATGCGTATCAACTAATTGCCGCTGACATCAACGCAGATACGGAGATTAACGTACTAGACCTTATCGCCCTGCAAAATGTGGTGCTGGGTAAATCAGCAGAGTTTCCCAACAACACCAGCTGGCGCTTTGTGCCGGCTCACTGGAATGGAGAGGGTGATGCTCCGGAGGGTCTTTCCTTCGAATCTCTGGTAGCCTGTGCCTTCGACGCTCAACTGCTGGGCATCAAGATCGGTGATCTGAGTGGCACGCTTTCACCGGCCAGTAATTCCTTTACCAATGGCGGTGAAGACCGTACTTATGCTCCCCGGGAAAGTATTTTGTTGCAAGACCAGGAGTTGCGTAGTGGTATGGCTATCAAAGTAGCAATGCCGATGCCAAGCCCGGAGTTTTACGCTGGCGGACAATTCAGTTTGAGTTGGGATAATGGTGCCCTGGAATTTCTGGATTTCGGAGGTCAAAACATCGACGCTGGAAATGTAAACGATCGTTCGGTAGCCAGAGGGCTGTTGTCCTTCAATTACCTTGCTACCTTGTTAGCCAAAAGTGAACTCACCCTCAGCTTCCGGGTAAAAGCGGATGGCAAACTGAGCGACTTCCTGCAACTGGACGATCAAGGTCAACTGGCGAATGAACTATACGATATCCGCTACGAAGTCACCAATGTTGAGCTGGATTGGACGGGCCCTCAATCACCCGTCATTCTGGAAGAATCGATGGTCAAAACGACCCCGGCTACTGATGAATATACGGCCAAAATCGCTCCAAATCCGGTGCTGAATCGCACAAAATTGCTGCTGCAGGCCACTAAGGCCGGCGAAGCCACACTGATGATCACGGACCTAAGCGGTCGGCAAATCCTGCAACGCGACCTCATGATGGAAGCCGGCCGGAACACTTATGAATTGGACCTGAACGGATGGAGCGCCGGCGCTTATGCCTACGCGATTTTCCTGGAAGGCGAGGTTCTGAGGGGAGTGATGATTAAAAGATAGACGCTAGATGGTTCGCCGGCAAGCCGTCTCACAGGAAGGAAACGCACACCGCGCGTGTACGCCAGCAGGAATAGATCGCTCTGCCGCTATGCGGGGTGATGTCTTGGCGCTGCGCCAGGGGCGCAGCTGGAGTTTATTCCTACTGGCGTACTCATATTATTGGCGTATCCTTCCTACGCAATGAGCGAAGCGAGCAAGCAATCTTAGGTCTACTTCTTCCCAAACTCTGCCTCCGCAGCAGCCTGCACCGCTTCGGCTACCCGCCAGGCCACCCGTTCATCCAGGGTGGGGGGGATGACCATTTGGGCGTGGGGCTCCCGCAGATGCTCGGCGATGGCACGGGCTGCGGCCAGTTTCATGCCCGGGGTGATACGCGGGGCTCGGGCGTCGATGGCCCCGCGGAAGATGCCGGGGAAACCGAGGACATTGTTGATCTGATTAGGTAAGTCACTCCGGCCGGTACCAACAATGGCCGCACCGCCGGCGATCGCTTCGTCAGGCATGATCTCCGGGATGGGATTGGCCATGGCAAAAATGATGGGTTTCGGAGCCATGGTAGCTACGTCATGACGCGTTAGTACATTACCGACACTGACGCCAATAAAAACATCCGCTCCTTTGAGAATGTCGTGTAGGGAACCCGCGCGGTCGTCCCGATTGGTGTAGCCGAGTAATTCTTTCTTGGAATCGTTCAGGTTGTCGCGGTGGCTGGAGATAGCCCCTTTGCTGTCGCAAAGGATAATGTCTTTGACGGGAGTACAACTCCCCAGATCCGGATTGTCGACGCAGCGGAGTAAGCGTGCGATGGCTACTCCTGCCGCTCCGGCTCCGTTAATGACTACGGTGAGGTCCGCCATGTTTCGGCCGGTGATCTTACAGCTGTTAATCAGGGCCGCCAGGGTAACGATGGCCGTACCATGCTGGTCGTCATGGAAAACGGGGATTCCGATATCTTGCAAGCGTCGTTCGATCTCAAAGCTGCGGGGGGCGGAGATGTCTTCCAGGTTGATACCACCAAAAACCGGGGAGAGCAACTTGACCGTTTCGACGATCTTGTCGGTATCCTGGGTATCCAAACAGATCGGGAAGGCATCCAGATCGGCGAAACGTTTGAAGAGCATTGCCTTTCCTTCCATGACCGGGATAGAAGCCAGTGCACCAATATCGCCTAGCCCCAGTACGGCCGAACCGTCGCTGACAATGGCCACCGTATTACCCTTGATCGTGTAATCGTAAGCGGTTTCAGGATCGGCGTGGATGGCCCGGCATGGCTCGGCAACACCGGGAGAGTAGACGAGACTGAGGTC
This sequence comes from Lewinellaceae bacterium SD302, assembly GCA_002591745.1. Lineage (GTDB taxonomy): Bacteria > Bacteroidota > Bacteroidia > Chitinophagales > Saprospiraceae > Neolewinella. The sequence goes on from PDLQ01000039.1 coordinate 23,965, forward strand.
GTCTTTGGTGCGCACATCCATTTTCAGGCCGGTACGAATCTTGCCGCGCAATCTTTTGTGGAGGTGGAGGGATTCTTTGAAGTAATCCATTGATTTTATTTTGATAGGGTAGGCAAGGTAATGGTTTTGGAACTAGGACGTAAGACTGCTTGTTCGCGTTGCTCACTGCGTAGGAAGGATACCAATTTTAGCGTGTGCGCTCATAGGAATAGACTTTTGATTCGCTGAAGCGAATCGTACTTAGTTGCGTCTATTTAGATGGGCTAATGTAACAGTAACGGTGAGCAAGGCGAGAGCCTAGAGATTATTCCTATTAGCCGTACTCGTATAGTAGGTGTTTCCTTCCTACAAGACGGCACCGCCGGCGAGCAGTCTTGCGTCTATAAACAAAGAGATCAGGGATCTACCAAAGCAGCGTAAACTAAAATTCGAAACTTCCGCACTACCTCACTATACTGCGGAATCGGGTGTACGTTGGTGTAGAGCAGCATAACCAACTCTTCGGTCGGGTCGATGGTGTATTCGCTCAGGTACATGCCGCCCCAGGTGTAGCTGCCGGGCGTCGCCTGGTCACCGTAGTGGCTGTCCGGGCTGATGACCTGAACGCCATATCCGTAGGGGTCACGGCGGTTCCAGACGGTCTGACCGTTGCTGCGGGGGCTGGTCATCATATCCACGGTTTTGGGAGCCAGAATTCTCTGTCCGTTGAAGCTGCCACGATTAAGGAGCATCTGGCAGAATTTAGCGTAATCTTCGATAGTACCCACTGAGCCGGCCCCGCCACTGAGGTAGGTCTGGGCACCACTGGTGGCAAAGTTGCGGTAAGTCTCGTTTTCGTGGACAGTGAGTTGTGCCTCAGCAGTGAGTTTGCTGTACAGACTGACGAGGCGGTTGTGTTTGTCTGCCGGTAGGAAGAAGTAGCTGTCCTTCATGCCAATTGGCTCAAAGATGCGTTCACTAAGCACTTCATTCAGTTTTTGCCCGGAGAGTACTTCCACCAGGCGGCCAAGTATGTCGGTATTTAGCCCGTAGGTGAATTTTGTCCCAGGATCGTGAATAAGGGGACGGGCGGCGATCTTTTTTATGACCTCTTCCAGTTGTAGCGGCTTCAGGCTGGCAAAATAGGGAACATCGAATTCCGGGCGCCCGGCCAGCGGATGATCGTAAGGGATACCGGCCGTATGGGTCATCAGGTCACGGACAGTAATGGAGCGACTGGCGGGGCGGGTAGTAAATTCGAGGCTTTCGGGATCGTGAGTGTCCAATACTCTGGGTTGGGCGAACTCCGGCAGGTATTTTTCAATGGGGTCTTCGGGCAAGAATTTACCTTCTTCGTAAAAGGTCAGCAGGGCTACGGTAACCAGTGCTTTGGTTTGGCTGGCGATGCGGAAAATATCATCTGTTTTAGCCGGGGCTTTACTGGCAATGTCGCGATGACCGTAAGCTTTATGGTGGATGATCTGACCACGGCGGGCCACGAAGGTTACGGCATTTGGAATCACTTCATCATCGACCAGGCCCTGAAGGAAGTCATCCAGTTTACCCAGACGTTCGGTTGAGAAGCCTGCTTTTTCTGGAGTGGCAGTAGCATCGACGAAGCTTGACTGGGCCGCGATTGAAAAGGAAAAGAAAAGTAACAACAGGTAGGTGGCAAGCCTACTTTGCGGGTGGTTTTTCATGGCTAACAATGTAGCAAAATTTGATGAATACATGAGCAATAGCTGCCGACGACGATCAGCTTAGCCGAAGCAGAAATTACAGAGGAATACGGGTTTTACCCTTTAATGCCACCAATAAAGTTTATTCAAAAGCACTCATGATCCCAGGCCCCCACAATTCTCGTACGAAGAAATAAGTAGCGAACAGTAAAAGCAGACATAGCAAGAAAAGAAAGGAAGCCGCCACTAACTGTAAACCCGTTTTTTGTCGGTACCAGGACCGACGGATAATGAAGAGTTGTGCGATCGCCAGGTTGGGCAGGTAGAAAGCGAAATCCATAAAGTAGTCAAACCAGCCGGTAAAATCGGCCGTATGGCCCGTCTGGTCACTGAAGCCGATATAGAAGCCATAGCCCATGCGGTACAGCCAGGAGCCGATGGCCAGGGCAAATAGCCGGATAGCCCAGGCACGGTGGCGGACGAAATCGGCGGCTCGGGCGTAGCGTACAGTCTGGATAGCGGCCAGGCCCATCAACAGGCCATAACCGGTAAAGGCCGCGTTCATAACCGTTCCTCCGATGGTCCCTTTTAATGCAATAAAGACTAGTCCCCCCAGGGCGGCTGCCAGAGCAGCCATCACGTAAACCCGCCCGACAATCCGGTGAACACGGGGGTATTTGACTCTTACTCTATCCACCAGTTGTAAACAACCGAGAATCAGGATGATGCCGCCCGCCAGAAAATGTATCGCGATACCGATAGTCGATCCCCTACTTTCGGAATCGTACAAACCCGGTAGCACTTCATTCCACTGGCTGGTGTTCCCCGAAACATAGGCCCAGGCATAGAATAGTAAAATGTAGGTGCCGAAGATCAGGGCACTGCCCCAGACCACGCTGCCAAGAGCTAATTGGGCATAATAAAGAATACGACTCCCGAAAGATGTTGTGCGGAATGGGGGAGTTACGTTCATAGCATGCAAGTTCGGAAATCATCAGAAAGACACTCGCGGGGGCACTAGTGTAGTTAGGCAGGCCGCTCTTACCAAGTGCATCGGACCGAAAGTTATCTGTCGGGGCTGTTGAATAAATTATTTAGCCCTCGGTTTCCGCATCCGCAATCCGTAACTGATCGGTAACTTTCCTTCCAGGCCTTTGAATTGGTATTGGTGCTTTCCGGTTTCTACGGTGTCGTGAAAACAGTCCCAGGGAGAGTAATCGTATTCCTGGAAAAATTCCAGTTGCAGTCCCCGGCCGAGTAAGGCGCTCATGACCTCACCGATGGAGTGGTTCCAGCCCACCTCGATGCCCTGTACCGTTTCAGAGCCGTCGGTGTAACTGCCGGTGGTTTCTTCCACAATGGCTTGGCGATTGAAATAACTGTATTCGAATTCTTTTCGCTGCTCATCCAGTGTCCAGATGAAGGGATGAAATTCGGCGAATACGAAACTTCCTCCGGGCTTGAGGCAATAGTCGATCAACTCCGCCCAGGTTTCCAGTTCCGGGAGCCATCCGATCGTTCCGTAAGTAGTGAATACAGTATCGAAAGTGCCGGCCTCGGCTGCGGGCAGGTGACCTTTGAGGTTGAACAGGTCACAGCAAATGAAACGAGCATCTAAATCAGCTTTCTTGGCGAGTTCGCGGGCTTTTTCCACGGCACGGTCGCTCAGGTCTACGCCGGTCACCTCGGCACCCATCCGGGCTAATGAAAGCGTATCCTGTCCGAAGTGACACTGAAAGTGGATCAACTTACTGCCCTTTAACTCATCGACGAGCAAGCTGCGTTCAATCTCACGGAGGTTGTCGTTATTGCCATTCAGCCAGTCTGTGACGTTGTAGAAGTCGGAATTGAAATGAGCGTCGGTGCGCTGATTCCAGTGGTCTTTGTTGTGCTTGAGGTAGTTCATGTTAGGGAGTAATTTAGTCGGGAGTCGGGAGTCGGGAGTCGGGAGTCGGGAGTCAGTAGTCAGTAGTCAGTAGTGATTTAGTATGGCATTTGATCATAGGGTATTGCAGAGAAAAGCGAACTCCCTTTATCCTTACTTGACTCTTGACTCTTGACTAAGCTACTCCCGACTCACTCCCCGAATTCCCCACTCCAGGCGGAAGTCGATGGTTTGAGAAGAGGTCTCGCCGAAGAAAAAGACGAGTTCCATACGAAAGTTCCCTGAAGCTACGAGTTCTTTGAAATTTCGTAGTCCCGGATTGAGGTTCAGGACCAGGTCGCGCCGAAGGTAGAGGTCATCCAGGGAGAAGAGCACGTCGAATTGATCGCAGCCATTTTCCTGGCCAACGGGGCAGATACGGAGGTTCACTTCCCGTAACTGACTGAAGTCTTCTCCGCTGAGGGAGGAGATACGGGCGAAGGTGCCGCCGATCTCATCTACGTCCTCGAGGGATACGTTGTTGTCGTCCAATGCTTGCTGGAGCTGGCTATTCATCTCCGGTCGGGCAATGACGAAGGACTGGAAGGCTGGCTGCCCGGCCGGTAGAGTGAGGTCCAGCGGTTGGTAGTCGATGCGGAACAGTTGCTCGCCACGATCGTTCTGGCAACCGAAAGCTAAAAGGATGATGCAGAGAGGAAGGAGTAGTTTCATAATAGCGACATGAGTCCATCAACTAACGCCCAATGTTAAGCTATAATTTTGGGCAGACTATATTTTACATACACGGATAATCCGTTCGCTCCTCCCCAAGCCGTACTATGGTAGTCATTTTTGTTTTCCCGTCCTGACTCAGCTGAGGACTGGTCAAAGCAAAATTGAATTTACTAACATTGCTACTTTGTTAGCCATAAAGAGAAGCAATTGCTTAAGTTTAGCCAACGTAAACCACCGAGAAACGCTACCGCATGGGAGAAGAGAGAGTAAATGTACCGAGAGAAGAGGATAAAGCTGATTTCATCCGCCATCTGCTACGTGATGTACAGGCACTGGAATATATGTTGCAAAACGACTGGTTCGAAACAGAACCTATCCGGATCGGGGCTGAGCAGGAAATGTGTCTGGTGGACAAGACGACGCTGAAACCGGCACCGATTGCCATTGACGTGCTCAAAAAGCTGGAAGGCCACGAATGGGCTACCACTGAGATTGCCCAGTTCAACCTGGAGAATAATTTTTCGCCGCGTGAGTTTACCGGCTCTGCTCTACATGAAATGGAGACGGAGAATATCCAGCAAATGAAAATCGTGCGGAAGGCGGTGAAAGCTACCGGCGGGCAGGTGGTGCTGACGGGGATACTGCCGACCATTCGGAAATTCGACCTGGATTTAAATAACCTGACCCCCAAGCCGCGTTACAGAGCACTGATCGATGCGATCAATTCCCAGTTGGAAAAAAGTAGCTACGAATTGAACCTGGCCGGGATCGATGAATTGCTACTGCGCCACGATAGCCCGCTGTTAGAGGCTTTGAATACCAGTTATCAGGTACATTTGCAGGTAACGCCGGCGACTTTCGTGCCCCTTTACAATATTGCCCAGGCCGTGACGGCTCCGGTGATGGCCATTGCGGCGAATTCTCCCATTGTCTTCGGTAAGCGATTGTGGCACGAGAGCCGGATTGCTTTGTTCCAGCAGGCGCTGGACGTGCGCAACTCCCGTGACCACATGCGTGAACGGGCGCCCCGGGTCAATTTCGGCAATCGCTGGTTGGATAATTCCATTCTGGAGATTTATCGGGAAGATATTGCCCGGTTCAGGGTATTGCTGGGGACTGAAATCGAAGAGGATAGTCTGAAAATGATCGCGGAGAAAAAAACCCCTAAGCTCAAGGCACTGCAGGTCCACAACGGCACGGTCTATCGCTGGAACCGGCCCTGCTACGGCATCAGCCCGAACGGTCAGCCGCACCTGAGGATTGAAAACCGGGTGCTGCCCGCCGGGCCGACCATCCTGGACCAGACCGCCAATGCTGCTTTCTGGCTGGGGCTGGTGACTGGCATGGCCCACGAGTACAAAGATATCCGCCAGCACCTTTCCTGGTCCGACGTACGGGACAACTTTTTCAAGGCCGCCAAGTTCGGGATCGATACCAAATTCACCTGGTTCAACGACAAAAAAGTGACCTGTTGCGATCTTATTCAGGAAGAACTGTTACCGTTGGCCAAACGTGGCCTGGAATCACGTGGTATAATCAGTCAGGATATTGATCGCTACCTGGGCGTGATTGAGGAGCGGACCAAAAAACATACCAACGGAGCCCGCTGGCAATTAAGGGTCTACACTAAACTGCGGGAAGACCTCAACCAGGACGAAGCCCTGAGTACTCTCACGGCCAGCATTATCAAAAATCAAGCGACGGAAAGGCCCGTACACACCTGGAAAGAACCCAACAAAGATGACTATAAACGCTATCGGCCCAAGGGATTACGGGTAGAGGAATTTATGGAAACTGATCTGTTTACTGTCCACCAAGACGACCTGCTGGACCTGGTAGTGGATATGATGGACTGGCGCAAACTACGCTACCTGCCCGTAGAGGACAAAAGTGGCTCAATTATCGGATTGGTGACCACTCGGAAGTTACTCCGTTACTTCACCAAGATCAAACGGGCTGCCGAATTGGGTGAGGTGAAGGAAGCAGTCTACGTGAAGGATATCATGATCAATGATCCAGTCTGTATCGACCCTAAAAGTACCATTAAGGATGCTATGGCCATTATGCGGGAACGAAAGATCGGTTGCCTGCCAGTGACTAAAAATAATGAGTTGATGGGCATCATTACGGAGATGGATTTCCTGCGGGTGAGTGGACGGTTGATTGAGCGGCTGGGATAAGTGATGTGTCCGGGGAAAAGCAGGTGTTTCCCCGGGACAATTCTATCTTTGCTTCATGAAGTCCCGCCTGTTTTACCTGTTTAGCATTTTTTTCTTAGCCTCTGGCCTCGCGTCTCAGGGCCTTGCTCTGCCCATCGGTAACCCCGCATATGATCTGGTGGACCGACTGACCATCAAATACGGTTTTGAACGGGTGAACCGCCCGGCTTTTAATCCTAATTTGCGGCCCATGAACCGGTCGGGCCTGGTGCGCCTGCTCAAAACCTATCAGTACCAATACGGAAGGGAAATCAGTGATACTGACCGTTTCTGGATGCAGTTCACCTTCAACGACAACAACGAATGGCTGGGCTTGCCAGGGTTGAATGAACTGGAAAATCAGGAAGATACCGCCCAAAAATGGCTGCTGGACAGCATGGCCGTTCGTGCCACCCGGGATTATGACTATCAACGCAATTCCCGACCCTTATTCAACTATTTTTGGCGCACGCCGGCTAACTTTTTGGAAGTAAATCGTCCGGATTTTTTCCTGCGTCTCAACCCCATCCTCGATCTTCGTTACGGCCTGCTACAGGATGACGTCGAAGACTACATCTACAACCGGCGGGGTGTGGAGCTGCGGGGTGGAGTAGACGAAAGGCTCTTCTTTTACTTCCAACTGGTGGAAACACAGCGCAGCTTACCCGCTCATCTGCGTGATTTTCGGGAGCGCTTCGGCGCGGTGCCCGGAGCCGGGTTCGTAAAAGACTACAGTGGCCTGGGTATCACCGATGGTATCGATTTTCTGAATAGCCAGGGTTACCTCTCTTACGAGATCAGCAAGCACGTGGGAATGCGATTGGGCTACGGCGATAACTTCATCGGCCAGGGCGAACGCTCGATGTTACTCAGTGATTTCAGTAACAATTATCCTTTCCTCCAGCTCAACTGGCGGGTCTGGAAATTCCACTACCAGAACACCTTCGCTCAACTCTCGGCCGGGGAGTTCGTCCGCCAGGGACCGAATCTGCCGATCGCTAAAAAATTCATGGCGGCTCATCACCTCAGCGTCAATATCGGTAAGCGGCTCAACCTGGGTATCTTCGAGGCCGTTATCCTCAGCCGTAACGACGGCTTTGAACTGGCCTACCTCAACCCCGTCATCTTCTATCGCACCATTGAAGGCGCACTGGGTAGTCCGGATAACGTATTGCTCGGGGTGGACGGTAGCTACCGTTTGCCGCCCTCTTTTTTATTCTACGGCCAGTTCATCCTCGATGAATTCAAGTTCGACGAACTCATCCTGGAACGCAACGGCTGGTGGGCCAATAAATGGGGGCTCCAACTGGGACTCAAATATATCGACGTTCTCGGTGTCGATCAGCTGGATGCCCAGGTTGAGTATAACCGCGCCCGGCCCTACACTTACACCCACAACCAGGGCGTCAATAGTTACACCCATTTCGGCATGCCTTTGGCCCATCCGCTGGGGGCTAATTTCAGTGACCTGATGCTCCGGCTGCGTTATCGGCCATTGCCACGCTTACAACTGGACGGTCGGTTTTACCTGGTTGACCAGGGAGAAGATGATCCGGAAAATGGCCTGGTCGTGGGTGAAAACATCAATGTAGCTAATGACGACCGGGGCATGGACTTTGGTAATGAGATCGGGCAGGGTGTGGGCTATGACAATACCATCATTTCCGGCGAGATCAGTTACATGCTGCGCCACAACCTGTTTTTGGAGGCTTTGTACTATCAAAGTAGCAGAGTCTACGATGACCCGATTAGGGAAAACGGCTCGGCGACCAAATACATCAGTCTGGGGCTGCGCTGGAACGTCGCCCGGCGTAGGGAGCATTTTTAGGGGGGAGGACTAGGTAAAGGGTACTGGCTAATAGCTACCGTACCTGGTACCATGTACCTAATACCTCATATCCTTTTTCCCATTGGTATTGTTTTATATACATGGGTATCGAGCTAAAAGACGGAGAAATATCAATTGCAGACCTGGAAGTCATGGTTTCCGGCCGTTCCGGTGAGCCGGGCGCTAATGCTTCCCTTCCGTACGAAACCAAACTCTATTTTTACCGTTGATCGAGCGGATTGAGAATAAGGCTTTTACCGGGCATGCCGGTGAACGTTTTCTGGGGGAAGAGGTGATTCGCCGGGTAGCTAATTTTCCCGAATTAAGGCACGCCTGGTCCGGCAACGATCTACCACCTCATCTGGCCGATACGGCCGAGTTAATAACCCTTTTCCTTTTCCCTCCCGGTGAGCAAGGCCAACTCTATAAGATTTCCCAGCCTTTTGAATTTTTACCGGTCTACTCCAGTCCGGCCATGCGGGAACTTATGCGTACGGACGAGGTTTGCTATTGCTTTGGCGAATTCGCGACCGGTCTGCACTCGTTAAATCTGGTACAGGCCGGACTGACCATCCTGGAACAGTGCTACGGCAAGGAAATAGAAATCATGCCGATCTCCCGGCTCAAATCCACTAACCGGGAAAGCGGGCAGGTTCGCTATTTCCGCCCCCGGATGAATCTGGACTACGTAAGGGTGAACGTAAAGGGCAAACTCCCGGAATTGAGCGAGGAGGATTACCATCGTCTGGTCCGTAATTTTTATGACCGGGATCTTTGGCTGGAACTACTGCCACCGGAAAAGTTCTCTTTTGAGGGATTCATGTTCGGGATGATGACTGACATCACCAGCGAAGAGGCACTTAGCCAGCTGAAGCAAAAATTACTTCATCGGGAAGCTATCCTGAATCTCAATAAAGTAAAAGAACTGGCTGATTTACTACGACTTCATTTTCAGTTGCCGGAATTACAGCTGGGCTTAACTGCGCTGGATTATCCGGTTGAGTTCATGGTAAATCATCGGTATAGAATTCAATACCACCTGCTGTCCGGCTCTTTTGAGAACCTGGCGGATCCGGCTTACGAAGGCGGTATTTACCACCAAGCCCTGGAAAGTAAGCAGGTGGTCATGGTCGAAGACATTACGGAACTGGATACCAAAACGCCCCTTGAGTGGGCACTGCTGGAAAAAGGCTTCAAAAGTATAATCATCGCTCCGCTGATCAACAAGCATGAGCGAGTTATCGGACTGGTGGAACTAGGCAGCCCGCGCGCCTATCAACTGAATGCCTTCGTGAAGAGTCAGTTCATGGAATTGCTAAGCCTGTTTCGGACCACTCTGGTGAGAAGCCGTGAAGACGTAGACAACCGGCTGGAAGCCATCATTCGCGAGAAATACACCAGCCTGCACCCGAGCGTGGAGTGGAAATTCATGGAAGCCGCCTTCAATATGTTGGAGCAGCAATCCGCTGGTGAGGAAATTGTACCGGAAGCGATCAGTTTTTCGGAAGTATATCCCCTGTTCGCCCAGGCGGATATTGTGTCCAGTAGTCGATTACGTAACGAAGCGATTCACGCCGATCTCATCGAGAACCTGGAAGCGGCCCGTTTGGTATTGGTGCGGGCATTGGATCTCGTTTCCTTTCCATTGGTGAGTCAAACGGTGTTGGAAATCGATAAAGCGCTCGGGATTACCTCTGCTGAATTCAACAACAGCCACGAGACCTCGATCGTAGAATTACTTCTTCATGAGGTCAACCCCTTGATCCGCCTGTTGGGCAAAGAACTCAAAGAACTCTGCCCGCTGACGAAAGAATACTTTGCCGGGCTGGACCCAAAACTGAACCTGATCTACAACTGTCGTAAAGACTATGAAGAAAGTGTGAGCCGACTAAACAAGGAATTGGGCATTTTCTTCGAGGCACACGACCGGAAGATTCAGCAAAGGCTGCCGCACTACTTCGAACAGTATAAGACCGATGGGGTAGAGTATGAGGTCTACGCTGGAAAAAGCTTGCTCAAGCACGGAGATTTTAGTCAGATACATTTGAGAAATCTACGGTTGTCTCAACTTATTGATCTTTCCGAAGCCACGCGTATGGTGGCGAGCTTGCAATCGGAATTGCCGCGCCCTCTGGAAACCGCTCAACTCCTTTTTGCCTACACTAGTCCGCTCAATATTTCTTTTCGAATGGATGAGAAACGATTCGACGTGGAAGGGGCTTACAATATCCGTTACGAGATCCTGAAAAAAAGGATCGACAAAGCTACCATTAACGGAGGAGCCGAAAGGCTGACCAAAGCAGGCCACATCAGTATTGTTTATCTGCACGATAAGGACGAGGTGGAGTACAATGGCTACCTGGATTACCTGGATACGACGGGTTTCATCGATGGAGAACCGGAGTATTTGGAACTGGATGCTTTGCAAAGTGTACAGGGGTTACGGGCGATCCGGTTCAAGGTGAATGTTTGATCATAGAATGTTGCCGGACGGCGAACATCAGGGTTATCAGTTACCTTTAATAATAAATTCAGGGTAACCGATCAAAACATGCGTCATAACTTTTTCTTCTTATTATTTGCACTGCTACTTTGTAGTCATAATAATCACGTTTACGCGCAAATTGATCCTCCATCGCTGGAAGCGGATAATATTGCGAACATTTCCTTTGGGGAGGACATTGATTGTGAGACGAAATATTGCCGGCCGGGCGTAAGAAATCGCTCCCAGAGCCGGGGTGTAGTGATTCGCTACGAGCGGCAAGCTGGCTTCGACTGGTCAATGGCCAACGACCGCTTGGAAGGTGCGCCCGTCCGGGTGAATGGTTTGGAGCAATTCACGTTTAAGTTCAAGGTGCCCATCCTCAATAAGCCTGGGCTGAAATTCTTACTGGGCTATGAATGGGATACCGAAAAATACTACTTTGATAACATCGACCCGATAGCCGACGGTGCCCGGCCCACCATGTGGCAGTTGCTGGACGAGCGGCGTCTGAAAGCCACTAAAATCAGCGCTTACCTGACAAAGAGTTTCAACGAAACCTTTTATATCTCGGGGCGGCTGCGACTTTCTCTTCAGGGTGATTACGATGGATTGATGGACTTTGCGGAGGAGTACCGTACGTATAGTGGTGGGGTGGCTTTTGGTAAGAAAGTCAGTCAGGACGAAGAATGGGGTGTTGGACTTACCTACAGCCAAAACCCTGCCAGAACGGTTATTCTGCCTTTCTTCATCTATAACAAGACCTGGAATGATTATTGGGGACTGGAATCGGCGCTGCCTGGTCAGATATTCCTGCGCTATAACATTGACCCGGTCAAGCAAAATGCTTTCAAATTCGGCGCTGCGGCAGATTCACGCTTTTACGTGATCAACAGCCTGGGAGATAAATCGCGCTACACGAATTTTGAAGAATACTATCTGCGCCGTCTAGCCGTTCGTGGGCTGGCGCAGTACGAACACAAGTTGTCCAAATGGTTCTGGGCCTTCGTTCAGGGTGGGGTAGTGGTACCAATAAACACCCGTTTCAATTCGATTGAGGATGTAGACCTGGACCTTAATACGGAAGTTGGAGCGCGACCATTTTTGCGGATCGGGCTATTTTTGGCACCACCGAAAGAGTTGGTACGGTAGCCGCTGCAGTTACTTGGGGCGATACTCAGCGCTCTCCTCAAAAACATGGGTGAGCATCTCCCGCTCATCTTCGCTTAATACCTTATCACGCCGGGCCATCACTCTTTCGATGGTCGCCAGTGCTTTATCCAGCCGATAGGTCTGAAATCCATTGCTGCCTCCCCAACTGAAACTAGGAATAAAAGTGCGGGGAAAACCCTCGCCGAATATATTGGCACTCACGCCAATCACCGACCCGGTATTAAACATAGTATTAATGCCGGCTTTGCTGTGGTCGCCCATCACCAGGCCGTGAAACTGAAGCCCGGTACGGGCGAAACGACCCTCGGGATACGACCATACCCTGACTTCGGAATAATCGTTTTTAAGATTGGATGCATTGGTGTCCGCACCAATGTTGCACCACTGGCCGATCACGGCGTTACCCAGGTAGCCGTCGTGGCTTTTGTTACTGTTAGCCTGAAAGACAACATTATTGACTTCTCCTCCGACCTTACACTGAGGTCCCAGTGTTGTGGCTCCATAAATCTTGGCGCCCATTTTTAAGGCACTTCCCGCACCGATGCTAATGGGGCCGCGCATCAGACAACCTTCCAGCACGACGGCATCTTTACCGATGTAGATCGGTCCGCTTTTAACATTCAAGGTAGCCGCTTCAATATTGGCCCCTTCCTCTATGAATAATTGATCCGTAGACCCGATCAAAGTATTGCTGGCGGAGAGCGGCTGAGATTCGCGGCCGGCAGTAAGCAGCGTAAAATCACTGCGAATGGCCGCATCGTTTTGGCGGAAAATGTCAGCCGGGCGTTCGATGCGACTGATGCCTTCCTCCCGAAATTCTCTTACCTCTATGTTGCCGAATTCACCACCATCCAGTAAGCCTAGTATAGCTTCCTGATCAAGGTGGGTAGCAACGAGTTCCCCTTCCCGGACGTAGGCTGTACCCAGTTCAATGGAGGTCGCCCAGTTAATGAAGTCCCGGTCGGGTAGGATATTTCCGTTGATCAGTAGATTGCGTTCCCCGTAGAGAATGGGGAATAGCTTGCTCAGGTGGTCCTGGGTGAGGTAGGAAACCGGAAGAGTGGGCAGGAGTTGCTCGTATTTTTCTTTGATCGTAAGGATGCCGACCCTGAGTGCGGCCACCGGCCGGGTGTAGGTGAGGGGGAGCAGGTGCTCGCGGCAATCGCTATCGAAAAGAACAATGTGGCTTGGTGCAGTCATGTGAGACTAGGGTGTTGGGTGACGAACCAAGCCCGAACCACGTTATCGTGATTCGGGCTCCATTCTGTAATTCGCGGAGGCGAAGGAAGTTTAGTCTTCCTGCTTGGCCTTGGCGAAACGGCTGCCGCCGAATTTCTTGTTGAACTTGTCGATCCGACCAGCGGTATCAACGAAAGTCATCTTACCAGTGAAGAAAGGGTGAGACTGATCGGAGATTTCCAATTTGATCAATGGGTACTCTTTGCCATCTTCCCAGGTTTCGTTGTCACGGCTCTTGGCACAAGACTGACCCAACCAGGCTTTGTCGGCGGTAATGTCACGGAAAATCACCGTGCGGTAGTCATCAGGATGGATGTCTTTTCTCATCACTTCAATAATTTAGGAGCGCAAAGGTAAGCGTTTTTACTTTATCACGCAAGGCTTTCCGGCTCGTAGATTAACTCAATCCTCCTTTCAGGTCGTAAATATTCGGCGGCGCAGCGTTGGAGGTCTTCTACAGTGACTGAGCGGTATCGCTCACTATCCGTATTGATCATTTCGGGGTCGCCCAGGGCGGCAGCCACGCAGAGTTCTCCTCCCCGGTTGGTCAGGCTGAGGTCGCTGTAGTTGTTGCGGACTTCCAGCTTATTCAGCACTTTTTGTAATTCAGAGGGCTGAATGCCTCCTTCGGCCAACTGTGCGGTGGCGGCCAATAAGATCGCGTTTGCTTCGTCGGGGTCTACTTCTTCGTCAACCCGACCTTCGATCAGGAACAGGCCGGAATCAAACATATCGTTCAGCTCGGCCTCTACGGTGTGGAAGATCTCCCGCTGGCGTACTAACTGTCGGTAGAGTCGGCTGGACCGACCGCCACCGAGTAGGAATGCCAGTACGTCCAGGGCGTAAAAATCGGGGTGCAATCGACCGGGGATCGGATAAGCCTGGTAAATGGCGGTAGAGGGAACGTCGGCCCGCACTCGTTTAATTCGGGGAGCACTTATTGCGGCTTCTACGGGGAAATCGTGGATAGGCATCTTTTCTCCGGCGGCAATACCTCCAAAGTAGCGCTCAATCAATTCGCGTCCTTTAGCGGGGTCAATATTGCCACACAGGGAGATGACCGCATTGTTTGGGCGGTAATAGCGGTAGAAGAAATCCTTTACCTCTTTGAGCTGAGCCGCCTCAATGTCCGCGAAATCCTTTCCGATCACCGGCCACCGATAAGGGTGTTCCCGGTAGGCCATACCGTAGAGGTGATGTCCCGCGTCTCCGTAGGGCTCTTCCAGGCAGGTTTCCTTGAATTCTTCGACGACCACTTTCTGCTGAGTCGCCAGGGTACGTGGACTGAAGTTGAGTGCGCGCATCCGGTCGCTCTCCAGCCAGAGAGCGGTTTCCAGGTTCTCTGCCGGCACAACGTCGTAGTACAGGGTGTAGTCGTTGGTGGTATAGGCATTGTTTTCTCCTCCGGCCCGGTGGAGCTGGTCGTCAAAATTGTCTACGCCCTCGGAGCCGGCGAACATCAGGTGTTCGAAGAGGTGTGCGAAGCCAGTCCGCCGGGGCGGATCATTACGACTGCCCACTTTGTAGAGTAGGCTGACGGCCACGAAAGGGCGCTTGCGGTCGGGTTGAATGATGACTTCCAAACCGTTGTCCAGCCGGAAGTGATCGTACTTAATGCGGTGATCCATATAGTTGTGTACGTCAAAAAGCAACAAACCGGCATCTGGATAGTTGCCCAATGCTGTCAACGCACTCCATTATCTCCCTGCTACTGAGCGCTCTCTTATTATCCGCACTGCGTTGCGCAGATTATCCCGTACCTCCCCGACCGCATAGTTTGGATTACCTGGAATTTCACGATCCGTCGGGTTGGGTCTTACACATTGATGGTGACGGTGGTGGTCGTCTGATCCGCCGTCAGCTGCCGGGGCGGCGGGTTATTTACCTGCCGGCCACTTTTCGGTGGCAACAGTCCGCCCGCCGAATTTCCCGTTGCCACGAGACAATCAGTATTACTTCGCCTTCCTGCTCCAGGGCTGTATATTTTGTTCAGGCAAATAATGAAACCCGTGTTTGTCAATGCCCGGAAGGCTTCTGGGTGAAGCAATATTTTGAAAAGGCTTTTGAAGAAATGCGTAGATCGCCCGGTGAAAGGCGGGATCGCCGGATGTTGAAAAGGGCTTGGCTAAGGGAGCCGCCGATGGCCGTATTGAAGGGGAAGTAGTTTTTTGGCTTCAAAGTAGCAATGATCTAATGAGGCAATGATCTAGTGAGGGGATGATCTAATGTGGGACATTTATTTAGATCATTGAATCATTACCAGCACTGCTACTTTGCTAGCCATAGTCCACATAGCGTATAATACGAGTGCTGATATTCTATTTTGCCAAATCCTTGTACAATTCCAGCCATTGCAGCGTCACCGGTTCGGCTAAAAAGCGTTTGGCGTACTGCCGCCCATTTTGGATCATCCGTTCACGGAGCGTTTGGTCTTCCAGACTCTTCTGCCAGGCGGTGGCGATTTGAGAATAGTCCTCCGGGTCGATCAATAAACTATCGGGGCCGGCGGCTTCGGGTAAGGAGGATCGATTGGACGTGATGACTGGTACACCGCTATTGAGCGCCTCGATGATGGGAATACCGAAGCCTTCGTAAAAGGAAGGGTAAAGAAATGTTTCGGCCATCTGATAGACGACCGGGAGGTCATCAAAATCTACTTTACGGAAGAGAAGCAGTTTTCCTACGCCCAATTCATAAGCACGCTGTTCGA
The DNA here is from genome assembly GCA_002591745.1 of Lewinellaceae bacterium SD302. Taxonomy (GTDB): domain Bacteria; phylum Bacteroidota; class Bacteroidia; order Chitinophagales; family Saprospiraceae; genus Neolewinella. The sequence continues at coordinate 39,852 of PDLQ01000039.1, forward strand.
CCTTTTTGCGGTAAGCCGCGCCACCGCCGCCAACGATCACCAGCGGATGGCGCAAATTTTCTGGCAATAGTGCCAGTGCTTCTACTATACCTATCAGGTTCTTTCGCTCAATGAGGCTACCCACGTAAAGGCTGAAACTTTCCGGCAATTTATAGCGGTCTGCGATTTCCTCACGGGCGGAGGGTGAGCGTTCGAGCATGAAGCGGACATCGCAACTTTGGTAAATAACCCGGATCTTCTCGGAAGGAGTACCGAAAAATTTTTGAACGTCCGCTTTGGTAGACTCGCTGATGGCCACCACGAGATCGGCATTTTCGCAGGCGTAGCTGAATTTTTGCTGGTAGACGTAATTGTCGAAGGTCGCGTACTGATTGGGGTAATGGCGGTAGATCAAATCGTGCATAGTCACTACAGCCGGGACGCCCGTTTTACGGATGCCGAGTGGTAGTTCATGACTGAGGCCATGGAAAAGGTCCAACCGGTGCTGACTGATCTCACGTTTAACACCCCAGCTACGCCAAAGCAAGCGGCGGCTGGCCGGAGGAGTGATGACCTGATAGGCGGGATTACCGAAAAAGTGCTCAGTTTCGTCCTGGCGTTCAGCCTTCGGACTATAGAGATAGTAAGCGTTTTCTGGGGCTGCTTCGGCAAGGTTACGCAATAGCGTCCGACTGTAGTTACCCAGGCCGGTGAAGTTGTTGAAAAGACGTTTGGCATCGAAGCCGAGGTGCATAAAAGTTATTTGTAAGGCCACAAGATAAGGGCTTTTGCACTCGTCCCGCCGTTAGATCGTAATTTGTGGCCAGTAACTACTCGACTATCCATGAAATTACTATTCGGAATATGTACGGCACTACTCCTTTTCCTCAGCTGTGGAGGAGCAGACTCACCCCAGTTAGCGGAAACGAAACTTGCTGAACCCGTAGCGGATACAGCATCGACTCCGGATACCTGCCTGGTGGACGCCAAAACACTGGCGGGTAACCGCTACGTAGACTATACGACGGGCGAACAAGTGCTGTTGCGGCCAACGGACGCGGCTGATTGGCAGCTGGAAGTCTATAACCTGTTTGATTGCGGTCTGAAAGCCGTCTACCAACTACCCGAAAACTTCAGTCCTGATTATCCCTATTTTCTGGCCGATATCAATTACAACACCTCCCAACGGATGGTGGGTATTCGAGGATATAAAGAATTGTACGTAGTGGATCTAGATCGCCAGGAAAGGAGTGGGAAAATTACGCCGGTCTACGCCACGGAACGCTTGCAGGACGTGGAGTCCGGTGCGATTCTCCACCTCGAAGTCTGGGAAGATTACCTGGTCGGCACCACTCAGGACTGGGGGGCGTTCGTCTTTTCTCTGGACAGTAACGACCTTAAGCCCGTCCTGCCGGTAGCTGACCTGGCTATGGAAAACGGTGGCGGCTACCATTCCTTATTTCTTATCGAAAACGAACAGGGCGAATTTCAGGCTATTTTGCCCAGCATGAACCCGGAGGATGGCGATTTTGCAATCAATCCTTTATTCTCCACTCCCGTAGCCCTATCTAGTGAAGAAACGGTCTACGCCGCCGGAAGCCCTTACGTACGACTGAAAAAGAAGGATGGAGAACTGGTGGGCGTGAATTTATATACTGGAGTGCTGTTGCCGGTAATTGAGGAAGTGGAGTAGTTAGGACGGCTGCGCCTTTAGTACGCTTTGCGTTAGCGCGGGCTGCGCCCGCTAGAACGCCTTCTGCTTTAGGGCAGCTCTCGCAGACTAAAGCGAAGCGTTCTAAAGGGCTCTGCCCGTCTAATGCCAAAGGCTACTAAAGGCACTTGCGCCGGTCCAAATTACGGTTTCACCGGGTAAAGACCCACCCTTTCCCCTACGCAGCGAAAGGCCTCTCGTAAGACGGCTTGCTGCTCTGGCGTAGGCTGAATGGTACGACGATGATTCTGGTATTCCACCCGGATAAGTGCCACGGTATCGGTGGTGAGTTTGTAATAGGAATCCATGGGTACCAAAGCCGTATGCTGGTAGTGGCGCATGTTTGTCTCTTTGCTAAAAGTCCCTTCGTCTGGCACTGTATAAAAACCGATAATACTGGAGTCTGACTGCATCAGGAGTTTAACATTCCAGCCATTTTCAGTACGTACGTAATGATACTCCGGTAATTCCAGGTGAAGGAAAATTACGTTCAGGCTGTCGCTTTCGCCGAACATCACCATACCCTCGGCTTCGGGGGCGAGCTTAGGACCATCCAGGGTTTCTACCTGTGAGATTAAAAAATTGCCCAGCGGGAAACTGCCCGATGCCACGGTACGCAGGGAATCGAAGGGGTCGATCTCGTCGGTGACGATGTTGCAATCAGCGGCCGTTTGGGCGGTTAGATTTTGGCTGGCAAAGTAGCAATGTAAACTGCAAATAATTACGGTCAGGGCCAGGCGACCAACGGATAAATTACGCAAGGGAAATATTTTTTTTGGGCGGGGCAAAGATAAAAAGAAAGGGGAAGCCGTGGAACGGCTTCCCCTTTCAGCGGAGCTTTTACTGAGCCGTAGGCTTAGTTAGCTTCGTTGATAATATCAATTACGTAGTTATCGTCATTACCACCGGGCGTACCGATTGGTTCTACTACTACGTTTACTTCGGCAATCCGGATCAGGTAGTAGTTACCGTCGCGGAGGACACCGAATACTTCACCACCAGCCAGGGCTGAGGTTACGCTCACCGGAGCACCGGCATTGTAGGCGTCGATAACTTCCTGGTAGCTTACTACCTGGTCGAAATCAAATCCATCGGGCTGGTTGTTGGCGTCAATGCGTACCAGGGTAGCACCATTGGCACCACTGATCTGCTGTTTCCAGTTAGTCTCGGCGGGCAGGGCCTGGTCGATACCTTCATCCTTTATTTCAGCAAGTACGCTAGTGGAGTTAATTGCTCCATTACCATCGTCCAGGTCAAGACCACCCTGTCCCTGAGGGCCGGCGGCATTTAACAGTTGTCCCATCAGAACGTCTACCATCGGCTCAACGAAATTCACGTCGAATGTAGCGCTGCCGAGACCACCTTCGGTGTCGGAGAACTCAACAGTATAAGTGCGCAAGCCAGCAGCTGGTGCAACTGGGTCGATCTGGATCGTGCTGGCGAAAGCAAGACCATCGGTCACGTTAGCCGGGTTTGAAGGCAGAGCCGTGAGGGAACCGTCGAGTGGGTCGACGGAAGAAACATTCTCAGCTGGTAAGAGTACACCATTTTCGTACACGGCGATTTGGCTGAGGTCGAAAGTACCGGCTGAAGCCGTAACATCTACCTGGAAAGAAGCCTCAGCGGTAGAGCGGTCATCGCCGCTGTTGATGCCGACGCCTGCCACGGTTACAGTGGCGGGGTCACCGCTGAAAGTAATGTTCAGTTCGGTAGAAGCGGTCATGCCATCCACGTCGGAAACGGTAAACACATAAGTAGAGGTCGTGTTGGGCGTAGCTCCTGAAGGAGTGATCTCGATGTCATAAATGGTACCACTGGCATCATCCCCTACGATCAGAAACGGGTTCTGAGCAGTAGTCAGGCCTTCGTCGAATTCAAGATTGGCGGCCGGGATAGTGGTGCCATTCTCGGTAATGGTCAGGCTTTGTAGCAGTGCGTCTCCGTCGGAAACGTCTACGCTGACGGAGAAGGATGTTTGGGTAACGGGGATTTCACTATCGAAGCTGATAACATCGTCGCCGCTGGCCAGGAAGATTGCTGGTGGAAGAACCGTGGTGCCACCGCCATCGTCTTCGCCACAGCCAGTGGAGAAAACAACTAGTACGAGTAGGCTTAAGCCGAGTAGTGAGTTAAAAAAACGTTGCATAGATATGCGGATTTGGTTTAAAATAGAGGTTGAATCTGTTAGCTAAAACGACTTAATAGGGTTGTATGTTCGTTGCCTTAGCAATGGTAGCATTTAAAACTAAACAGCCACCGCATCTCCCAACGGAGAGCGGTGGCTGCTTATTCTATAAAGGAGGCTAAAAATTTTAAGCCATGTCCTTAGCCGCATCTTGGAAGACAGCGGGGTCTTTGGTCCGGTAAAGAGGGCCGGCTGCCTGGAATACTTCACGAATTTCATCCTCTTTAGCCGCAGCCAATTGTTTGTAAGTCGTGATGCCGGCAGCGTTAAAACGCTTACTCAAGCCTGGTCCGATACCATTAATTTTCGTCAAATCATCGCCGCCGGTAGCTGCTGCGCTTTTTGCCGCGGGTTTCGAGGCAGCCTTAGCGGTATCGGTGGTCGCTTTCTTAGGTCGCCCTGGTCCTTTCTTGGCAGCGGTAGCCGCTGGCTTAGCGGTATCAGTAGCCACCTTCTTGGGTCGCCCTGGTCCTTTCTTTGCAGTAGTAGCCGCTGACTTAGCGGTAGTAGTGGTTGCCTTTTTAGGGCGTCCCGGTCCACGCTTGGCCGTAGTTGTTGACTTAGCGGTAGTGGTGGTTGCCTTTTTCGGGCGTCCCGGTCCACGCTTGGCCGTAGTTGTTGACTTAGCGGTAGTGGTGGTGGTAGTTGCCTTTTTCGGGCGTCCCGGTCCACGCTTGGCCGTAGTTGTTGACTTAGCGGTA
>PDLQ01000004.1 GCA_002591745.1 Lewinellaceae bacterium SD302
CGGTGAACAACTTACGCAACAAGATGATTCATACCGTAATGGCGTGCTTAAGAAATGAGGTTATGTATGATGAAAATTATGCATAAACACTTGCACAAACCATAGCAATCCAAAAGCCGAAGGCATCCAAAAGCGGAGCGTCTAAAAGGCCAACGGCCGTCTACCAGCGAAGCGTCCACCTCAGTAGAGCAGATTGCACCCCCGCGTGTCACTGGCATCCATCCGCCCTAGTACCTCGAAGGCCCCGTCCGGGTAGACCCGCCCCAGGTCGTCGGTGGAGATGAAACTTATGGTATCCAGATTGGCAAGATCGTGGAGATTCAGCGCACCGGTTTTGCTGTCTTTACGCAGGGTTAGCGGATCACTGGTTTCCCGGGTGAAAGCACGCAGGGTAGGGGCTGGCTGGAAAAAACCGTCCCTGGGCGCATAGGCCTGGCTGAGGAGTTCGGTCATGCCATATTCGGAGTGGATGTAATCGGTCTGAAAGGCAGATTTCAGGACGTCATGTAGTTCCGTTCTGGTCATTTCGCGGCGACGCCCTTTCATCCCTCCGGTTTCCATGATGATACAGCGGCTGAAATGGCCCGGAAATTTGTCGGCCAGATCGAGCAGGGCGAAACTGACACCGATGAGTAGGGGGGCGGGGCCGGTTTCATTTTGCAGACGACTTAGTTTTTTGTGGAGAGTTTTTTGATCATCCAGGAAAAAGCCTGAGTCGGTGTGGTTAGATTGCTTGATGAAATCATCGGCCATAAAGACGAGGCTGCTGCCACTGCGTTCAAGATAACCAGGGAGTAGAGCCAGAATGGGTCGATTAATCAAAGAACCATACTGAGCTTCGAAAGCACGGCGGGCATTTTGGCGGTACCAGGATTCATTGCGTAACAAGTGACGACTGGTCGTTTGCCCGGTGGTGCCACTGCTGGTGAAGGTGCGGACCGGTGACCATTCACCACCGGAACGGAGATCGTATTTTTTGAAAAGCGCGATGGGCAAACAGGGAATATCCGCCGCCCGGCCGACGTCGAGAGGATTGACGTGCAACAATTTCAGGAATTCAGCGTAAATAGGATTATGGACTGCCTGATATCGAAACACCTCCAGGCTGAGGGCCGCGAATGTCGTGGCGTCAACGTTTTCGATGCGGGGCAACAGTTCCGGTCTGCTTAGTGATGCGATACTTAAGAAATTTACCATGAATAACCGTTCTCCCTTCCTTTGGTTGATGACCGCCGTGCTACTTACCCTGGGTATTGGCTGCACCGAGGCACCCAATTACCCTGACGAGCCCGTGATTACCTTCGAGGGCTTGAATAAGGGCCGGGTCTTTCAATTCACGAATGGACCGGTCGATAGCCTGATCCTCACCTTTTCTTTTACCGACGGCGACGGCGACCTGAGCCTCATTGATAGCGATAGTGTCGACATTTTCCTGACGGACAGTCGGCTCCCCACCGTTCCACAAAATTTCCGGTTCCCGCTCATCGATCAGGAGGGAACTGGCTCGGGAATAAGCGGGATAACTACGATCACGGTGATCAATACCGGAAATATCTGCTGCATTTTCGAGGGCGAACTGTGTGCTGCTGACGAAGATTATCCCGTTGATACCTTTTCATATGATATCCAGATCGTAGATCGCGCCGGAAATCTGAGTAACGTGATCAACACGGGAGTGATCGAGATCGCTTGCCTGGGAGAGTAGCATTTTTCTTCAACGGCGCTTTTCTTACCTTGCACCCGCAACTTTTAGCCGCGCTCGTTTATTTGTTTTTACCCGACCATGAGTACCCTGATCCGCCATCTGAATTACTTGTCTCCCGTAGACTTTGACGAGTACCTTCGTCGGGGCTGGCGGACGACCGGCCAGGCCGTTTATAACTGTAATTTCTTGCGAATAGATTCGGGTGATATGATCTCGGTGTTGCCACTGAGGCTGAATCTAAACGATTATGTCTTTAGCCGCTCCCTGCGTAAACTGCTCCGTCGCAACCTGTCACAATTTCGGGTCACTTATGGTCCCGCCCGGCGGATGGACGAAGAGACCTATAAGGTCAACCAGGCCTACCGGCGGATCCAGCCCGATAAGAGTCTGGATAATCTGAATTACCACATTACCGGTAATTACAACCGTCGGGTATTGAATACCTGGGAGACCCGGATATACGCAGGCGATGAGCTGGTAGCCTTCAGTTATTTTGATCTGGGCCAGCGTTCCGTATACGGCAAAGCAGGTATCTACCATCCCGATTACGCCAGCTATAGCCTCGGCATTTTTACGATGGCCCTTGAAATCGAATTCTGCCTGCGCCTGAGGATGGAATTTTATTACCCCGGTTACGTTTCCGACGAAGATACTCTCTTCGATTACAAACACCGGCTGGGAAAAATGGACTTTTACGACGTTTTCTCACAGTCATGGCTGCCCCACGGTGAGCATCCGGTTTTACAAAGACCCCTAGCCATTATCCATGATAAACTGACCCTGGTTGCTGCTCGGTTAAACAAATCAGGTGCACTATTGGCGGATCTTTACAGTTACCCTCACCTGGATGCCCGCTATTCCAGCTTCGGCCACAGTGAGTACCTGGATGTGCCGCTATTTCTGCTTCTGAAGCAAACGGCCGAAACCCGCTACCATATCTTGGTTTACCAGCCGGAGAAAGATAATTACGCGGTATTAAAAGTCCGTGAGTCCCAGTACGGGATACTGGAAGGTGGTAAAGGAGGGCAAGACGGGCCACGGCGGTTTGCTTACGCCCTCATCATTGAGAAGCTCTTACTGGAACCAATCCCGGACCCTGCGGTCATCGTTAGTAGCTACCTTAACTCATACTGTATATAAAGTAGAGTAGCGCCAATAAGACCAGAGTAACGGTACCCGCCACGGTCAGGAATTTACGGGTGCCTTTACGATCACTTTCGTTTACCTTTTTCTTTCTGGACACTTTAGCCATGGTGTAGAGCAATTTTAATCTCCAATTTATAAAGTTTTCACCAAATCACATTAGAAAGCGTATTCGCTTTCTAATGTGAATATGCATTACCTTCGCGACAAAGAATATTGAACTGATATGCAAGGACAAATCCTCGCCGGAAAACGCGGCGTTATCTCCGGAGCCCTCGACCCTGATTCCATCGCCTGGAAAATCGCCGAGCAGTGCGTTGCCCAGGGTGCTAAGATCACGTTGACCAATGCCCCCGTGGCCTTGCGCTTCGGCCAACTCAAGGAACTCGGCGAACAACTGAATGCCGAAGTTATTCCCGCCGATGCCACCAGTCTCGAAGACATGGAGAATCTCTTCACCAAGTCTCAGGAAGTACTGGGCGGAAAGCTCGATTTTGTCCTCCACAGTATCGGCATGTCGCTCAATGTGCGGAAGGGCAAAGAGTATACCAACCTCAAGCACGACTGGATGCAGAAAACTTTCGACATCAGTGCGATCAGTTTTCATAAGATGATGCAGGTGCTCTACAACGGTGACTATATGTCCGACTGGGGCAGCATCCTGGGACTTACCTACATCGCTGCTCAGCGGACTTTCCCCGACTATAGCGAAATGGCCGAGTCCAAGGCGTTGCTGGAAAGTTTCGCCCGTAGCTTTGGCTACCACTTCGGGGTCAAGAACCACGTGCGCGTCAACACCATTAGCCAATCACCAACCATGACCACGGCCGGTAAAGGCGTAAAAGGGTTCACAGAATTTTTCGGCTATGCAGACAAGATGTCGCCCCTCGGAAATGCTCCTGCCGACGCCTGCGCTCAGTACGCTGTTTCCTTGTTCAGTGACTTGACGCGTTACGTGACTATGCAGAATCTCTACCACGACGGCGGCTTCAGCAACATGGGTATGAGCCCGGCTTTGCTGGAGGATAATGATGCGTCCGATAGTTAAAATAGACCGTCTTTCAGACTATTTACCATTGCTACTTTGTTAGTCAAAAAGAATATTGGCTTCAAAGTAGCAGTGTTCTAAACGGAACTGAACGCTTTGTGAAGAATCCAGGGTCGAGGACCTCTGGTCGGAGGTAGTCGTTAGAGGTCTCAACGTGATACGCGGGCCAGAGGTCTTCGATTCCGAGCTTCACTTCTGATGCTGCCAGAGCGGAAATGTCAAATATTGAATGTTGAATCAGGATTGTTCAATTCTACGCTACTTGCTACTGCTGAGCTTTTTACTGAGCCTTGGCACGGCCCCTTCCGCTCAGGTTCTCGACCCTGCGGACGCCGGCGTATTGGATCCCGATGATCCTGACTTCGACCCCGACCAAGATCGCCGCCGCCAGCCCCAGGAACAGCGTCAAGTAGAGTTGGATACTTTCGGGGTTTTCGCCTTCCAGGTCAGTAATCCTAACGAGGAAACAGCTTTCCGGGATTCATTGCTAGACGACTTTCAGGCTTACGACGAAAGCCGCAAGGTCCCCTTCGATTACGGGACTACCGGTATTGTAGGTGGAGCGGCCTATCCGTTGCTGTACCGCCCCCGCGAAAGGCTGGGACTGGACCTGGGCCTTCATCAGTTCGATCTTTACCAGCGCACCGGAAGGACAATGAGTTTTTACCGCCAGCAACGTCCCTACACCAACCTTAAATTCGTAGAAGGCAGCGAGCAGCGTGACATCATCGTAGGCGCCCAGTTTAGTCGCAACTTTGCCGACGGAGTCAACTTCGTGATGGATTATCACCGGATCAGTCAGCGGGGGCAGTCAGATCAGTACCCGAACCAGAACCTGCGGAATACCCACGTTAACACGGGTTTTTGGATAGATCACAAAAAGGGGAAATACGACGCTTTCCTGAGCTTTGCTGCTAACACTTACGAGCAAAATCAGAACGGTGGCCTGTCGGCCTTGCCTAATGTGGGGGGCGATTTCGATACCCCGCTTTCCGCCGAAGTTTACCTGGAGGACGGTTTTCTCCGCCAGGCCCATCGCCAGTGGATGATCACCCAGTATCTGCAATTCGGAGGGCGCACGGATTCACTGGGCCGCACCGGCAGGGCCTACACTCTATCCCACGAGTTTGAGTTGAACAACTTCTACAACCGCCTCACGGTGCCTTTCAACGAAAACGATACGCTGTTTCAGGAGCAGCGCTTTCCTAATCTGAGTACCGACATCCGCGGCCAACGCAGCGTTTTCGACAACCGAACCATCCAGAACGCCGTCCGTCTCAGTACTTTCCGGCGGGGCAAGAGTGGCGATCGGGCTACCGTACAAAAAGATGTTTTGGAGTTGGGGCTGATCCACCAAATTCACCGCCTGCGCCAGGAGCCGGGTGATTCCACGATCAATAACCTGATGGCCACTGCCCGCGTCGGCTTTCGACCAAGCGACCGTTTCCGGGTAGTAGCCGACGGTCGGCTTAACCTGGCCGATCAGCTCGGTGATTTCCAGGTCAAAGCCGCCGGCCAACTGGACCTGGAACGTTTTGGTAAACTGGAACTGGATTTCTTCACTCAGCTCTCGGAGCCGACGGTGATCGATCAAGTGTATAACCTCACCGAACTGCCGCTCTACCGGAATGACTTCGATAAAGTACTGGAAACCCGGCTCGCCGGAGCCATTACGCTACCGGTCGTAAACATTCGTACGGGGCTGGCTTACAACCTGATCACTAATTACATTTACCGGGATACTTCAGGCTTACCCCAGCAGATTGGCGCGGTACAGAATATTCTACAGCTCACGGCAGAGAAGAATATCAAGATCGGTGTGCTTAACATCAACAACCGTATGAGTTTTCAATTGGCCGACCGCGACGAAATTCGCCTACCCAAGTTTATGGGCGAGCACAGCATTTTCTACGGTGGCAAATGGTTCGGCGTACTCAACGTACAGTTTGGCGTGGATCTGCGCTACTTCGATGGTTTCAGACCCTATTACTACAATCCGGTTGTGCAGCAATTCCAACTTCAGGACGATCAGCAGACGGATTTTTTCCTCCAGGCTGATGCTTTCTTCAGTATGCGGGTTACTCGTTTCCGCTTCTTTTACAAATGGGAGCAGGTCAACCAACTCTGGAGCGATGATCTGCTTTACCTGGTGGCGGATAACCCGTTTCCCGACCTGGCCGGGCGGCTGGGCATCAGCTGGCGGTTAATTGATTAGTTCTGCAAGCCTAATTTTTCTCTCAGTACCCGATCTTCGTTTCCATGCTGCCCCCAGTAAGGGCTTTTGATGTGGTGGGTACGTGTTGCAGTAGTCGTCAAACCGCTTCCGTCCGCTTCCTTCCAGGCCAGGATGGCGTGGGGGAAATCTTTTTGAAAGGTGATCTCCAGACTTCGGTCGATACTTTGGTATTCGATGCGGTAGCGTTGCAGCGGCTGATCGCCGAAAATCGGGTCGCTGTGATCGGATAAGGTAGCAGTAGCCGTTTCGGCGCGGTGTGGCAAGTGTTTGAAGCGGAGGAACATGGCGCCGGGAATTATTGACATTTCGCCAGTCGGAAGTGCTTGCGGATTTAGTCGGACGGTAGTCCAGATACCGTCTTCGAGCTGAGTGCCCGGCAACTCGAAGGTTTGGTCGCCTTCGGCCATGAAATAGGATCGAAGCATCCCGTCGTAGCGACCATTGCGATAGTTGAGCTGATCGTAGGTATGACCACACCATTCCTGGGAGCTGGTGGCGGTCTTCAAAGTAGCAACGTTGTAGTTGACCGGACTGAAGACCGAAGTCATCATGGAGTATGGGTAGATTCCGGTGATGAATTTGCGGGTGGCATTGAGCTTCAGGATGGATTGCACTTTGTCACGGGAACCACCTTCGAACTTCACCTGCTTGTCGGTCAGAAAATCTTCGGTCACGAAGATCATGACAGCATCCCCCGAGTGTAGCTCGCCGTAGCGGGATTGAGAAAGTTCGTAGCGATTGATCTCCGCCTCACCGGCATACCAGTAATCATTAAAGCCCTTGGGGAGGGCAGGGGACTCCACGCCCTCAAACGGGTCAACCTGGCTAACGGAAACCGTAGCCTGTTCCGCATTCTGCCGGCTGACGGATTCGGAACAACCACTGGCAAATATTAGACAGGAAACGAAGAGAACGGATACGAGCAGTTTAAGCGGCATAGTAGAATGAATTGGTGATTTTTTAACCAATATCCGAGCCGATAGTTTTAGGGGAGAGATCCGGCCAGCGACCTCCCGGTCGCTCTAGAATACATGTCAGAGCGACCGGGAGGTCGTTAGCCATACTAGAAACGTCTCCGCTGCCCGCTGTACTCCATCGTATCACCTTTGCCGAAGCCGTAGCTGAGACCGAGGGTAACGAATGTACCACGCTGGGAGAAACTGTAGGTTTCGAATTCCGGCTGGAAAGTGTTGCTTTCGCGGATGCGGGTGGCAAAAACATCGCGCACGGCAAAGCTGACGGCTCCCCGCCCCCCGAAGAGCTTTTTGCGGGCGCCCAAATCCAGGAAGTAATTATCCGAAACCGTACCCTGTACTGTTTCAACGGAAGAGCGGTACTGACCAGTCAGTTCGAAATCCAGATCGTAAGGCAGACCAAATTTAGTATTCAATTTACCGCTGTACTGGTCGGCACTGAAATCGAATATAATCTCGTCGAATTGCCCCTCCCGGCTAAATGCGTTGTAGTTGGCGTCACCGTTGATGGTCAGCCATTTGGTGACCGTGTATTTCATGTTGAATTCCAGCCCGGTCGTGTTCTGCGTACCGATGTTGAAGGGGCTGCTGATGGTCACGTTATCTTCAAACCGGGAAATATTTTCTACGACTTCGGTGGTGTAGCGGTGGTAAACCCCGAAGTTAAAGGACGCTTTACTCGTAATGAAGATGCTGTTCACCTCGTAACTGTCGGTAAACTCAGGCAGCAAATTCGGGTTGCCGGTACGAATGTTGAAGTTGTTGCGAATATTGAAGAAAGGATTCAAACGCCAAAGGTTAGGCCGGTTGATCCGACGAGAGTAGCCTGCCTGTACGGATACCGCATCACTGAATTTGTAACTGATGAAACCGCTGGGGAATAGATTCGTGAAATTCTGGTTGTTCTCTTCTCCGGTGGTCACCAACTCGGTGCTCAGGTCGGTATTTTCCACCCGAACGCCAGCCTTGAAACCCCAGGCCCCCAGTTCATAGGCCGCGCTACCGTAGACACCCAAAACGTTTTGCTGGTATTCAAAAACATTGGTGAAGTCGAGGTTAGGTACAAATTCATTGTTGATGAAATCGCTGACGGCAAAATCATTCTCTACGTCTTTCAGAACGTACTGTGCCCCGGTTTCAATACTGAACTTGTCGTTGAACGGCTTGGTGTAATCCAGTTTGAAAGTAGTTTGCTGGTCACCGAATTCAGTGCGGGTCAATTGACGGGCGTCGCGCTCGGCTCCGGCAATGGTCTCGTTCATGAACTCACTTTCCTGGTCCTTGCTGAATAGTGTACCGATAGCGCTGAAGATCAGGTCATGATCCTTGTCGTCTTCGAAATCACGCTTGTAGGTCACTTCGAACTGGTACTTGGGGTTAGTGGCTTCGGTAACTTCAGTACGTTGCCATTCACTGCTGATACTGCCGTCGGCCTCTTGGAAACGAAAGTTGGTTTCACTTGGCTGATCTTCGATTTCGTAAGCGAAATTACCGGACACGGTGATGATGTTATTCGGGTTGATCTCGTAATCCGTACCCAGCACCAGGTTGTAGAACTGTTCGTTCCGAAACTCCTGCCCCTCGCTAAACAGGGTCGTACCGTTAACCAGGTCGCGGTTCACGTTTTCCCGGTCGCTGGGGATTTCGCGATAGCCCACGCCAAGCTGGCTGAACAGGTTGAATTTCTCCGTACGACGGTTCAGGCTAAGACCAACGCTGTGGTTGTGGGGCGTACCGGTGTTTACCGAAACTGCACCGTTGAAGCCTTTGCGCTCATCCTTCTTAATGATGATGTTGATAATGCCGGCCGTACCCTCAGCTTCGTATTTAGCGGAAGGATTAGTCACTACTTCAATGCTCTCGATCATGTCGGCCGTTATGGTACCCAGGGCGCCGCTGCCTTCATCGGCCAGTACGCTGGGCTTGCCGTTGATCAGGATCTGCACCCCGGTAGCTCCCCGGAGGCTTACCTGCCCCTCGATGTCTACGTTTACACTCGGCACGTTATTCAGTACCTCCAGGGCACTTGCTCCGGTGCTGCTGAGGTCTTTGCCTACGTTGAAAATCCGTTTGTCGAGCTTAAATTCAGTTTGAGATTTTTCGGCGCGAACCGTCACTTCCTCAAGCAGGGTAGACTGCTCGCCCAGGATGATCTCGCCCAGTTCAACCGTGGGGCCATTTATACTGATGTCATCGATTCGTACGCTTTCGTAGCCCAGAAAACTGACTTCTACGTAAAAGTCACGGCCATCCACGTCCAGAGAGAAGTTGCCTTCCGGATCGGTATTCGTACCGCCCAGGGCGCTGCCGTCAGCTTTATTGGCAATCAATACGCTGGCAAATTCAACGGGCTCGCCGCTATTCCCGTCGAGCACGGTACCACTGACGCTCAGGGTTTCCTGAGCCATTATGCTCGTGAGGGTAAAGAAGAGTAAAAAGAGAGTATAGATATTTTTCATTTGCGGGGTGTGTTTTTTGGCTTCAAAGTAGCAGAGTTTCGGGGAAACGCCGCTTCAATTTCACCGGGGGGTGAACCTTGACGAAATTGAAGCGGTATCAAAAAGCATCAGTAGAGACCCAGGGTCGATCCCGATACGTATCGGGACGGTCCGAGGTACTCGTTAGAGCGGCCATCGCGAGACTCTATCAGTATTTTGATCCTCAATTGCTGAAAAATCAGTCGTCAGTACCCCTCCTGCGTCGAGCGTACTGACGACAATTATTCTTTACAGGCAATACTACGGCAAACCAGACATCAAGTTCACCACCAATACCCAGAAACCGGTGAACGACCAAACTTATCCGCCGAACGACCGGGCGGTTATTCAGCGGGTGTAGTTTGTCGTTCACGGAGTAGGGTTTGTTGAAGAAGGCCAGACAGTCTTAATTTGCCCGAATGGACCGTATCGACCCTGTATCTAAGGACCGCTTGTTGGAATTTTTATTTCAAATCGTATTGCACGGGCTGGTCTTGATCTTCTTTGCCGTAAGTCGCAGCCACCCTGAGATCAGTGCTGCGGAGTGGGCCTATTTTGCGCTCTACGCATTGGGTTGTCTGGCCATCAGCTACTTTCTTTTACCCAGATATTTATACCGCAGACGTTATTTGCTTTTTGGCATGGGGCTGATGTTGATCGTCGGTATTTTCATTTTGGTTGAAGAGTTAATTCTGGAACCGATTTACTACCCTAAACGGGCCGGGCGTTTTCCCGGAATTTTTATGAGTCTGTTAGAAATCTTACCCGTAGTGACTGCCTTGGTAGCCACCAAATTTGCCTGGGATGCTCATAAAGCCCAGGGCAGGGTGATGGAACTGGAATCCGCTATCGTAGCCAGCGAGTTACAATTGTTGAGGTCGCAGATCGATCCTCACTTTCTGTTCAATAACCTGAATAATCTGTACGCCTACGCCATTGAAGGGTCCCCAAAAACTCCTCAGATCATTCTGGAACTTTCCTCGGTACTGCGCTACGTACTTTACGATTGCCGGGAAAAATTCGTTCCGCTCAATCAGGAGTTATTGCAACTGGAAAACTACCTGCACCTGAATGAATTACAGATTGAGGAAAGGGGAGTAGTTGAATACCACAACGAAGCTGGAAACACCAATTTCGTGATTGCTCCGCTGATCCTCAGTGTATTTGTGGAGAATGCATTCAAACACGGCCAGTCGAACCAATCATCGGCCATCAGAATACACGTACATTGCTACTTTGAAGCCAAAAACCGACTCATCTTTGAATGTAAGAATAACTTTGTTCCAAAATCAGCCTCCGGCAAATTGGATGAATCAACCAGTGGAATCGGTTTACCCAACGTGCGTAAACGCTTAGAGTTGCTTTATCCAAACCGCCACGAACTGACACTCGGGGTAGTAGGAACAGAGTTTCACGTCCGTTTGGCCCTGGACCTAAAAACTAATGAAGTGGGATGAAATGCATAATTGTTGAAGACCAGCCACCTGCCCAACGTATTCTCAAAAAGTACATCGCCGATCACGGCCGGCTTGAACTATTAGCCACCTTTGCGGATCCCTTACTAGCCCTGGAATATTTAGAAGTTAATTCGGTGGACCTGATGTTTCTGGACATAAATTTGCCCAAGCTTTCCGGGATGGAATTGCTGCGTAGCATGCGTCGGCCGGTAAAAGTGATCCTGACCACGGCCTATTCTGAATACGCCCTGGAGAGCTACGACCTGGACGTGGTTGATTACCTGTTGAAGCCTTTTTCCTTCGCTCGTTTCGTGCGCGCAGTTAACAAGGCACAATCGGCTACCAAAGATGTAGATAAGGAAAGCAATTACCCCAAGGAATTATTTGTGAAATCCGGCTACGAACACCACCGAATCGCTACCGGAGATATTATCTACATCCACGCCGAGGCGGATTATACCGAGTTGGTGATGACCAAGGGTGCGAAGTTTTTATCTACCGAATCGCTCCGGCACTGGACGGAAACATTGGACCCGAATTGCTTCGCTCAGGTTCACCGGAGCTACGTGGTAAACGCCGACTATTTGAGCCGGGTAAGCAGGAGCAAAATCTACTTACAGGGGATAGAAAAACCGGTTCCGCTGGGGCGGGTATACAAGGATGGATTTATGGACCGTTTCGTAGAATAGAATGAAAAAAGCCAGCAATCAAATGACTGCTGGCTTTTTGAATTCGGCGATAATCGATCCGACTAGCGAAGAATCGTAATGTCTCCCCGAATAATATCACCCTCACCGAGGTCAAGGCGTAAAATGTAGTAGTAGGTGCCTTCCGGCAACTCGTTACCACTCTGGTTGCGGCCGTCCCAGTCGTTGTTGTAAGGAGCAGCTTCGTAGAGAATATCTCCCCAGCGATTGAAAATGATCAGGCTGTTATCCGGGAAGTCCTCGGCCTGGAAATCCAGAAGATCGAAGATGAGGAATTCGTTCAGTCCGTCACCGTTCGGAGTGATGGTATTGTAGACCGGTGGGCGTTGGCCGTCGGCATCGATCCGGAAGCTGATCGCGGCGGTATCGCAGACACCACAGCTTTCGCTACAGATTTCGTAATTGACCGTGAACTCTCCACTCACGCCCTGGCCGGCATCGAAGGTCAATTCTCCGTTGAGGAGCGAGATGACCTCACCGAAGGGGAAGCTGTCGAGGATTGCTACGGTTACCGGCCCATTCTGTTGGTCGTTTTCCAGTAAGTTCAGGGTGCCGACACCGTCGTTACCAAGGATCACAAACTCATCGTCGTTAGCCACGGGCGCCAGCGCGCGGGAAATCGTGATGGTATCGGAGCTATAGTCCTCACAGCCGTTGGCACTCAGGGTGTAGGCCAGGGTAACGGGGGCATCGAGGCGAATGATGGTAGCCAGCGTATCCTCGAAGGTAATTACGGCTCCACCGTCATTCAGGATCTCCCAGCTGCCAAAGGTGCCGGCGGGCAGGTTACCCGCTACGGTGGTAGAGTCATCACAGACCGAGAAGTCGAATGGCAGCATGGCCGGCTCCTGACCAATGAGGGTAATGACGATGGTGTCCCGATCCTCACAAAGATTCTGGAGGTTAGTTACCAGCAGTTCGTAGGTGCCGATGCCGGAAACAACGGCGTTCGGCGTATCCTGACCAGTCACGATGGTGCCGCCTTGAAGCGACGTCCAGGTGTAGGAGAAAATTTCCTGGGCCGGGGCATCCGCCATGTTTTCCAGTAGCGGCATTTCGCCACATTCGATCTCGAAATCTTCGCCGAGGTCGGCAACCGGGGTGTCGTTGGCTGCTTCCACGACGATGGTGTCGCTGTTGGTACACTCGGCGCCAGTACTCAGGGTGAGTACGTAGCTGCCCGGCCCGTCTACGGAAACGATCAGGCTGCCGTTAGCCGGGGTGATGGTGTTGCCGTCCAGACTCTCCCAGCTGATGTCAATTTCATCTACGAGTTCAGTGCTGGCGGAGGCGTCGATGGTGACCTCACCGGAACTACAGCTGAAGGAATCCACCGGCTCGAATACGATGTTGTCGATGCCTTCGTCATCCAGGAACAGATCGTAGCCAACCTGGGTAATACAGCTGCTCGCTTGATCGACCACTACGGCGATGTAAGAACCTTCGTCCTCAACGTCGATGGTCAGAACATTGGTGGCGATCAAGGAAACGGGCGGATCACCAACCGGAGGACCGAACCACTGAATAAACAGACCACTGGTGTCGGCAATACTAATGGAGAGTGTCGTCGAAGTGTTCTCACAGTCGATCGGTGCGTAGGGCAGCGTATCTACCTGTGGGAAGGAACGGCCGTCCTGAATCAATACGGTATCGTAGGACTCACACATGGTTTCGGTATTGATCACCGTGAGTTCGTAGAGTCCGGGAGTGCTGACTACCAAAGTATCAGTGCCCTGGAATTGAGCGCCGGGTACTTCTCCGCCCTGAACATTGTCCCACATATAAGTGAAGTTGGGACCGCTGGAAGATTGCGTGGCGCTGATAGTGGCCGTCGGCTCTACACAAGTGAGCGTCTGAATACCTACGTTAACGGCGGCGAAAGGCGGAACGATCTCACTGCCGTCCACCAGGAACATGAAGTCTGCGGAACAGCCGTTGACCTGATTTTCAACCGTCAGGACGTATTGGCCCGGTTCGAAGACCGTTACCGTAGTGGCATCGGCAGTTGGAGCGCCCGGGCCGCTGATGGACAGGGTTACCTGATCATCGCCACCATCGGCCATTGGGTCGATGACGAGGCTGCCGTTGGCACAGGTCAGTCCGAACACGGTATCGGGTAACATGACCGTCGGGAAGCCGATGGCCGGTAAAACTTCGATGGTATCGAAAGCGCGACACTGAGTATTCAGATCCAGTACTTCGATAATGTATTCACCGGGTTGATCTACGATGAGGGTGTTATTTGTTTCTCCGTCGATGGTGTCACCCAGAGTATACCATAGGTAGGTGGCGTTGTCGCTTTGACTACCGCTACCATCGATGGTGAAGGTTTGACCACACTCGATGTTCATGTCCTCTCCGGCGTCGGCGATCGGCAGTACCGGCTCAACGACCTGTATAGTGGCCGTGCTGCTACAACCCGAGTCGTCGACAACGAGGGTATAAGTGCCCTGGCCGATGACCAATGGGTTGGCGTCATCTTGCTGTCCTACTACAAATGCACCGTCCATGGTCGTCCAGCTGTAAGTCTGACTGCCGCTGACGTTATCGAAATTCGGCATCAGCTGGATGGTGTCGCTGTTACAATTTAGCGGTTGATCCAGCGTATCATTAATGATGGGGTTGCCCTGGCTCTCGATGATCTCGATATCTAAGGTCGTAACACACTGGTTGGTAGTATCGGTGACCGTAAGCATGATAAAACCAAGGTTGCTGGTGGTATAAGTTGGAGTGACGCTCAGGGGCGGTCCACCACCGGCGGGTTCGTATAGGTAGGTGAAGTCCTCTTGCAGTGGTCCGGCATCGATAAAGGCAGGACTACCGTCACAACCCAGCGTAAAGGTGGTTGGAATATCAATATTCGGTGGCGCCGTATCATCGCTGACCACAATGATGTCGCTGGTAGAACACTGGCTCTGCGGGAAGGTCACCGTAAGGCGGTAGCGGCCGGCCATGGTGATGGTGGCGTCCATGGTGTTGCTGATCGTCATGATCGGATCGTTCATAACGTCGATCTGTTCCCAGAGGTAGTTCACTACGCCTTCGGTGGAAGACCCCATGCCATCGAGCATCAGCGTCGGATTTTCACAGGTCAGCGTAGCCGTTTCGGGGCCGGCTTCGGCAACTGGAATGATCGGATCGGAAACAATGACTGTATCGCGGGCAGTACAGCCGTTTTCGTTGGTGACGATCAGGATATAAGTACCCCCGGCAGTGATGTTGGTGTTGAAAGTGTTGCCGGCAATGACGCCATTTGTAATGAAAGTCTCCACGCCTCCGTTGAGACGGAATAAATCCCAGGTGTCTCCTTCATTATTGTTGCCGGAGATGAGTACACCGCCAGTGTTACAGCTCAGGGATACGTCGTCTCCCGCATCCGCCATGGCGGCAAGAGAAGCATCCACCTCGATCATAATGCTGTCGATGGCGAACAGCTCACCGTCACCGGTGAACAACTCGAAGTAATTCATGCCGGGGCATAAGTTGCGGATGGTGTCACCGGAGAATACCACGGAACCAAGGCCAGTCCGGCGGATAAATACATCCTGGTCTTCTTCTCCGGTGATGGTTTCGAATACGGCCATTCCCTCACACTCGTCGGCACATGGAGTAGGAATACTGATTTTATCCAGCACCACAATGCGGTTTTCCACGCAAATCTCTCCGTCGGTAAAGACGATGCTGCCGTCTCCGGCGGTAGTGGTGGCAGAGGGGGAAACCTGAGAACTGGCGTCCAGGTTGAAGCAGCCGATGTTGTCCAATACGTTGAAGCACATTTCAAAGACCACTGAACCATCCGGAATGGCAACGGGCCCTACGGCGGAAGACCAACTAACGGTGATTAATCCAATACCCGCGTTTGAATCATCAAAGTCGGTTACCTCGAGGTCCGTCCAGCTGCCATCCAGGAAAACTCCCTGGTACTCCAGGTCGGATGGAGAAAAGTTGAACTGAAATTCGGCACCCGTGATGTTGTCGAAACTCACTACTTCGATCGGCAGACAAACAGTTGTCAGGATCTCAGCCGTTACGTCTGGAACTATCAGCCCGAAACCTTCCGGGAAGAGTACACAGGCTTCGCCGGGGTTGGAGACGATGCCCTGGATGGTAGCATCTTCGCTCATCGCAGTTGGTACAAGCGGGAAAGGTACGATCGAGACGGAACTACATGTATCGGGAACGGCATCGGCCGTAGCTTGAATGCAGAGTTCGAAGAGCAGATCTCCGTCGGGGATCGTCACCGCAGCTCCGCTATATTGGAAGGTAAAGAGACCAGAACCCACGGGAGTGACTGTTGCCCCGGGCAGCGCGTTGCTGATGAGGTTGACGAAATCAAAACTCATACCGGCCGCATCGTCAAATTGCATCGTGAAACTGATGTCGGTGATGTTGTCGAAATTCGATACGGTAACGGGTAAACAAGCTGCTCCGTCACTACCTGCGTCTACGTCACCGATGTTCATGATGACCTGGGTGGGTTGTACGATATCTACCGCACAGTTGGTAGGGTCGATGCCGATGATCAGATCAGGAGAACTTTCGTTCACGGTAGAAGGATCGGAGATGGTAATGGGTGTACTGGGTGAGTAGCCGATCACGTCGAAACAGGCTTCGTAGATAACGTCTCCCGGAGCTGCTGAAAGTGGAACAAAGGGTGTGTGGTCTATGTCTATGCCTAAAACACCATTGCTGACGTTATCGGTATCAAAATCACTATTAGCGTTAATTGCAGCGTCAGTAAGGAAATTCTGCAAGCCAGTAAATTCCAGAATCGTTTCATCAAAAAGAAATAGGTACTCGTAAGAGTTGATCATGGAGTAGTTGTCCCCGGCTTGCACTTCAATACAGATATTATTTCCAACATTCACCGGTCCGGGGCACTCGACGATCACGTCCAGACCAAACTGGTTACAATTGTCGATCCGCAGACGGTCAGATTCGGTGACTACAGGCAGGGTCTGGATGGTACTGTTGGTGGCCTCGGTCTGGGCACCGTTACAGGAAGCCGAGACTTCAATGTCGGTTTGGTCGCTACAGTCACCGGTAATGGTAAAGCAGGCGGCGGCAAAGACAGTACCGTCATCCAGGGTGACCCCTTGCGTATCATTGGTAAACGACCAGGAAACGGAGAAACAGTTGTTCGCTTGGTCGACGTTGTAAATGAAACTGATGTTATTCGGGATGTCGGTGTTGGGTTGCACGCTTTCCACTTGCAGGATGCTCTGGTCCCAGTCCAGGCCAAATTGCAGGCCCTGCATATTGTTGAAACCGGAAGTAGCTACGATGTCTACGCAGATCAGGTCACCGGGCTGGAAGTTGCCGTCGGGAACGTCGGTGGTGAGGATCAGGGGCACTACACCCTCTACGATACAGCCGTTCTCAGTGAAGAAGGGAACATTGGTAGTTCCACAACCGCCGGAGCCGTATTTATTGGCAACTAAAGGTTGAGGAGAGCCAAAAAACTCAATTGGATAAAGAGCACCATAACCTCCAGTACCCAGTACTTCGAAACAGATTTCAAATAAGACCGCATCATCCGGAAGGTCTAGTCCTTCACTAAGATCGTCACAGACACCACCACTCGGCCACGCTTCCCAGTAGGCAGTTAAGCCCCCAGCGCTAGTCAGGCCAGTATTGATGCCTCGCATATTATCAAAGGGAGGAGTTGCATCGTTGAATACACTAAAATCATTTAATGCTGGGTTGATGTTTTGGATATTAACAAAAGCAAGATCGTTCTCGTCCCAAGTGATTGAGAAACCTAGCTGTACGAAGTCGCTAAAATCAGCCACAGTAATTGGCACACAAATAGTTTCTCCAGGATCACCGTCAACGCAGGGAATGGAAACGGTCGCCGATTGCCCAAACAGGGAGCCCGTGAACAACGACAAACAAAGGATGAAAAGGGTAGACTGCTTACTCAGCATGTGGGAATAATTGTTGATGGGAAAATTCTAAAGCTCGGATTGGTAGATTTCGCCGTCCCGACTAGCCGAGGATTGGTAAAATACGCCAACTGAGACCTGATCGCATTGCTACTTTGAAGCCAAAACAGCTAACTAGCGATCAATAGAGAAAGAAGCTTGCAATTCGTGAGTGCTGCCTACACTGGGGCCGAAGCTCGAGAAGCTGTAGTTGAGGCCATAGCCGATGCGGACGATGTTGTCCAGCCCGACGTTATCACCCAAAGTGACCCCCGCTTCGACCTGGGCGTTGCCGGCCGTGGAGATACCACCACCCAGCCAAAGGGCCGAGGGGGTTTGGTAGCGCAGGTTGAAATCGGCGTTGAAGGGAGCGTTTTTGACGTATTTGCCCCAGGCGCTGAGTTCCAGAATGCCGTCGTTGCCGAACAGGAAGTGATAGCCGGTCATGGCGTAGGCGTGCTGGAGGCGCTGGACGCTGTATTCGCCCTCTTCGTCCTGGAAGGTAACGTCGAAGCCCAGTACCTGCGGCACGGAGAGCCCGGCGTAGAACATGTTGTCGTTATAATCCATGGCGTAGTAGTAGATACCAAAGCCCACGTCGGGGTGGCTCTGCGACTGGTTCACCATACCGATCACGTCGCCCTCGTCCCGTAGCCGGATTTCGGAGGCCCTTACCGCGTAGCTGACGTAGCCGGCGCTGATGGCCAGGCTCAGGCCACTGTATTCGGGATCTCCGCCGATGACGGCACCGATACGTCCGTAGACACCGGTATAACCCGTGGGGCCGGTCTGGTCGTTGATCACGTAACCACCGGCGAGCAGACTGGCGCCGCCCCCGTTCTTGTTGACGTAGGAAGCGCGTACGGCCTGGGTTTCCGGGCTGCCGGAAATGCCGGCCCACTGCTTACGGTAACTGGCCCCGAAAGTGAGGTTGTAACCGTAGGACAGGAAATCCGTTTCCATGGCCGCCGGGTTGATCAGCGTCGCATTCTCGCGGTATTGGGTAAAGAGGGAAAGCTGTTGGGCGGTTGCCACATTGAGGCTGCCGAGCAGGAGGCCCGCCAGCATAAGACGTCGAAATAACGGCATGTATTAGTTTTTAGGACACGGGATTCATGGGTAAAAGCGCGATCAACTTCGGAAAGGGCGAAAGAAGACCGATGATTTGCGTAATACAGTATTAGGTGGCCCGCAATTTTGAAAGCGGAACTTAAGAGTTTGCAAAGTTACCATTTTCAACGGAGAGCAAAGGGTCGGGGGGCAGTATTTTAGTGAGTGGTAGGTGTTAAGGGATAAACGGTCTGATAGTCTCACGGTCTTACGGAGCCGTGCATGCATTAGAGCGGCTCCGTCAGACCTTCAGACTTATCTCCGACACCGATTTCGTTTCATATCCCAGCAGCTATCCTTCTTGTTCCAGTAAATGCTGTAGCAACGGCCACGATTGAGGTAGTATTCCTTACGAACGACCCGGTCTTCACTGTAGGTAGTGGTGACTTCAAAGTAGCAGCCGGCCTGGTTCTGAAGTGAGAAGATACTGGAATAGAGCGCTCCGAGACCATAACTCCCCCAGGCCTGACGATCGAAACTCAGTTTGAAACTGATATCGGAAGTCGGGAATTGATTGGTGACCAGGATACCTTGTTGTAACAGCAGATCACCGGGATCCAGCGCGGTGACGTTCGGGTCGGTCAGCATACTGTCCGTTGCCGGGAAGTAGGTGAGACGCACGGGTTGGCTCGCCAACCCACTACTCCCTACGATGAGTGCAAGGAGAAGTGTGAAGATGTATGTTTTGAGTCTTGTAGACATTTTACGTTGGTTTGGGCCGGGGAAAGGCCTCCTGAAATTTAAGCCGCCCCGTTCCTCGATCTGCCCATCAGGTAACCGGCAATGGTACCCATGAGGCCGATGATCGGAGCGATTTGTTCGTTGCCGTAGCCGGCCGTCACCAGGAAGAGACCGCCGACGATGATGACGAGTACCACAGGGTACTTGATAATGTCGATGAGCTGATCCAGGCTGCTTTCCTTGGTACGCCGGGCGATAAAAAACAAGAGAGCCAGGGTTACCACCGCCCCGAAAACGAGTACAGCGATAGAGAGACTCAGTTCCAGCTGGGTCTTGGTGGGTACGGCCTGTGGGTCAAAGGGCGGAGTGTTCACCGGGGCGTTGCCGGCGGAGAAGTCTTCGTCTACGCCTACGGCTGGCGGAGGCGGTACGTTGGTCTGGGTGGGCTGGGGAGCTGGCGGCGGGTTGTCCTGGGTGTTGAGGGCCAGGCCGGCGGTCAGTAAGAGTATCAGTAAGATCAGAATACGGTGCATGGTCAGCGTTTGAGTTATCGGCAACCTACGAGGCTGCGCTGGTAGTTTTGTAAATGGGTGAGCCGCAAATTCGCTTTTTCTTGCTTTTGGCGGGCTACCAGCAGTGATTTTTGTTGGCGGTAATCACCAATGGACCGGCTCAGACCATTAACCTGGTTGCGGTGGTAGCGGCGCAATTCCTTCATTTCGCGTTTTTGTTCCCGCCGTACTGTACGGGCGATCCGCCGACATTCGCTGGGGCTCAGCGGTTCTTCCTCCACTTCCACGGTAGCTGAAATGAAGAGCTCGAAACGGCAAAAAGGTTGCTGGGTCAACTGCCGTTCCTGGCTGCGGTAATTGGTACGGCGCACGATGTTGTTGCAGACTTCGTTCCAGTCGCGAAAGTTGCCACCGGCGAATATTTCGTGGAAGGTGTAAAGCAACTCGGAAAAGAAAATCCCTCCGTCCCGGGAAATGAAGGTGAAGTTCTCGCGATCAGAGCTAAACAGGTCCACGACTTTGGTGTAGCCCGGCGAATCGATGAAAAGGTGGTGCCATGAATTGACCAGGGCGCGGGAACTGCGAGTTGTGGCGGGAGGGTACAGGGAAGCTACGGGTGGCGGATTGCCATCGGTGGGTGCCGGCGGCGGGGCGCTCAGGTCATATTGAGTTACGTTGCAGGCCACCACGATATTGATCAGCAGGCTCGGGTTCTTTTGCAGAAGTGCCAGCCGCAGGTCTTCCATTTCCAGCCCATCGCCGTAACTGTTGAAGTACAGTTTCGGGTAGACGCTCGTGCTGCCCGGCATGCGGTAACCGTGGCCGGCGTAGACCAGCAGGATGATGTCACGTTCCTGGTAGGACAGCTCGTATTCCATCACTTCATTCAGTTTGTCGCGGGTGAAGTTGGAGCCGGATATCTGGTAGTAATGAACGGTGGAGATGCCCAGTTGCTGACGAATTTGCTCCACTTTGCGGTCGATGCCGTAATCGATACTGCGGGCTCCCTCGGAGACGATGTAGTTCTCACTGTTGTCATCCAGCATCTTGATAACGTGGATGTGACGGGTTTCTGCTAACAAAGTAGCAGTGCTAATTGCAAAGACGGCTAAGGCCGTCAGGAGGGGTTTAATTAAACTCTGCATGAACACGGATTTGGGAAAAGGTAGAAGACAGTAGCAGAGTGTTCGAATCAAAAGTGCCGATAGTGCATAAAATACTTCATACTAACGGCGGGTGTTAAATGGATAGTATGGATGGAAAGTTGCCGACCCTTGGTTTAGGGAAATTTTAATATTTGGTGAAGGGAGACCATCAGTACACAAGGGGGCACAGGATTTTGTGTGTTAAGGTCAATAGTCAATAGTCAATAGTCAATAGTCAACAGTCAACAGTCGGTAGTGCCTGGGGGGCTGAACTGTTACGGACTAAGGCACCAAGTGAAAACGTACATCCACCAGCAAATGACCGAAGTTCCTTAAATGCGTTTATACCATACTGAAATACTCAGTCCTTCCAGACTCGTGTCAATTTTTGCTCCTTAGTGCCCTTGTGTTTTTACCTGAAAACTCAAGCTCAAAAGACCAGCCCCAGTCCAAGCCCGTCCCCGTTCATCAATAAATTCAAACCCTCATTGCGGCCGCTACCGATGAAGTAGTTCACCAGGTCGAAAGCAAATAAAAAGCCGCCCTGGAGCATGATCGCCTGGCCGAAACCCTTTAGCTGGTCTGATTTTTCGGGATCATCCGGGGTAAAACGTCGGGCACGTTCGGTCAGGTAAAGCCCGCCCATGATGTAGCCTACGTCCAGCCCGGCGTTGAAAAGCAGGATGTTTTGAAAACCATAATGCTTGCCGGCCGACTGGAAAAGATCGTAAGCTTCCGGTTGTTCGCGGGCGACGGAGAGGTAACCCAGTCCGGCAATGCCCAGGTTGACGATGTTCCAATAGGCGTTCATCCGATGAAAGTATTTATTACTTCCACTCCGCTGATTCGATAGATAGGCCCCGCCGGCAATATTCGAAACCGCCCAGCCGCCGAGCACTAACATGGCCGTCCTTTGGTGGTCGATGCGGCCCAGATTAAAGTCTAATAGTTCCGGGCTAGGGGAGAGGCCGCCCTGAGCGTGGAGGTTGGAGAGAAATAAGAGCAAAGCGATAACGTTAAGGCTTCGCCAACAGATTATATTACGTTCGATCATACAACTCTTTAGGATTGGAAATAGTCATTCCGTGCATTATGTTCTTTAAAACCTCTAATGATCTAATGGTAAACCATTTGAGTTTCTTGTGCCCTTGTTGGTTTCCTTTCCTCCCGAGCTTTATTGTATTTTAGCGCCGCTTCAAATCCCCATCATGACTTTACGCCTTATAATGGTCGTCCGGCCGATCTGTTCATTCCGCTGGCCGGTTCCCCTTGCTACTTTGTTAGCCACCCTCCTGACCATATCTCTGAGCGCCCAGGAAGCTCCGCCTTTATACGATATCGAGAACATCACCGAAGTGAATGTCATGATGATCGACTCGGCCTGGGAAGCCAAACTGATTGCCTATAAGGATGCTAACGTTAAAAAACGGGTGCTGGCCAGCCTGGAAGTGAATGGCATGAGTTTTGACAGCGTGGGCGTGCGGTTCAAAGGGAACAGTTCTTACTTCCGTAGCCGACAGGATGGCACCACCAAGCTTCCGCTGAACATCAAACTTAGCTATACCGACGAGGACCAGGTTTACCCGGGCGGTTACCGTACCCTGAAGTTGAGTAACGTTTTCCGTGACCCCAGTTTCGTACGCGAAGCCCTGGCCTATCACGTAGCCCGCACCTACGTGCCCGCCCCAAAAGCCAATTTTGCCAAAGTAACTGTAAACGGAAAATACTGGGGACTGTACACCCTCACACAGAGTATCGACGAGCAGTTTCAAAAAGAACATTATGGCAGTCGTAAAGGGGTACTGTTCAAGTGTGACCCTGACCGTAAAGTGGACAAAGGTACCGCCTGCGCCGAAGGTGAACTGGCCAGCCTGGAGTACCTCGGTCCGGACCAGGCCTGCTACCAGGATCGCTATGAGATCAAGCGCAGCAAAGCCGGTTACGACGACATCATCGAATTGATCCGGCTGCTCAATACCGACCTGGACGCCTTCGCCCAGATTTTCGATATCGATGGTGCCCTGTGGATGCACGCTTTCAACAACGTGATGGTGAATCTGGACAGCTATACCGGCCTGTTCTGCCACAATTATTACCTCTACCAGGACAAGAAAAAAATCTGGCATCCGCTGCTCTGGGATATGAATATGGCCCTCGGTGGCTTCCGTTTTACCGGCATCAAGGGCAATCCGAAACTTAGCAACGAGCAAATGGGGGAACTGTCCATTTTTATGCACTTGCGTGACCGTAGTACCAATCGGCCGCTCATCACCGAACTGCTCTCCATCCCCCTCTATCGCAAGATGTACGTGGCACATTGCAAGACGATCTTCGAGGACTTTATCGCCCAGGACCAGTACCGTGAAGTAGCCGAAAGCTACCGCGAAATGATTCGCCCGCTGGTGAAGGAAGATCCCGAAAAACTCTATTCTTTCGAGCAATTTGAAAAGAACTATACGGAAACCGTCACCATTGAAGGCAGCTTTGACGTTGTTGGCGTTACCGAGCTCATGGACGGTCGTAAAAAATACTTCTCCGATCACGTCTTAATGACGACCGAGGCGCCCGAAATTTTGGCTAACAAAGTAGCTATGCAAGGGGCGGACAGTAAAGTAACCGCCACCCTGGCCGAGGCAGACGAAGACAGTAAAATGCACGTCTGGTTCCGCACAGTAGAAAACGGCCCCTGGAAGCTGCGCCAAATGGAAACCGACCCGGATACGGAGAATGGCTTCTTTGTTTTACTGCCCGGCGAAATTCATTCCTACTACCTGGTCGCTGAGAACAAAGTGGTCGCCTCAGTATTGCCCGAGCGGAGTGCGAAGGAGTGGTTCGAGGTGGAGGGGAGTTAGTTTAGCAGTCAACAGTCAACAGTCAACAGTCAACAGTTTTGCAGTCAGATAGTCTGATGCCTTACGGTCATCACCACAGCACGGCGTTGGATATTAAGACTAAAAGAATGTTAACTACAACACTCCCACTAAACCCCTCCCGACTAATATACTCCTGACTCCCGACTAAATCACTCCTGACTATCGGCCGAAAGACTCCTGACTCCCGACCAAACCCCTCCCGACTAGTATACTCCTGACTCCTGACTAAACCACTCCCGACTCCTGACTAAACCACTCCCGACTAAAAATT
The DNA here is from genome assembly GCA_002591745.1 of Lewinellaceae bacterium SD302. Taxonomy (GTDB): domain Bacteria; phylum Bacteroidota; class Bacteroidia; order Chitinophagales; family Saprospiraceae; genus Neolewinella. The sequence goes on from PDLQ01000004.1 coordinate 24,264, forward strand.
CCCGACTAACCCCCATGAAGTATCCCGGCCCACCCCGCCACCAGTTCAACGGACATCTGCAAACCATCTTACCTGCCTTCCGCAAGATCGTAGTCGATTACGTCAGGGAGCGGATTGCTACGCCCGACGGTGACTTTTTGGATTTGGATTGGCTGCGCAAGCCGGAGCACCGCAGACTGGTCATTCTTTCTCACGGTCTGGAAGGAAATAGTTCGAGGCCCTACATAACCGCCCCGGCCAGGTACTTCTTCGAGCGCGATTGGGATGCCCTGGCCTGGAATTGCCGTTCCTGTTCAGGAGAAATGAACCTGACCCAAAAACTTTACAGCCACGGACAAAGTGAAGACCTGGCCACCGTTGTAAATCATGCTGCGGGCGATTATGAGCAGATCATCCTCATTGGATATAGCATGGGTGGTAATCTCACCCTGAAATATCTGGGGACTATGGCCGGCAAGCAACCGGCTGCGATCAGTCACGGTATCGCCTTTTCGTCACCCTGCCACATTCAGCACAGCGTAGCGGCTTTGGAATATCCCGGTAATTGGTTGTACAAACGCAAATTCTTTCGCTCACTCAGTGCCAAAATGCGGGCCAAAGAAGCCCAATTTCCCGGGCTTATGGATTTATCCAAACTGGACCAGGTTAAAAGCTGGCGGGATTTTGATGCGTGGTTCAGTGCTCCCCTCAATGGGTTCTCCGGCCCGGATGAATTCTACCGCTACGCTTCGGCAGCCAATTTTATGGGCGAAACAAAAGTGCCGGTGTTGTTGGTTAACGCGCTCAACGACCCCATCATTCCCCGGGCCTGTACTCCGCATGAGCTGAAAAACTATCGAATGATCACCATTGAAGAGCCCCGGCGCGGTGGTCACGTCGGCTTTCATTTGAGGAGGAATAAACTGTGGAGCTGGATGGAAGAAAGGGCGGAGCGATTCGTATTTGAAAGAACGGTTTAGTAAGATCATCAGCTTGTAGGTTGCTATGGTTTGTGCAAGTATTTATGCATAGTTTTCATTATAAATAACCTCATTTCTTAAGCACGCCATTTCGGTATGAATCATCTTGCTGGCGATAAGGTTCTTCATCTGGAAATGTAACCTAGAGTGCTATCCTTATATTTGATCAGATTACTGGACACGAGGTCACTTTTTTGAATCCAGATTTATATCGACCTTTATAGATGCCGGCAAAAAAGACAGCATTTATTTACTGTATTTATTTTAATGCGATGCCGAGCTGTCTCTCATGTCCAGTAGTCTGGTATTTGATACACCGCCCCTAAAAGGCGATAGAGTATCGTATTGATTTAAGAGCTTGTTTGGATTTCTATTTCCTGAAAAACAAGCATTTATGAACCTGGCGTCACCAAAAATAGATCGCTTGACCTGCCAAGCTCACAATTTTATGGTATAGTCAGAACCTTAAATCATTGTTTTTCAGTTCATAGCTTGTCCCAAACAAGCTCTAAGTTGTCATAAGGCCTGCTTATGGAGCCTGACTAGCCGGGAAGGTTTACAAAGCTTCGAATTAAAGTAACTAAGCCTATTCCTAAAATAAGCAGCAGGGCAAAACTCTTGAACGTACGTTCGGATAAGTAATGCAACACTTTCTTGCCTAGCCAGCTTCCTATGAAACCGATTACCAAAAGGTAAGGCAGATACCTTAATGCCGTTTCATCGATGTATCCATTTTGATAGTACACCAGTGTACGTGTGAAGTCAACGGCCAGGTCGATAGCTGCCGAAGTAGCGATGAATTTCTTTTTGTCCAGATTAAAGGCGGCCATGGTTATCCCACGGATAGCGCCTCCGGAGCCCAGCAGTCCCGCCGTGAAACCAGATAATGAACCACCTACGATAGAATTTCTCAGGGATGGCTTAATTGAAAAATTACTCCTGACGATTAGAAATATGCTTAGTACTACCAAGAATACTCCGAAAAGGATCTCCAGGTACAGAGCACTGAATTTACTACTCAGTAATCCTCCAAGAATAACGAAGATTACTGAAGGCAAGCCCAGGTTAAGGATCAGTTGCCGATCTATTCCGGCTCGGAAAAGTGAAAGTTTACTGATGTTGCTGGACAAGTGAAAAACGGCTACCATACCAAGTACCGTTTTGAAATCGAAATAAAAACCAGCCAGTGGGACAAAGTAAACGGATGATCCGAATCCACCTACGGTACCGAGAACTTCCGCTAATAATGCCAGGATCAGAAACCAGAAATAGATCATCCGTAGTTGTTAAGGGCTGAATTTGTGAAGGCCATACCCTTAAACTACCGACCGTCATTCATTTGGAAAAGGACAGCAATCGGCAGATTTCTTCCGTACCGGGCCTAATGTAGGTTTCGGTCGAACGCAAGTGGCGCAAAGGTATGGTAAATCATATTGATACTCTACAAAGTTGAGTCAACCTTACCGTCAATCCATTGATAAATTACCCCTCGCCGGATGATAAAGATCACGAATTTTAAAGCTGTCGCCATCCCGGTCATTAGAGTTCACTCCGTCAGACAGAATAAGCGATACACGTATAATCTTTAAATGTCTTAGGCGAAAAAGAACGATCTGGGATTATCTGGTATTCTTTAGTCCCGGGATGCGGACTTACCCTCCGAATCCAGCTCCCCTGATCCGTTCCGCAATTCCTTTGGGGTCGTTTAATGTCCAAAATATGAGGCGTTTGGGGTAGTCCTCTTTGTGGTGGTGAATGCGAATGCCTTTGCCGATCACGGGTAAAAAGCGTATCACTTCTACTTCGTCGATATCTTCGGGACGGAAACGAAAGCGACCGATCAGCTTAACGCGTAGCCGCAACTCTTTTTTACTCATTGTCAGGCGGGCAAATGGCCAGGATGCATTCTTGAGGCCTACGCGGGCGCCACCGACTTCTTCGAGCAATTTCATGCTCGCAATATAGGAAATTATCCTACGTTTCCGATGAGGTAAAGCTGTTCCAGGTTAGGGGTAGGGCGGCCACCTTCATCTTCCAGCGTGACGGCAAAAGCACCGGTTCCGACGGGGAAATCTACCTCGATCAGGCCAGCCACTACGGCAGCGGGGTCGAAGATGCCGAGGTCAACTGGCTGGCCGTCAACCAGAGCCCAGAGCTGGTAATCCTTGCCCGCCGGGGGAGGCGGTAAATTAGCTACGGCCAGGTAAGCGACGTTTTCGTTAGGGTTGAATAAAACCTGTGCTTCGGACTCCGGAGAAAGGTCGGAACCTGCCAGGTCCACCAACCGGGTGCCAGGTTGACGATAGGCATTCAGTTGGGCCAGTAAACTGGTATTGATCACGTCTTTTTCATCGCAGTCATTCCGGAGGCGTTCGATCTCGGTCTCCAGTTCTTCTACCTGGCCTTCCGTCTTCAGGTAGCGGGTAAGGAAAAGGATGGCTAACAAAGTAGCAATGCCAAAGCCTGCCCAGGGCAACCAATTCATCGCTGACGAAGTGCTGATGGAACCAGCCGAACCGGCGGTATTGCTTAATCCCCGGATCCGGCCTAAAATAGCGGAAAGAATTCCGCTCGGCGGAGCTACCCGGTTGAGGTGATCGAAACGCTCCAGGTCAATTTCGATCTGTTCTAACTCAGCTTTTACTTCCGGGTACTCGGCCGCAACGGCCAGCACGTCTGCTTCCTCTTCGGAAGACAGTTTGCCGAGCACGTATAGCTCGAGAATACCGGATGCTATGTAAGCCTTTACGTCCAAGCCTGGAAAATGATTTTTAGTGATTTAGAAATTAGTTCGCATAGGGCAACCAGGACCAGCAGTGGGCTGCGGATCTCACTTTGTAATATCTGGCGCAATTCCTGCATGGCTTTACGCGCCCTGGTCTTGACGGTACCGAGTGGAATATCCAGCGCTTTGGATGCTTCCGACTGTGTGTATTCCCGGAAGTACAGGAATTCTATCAGTTCACGGTATTTGGGATCCAGCTGATCAACAACCTTTCCCAGGCCGATAGCGTCGACGAATTGCTCTTCGGCCAATCGGCTGTGATTAGTTACGTAATCGGGTAAACCATCGGTTTTTTCATTGCGCTTTGAGCGGGCGGAACGTAGATGATCAATGGCCCGGTTGCGGGCAATACGGGCCATCCAGGTGTACGGACGGCCCGTATTGCGATCGTAAGAATCGATGTTTTGCCAGATCTTTACGAAAACATCCTGCAGCAGCTCGCTGGCTTCTTCTTCCCGCGGCACCAGTTTGTAGACCTGACCGTAGAGGCTGGAAGAGTAATCGGCGTAGAGTTCACCCATAGCGGTTTCGCTACCTGATCGAAGTTGCTCGAAGAGGTGGAAAATCCGCTCGTTTGTTTGGGTGTTCTGCATTATCACCACCCAAGGTAAAAAAATAGATTACTTTAGCCCACCTAACCAGCTAAACTTATGCGCAAACTAGCACTTCATTGGCAGATATTGATCGGTATGGCCGCCGGGGTTTTATTTGGGGTCGTAGCTTCTCAGATAGGAGGAGCAGATTTTGTAAAAGACTGGATCAAACCTTTCGGTACCATTTTCATCAATTCTCTGAAACTTATTGCCGTTCCATTGATCTTTGCTTCCCTGGTCAAAGGAATCAGTGATTTAAAGGACATCAGCAAATTGTCTAAAATGGGCGGCCGGACAATCCTGATCTATTTGGGTACTACGTTGACTGCCGTCCTGGTTGGACTTTTGTTGGTCAATATCATCGGTCCGGGCAAAGGTTTGGAAGAGAGTACTCGCGACAAATTGATGGCGGACTTCGCCGGAGACGCCGGAGAAAAAATCAAAGCCGCTACCGCCCAGACCGAAGCGGGGCCATTACAGGCCCTCATTGACCTGGTGCCTAGTAACCTGTTTCACTCGCTGACTGATAATGGAAGCATGCTGCAGGTGATCTTTTTTGCCATTTTCTTCGCCATCGGTCTTATCCTGATCGACCCGAAGAAGGCCAAGCCTGTAAAAGACTTTTTTGATGGAGCCAACGAGGTCATTCTCAAACTGATCGATCTGATCATGCTGGCTGCTCCCTACGGAGTATTCGCCTTGCTGGCGGCCCTGGTAGTGGAATCGCCCAGTGCAGATCTGTTTTTCGCACTCATCAAGTACAGTCTTTGTGTGCTGCTAGGTCTGTCGATTCTCATCTTTGGCATTTATCCGTTACTGGTTAAAAGCTATACTGGATTTAGCTATTCCAGATTTTTTCAAGGAATCAGCCCGGCCCAGTTGCTGGCCTTCAGCACAAGTTCCAGTGCTGCTACTTTGCCAGTCACCATGGAAAGGGTAGAGGAACATCTGGGCGTTGATGAGGAAGTAACCAGTTTCGTACTGCCCATTGGCGCTACCATTAATATGGACGGTACCAGTCTTTACCAGGCTATGGCGGCAGTTTTCATTGCCCAGGCCTTCGGCATGGACCTGACGCTTGGCCAGCAGGTCGGGATCGTATCCACTGCCACACTGGCCAGTATTGGAGCAGCGGCAGTTCCCGGAGCGGGTATGGTGATGCTGGTGATCGTACTAGGCCAGGCCGGAATACCCGAAGCGGGTCTGGCCCTCATTTTTGCCGTAGATCGTCCGCTCGATATGTGCCGCACGGTAGCTAACGTTACCGGCGACGCCACGGTAGCCATGCTGGTAGGGAAGTCCGTGGATAAACTACACGAGCCCCGTGAGCGGAAGCTGGATGATTATTATAAGCCGGAGGAGTAGGATGCTGCGCTTCAGGACGCTGCGCTTTAGGGCTGCTCTAGCAGACTAAAGCGCAGCGTTCTAAAGCCACTAGCCGGTCTAAAGGCGTTTACGCCCTACTAAAAAAGCCACCGCCGCTCTAAAGCTTCACGTTATCCCTGACCACCACTTTTGTCCAGAGATCCTGTAGTTCTACGAATTCCAGGTGAGTCGGATGAGTCTGATAGGTGTCCTGACCGGCTTGATCTTTAAACCAGAGCTGGAGGGAATAATCGAAGGAGTTATCGACCACGTCACGATTTTCCGTGTTGGCGGGACGGCCGAGGAACATGCGTTCTACGGTCTCCACGGTTTCCAGGCTTTTGAGGCCGGCGATGAAACGTTTGGTTTCTGCTTCTGTGATGTCCTCTTTGAGCCAGAAATAGACATTGTGAATTAGCCCGGGTTCCATATCAGGATCGATTTCTTTTTCGATGATGATCTCTTTTTCTTCTTTGATCTCCCGTTCCTGACAGGAGCCTAGTGCTACGAGCAGTACGCCCAGAAGCAGGATTAGGTTGGTGTATTTCATTGTTTTGTTACTTTACCTTCAGTGATCGTCGCGTGGCAAAATTGCTCTCGTGACAAAATTAAGAGCTTGTTTGGGAATTGCTATGAACTGAAAAACAATGATTTATGGTTCTGACTATACCATAAAATTGTGAGCTTGGCGGGTCAAGCGATCTATTTTTGGTGACGCCAGGTTCATAAATGCTTGTTTTTCAGGAAATAGAAATCCAAACAAGCTCTAACATTGCTACTTTGTTAGTCAATAAAACGAAGGATGATCTAATTGCTATTCGGAGGTTGCAGCCATTACCTGAACGGGGATGACGAGATCACCCCAGTGCAGTTCCACACCATCATCGCTTAGTGTAAAATCCATCCGTTCGCTGAAGTCGTCCTCGGTACGGGAGGTGGTGGTGACCCGGGCAACGTCAGCAGCTTCGGAGTAGTCGTATGCGCCCCACTGATCGGCTTCTTTGTTGAAGATGATGGTCCAATTGTCGCGGTCGGCAGGAATGGTAAACAAGCCGTATGAGCCAGCGGGAACGGTTTTGCCTTCTTTACCAAATTTGAGGGGGGCGGAAGTGGTGATGCGCACTGCTTCGTTGGCCCCGGTACGCCAGACTTTGCCGTAGGGAACCAGCCCACCGTAAAGCTCTCGGCCGTTGACTGCGGGAGAACCGTAATTGATCGTGATGTCAGCTCCGGCGAGGGAGCCACGTAGTTCCTTGCGGGGACTTTTGATAGAATCGTTGATGACGACGATCTCGTAATTGTCACCCTGCATGGCTACACCAGAGGTTTGGGGTAATACGGTTTCCGGCTCGGGTGCAACGGTATCTTCGGTGCCGGCATCGGTAACGGTACCTCCATCCGTCTGGGTGGTGTTGCAGGAAACGCTGAAAATGAGCAGGCCGGCGAGGACCAGGAGCTGGGTTAATTGCTTACGCATAGTGGTGGGTTGTTTAAATCAGAACACGATAATAATCAAAAAGTGTAAACCCATACTGGCGGCTAAGGTTGTAACTGACAAATACTTCTTAACGCCACCCTTATGCCCGAGTTACCCGAAGTCAATAATTTCAAGCGCTACTTTAATGAGACCAGCCTGGGGAAAACGATTGAAAACGTGGACGTACACGACGACAAAATCATCCGCAACATGCCTGGCCCGGCCTTTGCCGATGCCCTTAAAGGCCGTAAGATCGTGAGTAGTCTCCGACGGGGTAAATATCTTTTTGCGCGGCTGGATAACGGACACGATCTGTTGTTGCACTTCGGGATGACGGGTGACCTGAACTATTACTCGGCTCCGGAAGACAAGGGGCGCTACGAACGTTTCGTCCTCAACTTTACCGACGGAGATAAACTGGGCTTCGAAGATCCGCGCAAGTTCGCCCGCATCCTTTACCTGGAAGACCGGGACGCTTACATTAAAGAGATCAAACTCGGCCCGGATGCACTGGATATAGATGGGGATTACCTGGTACAAAAAATGACTGGCAAGAAGGGCTCGATAAAGGGTTTTTTACTGAACCAGCAAATTTTGTCCGGCGTCGGTAACCTGTACGCCGACGAGATTTGTTACCGTTGCCGCCTTTCCCCTGCTCTGCGGCTGAACGAACTGACCGAAGACGAAAAATGCCTTCTGGCAAAGCAGACCATCGAGGTAATGACTGGCGCGGCGGCCAATGCCCCCTATTACAAGGACTATCCGGAGAACTGGTACTGGCACGTTTGGCGGACGGAAGGAAAGTCCGGCCCGGAAGGAATTGGCGAGGTGGTGGTTACCAAAGTAGCAGGGCGTACGACTTATTTTGTAAAGGGTTGGCAGCGGGAGTAGAAAGCAGCGCCAGAACACAGGCCCGAACCACAGTGGAATCAACCCGAGTAAAAAAACCGGGGAGGGGGACAGGGGCTGCTTCCCGGGTTGCTGTAAAAAGATGATCCTGTTTGTCCAACTGACAATTCCAGGCAGAAATTGAAAACTCTCGGGCGGAGATGGAAGAAATTATTATAAAAAATCCCTTTTCCACTAACGCCGACCAAAAGCATTCCGTCTTGGAAGATGAACAACAATTGTTCTTCCCTACAAAGCACCCTTTCTCAATAACTTAGAGATCGTTGTGGTTTCGGGTTGGCGCAGTTATGCCAAAACTTGAATTCGCAGCAAGCTCTTAACTCAGATCCAATGAAAACATTCAAATCCCTCTTCTCACTGCTGCTCCTGGCTATCGTATTCAGCGGCTGCATTGAAGAAAAATGCGAAAGCGAACTGACTTACACCGTTTACAAGCCGGTCTACCTGGAAGAATCCCAGTTCCGGGTAAACATTGAGGCCGAAGCCGCTCGCGAACTCTGCCGTACCGGCGCTTTTTACGTCTACGGCGATTATCTCTTTATCACCGAGCAGGAAGAAGGTATGCACATCTTCGATAATGCCAATCCGGAAAACCCGGTAGCCATCAGCTTTCTACCCGTAGGTGGAATCGTTGGTCTGGCCGTCCGCAACGACATTCTCTACGTCAACAACTACTACGATCTGGTGACTTTCTCTCTGGATGACCCGACCGCCCCCGACATGTTGCACCGCACCGAGTATGCTTTTGATACCTACGGTGTGTTCAATGCTTCGGGCCTGAATAACCGGGTCGTCACCGAATACATCGAAACGGACGAGACGGTTACCATCAGTTGTAGCGATGCCCGCTGGGGCCGTGGCTGCTTCGTCGATGCTACTACTAATGCGTTCTTCGCTGCCGATTGTGATATCCGCCGGCAAAGTTCATTCGGAATTGCCGATGCTGCTTTCGCTAATGGAAGCATTGGCGAGAGTAGTAGTAACAGCGGAGCCAGCGCCGGTGGCCAGGATCAGGTATTAGGCTTCGGCGGTAGTCTTGCCCGTTTCACTTTCACAAACAATACACTTTACGTGGTAAACGAGAGTCAGCTGGAAGCTTTTGACCTCAGCGATCCGGCCCGGCCTCAGGAAGCGGGTGTCGTTCAACTTAACTGGGGAGTGGAAACCATTTTTCCCGCCGGCGACGAACTCTACATCGGTACCACCACGGGGATGCACATCATGGATGCTTCCGACCCGCTCAATCCCGAATTGCTCAGTACTATGGAGCACGTTCGCTCTTGTGATCCCGTGGTGGTCAGTGGTGATCGTGCCTACGTTACGCTAAGGGGCGGTACGAACTGCGGTGGCTTCACCAATCAACTGGAGGTGGTCGACATCACCGACAAGCGAAATCCGGAACGGGTACAGATCGTTCAAATGAATGGCCCCGTGGGCCTGTCAGTCGGCAACGATAAACTCTTCGTTTGTGAGCCCGGCCGCGGGATGAGTATTTTCGAACTCGACGAAGAAGGCATGCCGATGGAATCCGTTACCTTGGTCGAAGAACTTGACGACGCCCGCGACGTAATCGGCCTCCACGCCGATCGTCATCTGATCACTATTGGTGAGTTGGGTGCTGAGCAAGTTCGTTACTCCGATACCAATGAGATCACCTACCTGAGTTCGTTGGAAATCTGCAACGACTAATCCACCCAATCCTAACCTTATGCGCTTCCCGATCATCCTGTGTCTGCTTTTTTTGGCTCCATTATTTCTTGTCGCTCAAGAGCAGGAGGAGTTGGAGATGTACGACATCGTTGAAACGATGACCGGGGAGCGCCACGAGGGTAATATCGTGCATTACGAATACGGTAAAATACTGACAATTGCACTCCGCGACGGGAGTGAATTGACCCTGGCTTCCAATGAAATACGACGAGTACGCTACGCCCGTGAGCGCAAAGCATCACGGTCGGGCCGGAATACGCAAGGTGATGGGTCGTCTGCCGATACTGAATCTTACGTAGATGACTGGCGCAACGAATTGACCGTCCGCTCGGTTCGACGTAAAATTCGCCCCAGTTTGGCACTCATGGTACACGGTGGTAAGCAATCGGATAACATCAATGGGTTTTTCTTTAATGAAGCCCGCACCTTTGGTTATTCTTTGGAAGGTCTGATAAATTACCGTGTGATGCGCTGGCTGGACCTTGGGGTGGGCGCGGCCTTCGATCGCTTCAATACCAGTTTGGGCGAGTCGACCCTTTCCTGGTTAGGGGCCGTACAGATTTTACCTTCTCCTGAAAAAAACATCGCACCATACCTTCGTCTCGCAGCCGGTTATGGTAGCCCGGTCAAGACGGAACGAAATTCTTTTTCAGCTAAGGAAGGCGGTTTGTTGATCCACCCTGGAATCGGTATGCGCATCGGCCAGGCGGAGGAAATTTTCTATACCCTTGATATCGGCTACCGAATCCTGCAAACGAAATACAACATCGAGACCTTCCAGGGGGAGGAAAAAAGAACCAATAATTACCGTCGGTTGAGCCTGAGGCTCGGCGCTACTTTCTAATGAAGCGGAAGAATACAGGCACGGACGAAGACCGCGATCTGGTCAAAGGCTGCATCCGCAACGAGCGGGCAGCGCAGTCGGCTTTCTACCGGAAGTACGCTCCGGCGGCCCTCAGGGTCTGCCGCCGCTACGCCCACGGAAAGGAAGAAGCGATGGAACTGCTCAATAGTGGCATGCTCAAAGTCTTCCAAAAGCTGGACACCTTCAAGTGGGAAGGTTCCCTGGAAGGATGGATAAAAAGACTGGTCTTTCGGGTAGTGGCCGATCATTTTCGATCTCGCCGCCAGCCCCATACCCTGGAAATTGCCGACTGGGACCAACCGGTTTCCGCCGGCATCACTCACCAGCTCTACGCCGAAGATATCTGCCGCATCATCGAGACCCTGCCTGGCGTTAGCAAGGAAGTTTTCTGGCTCCACGCTATCGAAGGTTACACCCACGCCGAGATCGGTAATCGCCTGGAACTGACCGAAGGGGCCAGTCGCTGGCACCTGAACAAAGCCCGTAATCTCCTCAAAGAATTATTAGAAAGCCGCCACCTCAAAAATAACCGTTATGCCGGATAATACGCCCCACGACTGGAATGCCGATGAGCAGTTCTGGGCTGAGGCCTGGAAAGATATGGAAGGGCGACTCGACCGGAAGATGCCCGTGGAAAAACGCCGTCGGGGAATAGCCTTCTGGCTAATTGGAAGCCTCTTCCCCTTACTGGCCTTCGCCTGGGTGACTTTATTTACCCCCGTCAAACCAGCGGATAGTCTTTCCCCCACGGATACTCCCTTTGTGCCGGTTCCTACGGCTCCGATTACCCCTAAGGTCTCCGCCGAGGGGGATGTGCCGTTGGCGTCTTCCAGCCCCGCTTTCGCAAAGCAGGATGAGCAGGAGGGAACGTTAGCTGAGAACTCCGGGGGAGACCTTCAATCAGAACGCCAGTCAGTTCTTGATGGCTATCAAATGCCTGCCCGGCCTGATGAAGTCGGACGTGGTAGCCATGTAGTAGAGGTTAATGATGGTAAAGAGCCAGCGAGTATCGCCGAGGTTATGGGAGCAAAGCTGGATGACCAGCAGGCCGTAGAATTTCCCGCCTTGGCCGAGTCCACTCGATCTTCCAATAGCGACATACTTGTTCCCCAAAGTAGTAACCAGCTGGCCGTAACGCCCGAAGCTATCGGACAAACGCTGATTACAATTAAATCAAACAATCAGGCATCAAGCCTTTATAGTAATTCCGAGATCGTAGCCCCAATCCCCACTTACGCATCTGAGCTGGAAAATGTGGTCCGGATGGAGGGCGATGATGCAGTTACACCTGGCTATGAGACCGTGCAAGCAAATACTTCACTAACGCAAAGAATTACACCAGCACGTCTTGGGCCAACTTACCAGCCACAACTTTATGTCGGTGGCAGTCTTGGTACTCAAATGCCCGGCCTCGGCTATTTGGGTGGGGTTGGCCTGAGCCGGAAAATCGGGTCGAAAGGGCGTCTAACGGCCACACTGGGCTATCGCGTTCAGCAGGAATCTATTCAGATCGGTGCCCGGGCATCGGATGAAAGCGCTTTCCCGACACCCGTAACGATGGATACTTCCGAAGAAATCCTGATTGCGGAATTCAACGGAGCGCTGGATAGTAATACCGATGTTTTCTTGAGAGGACAGTACGTACGACTCGGCCTGAGCTACGCCAGGAATCTTGGCAACAAATTCTACCTGGCCGCAGGTGGCGGTATCAACCTGTTGACCAGAGCCGACCTGTCTACCAGTCAAATGAACGACGCTTCACTGGCGAACTTCGCTCAACGAGATTTCGATTTCGTCAACATCACCTCAGGCAATTTCTTATCGGGTAATTCAGCAGTCAGTGGAGAGAGCCTGGAAGGTTACCTGGGGCTGCGCCGCCTGCGTTACGACCTGGATTTAATGGCCGGCTACCGGTTGAATCAGCATTTTTCCTTAGAAGCCGGCGTGAAACACTACGTCTCTCCTGTACTGAATACCGATAACTTTAACACGGATCGCTGGCGCGGGGAGGTGAAGCTGCTGTATCGATTCTAAGGCTGGATTAGCGGAAATGTTTTCATAAACATTGCTACTTTGTTAGCCATAATAAAAGCTAACTAGCCTTGACGATCGCTTCCAAAGAAAAACCACTCAGTTGCCAGCGCCACCTCTTCTCCCTACCGGAAGACAATGCCTTTTTGAACGGTGCCTACATGTCGCCTCAACTTAAATCGGTTTACGCAGCCGGTACCCACGCACTCCTACAAAAGAACGACCCGACGGTGGTACGGCCGGAACATTTTTTCTCTACACTGGAACGGGTAAAAATGCAATTTGCCCGCTTGATCGATACCGCTGAAAGTGAACGAGTTGCGCTGATCCCGTCGGTCAGTTACGGGGTGGCCACGGTTGCTAACAATCTGAATCTGAGAGCAGGGCAAAACGTGGTGATCGCTGCTGCTCAGTTTCCTTCCAATTACTATTCCTGGGCTGAAAAATGTGCCGCCAGTGGTGCGGAATTACGGGTTGTCGAGCGTCCGCCAGATAATTCTTCAACCAGTTGGTCCGAGGCCCTGTACGCCGCGATCGATGAAAATACAGCCTTGTTGGCCCTGAGTGCTTTACACTGGGCCGATGGCAGCTTATGGGACCTGCCCAGGCTGCGCACCAGAACACGAGATGTAGGTGCCTGGCTATTGATTGACGGCACCCAATCGGTAGGTGCGTTGCCGTTTTCGGTTAATGAGGTCGAGCCGGATGCCCTGATCGTAGCGGGCTATAAATGGATGTTGGGTCCCTATTCTACCGGTTATGCCTACTATGGTCCAGCTATGGACAACGGAAAGCCGATTGAGGAAAACTGGATCAACCGGGCCGGAAGCGAGGATTTTAAGAATCTGGTGAATTATCGCGCCGACTACCGCCCCGGTGCTGCCCGCTATTCGGTTGGCCAGCAAAGTAACTTTTTGCTGATGCCGATGCTGGAAGCTGCACTGCAACAACTCAACGCCTGGGGCGTAACGCGCATCCAGCGGTATTGCGAAGGACTTTGGGAAGGAATTTTGCCAGGACTGGAAGAATTGGGTATTCAGCTGGCCGAAAACCGGGCGCATCATCTGGTAGGACTAAGGCTGCCGGAACACTTGAATGCCGAGCGTTTGCCGGAGGAACTTACCCGCCGTAATCTGACGGTTTCTTTCCGGGGCGATGCCATCAGGGTAGCACCGAATGTGTATAATCGACCGGGTGAAATGCAATTATTGCTGGAGGCTTTGCGGGCCATCGCCTGACAACTAAATGACTGACCCGGGCGTTTGAGAAATATGAGTTCGCTTTACGTTTACGGCTACATACTATTTACATCGGCGATCATATTCGTGATCTATTTGATCAGCAAGCAGCTGCTGGCTACCCGCCGTCATATTGAAGAGGAAAATCTGGAAGATTTCTGGAACGGTCGCCTGCGCAACCGCAGTGAGGACGAATACCGCCGGGTGGTCAATCACTTGGGCGTTTGTGATGAATGCCAGGCGCGTCTGGATGACATTACCCAGAACAATAAGGCCCGCCACAACGTGGATGAAGGCATCATTACGCGCCGCTTTTAGCCAACTTTAGTCCAGACCATACATTCGCAATTCCAGTGTACGGCGTTGCCCCTGCGGTCTAGGGGTTCCACTAAGGACAGGGTGGGGTGGCGCACTACTGTCCACTGCTCACCGGCCAATTCGGCTATAAATTTTTCGGGTTCGTCGTAACGTTCCCAAATGGCATTGCTAAGCCAGTTCAGAGGGGAGGCAAGTAGTACTCTTCCACCGCTTTGCAACACGCGATACCATTCCTGCATGACGGTTTCCGGGCTAGCCACTCGGTCAATCAGGAAACTGGAAACAATGGTGCCTGCACTGGCGTCAGGAAGAGGTAAGTTTGCTGCCCGCGCCAGGCCGAAGTACAGATTTTGAATACTTCTTCGGGCGGGTAAGGAGAATTTTCCCGGAAAACCGCCGGGTGCCAGCCACGCAATATTCTTCGCATCGATCCAGTAATCGGTTGCGGCTTTCAGCAACTGATAGGAAAAGTCAAAACCATAGCAAGGCCGATCTGGAAAAGCTTCGGCCATGGCCGCCGTAAGTTTGCCACAACCGCAACCTACTTCCACAATGGGTGACTGCTCATCCCTTAGATTTGCTAAGAACCAGTGTTCCAGTTCTTGCCAGGGGTAGGCGTTCTCTCCGGCCAACTCACCCAAATGAAGGGTCAACTGGCGGATGACCTGGCCGGCAAAATCCTCGTAAGCGTCTGCCCGAAATTGGGCTGGTGATTTCTCGAGGTGGAAAGGGACGTTTTTGCGGTAGTGGAGTGGGGGTGTGAGGATGTTTATCATTCGGGGAATGAATATTGAAATCCGTCACCATTCCTTGTAATCAATTCGATCCGGTAATGCCCGAGCGGCAAGCCGATCTCCGGTAGATGATCCGGATGGTCAATTTGACTACTGACGATTGGCGTAGCAACCGAACTCTCGTGGCTGGGCGTGATTCTCAATAGGGCAGGATAATCAAGTGTTGAGAACCATGGCTGTTCACTAATTTTAAAGGCCATCTCCCCTTCGTGGGGCGGGCGGTCATTTAATATCTTTCTGGGCGGGTCGACTGTCAGAATATCAAAGGGCGTTCCTTCGCCGGGGCCTCGCCAGACCTGCCCTTCTTGATCTACTGGAACCATCGTTTGCCGGAATTTTGGTTTAGTATTCAGCAGATGGTCGTAGTAGGGGCTATTCGCCACGGCCTCGGCTAGTTTTTCGTTCAGGGCATCCTGGTAAATCGTCAGCGGGTCGTCTCCGGTCAATTGTTTGTAATAGCGGGCCATCCAGTATTGATCCGGTCCTTTTTCCTGGTCACTTTCAATGGCGTGGTACCAACCACCGTGACAAACGATCTTGCCTTCCGGATGAGCGGCGCGGTAGGCCAGTATGTGCTCGGTCATTTGCAGGTCGCGTTCACTATCGCTGCTGCCGTTGCGCTCGTAGCCGAAAATGTTGAAACCCAGCTTTGCTGCCTCCCGCACCAAATTTCCGAATTCCGGTTCCGCAGCGTAGGGGCCGCTGAATCCGTTGGCCAGTGGATATCCGCGTTCCACCATCATCGAGTCGAAGAGATGACCGTCGCCCCTGCCGAACATCGGCAGCAGGTTTTCAAGTCCCAGGTGGCGGTAACCGGCATCGTAGAGCCCCGCCAGAAGACTGCGGGTAAAACGCCGGTGCTCCGGCCGGTAGTGGGATTCTGCGATGATGAGCATTTCGTGAGTTCTGGCTCGTTTTATTACGTAATCTACGGCCGGAACGAGTTCGTAGTTATCAAGCTTTTTAAGCGATTCTGCGTCGGCGCTGTCCAGTCCCCACGATAATTCCAGCTCTCCGAGCGCAACGGCCGAGCCATTCTGGCCGATCATATTTAAATGATGTTTCGCCCTGGACTCAGGAAGTTCACCAGCATGGTATATTTTCAGGACAGTCTCTTTGAATAGCAAAGGCTGATTGTCAAGGCTCGGTGGAATGGAAGCCGTGGTAATGGTATCCAAAGGACCGGGGGTACGAATGACCTTGGCATTATTCGCGGAAGGTTGACAGCCCGTCATCAGGAAATAAAAGAGGGTGTAGTAGTAGAGAAAGCGCAAAGTGATTGATTTAAGGTCAGGCGAACAATCGACCAGATTAACCGTAAAGTAATAGTTAATCATCAATCGAACAATTATGCAACAGACCGGACTCATTACCGGCGCCAGTTCCGGCATTGGCCGCGCCCTGGCCCACGAACACGCAGGGCGTAAACGTGACGTCATCATCGTCGCCCGTCGCGAAGAAGAATTGAAAGAGCTGGCCACCGAACTGGAAAACCGGTACGGGGTAACCGTAAAAGTGATCGCCAAGGACCTGACCGCCGAGAACGCCTGCCAGGAAATTTACGACGAGGTAAAAACAGCCGGTATTGAAGTCGACTACCTGTTCAATAACGCCGGTTACGGTGGATACGGGAAATTCCACGAGCGTAAGTTGGGTGCAGACCTGAATATGATCGACCTGAACGTCAAATCACTGGTGGAACTCACCCATTTGTTTCTCAACGATATGGTGCGCCGTAACCGGGGTAAGATCCTCAATACTTCCAGTACGGCCGGTTACATGCCCGGACCATTTCAGGCGACCTACTTTGCTACCAAGGCTTTCGTCAACAGTTTTACCTGGGCCGTGGCCGAAGAAGTGAGCGATACCAACGTCACCCTCACGACCCTCAACCCCGGGGCGGTGAAAACGGAATTTGCCGAAGAAGCAGACATGGAGGACTCGGAGCTGTTCAAAGACGCCAAAACACCCGAATACACCGCCAAACGCGGCTACGAAGCCATGGAAGCGGGCCAACTTGATGAGATCACCGAAACCCGGTTGAAAATCATGATTAAAGGTGGGCTGGCCATCACGCCGATGAAAACGCAGTTGAAAATGATCCGGGGCATGCAGGAGAAGAAGTAACTGATTTCGCCAGAACGAGAAACTGACGGTAGGAGGTTTTGGGTCTGCAGCATGTAGATTAGTATCCTTTTCTGCTGGATTTTTTGGGCTTCAAAGTAGCAGTGTTTGATGCCTGACTCGTCGGCCGAAGCGGACGTTTACGGCCTGATTCGTCCGCCGAGTATGTTATTTCTTTTTTTTGAATTTGCTCGGCCGATGAATCAGGCCCTGCGGTCCGCTTCGGCGGGCGAGCTCAAAGCATTGCTACTTTGCCAGTCCAAAAAACTATTCCAGTAGCAGGGAGTTTGCATAGTACACCCACCTCACTCCGACTATGATCACCGTAATTTCCGGGACCAACCGACCGAATAGTCTCACGGCGGCTTTTTCCCGGCAGGTAGTAACGGAACTCAAGAGCCAGACTGATGAAGAAATTCAGCTCATCGACCTGGCCGAATTGCCCCACGATTATTTTCATTCGGGCATGTACGATCCAGAAAAGACGCCGACTGCTTTCCGGGCCTTGCACGAAGAGAAATTGTTGCCGGCCCAAAAGCTGGTGGTACTCAGTCCGGAGTACAACGGAAGTTTCGCCGGGGCAATCAAAGTGTTTTTTGACGCAGTATCCGTCCACGAATACGCCCTAAATTTTAAGCAGAAGCCGATTTTACTGATCGGTGTTTCCACGGGCCGGGCCGGAAACCTTCGGGGGCTGGATCATCTGTCGCACATTCTCGAACATATGGGTGGATACCTGATCGGGGGAAAGCTGCCGATCTCCTTAGCCGGTGCGCTGGTAAACGACGACCGGGAAGTAGTGGATTCAGCGACCAAAGCGACAATTGCCAAACAAATCACCCACCTGATTAGTATATAAGGAGTACATTTGCCGCCTATGCCTAAGAATTTACTGATCGTAGAGTCGCCCGCCAAAGCGAAAACCATTGAGAAAATCCTGGGAAAGGATTATACCGTTAAGTCCAGCTACGGCCACGTCCGGGACCTGGAAAAAAGTGGTAATGCGGTGAATGTAGAGGATAATTTCAAGCCTCGTTACATCGTCACCCCAGACAAGCGCAAGACCGTTAAAGACCTCAAGGAATGGGTCCGTAAGGTCGACGAAGTCTGGCTCGCAACGGATGAAGACCGCGAAGGAGAAGCCATCAGCTGGCACCTTTGCGAAGTACTGAACCTGCCCGTTGAAACCACTAAAAGGATTGTTTTCCGTGAGATCACGCCCACGGCCATCAAGAAAGCTATTCTGTCGCCGCGAACGGTAGACGTTAACCTGGTGAACGCCCAGCAGGCGCGCCGGGTGCTGGATCGTTTGGTCGGTTATGAACTCAGCGGCGTACTCTGGAAAAAAGTAAAAGGCGGTCTCAGCGCCGGCCGTGTTCAATCCGTAACGGTAAAACTGGTTGTGGAACGCGAACGGGAGATCATGGGCTTCGAGGCGACGCCTTTCTTTCGTGTCAACGCCATCTTCGCAGTGCGCAACGAGCAGGGGAAGACGGTCATGCTGAAAGCCGAAAGCCCCCAGCGGTTCGACGAAGAAACCGGTGCCCGCGCCTTCCTGGAGAAAAGCATCGGAGCCGACTTTCCAATCGAAAGTATTGAAGTGAAACCGGCCAAGCGCCGGCCCGCACCTCCCTTTACGACCTCCACGCTTCAGCAGGAGGCCAGTCGTAAACTCTATATGGGAGTGAAGAAGACGATGAGTGTGGCCCAGCGCCTTTACGAAGCCGGTCTGATCACCTATATGCGTACGGACAGCGTGAGCCTTTCAGAAACGGCCCTGGGTGCCATAGAGCAGGAAGTCAAGTCCGCTTTCGGAGACCGCTACAGCAAAGTACGCCGCTTCAAAAGCAAGAAGAAGGATGCTCAGGAGGCACACGAGGCCATTCGGCCCACCTACATCGAAAAGCATACTGCACCCACCGGGGACCGCGACGAAAAGCGACTCTATGAACTGATCTGGAAGCGGACCATCGCCAGTCAGATGGCGGACGCCGAGTTGGAAAAGACAACCGTCAATATCGGCATTTCTACCCAGCCCGATGCCCGCCTGAAGGCCCAGGGTGAGGTACTTAAATTCGATGGTTTCCTAAAGGTTTACCTGGAAAGTAAGGACGACGACGAGGAAGACGAAAATACCGACGGTATCCTGCCTCCGCTGAATGAAGGTCAACTGCTTAACCTCAGTGAAATGACGGCCGTGGAACGCTTTACCCGCCCGCCGAGCCGCTATACCGAGGCCAGCCTGGTAAAGAAACTGGAAGAACTCGGCATCGGTCGTCCCTCCACCTATGCACCGACCGTCTCCAAAATCATGGACCCCGCACGGGGTTACGTGACCAAGGAAGAACGTGATGGTGTAGAACGCAAATACCAGTTCCTGACCTTGAAAGACGGACAGATCAAAGCTGAGACCAAAAGCGAAAATACCGGTGCGGTAAAGAACCGCCTTTTCGCTTCCGACATCGGCATGGCTGTCTCAGACTTCCTCGATCAGCACTTTGAAGACATCATGGATTACCGCTTTACGGCGGACATTGAAGATAAGTTCGACGATATTAGCCAGGGACAAATTTCCTGGACCCAAATGCTGACGGATTTTTACGGTCCCTTCCACGAAACGGTGGAGAATACCGTCGAAAATGCGGAACGGGTTACCGGCGAGCGCATTCTGGGCACTGACCCGGATACCGGCCGCAGTGTACTTGTACGCCTCAGCCGTAACGGCCCCGTCATTCAGATCGGTACACCCGATGAACTGATTGAAGGCGAAAAGCCACGTTACGCCAATTTCCCCCCCGGTGTCAGCATGGAGGAGATTGAATTGGAAGAAGCCCTCAAGCTTTTCGTGTTTCCCAAGATATTGGGTGAGATCGATGGAAAGGAAGTAGCTGTGGGACAAGGCCGCTACGGTCCCTACGTCCGCTGGAATGAGGGTTACATCTCCCTGAACAAAGGAGAAGACCCCCATAGCGTAGACATGGCCCGCGCAACTGAACTGGTAAACGCCAAGAAGAAAGCTGACGAGCCGGTGGGTACTTACAAGGGACTACCGATCACCCAGGGGAAAGGACGTTTTGGTCCTTTCCTGAAATGGAACGGAATGTTCGCGAACATCCCCAAGCGCTACGACCCCGAGAACCTGAGCCAGGACGAAATCCTCGAATTGGTTCAGGCCAAGGAAGAGAAGGAAGCCAATCGCTATATCCAACGCTGGGACAAACCACCGATCGACATCGAAAATGGACGCTGGGGGCCCTTCGTGCGTTACAAGAAAAAATCCTACAAAATTCCCAAGAAGGAAGACGGTACCCGTATCACCTCCGAAGAAGCCAGGGAAATTACGCTTGAACAGGCAAAAGCCTACATCGAAGCTGAGTTGCCCGGAGCTTTCGCAGAGAAAAAGAAGCGGAAGCCGGCAGCTAAGAAGAAGACAAAGAAATAGTTTAATAGTAAATGGTAGTCTTATGGTATGGTAGCAGCCGCTCTAACGCGTACTACCATATTAACACCACTACTGCACTATCAGACTGCCATACTACAACTACTATCATACTAAAAAACATGGCCGAAGAAAAAAAAGCCCCCAAGAACAACCTTAACATCGAGCTCTCAGAAGAAGTGGCCGAAGGTGTATACAGCAACCTGGCGATCATTGCCCACAGCAATGGTGAATTCATCCTCGATTTTGTCAGAATCGTGCCCAACAGCCCTAAAGCAAAGGTGAAGAGTCGCGTGATCGTTACTCCTCAGCACGCCAAGCGACTGTTGCGTGCGCTGGCGGACAATGTCAAGAAGTTTGAAAAGCAATTCGGTCCCATCCAGGAGCCTAAAGCCGGTGGAGATAAGGGCCCGCAATTTCCGCCGATGAGCTTTACGCCGACGGCAGAAGCTTAGGTTAGACCGGCGTACATCTGTATAAATATGAGGGCATAGGCTTTGATTAGTCTATGCCCTCTCTTTCGTTAGAAGCATTACAGGAAGTCCGGCTGGTGCCCTGATGATAGATAATCAGGCTTTAGCGTGTTATCTCGAAAAAATTTTGTGCTTTTCAGTACAACACATGGCTCTCTCCTTAGCGCCCGAATCCAATCGCTCCCTTACTCCCCACCTTACCGGCCTTTGCGATCGCTGCCATCCGAATGGCGGTAATGGCGGCTTCAACACCCTTGTTGCCATATTTGCCTCCGGCCCGGTCTACGGCTTGCTCGTGGGTGTTGGGCGTTAATACACCGAAAATGTAGGGCTTGCCGCTCGCGATGCTAAGATTTACCAATCCCTGAGCGACGGCCGAATTGATGTACTTGTCGTGATCGGTTTCCCCTTTGATCACGCAGCCCAGGCAGATAACGGCATCAAGCTTTTCCTGGCCGGAAAGAATGCGTGCACCGCTGGGCAACTCGAAAGTGCCGGGCACCTGTAAAGTCTTGATCTTCTCTTCCCGGGCACCGTGCTTAACTAGCGCTTCGTAGCACCCTTCGTAAAGAGTGTGGGTGATGTCTTTGTTCCAGTCGGAGACCACGATACCGAAGCTCAGTTCACTGGCGTCGGGCACGTTATTGTCGTCGTATTCGCTGAGGTTTTTCAGGGCAGAGGCCATGGGCTATTTCTTTCTCAAGAATACAAGCCAGGGCAAAATTTGTTCTTATTGCTTGTTGATCCAGTCAGCCATGATCCGCATTGCCATCGGGCTGAAAGTTTCTTCGATCGTACCGTACTCATGGGGGGCACCCGTGGTGGCGGTTTGCATCAGATGATTAAGACCGGGCAGGCTAACTGTGGTGAAATCACGTAATTCTTCCTCCTGGTTCATTCCCCGGGCGATCCCGCTCAGGTTCAATTCGGCGGGAACCTGCATATCCAGCTCACCATTCATGGCCAGTACGGGAATTTTAATTTGCTCCAGGTAAGGTTGCGGGTCATAAGAGATAAAGTAACGAAACCAGGGATTGGCCAGGGTCCCCACCTGTTGACGGGCAAAAGCATCTTTATCCGAGATGGAACGTTGCAGGGGCTCAGGCAAATCTGAAATAGAGGCTTTAAAAACTTCCACCAGACTGTCTTTCAGTATTTTATCGCTTAGTTCGGGGTGTTGTCGGATGGTATAATAAGCTTTACGCAATGGCTTCAGATTACGTTCCACCAACTGGGGAGGGGCACCCATGCTTTGTTGAACGAGCCGCGATTGCTCCATCATCAGCGTATCCGTAGGAACGCCAGGGGCAGCAATCATTACCAGGAAGTCGAGTTCTTCGTTTTCCGCCGCTACGATCTGTCCGATCATGCCGCCTTCGCTGTGGCCGGCCAGCCCGACTTTTGCTTTTTTGGTCAGCTTATGGTTAGCGAGAAACTCAACGGCAGCGCTGGCGTCTTCGGCAAAATCACGGGAAGTGGCATCAGCAAAATTGCCCGTTGACGCACCGATCCCACGGTCATCGTACCGCAAGACGGCAATGCCCTGGCGCGTCAGGTAATCACTCAATACGAGGAAGGGGCGATGATTGATGGCCTCACCCAGTTCAGAATTGCGGTCCTGGCCACCGGAGCCAGACACCAGAACGAGGGCTCGCTTGATCTTGCCATCAGCCGGGTAAGTCAGTTCTCCGGCCATGCTTACACCGTCTGCGCCGCCGGGGAAAGAAACCGCAAGCCTTTCGTAGGGGAAATCCCTCGGTTCCTGCTCCCGCATCTTACGGCCGGAGGCTACCGGAGGGGTATGATCCAGTTCAAGCGGAAAATCAAAGCCAGCCTGGGTCCAGTCGCCCGCAAGCCCACGCTCGCTCAGTGTACCTTTGTAACTGCCCTGGATGGCAGGTACGGAAAAGGTAAACTGGTTGCCAATCAGGAGTAAGTTGCTCATCTCGATGCCGTATGCACCCTGACTGGGGCTATCCATCGAGCCTTTTAAGCCATCATCCGGCCCGCTAACGTGAATAATCAATGGTAGCTTAGTCCCCATTGCATCGAGGGTGCCGTACCAGTCGCCCTGAATTTTCTGGGCGGAAAGTTGTAGAGTGATCAGACTGATCAGGAGTAGTAAAAAGTTTCTCATTGTACGTGATTAGACTTACTGTTATATAGAGCGGTCACTTTAATAATGCAGCAGCCAACAAAACGTTTGTTTTTGCCCAACATAATTATACCTTTGGCTGGCAAAGTAGCAGAGATTATGGAAAACGTTGCCTCAGCTTAATGCTTTCGGACGAAGCGAAAAACCCCGGTGTTCCGACCTGATTGAGGATTAAGCAGTGATTCGAAAGTTTCGGCAAGAATACTGGGTCGAGGACCTCCGGTCCGAGGTACTCGTTGAATCAGTAATCCAAAAGCTCGATTAAGAAAAATGGGGTCGATCCCGATTGTATCGGGACGGTCCGAGTGTCATATTAGTCGCTCTAGCGAGTACCTCGGACCAGAGGTCCTCGACCCATTCTTCGTTAGGATCTTTGAAGTTGTGATCTGAAAATATTGCTACTTTGAAGCCAAAAAATGAACACCTACACATCTAACATCTAAGAAATGGCTAAACTCAGAAGAAACCACCAAGCTAAAGGCACCGCTGCCAGTACCGGCTCTCTGGCCAGGATAGGTATACTGGGTGCCATCATCGCCGCGCTGGCCTGGGGATTCAACAGCTACCTGGGGGACGGGGGCGGAGGAGGACAAGAACCTGAACCGGACCGCATCGATTACGCAGGCGCTGAATTTTTCTACCCCACCGGGGGTAAAGGAGAATTGATCGAACACGCCGGATTCGCCCTTTCTTATCTGGAAGATTGGGAACAGGCCGAGTGGACTGCCCATATCCTGACCCGTGAAAATCTGGAGAAAGACTGGAATAAACGCAGCAATAATTTTCGCCCGGATCCCTTCGTGCAAAGTCGGACGGCCATCGACGATGATTACCGTGGCAGTGGTTACGACCGTGGTCACCTGGTTCCTTCGGCTGATCTGGCCTGGAACGCCGAGTGGGCAGACGAGTCTTTCATGTTCTCCAACATCAGCCCCCAGGCCCGGCAATTCAACCAGGGGATCTGGCGGGAACTGGAAGAAACGACCCGCGATTGGGCCAAGAAATTCAAACGACTTTACGTAATAACTGGCCCGATCACTACCCAGGCTCCGAAGGGGACCATCGGCCGCCGTAACCGGGTAGCAATTCCGGTAGCTTACTTTAAAGTACTGCTGGACCTGGACGATCCGGAGCGTAAGGGTATTGGCTTTCTGATTCCCAACCAGGTGAGTTTTGAGCCGCTGTACGATTACGCCTATTCGATCGACGAAATTGAAGAGGTCAGCGGACTGAATTTTTTTTCCGACCTTATGCCGCCGGCGCTGGAAGCCAAGATCGAGGCCGATGGGAACATTGACCTGTGGCCCTTCAACCAGCGCAAATACCAAACACGAATTAACGACTGGAACAATGTCAGCAACTGATAACACCCAAGCTTTTCGCGACGCCATTGAAACGGGCTATACTTTCAAGGGAGACCATTTTGTGTTGGGCGGAGCCATGCTGGATGGGGTAGCCATGACCGACTCCCTGGTCAAAATTCCAATGATGACCCTGAACCGCCACGGGCTGATTGCCGGTGCGACGGGCACGGGTAAGACCAAGACCTTGCAGATCATCGCCGAACAGCTGTCGGCCAAGGGCGTGCCTTCCTTATTGATGGACATTAAAGGCGACCTGAGTGGAATTGCCCAGCCGAGTGGCGGACACCCGAAGATCGACGAGCGCCACGCCCAGATCGGGATTCCCTTCGAAGCCGGTAGTTCCCCGGTGGAACTGCTGAGTCTGAGTGACGAACCGGGTGTTCGGTTACGGGCTACGGTAAGTGAGTTCGGTCCGGTGCTTTTCAGCAAAATGCTGGACCTGAATGAGACTCAGGCGGGCATCACGGCGGTAGCTTTCAAGTACGCCGATGATGAGAAACTGCCCTTGTTGGATCTTAAGGATTTCCGCAAGATCTTGCAGTACCTGGCCAACGAGGGCAAGAAAGAAGTAGAAAAGGAATACGGGCGTATCTCTACCGTCAGTATCGGCGCAATTGTGCGTAAGCTGGTGGAACTGGAGCAGCAGGGAGCAGATACATTTTTCGGGGAACCGAGTTTCGACGTCGATGACCTTTTACGCATCGACGAATTGGGTCGGGGAATCGTCTCCATTCTGCGACTTACCGACATCCAAGACCGGCCGAAGCTGTTCAGTACCTTCATGTTGCAATTACTGGCCGAGATTTACGCCAGCTTCCCCGAGGAGGGCGATCTTGAACAACCGAAACTGGTAATCTTTATCGACGAGGCCCATTTGGTCTTTGACGAAGCCACCGACGCACTGCTGGATCAGCTGGAAGCCATCATCAAACTGATCCGTTCCAAAGGGGTCGGAATCTTCTTCGTTACCCAGAATCCGGCGGACATTCCAGAGGATATTCTGGGGCAGTTGGGACTGAAAGTACAGCATGCGCTACGGGCCTTTACGGCCAAAGACCGCAAGGCGATTAAACTGGCCGCCCAGAACTATCCGTTGACCGACTTCTACGACGTTGAGCAATTATTGACCGAGCTGGGAACGGGAGAGGCGATCGTCACCGCTCTGGATCACAAAGGACGCCCTTCACCCCTGGCCCATACTTTGCTGCGTGCACCACAGAGCCGGATGGATATTCTGACCAAGCGGGAGATCAAAGCGATTGTAGATAATTCCCGGCTGGTAGCGGAGTACAATAAAGAGGTCGACCGTGAAAGCGCTTACGAACTGCTGAATAAGAAGATCGAGATAGCCGCCGCCAAAGAGCACCAGGAGGAACTGGAAAAACAACGGGAAAAGGGTCGTAAGTCCACTTCCGGTCGCCGGCGTAAAGAGAAGAGCCTTTTCGAAAAAATCGTGAACAGTACGACGACCCGGCAAATTGGTCGTACCGTGGCACGGGAGTTTACCCGCGGCTTGCTGGGAGCTTTGGGACTAAAACAAACACGCTAGAGGTAGTTGTTATTACGCCTTTGGCGTTAGCGTGCTTTGCTCCAATGCTCTTCGCCTTAGTGGGCATAGATTTTTCTGAATGTTTAGGTAGGAATTTTCATATTTGCGACTGAATTGGCCTCTCCCCCCGCCCTCTCCTCCGGAGGAGAGGGCGGGGGGAAAGGCCCAAACAACTAGCAATTATGTCCTTTACTCAGCCTGACCAGATAATCTCCGCCCAAACCACCAATCAGATCATGATGGTGCGGCCCCGTAACTTCGGTTTTAACCCGGAGACGGCCGAAGACAATGTCTTTCAGACGCCGGTGGCGAAAAAGGATCTGAAGGCCGTGGCCGTAGCGGGTATTGAGGAATTTGATGCTTTCGTGGAGAAGCTAAGGGCAGCTGGTGTAGATGTGCACGTCATCCAGGATTCCGATCAGCCTGAGAAGCGGGATGCGATTTACCCCAATAACTGGATCACTACCCACGCTGACGGGCTCATCGTTACTTATCCCATGTTGTCGGAAAGCCGTCGTCTGGAGCGCCGGCCGGAAATCATCAATTATTTAGAGGAAAACTTCCAGGTATCACGCCGTCTGACGCTGGAAAGCTGGGAAGAGCAAGACCTCATCCTGGAAGGTACCGGCAGTATGATTCTGGACCGGGAGAACCGGATTGTTTATTGCAGCCTCAGTCAGCGGGCTGACGAGCCGGCTTTGCGCGATTGGGCCGAAGCGATGCGCTACGAAGTTTGTGCCTTTCACAGCGAGGGGGAATCGGGAAAGCCGATCTATCACACCAATGTACTGATGGCCCTGGGTACTACTCACGCGGTGATCTGCCTGGACGTCATCCCCAACCCGCTGGAACGCCGCGCAGTAGTGGAAAAGCTGGAGTCGACCGGAAAAAAGATAGTGGAGATCAGCAACGCGCAGGTTGATCAGTTTGCGGGTAATATGCTGGAGGTAGTGGGAACGGACGGGCCGATTTGGTCCATGTCATCCTCTGCTTTTAATGCGCTGACTCCAGACCAAAGGGAGGAGTTAAGCAATGGTGGAAAAACGCAGTTGCTGCACAGTGATCTCTCTACGATCGAGCAACACGGTGGTGGAAGCGCCCGCTGTATGATGGCCGAGCTTTTTCTGCCGGAGAACCAGAGTTAGCTGATACCACACTAAGTTGATTTGTGCTGCCTCGACTTATTTCTGGCGTATTGGGTGAATGAAGTATGTCCGGACCCAAACAAAATTATGGTCGAATTTACCAGGCCGTAAGCGTCAGCAAAATCTACGGAAGGGCTATATTGGGACCTAAGCAATTTCAGTTCCTTCATGCACTTACCTCAATTACGGTATGCCACCTGGGTGGTTTTCATCGCAGCGGCTTTTAGCCTGCTTTTTTCTTCCTGTAACGAAAAGCAGGGCGATTATCTCAACGTTCTCGTCTTTTCCAAAACCGCCGGTTACCGTCACGCATCGATCGATGATGGAAAGGCGATGTTTGAAAAAATGGCGGAGGATCACCAATTTAAGGTCGAGTTTTCCGAAGATGCGAAAATTTTTAATCGCCAAAACCTGAGCCGGTTCAACGTTATCGTTTTTCTGAGCACGACCGGAGATATCCTGGAAAAGCGGGAGCAACAGGCACTGGAGGCCTTTGTTAAAGCCGGCGGTGGCTGGATGGGAATTCACGCTGCTGCGGACACCGAATACGACTGGCCCTGGTACAACCGCCTAGTGGGCGCCTATTTCGAAAGTCACCCGAATGACCCTAATGTACGCGATGCCGATATCCTGGTGCTCGACAAGGAACACCCCGCCACGGCTCATTTACCGGATACCTGGGAACGTTCTGACGAATGGTACAACTACAAAGACATCCAGAACTTCGAACCACTATTGCGTCTGGACGAAACTTCCTACGAAGGCGGCACGAACGGTGACAACCACCCGATCAGCTGGTACAATGAGTTCGACGGTGGCAGGATGTTCTACACCGGTTTGGGACACACCAAAGAGTCTTTCGTGGAAGACAATTTTGTTCAGCACGTCTGGGGAGGCTTACAGTACGTAGCCGGGCCCAAGCGTAAACTCGACTTTTCCAAAGTCGCCTTCGCTCCCGAAGATAATCGATTTAATGTGGAGGCTATGGTAACCGGCATGTTCGAGCCCATGGAAATGGAGTTACTGCCCGACGGCCGTCCACTCTGGATTCAGCGACGGGGGGAGATCATGGTCTATGATTTCGACATCGAAGGCAAGATGGAAGTTAACAAACTCGATGTATGGACGAAGCACGAAGACGGTATGCTTGGGGTAGCCTTAGATCCTGATTTTGAGGATAATAACTGGTTCTACCTCTACTATAGCCCGAATATTGAAGAATCTATCAACCGCCTCAGCCGCTTCAAATGGAACGGAGATGGCATTGATCTAGAGACCGAGCAAATTATTCTGGACGTACCCGTAGATCGCAACGAATGCTGCCATAGCGGTGGTAGTCTGGAGTTTGGCCCAAATGGCTACCTCCATCTCAGTATCGGCGATAATACCAATCCCTTTGACAGCGAAGGCTTTGCGCCCATCGATGACAGTAAGGAAAAAGGTAACTGGGATGCCCGGCGTAGCGCCAGTAATACCATGGATCTACGCGGTAAAATCTTACGCATCAAGGTTGAGGAAGACGGTAGTTATACAACCCCCGCCGATAACTTGTTTCCCGATGGCAAGGGCGGACGCCCCGAGATCTACGTTATGGGCTGTCGCAATCCTTTCCGCATCAGCGTAGACCAGCAGACCGGGACGGTTTACTGGGGTGACGTTGGTCCGGACGCAGGTAAAGACAGTACGGTTTTCGGTCCCCGTGGCCATTGCGAAGTTAACTACGCACCTACCGCCGGCTATTACGGCTGGCCACTGTTCGTTGCTGACAACAAAGCCTATAAGCAACGCGATTTCACCAACGATACCGGCGGCGAAGCTTTTGACCCCATGAAGCCAATTAATGACAGCCGTTATAACACTGGTGCCCGCGAACTGCCTCCGGCCAGACCCGCCATGGTATTCTATCCCTACGCGCCCAGCGAAGAGTTTCCCCAGGTCGGTGAAGGGGGACGTAACCCGATGGCCGGGCCAATATTTCACCGCGAAGATTACCCGGACAGTGAACACGTCTTCCCGGAATACTACGATGGCAAGTTCTTTTTCTACGAATGGATGCGCGACTGGGTAATGGCCGCCGAACTGGACGAGGAAGGCAAGGTCACCAGTTTCGAGCGCTTTATGCCGGATCAGGAATTACGTCACCCCATGGATATGTTGATGGGGCCGGATGGCAGCCTTTACATCCTGGAATACGGCCCGCTCTGGTTTAAGGAAAACAAGGACGCCCGTTTACTAAGGATTCGTTACAACGCCGGGAATCGCCCACCCGTACCCGCCATGGCCGTGACCAACAGCATCGGCGGTACACCCTTCAAAATACAGGCTAACATTGGAGATTCCGAAGACTACGATGGTGACGAGTTAAAAGTCATGTGGATGCTGGATGGCGTAAACATTGGCGAAGAACCCGAACTGGATTACGAAACCAGCGAAAAGGGCGTACGGACCCTGACGATGCAACTGGACGACGGACAAGGCAACCTGGTCACCGAAAGCCGCGAACTGGTGATCGGTAATAACGTTCCAGACCTGAATATTGACGTAACCGGAAATCGCTCTTTTTATTTCGCTGAAGCCGGGCTGAATTACGCCGTAAAGGTTAATGACGCCGAAGACGGCAATCTGGAAAACGGCATCGACCCCGAGGCCGTAACCGTCAGCCTGGATTATGTAGAAGGGGAAGACCTGATCGCCGTGGAATACGGCCACCAGACTTCCACCGAAGCTACCCAATTCGGGCTGGGCAAAAATCTGATTGCCGACAGCGACTGCGCCAGTTGCCACCAGGAAAAAGTGGATAACATCGGTCCTTCCTACGAAGCAGTCGCCAAAAAATACCGCAGCAAGCCCGATGCGGTGGCTTACCTCTCCAATAAGATCATTAATGGCGGCGGCGGCGTCTGGGGAGAACAGGCGATGGCCGCTCACCCCCAGCTCAGTGATAACGAAGCCAGCCAAATGGCCGAGTATATCCTGAGTCTTGCCGGGCCACCTGCCGACGGTAAAAAGTCATTGCCACTCGTTGCGAAGAGAAAGCTGGACCAACATCGTGACGGCATCCCCGGTCGTTATTATTTCAAGGCCAGTTACACCGACAAGGGAGCCGCCGGTGACCTGCCCCGGCTGACCACGCGGGAAACCATCGTATTACGCTCTCCCCGCATCCCCGCCGTTAATTATACGGCAAGCGAAAAAGTACTGGCTTTCACACTGGAAGGTGATCAAAACCCAATGGGTGAGGGTAGCGTCGAGTTACTTATCCCTTCCCATGAAGGCTGGGTGACCTACGGAGATCTCGACCTCACTGGCATCGGTAATCTGGAAATCAGCATGATGCTGGACCCGGAGCGTACCGAAGGGGGCACCATCGAACTCCGCAGTGGTAACCCTGCTGACGGCGAGCTGATCGGATCGGTCACCATCGAACACAAGCCGGAAAATTTTGGCTTCAACCTCCTTAACCTGGAGTTGGACGAAAGCAAAATCCCCGCCGGGGTGCAACCCGTCTACTTGAGTTTCAAAGCCAGTAGTGGCCGCAGCGAAGGCATGTTGGGAGCACTCATCAATCTGGAATTCAAGCCGCAACCCAACTTATTGAGTATGGGTAAGTAAGGGGACTTCAAAGTAGCCAAGTTTTGAAAGCCCCTAACGTCGTCGAGTGTATTGACAAAGTCGCTTCGTCCGAAAGTCGTTCGTTTTCAATAATTGGCCCGAAACTGAAAGCATGTTACTATTTAGGGTCGAGGACCTCTGGTCCGAGGTACTCGTAAAAGCGGCAAGTTCCGTTGCTAAAGCGACACTCTGACCAGGTTTTCTCGATCCATTCTTTCCTCAAATCATTGTCGGTTCCCTATTTACTCTGCTACTTTGTTAGCCATAATAAACCGTCTTAGCTATATTTGTTCTCCGGCCCATAGCCGCTTACCACACTGATACCACGTCACACTACCGAAACTAAGCCTACCGATTCCGGATAAAATTCCGGATCGAGCAATACCGCCTATGCGTTTAAAATCACTGGAAATCAAGGGATTCAAGAGTTTTGCGAACCAGACGGTCGTGAACTTTTCGGAAGACGTAATCGGGATCGTGGGTCCGAACGGCTCGGGCAAATCCAACATCGTGGATGCTATTCGGTGGGTATTGGGTGAGCAAAAGGGCCGGGAATTGCGGCTGGATAAGATGAGTAGCGTCATTTTCAACGGCACCAAGAAACGGAAAGCCGGCAACGTAGCCTCGGTTTCCCTGACTTTTGAGAATACGAAAAACCTGCTGCCGACGGACTATAATATGGTCACCATCACCCGGATGCTGTACCGGAGTGGGGAAAGTGAATACCGGTTAAATGGAGTGACTTGCCGCCTCAAAGACATTAAGGGACTACTACTGGATACGGGAATTGGCTCGAACTCTTACGCCATTATTGCCCTGGGCATGGTAGACGATATCCTGGCGGATAAGGACAACAGTCGCCGCCGTATGTTCGAACAGGCTGCCGGGGTAAGCAAGTACAAGGCCCGCAAGCGGGAGACCCTGAATAAACTGAAGAATACGGAGGGCGATCTGGACCGTATCGAAGATTTGTTGCACGAGATCAACAACAACCTCGTAAGCCTGGAAAAACAGGCTAAGCGGGCGCGGCGTTACCGGGAGATCAAGGCTCAGTACAAAGAATTGAGTGTACAGCTGGCGGCGATGAAAGTTACCCAGTTGCGTACCCGTTACCGGGAACTGAACAAGGAGATCACCGCCGCCGAGGGGGGCTACCGAGCCACCGACGCCAGCATCAAGCAGCTGGAGAGCAAACTGGAAGAAGCCCGTAAGGAGAACCTGGACCAGGAAAAAATACTGGGCGAACGCCAGCGGCAGCTCAACGAAATGGTGAATAAGCTACGGCAACAGGAAAACCGTAAGCAGATGCTGGCCCAGCGGCTGGAATTCATCACTCGTAACCGGGCGGAGCTGGAACAGCAAATCAAAAACTCCGGAGCTTTGCTGGAGGAAGTGGCTAAGGAGTCCACGAGTCTGACGGCAAGAATTAGCCAGGAACAGACGGCCCAGACTGAACTTAAAACGGCCCTGGAGGCAGCCGAAGCGGCGCTACAGGAAATCCGGGGTGGCCACGCGGGGATCAAATCACAGTTGGACGCCGGAATACAGGAACAGCAACAGCTGGAACGCAGCATTTTCGAACTGGAAAAACGGCGGGCGATCAACAGCAACCAGATCGATAACTTTAATTTCCAGAGAGAGCGCAATAGCGGCGAGATGGAAGATCGCCGCGGCGAACTGGATGCCTTGAGCGGACGGCTGACCGAACTGGAAAAGAAAGAAAAAGAACAACTGCTGGCCATCGAAAAGCTGGAAACGGCCGAAGAAGAAAGACGACTGGCCCTGGAGGCCGGGGAGGAAGCACTGGACAAGCTCAAAAATGAACTCAACCGCATCAACCGTAATCTGGATGCCAAACGGAACGAGTTCAAGTTGACCAAAAGTATGGTGGAAAACCTGGAGGGCTTCCCCGAGAGTATCCGGTTTCTGAGCCAGAACGAAGATTGGTCGAAAAAGGCCCAACTACTTTCCGATCTGCTGTTGGTGGACGAAGGCTATCGCGTAGCCATTGAAAACTACCTGGAAAGCTACCTGAACTACTATGTGGTGAGCGATATGGACGCCGCCCGCGAAGCTATACAGATGTTGAGCCGTGGACAGAAAGGGAAGGCCAATTTCTTCCTGCTCGACGCCATTGACCAGCCGCCAGCTTCTCCGGCCTTACTACCCGCCGGAACCCGGCCGGCGGCCGATGTCGTACAGGTAGACCCTGAATACCGCGACCTGGTGGGTTATCTGCTGGGTAACGTACTGGTTACGGAGAGCGATGAATTTCCCGCTTCAGACACTGGTGGACAGACCATTTTGGCAAAAAGCGGTCGTTTCATTCGCCGTCCAAACAGTATCAGTGGCGGTTCCGTGGGGCTATTCGAAGGCAAGAAAATTGGCCGGAAGAAGAACCTGGAGCAGCTGGAAAAAGCCATTGAAAAGGGAGAAGCTGATGCCAGTAAACTGAATAAAAAACTCTACGAAGCCCGGACTAAAGTAGAACAGTTGAAGGGCCGCCGGATCACTCAGGATATTCAACAGCAGCAACGTGAGCTGAACAAGAGCCAGCAGCAACGTGCTGCCCTGCGCGCACGGGTGGAAAATTTTGAGAAATATTTTACCGAAACCAACGCCAAGAATGACCAGCTGGCCAAACAGGTCACGGAGCTGGAAAAGACCAACCTGCAATCCGAAAAGGACCTGACTACTCAGCAGCAAAAGATCGGAACGCTGCGGGAGACCCTGGCGGGAACGGATGGCAATTACCGCAAGTTAAGCGAGCAACTCAGCCAGGCCAACGCCGATTATAATGCCCAGAATATCAACTTTATCCGCCAGCAAAATCTAGTGGAAAGCTTGCAAAAGGAGTTGGACTTCAAAGTAGCAAGGCAGGTAGAGATCGAAGCACAGACTGGAAAAAATCGTGAACAGTTACAGCAACTGGCCAAGGAACTGGAATCGATCCACGACGAGCAGATCAGTCTGCAAAAGGAACTGGAAGGAAAATACCAGGAAAAGCAGGAATTTGAGAAATCCCTGAATGATACCGAGCAAGGCTATTTCACCGCCCGCTCCACCATCAATGCCCTGGAAGATGAGTTGCGCAAGACCAATCGTAAACGACAGGACACCCAGGTACTGGTCAATCAGCTGAAGGAGAAATTCACGGACGTCAAGTTCAAGATATCTTCGATGAGTGAACGACTACGGATCGAGTTCGATGTCGACATCAAGAATATTGTTGATGAGGCAGAAACGGATGTGGAAGCGAACCAAAACAACCATCCGGAGGAAGGTGATGCTGAACCGCAGACGCAACAGTCCGGAGAACCGGAAATCAAGAACCAGATCACCAGTAAATTCAACGCCGACGAGCTGGAGTTAAAAGTCGATCGTCTGCGCAGCCGGATTGCCAACTACGGGGAGATCAACCCCATGGCCGTGGAAGCTTACGATGAAATGAAGGAGCGCCACGATAGCATCACCAAACAGCGGGACGATATTCTGGAAGCCAAGGAGTCTTTGCTGGAAACGATCAATGAGATCGAGGAAACGGCTACGGTACAGTTCCTGGAGGCCTTCGAGAAAGCGCGGCTCTACTTTATCGACGTATTCCGCTCCTTGTTTACCGAAGATGACAATTGTGACCTGATCCTGCTGGATCCGGAAAATCCGTTAGAGTCCGGAATCGAGATCGTGGCCAAGCCCAAGGGGAAACGTCCGCAAACGATCAGTCAGTTGAGTGGGGGAGAGAAGACGTTGACGGCTACGGCCCTGCTCTTTGCACTTTATCTGCTGAAGCCCGCCCCCTTCTGTATTTTCGATGAGGTGGATGCTCCGCTGGACGATGCCAACATTACCAAATTTAACCGCATCATCAAGAAGTTCAGCAAGGATAGTCAGTTCATCATCGTAACCCACAACAAACTGACCATGGCGGCGGTGGATACTATTTATGGGGTACACATGGCCGAACAGGGTGTGAGTGCAGTGACTCCGGTAGATTTCCGGGAGTTTGATGGAAAGACCACTTTTGCGGCGGTATAAGTTTACCTTTGCGGTAAATTAGTAATGCGATGAATTCCAAAGTCAAAAAAACCAGCGAGATCACCATCAAAGTAGGTCTCGACGAGAATAATATGCCCATCGCTATGGACTGGGCAGCCAGCGATAATCCGGCTGGGAAGACGCCACAGGCAGTGAAGGGAATGTTACTCTCGCTCTTCTCCGAACGCCAGAAAGAAACACTGAAAATTGACCTGTGGACCAAGGATATGCAGGTGCAGGAAATGGATCGATTTGTATATCAGACTTTACGGGGTATGGCCGATACTTACTTCAAGGCCACCCAGAATAAAGAAATGGCCAATGCCTTGCAGCAATTTGTTTTCTACTTCGGGCAACAGACAAACATAATTCCCAAACAAGAAGACGTAAAATAGGTCTGAATCGGATATAAATTTGCGATATTGGCGGTATAACCTATCAGTATATCGCAATTGCAAATTAAGAAACCAACGAAGGAATATGACGCGGTGATCGTCGGTTCCGGGGCGGGTGGTGGCATGACCGCTAAAATACTCGCCGAAAGCGGCCTTAGCGTCGCTATTGTGGAAGCCGGGCCGTTTTTCGACCCCGCCGACCCAGCTACGAAAACTCAGATGCGCTGGTCGCACGAAAGTCCCCGCCGGGGTGCCGCAACGGTGCGCCCGTTCGGTGATTTCGACACCGCTTACGGCGGCTGGGAGATTGAAGGAGAGCCCTACACCAATGAGGAGGGTTCCGAATTCAGCTGGTTCCGCTCGCGGATGCTGGGTGGGCGTACCAATCACTGGGGGCGTATTTCTTTACGCTTCGGGCCGGATGATTTTCACCGTAAGGATATTGACGGACTGGGCGCCAATTGGCCCATCACTTACGAAGACGTTAGCCCTTACTACGATAAGGTTGATAAACTGATCGGGGTATTTGGGACTAATGAAGGCCTGCCCAACGATCCCGACGGGTACTTCCTGCCGCCACCCAAACCACGGCTGCACGAGTTATACAGTATCAAAGGTGCCCGGGCCAGTGGCGTGCCGGTTTATCCGAGCCGGATGTCGATGCTCACTAAGCGGATCAACGAAGATCGGGGAGTGTGCTTTTACTGTGGGCAGTGTTCCCGCTCGTGTGCGGTTTACGCCGATTTCAGCGCGGGAAGTTGTCTGATCTTTCCAGCCCAGAAAAACGGTGGGCAAATCGACCTATTCGTTAATTGTATGGCCAAGTCGGTAGAAACGGATGGTCAAGGAAAAGCTACGGCTGTCAGCTATGTCAATAAAGAGGATCGTCGGGAATACCAGATTCGGGGCAAAGTAATCGTAT
This sequence comes from Lewinellaceae bacterium SD302, assembly GCA_002591745.1. Taxonomy (GTDB): domain Bacteria; phylum Bacteroidota; class Bacteroidia; order Chitinophagales; family Saprospiraceae; genus Neolewinella. Next base: position 60,521 of record PDLQ01000004.1, read on the forward strand.
TGGCGGCTTCGGCTTGTTCCACTGCTCGGATTCTCTTGAACTCCAATGAAAAGGACTCCGGCGGCCTTGGCAACAGTAGCGGAGTAATCGGTCGTTACGTCCACGATTCTACGGGAGCCGGTATGATGGGCTTCATTCCCGCCTTGATGGACAGAGACAAGTACAACGAAGACGGCGTCGGCGGTCTGCACGTCTACTCACCCTGGTGGGGCGATAACAAAAAGCTCGATTTCCCCCGTGGCTATCACATCGAATACTGGGGAGGTATGGGGATGCCGAGCTACGGCTTTGGATTTGGCCATACGGCCATCCAGCGAGAACTGGGTATCAGGCCGGGAGGCTACGGCAAGAAGCTGAAAGACGAGGCCCGGCGCATGTACGGGGCGGTGGTCGGTATGGCTGGTCGCGGAGAGTCCGTGGCGATGTACGATAATTATTGTGAGATTGATCCGCATCAGGTAGATGAATGGGGTATTCCGGTGCTGCGCTTTAATTATACCTGGTCGGATTACGAGCGCCGTCAGGCCAGTCACATGCAGGATACCTTCGAGGAGATACTGACCAACATGGGGGCGACCATCCTCAGCAAAAAGGGAACCGCTGAGAACGATTACGGCCTTTTAGCTCCCGGTAAAATCATCCACGAGGTAGGAACGGTAAGGATGGGTGATGACCCGAAAACCTCGGCTACTAATTCGTTCGGTCGAATGCATGAGGTCAAGAACCTCTACGTCACCGACGCCGGCACCTTCCCGGCACAGGCCGATAAAAATCCGACCTGGACGATCATGGCCCTGGCCTGGCGCACGAGTGATCACATCGTTTCCGAACTCAAAAAAATGAATATCCGCTGATCCACGGAAGTGATCAGCGTTCAATAGACAAATATGGATCGTAGAGAAAGTCTTAAGAACCTACTCATTGGAGCTGCGGCCACCGGAGCCCTCTTTAAAGCTACCGGCTGTGAAGACCCTGCAGTGATTAGTGGCGATCAGCCGGATACCGCCCTGAAGTCATACGCTTTCGAAGGTACCCGGACGGACTGGGAGAAGCAACGTGACGCCCGAATGCACGCCGTCGATTTCTTCAACGACGGAGAACGTAAAACGCTGGACGTACTGGCTGATCTCATCCTGCCCGAAGACGAAGGTGGCCCAGCCGCCTCAACGACCGGAACAACGGAATTTATTGAGTTCATGGCCAACGATTACCCCGCCTTTCAGTTGCCGCTACGGGGCGGCTTGAGCTGGTTGAGCGGAGAATCGCTGGATCGTTTCGGTAACAACGATTTTACCCAATTGACCGCTCCCCAACAAACGGCCATCCTGGACGACATTGCTTATTTGCCGGATGATAAAGAGGAAATCCTGAGCGCCCCCGTAGCTTTCTTCGATCTGCTAAGGAAACTGGTGCAAACGGGTTACTTTACCAGTAAAGAAGGCATCAAGGATCTTGGCTATCAGGGCAATCAGCCCAATCTCTGGGACGGTGTGCCCGAAGAGGTATTGGCCAAACACGACGTAGACTACGACCCGGAGTGGCTCGCCAAATGCATCGATCACGAAACCCGCGATGAAGTAGCCCGCTGGGATGACAACATGAACCTACTCAATTGATGGGCGCAATCGTTTTCGGAATCATTCTTCTGGCGGCGGGTGTTTACCATTTCGTCAACCCCGCCTTTTACGATCCTTTCATGCCCGATTGGTTCCCTAAACCTCTGGCCAACGCAGCCGGAGGTTTGGCGGAATTGATTATTGGAGCCTTATTGCTCATCCCAGCCTACCGTAATCTAGGCTTGTGGTTGGCGCTGGCCCTGATGGTCATTTTCCTGCCGCTTCACGTCATTGATCTGCTACGGGAGCGGCCGGTGATCGGCTCTAAGCTGATCGCAACTGCTAGACTAGTCATTCAGTTTGTGCTGATCGGCTGGCTATGGTGGCTGGCGAAGGGTAGGTAGTTCCCGGAATACGCCGTTCTCCGAGCGGCCATAATCAGTAATACTAGTATCCGCTCGGAGTGCGGCGTATTCCATTTGCTTAGTGACCAAGCCACCATAGTAAGAGAACAGGTAGAATAATTCTCATTGGTGGTATTTTGCCACCAAGGTAATAAATGGTTACAATGAATCTAATTTATTGCTAGCGGTACTCCGGATTCGCGAAGCCCCAGCGACTACCACTGTCCCATGCTTCTCTGGAGTTACCGTAAGCGGGAAAACCGCCTTCCGCTTTCAGCAGACGGGCCAGGTGCAGTAGGTTATAGGTCAGGAAAGTCGTATTGCGGTTGGTGAAATCATTTTCTTTGGCATTGGCCTCTTCATCCAGGTAACTCGGGCCGGGGCCCACTTCGCCAATCCAGCCGGCGTCTGCTTGGGGCGGTATACTGAACCCTAAATGCTGCAAAGCATAAAGCATCCCCATGGCACAGTGTTTCACTCCGTCTTCATTGCCGGTGATGATACAACCGCCCACTTTGCCATAGTAAATGTATTGCCCCTTATCATTGGTCTTACCACTCATGGCGTAAAGTCGCTCGATCAGTTTGGAAGCTTCACTGGAGCGTTCGCCTAACCAAATTGGAGTGCCGATCATCAGAATGTCGGCGTTCATGATCTTGTCGTAGATGCCCGGCCACTCATCTTTTGCGTAGCCATGCTCCGTCATGTCTGGCTGTACACCCGGAGGAATTTCGTGATCTACGAATCGGACGTGCTGAACGGTCACTCCTTCCGAAACCATGATGTTGGCCGCTACGTCCATCAGCCCACGGGTATGGCTCTGGCGCGGTGACTTTTTGAGGGTACAGTTCACGAAAACGGCGGAGAGGTTGGAAAAGTCTGGCTTGGACAAGTTGAATGATTAGGTCGGATTGCCAAAGCAAACCGAAGTGATTAAATGCTGTCAGGGTAGAAATGCCGCTTGGTCATTAACAGTGGTAGCCCGATCAGGGCTAAGGCTACCAAGTTAATGATAAGTACATTATGAATAGCCCCGTAAAAGATCGAAATGCCGCTATCTACCAAACACCAACTGATCATTCCCACCCACATGGCTTGATAAGCCCAAGGTTCCCGCCTTTCGAAAGCATTCTCTGAAATGAAGATCATAAGCAAGTGGAAGCCGATGATGGTGCCACCGATAATTCCGAAAAGCTATTTAATTTATTGGACTGGTCATGGCTGACAAAGTAGCAAAGGTTCCCGGTAAACACTGCTACTTTGCCAGTCTAAACCAGGCAATCTTACTGCTGCCCCTGTATCCTCTGACTTAGCCCCTGCTCTAACTTCTAAACCAACGTTTCGGCTTTCCTGCTTTCGATCTGAGCACGCACCGCGTTCGCTTTTTCCTCCGTCAGGTCGTAGGACCACATGATTAAAATGGCGGCAATGGTGCCGGACATGGGGAAGAAGCAGAAGAAAGCGTGGAGGCCGTCAACCGCTCCTTGTTGCTCCGTAGTAGCGAGGGCGGAATCGAAGCCGGTCACGGTGATCATTAGACCACTGAGCGCACCGGCGATGGCGAAACCAAACTTGACCATCCACCAGTATATTGCACCAAAGATGCCTTCCCTGCGCTTGCCGGACTTTAGTTCATCGACGTCCAGTACATCAGCCGTCATGGACATCATGATGGTGAAGAGACTGCCGATACCGAAAGAAAAGAAGGGCAGGGCAAAGATGTACAGCCAGGGCTTGCCGGGCACGAAAAGGAACCACATCAGAATATAACCGATCACGGAAATACTCTGGGACAGAAGGAATGCTTTGCGCTTGCCCATGACCCTGGACATCCAGGCAACGGTGGGGATGACCACGAAAGTGGTACACAGTGCCCCCAGACTGCCAAAGAGTACCACCCACACGCCAGTAGCGGCAGCATCACCGTTGAACAATTTGTAGACGATCACGAAAAAGGTCAGGGCCGCCACAGTATTGAAAGAATTGAAGATCAGAAAGGTGGCAAAGCACATTTTCCGAAAATTGCTGATGGCAAAAGCATCCTTGAAACCGGCTAAGATCTTGGTAATGCTTCCTCCGATGTTGGAGAGGGTCAGCGGTTCATAATCATCCCGGTGCAGGGTAGAGGGACTTTTGATGAAAATGGCGGGTACGATTGCGCAGAGTGCACAGGGCAGAGCGACCCAGATGGCCAGTTGACGGGTGGCTACCTCGGCTGAAGGAAACCAGGCCGGGTCGTACATGATGATCCAAAACCAGGGAGCAATAACCCAGGCCCACTGGCCGATCCACTGAGCCGTTGCCATGATACTGGTGCGCTCGTGAAAATCATCACTCATTTCATAGCCCATCGCTACGTAGGGTACACTGAAAATGGTCAGCCCCAGGTAGAACACGATCGACCAAATGAAGAAGTACCAGAAATTAAACTCCAGTGAGTTTTCTTTGAACAATTGCCACATGAAGATGTAAGCAATACCCATGATAATGCCCCCCAGTAGGACATATTGACGTCGCCGGCCCCACTTCGAACGGGTATTGTCCGAGATAAAACCCATGATCGGATCGGTGATGGAATCAAATATTCTCGGAGCGAAGGCGATAAGCCCCCACATCCAGCCCGAAAAGCCCAGGTCTTCCACCAGTACAACCATGAAAATGCCCAAAACCGCCGGAAACATTTGATTGGCCAGCATCCCCAGCCCGAAAGCTACTTTTTGCCCAAAAGGGACTTTGCCTTTCTTACTTACTGTAATGGTTTCTACCATGATCGATCGGTTTAACTAGCTTTATACAATGAATCTAAATGTTAGGAAGTGCCCTAACGGGTGTTACTTATGACTTACGGCTTTTACGGGTGGCGCCTTAACAGCTTCCAGCAGCCTCGCCCGGTCACCACCAAAGGTTTTTTCAATCGGGTTGCCGTCGCGGCTCAGTCCGGAAAATACGCCCTGGTCGACTAAATCCCAGAGGGCATATTTGGCCTTGCCGTCAACGGTGAAGAGGCCGAAATGATTTTCCGAGCCACCGGGGTTGGCCGCATCTTTCCAGGGTTCGTCAAAACCCTCGAAGTAAAAACAGGCCATTTTGTTATTTCGCGTCCAGTTACGCATGTGTTGGTAATATAGCCCTTCCTTATACTCGTCACAAGCCAATGAACCGGAGTCGCCGTAGAAGCCGTTAGAATTGCTGGCCCAACCGGTTTCTCCTATGTGGATCGGCTTGTCGGCGCCCACGCTTTTGACGTAATCTGCCACGGCCCGGTATTGACCGTCCGCGTATGCACTGGCCCGTTGCATGGCGCGTTTGAGCTGTTCTTCTTTCGGCAGATCAGCCTCCTCCGGCAATACGCCCCAGAAAACCGGATTGTAATGAGTATCGTGCATCGGATAAGTGTGCATGGAGATATAATCTACGGCGTGTACCAGCTTTTTCAGGTCTTCCACGTGGTATTCCACATCACCGCCGCCCCAGGAGGCGAAGTTGTCGGAACTGGTTATCCACAGATCGGCCGGCAATTCTCCTGCTTGTTTGAGTCCCTGCAGGAGGTTTACCCATCTCAGGATCACCCGGGGCTGTACATAGTAGGCGGCGGCCCACTTGACCATCGCTTCGTTACCTACGGCAATGACCTTTACGATCTCCGGGTATTCGTTGGTCAGGGCAATGGCCCGGGCGATTTCCTCGCCATTCTTTTCACTTTCTCTTTCGTGGTCGACCGGCTGATCCGTCCAGGCATTTTTGCAGTCTATCCAGGCACCCAGCATCACGTACATCTCAAAGGCCGGATCCTGGTCCTTTAGCTCCCTGATCGCTTTGAGAATGTTGCCGGCCTGGGCCAGTTGCACGTTGTAGGTGCGGATGATCCTCACACCCATGGCGTGCAGCAGCCGCATATCATCTTTGAGTTGTGCCGGGGTCGGTTGTACGTCCCGGCTCGTGACCCGGTAACCACCGTAAGACATGGCCAGGTAGTCGGAATTACCGAGTATTTCTGCCGCAGTGGGCGTCGTTTTGACCGCGGTATCTTCTTTGCCGGTAGACTGTTCGGAAGATCCTTCACAGCCCGTGAGCAGTAACGCCAGCAACAACGGTAATGCGCGCATCAAGGGAATCAGTCGTCGTTGCATCGGTCTGGTTTTTAGCGTAACGAATTGCGGGGAATGGAAACGTTGATCTGTTGAACCTTACCCGTGCGACCGAAAATTTGCTGGCTTGTTTTCCGGTCGAGCGTCAGTCCGTCAAAGGTCTGGGTGTCTCCTTCTGTCAACTCAAGTTCAACGCTGGCCGTATCAGCCAGGCGGTAAACTACCGGAACCTGGCAATAGGTAAAGGCGAGTTCACCGGCCTGGATATCCAGGTGACACGGTCTTTCGTGTAGGTCGACGTATTTATACGTTTTCGCGGTCTCCAAAAACTCTCCACTCTTCAATATCGTCGGCTCAAAAGCCAGCTGACCATCGTAAACCTTCACACCCAGCTCTCCGAAACGGCACAACAGGTCTTCCTTCACCTGCCCTGTCATGCCCGGTTGCTGAGCGCCTTTGCCGGCGGGTGTGTGGGAGTAAGGGTCGGTGGGGAAAGCCCCGTAGAGTTTCGGCGTTTTGTGTACGCCCACGCCTTCATTGATGGCGTAGTAGTGTTCAATAAGGCCACTTACGGTTGCTTCGTCCGCTCGTGCGGCTACGGCGCGCTCACAACACTCCAGTACGGCCAATTGCAGTTTGGAAACCATGTGCCAGTAGATCGATCCCAGACCTTCGTAGCCAAAAAAGGTACCCGAACGACCGGTAAAGGCTTTGTGATTAAACACCCGTTCAAATGTTTGCCGCAGGTGCTTTCGCTCATTGTCGCTCACCTTCAACCCTTCCAGTTCGTCTAGCGCCTTGTCCAGGTCTTTGACGTTGTTGAAAGAGCCATTGAAGTGATAGCCTCCGTTCAGGTCGCGCTGTACGATACTGCCGTCTCCTTTGGCGAGCATTTCCTGCAAAAGAGAGGAGTTCTCTACTGCGTCAGCGGGCACGTTGTTTTTTTCCAGGAAGCCCGGCAATTGCTTGTTCGGGTACAGGATGTAACTGTTTTGATCTTCCCGGTAGAGGGCGCTGGCGCGCAGACTGTTCAGTAGTTCGAGCTCGGCTTCGGAATCCAGATAGTGGGCGCTCAGGATCGCCACCTGGCCTTCCAGCATTTCGTCCAGATAATCGATGCTGATCCCGTTTTCGTGGGGCGTCATCAGGTTGTAGGCGTGGTATAATCCGTCGTCGCGCAAATTGGCGGCAATACTGTGGTCCATCCACTCCCGGGTACTGGCAAAGAAATTACGCAGTTGTTCACTGGAAATCATTTGCTTTTCCCCGCCGAACGATCGGTCGTAAATGGATGTTCGGAATTTGCCGGCCGCCTGCCCCAGGGCATCCAGCACTTTTTTACGGTCCTGGTCGCCGATCGAATTATTCAGCAGATCACGGTGATCCGCCAGGCTGCGATCTACTTGCTCAAACAACTCAGCCAACTCTGCGGAAACTTTAAAATGCCCTTCGGTGTTGGCCATCAGATCACTGAAAAAGGCCAGGAAGCGCCGCAGGTAATACAGGGTCGCCATAGATACGCCGTTACCCACCAATGCATTGTTCGCATCGTTCCATTCGGGGCGCTGGGTCACCATCCAGATGCCTCCTTCGGGTATGAAGTTGCTGATCTTGGCTAACAAAGTAGCAAGGATCTTTTCTACGAAGTTGACGCGCATCATGCTCCCGCTCCGGTCGGTCAGTAAAGCCCCGTCGGCTCCCATTTTCGCTCTGCGTTTCCGAATCATTTCGTCTCCTTCCCGGTCGAAGATCACCGTGTCCTTGGGGTCTTTCAGAAGATCAGCGTAGGGCTTGATCCGGTAAGGAACGTTGGCGTAAGTGAAGACCTCCTTGCTAAACATCTTAGCCAGGAAACCGGGCTCATGCTTCTCGGAAAACTCCAGGAATTTGAGCAGGTAGATGATCTGGTGGTCGCCCCAATAGCCGATGTAAGACCAGGGGTCGTCTTCTTCAATAGTTTCCCAGTCGAATCCCCCCTTGGTCACCCGGTAAGGGTTGTAACCATCGAAGGTAGAGGCGTTGAGGAACTTGTGGATCATCCCCTCCATGAAGTCGGGGTAGGCAAAGGCCAGGGCCTCCCAGTTCTGGAAAATATCCCGCCAGTTTCCTTCGTAATCCAGAATTTTTGAGCCGTCCTTTTCGCTGGTGGTATTGATGGAAAATTTATTCCAGGGCCGGCTCGGGTCACCGTGTCTGCGGCTGAACTTCAAGGGTAAATACTCCGTACCTAAACGAATCAGATCAGGGTCCTCGCTTTCATTGACCTTGGCTACCAGATCCTGGTACCGAAAGGTTTGCCCGAGTGCTTCAATGGTCGCGTGATGACGATCGAATACCTCCTGGTTCGCTTTCTTGAGGTAAGGGAGGAAATCATTCGCCTCAACCTGATAATCATTATCGAAAATACCACCCCGCATGATGTTGAACATCACGTTACTGAATTGGCGGGTGTCCTTGCGGTCGTCGGCGGTGAGTTGCAAACCATCGGAAGCGGCGGTCAGTGCCGTTAGCTGCTCAGCGCCTTTTTTCACATCTTCCTTTACCTCCGCCAGCAATTTCTCGGGATTGTGCAAGGCATTAATTAGCCGTTCCACATCCGGTCGGTTCTGGTTAACGTTCATGACCAGTGACCATTCTTTTTGCTCGTCGGCGCCCAATTCTAAATTGTCGTAGAGAAAGTAAGCGCCTTTGGCACCCTTTACGTCGGTTTCCGCGCTTGGTTCTTCTCCTTTTCTCACGGATTCCAACTGCCTTGCAGATATCAGGCGAGTAGCTTCCGGAAGCCCGACTGACCAAACTACGTTGGCCTTTAGAGCCTCGCTTGGTTCTGCTTTATCGACTATGATGGCACTAAGGGCGTAGATGCCCAGGCCGCTCTCAGCGTGCAACTCCGTTCGTTTGTAGGCATCGGCAAGGTTGCTGGATCGCATCTGTAGTTCGCTGCCGACTCCGTAGGGGAGTACGTTTTGTACTCCATCGAGTAAACGGATCGACCGGCTACGATCACCTTTGTTTTCCAGTGTTGCCGTGCGTAGAAAGCCGTAAGCGTTGCTGCTCTCCCAGCGATAGCGGAAAACAAGTTGCAGATCTTCGTTGATCTCTTCAAATATGATCCGATCTCCGTGGACGTGCTTATACAAATTACGGCGGATCGTATGTTGATCCATGCCCCGTACCGAAAAAGGTTCCCACGTTACCGTTTCACCTTCGTGTTCTGAGTGGATGATGGTGGTCGGTCCGATAGTTTCGGCTCCTTCGGTAATTTTATCGTCTGTATAATAAGGGAACAGCGCGTATTCCGAATTTTTTCGTCCGGCCGTCAGTCCGCCGTTACTGGCAATAAACATCCAATGATTGGAAGCACTGACGATACTCATAAAAAAAGGTCGCATCAGGTGACTGTCGGCAATCCTGTAATATTCGTGTTGATTGATGGTCACTCTTTGCAGGTCGGTCATGTAGATTTAGATTTTAAAGTTTAACGTTCGAAATTTACTGCTCTTTCGTGCTAAACTACGCCTACTCATCGGTAAACGTTAAAAACTGATTGTTGAATCACGAATGTCAAATGATCTTGATTAGCAAAGTAGCATAGCTGGCAATGATCACTCCGCAGCAAACACTCTTACGTAATCGATCACCATTGATTGCGGCAGCGGCGTTTCACTGGTTGGGAAACCCACGTAATTGCCGCCTATGGCTACGTTCAGGATCATAAAGAACGGGTGATCGTATACCCACTCGCCGGGCACGTCCTCCCGCTCAATTCGTTGGTAGAGGAAGTCGTCGACGAAATAGTCCACTTTGTCTTCACTCCACTCGATGGCAAATACGCGGAAGTCGGTATCGAAGCGGCCTTCGTTCTCTAAAGAGAATTCAGTGGTGATGGCGCGGCCGGCGTTGTAACCGGGGCCGTGAAGACTGCCGGCAATCTTATTAGGTGCCTGTCCGCGCAGTTCCATAACGTCAATCTCACCACACTGAGGCCAGGGCTCTTCGGCGCAGTTATTGCCAAGCAGCCAGAAAGCCGGCCATACACCGGGGCCGACCGGAGCTTTTAGCCGGGCTTCAAAACGACCGTAGGTTTGCTCGAAAAGTCCCTCGGTTTTGATACGGGCCGAGGTAAAAGGCTGACCACCAAAAGATTCTCGCCGGGCGGTGATCAGCAGGTTGCCATTACCGTCCAGACTCACATTGCTGGGGTTGTCGGTGTAGTATTGCAGTTCAGCGTTTCCCCATCCGTTGTTACCGGTACCGATGTCATAAGTCCAGTTTTCGGGATTGGGTAAAGTACCCGCTTCTCCGTCGAATTCATCGCTCCAGACCAGCCGGAAGTTGCGTTCTTCCAGGTTTTGGCTTTCGTCGGCTTCGCAGCCAGTTAACGTAGTCAATAAAAATGCCGCCGTCATCAAGAATGAATAGCAATAAATGGAGGTTTTGATTTTGTTTAGCATGTTGCACTTTTTGTTGTGGTAGATAAACTGAATATGAGCATTAGCACTTGGGTGAATCAAAAGTTTAGTTTAAAACCCGGGGTCGAGGACCTCCGGTCCGAGGTACTCGTTAGAGCGGCAAACGTGACACTCGAACCGGAGGTCCTCGACCCATTCTTCGCTCAATATTAGGCCACCGCTCTTATCAACTTGCCGGTGTTTTCTGCTTGGTAAGTTGATAAAAGTGTTTCCCTAAGAAACTCTGCTACTTTGAAGCCAAAGAAATTAATTTCGGAGAAAGACATTGTCAATCCATACCGTAGTAGCCCCTACCGGTACTGCCGAGAATATAAATTGAGCTAAATTATCCTGATTGGTCAATCCCGTGAAATCGCTCAGTGGGATGTCGTAAGTAATCCACTGATTTTGAGACGGAGCTTCGAAAATTATTTCGTGTTCTGTATCGTCGCCACCATCGAATTCACCATCCGCACCAAAATCCACGATCTTAATCCGGAACGTAGTCGCATCGGGGGTCCAGACGTCCAGACGAATGTGGGTCATGTCGGTTGCGTCTATCAGGTTCGCGCCGGTAGTTTCCACACCAACGAACTCAAGGTTACTGTATCGCTTGGTAGGGTTGCCCGCAACTTCTACATCTGTAAAATCGGCCATTGACCATTCAGTCCGCCAGGTGTCTACACCAACGTCTGTGTAAGCATCACTGAAAAGTGAAATAACGTTGGCCGCTGGAACGCTCGGAGTCGGAGCAGCTACGGTCGGGGCATCATCGCCAGGGCCGGGATCATTCTCGCCCGCATAAAATAGCATGTTGTCCACAAAAACGATAGACGGACTACCGGAAAGAACGATCTGGGCCAGATTTTCCTGGCCGGTCAGCCCGGTAAAATCACTCAAAGGAATCTCCAGGGTCACCCACTGTTCGGAAACCAGGGTAGGGGAAGTGAAAGTCAGTTCGTGGGAGCTGTCATCATTGCCACCGAAGGCATTATCCGAGCCGAGATCCACCAGCAGAACCTTGAAATCCGCGGGTGGGGCGGTCTCCGAGGGCGTCCAGATGTCGATTCGGAAGTGGGTCATCTCAGAGACGTCGATCGTCGGACTGGTAAATTGAATGCCGACGAAATTGAGGTCGAAATAACGAATGACATCGTTCCCCTGAACTTCGGTAAAGTCATTAAGGGTCGTAGAGAATTCCCAAAAACCATTATAGAAATCTACCGGTTCGTCTTCGTAAGCATTGCTGTAAATCGAGATCACATCATCAGCTTCGTAAGTAGGGGTAGGAGCAGCCTGTTGGGGAGTGGTCGCCTGACCGGTGGAAGTAATGGTCAGCGAACCTTTAGCCGCTTCATCGCCAATGGTGGCGGTGATTACTGCTTCTCCTCCCCCAATGACGGAAACAATGCCACTTTCACTGACAGTAGCTACCTCGGGATTGGAAGAAACGTAGTTGAAATAGGCCGGGGCCGTATTAATGCGTTGATCTATCCCGGTTGGCAGATTAAAGACGGTGTAACCATCGGCGTTGAAGGAAGAACCTCCTTCGGAAGTAACGACCCGGTCTTCACCGTTGAAGATGAATCCTTCGGGTCCGGCAATGGTGCCGAGGTCTTCGAACTGTACCTGGTCGATCCAGAAAGTGTAACCTTCTCCATCTTCGGGGCCTTCAGCATAAAAAAGCATACCGCGTTCGGAAGTCAGTTTACTGGGATCCGGGATGGGGATATAGTATTTTTGCCAATTAGTGTTGACTTGAATTCCGCCGGCAACGGAAGTGACGTAACGGTTTTCACCCAGATCGTTACCGAAGCCGATTTCGTCAATCGTCGCCGAGCGCGTGGCCCTGGCCCAAAAGGTAAGGGCGGTATAACCGCTGAGATTGCGTCCGCTGGTCAGGAAAAAGGTACCGCCGGCATAGGCACCTTCGGGGTCTTCGAAATCGGGTACGGCGAAGCGCATGGAGGTAGTGCCCTCGTACTTAATCTCGGTATCCACGTCAAAAGCAGTGACTTTGGAGCCACCGAAAGCTGCGTATTCCATTCCTCCGGTGAATCCGTCGATAAAGACATCGCCGTTTGTCGGGAATTCAGCAGGTTCGAGATCTTCGAGGTCGCGTTCGCAGCCAAAACTTAGTCCGCCAATGATCAGTAAGACGGAGAGAAGTTGATAGATAGAGTTGAATTGCATGATGGTTTACTTTAGAGCGACTACTGGAAGATGTTGATGTGAAGATAAGTGCGGATTTCCCACTCGTTGCCATTGTCAAAGCCTGGCGCCAGGGGATCACAGCTACTCTCATTACCCACCAGTGTCCGGGTAGGACAGTAACGGGGGGAGAACTGGTTCAGCGTCCGGAAAGTACCCATTAGCCCGAGGCGAGTATTCGGAAGAGCAAACCAATCCGGGGTGCCCAGTACGGTGGAAAGGTCCAGCCAGTATTGTTCCGGGAAGGTCAGGTTGAAGTCGCGGTGGTAATCATAGGGCCCCCAGTCATTTATCTTGACACCGGCGATCATTTTAAATTTCTTGTAGATCATTCGCAGGTCTCCGCCGGTGCGGTTTACTATACGGTCATCGCTACCTCTTGCCTGTGCTTTACCGGTGTAGAGGTTGGCAATCCAGCCAAAGTCAGGCCCCTGTTTGGATACGATCCGGGCGTAGGCTTCCCACAGGTCTTCGGCTGGCGCCGCACCAGGAAAAGGAAAGAAAGTCCGTCCGTCGGGCAGAATGCCGATGGCAGCGTCCTGGGTGGTTGGTAAGTGACGGTAAACAAAGCCGAGACTGGCGGCCAGGGGAGCGTCTTCGCTGCGATCACTGTCCCAGGCGTACATCCAGGTAGCGGGGGTGGGGTCAAAAGTCAGCAGGATTTCTCCGGCTACCGTTTCCCGGTTGGAGCGTACTACGAACGGATCGTCAAGGATGTTGCGTGGCCTGGCGGCACCACCTACGTCGGTGGGAACTGGTCCCTCAATTGGCCGTTGCCAGAGAAAATTGGGGGCGATCTGCCAGTCGCCGGTCGTAAAGGTGAAGCCGCTCAGTACGTTGTATTGGTTGCCGCTGCCACTGTCCTTGAGCCGCCAGCCGGTAAAGGTCTGGGTATTGTCTCCACCACCGCCGGCGACCAGGCTCATAGCCGAAGCCTGACCGTACCAGTTGATCGGTCCTTTGGAATACGTCAGTTTAACCTTGCCGCCCCAGGTATCCTTTCCGTTAATCTCGTCCTGGAAAGCCTGATCTTCTCCGTTGACCTCTCGCACGACCTGAAACACCCGACCTTCTAATGGTTGGCCACCCCAAATTCCGCCGACTTCTACGCCTAAACCACCAAACTGGGTTTTTGCATACAAAGTTGCTCTACGGGTTCTGGGCATTGGAATGGCGAAGGAGCTTTCCGTTCCACCCCTTTGCTCAAGATCTTCGTGGAAAATACCGGTCAGCTGGACTTTGCCGACGTCACGGGTATACTTGAGCAGTACGGCCGGGTTGGCTCCCCACCAGAGTTCGGGACCCATGGCAATTGAAAGCCCTTTCAACTTGCGCTTGCCATCGATCTCTACGCCCAGAGGAGCATTACCATTATAAATATCAATGTTGGGGCCGTAATTGGCTTCGGGATAGAGACCGAAGAAATCACCCTCGTAGCCCCAGTGATAGTGGCCCGTTCGGTAAAAGCCGTCCAGGTCGAAGTTCTTGGTGCTCCAATTTATGTCGGCGCGGTAAACGGCCACACGATTAACGTCATTCAGGGTTTGCTGGCCGTTGGTGGTATTGATCTGGATGGGGCGGCCACGGTTCTCGTAGAAGATTTCGTTGATGGGGTTCTCGGCAACGTTGCCCAGGATGTTGAATTGTACTTCGGTTTGCAGATTGGGCGCTGGATTTCCTTTTACGCCAACGAAGAATGACTGCATATGGTCAAAACCCAGTTCGTCGGGGTAACTGGTGTTATTGGCCGGAGCATCATCGGGGGTACGGATCAGGCTGCCGCCAGTATTGAAGGAGGTCAATTCTGCCGTAAGACGGCTTAGGCGGATCTTGCCGCTAGTTTCCAGCTCCAGTGCCGCCTCGTCGCCGCGGGCTTTTAGCACGGCATCCATCAAATTGATGTTGCCAAAATGCTCGTCCAGGCCGGTCGGGCTGGCTGCTGAATCGTAAGGGTCGAAAGTATGGGCTTGCCCAAGACTATAGTAAGAAGCACGGGGGTAGAGCTTGTAGAGCCCGCGCTCGTTGGTTGGTCCCTTGGCGCAGACGCCGAACCACTCTTCATTCATATTGTTTTCGCCCTCTACAAAATCGAACTGATAGCCGCCGTTCGACCAGGAGGCATTGTTATCGTGAATTTCAAGATTATCGGTTTGGCCAAATTTCCATCAACCGTCACTGAACTGAAAAGTATAACCGCCGATCGAGTTACCAGCTTTACCAAGGCCGGCTGCATTGGCGTAAATTTCCTTCCAGTTATTAATCATATAATAGGCCTGCTCTTGTTGAGCTTCCTGATTGGCCTGGGCGTCAAAGGCATCGGAGCCGAATTCGGTGAACAGGAAGGGCTTACCGTACTCCTTGCTCACCCGTTCAAATGCATCACCGAATGAAACCCCACGGTACATATTGGTTCCCAGGATATCTACGTCGGGGCACTCCTTGGCAATGATGTCCAAGAATAGCAGATCGCCATTACAGATGGCCACCGGGTGATTCGGATCCAGCGATTTCATTTGTCTGGCCGCCTCGTTCATCACTTTGTACATTGCCCGGGCACGTACGGTAGATTTGCGATCCTCAATCGGAATGTCTTCAGTTTCGGCTCCGTCCCAAAACAGACCGTAATTATTCTCGTTACCCAAAAGGTAGAGTAGCAGACCTGGAGTATTTTGGTATTCTCTGGCTAGTGCAGTGGCTTCACTTAAGAGCAACTCCCGGGTGCTGGGGTCGGAGTATTCGGTGTTTGGCACCCAGCCGTCGTTGATCGTCAGTCCGTAACGACCGAAAGAATGATTCAGCATCGTGTAAATGCCAAATTCCTCGTAGATGTAAGTGATCCACTTGGCTGGAACTCCGGTGTACATCCGCACCGAGTTAACGCCCATGTTCTTCAGAAGAGCCATTTCTTCGCTCAGGGCGGCCCGGATGATGTCATCCGATTGCTTCCAAAGGCTGTAGTTGAAATTGGTGCCGATGGGGAAGTAATCCCAGTTCATACCGTTCACCATGAATGGTTCCTGCCCTACCATGAGCCGAAACCCGTCCGTATCTTCAGCTATGCTTACTCGTTCACTCTGAGCATGAGCCGTATTGGCCGGCATGAAGAATAAGAAAATAAGTAAAATGCTGAGGTATCGCTGTTGCATGAATCTAATTTTGTCGGCTCAAACTGAAATGATATAATATTTTGCTATTAACGGCAACGCAAAATGGTATTCTTGATTTCGTGCTGTTAATGCCTAACCTCACAAAAGTACATTTGTTGACTGGCAAGGTAGCAATGAATAATTTAGACGAATATTAACGCACTGGTTGCCTAGCTACTTAATTAAGCTTACCTTTGCCCCCGGACGGCACGGGGCCAGCTCCTACTGAATTCCCCCAGGGTGGAAACGCAGCAAGGGTAGGTGGTTGAGCGGCTGGCGTGTCCGTCCACTTTTAGTACGGGTTCATTCGTTTCGAGCGGGTGGACCCGTACTTATTCCGGATACCAGCACTGAGAAGTCGTCTACGAAACCTTCCTGTTGGTCTTTGTTCCAAACGTAGACCTTTAGCGTAGAATTTGGCCGGATCTGTTCCACCGGAATTCGTTCTTCCATACTGGACGGCCAGAAAAAGGTGTAGGCCTCCAGCTGGTCATCGATTGCTTTGGTGAAATAATGATACAAGCCTGAGTTGTCTTCTACGGAGACACAAAGGACGGCGGTCGTCGGTCCCGAAAAATTACAACTGGCAATAGCCCGTATGACTAAACTGCCCTTAGCTGGCAGCCGGTCCATCAAAGAATCGAGTGGGAATTCAAGGGTTCCGGTAAATTCACCGGCCTTTAAAGCCCATTCGCCGTTAGCAACTTCCTCCTGCTGGAGTAACGCGTCGTTTACGGCCCAATACGGCTCTGGTCGCTCAAAAGCGTTTTTGCTGTATAACAGGGTGTCTTTCCGGACGGTGGCGTCAAGTAAATGAGCGGGCAGATTATAAAGCGCCGTGCTTGTTGCCGGCTGTTCGGCTACCATAACGGCACCTTCGTCTTCCGGTTCCCGGGCAAAGTAGGGTAGTGCTTCCCAGGTGATTTCGGACAGGTACTGGCTGTGCCAGTTCTTCAGCAGATAATACTGGCCATCCTCAAATTCGGTCAGTAAATCCAGTGGAATACTATCCTGATAGCTCAGGAATCGAACGGGCATTGCTACTTTAGCTGCCGCTGATCGTTCTTCGTCCTCGGAGTTGAAGCCATTAAAATAATCTCCCCACCGTTTCATCACCGGGTCAGTCAGTACGAGAGCTGGTTCTCCGGAATCCAGCAAATGCTCGAATACAAAATCACGCTGGGCCGGGTAACGGACCTCTCGGTAGTAAGTAACATTATTGAATAGCCGTAAGCAGAGTGCCGCCACCAAGAGAACCAAAAACACGGTCTTTGCCCACGGTCGCTGGCGGATCAGCAAATAAACGCCCGCCGCAACCAACAGCAGCGTGTACTCATTGTCAAGTAATTTGTAAGCCTGTAAAAAGCCTGTCGCTGCGGCAGCACCCAGGATTACGGGCAGCTCTCTCCTGGACCGTGTTCCCTTCCAAAATGTCTCAATACCGTAGGCACCGGCAACCCCGCCGATCGGGACGAGGAATAAATAGTGTCGTGGATCCACACACATCGGCGAATAGGAAAACGGAGAAATACTCATGAAGTTGGCTGACAAAAGCATACCCAATCCACAGACGAACCAGAACGTAGCACCATCGTTAAATTTCCACCAGCTTTTCTTGCTGAAGACCAGAACTAGTGAAATTACCAGTCCCGTCAGCATTCCTTCCCGGAACAGCATCTCCAGTAGCTCGTAACCGATCCGTCTCAGGGTATAAACCAGCGGCAACTCCGCGTAACTGCAATCGTGGATGTACTGGTTTCCCTGAATGGCGCGAAAACGCATGAACGGATCGCCCGTCAGCCACCAGGTAAAGCCAAAGTAGAGGAACAGTCCGGCAAAAGTGTAGCCTGTACTTAACCACCAGAAGCGTTGGTCACGTCTACGAGCCAAATCAACAAGAAAAAGGTAGGCCAATAGTGGCAACAAAAGGACCACCGTTCCCTTGGCCGCGAAGGCGTAGATCAGGGCGCAGGCAAAACCGATGGCAAAGCGGTGGGGAGAATTTTCTCCGCGCTGGAACTTATATAAGTGAACGGACACCAAGGCCATGATGATTCCTGCGGCAACGTGCTGATCTGGCATCAGCATGTGCGAGTTGAAAAGTATCCAGCCGCTGAGTAAACTGAGCGATAATCCGGCCGCAAGTACGTAGTTGCCACTGGGCCGCAAAACCCGGTAAACACCCCACAGTATAACCCAGGTAATCAAGATAGCCGGTAAGGCGGAAGCGAAATCCGATATCCCGAATATATAGTATGCGGCAGCCGTAGCCCAGACTACCGGTATTCGGTATGCGAAGTGATCACCAGCATCGAAATTCCCGTTGAGCAGCTCTTTGGCCGCCAGGGCATACTGCATATCATCGTAGCCGAAATGACCGAAGTAAGCCCAGTTGTAATAGACAACTACCAGCCCGCAACTGATGAGCAATAACAAAAGAGCAGTGAAGCGCTGCAAAGAAGCCTGGTTTGAGGGTGAGTGACTAAATACCGGACAATTGAGTAACTGGTCTTGTCAGAGTACTTGAACCCACAATATAGCATAAGCTCACCCAAGTGCAGTCAGGGTGGTATCCCGAACCAGATTCGGACTTCAATCCCCCCCTCGTGTTTTCTTCTCCTTATTCGAAATCGAGATCCAGATCGTCATCCAGCATGTCCGCCAGAATATCCCGGAAGGAGAGGCTGTTTTCCAGCACATCTTTATTGACGACATCCATCTCGGCCAGCCCTTGCAGGACCAGTTCCATGTATAGATAGGTATCAGCTTTGGAGAGCTTCTCCTCGACGTGCTTCTCCACGAACTTGCGGAGCCCGGCCACGGCATCCAGTTTTTTGCGGTACTCAGCGTCGCTGTCATCATTCAGAAGATCGACAACATTACCGCCGCTAAAGTAAGCGCGGATCGTGCCGTAGGGGTCACTTTCGCGGCCAGGACGTACACTTTCTGGATCGGGGAAGTGGGCCAGGAAACTTTCTTTGATCGACTGACCGAGAAGCTTCATGGCAACTCCGTAGGCACCTTCCTGCTCGCCCTCGTAGACCAATTCTACCTTGCCGGTAATGGCGGGTACCACACCCCAGAAATCGGTGATGCGGGCCGTGGTCTTATTTTCGTTATTGATGAGCAGGCGTCGTTCAGCCGTGGAAGCCAGATTTTCGTAAGCGCTTATGCTCAGTCTGGCCGACACGCCGGATTTTTCGTCGATGTACTCACTGTCGCGGGCTGAAAAGGCCAGTTGTTCCAACATGATCTCCAGCAGGTCGGGGATGGCGACCTGTTCTTTCTGCTCCGGTGTAAGTTGGGCCTCCTGGCTGGTAATGCTCCGCGCAATCTCAATGGTCTTGGGATAGTGGGTCAGGATCTGGCTCTCGATACGATCCTTCAACGGAGTAATGATGCTGCCCCGGTTGGTATAATCCTCTGGGTTGGCGGTAAAGACGAACTGAATTTCCAGGGGCAACCGTAGTTTAAAGCCCCGAATTTGAATATCGCCCTCTTGCAAAATATTGAAAAGGGATACCTGGATCCGGGCCTGCAAATCGGGCAGTTCATTGATCACGAATAAGCCCCGGTGGGCTCTGGGGATCAGGCCAAAATGAATTACCCGTTCGTCGGAGTAGGGGAGCTTCAAAGTAGCAGCTTTGATGGGGTCCACGTCACCGATCAGGTCGGCTACGCTTACGTCGGGAGTGGCCAGCTTTTCTACGTAACGCTCGTCGCGGTGCAGCCAGGCTACGGGAGTGTCGTCTCCCTTTTCGGCAATCAGGTCAATGGCGAAGCGGCTGATGGGGTTCAGCGGGTCGTCATTAAGTTCGCTGCCGGCTACTACGGGGATATACTCATCCAGTAAACTCACCAGCAAGCGGGCAATCCGGGTCTTGGCTTGGCCGCGTAGCCCCAATAATAAAACATTGTGGCGTGATAAAATGGCGCGCTGAATATCGGGAACCACCGTATCCTCAAAACCTACAATGCCGCCGAAAATTTCTTCTTTGTTGCGTAGCTTTTCAATCAAATTGGCGCGTAATTCTTCTTTGACGGAGCGGGGCTGGTAGTCGCTTTTTTTGAGTTGTCCGAGAGTGGTAGCTTGGTGCATTGTTCAGTTCGATTTTACGATAAAGCATGTAAACGAAAAGCAACCCCTTTAGTTGTAAAAGCGTGTTTACACTCTCTGCTACTTTGATAGTCCTTATCTTTGCTTTTTCCCAAAACGAATTAAATGACATTCTCAAGAATTATCTGTCTGGCCATCATTGTTCTCAGTGGCCTGTTTTTATCTGCCTGCCTGGAGATTGAGGAGCGCCTCAGCCTCAAGTCGGACGGCTCCGGAATGCTGGTCAGTACCATTGATATGGGGGCTATGCTGAGTAATCCGCTCATTGCGATGGGGATGCAGGAAGAGATGAAGAAAAACGGAGAAGAGATGCCCGAACGCATCGATTCCAACCTCAATATCATCGAAGAGATGATCGAGCTCAATCCTCAGTGGACTGCCGATGACCTGGCCCTGCTCAACCGGGTAGAAAGCCGGATGGTGATGGATATGGAAGCCGGCGAAGGTGCTGTGACCGTCAATATTCCATTCGATAACCTGGCGCAGTTGGAGAGAATCCAGGATTTGATGACGGAGGCCAAAGAGCCCGAAAAAGAAGAGGAGGCAGAGGGCAATCCCTTCAGTGGTATGACCGGTGGTAATACGACCAATGACTTCGAATGGAAGAAAGGTAAATTTAGCCGACTGACTACGATGACGATCGGCGACGAACTGATGGGGGCCATGGGTATGGACGAAGAAACCATGGGCATGGTGGAAATGATGTTTGGCGACGCCAAAATGTACTTCGTCATGGAAATGCCCGGTAAGATCAAAAAGGTCAAAGGTTTTGAAGGAGCCACCGTGGATGGCAATGTGATCACTCAGGAGTTCGAGTTCATGGAACTGATAAAAGAAACCGAGAAGATCAACGCGGCTATGGACGGCCAGATCAAGTATAAGAAATAACAACCTCCCGGTCAATTTCCGTGGGCCAACTAAATCCGATGTCACAAGTGATTGATAATGAGCGTTGGCAACGGGTTTGGCTGGCTTAAATCCACGGCAATTAACCGAGACAATAAGCAGGACTATGATCGATCAGATTTGGCAATCCATCCAGCAAGCCGCTACCGGACTGGCAGGCACGGTGGGGGAGGGCACCAAGGAGAAAACCAACCAACTCATCGAGGATTGGCTCAAGATCTTTCCTCAGTTGGAGATATATGGTCTGGCGATCAATAGTTTTTCCCTGGGCCTGGCCATCAGCCCGAGTCTGCAAGCCGAGCTGATCAGTTCCCACGAAGACTGGACCTTCGAGCGGCTGGATGAATTGATGCAGAAACACCGTGGCCAGGCGGCTATTACCATGGTCTTCACGGCTATTCGCACCGCTTACCGGCTGCACCAGAAAACCCTGGCTACTCGTCGGGATCCGCTGATCGTTAAAGTTTCCATACGACTTTCACCGGAAGTGCGGGTGGTGATCGGCCAACCGTTACTGGATGATTAGGCAAAAGCTGCCGGGAAACTGATAACTGGCACCGCTTACAATGAGAATGGTATGAAGAAAGATGATTTGGCAAAGCTTTCAATCGAAGAGTTGAAAGCAAAGGAAAAGAGCCTCAAAATTTTCGTTGGGGTCTTTATCATACTCATCATTTTGTTGTTCTTTTTTCTCATTCGGGCTTATCTGGACGGAGCGGCACTGGACTGGTCGATCATGACCATTGCAATTTGCTCCTTAGGAGGGCCGGCAGCGCTTTACCCTGAACTAAAGCAAGTACAGGCGGAAATAAAAGCAAGGGTTTAGCGTAAATACTAATAACCTTTCTGTCCGCCAGTCAAATTCATAAAAATGCGCTCTATACTCGCTTTATTTGTTCCCCTGGTACTCTTTATTTTCTCCGGGTGCTATTCCTTTCGTGGTATTTCCATACCTCCCGGCGTTGAACAAGTCGTGATCTTGAATTTTACCGACAATGCTCTGAACGCCCCGCCCAACCTGGCCTTAGAGGCTACCGAGCAGTTGCGCAACAAGGTACGCGACGAAGCGAGGCTGACCATCGTAGAGCAAGATCCACACCTAGAGTTCAAAGGCACCTTGGTAGATTACCGGGTGAGTTCCGAAGCTCCCCAACCCGGAGAGTTTTCCGCCCTTAACCGCCTGAATATCGTCGTAGCCATCGAATACATCAATCACCTGGATGAAAACGACGAAGGCTGGAAAAAGAATTTCTCATTCTTTTTCGATTTTCCCGGCACTACGGCGCTGGCTTCTGTAGAAGAGGAGGCCATCAACGAAATACTGGAAAACATTACGGAGCAAATCTTTAACAAGGCTTTTACGGAGGACTGGTAAATTACTAATCTGTTAAGCTTATGGTCCTGACCAACATTATCGTGCAATTGCCATTACCTTGATGGATAATTGAAATATCGCGCGATGAAAACAAACTTTACACTCGGCTTAATTCTCTTTTTACTAGGGCAATTGCCCGCTCAATTGATCAATGAATTTGAGCCCAATCCCGTGGGGGGCGACCCCACTAACCAAAATGTTGAGTTAAAGGGTACGCCCGGAGCTGGCTTTGCCGGTATGCTGGTGAGTATCGAAAGTGATTTGGCGAATATCGGCACGGTTGACCGTTTACAGGCCATATCCGGAACTTTTGACGCCAATGGTTTGCTGGTCGTGTCGGTACCCGACCTGGAGAATCCCTCATTTACCCTGGTTCTGACCGGTAACGATGCAACGGTTGTCGTAGGCGATGATCTCGATCTCGACAACGACGGTTCCATCGATAACCCTGGCGACCTGGGCACTATTTTGGACGCTATCGGAATCCCCGATGAGGCCGATGATGCAGACAATGGCGTCTACGGAGTTGACTTGGGAGGAGCCGATTTCCTGTTCACCGGAGATGAACCTAAATTAGTTTTTCGCGACGGTGTTAACAACCAATGGTACGCAATCAATGACCCGGACGGAGGAACAGTCTTTGACCTCGCGGCAACTATGGTCGATCCAATGGATTTTGACATCGACCCACTGGCTGGTTCTACTTTCGGTAGCACTAATCCGACAACTGGTCTGGCTCCGGTAACTCTTGTGGACTTCAAAGTAGCAAAGCTGACTAGATCAGTTAAATTGAACTGGTCTACGATCAACGAAACCGGCAACGATTACTTTGCCGTTGAAAGAAGCACTGATAACGGTCGTACGTTCAGTGAAATAGGACGCTCTAAGGGATCTGGCAACTCCCGTGATTTCAACGCTTATGAGTTTGTTGACGAGAACCCCTTCCGGGGAACTTCCTTCTACCGTCTCCGCCAGGTAGATTTCGACGGCACCAAAACCTTCTACGGCCCCCTTAGCGTACAATTCGGAGAAGCGTCTACTACCGTTACCGTCTTTCCCAACCCCGCCTATGAAACCATTAGCCTGCGGGGCCTGGCCGGTGTGGTTGAGGAGATCGAGATTTTCAATGCCCTCGGCCGTCGAGTCAAGACCGTGAGCAACACTGCCACTAAATCGGCTGGAACGAGTATCGACATTTCTGGCCTGCACCGGGGTGTCTACCTGGTGAAGTATCGTTCAGGCAGTGAACGGGGTGCCTTGAGGTTTATAAAACGATAGCGGGCGGGGTTTTGGAAAATTTAAAAAATGATTTTCCAAAAAACAGCTAATCGGATATATCCGATTATCCGTAAAAATTCACCCCGTTTTCCTACCTTCCCCCATGCCCAACCCACAACGCATTATCATCGTAGGAGCCGGACTATGTGGCTCTCTGCTGGCCATCCGTCTGGCCCAGCGCGGTCATCAGGTTGCTGTTTACGAGCAGCGCTCCGATCCTCGTCAAGCCGATGCCGCCGGCGGACGTTCCATCAATCTTGCACTCTCCGCCCGCGGACTCATGGCTTTGGAAAGAGTAGGCATAAAAGACCAGATTCTCGAGCACTGCATTCCTATGCGTGGGCGGATGATCCACCCGCTGGAGGGGGAGAGTTTTTTTTCCAGTTATAGTGCGCGACCGGAGAGTTATATCAACTCCGTTTCCCGCAGCGGCCTCAATGCTACTTTGCTAGACCAGGCGGACCAACTGAATAATGTATCTCTTCATTTTGACCATAAAGTCACCAAAGTCGACCTTAAAAAGGCCACGATCTATTTTAAGGATGACACCGGCCAGGCGGAAGAGGCTTCTGCTGATCTGGTAATCGGTACTGACGGAGCAGGATCGGTTGTTCGCAAAGCTTTGATGGGGCAGACCACCAAGTTACTCTTTAACTACTCCCAATCCTTTTTGCGGTATGGCTACAAGGAACTGACGATCCATCCCGGTTCGGATGGGGCTTTTCGGATCCGCAAAGAAGCACTACACATTTGGCCAAGGGGGAAATTTATGATCATCGCCCTGCCCAATCCCGATGGCAGTTTCACTCTCACCATGTTTCACCCATTCGATGGTCCCATTGGCTTCGATGCCCTGGACAGTAAGGAAAAAGTGAAAGCTTTCTTCGAAGAGTACTTTCCTTCCTTGTTGCCCTACATCCCGGACTACCTGGAGGAGTATTTCGAAAACCCGATCGGTACCCTGGGCACCATTCGCTGTTCTCCCTGGCAGGCTTACGGCAAAACGCTCATCATGGGTGATGCCGCCCACGCCATCGTACCTTTTTATGGACAGGGCATGAACGCCAGCTTCGAGGATGTCCGCGTATTTGACGATCTTTTAGAAGCACACGGTCAGGACTGGCCACTTATTCTGCGGAAGTTTCAGGAGGACCGCGTAGAGAACGCCAATGCCATCGCCGACCTGGCTATTGATAATTTCTACGAAATGATCGATAAGGTGGGCGATGAAAAGTTTATCCGCAAGCGCAAAATTGAACTTCAACTCGAGCAACAGTACTCCGATTATTATTCCAAATACTCCCTGGTCACCTTCCGACCGGAACTGGATTACAAAGCAGCCCGCAAGCTCGGCCGTAAGCAAGATGAAATTCTCCTGGAAATGGTAGGGCGGGAAGGCTACGAAAAAATTGAATTAGACGAGTATTACGAAGCGGTAAAGAGACTTCAATGAAGTAAATGATCTCGTTCATGCAGCGAGTGATGAGCAAGCTTCCTGAAGTTCATTGAGAGCATGGTCTTGTCGGGAAGCCAAATCCCGACAAACCCTTCTCAACGCGGTATATAATGGTCAATAGTTCACCAGATCGGTGGTCTCAATGCTTTTGAATAAAGTGCAAAAGTGTCGAAAACGAAAGAAAACGGTACTGATTTTCCAGAAAGCGGTTGATTCGGTGTTAAAATCAACCCTTTTAACACGAAATATGCGCAAATTTTAAATATTTGAGTGTCTTTATGTGTTATAACTGCGTCTAATGGTTACAATCAGTATCCAAAAGGACGATGACCAACCGACCAATGAAATACTTTATCCTTCTGCTCACTCTCTGTTCATTCAGTCTGAGCGCCCAAACAATCACCTGGGACAAGGCAGGTGAAACGACTAAGAAATCCGCCCAAACCTCACCAGCATACAATCGTGCTTACAACGATCTGCAGGTGGGTAACGCTACTTACTACGCGGATTATCTGGCCGGCCGGCCTACTGCCTACGGCGAAACTTACCGCCCCGATCAGTTAACGGCCAGCCATGCTCTGTTGCCCCTCGGTACAATTTTAACCGTAACTCGTCTGGGGGACGGCCGTAGTGTGCAGGTGAGGGTTACTGATAATAGCGGACACACTGATGGTAGCCTCGTTGTCCTCAGTCGCGCTGCGGCCCAGCAACTCGGCATGATCGAAGTAGGCCGTACTCGTGTGAGTGTTAAGCGGACCGGTTTCAGTAACTGGAATCCTCAGCCAGCTCAACCTGCTCAACGTCAATTGACAGCTCGTTCCGTTGCTCCCCGTCCGACTACTTATCAGAGCGCTCCGGCGACAACTGCTTATCGTACTCCGGTGACTCGTCCGGCCAGCGGCTACTATCCCCCCGCCCCTCAGACTCAGGCTAATAATGGATACGTCCGGCCAACCACTAGCGGGAATTCTGACTTCAGCGATGTGAACAGTCGGGCGAACGACCCGGTCGCCTACCAACCTGCGACCTACGAAAATCGGTCCGTCAGTCAGCCAACTGCCTATCAGCCTCCTGTATATAATAATGCCAGTCAAACTGCCAAATCTCCGGCTGTAGTGCGCCGCGAGGTTCCCGTTTCTAATACACCCGCTTACCAGCCGGTATCCGCTAATGCTCAACCTACTGCCTATGCCCGGGCCAATGTTGCGCCGGTGAATGAGGTAAAGGTTTCCGCTAATCAGGTTCAACGCGGTTATGCCATTCAATTGGCTGCTTACGGTAATCTGGAAAATGCCCAACGCCAGGTACGTTCTTTGCAAAATCAGGGCGTAGAAAATATCTACGTAGCTACTGTAAATCGTGCTGACGGCATGACCCTCAATCGCGTTATGGTCGGTCCGTTCACCGACGCCGCCCTTGCCCAACGCACTGCGGATGATTTACTGAGTCGTAAACAGATTAACGGCATCGTTACCCGACTACAATAGCATCACAAAGAAATAAAGTTATCCCTTTTTGCCCCGGTATATATCAATTATGCCGGGGCTTTTTATTGTGGCTGCCAAAGTAGCAATGTCGATTGCCCGCACCAGGACTATTTTTGCCGACTACTCAAACCGGAGCAAAGTGGCCAACTGAATCTAAGCGTAATGCACTTTTTGCCACAAAAAGTATTAAGCTTATGGCGAGCCAAGGTCTTGTTCCTTTTCCTATCTTAGCCCCATGAACGAAAACCTCGATCCGACGAAAGAAAATCTGGGCGATTCCGAGATGCAGCTGGAGCAGGCATTGCGGCCAGACCGGCTCTCTGATTTTAGTGGCCAACCTAAGATCGTGGAAAACCTCCAGATCTTTATTCAGGCTGCTCTTGGCCGGGGAGAGGCCCTGGACCACGTATTACTTCACGGTCCTCCCGGATTGGGGAAAACAACCCTGAGCCACATCGTTGCCAATGAGTTAGGAGCCGGTCTGAAACTGACCAGCGGCCCAGTCCTGGAAAAGGCCGGAGACCTGGCTGGTCTGCTAACCAACCTCAACGATGGCGATGTGCTGTTCATCGATGAGATTCACCGGCTCAATACCGTCGTGGAAGAATATCTCTACAGTGCCATGGAGGACTACCGCATCGACATTATGATCGATAGCGGCCCCAATGCCCGTTCCGTGCAGATCAGCCTGAATCCGTTCACGCTCGTGGGAGCTACCACTCGGATGGGCCTGCTGACCGCTCCCATGCGCGCTCGTTTCGGCATCAATTGCTTACTGGATTACTACGATGTACCTACCCTGGAAAGGATAATCAAACGGTCTGCTAGTATTCTGGACGTACCGATTACGACCACCGGGGCCACCGAAATTGCTCGCCGCAGTCGTGGAACACCGAGGATTGCCAATGCGCTATTGCGCCGTATCCGTGACTTTGCCCAAGTGAAAGGAAACGGCACTATCGATATTGAGATCGCTAAATTTGGTCTCGATGCATTGAACGTTGACGAGGGCGGACTGGACGAAATGGACAACAAGATCCTCAGTGCCATCGTCCATAAATTTAAAGGCGGCCCAGTCGGGATTTCTACCATCGCCACGGCCGTGGGGGAAGACAGTGGGACCATCGAGGAGGTCCACGAACCCTTCCTTATCATGGAAGGTTACCTGATGCGTACACCACGGGGGCGCCAGGTAACGGAGAAAGGTTATCTCCACATCGGTGCTTCGCCACCCGGAGCCGTTGGAACACTGTTTGAAAATGGACTTTAATGGATAATATCCGTCTTCAGTGAATGAGCTTGCCAATCGGATAAACAATTAACCACCTCTACTCCTTAATACTGGCAGTATGAGTATCAACAACCAAAATAGAAGCAGCGGTAATGTCTGGCTTCCCTTGATGTTTGCCATCGTATTGGCCATGGGGCTGTTCATTGGCTTGCAATTTTCCGGCAATGCTCCCTTCATTGCCCGAACTGGCGAAGGCACCGGTTTTACCAAAGATCGCGTAGAGGAAGTATTGCGTTACGTGGATATGCGCTACGTAGAGAAGCAGGATCGGGAGGAGCTTACCCGTACTGCCATTCGCTCCGTACTGGATGAACTGGATCCACATTCCAATTTTTTTCCCGTAGAGGATATGCAGGCGCTCAAAGAGCAAATGGACGGAAACTTCGATGGTATTGGGGTGGAATTCATGGTTGTGGAAGATACGATCGTAGTGGTCAGTCCGGTCAGCGGCGGTCCTAGCGAGGCCGTTGGCATTATGGCCGGTGATAAGATCGTAATGATCGAAGACAGCCTGGTAGCCGGCCCGACCGCCAAGGATACCGACGCGACCAAGCTACTGCGGGGGGCGAGCGGTACCGAGGTAAGCATCGAGGTAAAGCGCCCCGGGCAATCCGGGCTGTTACCGTTTACAATTACCCGAGCGGCCATTCCCATGCATAGCGTTGACGCAGCCTATATGCTGGACGAAAAAACGGCCTACATCAAAATCAATCGCTTCAGCGGTACCACGTACACGGAGTTCATGACTGAACTCGAGCGCCTCATCAAGGAAGACGATGCGGAAGACCTGATCCTGGATCTGCGCGAAAATCCCGGCGGTTACCTGGATCACGCTACGAAATTACTCAGTCAGCTATTTGAAGAGCGGGGAAAACTCCTGGTCTATACCGAAGGAGCCAGCAGCCCGCGAAAAGATTATAAATCAAACGGTCAGGCTTTTTACACATTGGGCGAAGTAGCCGTGCTGATCAATGGCGGGTCAGCCAGTGCCAGCGAGATCGTTGCCGGTGCCGTCCAGGACCAGGATCGTGGTATCGTGGTTGGCCGCCGGAGTTTTGGTAAAGGACTGGTCCAGGAACAATACGACCTGAGTGACGGTAGTGCGCTACGCTTGACCGTTGCTCGTTTTTATACACCCAGTGGCCGTAGTATTCAACGTTCCTATGAGGAAGGAGAAGAAGAGTATCGCAGCGAACTGGACCGCCGCTACAACAGTGGTGAATTGGACGGTAGTGCCGTTGTTCAGCGTGATTCCAGCCTGATCTACTATACCGCAAACGGTCATGAGGTCTACGGAGGTGGGGGTATCACACCGGATGTATTCGTACCCATCGATACCGATTACTACGATCGCAATTTCCTGCTTCTTCGTCAGGAAATTCCCGCCTATGTTTTCCGTTACCTGGAACTTAATCGGGTAGGTGAGCAATTTGAAAATTTTGCTGACTATGAAAATGGCTTCCGTCCCGGCGATGAAGTGATTGATGCTCTCTTCGAAAGGGCCAGCGCTGAGCTGGAAGAAGGGGAGGAAATCGTCTTGCCAGCTTCCCCGAAGTTACGCGAAGCCTTACTTCAGTTTTTCCGCGCCCGCATTGCCAAACAGCTATACGGAGGCGATCACTTATTCCGCATCTTAAACCGCGATGATCCTTTCGTGAATCAGGCTAGAGAGTTGTTGCGCAAGGATAATCCTTTAGCAGAAGCGCGGGCTGATTAGGCTATGGCCCATGTTACCATTTTTGAACTTTATTACATCATTACCTTTTTTACTCCATGGCCAAATTCAGTATCGACCTCAAAGCGGGTAATCTTAAGGAAGAAGAAAAAAGTAGCCGCGGCGAATTGATCGTCGGCATCGACCTGGGAACTACCAATAGCCTGGTCGCCATTGTGCGGGACGGTAAGTCAGTAGCCGTTACCGGACCGGACTCGAAGAACGTACTGGTTCCCAGTGTGCTTCACTTCGGTCCACAAGGTAAGATCACCGTGGGTGATGACGCTAAACAATACCTGAGCAGCGATCCGGCAAATACCCTATATTCTGTTAAACGGTTGATGGGAAAGAGCTATCAGGACGTAAGCGAGATTGAAGAGCGTTTTGGCTACGAAATTATCGACGAAGACGAGGACAAACTCGTGAAAGTGCGGGTAAAGGACAAGTTCTACACGCCAATCGAATTATCCGGCCACATTTTAAGAGCCCTTAAGCAACGGATTGAAGCAGAGTTGGGTGAGCCGATACAAAAAGCAGTAATCACCGTACCCGCCTATTTCAACGATGCTCAGCGCCAGGCCACCAGAGATGCGGGTAAGCTGGCCGGATTGGATGTCTTGCGCATCCTCA
This sequence comes from Lewinellaceae bacterium SD302, assembly GCA_002591745.1. Classification (GTDB taxonomy): domain Bacteria; phylum Bacteroidota; class Bacteroidia; order Chitinophagales; family Saprospiraceae; genus Neolewinella. Next base: position 90,631 of record PDLQ01000004.1, read on the forward strand.
ACGAACCTACCGCCAGTTCACTGGCTTATGGCATCGGTCTGAAGGACGAAGACGAAGGGCAGACCATTGCAGTTTATGACCTGGGAGGTGGAACTTTCGACATCAGCATCCTGAGGATCGAACAAGGCATTTTCGAGGTTTTGTCTACCAACGGTGATACATTCCTGGGCGGTGACGATTTTGATCAGGCCATTGTCGATTATTGGACGAAGCGTTACGATCTTGATCTCAGCAATCCGGTCTTTCGGGCCAGGGTAAGACTATTGGCCGAGGAGGCAAAAAAAGAGCTTTCCAATCAAGATCATTTCGTCGGGAACATCGATGGGCTGGCCCTGGAAATAGAACACGGCTACTTTGTTAGCCAGACAAAATCGTTGGTACAACGGACGCTGGACTCCTGCCAACGCGCACTTTCAGATGCTGAACTAAGCAAGAATGACATCGACCACGTCATTATGGTGGGTGGCAGCACGCGGATGCCAATAGTGAAAAAGGCCGTCGGTGAATTCTTCGGTCAGACAGTAAATGACAGTTTAGACCCCGATCAGGTGGTAGCGCTGGGTGCGGCAATTCAGGCCGATGTGCTGGCCGGTAATCAACAGGATGTATTGCTGCTGGATATCACTCCGCTGAGTTTGGGAATTGAAACCGTGGGTGGACTTATGGATGTGATCATTCCCCGCAATAATAAAGTGCCGACCCGGGTGGGCCGCAAGTACACCACGAGTGTAGATGGCCAGAAAAATCTGAAAGTCGCCGTCTTTCAGGGCGAAAGAGACATGGTGGCCGATAACCGTAAACTCGGTGAGTTTGTACTACGTGACATCCCACCGATGCCGGCTGGCATTCCCCAAATCGAAATCCAGTTTTATCTCGATGCTGACGGTATTTTGCGGGTAAAGGCCAGCGAAAACCGCAGCGGTACGGAGCAAAGCATTACGATCAAGAGCCAGTACGGAATCAGCGAAGAAGAGATGGCTTTGATGCTGATTGACAGCCTCAACCACGCTGAACAAGATTTGGCCGGCCGTGCCTTGGTAGAAGCCCGGAACGAAGCGAATAATGTACTGTTGAGCACCCGGAAATTCATTAAGAACAACGAAAGCTGGTTGAGCAATGAGCAAAGTATTGCCCTTAATCAACTGGCCGATAATCTGGAAAAATCGGTAAAAGGAGGGGACAAAGACGCCATCAATAGCCGTGTGCAGGAGCTGAATATTTACAGCGAACCACTGGCGCACGAGGCCCTGGACCGTAATATTGCGGTGGCTATGAAGGGAAAAGTGATCGAATAGTCACCCGTTTCTTACTGAAATATCCTTGATTCGCGACGAATTTCCCCCGTTCCGTCAAAAGACCGAATGGGCCGCTGCATATTTTGTAAGTTCGCAACACCAGTAAGTACATTTTCTCCGTAAGTAGGTTTCCCCTCTCGAACAGACAGACACTTTTTAGATGGATAGATGGAATTCAGGACCCCTTTTGGGTCCGCTCGTCCGGTATGCGACCGTGGCGACACTGTTTTTGATCGTTGGAATGACGACCCTTACGGCCCAGGAAATCTGGATGTCGATCAACGAAGCCGACCTGCCCCCCGGTGGAGACCGACGGATCAATAACAAATCATACCGTACCTACCTGCTGGATACACTGGCGCTGCGGACACAACTTTTTGCCGCCCCCCACGAACAGTTTACGCATGCTGAGGATAGCCCGACAATTATAACTTTACCTACTTCCAGCGGGGCCATGAAACAGTTCCGCATTGTTGCTTACGATCTGGCCGAACCCGCTACGCTGGCCGAGTATCCGAGTATCAGAACCTGGTACGGGATCAATTTAGATAACGCTCGTCAGACTATTTTTCTGGATTGGACGGAGCGGGGTTTTCACGCCTCAATTCGTTTTGGAGGGGAAGAAGACTACAATGTAGATCCGCTTTTTAGAGGAGATTTGTTGCATTACCAGGTTTACGATAAGGTGGCTAACATAGAAGCAATGCCTTTTGAATGTCTGGTCAGTGATCAACCCGACAGTGACCCGCCCTCGGTTAACGGCAGCTTTGGTGATTGTAGTTTCCGCGAGTACGAGACTGCCATTACGGCCACGGCGGAGTATAGTAATTACCACGGAGCAACCAGTGCCGCTCAGTCTGGTCTGGTACATTCGGCGATCGTAACGACAATCAACCGCGTAAATCAGGTCCTGACCCACGACCTGGCCCTGCGCCTGAGTCTGGTGGAAAACAATAGCGATCTATACTATTATGACTCGGCAACTGATCCGTTCGATGGTACTTCCCCGACCAGTTGTCTTGTTGGGAATACGCCCAATACAAATGAGGTGATCGGACAAGAGAACTATGATCTTGGGCATATTTTTTCTGCTGGATTCAGTAGTGGAGTGGCTTACCTGAAATCCAGTTGCGGGGGGCTTAAAGCCGGTGGGGTGAGCGGCAGAATGATGCCCGAAGGCGACCCGTTCAACGTCGATTACGTTTGCCATGAGATCGGACACCAATTGGGGGCTAATCACATCCAGAACAACAACTGTAACTATAACCCCAATGCTGGTACCGAGCCAGGAAGTGGCAGCACGATCATGGGCTACGCAGGTATCTGCGAACCTAACGTTCAGGAACATTCCGATGCTTACTTCAACGGCCGGAACCTGGAAGAGATAACGGCACACCTGGAAGAAGGGCTGGGAAACAGCTGCGCAAGTGTCATTAGCACCGATCTGAGTACGCCTACGCTCGAGTCAACCGCCTACGATGTGATTCCCAAGGGGACGCCTTTCAAACTGGTCGGTGTAGGTTCCGGCGATGGGAACCTGGACTATTGTTGGGAGCAGTACGATCACGAACAGGGAATGATGCCGCCGACGGGCCTGAATATAAACGGTCCGCTATTTCGCTCTTATGCCCCCGTTGTCATCCCGGAGCGTTATTTTCCCCGCCTGGAGCACGTGCGCAGCGGTAACGACCCGGAATGGGAAGAGATTCCTTTGGTCGGACGCTCCATGGATTTCCTGTTGACCCTGCGCAACAGTAACGCCGCCTATGGCTGTACGGCAAACGTTACGGCCGATATCGACGTAGACGGCAACCGTGGTCCTTTCCTGGTCACTGATCCCGATCAGGGAAATCAGTACAGCGCCGGGCAAACCGCTCAGGTCCGCTGGGACTTAGCCAACACCGACCAGTCACCCATCAATTGTAGCGAGGTGGAAGTGCTGTATTCCGCTGCCCCCGACGAAGAATTTGTCCTTTTGGCCGGTCCGGTACCTAATAATGGATATACAACCGTTACTATTCCAAACGAACCCACCTCCACCGCGAGAATGATGGTGCGGAGTGTAGACAATGTGTTCTACAACATATCGACCCAGGACTTTACGGTACTTCCGGTAGAAGGCAGTCCGCAAGTGACGATTGACAACCTCAGCCCCAGTAGCCTGGCTGATTGTTTTGACGACGGTGAAGCCGATTTTCGCTTCATAACCACCAGTGCCGGCGGAGCGACCGAGCCATTGATTATGCAAGTCAATGACCTTCCCCAGAATACCCTGGCCGTATTTTACCCCAACCCGGTACTGCCCGGCGGTACGACCGACCTGACGATTCTGGGTCTGGACAATCTGGAAAACGGCTTCTACGAAATGTCCGTAAGCGGTGAAAGTGCCGAAGCGACGGTGCTTGCTGAGATTGCGGTAAATAAGACCGGTGGGGCGGGTAGCCCCGGGCCTACGCTCCTTTTGCCGGCAGACCAGGATACGGAAATAGATCTACGCCCTCATTTTCAGGTAGCTGACTCCGGTGCGGATATTTACCGGATCGAAGTGGCCACTGACGAAGACTTTGAAAATATTGTCTTTACCAATACCTCCGCTGAACCGGATTGGGTGACCTCAAACTACCTGATACCGCAAACCACTTATTACTGGCGGGTCTACTCTATGGTTGGCGAGTGCGGAGCCAGCCTTTGGAACCAGCGTAGTTTCACCACCGGAAATTGCTATCTCTATACCAGCGAGGCAGAGGCAGTGACTATTCCTGAATCCAGCGCTAGTGTGAGTATGCCGGTTGAGGTTGAAGATTTCGGCCAGGTTACCGACGTCGACGTGTACCAACTCGACATCGAACACACTTACATCAGTGACCTCAATGTAGAGTTGAGTGCCCCGAATAGCAGTATGATCGATCTGTTTGCATACGAATGTTCCGGCCAGAATAATGTTTTTATCAGCTTCGACGACGACAACGGCCTCGATTATTTTCCTTGTCCGCCGGTAGACCCGGCTATGTTCATCCAGCCGCTGGAAGACCCCCTGTCAACTTTTGACGGTAGCGAGGCCAACGGTGAGTGGATTCTTACAGTAAACGATCCTTTTGCGGGTGACGGCGGTACGCTTAACGGCTTCACCCTAAAGATCTGCTTCGACAATTACGTGCCGCTTCCCGTCACCTGGCTGGAATTTACGGCCACGGCAGAGCATGAGCACATCGATCTCAACTGGCGCACGGAAGCCGAAAAGGAAAACCTTGGTTTTTGGATCGAAAGAACCGAAGACGCCCGCAACGGGAGTTGGGAAGAGCTTGATTTCGTTGCGGCCACGGGAGAAGAAACAGGAACTTACCACTACGAAGATCATCGGGTAAGTACGGGTCAAACTTATTTCTACCGCTTGCGGCAGGAAGACACCGATGGTACGGTAATTTATTCTCCGTTACGATCTGCGCGTATGGGTAGCGCGGCCACGAAGGTCAACCTGTATCCCAATCCGGTCAACGACCGACTGCAGTATGAGTGGCTGAGTAACGCTGTTGGAATAGCCAGTTTTCAGTTGCGTGACCTGACGGGAAAAATCCTCCAGACCGGAACTCTGAATGAAGCCGGTGGTGTTATTGAACTCAGGGACCTCGCAGCCGGAGTCTATCTGTTCCGGTTGGATGGACCCGACGGCGTAACTTTACGGCGAATTGTAAAGCAATAGCATGAGTAAGAAAAAAGGCTTCTTCACTACCGGAAGTAATACGGAAAACAATCCCGACGATAATCCCTTCGCTGCCTTATCCGGGCTAAATGACCTGCCGTCCGGTGAAGGGCTGGGAAACGACTCGCCGGAAGATAACAAACCGGAAGACGACGGATTCGACCCCAAACAGGAAAAACTCTACATTCTCATCGACCGCAAACAGCGCAAGGGTAAGGCCGTCACCTTAGTTACCGGCTTTAGTGGCAGCGACGAGCGGTTGGAAGCTCTCGGAAAAACTCTGAAAACCAAGTGTGGCGTAGGCGGCACAGTAAAAGACGGCGAGATCATCATCCAGGGCAACCAGCGGGATAAGGTGGTGAAATTGCTCAAGGGGATGGGGTATGGGAAGGTGGTGAAGTCAGGAGGGTAAAATCTAAAGTCTAGAGTCGGGAATCGGTTACTCGCTTCAGACTCCTTACTCCCGACTAAACAACTCCCGACTAAAAGACTACTTCTTCCCTTTCCAGCTACTCTTCAATCCAACCGTCAGGTTAAATACCGGATGCCCCGGCTTGCTGTCCGGATCGCTGACGTAATAGCCCTTGCGCAGAAACTGAAAGTGCTGCCCACCTTCGCTGATTTCACCCAGGGCGGGTTCTCCCTTGGCGGTAATGGTCACCAGGCTGTCCGGGTTGATGAATTCCATAAAATCTTTATCCTCGTGATTCATCGGCTGCGGGTCGGTGAAGAGTTTGTCGTACTGGCGCACTTCAATGTCCACGGCGTGCTCGGCGCTCACCCAGTGCAGCGTTCCTTTGGCTTTTACGCCGCTGGTGTCTTCCCCGCTTTTACTGTCGGGGTAGTAAGTACAGTTGATTTGGGTGACCTTACCGTCTGCATCCTCTTCGTGGCCGAGACAGTGGACGATATAGCCGCCTTTTAGCCGTACATCTTTGCCCGGTGCCAGACGATAGTACTTACGTCCCTGGGGCTCTTTACTGAAATCTTCCCGTTCAACCAGTAGCTCACGGCTGAAAGGCATTTCGTGGGTGCCGGCGGTTTCGTCGCCGGGGTTGTTGTCGATGGTCAGGGTTTCGACCTGCCCCTGGGGGTAATTCTCGATCACCAGTTTTACCGGGTCCAGGACGGCCATGTAGCGGTGAGCGTCACGATTGAGGATCTCACGAACTTTGAACTCCAGCAAGTCGAATTCCTGCTGGTTATCGCGCTTGGCCACACCGGTATCTACGCAGAAGTTACGGATAGCTTCGGCGGGATAGCCCTTACGACGCATACCGGCCAGGGTGCCCAGGCGGGGGTCGTCCCAGCCGGTAACCACACCTTGGTCTACGAGTAATTTCAGGCGGCGCTTACTGGTGATGAAATAGTCGACGTTCATACGCGCAAACTCAATCTGGCGGCTGGGGAAGATCTCCAGTTTTTCAATCAGCCAGTTATAGAGGTCGCGGTGATGACGAAACTCCAGGCTACAGAGCGAATGGGTGATCTTTTCGATGGAATCGCTCTGGCCGTGGGCAAAATCGTAGAGTGGGTAAATGCACCATTCGTCACCCGTGCGGTGGTGGGCTTCGTGCTTAATGCGGTAGAGTACCGGATCGCGTAAAAGCAAGTTGGGGTGGGCCATGTCGATCTTGGCCCTTAATACTTTGCTGCCGTCGGGGAAGTCGCCGTTTTTCATCCCTTCGAAAAGGGCCAGGTTTTCTTCGGGGCTGCGGTCGCGGTAGGGGCTGTTGGTACCCGGCACGCCGATATCACCCTTTTGTTCAGCAATTTCCTCGGCGGTACTATCGTCCACGTAGGCGTAACCTTTGCGGATCAGGTCCTGGGCAAAAGCGTACAGTTGCGGAAAATAATCACTGGTGTATAGCACCTCGTCTTCCCACTCGTACCCCAGCCATTTGATGTCGTTTTTGATCATGTCAACGTAGTGGGTCTCCTCCGTAGTGGGATTGGTGTCGTCCATACGCAGGTTCGTCCGGCCGCCGTATTTTTTGGCCATCTCAAAACTGATCGTGATCGCCTTGGCGTGACCGATGTGGAGATAACCGTTCGGCTCCGGCGGGAAACGAGTGTGAATACGACCGCCGTGCTTGCCGGATTCGAGATCCTCTACGATAATCTCTTCAATGAAATTGGTCGGTGCGGGTGGGGTAGACATGCAGCTAAATACTTAGGTAGGTTGATTTTTTAGACTAGCAAAGTAGCAGTGTAAACGAATGATTGAATGATTAATGATTGAATAGGTAAAACGTTTCGACCACTAGATCATTCAATCATTGAAAGATTATCTCATTATTATCTAACATTGCTACTTTGCTAACCAAAATAATGGCCGACAAAGGTATAATAATTTAACGCACGAATTTAGCCGTGAACTGGTCCGTTCCGCTATTCATTCGTAAGAAGTAGGTGCCGTTGGGCAAATCCTCAGGTAGGTCGACGACCAGAGTAGTCGATTCGTAAGCGGGGTAGCTAAGGCTCAGTAAGCGACGGCCTTTAAGATCGGTGAGCGTGATTTCCAGGTCACGGCCGTTACGGTAGGCTTCCGGCAACCAGATGCTGAGGGGGCCGTCACCCACCGGATTGGGGCTGAGTACCGGTTGGCTAACCTTGTCTTTACCCACCATGATCGTACGCACCGGCGTAAGTTGGGTAGCTCCGTCCACATCCGTCTGGCGCAGGCGATAGAAATTACGGCCTTCGACCGGCGCGGGGTCGATGAAGCGGTACTCACTAACCTCGGCGCTGTTGCCCGCGGCTTCCACCTGGCCAATCGGCTGAAAACGCTGGTTGGCCTCGCTGGCTCTTTCGATGGTGAAATAGTCGCTGTTCTCTTCCTGCTCCGTTGTCCAGCTAAGGAGTGCATCCTGGGTGGAGGAACGAAATTCTGCATCCCAGCTGGAGAAGGCCACGGGCAGCGCCGGTGATGCTTGTACCTGATGGATGGAACCGTCGGTAAGGTGAGCGACGTATAGTTCGCCGGCTTCGTCCTGACCAAAAGCGGAGGCAGAAAAGTTATTGATTGGTCGCTGGATATCCGAATTACTCAGTGTCCCATTCGGGCCGGTTTGTAGCAGGAAAAAGTTGGCGGATACGTAGTCGGCACAAATATAAATTCCACTCAATGTCGTGTACTGGGTGCCCCGGTACACGTGGCCACCGGTGATGCTGAACCCACCGGTCGAGCCATTGTGGGGATACTCGTAGATGGGGAAGTCGTAGCTGTTTTGCGGCCCGCATCCGGTAGTATTATAAGGACTGTTTCCCTCGTAACAGCGCCAGCCCCAGTTGAGGCCCGAAGTGGTCGTAACATCCTCGAGGTAATCGACCTCTTCCCAGGCGCCCTGGCCTACGTCGGCGATCCACATGGCGTTCCCGTCGAAAGTAAAGCGCCAGGGGTTGCGCAGGCCAGTACCCCAGATTTCGGGCAGGTAATTGGCGTTACCGACGAAAGGATTATCCGCTGGAATGGCGTACTCAATTCCCGGGTCCTGGTTGTCTACGTCGATGCGCAGCATTTTGCCGAGGTAAGAAAGGTTATTCTGGGAGTTGTTCTGGGGGTCGCCGCCACTACCGCCGTCGCCGGTTGGAATCCACAGCATACCGTCGGGCCCGAAAGCCAGATCGCCGGCATTGTGGTTGCTATAGGGCTGATCGTAGACCAGCAGCCGTCTCTCGCTGTTGGCCGCTACGCTGTTACCGGCAGGGTTGTTATTGATGAACTCGCTGACGATAGATGTTCCATCGTCCAGGGTCGCATCATTGTCTACGGTATAATTGACGTAGAATTTGCCGTTGGTCGCGTAATCCGGGTGGAAAGCTAGTCCCAGCAAGCCCCGCTCCCCACAGCAGCGGACCCTCGACACGATGTTAAGGAAGTCATTACCTACGGTGGTGCCACTGTTCTGATCGTAGACCTTTATCCGCCCGGCCCGCTCGACTATGAAAAGCCGGTTGCTGCCATCTCCGGCATTAACGATGGCAACGGGAGAGGAAAAGCCGTCTTCGACCTCCATGAGGGAGAGGGTGGGGAACTGGGCAAGCAAGTGAAAGGAGCACAAGAGCAAGAAAGGGAGGAGGAAACGTGGCATGAGAATGAGTTTGCGAATTATTGAGATGGTATGAAAATGCCGCCAACGTTCAAGTTGATTGATAAGACGACCAACATTTCAAGCAGCAGGATCACGGAGAATGATTTGGTCAGGTTTATATTTCAATTAATGTATGTCTTTAATTATAAGCTGGTTGAGGTGTTGGGTAAGTGTCGAATTAATATTCAATAGTCTAATTGTTCTTGTTACGGGCCAGTAGTCTACCTGTTATTATGTAACAATTATGACGAATATGTAAAGCAGACTCCTACTATTAATCTTAAATGCACTTATTGAGCTGATTGTTCCCAATGGCCAGTAAATCGTTGTCGAAACCGATGACGATCTGATTAGCGGTGAAAATCATCACTGAACAGCTGAAAATGCCTGCTTATTAGGTGTTCAGTTGAGCCTGGAAGCCGGCGACTTTTTAGTGATTGAGCTGGGTACATTTATCCTTGGATAGGGATGCCGGGATTTGCGTAGAGCGGGTGCAGCAGAAAAATCCTCAACTCTCCGTAAAGCCGGCTATTGAGTTGGTTGACACTTGGCAATTGGTACTTCAAGTTCAACCTGGTAATCCATCAATAGCCATATTTTTTCTTCCACCGCTTCCGCAGGAACTCCCGCATCCGTTCCTCAGACGGGTTATTATGCTGCGGTTCCCAGAATTTGGTGCCGCTGATCTCTTCGGGCAGGTACTCCTGCTCGGCGAAGTTATTGTCGCCGTGGTCGTGGCTGTATTTGTAGTTTTTGCCGTAATCGAGACTCTGCATCAGTTTGGTGGGGGCATTGCGTAGATGAAGGGGCACGGGCAGGGTGCCGGTTTCCCGGATTTTACGCTGAGCGTTCTTGATGGCCAGGTAGCTGCTATTACTCTTCGGGCTGGTGGCCAGGTAAACGGTGGCTTGGCTGAGGATGATCCGGGCCTCGGGGAAACCGAGCATCGTCGAAGCCTGGAAAGCCGTGGTTGCCAGCAATAAAGCGTTCGGGTTAGCCAGTCCGATGTCTTCACTGGCGGCGATCAACATGCGGCGGGCAATGAATTTCAGATCTTCGCCGCCCTCAATCATGCGGCCCAGCCAGTAAACGGCCCCGTTCGGGTCACTGCCCCGGATGGACTTGATGTAGGCCGAGGCAATGTCGTAATGTTGCTCCCCGGTCTTGTCGTAACGGGTGATGTTTTCCTGGATACGGGCGGTCACCAACTCATTGGTGATTTGCAGTGGACCGTCGCTGTCTTCGTCCGTGAAGTTGGTGACGATTTCCAGCACGTTGTAGAGCCGTCGGCCATCTCCGCCAGAGTACCTCAGCAGCGCATCGTACTCCACGACCTCAACTGCCTTTTCTTTCAGCACCTCGTCTTCGGTAAGGGCTTTGTCGATCAGTCCGGTCAGCTCCTCCTTGGCCAGTGGTTCCAGCACGTAAACCTGGCAGCGGGAGAGTAGGGCGGGGATGACCTCAAAGCTCGGGTTTTCCGTTGTTGCGCCGATCAGGGTGACGATGCCGGCCTCCACGGCCCCGAGTAAACTGTCTTGCTGAGATTTGCTGAAACGATGAATCTCATCAATGAAAAGAATCGGAGAGGGGCGGTCGAAAAACTGTGTCCGCTGGGCTTTTTGAATGGTTTCCCGCACGTCCTTTACCCCCGAGTTGATGGCCGAAAGAATGTAAAACGGAACTTCCGAGGTATTGGCGATAATCTTGGCCAGAGTGGTCTTCCCCACACCCGGTGGTCCCCACAGAATGAAGCTGGGAATACGCCCGGCTTCCACTGCCCGCCGCAACACGGCTCCTTTCCCGATGAGGTGTTCCTGGCCGACGTATTCGTCGAGCGTCTTGGGGCGCATTCTTTCGGCTAGTGGCTGCAAGGGAAATTGTGATTTATGATGTAAAATATACTCATTTGACAGTGGTGCAAGATCGGTAAAATTCTGCTCGTCTTCAGTACATTCGATGACTTTACGGCATTGCTACTTTGAAGTCAAAAAAACTGTCTAGAACTTAACGGACTCTAAATAATTCCAATCCACTACCTTCGTACCCCAAACCAAATCAGGGCCGCGAGCCCTCAGTTGCATATGCCCGCCAGATTCCTCTCCCCCGACCCGGCTACCTGGACCGGCCGCCAGGCACCCGCCAATGACTACTGGTTCCAGAAAATACAATGTGTTGAATGGAGCGAATACCTGGAAGACGGGCCCCTGGGCATCAGCCTGATTGGTTACGCCGTGGACGAAGGCGTGCGACGCAACCAGGGCAGGGTAGGAGCGGCAGCCGGCCCGCTGGCTATCCGCACCCAGTTGGCAAAACTGGCCAATCACCTGCCCGAAGACCTCAACCTGTATGACCTGGGCGATATCAGTTGTCCCGACGGTGACCTGGAAAAGAGCCAGCAAGCCCTGGCCGACTGCACGGCCGAAGTCTTGCGCCAACGGGATTTTCCGGTGTTGCTGGGTGGTGGCCATGATATCGCCTACGCCCACTACAAAGGCGCCCAAAAAGCATTCCCCGGCAAGCGCATCGGCTACATCAACTTCGACGCTCATTTCGACCTGCGGCCGGACACGGAAGGCCCCAATTCCGGCACCCCCTTCTTCCAGTTGGCCCGGGAAGCACGTGAGCGTGACGAACACTTTCCCTACCTGGTTTTCGGGATTCAGCTAGCGGCTGCGACCCCGAGTCTGCTGGCTACGGTGGAGGAGTTGGATGTAGACTTCAAAGTAGCAAGGGAAATGGTCTTCAGCCGGCTGGATAGTCACCGCCGATTCCTGGATTCCTTCCTCTCCGATCTGGATGCCGTTTGTCTGACCATTGATCTGGACGGTTTTTCCTCGGCTTATGCTCCCGGAGTCAGTGCCCCTAACCCCATGGGCTTCAGTCCAGAAGGTGTATTTCCCCTCTTCGAATACCTGGCGGCCAGTGGTAAATTGATCAGTTTAGACATCGCCGAACTCAACCCTGCCTACGACCAGGATACAGTGACGGCCAAACTGGCGGCACGTTGTGTGGCGGCGGTAGTAAATGGGTTGGGCTAATCACTTCAAGGTTGTACCTTTGTAGCACCTAATTTAGTAAACGCTTATGTCAACCACTGAAAAAAACGAACTGTTGGAAAGAGTCGACCGCGCCCTCGACGACGTTCGCCCTCACTTGGCCGTGGATAACGGTAACGTGGAAGTCGTTGACGTAACCGAAGACCTTACCGTCAAAGTCAAATGGCTGGGCTCCTGCGTGGGCTGCAGCATGAGTGAAATGACGATGAAGGCTGGCCTGGAGCAAGCGATCAAAAGCCGGTTGCCACAGATCCAAAAAGTGGTGGCGGTCAATTAAGTCTCTTCCGGTATTAATTTTCTCCCTGCGCCCGTAGAGCCCTGAATGCTTTGCCCAGGTGATCGATCACGTCGGTTGCCAGTAGGCTTTCCTGTTCCAGTTCGGTGGCCGCTAAATCTCCCGCGCTTCCGTGCAGGTAAACGCCCAGCTTGGCGGCGTCGACCGAGGGGTAACCCTGGGCCATCAGACCCGTGATGATTCCCGTCAGTACATCTCCGGTTCCTCCCGTACCCATTCCCGGGTTTCCATTGGTATTGAAGGTGACCCGACCGTCGGGTGTGCCGATAGCGGTATTGCCACCCTTTAAAACGATGACCAGATTCAGGGCCTGACATTTTTCGCGCAGCAATTCCCAACGGGCAAAGTCATTATCCGTTTCCCCGAAGAGCCGGGCAAACTCCTTCGGGTGAGGAGTCAGGATACTCCCCCCGGGAAGTTGTTCCAGCAAATTCTGCCGCACAGACAGGATGTTCAACGCATCGGCGTCAAGCACTAAAGGCTGATCGGTATGCCGAATGAATTTCTCCAAAGCGGCAGCCGTTAATTCGTTTGTGCCCATTCCCGGGCCAATTCCGATTGCATTATACCGTTGACTACCAGGAATCTCAGTAACCACGAACCGGTGGCGGTCTATCTGACACATTGCCTCGGGCAGTGCGATCTGTGCAATCTCGTAGCCGCAGCGTGGCAGATGAGCCGTAACCAGACCTGCCCCGGCCCTTAAAGCGGCGCTGGCGCAAAGGGTGGCCGCACCAATTTTTCCCTGACTACCGGCGGCGATCAATGCGTGACCAAATGTGCCTTTGTGGTCAAAAAAGCTTCGGTCCTTCAAAGTAGCCCGCAAGTTATCAACGTCTTGGGTGAAGAAGGTGGCATCAATGGCTTCTAACGCCTCCGCAGCCAATTGGATGTCTACTGACTCGATCTTTCCGTAGGCTTTAGCGTTGTCGACCGCGAATTCGGCTAATTTGGGAGTACCCAGGGAATACGTCAGGTTGGCCTGTACGTGAGTACCGTCGGTAAACCGGTCGGCAAAAACTCCGCTGGGCAGGTCGATACTGATTACGGTACCGGTAGTTGCATTAATTTGCCGGATGACCCCGGCCCAGACTCCGGTCACTGGCCGACTGAGGCCGCTGCCGAATAAAGCATCGATAACGACCAGTTTTGGATCGTTCAGGTCACGAACATCATCAGCAGACTCAACCGTAATGATCTCGATGCCGGGAATTTCCTTGGCCAGCTGGTAGTTTAGTGCATTGTCTGAGCTGCGTTCACCGATTTGGCAATCATATACAATTACCCGGTGTTGGGAAGACAATAGTCTGGCTAATACCCAACCATCTCCACCATTATTGCCACTGCCACAAAAAACTGCATATTCACTGCCGTAGAAATCTTCCACAAAACGATAGTAGGTTTCGTGGGCAGCCCTTTCCATCAGTTGAGCCGAACTGATGTTTTGCGCTTCAATAGTCGCCTGGTCCAGGGCGGGAAGATGCTTGGCAGAAACTATTTTCATCGACTACTTATCATCGATCACCGATACCTCGTCCGCCCGGTTCTCTTCGTCTTTACGGTCGAATTTCAGTACGCGGCGGCGGCTCTTAAACGGAATATAGCGGTAAGGGCGTTCCTGTAAATCGGTCACCAGGGTATCGATGGATCGACTGGCGTTGTCTAGTCGTAAATAGATTTCTTCATCATTGAGCAGTTTTCCGATGGTCCCTTTTCCGTCATTCAGATTGGCGACGATGCCATTGAACCCTCCCACGGCACCGTCGGCTTGTTCAAGGGTGTTGCTGAGGCTTTTCAATGCGGCGTTGACCTGGTCGAGCGTTTGTTGAACCTCAATTTCCGAAAGTGTACCGGTAAATTGCTCGGTATTGTCAATGATGCCCCCCAAAGCTTCCTGCCTTTCGGCCAGACCATTGGTAAGTTCGGACAGATTACGCATGGTGGAGGTGATGAAACGGTTGTTGGTGGCCATCAGGTTTTGCAACTGGGCGGTGGTAGCGGCCAGGTTTTTCATGGTAGTCGCCAAGTCCTGACTGGAGCGGGCGATGGGGTGATCAGAATCTTCACCAAAGAACTTGTCGTTCAGGTTGCCGGCTACGCTGTCCAGTGAACGTGTGAGGTCTTCGGTAGGGTTTTCCGGGTCGGTGCCGAGAAAAGAACTCAGCATGCCGCGCTCCCGTCCTTCGATTTGTGATCCGCTCTTCAGGCAATCACTGCCGTCGGCCAGACAAGGCTTATCGTAAACAACGTCGATCTTCATGCCTCCCAGCAGCCCGTCACTGGCGATGTAAGCGATGGAATTTGGGGGAATATTGTAGCCTTCATTCACCTCCATGATCACCTTAACCAATCTGGTTTGCTGATCGAGTTCGATAGAAGAAACGGAGCCGATGTTCACACCACTGATTCTCAGCGGAGAACCAACGCTCAGTCCATCAACCGCACCGTAAAGCGCGTAATAAGTATTAGCACCGCTCAGAAGGTTTTTGCCCTGAATGAATTTGTAGCCCCAAAAGGATAGAGCTACGGCGACGATGACGAGAATGCCTACTTTAACTTCGTTACGCATATTTGCTGGTTGGTTGAGTCGAGAGCACCGGTAAATAAAAAATTGGCTAGACCAGTATGTACCTCCAAACAGGCCGAGTAGCCAGTTGGTTTGCCCGAACCTACTTTAATTCCCGAGCAGGCGACTCACTTCGGCGGCGGGCAAGCGTTTGCCGTCCCGGTAGATCACGATGAAAGCCCCGGCGAAACCTTCGGTCACCAGCTGATCTCGGGTCCGTTTGGCATCCTGGGCGTCGGCAATGCCCCGGGCCTGGTATTTTATAAAATCGCCTTCCTTAATGACGGCCAGCGGACGGGTCATACGTTGCCAGTGAGGTTCGGTCATGGCCAGTTCGCGTTGTACGGCGGCCAGTTGTACGGCGTAGATATACTCACTCTGTGGCGACGAGTAGGTGGCCGGGCTGTTGCTGGAGGGTGGTGTTGCGGTATTGGAAGCGTATCCGGTTGCAGGGCTCAGGCTGGCGGGAGCGGAATAAGTCGTGTTTCCGGCTTTCCCCGGTTGAACTTCCTTGCTTAAAACAGCTGGTTGCGCCACTGACTTGCGTTGGGTGGTCACAACCGGACTTACGGGGCGAGGATTGGGCAGATTGACCTCAATTGGTTCCGATTTGCCCTTAATACTGAACGTCTCGGGGCGAACGACCGCCGGGGTATTTGTACTCATCACTTTCCCTTTATCAGATTGCTGCCGCCGTTGCTGGCGTTTTTGCGCACGGCGGCTCACCGGCACTACCGGTACGGCAACGGCCTTTGGCACTTCCCGCTGCTGTACCGCACTTTGGCTGCTTACGGGGCCCAGTGCGCCGGAAGGAGTGGTCAAAGCAATTTTATCTGCGGCGTCCGTAAGCTGGCGGTAGGCCCGGAAGGCTTCGAAGATCGCGCCCGCCAATCTTTCCTGACCCTGCTCACTAAGTAGATATTTCTCTTCTTTCGG
The DNA here is from genome assembly GCA_002591745.1 of Lewinellaceae bacterium SD302. Classification (GTDB taxonomy): domain Bacteria; phylum Bacteroidota; class Bacteroidia; order Chitinophagales; family Saprospiraceae; genus Neolewinella. Next base: position 106,573 of record PDLQ01000004.1, read on the forward strand.
GTTGCTCATAAAGCCGGTTTCCACCAAAACGCTCGGCATTGCCGTGGCCTTTAAAACAACGAAACCCGCCTGTTTAACGCCCCGGCTTTTCCGTCCGGCGTATTCGGCAAATTGCTGTTCCACCAGTTCTGCGAAGAGGATGCTCTGTTCCAGAAAGGCGTTCTGGTACATGGACATCAGGATGTGGCCTTCGTCGCTGGAGGGGTCGTAGTCGTAATTGTTTTCGTAGTCGGCTTCCAGTAGAATGGAGGCATTCTCCCGCTTGGCCACATCCAGGTTGTACTCGGCCACGTGCTGGCCCATGACGAAAGTTTCCGTACCCGCCGTCGCCTTGGAACCCGGCATGATGTTGGCGTGGATACTGATAAAAAGGTCCGCTTTATGACGATTGGCGATGGCGGCCCGCTCGAAAAGTGGAATGAAAGTATCGTCGGAGCGCGTCATGATCACTTTGATCTCCGGGTAAGTTGTCTCGATCTTTTGGCGCAGCAGATCGGCCACGGCCAGGGCAATGTGTTTTTCTCTACTATTCGCGCCCATACCGCCGGGATCCTTTCCGCCGTGACCTGCGTCGATAACCACGGTCTGAAGCCGGTAGTTCGCCCCGCTTGTCGTAGCTTTGCAGCCCACCGGAATTAAGGAATTGTTAAAGAGTCTTAATGAAGTGGACGCGGCCATCGGGCCCACCGTTACGAATAGGACGCCGAGCAGGCCGACCAAGCCCCTGATAAATTTTGTTTGCAAATCGGATGACATACGGGATAAGTGTTCTGAACCTGGCCTTCCGCCGGGTTTCGCTACAAATATACGTGCTCTGCCTCATTATGGCGATGGGGTGGGGTAGCGCATCTGTAATTGCTGCTGCTCCGGCGGTAGATTCCACATTATGGCTTCAAAGTAGCAAGCTTGGTAATTTCGATGATGACATTGCCCCTCTGCTAGCAACAACGATATGCCAGTGGGCCCAACCTTCTGTTATTGGACCAAAAACCAATTTGATTCCGGGCATTGAAAAGAACACTGCTACTTTGTCAGTCGAAAAAAAGGCTGGAAGTGAGAAAACAGACGCTTGGCAAGAAACTCAAACTGCTGATGCGGACACCGGACTAGAAAATTCCCGTTCCGAGTATCACCTGGACCGATCTCACGAGTACCTCGTCCCAGGGTTTCGCGACCAAACCGTTGGGCCATCGTCAGGCCTACTGACCACCGACACCATTCCCCCGGATTCCCTCGATGAGTATCTGATGCGCAACGACCTTCCCGTCTATCCCATCAACCCCACTGATACCGTTCCAAATCCTTCCGATACTTCATTAATTAATTTCGGGGTCACCATTGAGCCGGACTCCCTGACGCCGCGTTTTACGGGCAATACCAATGATTTTCGCCTCAGTAAAGACAGCCTGGATGCCCCGGTGGAATATTCCGCCCGCGATAGCCAGCACATTGATTTTATAAATGAAGAGATTCACTTATTCGGCGATGCCAAGGTAACTTATCAGCAGGTGCAGTTGTCTGCCGATCACATCATTTTGAACTGGGGAAGTAATATCGTAGTAGCTGAACCCCTGCGCGACAGCCTGGGTCAGCGGACGGGACTGCCCAGCTTCAGCGACGGCGGCCAGGAATTCACGGCTAAAAAGCTAAAGTATAATTTCCGGACCTCTAAAGGCATCATCACCGATGCGGTGACCAGCCAGGACGATATCATAATTCGTGGCGGAACGACCAAGTTTCTGAGTGGTGCGATACAAGTCGACGATACGACCCGGGCCGATGTGATTTACACCGCCGGAGGTATTTTTACGACCTGTACCGACGAACACCCTCACTTCGGTTTTCGGACGACGAAAGCCAAAATAGTTCCCAATCAGGTAGCCGTGATCGGGCCAACCAATCTTGAAATCATGGGCGTGCCTACACCGCTCTGGCTGCCCTTTGGTTTTTTTCCTTTGAAAAGTGGACGCAGCACCGGATTGATCTTTCCCAATGACTACGAATACAGCCCGGTCTGGGGCTACGGACTGCGTGACTTCGGCTGGTTCTTCCCACTGGGTGAGCACGTTAACCTTTCTGTGCTTGGCACCTATTACCTTAAGGGGACCTGGGGCGTTGGAGCCACCGGGAGCTATCGGAAACGTTATGGCTACAGCGGAAATTTCACCCTGCGCTTTGATAATCAGCGGGCAGAGGCCAATGATGGGTTCGTTGATTTTCAGAATAGCATGCAGATTCGCTGGAGTCATCGACAGGACCCCGCCGCCCACCCCACGGCCAACTTCGGGGGCAGTATTAACTTCCAAACCAATCAGGCCCAAAGTCGGGTATATAACTCTGCGGCAGCCGTACGGCAGAATACGACCAACTCTAACGTGAATTTCACAAAGAGTTGGGACGGTCAGCCCTTTAACCTCACCGCCAGTCTCAGCCATAGCCAGAGTAACCGGACGCGGGAGATCACAGTGAACTTTCCCCAGGTCCGCTTTCAGACCCAGACGATCTACCCCTTCCGCCGCAAGGCTGAGAATCGGGTTGGTAAGGAACGCTGGTACGAGCAGGTCAACTTCCGTTACACAAACGAGTTGAAGGGGACTTTTGTCGGGTCGGATACAACTTTCTTTACCCAAGAGACTTTGGATGATGCTCGTTACGGTTTCCGCCAGAATGCCAGTACCGGACTCAATTTTAAGGTGCTTAAATACTTTAATCTCTCGCCCTCCGTGAGTTACGAGGAAACTTACTACACCCGCCGCAGTGATTTTGTATTTGACGGCACGACCGGAGTAGAAACGGACTCTACTTTCGACGAATTCGGTAACCTGATGATCGATACCACCGATTTCGGTACCATTCGTGAATCTCTACAAACCGGACTTTACGGTATTCGGGAGTTCTCAGCCGGCATCTCCTTGAACACCCAGTTCTTTGGCACGATTAAGTTCCGAAAGGGCAAATTGCGGGGGCTACGCCATATTGTAAAGCCCCGGATCACTTTCGGCTACCAGCCGGATTATCTAAATAATGATCGCTATAACATCATTTTGGCCGATACGCTGCTGCCAGAGTTGAACCGCACTTACGATCGTTTCGATGATGGCATCTTCGGCGGCGCGCCCAGCGGTGAAAGACAAGTGGGTATTTCCTACTCCATCGATAACCTCTTCGAAGCTAAAATCTGGAACAAGCGAGACAGTACTACGGAAAACGTAAAGCTATTTCAAAATATCGGCATTAGTGGTTCTTATAACTTTCAGGCGGATTCTCTGAAATGGTCGATGATCCGGATCTCTGGCGGCACTAAATTTTTCAAAGATCTCACCAGCGTTAGCCTCCAGGCCGAACTGGATCCCTACGAACGTATATACGACGGTAGTAGCGTTACCGGCCGACGAGTAGACATTACAACGCTTTCGTCTAGCCAGACGCCTTTTAAACTGACGCAGTTCAACGGCACGATCTCCACTAATATTACGGTTGCCAAGATCCGCCAACTCTTTCAAGGGGAGGAAGAGGAAGTGATCACCGATGTACGGGAAGAAAGGCGTAGACAACGGGAAGAAGAGAATACGTTATTCGAAGAGACGGATTTATTGTCTCTGTTTGAAAACTTCTCCATTCGCCACAACTTTAATTTTCGAACCCGACGGCTGGTCGATCAGAGCGGTACCGGTGCCCGGGATACCCTGCGCTTCGAAACCCAGGCCCACAGTGTGGAACTTAGGGGGCGTATTCAGATGACTGAAAACTGGCGGGTTGATATCGGTAGCATCGGTTATGATTTCGTGGCCAAGGACATTACTTACCCCTACCTTAGTCTGGCCCGTGACCTCCACTGCTGGGAAATGCGCTTCAGTTGGGCCCCGACGCGTGGAACTTATAATTTTTCCATCGGCGTAAAACCGGGTACCTTCGATTTCCTGAACGTGCCTTATCGCCGTAACCGCCTGGACGCAGAGCAGTTGGGCGGTAATATGTTTTGACGGCTTTAGTAGCCACACCTTCGGATGATCCTACGGTAGGGAGGCCTCGTCGGCGCGTCAAAAGAAGTAGTAACACTTGTTTCCTCCCTCAGTATACCTCGTTTGCATCACTGCGGTGCTAGATAAATTCCCAATCAAGCTCTTAGTTGTGATCAGAAATTGCCCGCCACCGCCCTTAATAACCATGGCTTCTCAGTGCAGGGTTCCGTTTCTTCAATTTTCTTACTAAGTGCTATCCGAGCCGACCGGTCACCCGGCGGGAGCCGCTGAATCTTTTCAGCCAGGGTGAAAATGTTGAGGTAGTTTTTTTGGTGGTAGCCTAGCTTTTTTTTGCGGCGAAGCCAGGCCTTTGTCGCCCGAACATGGCTGGTGAAGAGGTTGTAATCGTCGCGCTGATAATAAATTTTCATCTGCATGACCCGAGCTGTGAGGTGATGGATAACGTCCTGATAATCGGCGGTACGTAAGAATTGTAGGGTCTGATCGAAATCGCCGCGCTGGAAAGAGAGGCGGGCCCGGCTGAGGGACTCCACTTCTCCCTTTTTTTCTGGTGGCAGTCTTCTGACGTTGGATTCCAGGAAGCTGGCGGCCCAGTCTACTTCGCCGAGCCGTAGAGCAACCCCGAGGATGTTGTTAAAGGTGTAAATGCTGATTTGGCCGCCTTCGTAAAAGCCCTTGCGTTGCAGGCCGAGTTGGTAGAGATCCAGGCTCTGGCGCAGGTAACTTACCCGGCCGGCATTGGCCTGACGGACGCAGTGGTTAACGGCCAGAATGAGGAGGTCACGGCGGCCGTGGTGCGGAAATGCGTCGATGTGTTGCTCCAGTTCTTGTTTTAGTTCCTGAAAAAGCTCGTCGCTATTTTTACCTCTCGCACGGTAGAGTAGGGTAGCCAGGTAGTAAATGTGGATGCCGGGCAAATCTGGCCTTGGTGCAGCGGCATAGAGTTGCAATAATTCTTCCAGTAAGGGGATTTGATAGTCACGCTGGGGAAATAGCCGCAGGTGAGCCAGCGTGGCGCAGGCCTGGCGAAATTTGGTGGACATGATGGCGAGGAGCAGGCTGTTCTCCTGGTCGAGTAAATTATGTTTTGCGGTACGTTTGGTAACCGCGTTCAGGAAGTAAACTTCTTTTTTAAGTTGATGGTCGTGGAAGAAGCGATCGGCGGCGGCGGTGGCTGCTCCGGTGGGGTAGCGGTTGTCGTAACGCCTTACCCTGGTCTGGAGATGACTGTAAAGACCACGCTCGCGATAAAACGCGAGCAGTTCATTGCGCTGGGCGAATTCATTCTGGCTGAAGCGGCGGTAGCTGAGAAATTGCTCCAGACAAGCCAGGAGTTTGTGGGTCAACTTGGCCCAGCGGTCGGGGGTGAATTTTTGCTGCGGCCGGGCGTGTTGAAAGGCCGCTTTTTCATCAATATTAAGTTTAAGTTGGTGGATCCACTCCTCCAGATAATCGAATAGCAGGATCAATTCCTGCTGCTTGTTGTGGAGGGGGGTAGCCAGCCAATAACGGGCGTCTCTTCTTTCGGAGGGGCGTAATTCGGAAATTAGCTCGATCAAGAGGGACAATTCGTAGGATTTAGAAGATTGGAATAATGAAATATTTAGGATAATCAATTTATCCTGCTGCTAATTTAGGTAGTAAATATTGCTACTTTGTTAGTCAAGAGAAAAAAATTGGTGGAAAAGTTAGGCATAAATGTGCTTGTCTGAGCTGTTGCTAAGCCGCATTATTGTATTGTCAGAGAACGTCGGGCGCCCGGATGATTCGATTGACGACCAACTAATTAATCGGCCAACCCCAGCGGCTACAGAAATCTATCCCATGCGTTTACTATTATCTCTAATACTGTTCTTTTTACTGCTTGCCGGTCCCGTAGCCCAGTGTATGGACGCTACTTTTGATGCCAGTATCGAATTTACCTATGATTGTGAGGGTGGAGATATCAGTGTATTGACAATTGTTGCTGATAACAGTTCCGAGCAATATTTTCTGGAACTGACTAATTTGGAAACCGGCAATGCTGGTGGCTTTACTTACTTTTCGGCGGGTACTTACACCGTACCGATTCAGCCAGGAAATTATTTCGCGGAAGTTTACGATCAAAATGGTTGTCAGGTAGATTTAGGGAACATCAGCGTAAGTGCCGGTGGGCCGGAATTGGGCGTGATCCAATATCAGCCTCCACTTTGCGCCGCTACGAACGATGGCTCGGCCTCCGTGATCGTTTCCGGTGGCACGGCACCTTATACTTACTTATGGAATAGCGGCTCCACCTCTCCTTCTCCGGACGACCTGCCTTTTCTATCCTACGTAGCCGTGACCGTGACCGATGCGGATGGCTGCACGGCTTTTCGCGATCTGGCTATTTTTCAGCAACCGCCAACCACCCTGGGAGTTGAACTGATTGAAATGACCAATCCTACTTGTGGCGGTGGTGCCGACGGAACCATCGAAGTGGCTGCCGAGGGAGGGCAGTCGCCCTATTTCTATCTCTGGCATAATGGAGAGATCGGACCTGTGCTGACTAACGTAGTAGCAGGGTTTTATACCTTGACGGTGACGGACGATAATGGCTGTGTGTACGACACCACTTACGTGCTCGACGAAGGCATTAACCCCGCTATCTCGGCCAGCAACGGCGGGGTCATCGGTTGTACTACATCATCCGTCACCTTAACCGTTAGCCCCGCCGGTCCGGAATTGGGCTTTGTCTGGGAAGGCCCTGGTCAAAGCGGTGCAATTGGCAACCAGATCACCGTAGATCAGCAGGGCACCTACGTGGTAACGGTTACCGACGGCAGCCAGCCGGATTGTAGCGGGGTAGATAGTTTTGCAGTAATAGATGAGAGCAATTTGCTGGATTTTGCCCTGACCGGATCGGTAGCCGATTGCGAGAATGGAGAGTTTTACCTGATCGAAGGAGTTGTGCTGGATGGAACCGGTCCGTTCGATTACGTTGTTCTGTACGAAGGAAATTTTGTCGATATGGGCCAGACTTCTGATAACTTTTTTCAGAACCTTGTTTCACAACCCGGCTTTTATGAGGTCATATTAACCAGTACGACCACCGGCTGTTCGGAGATTCGCAGTTGTGAGATTTTGCCCTTCGAACCGGTCTTGGTAGAGTTTGAGGTAGACACGGCTTTTTGCGCTGGTGATTTGGCCAACATCACTTCTACAATCATATTCGGTAATCAACCCTTCAGTTGGGCATGGAGTAACGATGCGACTACGCCTTTCCTCTTTAACGTACCGGGTGGAGATTATGAGGTTACGATTACCGATGCTAACGGCTGTACCTACGTAGAAGAAATTTACGCCGGTAATAGCGATGACATCAGCACATTCTACGTTTTTGAAAGCCCGTCCTGCGGTGAGAGTGATGGCTCCGTCACCATCACTACATTTACGGGGGGAACGGAACCCTATGGCGTAGAATGGTCTACCGGAGAAACAACGATGACTATCTCGGGGCTGGCCGCAGGCGTGGAGTACGGTGTGACAATAACCGACGCTAACGGCTGTGAAGATATCGGGTCAGTTACCCTGACTACGGACCTCGAAGCGGAAATTCTGGTAGAATATCCCGCTAATTTGGGTTGTGATGGTGGCCTACCTCAATTAACCGCCTCCCCGGATAACGACTTTTACGAATATGAATGGACCGGACCGGCTGGCTTCACTACTAATGCAATCAGCTTCCTCGCTCCACTGGAGGGCTTTTACACCCTCACCTTAACCGATCCTTCGGGCAATTGTGTGGACTCTACCTTTGTACAGGTCGTTGCCATCCCGGATTTAGAGTTGACGGACATTGTCGTCACTCCAGTGCCTTGCTTCGGGTTTACGACCCTGACACCTACTTATACTGCGGAAATAGACGATAATTTCGTCCATCGCTGGGTAGTGAACGGAGATACTACACTAACCCTCGGCGAAGCTTTCGACGCCGGTCTGCCGGGCTCTTACGTCTATATCGGTACGGATATGGAAACGGGCTGTGTAGTTACCGATAGCGTATTTCTGCCCACCGTAGGCGGAGAATGTGTGGGCGTAGTGGGAACGCTCTGGGCCGTCCAGGGCGATTGCAGTCTGAACGGAACGGAAGTGCCCGTGGCAAATACTTTGATCAGAATCGAAGAGATCACCGGCTCGGCCACCTACTTTGTCTCCACCGATGCCAATGGTGTTTACTCAACGGAACTGCCATTCGGCACCTACGAGGCCTACCCGTTACCCAATGCCTCGGATCTCTATGGCGATTGCGGCGACGTACAGGTCATTCATGTAGATATGGACGGTAACGCCTTCGACGACCTTTTCATCACCTACGAGGAAGCCTGTCCGCTCATGTACGTCAGCGTGGCAGCACCTAACCTGGACCGCTGTTTTGAAAACGAAGTCTACGTGTACTACTGCAACGACGGCCCGGTGGTAGCCGAAGCCGCCACCATTACCGTAGACCTGGATGAGTTCCTCTTCTTCCAGGAGGCCAGTGTAACACCGGCCAGTTCCAGCGACCATAGCGTAACCTTTGAATTGGGCGACCTGCCGCCGTTTGCCTGTGGTACCATTAGTCTGACCTTGCTCGTCAGCTGTGAATCCGAACTAGGTCAGACTCACTGCCTGGAGGCTACGGCGACCCCTAATGATCCCTGCCCGGAGCCGAACAACTGGAACGGCGCCAATCTGGTCCTGGACGCTGAATGTCTGGGTGACAGCCTGGAGTTCATCATTACCAATGACGGCAGCGCTCCGCTCTCAGAAGCCCTGAGCTACATCATTATCGAAGACGGCATCATGATGCTTGGCCTGCCCAACACCGGTCCCGTCCTTAATGAAGATGAAGCATTTCGTTTCCGCGTGCCGGCCAACGGCAGTACTTATCGCCTGGAAGTGGAGCAGGAAGCGAATAACCCCAATTTCGGAATTCCGACCCTGACGGTAGAGGGTTGCGGAACCAACTCCAGCGGCACTTTCTCTACCGGCTTTGTCAACCTGCTTCCGCTGAACGATTCCGATGTGAGCTGGTACGATATTCTCTGCCGCGAAAATACCGGCGCATTCGATCCCAACGATAAAATGGGCGTGCCTTTGGGCGTAGACGAACAACGCTTTATCAAGCCGGGAACGCCCATCGTCTACGACATTCAGTTTCAGAATACCGGTACCGATACGGCTCGAACGGTTGTATTACGCGACACTATTGCTCCGGAATTCGATCTGAGCACCATTCGCCTTGGTGCGGCGAGCCACGACTATGTATACGCCATCGATTCTGGCCGCGCCCTTACGATCACCTTCCCGGAGATCATGCTGCCCGACAGTTTCGTTAACGTAGAGGCTTCCCAAGGCGTAATTTCTTACTACATCGAGCATTATGACGACCTGCCATTGGGCACAGAATTGCGCAATCAGGCAGCTATCTACTTTGATTTTAATGAACCTATTTTCACCAGCAATACCCTGCACACGCTCGGGGATGATTTTCTCTCTTCGCTCTCACCCGAGGCAATCGGGGCCGGGCACTCGCTTGCGGTTTTTCCTAACCCCGCTGACCGTAACGAAAGCGTAGCCTTCCATCCTTCAGTTCGCGAGGCCTATCACCTGGAAATTTACGATGGACTTGGTCGCAAGTTAATGACCCGTCATAGCACCGGTGGTTTGACTTTGCTCGACCTGAGCCAGCAACCAGTAGGTTGGTATCTGGCCCGACTAACCACTACGGACGGTAGCGTAATCGCTACCAGGAAGTTCGTACTGAACTAAAATCTTATCGGAAGCTTTGATTAAGCATTCATTTATCCAAGATGGCTGGTTGACCCCGTTCGTATTTCGAGCGGGGTCTTTTTGGTATGGAATTGATCTGTCCTGGCAAAGTAGCAGTGTTTAATTTAAAGCACTTACCAGCAGGAGCTAGACTTGACAGTTGATGCCGTAGCGAAACTCATCCGGTAAATGGATCACTAGTCCTCTTTGCCAAAACGCTTTATCCGGAAAGCAGAAATTGAGGAGGGGAAGAATTTTCAGGTTAGTACCTTTCTCTTTCCCCCCCACTTGTCGTTTACTGCTGGCCTGAGAGTCGCAATGCTTCTTGGACCTCCACTCGTTGCCCGTTGTTCAAGGCTACTACGAAAGCATCCTTCACGCCCATCTGGCGAAGACGGTCGCGTAGCTTGCGGGCATTATCATAAGTACGGAACTGGGAAACGACTACCTTTTGCAGCCCTTGCTGATCGCTGAGGTTCAGGCCGTCACCGGTGTCCAGGTCATTGTCCAGTTTATTGCCAGGCTGAGCGAAGGCACCGAGCTGAACGCGAAAAACTATCCCGTTTGCAATAGATTGGTCGGTGATCATCTCGTCCCGGTTGGCCAGAGCGTTCTGAGCTACGGTAAGCTGACTTTGGGCTTCGTTAAGCTGTCGACGCAGGTCCTGAAGTTCGGCCTGGGCATTCTGATAATTGGCTCCGCTGGAATTCTGAGCAGACTGAGCCCGGTTGAGGTCGCTGCGCAGTTGGGTGACCAGTGCTTCGTTTTCTTCACAGGCCTCGGTAAAGGTGCGGAGAGACTCCGGGTTCTTCTGGTAAGCTTTGGCACGAGCGGACCAATCAACGCCGTCGCTACCGTCACCCATCGTTGCTACTTTGGGGCTACAGGCAGAAAAGCCGAGAAAAATGACCGCAAGTAGGGCCATAAGCAGTGGGAAAGTGAATTTTTGGTACATGAATTATAGGTTTTACTGGATAAACTGGCTTAGTTGGGCGGATGTTTACGTCAATTGGTCGTAATAAACAGACGCGTTCAGACGTAAAGCTTAACTTGCGTCGTTTCTTATTGAAACGATTTACTACTCAAACAAAATTAGTATAATGTTGAGATATTTTGCCCTGGCCACAGCCTTATTCTTCTCACTGGCATTGGTCGCCCAAGACGACGCCCCACAAAACTGGTGGAACCTGGATCTGACCGCCGATAAATACCCCGGTGTTAGTGCCGACAAAGCTCAGGAATACCTGAAAGGAAAAACGGGCCGCCAGGTGGTGGTTGCCGTAATCGATAGTGGGGTAGACATCATGCACGAAGACCTCAAAGACATCATCTGGACCAACGAAGGCGAGATCGCCGGAAACGGAATTGACGATGACAACAATGGCTACGTAGACGATATCCACGGCTGGAACTTCATCGGTGGAGCTAATGGCACCCACGTTAACTACGAAAACCTGGAAGTCGTTCGTATCTACAACCGTCTTGCCAAAAAGTACGCCAACCGCAACGTGGACGGGCTGCCCAAGAAGGAACGCCAGGAGTACGCCAAAATGCTGGAAATGAAGGAAGAGATCGACAAAGAGTACGATGCTGCCGCACCGCAGTACGCCGTTGTCGCTCCAGCTTGGGAAGCGGCACAAAAAGCCGTAAAGACGATTGGGAAAGATGCCAAAGACATCAGCATGGAAGAAATCAAGGCCCTGGAAGGTGAAGATTTCACCATGCTGAAGCAAATCCTGCCTAACCTTAGCCGCAGCGGCGAATTCCCCGAAGCCTACGAAAACCTCGAAGGCTATACCGATTACCTCAAAGGTACCGTAGAGTACAACTACAATGTAGACTACGATGCCCGCGATATCGTAGGTGACGACCCCAGCAACCTGAACGACCGTAACTACGGCAACAACGACGTGAAGGGCCCCGACAGCGGCCACGGTACCCACGTATCCGGCATTATCGCTGCAGTGCGTGACAATAACATTGGTGTAGACGGTGTTGGTGGAGCCAACATTCGCATTATGTCGGTCCGCACCGTTCCCAACGGTGATGAGCGCGATAAAGACGTGGCCAACGCCATCCGTTACGCCGTAGATAACGGGGCTCAAGTGGTAAACATGAGTTTCGGTAAAGGTTACAGCCCCTACAAAGGAGCCGTAGATGCTGCCGTAAAGTATGCCCAGAAAAACGACGTTCTTCTGGTACACGCCGCCGGAAATGACGGTAAGAAACTGACCCTGACCAACAATTACCCCAACGACGTATTCCAGAAAAAAAGTGGCAAGCCCGGCAAAAAGGCCGCCAAGAACTGGATCGAAGTGGGTGCCGCCAGCAAGATGTATGACGCTGGCCTACCCGCCGGCTTTAGCAACTATAATAAGGAGTACGTGGACGTTTTCGCCCCGGGTGCCGACATCTACAGCACCACCCCGGAGAACAATTACGCCAGTTTCAACGGTACCTCCATGGCCGCCCCGATGGTAGCCGGCATAGCCGCTCTGGTGCGCAGCTATTTCCCCGATCTCACCGCCCGCCAAGTGCGCGAGATCATCCTCGAAAGTGCTATCCCCGCCGACCTGAGCGTGAATACGCCCGGTGAAGATGACAAGCAAGTCAAGTTCGACCGTCTGAGCGCCACCGGTGCCGTCGCCAACGCTTACGCTGCGGTGAAAATGGCCGAAATGACCAAAGGCAAGAAGAAAAAAGCGGCTCAGCGCGATGCTTCGCTGATGAAGTACTAGGTACTTAAAGACGCTAGATTCTGGACGCTAGACGCTAGAGTGAGACAATAGATGAAGGAGGCTTGAACGCTGAAATTCTAGTGTCTGACTTCTAATGTCTAGCGTCTTTTTGTTTCTGTGTTGCAACAATAAAACAACCTCAGTCAATTTCATGAAGCAATAAGACTGAAGGGGTACTTATCTAATCGTGCCTAATCATACATGGCTACTTTGTTAGCCAAAATAAATTGATGGATTGTTCGGACTAGCAAAGTAGCAATGTTATCTATTCGCCAACCCTCCTCAGTTTTAAGATCACCCCAATCACCGCCGCCACAACCGCAGCCCCCAGCAAAAAAGTAAAGCTCAACCGCAGCGTCCCCCAGTCCGATAGAAAGCCGAGTAGCGCCGGACTGGCCAAGAAGCCCACGTAGCCCAAGCCAGCCACCACGGAAATGCCCTCGGCCGAAGAAACGCCTTTGGCCCGCCCCGCTAAACGGAATAATTCGGGGATGATGACTGAAAAGCCAATGCCTACCAGCCCGAAGCCGATCATGGCCAGCCAGAAGGTGGCTACTAGAACCAGTGCAAAACCGGCTGCGGCCAAGAGACTGCCCCCGATTACGATCTTAAGTGAACCGAAGCGTTCCGAGATGCCATCTCCTAAAAAGCGGCCGGTAGTCATGGTTGCTGAAAAGACAACGTAACCAAAACCGGCCACTTGATCAGTTACCGAGCCAACCACCTCTAGTAAGTACAGCTTGCTCCAGTGCTCGATGGCGCCTTCACTTCCCATGATGATCACCGCCAGTAACGTAAGGCCTAAAAGTGGTTTAATGAGGCTGAATTTGAATTTGCCGCCTTCCCCACGGTCTGCTTTGCGACTCTGGTTCCGGTAGTAGCTACTAAGCAGTAAACCATTGGTCACCAAGACAAAAACGGCTACGGCCAGACTGTGGTAGACCGGTGCCGTAAACTTTGCCAGTAACAAACTGCCGATACCCGCTCCGATCACGCCACCTAAACTGAAAAAACCGTGGGCAGCTGACATAAAGTGAACATCATCCTCCAGCTCGATCTCCGAGACTAAAGAGTTCATGCCAATGTCGGTCAGTGAAACGAAGATACCACTGCAATAGAGGGAAACTACCAGAAAAGTGTAGCTGGTTGCTTGCACGGGTAATAGCATCAGGGAGGCAAAAGTTACTACGGATATAAAGCTCAGCCGACCCAGTCCGAGTTTGCGCAGCAAAAAGGACGAGGCCGGGATGATGGACAGCAGACCCATGGAGAAGGCAAATAGTGCCAGACCTAATTCACCGTCACTGAGCTCGAGTCTAGCCTTTACCGTGGGTACGTAAAGCACCCAGGTACTTACTACGATATTTAAGGAAGCGAAAAGCCAGACGGGAGCGAAATAGCGGCGGTTGCCCAGGATGAGAAGTAGTGATTTCATAATAGTAGTTGATTACTCCTGCAAAGAGAAGGGCCAGCGCTAAGCATTGCTAGTAGGCAATATGCAATTGGTTGGACAAAATATTCAGTTAGTGAGCAAATTTGGTGCCTAATGGTTAATTTTGGGCAATGCAAAAGCTGAATTACGAGAATATCGTTGTTGGTGTCAACGCCTCAATGAAGGTCATGAACTATGATGCCACTCATGACTGCGGTGTTGGTTGGCACCTGCATCCGGAATACGAAATTGTACTGGTAGATAAGGGAGCGGGTACCTTTCAGGTAGATACCAAGCAGATCAATTACGATGATGGTCTACTGATTTTCCTGGGGCCGGATGTCCCCCACGTACACCTCATTGAAGCTCATCAGCCCGGCGAGCAAATGGCGGTCATCCAATTCGGGAGCGATTTTATCCAGCGCCAGCTGTCGACCTTCCCGGAGTTCAACGGGTTGATTAAATTCGTCGAGCGTTCGCGGAGAGTATTGGTTTTTGACCAAGGTGTGCAGCAGCGCCTGACTGAGCAATTTTTGGCACTGGAAAAACTGAAACCGGCAGCAAGACTACTTTCCTTTCTGAACTGCCTGAGTATTATGGAAGCCGCCACGGCCACGAATGAGGTTTTCTCCGGAGTGAATCAACTCCAGTCTCGCAAACCCATCGACGCTGAGCGATTGGAAAAAGTTTTTACCCTGGTTAGTTCTTCTTACGCCCGGTCGCTGAGTTCCGCTTCCGTAGCTCTCGAGTTGGGAATGACAACCAATTCCTTTTGCCGCTTCTTCAAAATCCAGACGGGTAAGACATTCCTGGGCTTCCTCAACGAGTATCGTCTGGAAAGAGCCAGGGAATTATTGCAGCATACGGACCGTAGTGTCCAGGAGGTCATGTACGATTGCGGCTACCGTGACGGGCCGTACTTCAGCCGTGCGTTCAAGCGATTTGCGGGCATGTCACCCACCGAGGCCCGGCTGGTATTGCAAGACTGATCAATCCGGCACCTTCAATTCTTCCTTTAAGTCGGCCAACCGACCGAGCAAGCGCGTCTTTACTTCTTCTAGTTCCGGGTCGTCTATCCGGTTGTCCATTTCCGCCGGATCATTTTGCAGGTCAAAAAGCTCATAACCTTCAAATCCGGCCTCGGTGTATTGAATCAGTTTGTAGCGCTCGTCCCTTACTCCTTCGTGGCGGGCCACCCGGTGAAAGCTGGCCATTTGCTGATAATAGCGGTAATAAATGTCTTCCCGCCAGTCATCGGGCGTTTCCCCGGATAATAGCGGCCGCAAGGATGCCCCCTGGAGTTCGACGGGAATGTCGACGCCGGCGTAATCCAACAGGGTAGGAGCCAGGTCTACATTCAGAACCAGGTCGTCGTTATCCGTTTCGGCATCAACCGCAGCCGGGTAGCGAACCATTAGTGGGGTACGGTGACTTTCCTCGTACATGAAGCGTTTGTCGTACCAGCCGTGCTCACCCAGGTAGAAGCCCTGGTCGGAGGTGTAGATGACGATGGTGTTTTCGGCCAGGCCGGATTCATCGAGATAGTCCAGTACCCGGCCTACGTTATCGTCCACGCTTTTTACACTACCCAGGTAGTCTTGCAAATAGCGTTGGTAGCGCCAGCTTAACTCCCGGTCGGTACCCTTCACTTCCTGCCATTCCTTGCCGATCCGATCCAGGAAAGGTTGGTAGGCCCGTTGCTGATCCGGCGTCAGGTTTTCGATCTGGCGGTAGAAGTTTTCGGCCATCCGTTGGGGGCCATCCTCCCAGAAGGTAGCACCGCCGGTACCAGGGTCATTCGGCTCATATTCTCGCGTCACCTTGTGGTCGTGACTGACGAACATGTTGGCAATCCGCATATCGGCGTGTTCAGCGGCGGCCCGGCCTGAGTATTCGTCGCGGAGGTTGGCTGGTTCGGGGTAGTGTTTGTCCAAAAGCCCAGGGAGGTCGCTGGTGTCGGGCATCCAGTTGCGGTGTGGGGCTTTGTGCCAGTAAAGCATCATGAACGGCTGCTCGGCAGCGGCATTGCGCTTCAGTTCGGCGAGGGCGTAATCGGTGATAATGGTGCTGGTGTAACCGGTTTCTCGTTCCAGGGTATCGCCGTTAAGCACGAATTTGGGGTTGTAGTAGTCGCCCTGACCAACCAGCCCCCGGAAACTATCGAAACCACGGGGTAGTGCTTGCAAATGGTGCTTGCCGATAAGGGAAGTACGGTAACCGGCTTGCTGTAATGCCTCGGGGAAGGTCCACTGATCGGGGTTGAACTTGTTCAGATTATCGATCTTCCCATTGATGTGGCTGTATTTTCCAGTCAGAATAGCGGCCCGGCTCGGTGCGCAAATCGAGTTGGTTACGAAGCTATTGCGGAAAAGCATCCCTTCGTCAGCGATCCGGTCCAGATTCGGGGTGTGGATCAGCTCATCGGTATAAGCAGAGATGGCCCGCTGAGCGTGATCATCGGACATGATGAACAGGATGTTGGGGCGGGGTATTTCTGTTGGTTCGTCGTTGGTTTCCGGTGTTGGGGAGCTACAACTCTGGATGACCAGTAAAAAAAAGCCGTAGACAAATAGTCTTGGTCTCATAGTGGAAGATTCTGATCGAAGTTTGAAGGCACTTTTAAAAGGTCTTTTTGTGAAATTATGGCATTGCAACTTTACCTTCGGTGATCGTCCCTTCGGTCATCGGAGTTGAAGTCAAAAAAAGATTTCAAGAGGATGGATATATGATTAAAGTTTACTCCATCCGTGTAACTGCAATCATCTTATCCTCCACCAGGCGTACCAGCTCTACGTATCGATCCGTGCGCTTGGTACTCCGGTCGCGTTGAAGCGGGAGGTCCACTTTCACGTGTTCCACGAACTTACTGGGAGCGGGTTTCATCATATAAATATCGTCGGCCAGATAGACGGCTTCACTGATGTCGTGGGTAACAAAAATAACGGTGGGGTGAATGCGGTGCCAGATTTCCGTGAGCAGATCTTGCATCTGAAGGCGGGTGTCGATATCCAGGGCACCGAAAGGTTCGTCCATTAGCAGGATGTCTGGGTTGGCGATGAGGCTGCGCGCAATGGCCACCCGCTGCAACTGACCACCGGAGAGGGTCGGGTACTGGGCATATTTGTTCTCGTGACCAGCCAGGCCGACCAGTTCCACCATCTCGGCGGCACGGGCCAGGCGTTCGGATTTGTCTACACCCTGGTACTGTAAGGGCAATGCGACGTTTTCCAGAACTGTCAGCCAGGGCAGACTGCTGTACTGCTGGAAAACCATGCCTACCCGGGGGGCTTCTTTTACCGGCTTACCTTTTACCAATACGGTGCCAGCGGTGGGCTCCTGGAGTCCGGCAATATAGCGCAAGACGGTACTTTTGCCCGCTCCGGATGCACCGAGGATGACCACGAACTGCCCCTGAGCGGGCTTGTCTTCCACCAGGAAATCGAGTCCTTTGATGATATAGGTGTTGCCGCCGTCGTAGGACTGGTCGATGCCACGTAGCTCAATGATGTTGTCGAGGCTGGTGTCGTTGAAATCAGGCATTTTCAGTGTCGTTTTGGGTAGTGGGTTGGGCGAAACGCAGCAGGTACTCACCGTAGAGGATCAGCAGCAGGGCGGCCAGACAGACAATAAGGATGAACGGCCCCATGGCAGTCAGAGCACCGTCGGTTAGTGCGTTAATGAGGATGTAAAGCAGTGGAACACCCAGCAGGGTATAGAAACCCAACCGGCTTTCTTTCATGCCGGGGCGGGTCCGCTTAAAAGCCTTGTGGGGGAAAAGGCGGTGATTCATGTACACGAACAGACGATCCTGTAAATAGCCGATCACCACGATAATGATCAGTACGGCATAGACACTGGGCATCTTTCCCAAACGGGCGAAAATGTAGAGTAATGAACCCAGCCCGGTATCCCGGTTCAGGGATTCGGCGATGATGATATAAGTCCAGCTGATGGCGGTCAGTACCCGGATATCGTCGATCAGTTTACTGAAAACGGAGGGTAGGTAAACCGTTTTGATCAATTGCCAGTCCGTAGCGCCCAGGGTAAAAGCGGTTTTGAGGTATACGCCCTCGGTCTCCCATACCCGCTGCATCACCACCGGTAATAAATAGACCATGATGCCGAATGCCAGGAAGCTGACTTTCAGTTCTTCACCGTACTCAAAAGCGGCGACGAAGAGCGGGAAAACCGCCGTAAGCGGAATGTACCTCAATACATCGATCTGACGGGCGAACATGGCCCTTACTGCGGGAATCAATGCCACCGGGATGCCGATGATCACACTTAAGAAAACCGCCCAGAAATATCCTTGTAAATTGCGCCAGATGGAGATGAGCGCGTTGGGTACGATACCCTGTGGTTTCCCCGTTTCCGGCCACCACCAGCTTTCACCCTGTGGCTTGAAGACCGTCGGAAAGGCCGCCAGCACCAAATGGGGTGGAGATAGCAACGGGTAATCTTTTTCGAATTCAGTGGCGTTGGCGATGGCGACACTATCGGCCCGCAGAATGGAATCGCGGGCGGCAATCTCGGCCGGATCCAAAGACAGGCTGGAGGGCGGGCGGGTATTGATCTCTACTACCGGCCGGTCAACTGCCAGTGCTTCGGCCAGAAGCCACCAGGCCGCCAGGAAAATGACCAGCCCCAGTACGCCGAAAAGCAGCTTTTGGGTAGAGTTATAGCGGTACTCCGCGTTGATGAGTGACATAATAGGTGGGTTTCGTGGGTGGAAGGTATAAAATCCCTTTCCGGTTTGCTAGTTGGTAAAGATAATTGTGATATTTGACCTCTTCTCTAAGCCTGACTCTCCGTCGGCGGAGGAAAATATAACATAAAAATTTTACCTCATTTCTTACTGGTTCTTTCGCATACGCTCCGCTCTGGCCTGGTATTTCTCGGCGTCTACCCGCTACGACCTGCACTCACCGTTGCTGGCGGATTTCGTGGAAAAAGTCGTCCGCGACCGTCGCCCCTACCACATCTACGAACTGACCGCCCAATTGCGGGAGTACTGGAAAAATCACCCCGGCGAAGTAACCACTTTAGAGCTGGGCGCGCCCAGTAAGGTCAGTTCGGCTAACCGCAGAAAAATCAGTGAGTTGGTCAAACATTCCGCCATTTCGCCGGACTGTGGCCGTATTTTATTCCGTCTGGCGCTCTGGTCGGAAGCGGAGACCATCGTGGAGTTGGGCACCAACGCGGGCATCTCCACCCTCTACCTGCATTACGCCGACCGCCGTGCCCAATTGCACACCATTGAAGGAAATCCAGAGGTGGCCGGTCTGGCGCGAAAAACCTTCGAGATCGCCCGCTGTCGGGCAAGCCTGCACCAGTACGTAGGGACTTTCGAAGAATTACTGCAACCGGTACTGGATGAATTGGACCGGGTAGATCTGCTGTTTGTCGACGGTGATCATCGTTACCCCCAGGCCGTTGAGTACGTAAAAAATGCCCTGCCCAAATTACACGCCGGATCAGTGGTAGTGGTGGCAGACATTCACTGGTCTGAAGGGATGGAAAGGGCCTGGGCTGAACTCATCGGTCTTCCGGAGGTGACGGCCTCGCTGGACCTTTATCATTTCGGCATTCTCTTCTTCAAGCCTGGAATGACGCCAGACCAACATCTGACCTTGGTAAATACGCGCTGGAAGCCCTGGCGGGTAGGGTTCTTTAGCTGATAGTTGACAGGCGTAACTTCCTTTGTCTGTTTTGGACTAGCAAAGTAGCAATGTTTGAGTTCGTCCGTTGAAACGGCTTCTACACACAAGAAAAATCAAGACTCTGCGACGGATGAACTCGTAATTTGAATTGAATACGCTGTTTTCCTGATCGCTCCCTGGTAAGCTGCACTGAATGCTTTCCTCAGCAACTTTGCTACTTTGAAGTCAAAATGTTGCTTATCTTCAATATTGCTTTTACCTGACGATCTAAAAAATGAGACCTATTTTATCCATTCTGGCGGCCCTGCTGCCCGTACTATCTCTTTGTGCCCAGACCTTTTCGGAAGTGGCATTAGCCTCCGGTATCAATATCAGCTACGGTGACGGTAACCAGGGAGGCGGGGTGAGTTTTGCCGACTTTAACGGCGATGGCAGCGACGATCTTACTTTTACTTCTGCGGCCGGACTGCCGCTCTACTTTTACCGGAATAACGGGAATGGCACCTTCACCTCCCTCAACCTGGTAAACAACTTTGACGAAAGCAAAGAAGCGATCTGGGTCGATTACGATAACGATGGCGACCAGGACCTTTACGTTACCGTATTTAACGGGGTAAGCCGCTTATACCGCAACGAAGGTGGGCTGAATATGACGGACGTGACGATGAGTGCCTTCGGTAGCCTTACTGCTCACCCTACTTTCGGGGCAGTCTGGGGCGACTACGATCGTGATGGCTGGCTGGACCTTTACGTATGCAGGTACGTTTCCGGAATTACGAACATCAACCGACTTTATCGCAACAACGGCAACGGAACTTTCACCGACATTAGCGATGGATCGGCGAGTAACGATGGAAGTAAACTGAGCTTCGATGCCTGTTTTCTGGATGTAAATAATGACAACTGGCAAGAAATTTACGTAGCCAACGACCGTCCGTTTTTTGCCAATTCCCTTTACTTGAATCAACTCGGGACTTATGCCCAGGATCCTGGCGGCAGCGCCAACATCGCCATTGATGCCATGAACGCCGGAGGGGCGGATTACGACAACGATGGAGATATGGATCTCTACGTTTCCAACACGAGCGAAGGAAACGCCCTCCTGCAGAATGATGGATTCGGCAACTTTACCGACGTGGCCGGAGCTACTGGAACGGGCGTATTTCAGGAAACCTGGGCCTCCAATTTTTTCGACTACGATAATGACCTGGACCTGGACCTCTATGTTTCCAGCATCAATTTTTTTCAGCAGAACTGGGCGAACGCATTTCTGGTGAATGAAGGAGACGGGACTTTCAGCAACAACCTGGCTGCCACTGGCGGACTGGGGGGGAGCGATACCGGACTCAGCTACGGTCACGCCATGGGAGATCTGAATAATGACGGGAAACTGGACATCGCAGTTAGCCAGGAGACGGATAACAATTTACTTTGGCGTAACGATGAAAGCAGTGTGGGCAATTATTTGCGAGTACGACTAACGGGCACCACCAGTAACGCCGACGGGATCGGGGCCAGGGTAGTTGCTCAGGTAGGCAACCAGATACTCACGCGTTATCGCCACGGTAGCCAGGGCTATTTGAGTCAGCATAGCCAGTCTTTACATTTTGGACTGGGGAGCAATACGCAGATCGATAATATCCAGGTTTTCTGGCCCAGCGGAATCGTAGACAGCTACGATAACATTACCTCAATCAATCAACTGATGGGACTGACGGAAGGGGAAACCGTCTTGCCGCTGGTACTTACGGCCTTTGCGGTCAAAACAGAAGAGAACCACAACTACCTGGACTGGACAACAAGCCGGGAAAACAACACCAGCCACTTCGAGATTGAGCGGAGCGTCGACGGTCAGAATTTCCTTGAAATCGGTCGGGTTATGGCCGCTGGAAACAGTCAGTCTGTACTGTCCTACGAATTTCTGGATGACGATTTCAAGCGCGAAGTGGCTTATTACCGCTTAAAAATGCTCGATAAGGATGACAGTTTTACTTATTCTGAAGTTCGGCGGGTCGTGCGGTCAAAAACGGCTTCCAGTATGCTGGTCCGGCTGGGGGCTAATCCCGCCAGCCACTCCTCGATTAATGTTATTTCCGAGGCGGGGATGCCGGCGGACAACTACGAATTGAAACTTTACGACATCAACGGTACGCTGGTACGTCAGGGTATTTTGACAACGGACGGATCTACGAGGGGAACGTACACCTTTGCTGCTGGATTGATGGCCGGAAATTATGTATTAAAAGTAGGTGGTAATGGTCGCAGCGAATACCACCAGTTGATTGTGCATTAGTAATTGGTTTGAATAATTAGCTCATGAAGAATTCACTCTTGTTTATTTTGCTCACTTTTCCGGGATTCGTCCTCGTTGCTCAAACATTTACGGAAGTCGCGGGCAGTTTGGGTATCAATACCACTTACGGAGATGGTAATCACGGTGGTGGTTTCAGTTTTGCCGATTTTAACGGTGACGGTAACGACGACCTGACCTTTACCTCCGCAAACGGCCTGCCCGTTTATTTTTATCGAAACAATGGCAATGGTACTTTCACTTCCCTCAACTTGATCAACAACACCCAGGAAAGTAAGGAAGCGATCTGGGCCGATTACGATAATGACGGCGACCAGGACCTTTTTCTAACCGTACATAACGGGGCAAATCGCCTTTACCGCAACGACGGTGGCTTAAACATGACTGACGTAACCATGAGTGCATTCGGTTACCTGGATAACCTACAGACTTTTGGGGCCGTATGGGGTGATTATGACCGCGACGGTTGGTTGGATCTTTACGTTTGTGAGTACATCGTCAGCGGAACCGAGAGCAACAAGCTTTTCCGGAATAACGGCAATGGCACCTTCTCGGACATCAGTGCCGGTACCTTTTGTAACAACGGTCCACAATTGACCTTCGACGCTTGTTTCTTTGATCGGGATTTCGATACCTGGCAAGACTTGTACGTAGTAAATGATAAATTCAATTATTCTAATGCGCTTTATGCCAATCAGTTAGGGACCTTCAGTCACTTGCCCGGTTCGGGCGCTAATATCAGCATCGAGGCGATGAATGCCGGGGGCGCAGATTTCGATAACGACGGTGATTTAGACCTCTACGTTTCCAATACCCAATCAGGTAACCAGCTTTTACAGAATAACGGACTGGGAGATTTTACCGACGTAGCCGGAACGACCGGAACGGGGGTTTACCAGATCACCTGGGGTTCTACTTTCTTTGATTACGACAACGATCTGGACCTGGACCTTTACGTATCCTCTCTGAACAATAATGTGGTTACCTGGGCCAATGCTTTTCTGGTCAATGAAGGCGACGGCACTTTCAGTAATAATCTGGCGGCCACCAACGGGCTGGGTGGTATCGATATTGGTCAAAGCTACGGCAATGCGATGGGGGACTTGAATAACGATGGCAAACTGGATATAGCCGTTAGCCAGGAGACGGACAATAACTTTATCTGGCGCAATGATGAAACCTCAGTCGGCAACTACCTGCGGATAAGGCTGACGGGAACTACCAGCAACCGCGACGGTATCGGTGCCAGAGTAGTGGCGCAGGTAGGCAACCACACCCTGACCCGCTTTCGTCACGGTAGCCAGGGCTATTTGAGTCAGCATAGCCAGTCTTTACATTTTGGGCTGGGAAGCAATACGCAGATCGACAATATTCAGGTATTCTGGCCCAGCGGAATCGTGGACAGCTACGATAATATTACCTCAATCAATCAACTGATGGGACTGACGGAAGGTGAAACCGTGTTGCCATTAGTACTGACCGACTTTCAGGCCAAACCGGACGGACTCCACAACCAGCTCGAATGGGTCACCAGCCTGGAGAGTAACACCAGCCACTTTGAGGTGGAACGCAGCTTTGACGGAAGCGAATTTCACCGGATCGGCCGAGTATTGGCCGGTGGCGATAGCCAGAACGAACTTAGCTACAATTTCCTGGATCGTAACATCGATAAACAGGATATCTATTACCGCCTGCAAATGGTGGACCAGGACGATAGCTTTACTTACTCTGAAGTCAGATTAATCAATCGTACCAATGGCGGTACTAAGAAGCTGTTTAGCCTTGGTGCTAACCCCACCAGTCCGGATGCGGTTAAGGTTTACCTGGCTACGGATGCCCCGAACGGGAATTACGTGCTCAGCCTTTATGACGCTGCCGGCAGGATTGTGCGGAGTGGGCGCTTAACTACCGGAGATTATACTTTTGCCGGCGGACTGGCTGCCGGGAGATACACGCTGGTCGTTAGCGGAAATGGTCGCCGGGAAAGCAGGCGGGTAATCGTCTATTAATTATCAATCATCAATGATGAAAAAGCTATTATTTCTAATTTTATTAGCTCTTCCGCTACTGCCCCTTTTTGCCCAGACTTTCACTGAAGTGGCGCTCACTTCGGGGGTCAGTTCCACTTACGGCAACGGAAACCATGGAGGCGGCGTCAGTTTCGCCGATTTTAATGGAGATGGTCTCGACGACCTTACTTTTACCTCCGCAAATGGTTTGCCCGTCTACTTTTACCGAAACAACGGCAATGGTACTTTCACCACGCTTAACCTGATCAACAATACCCAGGAGAGCAAGGAAGCGATTTGGGCTGATTACGACAATGATGGCGACCAGGATCTTTTCCTGACCGTACATAACGGGGCAAATCGCCTCTACCGCAATGAAGGTGGACTAAATATGACCGACGTGACCATGAGCGCATTCGGCTACCTGGATAACCTACAAACCTTCGGGGCTGCGTGGGGAGATTTTGACCGCGACGGCTGGCTCGACCTGTACGTTTGTGAGTATATTGAAAGTGGGTCGGAGAACAACAAACTTTTTCGTAACAATGGCGACGGCACCTTCGAGGATATCAGTGCGGGAACTGCTTGTAACGACGGGCCTAAGCTCACCTTCGATGCCTGCTTTATTGATAGTAACCTCGATCTATGGCCGGATATTTACGTGGCGAATGATAAATTCTACATGGCCAATGCACTTTACGTCAACCAACTGGGAACTTATGTCCACGCAGCCGGATCAGGGGCGAATATTGTCATCGACGCCATGAACGCCGGGGGTGGAGATTACGACAACGACGGAGATTTTGATCTCTACGTCTCCAACAGCGAAACGGGCTGCCAGCTGCTTCAAAACGACGGGTTCGGAGGCTACTCGGATGTTGCCGCTGCCACGGGAACGGGAATCTATCGTTTCAACTGGTCGTCCAACTTTTTCGATTACGACAACGACCTGGACCAGGATCTCTACGTTTCCTGCCTCAAATTTGTCAGCCAGGGTTGGGCAAATTCATTTCTGATCAACGAAGGTGACGGTACCTTTAGTGATAACCTGGCGGCTACCGGCGGTTTGAGCGGAACCGATACCGGAAACAGCTTCGGTCACGCCATGGGGGACATCAATAATGACGGGAAACTGGACATTGCCGTTTGCCAGGAAATGGATAATAACCTGCTCTGGCGTAATGATGAAACGACGGTGGGAAATTACCTGAGGGTACGCCTGGCCGGAACCACTAGCAATCGAGATGGTATTGGTGCCCGAGTAGTGGTCACCGTCGGGCCGAACCAACTGACCCGCTGGCGCCACGGTAGCCAGGGATATCTGAGCCAGCATAGCCAGTCACTTCATTTTGGACTGGGAAACAATACGCAGATCGACAATATCCAGGTTTTCTGGCCGAGTGGAATCGTGGACAGCTACGATAATGTCACCTCGATTAACCAGTTGATCGGATTAACGGAAGGGGAAACTGTATTACCATTGACTTTGATTGACTTTCAGGCCAAGCCGGCCGGACTCCACAATCAGCTGAACTGGGTTACTGGCCTGGAAATCAACACCAGTCATTTTGCGGTGGAAAGTAGTATTGATGGAAGCAATTTTTATAATATCGGTCGGGTGCTTGCCACCGGAGATAGTCAGAACGAACTGACCTACGGTTTTCTGGATCGAAATGTTGACACCCAAGCAACTTATTATCGCCTGAAAATGACGGACCTGGATGGCAGTTTCAGCTATTCGGAAATCCGTTTAGTCAAGCGGGATGGTAGCGATTTAAAAGATCTGTTCAGTTTGGGAGCCAATCCTGCCGGGCCCGGTACTATAAATGTAACGCTGGCACCGGATGCTCCCGTTGGTGATTACCGACTCAGTCTCTACGATGTCACCGGCAAGATCGTACGGTATGGACATCTGGCTTCCGGAAGCTTGATTCTCGCCGGAGGGCTAACCGCCGGTAGCTATACAGTTGTCGTTACTGGAAACGGCCACCGTCAAAGCCGAAGGCTTATCGTGCAATAAGTTACGGCTGGTCGTAACTTACGGCCATGTACCGATTTTTGATCGCCCTGGGGTTGCCGGTCCTGTTTTGTGGCCTGGTCATTTTGTTCTACCGTCCGGAGAACACCTACCTTAATACACTGCTGCTGGAAGTAAGTACGGAAAACTTCGGCCAATTGCGGTCGTGGTGGCAAATGGAATTGGCGCTGCCGACATTCATGGTGTTTTCATTACCCGGGGGACTGTGGGTATTCGTGCTGAGCCTACTGGGCTGGCGACTCTATCTGGCCGGCTTTCACCTGTTCTGGTTAGGCCTGCTCTTTGGCCTGGGTTTTGAATTTACCCAACTGGTAGGTATTACTGACGGTACTTACGACCTACAGGATTTAATTGCGGTACTAATTGGTTTCGGACTGGCCCGTTACTGCACTTCAAATTGGCTGCCCGTTGAATGGCGGTCCAAACCAGGTTATTGGCGCTACGTAGCCTTTTTTACTATTTTTTTTGCTGCTTACGGGGCGGACGTACTGGGCTAAGTGGAAATACTGAAAGCGTTGAGTTACTGTCTGAACCGGCGCATGGGGGAGTGATTAACTTTAGTGAATTGGGATTGAGATAAAATGAAAACCGCCGCTCCAGATCAAGTCCGGAGCGGCGATTTCCTATTACGTTCTGGGTATGTCTATTCCTAACGCAGACGGTAGCGGATACCGACGTTCAAAGTGCTTAATCCACTGGTCAACTCGCCCTGAATGCTAAAAGCAGAGGAGAGGGAATAGCGGGCACCAATCTGGCCGGTGAAGAAGAAACCTTCCTGGGGACGAACTACTGTCCGATCAGGTTGGTCGGTTTTGGGGCCATCTTCCAGAGCGGTAATGTCAGTGTTCTGGTAGCCGGCAGCGAAACCACCGTAGGCCTCTCCACGTAGCCCCAGGGGAAAGTGAGCGTTAACGTTTGCCGTCGCAATTTGCAGGCGGGTTTCGGCGCGGGTTTCAAAAGTACGGTCGTAGTAATACATGTCGCTGTTGTAGACGGACTGGCCGGCGCGTACGCCTACGGACCAGGTTGGGCTGATGCGGTAACCGAGCCCCAGACTTACCGGAGCGGCAACGGTGTAGGCTTCGTCCTTGCTGAAGGAACCCATCACGCCGTAGTTGGCTTCGGCGTAAAGGAATGATTTGAAACGACGAGTGTTAAATACGTCAAGCTTGCGCTCCTTGGCTTTCTTGCTGAGCTTGGTGCGTGGCTGGCTGGAACGACTGGGAAATTCCTTACTAGTCGTGGTGACCTGGGCACTGAGACTCAAAGTCGTAACGAAGATCAGGGCGAGGGTGAAGATGTGGCGAATCATAGTTAAATGGATTATTGGGTTTAAAGAGAGAGAGAACAAAACATAGCATTAGCAGTATTGCCAAGTGCAATTACCAAGTAGTATCCCGGAAATCTGGTTTTTTGTGAAAGCGGGATCCAACCTTGTATTAAGTAAGTCTGCTAAATAAGCTGTGAGAATTATATTTATATAGACACCAAAACCGGTAGCAAACCGTAAATCATTTGGTGTGTTTAACAAAGCTATAGCTTTTACGTCGGCCAGCTACCGTTTGTTGCGGCAAAGATCAGTATTTAATTTTAAATTAACGCGGGCGCGAAAATCGATGCAATATTTAATTTTGTTTTATCTGCTGCGCCGTGATATTAAATCGTTGCCGTGCCAATTTGCTTCCGCTGAAAAAAGCAGCTTAAAGACCCTTGGAATTAAATTTTTTTTCCTCTTTCTGAGCGAATCCGATCCTTGTTAACGGCTAACTAATGTTCACTTTCGCAGAAAGGAAAAAGAGTAGTATTGTGAAGCAGGGGAAACGCAGGCTTATCCTGTACTATAACTAAGAGCTTGACTTTAGCCCTTTGAGTCGGGCTAAGAAAGTCAGGGATATTCCGTAGTTGTCGGGATGGCCTCGAACTACTTGCCAAATGCCCGTTTCTCTTATTCCAGCACTAACCGCTGCCGCAGCAAAGTGGCTGAAGAGGGTAAGGGCTCGGAAGCTCCGGTACGTAGCTTGATCTTATCTTCTTTTGTTTCCGCCTGAGTCCGGATCAACTGACCCTGGTCATTGACCAGCCAAACCCGGGCGCTGGAATTATCGTCACCGGCACGAATGGGTAATTGGGTAGATTGCTTGCGCACCAGACCACGGTAGAGCGTCTTATGCTTACCGTCGGTGAGATAAACGCGGGCGTTGTCATCATCCTCGATGGTCTTGTCACTGGAAAGCTCTACTGAAGTCAGGCTGGGCAGATCTCGTATTTTCTTGGCCACGGCGTAGATGCCCCAACTGGAGATGGCGAAGCGAAAGTTGGCTCGGCGGTTACTGAGTCGCTGCTGTTCTTCAATCGGCATTGCTTCTATGCTAGCCATGATCTCAGCCTCCAAGACTTGTAATTGCTCGTCTCGGGCAGAACGGATGTCGTCGACTTCACTGGTTGTGCTCTGAGAAGCCTCCGCTACGGCAGTTTCGTAGGCAGCCAGTTCAGCTTCGAAGCGCCGTTGGGCCTCCTGAAAGTTTCCATCATCCAGCAGAATTGGGCGTACGATCAGTCGCTCCTGCCGTTGAGGGTTAATGAGGGTCAGTTCGTATTTGCCACTGGGCATGCTGATCAGGCGTACACTTTCCCATTCTACGTTAAAGGCCCGTAGGTCTACGTTACCGGTTTCGGGAAGTAACTCCCAGATACCATCGTCGTTGATGTCCTCCAGGTCTCCAGCGCTGACGTTGCTGCCGGAAGCCAGGGCGACTTGCTTGAGGAAGTCCAGTTCCAGGGTTGGGTTGTTGCCGATTTCCCGCTGTGGTGGGGTAGGGCGTTGCGGCAGGTTGTTGCTGGGGCGCGCCTGTTCAGCGGCGGCAATTTGACGGTTAAAATCTGCCTCGGCCTGGCGGTAGGCCTGTACTGCGGGCAAGTCCGCCGGCCACTCTTCAGCCTGGGCGATGTTGCTGCCACTAAGTGGGCCTGCGTCGATCCAACGGCGGGTGACCGTGTCCAACTGGTATAGACGGTAATCGGAACCATCGTTATTGATGGTGGTATTTAGTTCTACGGCTACACTTTCGCCCTCGGCGATTTTCACCGGCTCGCCAGCGGCGGTAGCGTATACATCAAGGACCACGGCGGCGTCCAATTGCTCTTTTTGGCCGTTTTCATCGTAGCTGAGCGGTAGGCCGGACAGGAAATAATCGGCAATTTCGTCCAGTTGGCGATAGTGAACCTGTACGGGTTTACCGATGGATTTGCCACGGTCGCGGAAAAGGGCACTGGAGGAAAGCACGAGTTGACCATCTTCCAGGGCTACGTTCTGAGCCTGCTCGGGATCTACGATGACTTCGGCTACCAGGTCGGGCACATTGGCTGTCGCGGGTGGGTCCACGAAGGGGCGGGTGGCAAAGAATTCTTCCTGGTTCGGGGCTGGTGAAAAAAGACTGTTCTTGAAGATTGGATAGCTGAAAATCAGGAAAGCCACGGCCGCCGCAGCGGCGTATAGCCAGCGGAAATTGCGGCCTCTGGTGGCCATGGGGACTACCACGGCACCATTGTCCTGCTCGTCTTCAGACTCGAAAGCGGCCAGCAGGGCGTCGAAATCCTGGTGAGCGGCAATTTGCTGGCTACTGGGTTCGGCCCGATTAAATCGTATGTCGTATTGCTCCTCCATACCTTATGCGTTGTTCGGCATTTTCTTGCGCAGCTTGGTCAGCAGACGGTAGGTCCGCATTTTCGCGTTGGCCTCGGTGATGTCCAGCAAGCTGGCAATCTCGGCGAAGGGCCGCTGTTCAAAAAAACGCCATTCGATTAACGAAAGCTCTTCCGGTTTCAGAGTCTTGAGCAACTTGCGCAGCTTTAGTTCCTTGATCTCCAACGTTTGTCGTTCCTCTGCCTCGCCGAGGGTATTATCGGCAAGTTCGCGGAATAATGAGGTGTCGGCACTTACCACCCGCTGTTTCTTTTGGCGGCGGTAAAACATGCTGACCTCATTGGCGGCAATCCGGTACAACCAAGCGCTGAAGGGCAGCCCGCGGTTTTCGTACCTGGGCAACTGCTTAAGCGCTTTGAGGAAGACCTGACTACAAATATCCGCGGCTTCGGCCTCGCCTTCACAACGTCGGAAAATGTAGCGAAAGATCTGCTCGTAGTACCGTTGGTAGAGCGGGCGAAAGGCCCGTGGGTCTCGTTGAGCGGCGCGTATTTCTTCCCACTCGGCGCTGAGCGCATCGTCCGAAACGCGTTCGCCGGGAACGTAGCTAGACATGGTCTGGTTACTATGAATGGTTAAGGTACGCAAGATAGTCGCTGAAATCGGTTTCGCCAGCATAATGCGGGCATGGGAAAATAGTAACGGATTGGCGGCGAATTATTTGTGGTGTTTTTGGCTGGCAAAGTAGCAAGGCGGGTTAGCAACATAAAGTCAGGGGCTACGGTCTAAGGGCTTAAATCTTAAACAATTGTCTGAATTCCTTATTTTAGCACCCGTAGCGATAGATCAAGGCCTGAGTTAAACTCCACTTTCCCCCGTGAAAACCAAGCAGTCTATGCCGTTTCGTTACCGTGACCTCCTTCTTTTTTTATTAATCGGCTTTTCGGTTTCCCTGACTGCCCAGCAGTCGTCTTTCGGTAACCGCTTCTGGTTGTCTTATCTGGAGAACCTGAATCTATTGTTCAATGATGATCCCGTTTTTACCATCGTTGTTTCGGCTGATCAGCCTACCAGTGGAAGCGTCACTGTTCCTACGACGGGATTGACTGCCAGCTTCTCCGTGCCGGCCGGCGCGACGGAGATCGACCTTTTCGACGCCATCCTTTATTCTGAAGGATCCGATGACATCGACAACAAAGGCTTGCTGATCGAAACGGATGCCCCCGTTCAACTATCCGCTTTTCATTATCGCTCCTTTTTCAGCGAGGCCAGCTCTATTTTACCCGAATCAGAATTGGGCATCGAGTATTTGGTCACTACTCCGATGGACGTAGAGAATAATGCTCAACCCAATAGCTTCGTCGTCGTAGCTACCAGCGACGCTACCGAGGTAGAGATCATTCCTGCGGCCGTCACTCTGGGGCTGTTTCCACCGGACCTGCCAATTACAATTACCCTGGATGCGGGTGAAAATTACCAGGTCCAGGCCTTTGGTGACCTGAGTGGCAGCCGCGTCACCAGTCTGAGCGGAGAGCCGCTGGCAGTCTTCGCCGGGGCCAGAGAAGCCAACATCAATGCTGTTTGCAATGATTTCGCCAATAGCCACGTCTGGGATCAGCTGCCGCCAATCGATCATTTTAGTAACCTGTATTATTTCGTTCCCTTCAACGGGCAGAATGGTGACGGTATCAAAATTACGGCTGCAGAAGACGGTACGGACATCTTCTTCGACTGCGAGATCGAAACCAATCTGAATGCGGGAGAGAGCTACTTCGCTTCTCGTACCGTGCCTACCGTAATTTCTTCTACCGGTCCCGTCTCCCTGACCCATTATAACGACGAGGGCGGCTGCAACGCCGGTGACCTGGGTGACCCGAATGGCCTGAACTATCTGCCGGCCGAGTTGCGATTGCAGGAAGTTACCTGGTTCGCCTCGGACCGAAACAAGGAAGGGGGAAGCGTTCCTTACTTTACCCAGCACGGGATTACGGTGATTGTACCTGCCGACGCAGCCCCGGAGGTTGAACTTGACGGTACTCCGCTGGGTGGGTTCGTTACTTTCCCCGCGGATCCTACCCAGTCTTTTGCCAGTCTGACCGTAAGTGCTGGCACCCATACCCTGATCGCCGAGAATGTGGATTTTCAAGCCTACGCCTACGGCTTTAATGAGTTTGAGGCCTACACCATGAACCTGGGGTACGGGCAGCCGACGGCCGCTAATTTCAATTGTAACGCCGAATGCGACCCAGCAAGTGGCGAAACCGTCATTACGCCCGGCGAGATCGCCTGCCCCGGATACACTACGTCTTTTGTTTTTACCACTAGCTATCCCGCAGTGGGGGCCTGGTACTGGGTCTTCGGCCAGGACACCGTTTTTGACGAAACCTTCACGGAGGATTACGTATTTCCCGCTCCCGGCCAGTATAGCGTACGGGTAGTCGTGCTAACAATTGATGGTTGTGAATACGTAGAACTGATCAATGTCGTAGTACCTGATTGCTCCGATCCGTGTGAGGTGAATGAGCCTGACTTTATGTTCTTTGGTATCGGTGAAGCTTGCGTGGATTCTTCATATACCTTCGGAATAACGGTCGGGCCGGACGATGACCAGATTCTCAGCGCCCTTTGGGTGCCGCAGTTTGGTGGCCCCGGCAACCTGGAGGGTGATACGGTCTCCTTGGTCTTTACCGAAGCAGGTGCATACTTATTTGAAGTAGAAATTATTACGGAGATCGACTGCCAGTACTTCCTGCCTTATACAGTTCAGATCGAGGAGTGTCAGATAGATACTGTCGTCAATTGTGCCACCCAGGCTCCATTACTGGAGATTATTCTACCCGAAGATTCAGTTTGCGTGGATTCAACTTTTAGCCTGGAACTAATGGTCACCGGCCTACCCGTCAACGAGATCGATTCAATCATTTGGCAGGGTGGTGAACTGGGTACCTTTGTTGGCCAGAGCTGGCCGGGAATAGTAGTCTCGGACACCCTGCCCATTACGATCTTTGCTACTTTGAAGTCACAAGACAGCTGCGAATACAACACACAAATAATGTTGATGGCACAGGATTGTTCCGGTCCTGTAACCGTTGACTGTGAAACGGCGGTTCCTGATTTCGATATCATCTTAAATGACTCTTCACCTTGCGCGGATTCTTCTTTAAGCCTCAATTTGGTGATCAACGATCTTAACGGTGCAATTTTGGATTCCGTCATCTGGGAAAGCCCGGAATTCGGCTCCTTTATAGGTAATAACTGGACCGGCCTAAATTATCCGGAACCGGGCGATTACTCCTTCAGCGTTACGCTAACGACCGTAAATGGCTGCGAATACACGGAGGAAATTCTTCGGGCCGGGATCATTGATTGCTCCGTCCCGGTAGAGCCGGCTGTTTGCGAACTTTACTGGCCCAACGCTTTCTCTCCGAACGGAGACGGCGTAAATGACCGTTACAGAGCCGAGTTTTCCCAATCCTGCAGACCTTCCGATTATCGCCTCACCATCTACCACCGTTGGGGAGGGCAGGTCTTCGAATCCACCGACCCGGACCACGGCTGGGACGGGCTAGATAGAGGTGAAGGGCTCAATCCCGGCGTTTTCGTTTACCTGGCTGAATATCGCTTGCCGAATGGTAGTTTAGTGCAAAAGCACGGAGCTGTTGTACTTATACGCTAACTCAATCATTAGCGTACTCGGCAAATATTGTATATACTACGGTGAGCTAAAATTAAAAATCGCCCCGGCAGCCCGAAGGCACCGGAGCGATCCACACACTATGAGAACACCCATTAAGTTCTTGATATCTTCACCGGAGCGTGTCCGTATCAGATTCGCCTATAAGACGATATTAATGAGACGATAGATGCGTTTTAAAAAGTTAAAAACGATAACACTTTTTCGTAAAAATCTGAATTTCAATAGGTTGTGTATTTTAGGTAAATGGTTTAAAGACGCGATTCCGACACTTTAACATTTGTTGTTTTCGTATTTCAGCCATTCGGACCGAATTGGGAACCTTCGTATCTTTACCGGGAATGATCTTAGAAGAAAGCGTAAGGGAAGTAATCGATACTGCCCGCATTGAGGATGTAGTGGGTGACTTCGTCTCGTTGAAGCGGCGGGGGCAGAACCTGACCGGTCTATGCCCTTTCCACAATGAAAATACGCCGAGCTTTAACGTCAACCCGGCCCGTAATATTTACAAGTGCTTCGGTTGTGGCGTGGGAGGGGATCCGGTGAAATTCCTCATAGAACTGGAGCAAATTTCTTTCCCGGATGCCATCAAATGGCTCGCCCGTCGTTATAACATTAAGCTCAAGGAGAAGGAACTGACTGATGAGCAGCAGGTCGTCTTTAAGGAAAAGGAAAGTCTTTACCTGGTCAACGAATTCGCCCGTCAGTGGTATGAGCAACAGTTGTATGAGACGGACGAGGGCAAATCCGTTGGTCTCAGCTACTTCAAAGGCCGCGGTTTCCGGGAGGAGGTGATGCGTAAATTCGGTCTGGGTTATGCGCCAAATTCACGGGATGCCTTTACCAGGAAAGCCCTGGCTACCGGTTACAAAAAGGACCAACTGCAGAAACTGGGGTTGAGCCGCAATGGTCGTGATTTTTTCTACGACCGGGTGATGTTCACCATCCACAACCTGACGGGGAAGCCCATCGCCTTCGCCGGCCGCATCCTCAAAAAGGACGCCAAGGCTCCTAAATACGTCAACAGTCCGGAGACGGAGATCTACCACAAGAGCAATGTCCTTTACGGCATGTTCCAGGCCAAGCAGTCCATCCGAAAATTGGACAATGTTTATCTGGTAGAGGGCTATACCGACGTCATCAGCCTGGCCCAGCATGGAGTAGAGAACGTGGTGGCCAGCTCGGGAACCAGCCTGACCCCTGGTCAGGTGAGTCTGATCAAACGCTTTACCGATAACGTCACCTTATTATACGACGGTGATAAGGCGGGGATTAAAGCCGCCTTGCGTGGGGTGGATATTTTGCTGGACCAGGATATGACCGTCCGTTGCGTTCGTCTGCCGGAAGGGGAGGACCCCGACAGTTATCTGCAAAGCGTCGGTACCACTGCTTTTGTGGACTACCTGACCAAGCAGCGGCAGGATTTTATGATCTTCAAAGCCAAGTTGCTCCTTGACGAAAGTGGCAATGACCTGGGAGGTAAAACGGCCGTTATTCAGAATCTGGCCGAAAGTTTGGCGAGGATCAATCAGCCGCTGAAACGGGCCGAATACATCAAACAACTGGCCGAACTGATTGGTGTACAGGAAAACTTGCTGGTGGGTCAGATCAATAAGGCCGTCGGTTCCCGCCAGAAACAGCTGCAGCAAGATGCCCAGCGCAATGAATGGAAAGCCCGACGTGAACGGCCACAGCCACCGCCTGCTCCGGGTCCGGACAGCGGAGGTGCCGACCCCGGCCCCCAGGCGCCACCCGCTACTCACGGAGATGAAGGCTGGCCCGGCGCGGAACCCGGCTGGTACGGTGATGAACAGGCAGGCATGGACCCCGGTGCGCCACCCCCCGATTTCTTTCCCGGCGCACCACCGCCACCAGTAGAAGAACCGCTCGAGGAAGAACTGGCCATCGGCCATACCTACCAGGAACGCTACCTGGCCATACTGTTAATGCGGGACGGGGCCAAACTATACGACGAAGCGACCAACTCCACCATCGCCCAATTCTTACTCGTCAACGTGCAGGATGTACTGGATGATTTCGACAGTCCGTTCTACCGCCTCGTGGTGGAAGACGCCCGTAACTATTTCCAGGAAAAAGGAAAACCCGCCGACCTCGATTACTACCTGGCCCACGCTGATCAAAAAGTACGTAAACTAGCGGTGGACAGCAGTATCAGCCGTTATACCATGAGCCCTAATTGGGTCAGTAAATACGGCAAATATCTGAGCCAGAAACTACCTGAAGAGAACCAGCGCGCCGCCGCCGACAGTTTTATCCGCATCTTTCGCCAGGAAAAACTTCAGCGTAAAATAGACCAGAACATGCGTAAGATCAGGGAGCTACAGTCCGCTGGCCAACACGAGGAATTAATCCCTTACCTGAAACTACAAAGTGAATTGATCAAACTCAAGAACCAGACTTTGGGAGAGAACATGCAGAAGTTCACGCCACCGAAGTATTATTAGTATGCTCGTGCCTCGCTTTAGTATACCTGCGGTGTTAGTATGCTCGTTTCTCGCGTTAGTAAGCCTTTGGCCTTAGCCATTTTAAACGTTTAAAAACGTATTTATACGTTTAATGCACGACTATTTTGTTGGAGGTGTTTGAGATTTGTGGCGAATCAAGAAGTGCAATATGCAATCTCTACACAAAAAGTGGCTGGCCTATGAAAAGGGTTTCTCGTTGGCCATGGACATCTTCCGAATCTCGAACAGTTTTCCAAAATGTGAAATCTATTCCTTGACGGATCAAATTCGCAGGTCTTCCAGATCAGTTAATGCAAATCTGGCTGAAGCAGTCGGGAAACGTCGCTATCCAAAGCACTTCGTTGCAAAACTAACGGATGCCGGCTCCGAAAACTTCGAAACCCAAACGTGGCTGGACTTTGCAGTAGAGTGCAAATACATTTCCCCGGAAGCCTACCAGCAATTAACCAATCGTTCCGAAGAAGTAGGCAAACTAATTGCTTACATGATTCGCAACCCTTCTCAGTTCATCAAAGCGTACTAATGCGAGGCACGAGCATACTAACGCTAAGGGCGTACTAACACCGCAGGTGTACTAAGGAGCTTGCTCCGTCCTAACGCAAAGCGCACTAAATTCTACCTCCTCCGTCCAGCAGGTATTCCTCCTCCCATCATCGCCGGATTCTTGCTCATTTTGTGCATCATCTTACGCATTTGATCGAACTGCTTGATGAAACGATTGACGTCGTCCATACCCTGACCGCAACCACGGGCAATCCGCTTCTTACGACTCAGGTTGAGGAGTTCCGGATTGGAGCGCTCTTTAGGTGTCATACTGAAAATAATGGCTTCCACCTTGTTGAAGGCCGTGTCGTCGATGTCCAGGTCCTTGGTCATCTTGCTCATGCCGGGGATCATGTTCAGCAGGCTCTTGATGTCACCCATTTTGCGGAGTTGGGCGAGCTGGCCAAGGAAGTCGTTGAAGTCGAATTTGTTCTTACGAATCTTCTTTTCGAGGCGCTTGGCTTCCTCTTCGTCGAACTGGTCCTGGGCACGCTCCACGAAGGAGATGATGTCACCCATACCCAGGATTCGCTGGGCCATACGTTCGGGGTGAAAGACATCCAGGGTGTCCATCCCTTCACCGGTAGAGACGAATTTAATGGGCTTACCCACAGTGTACTTCACCGAAAGGGCGGCACCACCGCGAGTGTCACCGTCCAGTTTGGTCAGTACGACGCCGTCGTAGTTGATCCGCTCGTTGAAGGCCTTGGCGGTGTTCACGGCATCCTGACCGGTCATGGAGTCCACTACGAAGAGTGTCTCATTTGGTGAGATCGCTTCTCTTACTTCGGCGATCTCCTGCATCATCGCTTCGTCGACACTCAGGCGGCCGGCCGTATCGACAATCACCACGTCGTACTTGTTGTCCTGGGCGTGGGCAATGGCGTTGAGGGCAATCTCTACCGGTTTCTTGTTTTCCGGTTCCTTGTAAATGCCCGCCCCTACCTGTTCGGAAAGCACCGTCAGCTGGTCAATGGCCGCCGGACGGTAAACGTCACAGGCGGTCAACAGCACTTTCATGTTCTTTTTAGTCTTCAGGTGCAGGGCCAGTTTTCCGCTAAAGGTGGTCTTACCTGACCCCTGCAATCCGGCGATCAAAATCACGGCCGGGTCGCCCTTGGCGTTGATGCCTTCGGCCTGGCCCCCCATCAATTCGGTGAGCTGATCCCTGACGATTTTTACCATCAATTGGCCCGGTTTCACTGACTTGAGTACGTTATCCGTACCCAGCGCCTTTTCCTTGACCTTATCGGTAAACTCCTTGGCGATCTTATAGTTAACGTCAGCCGCCACCAGCGCGCGCCGGATCTCCTTGATGGATTGGGCTACGTTGATCTCAGTGATCTTGTTATCTCCCGTCAGGGTCTTGAAAGCGCCTTCGAGGCGATCGCTCAGGTTATCGAACATAATTAGTGAAATTTAAGGACGCGAATATACGGAGTTTTTATGGCTAGCAAAGTAGCAATGCCGGGCTTTTGCCTTAGGTTGATCAAATCAGCCCTGCTACTTTGATAGCCAAAATCCGACCAATACCTGGCTTATTCCCTTGAGTCGAGGCCATTAAGGACGCTTTAATCCACCAGCTACTGCCATTTATGTGCTAAATGCCCGAAATAAGCACACTTACGCTTGTTAAAATTCAAGATGTGATTATATTTAGGAACTTCATTTCCCCCACGCCAAGCTTTTCCCTGAACAGTAACACCGAAATTGTCTTCCTCGCGAGGACAACGATCCAACTATTTTGGAAATATATCACTAAACCACACCTATTCATATGAGTACGTTCTTAAAAGCCATACTGTTCGTGGTAGCGTGGCTGGTTTTCGCGTTTGCGACCTTTACCTTTTGCATCGAGCCGGAGTGCTGCGGTGTACGGGGTGACGGAATCGTGGATGAGGAAATCATCGACCCACCTCCAGCAGTAAGCAATGATTACGCCATCGTATCCCGCCTCAACGACCAAGAGGTTCTGGATGGCGCCCTTTGGCCCGCTCTACGCGATCAATTACTAGGGGAATATCGCGAGAATCCTGACCAAGAGTTAGACATCTATGGCCACTACTACGCCGGCGAGCCCGCTCCCGAAGGATTCGAAAATATGGGTTTCTATCGAGCCGAGGAGATTAAAAAGCTCTTGGTGCCGGACATTCCAGCCGATAAGATCGTAACGTTATCGCGCCGACTGGATACCGCAAAGCCCGGTGCTGATGAGCTATGGGTTGCCGGTACGTTCAACTGGCAGGAAGTCGATGGAGGCGGTGGCGGACCTGCTCCGATCATCGAATTGGATAGCAATGAAATTATCATCCGCTTCCCCTTCGACGCCGATACCAAGCAAGTGGCCCCCGCCGTAGACAGCTACCTGGGCAAACTGGCCGAGCGTCTGAAACTAACGGATGAAAACGTAAGCATCACCGGTCACACCGACAATGTGGATACGGATGCTTACAATCTGAGGCTCGGCCAAAGGCGAGCGGATTTTGTACGCGATATTCTGGTCCGCAAAGGTGCACCGGCCGATCGCATCACAACGAAATCCGACGGAGAGTCCAATCCTACGGCCACCAACGGAACTTCCGCGGGTCGTCAGTTGAATCGCCGTGCAGTCGTTAGACTTAACGAGTAGCAGTAACCACATCGAATCACATTATTTAAGATACATATATTATGAACCATATTTTGTTACATACCAGTTTGCTGGGCGATACCCCCTGTTGGTGGTGGTGGATCTGGAGTCTCGGCGCAATGATCCTGGGTTGCCTGATCTGCCGTTTCCTTTTCGGCGGAAAAGACCGGACCGAGGAAATTGAAGAACTGAAAGCAGAACGCGATCGCTACCACAGCTCGGCAACGAAGTGGGAGACGGATTATAAGTCACTGAAGTACCAACTGGAAGAAGCCCAGAAAAACGAGGCTGATTTGCGGGCCGCCCTCCAACGCTGTGAGGCTGACCGCCAAACCATTCAATACCAACTGGATACCGCCGCGGCGGGTGCAGGACTGGGCATTGCTGCCGGCCTGGACGGCGATGACAAGAGCGTTGATGCTGATGGAGGTTTCGGTGGGCTATTCACCAACGACAATCTACAGATCATCGAAGGTGTTGGTCCAAAGATCGAAGGTGTACTCCACGACGCCGGCTACAAGACCTGGACCGAGTTGGCTGCCGCTGACGTAGACGCCTTGCGCGGCGTACTGGCCGCCGCAGGAAGTCGCTACAAACTGGCAGATCCCACCAGCTGGCCTCACCAGGCAAGCCTGGCCGCAGCGGGTAACTGGGATGAGCTGATCCGCTACCAGAAATTCACCGACGGAGGCCGGGAAACTACCGGCGATTTTGCGACTCCTTCCAAGTTCGAAAAACTGGCCGCCAAGAAAATGGGCTTCTCCAGCACAAACCCGAACGACCTGAAAGTCGTGGAAGGTATCGGACCGAAGATCGAAGGCTTGTTTAAAGATGCCGGTGTCAACACCTGGTCTGAACTAGCCGCAACCAGTACCGAACGGATGCAAGAGATTCTGACTGCTGCCGGAGACCGCTACCGCCTGGCCAACCCGGCTACCTGGGCCCAACAGGCTCAGCTGGCCGCCAGTGGCGAATGGGAGAAACTGAGCGCCTTGCAGGCTCAACTACGTGGCGGGAACTAAATTTCCTCTCGAAAATACCTGATAGAGTCCCAGAGGAGGGCGGCCGCTTGCGGTCGCCCTTTCTTAATGTTGCATCCTGGTGGTTAAGTACCGGACGCATTTAACACGAGTTACGTTAACTTACCACCAAAATTGAAGTATGCGTTTACTCTGTCTTACCATTTTCGCAATACTTGTAAGTGGACTTACTGCCCAAAAAACTTACCTGGAATGCGGTCGCCTCATCACCGCCACTAACGACGAGGTGCTTACCGAACAGACCATCGTGGTAGAAGATGGCATGATCCTGGAAATTCTAAGCGGTTACCCACGCCTGGCTGAGGGTAGTGAAGTGATCGATTTGCGTGACCGGACGGTGATGCCGGGGTTGATCGACCTGCACGTACACATTGAAAGTCAAAGTAGCAAAACCCGTTACCTGGAGCGCTTCACAATGGATCCTGCTGACGTAGCGCTTAGAGC
The DNA here is from genome assembly GCA_002591745.1 of Lewinellaceae bacterium SD302. GTDB lineage: Bacteria > Bacteroidota > Bacteroidia > Chitinophagales > Saprospiraceae > Neolewinella. The sequence continues at coordinate 146,995 of PDLQ01000004.1, forward strand.
TACCACCTACTGCGATAAAACCCTGCAAGCCGGCTTTACCACGGTACGTGACCTAGGAGGCAGTGGGGTGAACGTGAGCTTGCGCAACGCCATCTCCGCCGGTCACATCCCCGGCCCACGGATCGTTACTGCTGAAAAAGCTATCGGTACCACCGGTGGCCACGCGGACCCGACGAACGGCCAGCGCAGTGACTTAATGGGCGACCCCGGCCCCAACGAAGGAGTGATCAACGGTCCGGAAGATGCTTACGCAGCCGTACGGGCCCGCTACAAAAAAGGCGCCGATTGTATTAAGATCACCGCTACCGGGGGCGTATTGAGCGTAGCCAAGGATGGCTCCGGGCCCCAGTTTACCCAGGAAGAAGCCAACGCCATTGTAGCCGCTGCCAACGACTATGGCATGACCACCGCGGCGCACGCTCACGGAGCGGAAGGTATGAAACGGGCGGTCATTGCCGGAATCACTACCATTGAACACGGAACATTGATGAACAAGGAAGTGATGGACCTGATGATTGAAAATGGAACCTACTACGTGCCGACCATCAGCGCCGGCAAGTTTGTGGCAGAGAAGGCCAGGCAACCCGGCTTCTACCCAGCCATCATTGTGCCCAAGGCCTTATCAATTGGTGCACAGATCCAGAACACTTTCAAAAAAGCTTACGCTTATGGTGTGCCGATCGCCTTTGGCACGGATACTGGCGTGAGCTACCACGGCGACAACGCCCGGGAGTTCGAATTCATGGTGGAAGCCGGGATGCCGGAGATTGCCAGCATACGCAGTGCCACCGAAGTAGCGGCCAAAGTGCTACGTCTCGATGAACAGATCGGTACGATCAAAGCCGGTTTAAGAGCCGATATCATCGCCGTACCAGGAAATCCGACCGAAGACATCAAACTGATGACCCAAGTGAATTTCGTTATGAAAGACGGTAAGGTCTACCGCCATGATCAATAGCTCCGATGCCGATAATTGATAGTACTTACGAACCCAACCGGCTCTGGTTCCGAAATGCTCACCTCAATACCATAACGCCTGCCCTATGGCGAAACGTCAGCGATAGCCAGTATCAGCGAGAAGTGTTGGAGATCGACGACGGTGATTTCCTCGACCTCGATTGGCAAAGGTCGGGTAAGGGCCAACGTAAAGCAGTTATCGTCCTCCACGGATTGGAGGGTAGTGCAGACCGCCCCTACGTACGCGGTACTTGCCGTTACTTCTCCGTGCGGGGCTGGGATGCCTTGGCACTCAACCAACGCACTTGCGGTGGGCGTATGAACCGATTGCCTCGCGCCTACCACATGGGCACTACTGATGACCTGAAACGGGTGGTGGACCACCTGGTTAGCCTGGGCTATCAAAAAATCGGACTCGTCGGTTTTAGTATGGGAGGTAATCACGTTATGAAATACCTGGGTGAGAATGGCGCAAAAGTACCCGCACAACTCATTGGCGGTGTCGCTTTCTCGGTACCCTGCCACATCGCTTCTGCCAATGTGGAAATCGATAAATGGTACAACCGCCCATACCTCAGCCGTTTTTTGAAGGGATTGGTCGGGAAGATCGCCGAAAAGCATAAAACCTGGCCGGAGCGCTTTGACCTGAGCGGACCGATGCCCAAAACATTCAGCGCCTTCGATGACCGTTATACTGGCCCTCTCCACGGATTTAGCGGAGCCGAGGAGTACTGGGATAAATGCAGCAGCCGGCAATTCATACCCGCGATCGACCGACCCTGCCTGCTGGTCAATGCCCTGGATGATACTTTCCTGAGCGAACAATGCTACCCCCGCGAAGAAGCAAGGGATATGGATCAATTCTTCCTGGAAACTCCCCGGTACGGAGGTCACGTAGGCTTCGCCGGGCCCGCCGGAGGAGATTATTGGTCGGAGCGGCGGGCGTTTGAATTTATAAACGGACTCTGACCAACATTCCTAAACTGAACGAGGGGATGCAACACCGTTGCATCCCCTCGTTCAGTTTAGGGTGGATATCCGTTAGTATTCATCCTCATTGAATAGGAAATCATCTTTGCGGGGGTAATCCGGCCAGATATCTTCGATGCCTTCGTAGGCCTCGCCTTCGTCTTCCATCGCCTGAAGGTTTTCAATAACTTCCAGGGGGGTACCCGAGCGAATCGAGTAGTCGATTAACTCATCACGAGTAGCGGGCCAGGGCGCGTCTTCCAGGTGTTGGGCAAGTTCAAGTGTCCAGTACATAAGTAGCAGTCTTCATTTTGTTGGTCATAGCCGTTCCGGATGAGCCCGGTATTGGCTGCTTAGGAATGCCGATTTAGTAAGTGTCCTGATTGAAACGCCGCTATCGTGGAGTTGAACGACTGACTGGAAACCGGGCCTAGCCATAGCTAAGTGACGTTTTCAGGCGGGAAGTTCAGCGCCGCGAGAGCAAGTTGCAGATCGGACGCTGGTTAAATCGACGTCCCTTATAATTAAATATGCGTCAGGGTAGCAAATTGTTTGCTTCCTTCCAAGCCGCAAAACTAATAATTAACGGCAGATGAACAAGTGAAGTGGGCAAGTGATTGAAAAACAACTATTTATGTTGGCCAATTATTTCAAAACTTTTATCCTCATATCCCGGAGGGATTTGACCTATTCGACTACTTCCTTTCGGTCCGGTGGGGTCGCAAAAAATATAGCGTCGCCCTTCATAGTTGAAAAAATCACCGGGAATGTCATCGCTTTCCACGGCTACCGTCAGGTGATCGTCGTAGGCAACTACGGCCATTGACTTGCCCATCAGGTCCTTCACCAGGGCAAAGAACAGGGCCGAACGATCTTCGCAGTCACTGTAATCGTAGCTGAACAGCTCTTCCGGTACCATCGGCTTGGAACGGCCGAAGTAGGCATTATCTTCTTTGTAAGCAAAAGCCGAGCGGGTGAAGCTGACCAGAAATTCGAGTTGTTCCCTTTCACTGAGTGGCCCCAGCATGCGGCGCAGTTCGGGTAACAGGCTTTCACGCAAGGTGGGGGAGAGCGGGGTCTCCAGATAGGCATATTCGTGAATAAAGGGATAATCTTCCATGATGTCGACCATCGTCTTATCGTAGGTCACATTCATGTTCACCGTAGCGTTGCGGAAGTTGAAGCGTAATGGTTTTTTGACCGGTTGAATTTTGAGTCTTGGCCAATCGTTCAGTTTGAAACCAAAAGACCTGCCGCTTGGGTTGGGCTGGTTTTGGAAGATGTAAAGTCTTTGGCGACCGTTACATTCACCATTCATGCAAGAAATATTAGCGTAAGACCGACCATCACTCTCAATGATTGGAACTTCAAATAGGTCGTCTTGGGTGAAAATATTCACGTAAGCGCGCTTGCCTTTGAAAGTAAGCCTGGCATCGAAGCCGGCTTCGTTCAACAGGTGGAAAAGGCTGATTTCCCGTAAAGCGCTTTCCTTGCCGTTATAAATGACTGCCATGCTCTGTCTGGCCAACTTATAGAACAGAAAGTCGTTGAGGGCGTAAATTTCCTTATTAGCCAGCAGGCTCTTAAGTAGAATGTGGGTAGGGCGACGCTTAAGGTCGCCGTATATCTGATTGATGACCCGTTCGTCCAATTCGCGCACCGATCGATCTACCCGCATAGTGGGTGCGTATTCGATATTTATTGGTTGCGCGAAAAAATCCATCGTAAAACGCTGAATCTCCACTGGTTCAGGAGTGGCAACGCTGGATAGAAAGATAGCCGTGAGAAAACTCAGCAGCACTGGGGAAAAGCGATTAACAGTCATGGGAAACGGTAAAAGGGTGAGTTGACGGCTGGGTGTTCCGCTAAGCTCAAAGACGAAAGCATTTTGCGTCAGTCGCAAAATGCTTCCGTTTTCTTCCCTAAATATACGTAATGACCGATGATAATAGTGTGGTCGGTCACCCCATAGGCTGTTAAATTTTCTTAATTGGCGCTTAGCGCCAATTAAGCTTTAAAGTATCAGCATTGCGTCACCGTAAGTGTAGAAGCGGTACTTTTCCTTAATCGCCTCGGCGTAAGCTTCCAGCATCAGGTCGATACCCCCAAAAGCACAGGCCATGATAAAGAGGCTGCTCTTGGGCAAGTGGAAGTTGGTCAGCATACTGTCGGCGATCCTAAATTCGAAAGGCGGGAAAATGAACTTATTGGTCCATCCTTCACTGGTTTTGAGTAAGTCCTCGGCACTGACACTGGTCTCAATACTGCGAATCACCGTCGTACCCACTGCACAAACCTGCTTTCTGGCGCGCTTGGATTTATTGACAATATCGACTGCAGGTTGCTCGATCTTAAAGTATTCGGCTTCCATTTTATGCTTGCTGAGATCTTCCACTTCGATGTCGCGGAAAGTACCCAGCCCCAGGTGAAGTGTCACCTCAGCGCGCTGAATACCCTGAATCTGCATACGCAGCAAAGTTTCTTCGCTAAAGTGCAGACCCGCAGCTGGAGCGGCCACAGAGCCCATAGTCTTGGCCACTACGGTCTGGAAACGTTCGGCGTCGATGGCTTCGGCTTCCCGTTCCATGATACGGGGCAGGGGAGTGTTGCCGAGGGCGTAGAGCTCTTTCATGAACACATCATCCGGCCCATCGTAGAGAAAGCGAATGGTACGGCCACGGCTGGTAGTATTGTCTACCACCTCTGCTACCAGACGATCATCGTCGTCGTTGTTGCTGAAATACAATTTGTTGCCCACGCGGATTTTCCGGGCAGGATCCACCAGTACATCCCATAGGCGACTGTGGCTATTGAGTTCGCGGAGCAGAAATACCTCGATACGGGCACCGGTTTTTTCTTTGCGACCGTATAGTCGGGCGGGGAAAACCTTGGTGTTATTGAATATGAAGGTGTCACCGTCATCGTAGTAATCCAGGATATCCTTAAATTGCTTGTGCTCGAAAGTGCCGGTTTTTCGGTCTACAACCATCAGTCGACTATCGTCACGATGGCGCAGGGGATACTTGGCAATAAGTTTTTCGGGCAGCTCAAATTTAAATTGGGATAACTTAGTCCTCATTCCGGGTGGTTGATTTTGAAAAAGCAAACCGAGATTAGGTCTCGGAACAGCGGGCGAAGATAACACCCTTTAAGTAAATGGCGGCCGGGGTACTAAAGTTTGGTGCGAATTAGAGATTTTCAGTATTTCTGAACCGGACTGCCAGAGCGAAGACGGCCCTTTCAGACTCAATGCAATAATCACAATGATCGTCCTTTGGCCCGAGCATTGCTACTTTGAAGACCTGAAAAATAACAGATCGCGACGTACAATCGAGCTTTTCCTATTGACCGTACAGATTAAAGCTACATGCTTGAGTAAAATCAGATGAAATCTACTCATAATCATAAAATCTAAATCCGTTGGTCCTCCTAAATCTACTTTTCATCGAAAGGCGAACTTGTATACTGGGTAAGGTGCCTATGTTTGATTAACAACTCCGAGGAGCGAATAAACGATCAGTCATTATTTTGGTTAACAAAGTAGCAATGCTGGTTTAGCGTGAGAATGATCCCGTCATGCGACGATCAGTAAAGCTAAAGCGGTGATGCCTATATTTACTGATTAGCATTATGCTACCGGACCACTCACTCCCACCATGCTGATTTTTCTCAAAGTCTTTACCGAATCGATCCGCCAAGCCCTCCAGCAGTTGGTGGGTTCTAAATTGCGGACCTTCCTCTCTTTACTGGGCATCAGCATCGGTATCTTCTGTATCATCGGTGTGTTGTCGGCGGTTTCTTCCCTGCAGCAGAGCCTGGAAGGAAGCCTGGCTAAGCTGGGCGACGATGTGCTTTACATCGATAAGTGGCCCTGGAAAGATAATTCTAATGACTGGTGGGACTATTTCCAACGTCCATATCCTGATTTTGATGATTACGAAACCATCAAAAATAAAGTACCTGCCGCTGCTATAACTTCCTATTGGACGGTGCCGGGCCGGCGGGTAGTGAAGTACAAGAAAAACTCAGTTGAGGGGGGCTTCCTGTTCGTAACCACTTCGGAAATGGATCGCATTTTCAACATTGAATTGGAGAAGGGGCGTTTTTGGAGTTCGGGGGAATACAATTCCGGTGCAGACAAATTATTACTGGGTCATACCATCGTACAAGAACTGTTCGGCTCGGTAGACCCCATCGGTAAGCGGATCAAGATGCAGGGCCGCTACTACGAAGTGATCGGTACCCTGGCCGCCGCCGGCGAAGACCTGATCAATCCCCTGAATTTTGACGAAGCAATTATCGTAGGATACAATAACGCCGCCCGTTTCATCAATCTGAAGAACCGTAACCAATTCGGCGGTACCGTGGCCGCAAAGGCTCAGGACGGGGTTTCGTTGCGCCGGTTGGAAGACGATATTCGCGGCGCACTACGGGCCAGTCGCCGCCTCAAGCCCCGGGAAGACGATAACTTCAGTATGAACGAACTGAGTATGATGACTGATGCACTGGGTAGCTTCTTCAGTGTGTTGACCATCATTGGTGGCGTAATTGGCTTTTTCTCTATTCTGGTTGGTGGGGTAAGTGTGGCGAACATCATGTTCGTGAGTGTAAAAGAAAGAACCAGTCTGATCGGCGTCAAAAAGGCACTGGGAGCCAAACGCTTCATCATCCTCCTCGAATTCCTGATCGAATCCGTCATTCTCTGTTTGATTGGTGGCTTACTCGGACTATTATTGGTTTTCCTGCTTGCTATGGCACTGACCGCGGTACTGCCTTTCCCGATTCACCTGGGTACGGGCAATATCATTCTGGGAGTTGGCCTGTCGGTGATCATCGGTCTATTCGCAGGGGTTATCCCTGCTTTCCTGGCTGCCCGGATGGATCCGGTGGATGCGATGCGGAGTTAATGCTAATGCTTGCTGTTTGGTGTATAAAAAAGTACCGTCGTGCAAACACACGACGGCCGAAAAGCAAATTTCCCCTAAAGTAAAAAGTTGAAGACTTTCGGGGGCGAAATTGCTCCTCGGCAGTCTTCGCTCTTTCCGACGACAGGAATCGACGCTGGTCACAAGTGCCGTCAAGAAACATTTCGAGAAGGTGACGAGTGGGGTTGTTTTGTTGGGTGAAGCTTGTTATTCGGGTGATTACCGAATAGGGCTACTTGAACGTTGATCAAATGCAGGCGGCACGGGGAAGGCGGACCAGGGATAGTAATTCTGCCGACGCGCGCCAGCTCATTGGAAAAACTAAAAGACGATCTCCGCCAACCTCGTCGGTCTTTAAAATACCTGCCCTTCGGCGGGATATACGAAGCTAAAAGCGAACGTCTGCCCGTCTGCGTCTTCGGCGTGAAACCTCGTTAAATTAGCAATAGCCCTAAAACCCAATCCTTTTCCGCTGAATACTCAATGATTCCGGGTTTTCTTTCAAATGCTCCAGATCTTCCAGAGTAAGCTGACTGGCTCGTTTCGCGCTTTCCAGTTCCATATTGGCCCGGCGCAGGTCATAACGCTTTTGAATGTCGTCGATGAGTTGACGGACTGCCCGGGCATTGCCGAAGTACTTGTCACGGTACTTTTCCAGGAAGCGAAGGTAGGATTGTAATTTACGGCGAGCCGCTGGTGTGGGCTTAAGCCCGTGTTCCTTCATCATACGATCGGCGATCTCCAGCAGTTGATCCCCATCGTAATCCTCGAATCGGAGAATCTTATCGAAGCGGCTACTCAGCCCAGGGTTGGCCTTGAGGAAATCATCCATCTGGTCAGGATATCCAGCGACGAATACGAAAAACTCACCGCGTTGGTCCTCCATCCTCTTCAAAAGTGTTTGAATGGCCTCGTCACCGAAATCACCCCGCTGACCGGCCTTTTTACTGGTAAGGGCATAGGCTTCGTCGATGAAAAGAACACCATTCTTGCTTTCTTCAATTTTTTTAGCGGTCTTTTCTGCTGTCTGACCTACGTATCCGGCCACCAGTCCTTGACGATCAGTTTCCACCATATGGCCGCGTTCCAGGATACCGAGCGCTTTGTAGAGTTTGGCCAGTATGCGGGCAACGGTAGTCTTACCAGTTCCCGGGTTACCGATGAGAACGGTATGGAGGTGGAAGGCATTGAGGACATCACGGCCCATGTTCTGATAAAAACGAACCAGGCTAATGAGGTCGCGGATCTGTTCTTTGACGGCTTTGAGACCAATCAGTGCATCGAGTTCTTTTAGACCTTCGTTGAGCAGGTCTTCATCGATTGGAATACTGGGGCGGTCCTGACGACGGGAACGGTCAAGGGCTTCAATGTCGGAGAGTTCGATGATGCCCAGCGTCTCAGTATCGATACGCTGCTTTTGCTCGCGGCGATTCATTAACCGCAAGCCAAGATTTATTTTTGCTTTTTCGATCAGGTCGTCCACGAAACGGGCGTTCCCGAAGGTACGGTTGCGGTCACGGTAAGCTTTGACGATAATTTCGTTAAGCTTGCTTTCCGCCGCAGCGGTGAGCGTAACTCCCTTTTTTTCGCAGCTGTAGTTGGCGATTACGTTGAGTTCCTGAGGCAGGAAATCACGAAATTCGTAGTTGTGTTTAAAGCGGGAACGCAGTCCGGGGTTGCTCTCTAGAAAACGTTTCATTTCGTCGGGGTAGCCAGCGACGATCACTGCCAGATCACCCGCGCCATTTGACATCTCTTTCATCAGGATCTCAATGACCTCGCGGCCGAAATCCTTGCCGTCGTCGTTGGAACGCGCCAGGCTATAGGCTTCGTCGATAAAAAGTACGCCGCCACGGGCTTTGTCGATGATCTCCCGGGTTTTGGGAGCAGTCTGACCTATATATTCTCCAACCAGGTCTACGCGGTCGGCTACGGTAACGTGTCCCTTACTGAGCAGGCCCATCTTTTTATAGAGTTGGCCCATCATGCCGGCCACCGTAGTTTTACCCGTGCCGGGGTTACCGATGAAGACAGAATGCACATTAATGGGTTCATCCTCTACGTATCCGCGGTCACGTCGAAGCTGAAGGAACTTGAGGTAAATGGCGTGGTCACTAACCTGTTGTTTGATTTCCTGTAAACCGATCAGGGCATTCAGCTTGGCCATGATGGTCTCGAAGGAGGACTCGTCAACTTCGGCTGGGGCCAGGGTTATCGGGTTGTCGTTACCGGGTATGTAGACCAAGGGCGGGCCTTCTACGCTTTCGTTGCCAACCTCGAAAGGTATGCTGGCCAGCAACTTGTCCATAAAAATGATCTCGGCAGTGTATTTTTCCTCTCGCCAGAGATTGGGGGTGGTGGATCCCCAGCCGGCTGAAAAGCGAATGGTTTGCTGACCTTCATCGATGCCCTGTAGGCGCACTACCTGCCCCTTCAGTTCGCGGGGCTGGTTGAGGAACTTGGTAAACAGTTCGAGGTGCCAGGCCTGGTGGGGCTGCAAGTTCCGGAAAATCAGGTCCAGGTAGACGTAGCGGGTTTCTTTACGGGCAAAAGAGCGATAATACTTGCGTTCTTCATCGGGTAGGTCGTCGTGTGGGCCTTCGTATAGGCGTACGGACTGCAATTCGAGGTAACCGGCTGGTTCATCGCTGAAGTCATCGTCGTCGTCCGTCCCACGCTCATTGATGTAAAAGGAACGATTGCCGATCATCTTTCCGTCTACGTAAGCTTCCCAGACGTAGACGCCCTGTTTCCAGAATGAACTGACTTTGGAGTTGCCCCAGCCTTCACGGATATAGACGATGTTGTCGTAGCGGGAGACTTCTTTTTCAACGTTCAGATGACAGATTTCAGTTCGATTCTTCTCTTCGATCTGGAAGCACTTGAGGTTGACGTTGATAGTCCAGTCTTCCTGGTCGAAGCGTTTATTGAAGATAGAAAGCTCGGCGTAAATGTAGGCGGTCTCATCCCGGTCGAAGACGCGGCGGTATTTCTTCAGGTTGTCCCACAGGTATTCCGTTGAGTTATATACCCGCAGTGCCCTGAACTTATAGGGAGAACTTTTAGCTGCTGTTTCTTCAATTCCTTGCATATCCATAATAAAGGAAGTCTTTTTATTTCGGAATACCAAGGCAAGTTGGTGGATATAAAAAGGCACGTCGGAATAAAAATCCGACGCGCCCCAAAACCACCTATCTAAACTTGGGGGGAATTGTTGGCACGCCCCCCGAATTTGTAGATTTCAGTGGGTTAACGAAGAGATTTAGATTCGGTTCAAAACTGGCGAAAAAATTTTAAAAGTAACTCGGTGGCAACTTTCATTCGTCGCGCTAAGGTTAAAAGCGCATTAAATCCTTAGTAATTAATCGATTGTCAGTCTTAATGCCATTGATTCCGATTATCTTACGAAGGTTAATTTTTCCACCCGCAAATGCTTTTCCAGAATGAAACCGCTAATCGATTCTCCCTGGCGCCGGCTGGATGGCCGCCAGATCGAATTACCTATCAAAGACGCCGTGGCCGCGGCTATCGAACGTGAAATAGCCGATGGGCATAAATTGAAAGTTTGCATCGGTACCGATAGCCAAGTTCGGGGCAAGCTCGTGGAGTTTGCTACGGTAATTGTCTTTGTACGTGAAAAAAAAGGGGGCTTTATGTTCATCTCCAATTATAAAACGGAGCAGAAAATGGGCATCCGCGAAAGAATGATCCTGGAAGTTGCCCGCTCCGTAGAAGTCGCTTACGCACTGTGCGATCTGTTGGACCGCTATAAAGTAGAATTGGAGGTACACGCTGATATCAACACCGACCCCCACTTCCAGTCCAATGTTGCGCTCAAGGAAGCCATGGGATATATTTTGGGAATGGGCTTTGTCTTCAAGGCTAAGCCAAATGCATTTGCCAGTTCGGCTTGCGCGGATAAGGTGGTGTAGTGGACGCGCTGCGCGCTTTTAGACGTCGCTGCGCAACTTTTGGACACTCGTTCCTCACTTTTGGGTATACTGGAGTCGAAGACAAGAGCTTTCTCTTTTTGATTTTAGTACATCCACAAGATCGCTTCAGCGATCGTCCTTTAGCTTTGTGTCCACAAGCCGAAGGCGTCTAAAAGGGCTTTAGCCCGTCCAATAGGAGCACAGCGACGTCTAAAAGCGCAGCGTCCACTATCTTCGCGGCATGAAAGCATACATCTTCCCCGGACAAGGCGCCCAGTTCACTGGAATGGGCAAGGAATTATTTGAAACCAACGCCAAAGCTCGTCAGCTATTCGAGCAGGCAGATGAGGTATTGGGTTACTCACTCAGCGAAGTCATGTTCAATGGCACGGATGAGGAGTTGAAGCAGACCAAATATACCCAGCCGGCCATTTTTGTACACTCGGTAATTACTTTTCTAAGCACCGAAGAGAATCAGGTGCCCGAAGCCGTTGCGGGCCACAGCCTGGGCGAGTTCAGCGCGCTGGTGGCTGCGGGAGCACTGGATTTTGCTGCTGCTCTGCGTCTGGTGCAGGAACGCGCGTTGGCGATGCAGGAGGCTTGTGACGCCGTGCCCGGTACTATGGCCGCGGTATTGGGGATGGACGATGACGTAATTGAAAATGCCTGTGCCGAGATCGAAGAAGTGGTCGTGCCGGCCAACTACAACAGTGTTGGTCAATTGGTGATCAGTGGATCGAACGAAGGTGTAGAAAAAGCTTCGGCCGTGCTAACCGATCTGGGGGCGCGTCGGGTGGTGCCACTGCCCGTAGGTGGTGCTTTTCACAGTCCGCTGATGCAGCCCGCTCAGGATCGACTACGTAAGGCTATCGAGGATACTCACTTTCGCCCACCCGCCTGCCCGATCTACCAGAACGTGGACGCCAAGGCGAGTGTAGACCCCGACGATATTCGCGAAAAGTTAATCGCCCAGCTGACTGGTCCAGTACGTTGGACTCAGACGGTACAAAACATGATCGCTGATGGTGCTGCTCCATTTGTTGAAGTAGGTGGTAAGGGTAAGATCCTGGCTGGGTTGGTGCGCAAGATAGACCGCCAGGCTACGGTGGAACAGCTTCAGTAAGCCGGTCCGCTGGTTTAGGATTCGCTGAGTCGTGCTGTTTTGTTCCCAGGACTCGGTACTGGAACTTGATAATCCATAGATATGCTCCGGATATGGCGCTTAGACTGTAAACGAGAAGCTGGCTCTATGATGGCAAAAATCACGAACCCGCCTACTAATCCGAATTGTATTATCTTTAGGCAGTTGTTTGGCTCGGGTTAGGCATCATGTTTACCGCGAGGCTGTTCGGATACGAGAACTTTTTAATATGCTGGTGATTTCGTGGGCTTTCCCGCAGAAATCAGTAAAAGCTATTTCTTCTTTACTTATTTGCACTCCTGCTACACCGTATTCTTGTATCAACCTATTGCACCAAATGCGATTGCTACTTTCTTTTTTTTCCCTGCTAGTGATATGCTGCATGTTCTCCTGTGCGTCCGATGATGACGATGGTGGTGGAAACATGCCGCCGGTTGTTGAACCCCCGGTCGTAGAGCCTCCGGTAGAAGAAACCGGCGTAAATGTCGATCTGGCGGCGATGCCTTTCGATAGTCTTTCTACTTACCGTTTCTTTATTGGAGATGATCTGGCGGAGATGGAACCTAACGAGCGAATGTTGGCCTATGCGCCCATTTCGACGTTATTCTCCGATTACGCCCATAAATCCCGCTTTGTCTGGATGCCGGAAGGCACCTCCGCGAGCCAGGGTGAAGATGGCCGGATCCTGAATTTTCCGGATGGTACCGTGATCATCAAAACCTTCTATTTCGACAACGTATTGCCGGCCAACGAGCGCCGGATCATCGAAACCCGCGTCCTTTACCTAGATGCGGGGGATTGGAAATTCGCCGAGTACGTCTGGAACGATGCTCAGACCGAAGCTACGCTGGACCTATCGGGTTCTACCACACTGGTTGAATTCACCAATGAGGAGGGCGATGAGCAAACCGTCAACTATCGTCTGCCGGCCGAAGCCGAGTGCCTTACCTGCCACAAAAGTGGAGAGACGGCCATTCCCATCGGCCCCAAACCCCAGAATCTGAATGCCGACTATACATACCCCGATGGCAGTAGCGGCAATCAACTTATGAAATGGTTTGAAGCGGGGTACCTCAGTCAGGAGCCCGATCTCTCCGCCATTACAACAGTAGTGCCCTGGGACGATCCAGTCCACGACCTGGAATTGCGCGTGCGTTCTTATCTCGACATCAATTGCGCCCACTGTCACCGCGAGGGCGGGCACTGTGATTATCGGGATATCCGGCTGGCCTTTTCTGAATCCGGAGACGCGGAAAATCAGGGCGTATGCGTAAATACCCAGGAATTTATCGACGGGAGCCAGCGCTTTATCATCAGCCCCGGCCGGCAGGAACGATCGGCCATGTTTTTTCGCATGAATGCCATCGACGAACAATTTCGAATGCCGCTCCTGGGCCGCACCGTACAACATACCGAAGGGCTGGAACTTATCTCCACCTGGATCAGTCAGCTCGCAGGCGAATGTGACTAGTTTCCGCGCTCGATAGAACTCAATGCGCTCTTCTCCGGAGTTAACATTGCTACTTTGTTAGTCAAAAACGGAAATTGGCCGGCGACCAAAATGCTCCATTTCCCAATTAAAAACCCCACTTAAATATGAAAAACACACTACTGATTTGTTTACTACTTGGCCTCGGGTCACTCAGCGCTCAGGATGACTGCGCCAGCGCCGTGGATGTATTTACCGGCCTTACCTACGTCGATACGTTGACGGGAGTGCAGGTAACGGATATCGACTGCCTGGGGCCCTTCTCGGGCAACGAATCCGGCTGGTTCACTTATCTGGCCACCGCTGACACTACGATACGGGTCGCTACCGGCGGCTTCCCGGAATCAACCGGTTCGGATACGCGATTCAGCGTGTATACGGGTAATTGTGATAGTCTGGTCTGCTTGGGCGGAGACGACGATAGCGGACCGGTTTACACTTCCATTTTCGACTTTGAGGTAAGCGCGGGAACGGTCTACTACCTTGTTTTTAACGATCGCTGGGAGAATGACCCCTTCGTCATCAACATCGAGGAAGTGTTCATTCCGCCAAGCTTAGTCGACTTTACCACCGTCCAACTGAACCGCGAGGGGACCTTTGGCGGTGTCGTGGACATGAACGGAGATTTTCTGGACGATATCGTTTCCTCCACGAGCGATACGATCCACGTTCAGTACCAGCAAGCTGATGCCACTTTCACCGAGGCGTATCTGGCGACTCCCGTTGCCGATCACACCAATTTTTGGAGCCTGACCGCCGGCGACCTCAACGGTGACGGCCTGAATGACCTGATCTACGGGGGAGGTAGCGGGACGACTTTCATGATCACCGACGGTAACGAAGGCTTCACGGAATATTCACCGGACTACTATATCTTTTGCCAGCGCGGCAATACCGTTGATCTGAATAACGACGGGGTGCTGGACGTTTTCATGTGCCACGACGTAGAACCCAATGTCTACTTCATTAACCAGAACGACGGCGAATTTTCCCTGACTCAGGGCGGCATCGGCGACACCGAGAACGGTGGTAATTACGGTTCCATCTGGCTGGATTATGACAATGATGGCGACCAGGATATGTTCATCGCAAAATGCCGTGGTGGTAACTCGGATGCCAGGATCAATCAACTACATCGCAACAACGGTGACGGCACCTTTACCGAAGTCGGGGCGGAACTCAATCTGGCCGATACGATTCAGACCTGGTCAGCCGCGGTAGGTGATTATGACAACGACGGTGATATGGACATCTTCGTCGGGGCCAGCTCCCTGGGCAACGACTACCATCGCCTGATGCGGAACGACGGCGATGTATTCACCGATGTCTCCGCAGGTTCCGGATTGGAGGTGAACCTGGAAACCAGCCGGGAAAACAAGACCCATGATTTCAATAATGACGGCTATCTGGACATTCTGGGCGGCGGTAGTGACATCTGGATCAATAATGGAGACATGACTTTCGTCCGCACTCTTTTCGCCGGCCCTAACGGTGCCGTTGGTGATTTGAATAACGACGGTTTTCTCGACGTGGTCGGGACCGGAGGCGGAGACTCCCGCATTTACCTCAACGAAGGCAACGACAACAATTGGATCAAGATCAATGCTATCGGAACGGCCAGCAACCTCAACGGGATCGGCGCGCGGGTGGAATTGTACACAACTTCCGGCCAACAAATTCGGGACATTCGTGGTGGCGACGGTTTCGAGTTTATGAGTAGCCTCAACGTCCACTTCGGGATCGGCGAAAATACGAACATCGACAAGCTGGTGGTCAAATGGCCATCCGGAATCGTTGACGAGATATTTCCCGCGAACATCAATACGACGATTACCGTGATTGAAGGCGAGAGTCCGTCCAGCATCAGTGGATTTGCACCACTGGATGTTGCGGTTTACCCCAATCCGGCGGCCAATGAGTTATTCCTGCCGCTTGAATTAGTGGTGGAAAAAGCCACCGTGGATGTATTCGACGTTAATGGTCGGCTGTTGATTCGCCGTGCTTTGACCAGCGATCGTATCGATCTAAACAACTTTCCCGCCGGTAGCTATCAGTTAATCTACCGCAACGGAGCGGAGATCCGGGTAGGTAAATTCGTTAAACGATAGTACCATTTATTGTTACGGATCCAGTCGAGTTGAGTGGCAAGAACCACACCGGCGACAACAAAGGCCAAGGCGCCGATGGTAGCCAGTATTGGATTGAGTTCATCGATCAGATAACGATTCAGTCCCAGGCCAAACCAGGCTCCGTAGAGTACCACATAATGGGCGGCGTAGATCGTAAGGGTCTCGCCGCCCGTTTTCATGATCCAGCGCGGTAGCCGGGCCAGTCTGCGGGTGAGTAGGACGAACAGCCCGACGAGTATTAGCGTATGCCCCAGCCGCATGTAAAAAGTATTGCTGTAAGCGACGCTTTTGAACAGTTCAAGTTCGGTAAGACGGTGTAAATCCATCCACCAGCCGCTGGAAAAAGTAGCGATGAGCCAACCGAATACCAGTAGTGCTGCGGGAAAGATGGGAGAGAAACCCAGTTTAGGACGTAGGCGCAGTAAGGTGCCGAGTACACCGCCGAAACAGGTATAGCCCAGCCAGGGCAATGGAGAAAAAATGGCTCCGTGCTGCTGGTTCACAAAGTGCCGTAGGGGAAGAGCGATTCCTTGTAAATCCACATTGTTGAGTAGCGGAGCGGAGAAAAAGACAATGATTCCACTTATTCCTAGCAAAGTAGCAGTGCCAGCCGCTCGCTGACGCCCCAGGGCAAATGTTCCACAGACAAACAACAACGCTAATCCGATACAGTGAAGGACATCGGTATAAAACATCCAGGGCCGAAAGTCCAGACTGATCAGGGTCAATACGTTGAGTCTTAACGAGTAACCCAATGCGATCAGGAATAGTCCCCGACGAATACCTTTTCGCCAGCGCTTGTGCCTGAAGATTTGATCGGCCTTTGTTTCACCCAACAGCAGGTAGCAAAAAACCAGTCCGGTGCTGGTGAAAAAAACGGGAGCGGTAAGTCCACGCATAAATTCCCAGCCGGCGTAAAGCCAGTGGTCGGGACGGTGAAATTCATCCGCCAGGGTAGCAGAGATGAAATGCCCCTGCAGCATCATCAGGATGGCAAAAGCCCGTAGAGCATCGATGAATAGCAGCCGTTTGGGAGCGGCGGCTTTAGCAAACTTGTTCAAATGTAACTAGATATTCTAGTGAGAAAATCTAACTGGGGTAGAGCGAAACGGTAATTGAAATTTCAAATGTTTGCATGATCTGACGGAACTGGTTTAATCAATGTATCATTAAACCATTTTAACAATAGCTACTAATCGTTACTGGCCTTGCGGCGGTTGATCTCATCCCGAATATTGGCTGCTTTTTCGTAATCTTCTTCACCGAGCACGTCCTCGAGCATCTGCTGGAGTTCGCCAATGGTGTAACTGGTGAGACCGGCTTCCTTTTCGGGGTCAGTTGCTTCTTTTTCGTACTCCTCGAATTCTTCTTCGTCTTCCCCTTCCAGCACTACACTGGCACTTTCCATGATGAACTCGTAAGTGTAGATGGGGCAATCGTAGCGAATCGCTAAAGCAAGGGCGTCGCTGGTGCGGCTGTCTACTTCAATGATCTCACCCATACGATCCAATACCAGACGGGCGTAAAATATGCCCTCCTGCAAATTGTTGATGATGACTTCGCGCAACTGTACGTCCAGTGTTTCCAGTGTATTGCGGAACAGATCGTGGGTCATTGGCCGGGAGTTGACCATTCCTTCGATAGCTACGGCGATGGCCTGGGCTTCGAAAGAACCGATAATGACCGGAAGGCGACGCGAACCACTGGTCTCCCCCAATACAACGGCGTAATTGTTCGTCTGGGTGACGGAGCGGCTGATGGCCATTATCTTCAACTCGATCTTGTTCATCTTCTCGGTAGGATATTTTCTGGTGACAACGGATTCAAAGCCATAGAGTGGCTGATTTCCGCGAAAAGGCTGCAAAGATAGGGGATTTTTGGTTTTGTTGGTGTGTGGGGCTTTTAGAGGCTTTATCTCGTGGTGTGCTTTCCCGTATCGCTGCGCTTGCATTCGCCTACGGCGTGCCTCTGGCGGCTTCATTTTTTCCCATCGATGGAAAAAACGAAGCAAAAAAAATCTAGGACTGTTATCTGGGCTTAACGCTCAATCTTTGCTGAAAAGCTAAAATGAAAAAACTCGCACAGAGATTTCATCTTCGTTATTTTAGTTTTAGAGTTATTAGACTGTCATTCTTCGGATAAAGCTCTACGGCTGCTCAGACAGTTTTCATTTTTTAACGCTTTTCAGTAAAGATTGAACTACCCAGCTAAATGTCCGGTCCTTCGTAAGCTTTATCGTCCGTCAGTTGCTCTTAGCCATCCTTTAGTAGTGTGGCTGAGCATGTCGCTTTGAGCTGCAATCACGCTTGATAATTACATTAGACCGAAGCGGGGACTGAACTCAGTATTGTCTGAGTGAAGCGAGTTTACTGAGTTCTAGATTTTTTTGCTACTTTTTTCATCAATGGAAAAAAGTAGGGTAAGAGCAGCACGCTAGCAGAAACTACCACTTACCACCAGCTCCTTACCCCCACCGGAGTAATCATAAAAACCCTCCCCGGACTTCCGCCCGAGTTTCCCGGCCATAACCATATTGACCAATAACGGACAGGGCTGGTAATGCGCCCGACCGAAACCGTCTTGCATCACCCGAAGAATGGCCAGACAGGTATCCAGCCCGATGAAATCCGCTAACTGTAGCGGCCCCATAGGGTGGGCCATACCCAGTTTCATAACGGTATCGATTTCCTCAACGCCCGCAACGCCTTCCCAGAGGGTAGTAATGGCTTCGTTGATCATTGGCATCAGTACGCGATTGGCCACGAAACCCGGGTAGTCGTTGACTTCCGTTGGCGTCTTACCCAGCTCCTTGCTCAGCTGCATAATGGTCTCGGTAGTCGCCTCGTCGGTGGCGTAGCCACGGATCACCTCCACCAGTTTCATGATCGGTACGGGGTTCATGAAGTGCATCCCGATCACCTTGTGTGGTCGCTTGGTAGCCGCGG
The DNA here is from genome assembly GCA_002591745.1 of Lewinellaceae bacterium SD302. Classification (GTDB taxonomy): domain Bacteria; phylum Bacteroidota; class Bacteroidia; order Chitinophagales; family Saprospiraceae; genus Neolewinella. The sequence continues at coordinate 165,482 of PDLQ01000004.1, forward strand.
CGATCTGGGTGATGCTGATGGAAGAGGTATTGGTGGCCAGAATGCAATCCGCCGGAGCGGCAGCGTCCAACTGGCCGAATATCTTCAGTTTTAGATCCAGGTTCTCGGTGGCGGCTTCCACGACGAGTTCGGCTTCCCTTACGCCGGCTTCCAGCGAAGTTTCGAGTCGAATATTGGCCAGGATATTCTCCTTTTCCTTCGTCGTGATCCGTTCCTTCTTGATTAGTCGATCTAAACTATTGCTAATGGTGGCCAAACCCCGATCCAGCGCCTTCCGGTTCAGGTCGATCATGGTTACTTGGTGACCTTTGGCGGCAAAGACCTGGGCAATGCCGTTGCCCATCTGGCCGGCTCCGATGATGCTCGTTTTCATGGGGCGAAGATAAAAATTTTGGAGCTAAGATGGTGTTTTCATTTATTGACGAGAAAGGGAGTCATTCACTTCGTTTCGTTGCTGGGATATTCACTGAAACTTACCAAATCCTGTAAGCAAGAATCAAAATTCTGTAAACCTCTATAAAGTATTTCCCCTACTTTTGCCTGGTGTTATTACGAATACTCCACATATCGCTGGCTTTACTGTTGCTTTTCAGCTCCAGCGGCGTCGTGTTCAGTAAGCACTATTGCCAGGGGGAGTTGAAATCCATCGCTTTCTTTAGCGAAGCGGAGTCTTGCCACGATAGTAAGAAGGCCAGGTCATGTCCCTTTCATCCGCCCGTGGAGGAGGATAAGGAAGAGCCGACCAGGAAAGATTGCTGTGAGGACGAGTCCGAAATCATCAAATTGGACGAAGACATAGAGGTTCCGCAGTTCGACCTCGATCTTCCGGAGTATCAGCAACTGGTTGCCGTCCTATTGGTCACGGCTGAACTGTTTTCATCTGGTTCCGACAGCAAAACGCTCCACTATTTAAACTACAAGCCTCCCCTCATCGTCCGTGACCTCCCGGTGAGCTTGCAGACCTTCCTCATTTAATTTGCCGTCATTTTCTCTTTGGGCTTCTACTACCATCCGTGTAGTAGGGGCTGACTCCATTGTTCGTTTACGGTAATGTGGACGGACGAGTTAATTCAACGAAAATGATGCCATGCTTGCCCGCTATATCAGGTTTTTTCTTGAGAATAAGCTAGTCGCTTACCTGCTGTTGTTGCTGTTCGTCGGCTGGGGATTGGTTACCGCACCCTTTAATTTCGGGATCGATAAGCTACCGCGCGACCCGGTGGCGGTCGATGCCATTCCCGACATCGGTGAGAACCAACAGATCGTCTTCACCAACTGGCCCGGCAGGTCTCCGCAAGACGTTGAAGACCAGATCACTTATCCACTCACTACCGCCCTGTTCGGCATTCCCGGCGTAAAGAGCGTGCGGTCCAATTCGATGTTCGGCTTTTCGAGCATCTACCTCATTTTCGACGAGGATATCGAATTTTACTGGAGCCGGAGCCGCATTCTTGAAAAACTCAACTCGCTTCCGGCCAATACCCTTCCAGAGGGCGTTCAGCCCACCCTCGGCCCGGATGCCACGGCCCTCGGGCAGATTTTCTGGTACACCCTGGAAGGGCGTGACGCCGAGGGCAATCCGACCGGTGGGTGGGACTTACACGAACTACGGTCCATCCAGGACTTTTACGTTCGCTACGGTTTATCCTCGGCCGGTGGAGTCGCGGAGGTCGCTTCCATCGGAGGTCACGTCAAGGAATACCAGGTTGACGTAGATCCCGAGGCTATGCGGATTTACGGCGTCACCCTGGAGCAGGTCATGCAGGCGGTCCGGGGCAGCAACCTCGACGTAGGGGCGCAGACCATCGAGATCAACCGGGCGGAGTATTTCGTCCGCGGTCTGGGTTACGTCAAAAACATCGGGAGTATCGAGCAAAGTCCGTTAAGCGCTCCGGACAACGTCCCCGTCACGGTGGGCGACGTAGCCAGGGTGTCCATCGGCCCCGCGGCCCGGCGGGGTGTTTTGGATAAATCGGGTGCCGAAGCGGTCGGCGGCGTGGTGGTCGCCCGTTACGGAGCGAATCCACTGGCGGTCATCAATAACGTAAAGGCGAAAATCACCGAGCTGGAAGCGGGTTTACCCCAAAAGACGCTCGCCGACGGTACGGTATCTAAACTCGCCATCGTCCCCTTCTACGATCGCACCCAGCTCATCAACGAAACCATCGGCACTTTACAGGAAGCCATTTCGCTGCAAGTACTCATCACGGTGATCGTGATCGTACTGATGTTGCTCAACCTCAAATCTTCCCTGCTGGTGGCGGGCAGCCTGCCGGTGGCCGTGCTGATGTGTTTCGTGGCGATGCGTTATTTCGGGGTCGATGCCAATATCGTTGCGCTCTCCGGCATCGCCATCGCCATTGGCACGATGGTAGATATGGGGATCGTGCTCAGCGAAAGTATGGTCAATCGCCTGGAAGAAGCTCCGCCGGAAGAAAGCCTTTTTACCAGCATCTACGAATCTACGGTTGAGGTAGCCTCTGCCGTACTCACCGCGGTGGCTACGACGGTGATCAGCTTCCTACCTGTTTTCGCGATGGAAGCGGCCGAAGGCAAACTTTTCCGTCCCCTGGCCTACACCAAGACCTTTGCCCTGGTGGCTTCCATCATAGTGGCCGTCAGCATCATTCCGCCGCTGGCGCACAGCTTGTTCTCCCTGAAGATCGACCGGCGCAAATGGTCGGTCACCACCAATGCGTTACTGGTCCTCACCGGACTGGCTTGCTGGGTCTGGGTAAGCAGCCTGCTGGGAGCCGGGGCAGTCATTCTCGGTCTGTTCGGTCTTTTGCGTGACTTCAAAGTAGCAAAGCGAATTTCGAGCAGTGAGCGATTCGCCACCTTTCTGGAACGCTGGTTCCCTAATCTGCTGATCGCACTACTGATCGCCTGGTTACTGACTACGGTCTGGATGCCGCTGGGCGTGGAAAGAAGTGAAGGGACCAACTACCTCTTCGTCGTATTGGTGGCCGGTGGACTGATCGGCTTTTTCTACCTGCTGATCTATTTCTACGAAAATATCCTGCGGTTTCTCCTGCGCTTCAAGATCCTGTTCCTGCTTTTGGTTGGGATTTTGGTCTTCCAGGGTTACCAGGTGTATCAGCATACCGGGGAAGAGTTCATGCCCGCGCTGGACGAGGGTTCTTTCCTGTTAATGCCCACTTCCATGCCACACGCCGGCATGGAAGAGAACACCAGGAATCTCCGTCTTCTGGACATGGCCGTCACCGCCATCCCGGAAGTGGAGACGGTAGTCGGTAAAGCCGGTCGGGTCAACAGTCCGCTCGACCCGGCCCCCATGTCCATGTACGAAAACGTCATTCTTTACAAATCCGAATACAAAACGGACGAGCAGGGCCATCGCCTGCGGTTTCGTTACGCAGACGATGAATACGAGCGAGATGACCAGGGCGAACTGATTCCGGACGAGGATGGCCGTTATTACCGTCAGTGGCGGGAAGGGATCAAAAGCCCTGACGATATTTGGCAAGAGATCGTTCGGGTAACCGATTTTCCGGGGGTCACTTCCGCGCCCAAGTTGCAACCTATCGAAACGCGCCTGGTCATGCTGCAAACGGGGATGCGGGCACCAATGGGAATTAAAGTGCGCGGTCCCGATTTAGCCACCATTGAAGCTTTTGGTTTGCAACTGGAAAAAGCGTTAAAAGATGTCGAAGGCGTAAAGGAGGCCGCAGTATTCGCCGACCGTATCGTTGGGAAGCCTTACTTGCTGCTCGACATACAGCGGGGCAAGATCGCCCGTTACGGACTCACCGTGGCCGACGTACAAAGACACATCCAGGCCGCAATCGGGGGAATGATCATGACCACAACCGTGGAGGGGCGCGAGCGATATGCCATTCGGGTACGTTACCCGCGCGAGTTGAGAAATGCTCCGGATGCCTTGGCCGATGTTTACGTACCAACGGAGAACGGGCAGCCGGTCCCGCTGGGTGAACTGGTCAAGATTCGCTACGAGCAAGGCCCGCAATCCATCAAAAGTGAAGACGGTTTTTTGCTGGGGTACGTCCTCTTCGATCGCCAGGGCGATTATTCCGAAGTGGAAGTCGTCAATAATGCCCAGGCATTTCTCGACCGCCTGATTGATACCGGGGAGTTGATCGTTCCCGCCGGCATCAGCTACCGGTTCGCGGGCAATTACGAACAACAGGTCCGGGCCAGTGAACGACTCAGCCTGGTAGTACCCATCGCATTGGTACTCATTTTCCTGATTCTGTATTTTCAATTCAAATCGGTACCGATTGCGCTGATGGTCTTCAGTGGGGTATTTATTGCTTTTTCGGGAGGCTTCATTATGATCGGGCTTTACGACACGAGCTGGTTTTTGAACGTAGATTTTTTCGGGGTAAATATGCGCGACCTCTTTCAGATCCAGTCCATCAATTTGAGTGTGGCGGTCTGGGTTGGTTTCCTGGCCTTGTTCGGTATTGCTACCGACGATGGCGTTCTGGTAGCCACCTTTCTTCAGGACAGTTTCAGAAAAAACCAACCCGAATCCATCGCCGGTATCAGGGATGCCGTTGTGGAAGGCGGTCTGCGCAGGGTTCGCCCGGCCATGATGACCACGGCTACGACGATCCTTGCCCTGCTGCCTATTCTGACCTCTACCGGGCGCGGGGCCGATATTATGTTGCCCATGGCTATCCCGTCATTCGGAGGTATGGCCTTTCAAATGATTACTATGTTTACCGTACCGATCCTGTACGCCCTTTGGCAGGAGACCCGGCACCGACTTTCCGGTTACAAGGGCATTGCTACTTTGAAGTCAAAAAAATATTTACTCTTCCTGCTATTGCTGGCTGGTGCCGGAAGCCTGCAGGCCCAGTCGATCGAAGAACTCGAACGGCAGCTAAGTCGGAACAACCCCGAACTGGCTGCTTTGAGAAACGAATACCGTGCCGCGCTTGAAGTCGCCCCGCAGTTAAGGCAATTGCCCGATCCGGAGATCGGCGTGGGTGGATTTCCCTTACCCGTAGAGACGCGGGTGGGGGCTCAACGGGCCCGGTTGAGTGTAGGGCAACGCTTCCCCTGGTTCGGTACGCTGAACGCCCGTGCTGAATTGGGCGCGGCCAAAGCAGAACCACTGAACGCAAAGATCGGAGCGCAGGAACTCGAACTTAGCTACGAACTCCGGCGGGCATACTTCCAGCTGTACGAATTGCGGGAACGGCGGGAGATTATTGCGCGTAATCTGGAAATACTGGCCGCTATGGAGAAACTGGGATTGGCCAAAGTAGCCAGTGGCAAGGCCAGTTCCGCCGATGTGCTGAGGATTCAACTGCAGGAGGAAGAACTGTTGCAAGAATTGGCCATCCTCGCAAGCCAGCAAGCGATTCCGACCGCCGAGATCAACCGATTATTGAACAGCTCGGTCAACCGGGAGATCACGATAACCGATTCGCTCGGCTTTGCCAGCTTATCTTTTTCCCGTGACAGCCTGATGGCGGAAATTTCCGTCAATCATCCCGTGATCAGGATGTTTGAACTGCGGCAGGAGGTTTCCAGGGCGGCCATTAGCCTGAATGAGTTGTCGGGCAAACCGGAGTTTTCGGTAGGCCTCGATTATATCCTGGTGGACGAGCGGAGCGACGTATCCATTGAAAACAACGGCCGGGACATCCTGCAACTGAAAGCTTCGGTACGCCTCCCCCTGTCTCGCGGTAAATACGCGGCTAAAGAACGGGAAGAGCGGTTAATGATCGACGCGGCCGAGGCTAGAAAATCAGCGGCCTTATCCCGTTTCTCCGCGGCAGTGGAACAGGCTTTTTCAAAGTACGATCAGGCAAAACTGCGCTACGAACTTTCCTACCAACAGGAACGGTTGACGCGGGCGGCGCGGGACATCCTGCAAGCGGGTTACCGCGCGGAGGGCAAAAGTTTCGATGAGTTGCTCCGGCTTGAACGGGAACTGATCGACTACGAGCTAAAACGGCTGAGTGCCATCGTTGCCAGCCACCAGGCTAAAAATGAGATCCAACGCTTAACGACCAATCAACAACTATGAAAAATCATCTAATTATTGCCGTCGCTACGCTGGTGGTCGGTTTTTTTCTGGGGTATTTGATCTTTGGCGGTAAGCAATCGGAAATTCCGGATGCAATACATACCGGCCACGATCACGCAACGGAACATTCCGGGGGTGATGGTGTCGAAGAAACCTGGACGTGCTCCATGCACCCCCAGATCCGGCAGGCCGAACCCGGCGATTGTCCGATTTGTGGCATGGATCTCATCCCGTTAACAACCAATTCTTCCAATGACCCTACGGTGCTTGAAATGACCGAAGCAGCCGTGGCGTTGGCGAACATTCAAACTACGACGGTAGGACGAGCGGTCGGAGAAGAGGAAAACACGATCAAGCTCGCCGGCAGGGTAGAGGCGGACGAACGACTGATGGCCAGCCAGGTAGCCCACGTTCCGGGCAGGATCGAGCGCCTCTACGTGACCTTCACGGGCGAAAACGTGGTGGCCGGTCAGAAGCTGGCCGATATCTATTCTCCCGATCTGATTACCGCCCAAAGGGAATTGATCGAGGCGTTGCGTTTGCGGGAGGTCAACCCCGCCTTACTGGATGCCGCCCGCGATAAGCTTCGTTATTGGAAAATCGACGAAGAATTCATTGCCGAAGTGGAAAGGGACGAAAAGATACGTGAAGTATTTACGCTCCGGGCCGATGCGACCGGTGTGGTATCCGAGCGCATGGTTGCCGTGGGCGATTATGTACAACGGGGCGAGCCGCTGTTCAATTTGGTTAACCTCGGGCGGGTCTGGGTACTCTTCGACGTTTACGAAGACGACTTATCCGCCGTTAGTTTAGGAGACCGAATCGAGTTCACCACCCCCTCCTTACCGGATAAGGATTTCTCCGCACGCATCACTTTTGTCGATCCGGTTATCGACCCGCTAACCCGTACCGCCTCGGTGCGTACGGAAGTAAATAATCCCCGGGGGCGGCTTAAGCCCGAAATGCTGGTTTATGGCGAGTTGCTGAGTACCGCCGGGGTGGGCAAGGAGGAACTCTACGTGCCGAAATCAGCGGTTCTATGGACGGGAACGCGGTCCGTCGTCTACGTCAAACTCAGTGATGTAGCCGTACCTTCTTACCAGTACCGGGAAGTTCGGCTCGGCGAATCTGCCGGCGATGGCTACGCTGTACTCGAAGGTCTGATGCCGGGGGAGGAAGTGGTTACCTACGGCAACTTTACAATCGACGCCGCGGCCCAACTCAATAACCAATTCAGTATGATGAACCGAGAGGTAACGGTGAGCGGAACGGAGGTGAGGGTAGAAGTCGCGCCGGATTTCAGGGAAGAAACGCCTCCGGGCTTTCAGGAACAATTATCCCTTTTGGTTCGTGCTTACCTACCCCTCAAAGATGCCTTGGTAGCGAGCGATCCTGGCAAAGTAGCAGTGGCGGCAAAGGAACTGATGCTTGTTTTCGAGAACGCCGACGTGAAGTTATTACGGGATGATGCCCATCTGTACTGGATGGAGCAACGATCCGCCATCGAAGCGCACGCCGGCCAGCTGGCCCGATCAACCAAAATAGAAGAACAGCGGGTGCAATTCGGCTATTTATCCTCGGCAATGATCAATTCCCTAAAGGCATTCGGGGTCATTGGAGATACCATTTATGTTCAACATTGTCCCATGGCCTTCAACAACGAAGGGGCCGATTGGCTGGCTGCAGAAGAACAAATCAATAACCCTTATTTCGGAGACGCCATGCTAAAGTGTGGGAGTATCACCGACGAACTATAATTATTTACTTAACCGCTTCTATCGAGGCAACCACAATTCATTCAGCTAATGCGTTTTATCAAATCAACAACTACTCTGATACTTATACTTTCTTTCCTCTTCGCATTCACCGCATGTGGTAAAAATCCCAATCAAGCAGAGAGCAAATCTGGGACTGAAACTACGACACCACATGGGGAAGGCCAAGAATATACCTCTGTATACGTCTGCCCTATGCACTGTGATGGCAGTGGCAGCGATCACGCGGGAGAATGTCCGGTCTGTGGAATGACCTACGTGGCTCAAGCTGACCATAGAGAAAATGGTCATAAGCACTAGTCCGCAGATTGAGACTTCCAAGCGATTCAGTTGATTAGCCCAAGAGGCTCATCTTTGAAAAAAGAGTGCTGATTTCTATTAAACCTGTGTCCGGATTCAAAGACCATTTAAACGGTTCTCTGGACCATCTATTCACTTTTACAAACCACTTTACCATGCGTATTCTTCCTATCTTTCTTTTTGTTTTTGCCTTCGTGGCAATGGCGGCACCGCCCAAAACCCTCGTTATACAGACCAATGCTCAGTGTGGGATGTGCAAAACATCTATTGAGAAACAGCTTACTAACTTAGACGGAGTTAAAGAAGCAGTACTCGATCTGGATACCAAGCAGGTCACTGTAACCTACAATGGCAAAAAAGTCAACGAAAATGAGTTGCGTCAGACTATTGCCAATACTGGCTACCAAGCTGATGACGTAGCACCAAATCCCGAAGCTCAGGCAAAGCTCATGGCCTGTTGCCAGCCCAAAAAAGCGAAAGCTAGCGGTTGCTGCGCTCCGAAGGCCGGTGCGAGCTGTGGCAAAAAAGAGGGCGTTAAATAGTCCTTACTCCATTTGATCTACCACTAATCGGCTACGCTAAGTGGCTGGTTAGTGGTGCTTTACAATGAATTAAACTGATGATGATAAACTTAAGCTTGGCGTATTGCCGCTATCTAGCCTTTATTTTTTTATTAGGTTTTATCGTTGCTTGTGTGGAGTCGGCTTCCGTTCCAGAAATTAATGCGACGAAAGCAAAAATCTCCGATGCGGTTATGAATGCACCAAAAACCGAAGCTAACCGTCAGGCCCGTGCCATCATCGAAGCGGCCACCGCCGCCGCCGGCCTGGAAGGAATGGACGAAGCGGCTTTTGCCTTTCGCTTTCGGGATAAGGAATACCGCTACCAGCGAACGGACGGTACCTTTACTTACGAACGTTGGTGGACGGACTCAACGACTAGCGAAGTCACGCGTGATGTACTAGACAATGATGGTTTGGTGCGCTATATAAACGGGCAGGTGGCGGAAATAACGGAGAAGAAACGAAAGGCTTATTCGAACTCTGTTAATTCGGTCATTTACTTTGCGTTTCTTCCGTGGGTGCTAAATGACCCGGCGGTAATTCCGACTTACCTGGGTAGAGATACAGTCAAAGGGGAAATACTGGATCAGATAGATGTCGCCTTTACAACAGATAACGGAGGAGAGGATGCCAATGATGAGTATATGTATTGGTTTACGCTGGATACCAGGCAGTTGAAGTATTTGGCTTATTCCCATCCAGATGGTAAAGCTCCTCGCTTACGTGAAGCAAAAAATGAACGTAGAGTAGATGGTATCGTTGTGCGTGATTACAATAACTGGAATACGCCCGGAAATAAGGCGCGCCCCATCAACGAACTACCAGAAGCTTTTGAGGCTGGTGAATTGAATCTGCTTTCAGAGATTAACCTGAAGGATGTACGAAAATTAGAGGTTCGTAAGGACCAGTAAAGTGAAAATGCTAACGTAGCATATTAATAAGAAGCCATTGAAGAGTAGTATAAATCTTAAATAATGGAAGAGAAAACACTCCACATCGACAATATGGTCTGTGACCGGTGTAAACTGGTTGTCCGAGGAATACTGGAGGAATTCGGTTGGGAGGTCCATTATCTCGAACTGGGAGAAGTCAGTGGTATTGCTCCATTAGGATTTGATGCAAAAGATAAACTGGCCGAACGATTACAAGCGGTAGGTTTTGCGTTGGCGAAGGAAGGTTCGCTGAGTACTCGAATGAAAGGCTTAATCATAGATTACGTACACAATGAATCAAAATGGAATAACAGAGTTCTTTCCGAGGTGTTGGCCACGGCGTTAAATCGCAGCTACGGTTTCTTGAGCCGTAGTTTTAGTGAAGAGGTTGGAAGAACGATTGAGGATTTTTATCAGGCGCATCGGATCGAGCGGGCCAGTCAACTGCTTCACCAAACGGATTTGCCGATATCAGAAATTGCTCCGCTCTTACGCTACGGTACTGCGGCACACTTCTCAAATTCTTTTCGTCGGCATACGGGGCAATCACCGTCAACTTTTCGAAAGTCCGGGACTTACGTTCCTAAAGATTTAACCAAAATCTAAGGTATTTTCGCTGAATCATCATAAAGTCGCAATAGATAACAAAAAGGTGTAAAGCAAGTTAGGGGTCGTCGCTTGTTGTTATGAAAAAGCAATAACGATGAGATACGAAGTAGCCGGTATGACGTGCAGTGGATGCGTGAACAGCGTCCGGAAAGGACTGGAAAACGTTCCTGGGCTCGATAACATTCAGGTACAATTGGCTAGGCCGCAGTTGCGATTTTCGTCGGAAAGAACGGTGCCAGTAGAAGAATTACAGGCGGCGGTGGGGCATTATAAGATCAGCCCAATCATGGAAGAAGCTGAAATACCAGTAATGGAAAAGAGCAGATCCATTGCCGTTACCGAACTCGTACCGGAGCCGAGTTTAGCCACCTATTGGCCATTGCTGATGATCATTGGCTTCATTCTCGGCGTAAGCCTATTGGCGCAATATCCGTTTGAAAGTTTTAACGGAAGCCTTTGGATGCGTCACTTTATGGCGGGCTTTTTCATCGTTTTCGCCTTCTTTAAGTTGTTGAACATTCAAGGTTTTGCGGATAGCTATCGGATGTACGATATCGTGGCGAGAAAGTGGCCGGGCTGGGGATACATCTATCCTTTCGTTGAGTTAGGATTGGGACTATTCTACCTGACAGGAGTATTTCCTTTCTGGACAAACGTGGTGACGATCGTCGTGTTGAGCGTGAGTAGCATCGGTGTGATTCAGAGCAACCTTAACAAACGAAAGATAAAGTGCGCATGTTTAGGGGAAGTCTTCAACCTGCCGATGTCGACCGTAACGATCGTGGAAGACGTGAGCATGGTAGTAATGGCGGGTTTGATGCTAGCTTATGGTGGATAGATCATAATACCGCAAGATTCAACATAATTCTGAAAAGCATAACGGAACTTTTTCCGGTTATAACTATAAATAAAACTTACGATGATGATTAAGTATTCCATCTACCTTCTTTTGCTATCTGCCTTTTTTTCGTGTGGTAGCTCATCGACGGATACCGAAAACGCTACTGAAATCGGTGTTAATACTCCTGAAGAGGTTGCCGCGCAAAAAGCGGCGGCACCGGCGAGGGGGGGCACTAGTTTCAAAGACGGTATGACCGGTAAGGTTTGGCAGAATTATCTACACGTCCGTACAGCCTTGGTAAACACTGATGCAGATGAAGCAGCGGTTGCTGCTGGCAACCTGACGGAGGCACTGACTAGTGAGCGTGCGGATTTGAAAAAAGCGGCGATGGCAATTTCGAAAGCGAAAGATATCGAAACCCAGCGGGTAGCCTTTGTAGATCTCTCGGTAGAAATGGAGAAACTTCTTGATGGTGCCTTATCAAACGGAACTGTATATAAACAGCACTGCCCGATGGCATTCGACGGAGCCGGAGCGAATTGGCTGTCCGAGGTTAGTGAAATTCGTAACCCCTACTACGGTGACAAGATGCTGAAGTGCGGCAAAGTCGTCGCAGAAATAAAGTAATCCAGCCTTTTAACCCTGCTCTTTTTAATCTGGCACCGCACCTGCGGCTGCGCCCGGATACAGTAACTTAAATAATAAATTCACCCAATAATGATGAACCACAAAGATGATAAAGAAGGGATGAACCCCTACCTTAAATTTGCCATCATGATGGCTACTTCCTTCGTCATCATGTACGCTGTTATGTACCTGAGCGTGGATAAGGTGGACCATATTTATCTGGCACCTTCCCGCACCTACATGACCTTTTTGATGATCGCGGCGATGGCCCCGACGATGCTGCTTTTCATGTGGGGGATGTACAAAAAGAAATCGTGGAACTACGCTATACTCGGCATCTCCGTTCTGGCTTTCGTACTATCCGTATTTGGTTTGCGCCAGCAGGTACTTGTAAGTGATGTTCAGTGGATGAAAGCGATGATTCCCCACCACAGTATCGCCATTATGGTGAGCCAAAAAGCGCATTTGAAAGACCCCGAAGCGATCAAACTGGCGGAGGAAATCATTGAGGCGCAGGAGCGTGAGATCGCCGAGATGAAGAAGATGATCTACCGCCTGGAAAGCGAAGAATAACCCGGCGCGCGCAATCCTACACGCTGCCACCAAATCGTTGTATTATGAATGCATTAGTGAAACCCGATTACGTAAAGTGTTTAGAAGCCTGCCAGGAATGTCTGATCGACTGCCAGGTCTGCCTAGCGAAGATGGCCGGTAAGGACAGCATGAACGACTGTCCGTACTGCTGTGTGCAGTGCATCGAAGTTTTATGCGCCAGCATCGGCCTGATGGCCGCCGACAGTAAGTTCTCCAAGGAGCAGTGCGAACTCTCCGCGAAGGTCTGTGAGTACTGCGCAGAGCAGTGCGAAGCGCACGACCACGAGCACTGTAAAAAATGCGCGGAGAGTTGCCGCAAATGCGCGGAAGCTTGCCGTGCCATGGTTGCGTAAGTCTAGATATTTTCTAATTTATGCCACTGCGGTCGGTGTCGTACCGGCTGCGGTACTTTTTAAGTATATTCCCATGAAGTTATTCCGTTTCCTCCTACTCTTAATAACAATCCCTACGTTGGCCGTCGGTCAACAGATTGGGATGGTACCCAATGGTTCGTTAGAGGGTAACCCCGATAATTTACCGGTTAGGGAATACAGCTTAGTCTTGGAAGAGGCCATGGTGAATAAGGCGGGCAAAAAGGTAAAGGGTATGACCGTCAATGGTGGTATTCCCGGTCCGGTACTAACCTTTAAGGAAGGAGAATACGCTAAGATCACCATAATCAATAAAATGGATGCGGAAACGTCGATCCATTGGCATGGCATCCTACTGCCTAACTTCTACGATGGGGTGCCGTACCTGAACACACCGCCGGTAGCGCCCGGGGAAAGCTTTGTTTACGAATTTGAGTTAAAGCAATCCGGTACTTACTGGTACCACTCACACACCATGCTGCAGGAGCAAAGCGGCGTGTACGGATCTATCGTCATAGAGCCTAAAGAGACTGATCTTGCGTACGATACAGATTTTGTGTTGATGCTGTCTGACTGGACAAACGAAGACCCCCATAGCGTACTCAAAAATCTCAAGCGTGGTAACGAATGGTACGGGATCAAAAAAGGAACCTCCACGCCTTTGAACCGTGTGATTGCCCGGGGCGCGCTTGGGGCGCAGGTAGACTTTTGGCGGCAGCGGATGGAAGGGGCGGATATTGCCGACATTTACTATCCGGCCTTTTTAATTAATGGCGAAAGGGAGTCGGAAAACCCGCAATTTGAACCTGGGGAGCGCGTGCGGCTACGCATCATCAACGGTGCTGCGTCATCTTATTTTTGGCTGACGTTTGGCGGGCCTACCCCAACGCTGGTTGCGGCGGACGGCCTGGACATAGTACCAGTGGGAAAGAATAAAACGTTGATCGGTAACGCCGAGACCTATGATTTTATCGTCACTATTCCGGAAGACGGTAAACTTCAGGTGAAGGCCTCGGCCTTTGATGGTTCCGGTAAGGCGGTTACTACGCTTGGAAAGGGGCAGTTGTACCCAGCCATGGAAATCCCCCGCCCTGATAAGATTGGGATGATGAAGATGATGGCTAAAATGGATATGCGGATGGGCGCTCCAGCACTCAAGGCGAACCCAGGTAAGGACGAGCGTTACGAGATCAAAAAAAAATTCGGGATGCAAATGAATATGGGCGATATGGGCATGTCGGACGGTGACATGAACGATATGAATATGAGCGAACAGCCACCAGCGGATTCGATGAAAATGGGTCAAGAAAAAATGCCGGGTATGGACCACGGTAAGATGAACCCCGAGGAACATGCGCGAATGACAAGCAAACCGCGGAAGGATAAAATGGAACACGCTGGGATGGCTGGCGTGGGTGATGGTAAAATGTCCGGGATGCAGAAAGGAGTGGACGGGATGATGCCCGCTGCGGAAATGATGGGTCGCGCCTTTGACTATAGTTATTTGCGTTCTCCTGATAAGACGACTTATGAAGCTGATGCACCCGTTAGAAAAATTTTGCTCAACGTGACGGGAAACATGAATCGTTATATCTGGAGTTTCAACGGTGTCGGCCTATCAGAAACCGATCAGATCAAGATAAAATCCGGGGAGGTAACTCGAATTACGTTCAACAACCTGACGATGATGCATCACCCGTTACATCTACACGGTCATTTCTTTCGGGTCATTAACAAGAACGGAGCGTATTCACCATTAAAGCACACCGTCAACGTAGCCCCCATGCAGGAGGTGACCATCGAGTTCTACGGAGATGAATACGGCGACTGGTTTTTCCATTGTCACATTCTCTATCACATGATGGGTGGTATGGCACGCATCTTCAGTTACGATACGCCGCGCGACGAACGGCTAGCAGACGCTCCGCTAAAGAACTTGGTGGCGGAAACCGATCAGTTTTATACCTGGGGCATGGCGGACGTGGCTTCCCAAATGAGTGGTGTCAACCTTACCGCCTCCAACCTCAGGAACCAGTTTAATCTGCTCGTGGAGTACGGTTACAACCAAAACTTCGAGGCGGAGGTAACTTACGAACGCTACATCTACGACTGGGTGACGGTTTTTGGTGGTGTTAACGCGGAGAACGGTGAACCGGAATCGCTGGACGACCCTTCTATCACTGCAGTGGCGGGTGTGCGTTGGTTGAGCCCTTATCTATTTAATATAGATATGCGGATAGATAATATGCTGCGGCCCCGGGTTAGTATCGGACGGAGTATTATGCTGTTTCCCCGCTTGTCGGCCTTTGGTTATTACGAATATCAGGCCGACTTCGGGGTGATGGACCGGGAGGACGGCACATCTGACTACCAGAGCGAAACCGTTTGGAGTGCCGGTGTGGAATACATGCTGGGCCGGAACTTCTCGCTGATGGGAAGCTATGATAATCGCTTTGGTTACGGTGGTGGGCTGAGCGTAAGGTTTTAAGGCATAATAATCTATTTAAAAGCACTCAACAAAAGAAGAAATGAGTACCAAAAAATCGCTTTTCCTATGGGGAGGTTTCACGACAGTAGCTTACGCTTTGACTCAATTGTTTCAGTCAACTGATATTCTCGGACACACTAGTGTCACCGCCATGTGGGGAGCAGCATTTTTTGCACCGATTGTGGTTGCGATAAAAGACTGGCCTGTTAAGAAAAACACAACGTTGATTGATGGCGATGAAACCGGAGCCTTTTGGACCGGACTATGTCTGCTGGGGATGAGTGTGACTTTTTTTTCTCTTACTACTGAAAGTCATGATTTTAAGCACTTTTCATTCCGGACACTTTGGTTTATAGTGGGAGCTTTAGGTTTTGTTTATGTTGGGGCTAAAGCGCTGGGCAAACGCAGGTTATGTTATCTATTCCTATCTGTGATAAACTTGCTTGTTGCAGTAGTTCTATTTGTCAACTATGATTTATTAAAGCCCGTTGCTTTTGGGTTAGCCGTTATCATACAGGGTCTTCCTATTATTGTCGACGGTTTAACCTATCAAGAAGACAATGTCGTGGGATAGGCTTTGCCAATGATGATATCGGTATTGTTGACTATTGTATCTCTCTAAACAGTAAGAGAACTAGTGTACTATTAAAATGCCTGATCATGAAAGACTGTTGTAAGCCGGACGAAAATCCGGGCATCGTGAAACGACTACTTAACGGAATCACTACGCTCATATTGATAGCGCTGTTATTGTATGGTGTCGTTATAATGTTCATACAATGAGTTTCAGTAGCTCCTTCGAGATAGACTCATGGTGGAGAGAAGTACTCTTGATAACTGTTTGTAGTCTTATAGGCTACGGTGCGATTCTCATTGAGTCGCCCTGGGCGGCATTTGTAATTGCTGCGCTATCGATGCTACAGTCAGGGTACTATTTGCGCAATACCGTACAGAATGTTTTTAAGCATTTACAGCATAGTGATATGCCAATCAAATACTGCTTACTGTTACTAGGGCTAATGGTAGCCATCTTCATTATTAGCTACGGGATGAATTTCTTTTTAATGACGCTGGCTGATAAAAATGCGCTTAAAAACATCAACCCGCCGAGCATCTGGCACCGCTTGTTTGACGGAATTTATTTTAGCACTGTCACCTTCACAGCTACCGGATTTGGTGAAATTACCCCGACTACATATCCGGCAAAAGTCGTGGTCTGGGGTGAAATGGTGCTAGGTTTTGCTACTTCCGTTTTTGCTATTTCTTCTTTTATTTCCCTGGCTAGCAGAAGCAAATAGCTGCTGTAAAATCATCTTACTACATGACCCATACTTATTCTATTTCCGGCATGACCTGCGAACACTGCGTCGCCAAGGTTCAAAAAGCATTAGAGGCTGTGCACGGTATTCAGTCTGTGCAGGTCAGTTTAGATCCGCCGCAGGCTGTAGTCACTATGCACCATCACGTTACCGTAGAAGACCTCAACGCAGCGGTTGCGGCGGTTGGTGACTACGCGCTGGCAGCGGAAGTGGTAAGTACGACTAAAGATCATCTGGCGGAACTTACTGAGCACGGACATGAAGCGGCGATCAGCGACAAGAACCACCAAGGGATGGACCACAGCCAGATGGACCATGGTCAAATGGATCACGCTACCATGGACCATTCCGGACACGGTAATCACGGTGACCACCATCGGATGATGATCGAAGATTTCAAACGCCGGTTTTGGGTATCGCTGATACTGATGCTGCCGGTGCTTTTTCTTGCGCCCATGATCCAAAACCTCCTGGGGGTAAGCTGGACGTTTACGGGGGACCGGTATCTTCAGTTTGTATTATCATCCATCATTTACTTTTACGGTGGATGGCCATTTTTGAAAGGTCTGAAAGAAGAGTTGGGTAAACGGGCTCCAGGAATGATGACGCTGATCGCGATTGCGATCTCGGCGGCCTATATCTACAGTTCCGCTGTGGTATTTGGCCTGGAGGGAAAGACCTTTTTTTGGGAGCTGGCCTCCCTTATCGTGGTGATGCTGCTCGGGCACTGGATCGAGATGCGCTCGGTACTCGGGGCCAGTAAAGCGCTGGAGGCGCTGGCGGCGCTAATGCCTAACGATGCAACGCGGATCGATGAAAAAGGACAAGCAAATAAAGTCCTGATCAGCGAATTAAAAACGGGGGACTTGGTGCTGATTAAGCCCGGGGAGAAGGTTCCAGCTGACGGAGTGATCAAAGAGGGGAGTAGTTCCCTGAACGAGAGTATGCTGACGGGTGAGAGTGTACCTGTAAGTAAGTCTGAAGGGGCGGAGGTTATTGGAGGCTCCATCAACGGTAGCGGCGCCATTAAGGTCGGGGTGAAGGGAGTAGGGGAGGACAGCTACTTAGCTAAGGTGGTTAAGCTGGTACAGGATGCTCAGGGGCAAAAATCAAAAACCCAGCACCTAGCCGACCGGGCAGCTAAATGGCTTACGGTAATTGCCTTGGTGGCAGGTTTCGGCACATTCACCGCGTGGATGTTTACAGGCAAGGAGTTGGCCTTTGCGCTGGAGCGGATGGTGACCGTGATGGTAATCTGTTGTCCGCACGCTTTAGGCTTGGCCATTCCATTGGTTGCGGCAATCTCCACTAGTGTTTCCGCTAAACACGGTCTGCTGATTCGCAACCGTACAGCCTTTGAGAACTCACGCAAGATTACCACCATTGTTTTTGACAAGACGGGAACGCTCACTAAGGGCTCGCACGAAGTTACTCGGGTGGTATCGCTGGCTGAAGGTTGGGACGAGGCAAAGTTGTTACGCTACGCTACGGCAGTAGAAAGCAGTTCAGAGCATCACATTTCGAAGGGATTGCAACGGCGGGCTAAAGCTGACGGATTGGAAATACCCACAAGCAAAGATTTTAAATACGAAGCCGGAGTAGGAGTGAGCGGAACGGTGGAAAGCAAAGCGGTCCGCGCCGGCGGTTACCTGATGCTGGAAGCCGCTGGCATCACGGCCCCAGACGACAATAAGGACGGGGTGGAAACAAAAATCTTCCTAGTTGTTGACGACCGACTTGTCGGCTTTGTCACCTTCGCCGACCAAATTCGGGAGTCTTCCGCGGGGGTCATCAATACACTGCAAAAGAACGGTATCAAATGCCTCCTGTTAACTGGAGATAATGAGCGCGTTGCCGCTTCGGTGGCTAAGGAGTTAGGAATGGAGGACTACTTAGCTGAGGTCCTTCCGGACCAGAAGCAAGACAAGATTAAGGAACTGCAGGCGGCGGGTGAGTTCGTGGCCATGACGGGTGATGGCGTTAATGATGCGCCGGCATTGGCGCGTGCCGACGTCGGTATCGCTATCGGTTCCGGGACGGACGTGGCGGCGGAGACCGCCGATATCGTTTTGGTCGACAGTGACCCGAAAGATATTGCTAATTTGATCTTATTTGGTAAGGCGACCTATCGCAAGATGATTCAGAATTTATGGTGGGCGACGGGTTATAATGCAGTTGCATTGCCTCTCGCTACGGGCTTTATTCCCGGCTTGATGATTAGCCCGGCAATCGGAGCAGTCTTGATGAGTCTGAGCACCGTAATTTGTGCAGTAAATGCTCAGCTTTTAAATAAACAGCTACGATTTTGAAAAAATCATTAAATAAAAAAATGACTACCCTATACGTGAAAAATATGGTCTGCGAACGCTGTGTCAAAGTGGTACGCGAGGAGCTGACGGCCACGAATTATACGGTAACCCATATTGAACTCGGTCGGGTGGTACTCGCCGAGAACTTCACCGATTCTGACTTCAAAGTAGCCAGGCTGGTGTTGCAAAGGAATGGTTTCGAATTACTGGACAACGAAGAACAAAAACTCGTGGAAATGGTCAAAAAACTTGTCATCCAACACGTACATGGTTACCAAGAAAAAGCAGGCAGCCAAAACTTTTCCGAGTACTTGTCCGATGAAACCGGGGTCAACTACTTCAAACTCTCCAAGTTGTTTTCTACTACCGAAGGTGTCACGATAGAAAAATACATCATTCACCAAAAAATTGAGAAAGTAAAAGAACTCCTACTCTACGGTGAGCAAACTTTGGGGGAGATCGCTTTTGAATTAGACTATAGCAGCACCGCCCACCTCTCTGGACAATTTAAGTCAGTAGTGGGCCTTACTCCTACGGAATTCAAACGAAACGGTCCGGGGCATCGAAAGCCACTGGATGAAGTTTAGTTTACCACGACTTCAGACATTAATACTAACCATAATTGCAGTAAGGTTACCGAACTGAAATGACCCCGGCCAGATTCAGCTACGGCTGAGCCGCCATGGGCTATCCGTCTGAATCTGCGTAAGTCCGCGTCCCAAAACCAGAGCTTTTAGGAATTTACCTGTCGATATCAGAATCGAATACTCACCCCACCCAGTACATTGATACCGATCGTAGGATACTGCACGAAACGTTGCCGCTTGTTATTCGCCAGATTATTCAGTTGTAGCCAGACGCCGATATTCTCCGTCACGCCATACTCGCCACTAAGGGAGAGGTCAAAAAGAGCGTTCAGGTTTTCGGCCTCGCCGTCAAGATTACGGTAGGGGACACCATTTTCCACGAATAGGTCGGCACGAATCTGAATGCCCTGGTCACTTAGGGTATAAATGGCAGCGGTATTCAGACTGAAAGAAGGTAGGTGCCAGGGCTTATCTTCCCGTTCCAGGGAGTAAAAGCGCTGGGTAGCGGTAGCACTGATGTCCAGGTTCTCAATAATGGGCACGGTGACTGTTCCCTGTAAGGAGACTATGCGCGCCGTATCGTACTGAACATCAAAACGAGGCAGTTCCAGATTACGGTCTACGTTAAAGAGGGCCAGACGCTTTACGTTCTGGTAACCTACTTCGGCGCGGTAGGGTAAACCGAAGACGGCACCGCTGACTCCGCCGTATAAGTGAGTAACCTCACTGTTGCGAATCCGTAGGCGGTCTTTCATGAAGGGGTTGAATTCGATCAGGCTGCGGTAGCTGTTTTTCCGCAGGCCACCCTTGGCACCGATAAATGCATTGGCGACACCCGGCACGACAATGGTGTTCACCTCTACGTCTGGGAAAATATTGAAGTTGTCGTTGTTGCTGGTCAGGTTAGCACCAATACGCAGTTTTAACTCGTCGGAAACGGCCAGGGTGTAGGCGGGGTTGAGCGAGAAGTTGTTCAGGCTTTGCTTGGAAGTGTCGCGGAAGTTGGTGAAATCAGTGACCAGTTTGATATCCAGGGCATCACGGTCGTTGATCCACTTCGTAGCATTGAGGGTAAGTGCAAAGGAATTTTCCCGGGTCGCATTGATGGCATCGAGGATGTAGAAATCAACTTCGGCACTGTAGTCAAAATCTGCTTGGGTACGCACACCGTTGAAGACCTTGCCCTTGAAATCCAGGATGTTGAAACGCTGGCGGACGTCCTCCTGGTCAAAACTGGGTACCGTATCGGTTTCACCAAGGGGAAAGTTGTAGCCGTAGAAATAACGGGTCTGACCACTATAGTCCGCCCCCAGATTAATGGCAAATCCTTTATCCGAATAATAGGTGCCCTCAGCCCCTAATTTGGTGTCGGCACTGCGCTGGTTTTCAACGTTGGAGTTGTTATTAAAACTGTGGCGATGAGCCTTGAAGCCGAGGTCAAAATCTTCCAACCCGGTAATGTGGTAGCTCAGGTCACCGTAGAAAGCTCCCGGGAAACCGGCTCCTAGTTTCACGAGGCCGTTTTGGGTGCTCTCGGCCCGGTCCCTGGCAATGCCTTTGGGTCGGATGATCGGAGCAGGGTAATCTACGTTCAGTGGCCGGGCCATTACGTTGTACTGTTGCCGGCGGATGGAAGTATCCGCCGGGGGTAGAACGGGGGTTACCGGAATACGGGAAGCCTCAGCCAGTCGTGCCTCGAAATTACGAACGACATCCACCTGGTCACTCGGCAAGTCATTTCCCGACTGGGCAAGTAGTTGCAGGCTGGTGAGAAAACAGGTGGTGAAAAGAATATATTTGAATACGCTGGTCATGGCGCTTGTTTTTAGGTTGTTCCGAGTGCATTGAGCCTCCGGTTGGTTTTTAACATTGCTACTTTGAAGACATAATGGTCTTACGGTCTTACGGTCTCATAGTCTTGCGGTCTTACAGTCTTACGGTCTTGCGGGCGAGCATGATGCGGTGGCCGTTAGACCGTTAGACTGTCAGACCGTTAGACCGTAAGACTGTCAGACCACTACCTCCCCCCTCCATTATCCAGTTCCAAAAAGCCGTTCGGATTTGGATTGCTGCCGCTGGGACTCAGGTTGCTTCCCTGGTTGATCTCATTCTCAATCCGCGTCAACTTCTGCCGGGCTTCCTGGATGATTGCGGGATCGCCGGTGTAGTTTTCCAACAGGGCCTCCAGAGCGGCGCGAGCGTTGTAGGCATCACCCTTGTCGCGAAGAATATCAGAGAGCAGGATCACGCTCTTAGCTACCCAGTCTGGGTAACCGGAGCTTTCGCGGTTGGCCTCCATGACCAACTCCTGAGCACGATCCAGGTTACGTTGCAGATAGTAGATGTTGGCGCGGAGATAGCGGGCTTCAGCGGTCTGCTCGTTGTCGCTATTGGCAATTACCCCGTCGAAAAGGCTGATCGCCCGGGGATACTGCTGGCGATCGTAGGCAATCTTCCCGAGGTAAAAATTGGCGGTTGCCCGCTGGTCGGTGGTAGCAGACGGGTTGTTAGCCACCTTGGCGGCGAACTGCTCCACGGCGCTGGTATTGCTCAGTCGGTAAGCCGAACGGAGCGCACCGAGCTGGGCCTCGAAACGGGTGTCTTCGCTGTCCGCTGCCTGCTCTAACTGAGTATAGAGGCTGTAGGATTTATTGAAATCCTCGGAAACGTTGTAGGCGATCAGGGCCGCATTTTTCAGGGCCTTGACGTAGTAATTGCTGTTACCACGAGCCGCCACTGCCTCGTAGTCGGCCAGCGCTTCAGGGTAACGTTGTAGTTGGGTATAGCTATCACCCCGGTGCATGAGGGCCGTTAAAATATTGCGGCCCTGGGGGTACTGGCGGATGTAGTCGGTGAAACTTTCCACGGCCCGTTGGTAGTTGCCGGTGCCGTACTGGCTTTCGGCGGCTTCGAAACTGATGTTGTCACGGCCGTCGGTATCCACGCTGTAGCCCGGAACGGTTTCCAGGAAGGCGAAGTAGAGATCGGCCCGGCCCATGTCACGTACGTAAATTTCTTCCAGAGCAGCCAGGGCAGAGTTGGCTTCTCCCTCGTTGGGGTTGTTGCTGAAGACCTGCTTGTAGTAATTCACGGCAGCTTCCTGGTTGCCCAGATTATAGCTTACCAAGCCAAGTTGGAGCAGGCTGGCGTTGACCAGATTCGAGCGATCTTTATAATCGCTGATTACGGTCCGGAAAGGCTGTAATGCTTGTTGTAGCTGGCCGATGCGCTGGTAGGTCATACCGAGTTCGAAGAGGGCATTATCGGCGTATTCGCTCTGTGGATAGTTGTTGGCGATTTGTTCCAGGGCCAATATCTTTTGTGGATTACGGTTTCGTAGTCCTTCGATGATGGCTTTTTGGTAGAGAGCGTAGATGAAACCCTGGTACTGGTTGTTTACTGCCTCGTCGTAGTAGTTGATCGCCTGGTCGTACTGGTTGCGCTGGAAGTAGGCATCGCCGGAGCGCAGTACGGCATCACCTAAAATACGTTCACGTACCGTAGCATCAGTTATGTAGGGTGCGTTACGCTGGATACCTTCCACCGTGGCCTGGAAGTAGTCGAGAGCAGCGGGGTAGTTGTCTTGCTTCAGGTAGTTGTAGCCCTGTAGGTAGTTGCCCGAATATAGGGAGGACTGGGGCGGTAAACCCTGCATAGTCCGTGCCAGAGTAAGGAACTGGTTGTTGTAATTAATGGAGGTTAGGTAGTCCTCATCCTGGTGGGCAATGTCGGCCAGCCAGTAGAGGGCCTGAGCACGGTACTGACTATTGATGGGCGACTGCAGGGATTTATTGATCAGGGTTTTGGCCCCTACGGCATCGCCATTTTGCAGCAGTTGTAAGCCACGATTAAAGGCCGCTTTCTGGTAGGCTTCCTGCAATTCCGGCGTGCGGTTAGGCATTTTCTCCAGAATGTCGAGCGCACCCTGATAATCGCGGGCGGTGGCGAAGATGTCGCCCAGTAGTCGTTGGCTCTCAACGTAAAAGCGGCTCTGGGGGGGTAGTTGCTGGAGGGCGGCGATGGCTTCGCGGGGGTCACGGAGCTCGTAGCTGAGTTTAGCGTAGTTGAAGAGCGCTTCTTCACGCATGGCCGCATCGTAGTTCATTCGGCTGGCGGCACCGAAGGCGGTACGGGCATTGGGGCGCTGGCCCAGCCGGAGGTAAGTATCGGCCAGCAGGAAGTTGGCGGATTGCCCGGTAGGGCTGTCGGCGTTACCGGCATCCTGGAAAGCTTCGGCGGCGTTGGTGTAATCCTGAAGTTGATAGCGGACAAAGCCGAGTTGATAAAGCTCCTCTTCCCGCATCTTGCGGTTTCCCTGGGCGTAATCCTCCAGGAGGGGACGGGCCAGGGCGTACTGGCCTTGCTCGAAATAGGCCTGCCCCAGTAGTTGCTTAATCTCCTTTTCGTTGCGTAGCCGGCGACTGTTCTCCACCAGTGGCTGAGCGTAGGCGATCAGTTCGTTGAACCGGCGCTGGGCAAAGTAGATTTGCGAGAGATAGTATGGAATGTCGTTCTTGTAGAGTGGTGAACGCTCGGCAATGCGGAGTTGCCGCACGGCGCCATCGTAATTGCCCTCGAAGAAGTAGATCATCCCCAGGTAGTAATTGGTAGGGTAGTAGAACTCCCCGTCGATGTCCTTGGAAGTAAGAAAGTACCGTTTGGCTTCATTGAATTTTTTCTGCACGAAATTGGCGTAGCCCAGGCGGAAGTTTACTTCTGCTTTTTCGGCTCGGCTCAGGCTGGCGGTAGGAATTCGTTCGTAGTATTCTACGGCTTTAGCCAAATCGTTTTCGGCGAAGTAAAAGTTGGCGATCTCCAGCAAGGCCTCGTTGGCAATGGGGTTGGGCTGGTAGCGGCGTACGAAATCGAGGATCAGCTTTTCACCGTCCGGTTTGCCCAGCTTTACGGCAAGTTTGGCATAATTCAGTTCTGCGTCGGTACGCAGTAGCTCGGCATCGGGCTCGTGGACGGGCGTCAATAGCTCCACTACCTCGCCGTATTCTCGCTGGGCCAGGGCAAACAGGCGTTCGGCCTGATGCTCTTCGGCGAGCTTAAAAATTCGCCAGGACTCGGTATAAATAGTAGTCGCCTGGGCGCTAAGTTGAGTAGTGGCAAACAGCAAAACCGTCAGAAGGGAAATCGACAGTCTGATCATCGCAAATATTTTTGTGGGTTTTCACCGGCTCCGGGAAAGAAGCCTTGTGCGCAAGATAGTGTAATTGCTAATATGTTAGGATAAAAGACAAATCGCGGCTATAACGTAAGGTGACGGGGGAAATGTTGTCTCGTCATAAACCAGTAGACCAGATTCAGGCATTCTTATTCCCGGAAGGATTTGTTGGGGCCAAACGCATCTATTTGGAGAATATGCGGTTAAGTCGCTGACAACTCCGAAAAGCTAATCAGGGGAGTAGCCATTTTGTTGGCTAACAACTCTGAGTACGCAGGACAACTCCGAGGAGCTTGCGACGATCACCGCAGGTCATCAGCGAGCTTTCTTTATGGCTAACAAAGTAGCAATGGTTTTAAGGTCGAACAATAATTTCGCTTCAAACCTTCCACCTTTAATCCATCGAACTTCAGTCCCTCTAACTTCAACCCTTCCGTTCTTCTTAATAAGTCCCCAATTATAACCGACATGACCAAGAATATAACTCCCAAAACAGCCCTGATCACTGGTGGTGCAGAAGGCATCGGTTTCGCCATTGCCCGCGAATTGAAGGCGCGTGGCTCCCGCGTAATGATCAATGATATCAACGCCCAAAAACTAAAAGAAGTAGCTGATGAGTTCGGTTTCGAATGCGTAGCGGCCGATGCCGGTACCATCGAGGGAGTTGATAAGATGATGCGCGTTGTTAGAGAACACTATGGTACACTGGACATGCTGGTCGCCAACGCAGCCATTACCCGTTTCTCTCCTTTTCTGGAAATGACGCCGGAAGCTTTCGATGATGTCGTGAACCTGAATCTAAAGGGCTCTTACTTCCTCACCCAGAAAGCAGCTCAATTGATGATCGATCATGATGTGACGGGGAGTATTTTATTGATCTCCAGTAACGTCAGTAAGCGGGCTTTTCCTAATCTGTCAGCGTACGGAGCTACGAAAGCAGCCATTAACCAACTGGCCCGTAGCTTATCCGTAGAATTGAGCCCTTACGGTATCCGCGTCAATGCACTGGCTCCCGGACCTACGCTCACCGAGCGAACTCAACAGGAACTAGCGAGTTATGCGGATGACTGGGCAAAAGTCCTGCCAACCAATGATGTAGTCCGACCCGAGGATATTGCCGCCACGGCCAACTTCCTTCTCTCCAGTGGTGCCCGCCAGATAAATGGACAGACCATTATGGTCGACGGAGGTTGGACGGGACTGAGTGTGACACCAGCTTATAATTAAAAAGCAGCATCAGCCCTGCAAAAGACCATAATCGGTAAAAGGCAACGTAAACCTTTCCTTTATCTATTCCAAACCGACCCACGTCTAAAAGCAGGGCCCACCCATCCATTTCTTATTACCTTGGCAGAAATTATCCGACCAATGGCAAAAATGAAAGATGCTTACCAGGCCGATGGGGCCGACGAACGCTTCGTAGACGTATTAATGAAAGCCTTAGAAAAGAAAAACCTCGACGGCTTCGACTATCTGGAATTCAAACAATCCCTGGCGGCTTTAAGCAAAGTAGGGATAGAAGGAGAAACGGCTATTAAGTCTGCTTTTGCTACCGGGACGACAATGGGATTAACAAAAGCAAAACTCACTAAGTCCGCTGCTTACTATCAACAGGTTTTATTAGATGAAAAGTCACAATTCGAGGCCAGTATGCAGCGTCACCTCACCCAAAGGGTAGAGGGCAAACGCCGGGAAACTGCCGGATTGAAAAAGAAAATGGCCGACTGGCAGACCAAGATCGACCAACTCCAGAAGTCAATTCGTGACGCCCAATCGACCATCGACGACGCCGACGCTCAGATTGCCTCGGCCAAGGAGAAAGCGGACGATAACCAACGCCGCTTCGAGGCTACCTTAAAGCTGATCTCCGCCGCCATTAGCCAGGATATTGACGATATCACTAGGGTTATTGACTAAGATCCAGGCCTCTCCCCCTGCCCTCTACGGAGGAGAGGGAGCCGCTTCGCGCTGCTATGTACAAGCAGCGCGCCTTCTCTCTCAGAGAGGGCTATGGAGAGGCCTGAACATGAATAAGTACTTTTAATATGCAAGCACCGCAATTCGAGAAAAAATCTTTTTGGAAACGCCCCGAGGGGGTAACCGGCCTGTTATTTCTGATGGCCATCGTTGGCGGCATTGGCTTTTTGGTAGCCACCAGTTTCAGTGCCATCATGGCCGCGCTTTCCAATACCCTGGTACTGGCCGCTACTTTGGCGGCATTGGGGGTGTTGGTTTACGTAGTGGTCGATCCAAAGACCAGAGCATTAATGAGTTATATGTACAAATCCGTTATGCGGTCCATCACCGGAATGTTCGTCAACCTGGACCCCATCGGTATCCTGAAGAGTTACGTGGAAGAGATGGAAAAGAACATCCGTAAACTCCGCGAGCAGATCGGTAAGATCCGTGGCCAGAGCCGCCAACTACAAACCCTGATGGAACGCAACGCCGCTGAGATCGATAACCAGCTCAAACTGGCCAAGATCGCCCGGGAGCGCGGTAAAAAGCAACCCATGATCCTCAGCAGCCGTAAAGCGGCTCGCCTCCAGGAGAGCAACGCCAAGTACGCCGCGCTGCGCAAGAAGATCGATATCCTGTACCGCATCCTCACCCGCATGCACGATAATAGCGAAGTGCTGCTGGAAGACACCAAGGACCAGGTACGGCTAAAGGAGGTAGAGCGTAAAGCCATCCGTGCCAGTCACGGAGCCATGAAGTCAGCCATGAGCGTCATTAACGGCCAGCCGGACCAACGTGCTATGTTCGACCAGGCCATGGAACACATCGCCGACGACGTGGCCAATAAAGTCGGGGAAATGGAACGCTTCATGGAAATGAGCAGCAACTTCATGACCAGTATCGACCTGCAAAACGGAGTTTTCGAAGAACAGGGCATGGCCATGCTGGAAGCCTACGAAAAACAGTCGGATTTGCTTTTAAGTGGTGGTCATATCCAGGCGGACGAGACCTTGGATCTGGAAAGCCCCCGTGCCGAGCCGGAAGCCCAGACGCGTCGGGCCAACGATAGTGGGGAGAGTAGCAACTACGACCAGTTTTTTTAGTTTGAACTAAGCTTCACTTGGCCGACCAATTAGTTAGCTCTCCCTGACTACCAAAGATCGTTTACCCCGCATAATGCTTATTCTTCGGTCGTCGATGGGGAAGAGGTAGAGTTTACAATCATCATCTCTTTCTGTAGCTGATTGACCTGCAATGATGAGGGTAGCGGATGCTTGATTGAAAAAAACGTCGTAGGTGACCTCGCTGGTTATGGGCAGTTCCAATAACTGTTGTCCCGAACTGCTGCCACCAATGAAAATGGTTGAGCTAAGGGTGTCAGTCACCCGTAACTCTCCAGCGGTGAATACGATACTCACGCCTTTACCGGACAAGTCGAAGTGGGATACAGAATTAGCAGTCAGATACAGTAGCTCATCCATCTCCGTACTTAGACTCAGGCTACCGATTATTTCCTCTTCCTTAACAGCTTCATCGGCTGACTGACTGATGGTGGTTGTCGTAGTAATTACCCGGTCACCGGAGCGCCGGTCTGACGCAGTCGATTTGTTGGAAGTGGAAAGCTGTGGTTCACCACCGAGTAATTTGATCAGCCAGGTTCTGAGACTCATGAATTCGGTACGTTTGCTAGGCCGAACATACGGAATTGAAATTTAAGGCATTGCTACTTTGAAGACATAATGGGGCCACAACTACATTCAGTAGTCGCTGACTCTCAG
Organism: Lewinellaceae bacterium SD302; assembly: GCA_002591745.1. Taxonomy (GTDB): domain Bacteria; phylum Bacteroidota; class Bacteroidia; order Chitinophagales; family Saprospiraceae; genus Neolewinella. The sequence continues at coordinate 193,726 of PDLQ01000004.1, forward strand.
CTTGGCTCCCATCATTAGTACCCTAAAATCCCCAACATCTCCTCCGCGCTTTGCCGCTCGTGTAGCAACTTGTCCGCCAGGTTCCCCTTCTCGTCGATGTCGATCAGCACGTGGGGTGGGTTCGGGATCAGGCAGTGTTTGATGCCGCCGTAGCCGCTGATGCTGGCCTGGTAAGCGCCGGTGTGGAAGAACCCCAGATAGAGCGGCTCCGGATCGTCCTCCTTGAATACGGGTAAGTAAACCTGACTTTCGTGCACCTCGCTGTTGTAGTAGTCGCTGTTGTCGCAACTCAGTCCGCCGATATTGACGCGGCGATAATTGTTTTGCCACTTGTTGATGGGCAGTAGGATAAAACGCTCCCCGATTCCCCAGGCATCGGGCAGGGTGGTCATCAGGCTGTTGTCGATCATATACCACAACTCGCTGTCATTCTGTTGTTTCTGGGCGAGCACGCCAAAGATCATTGCCCCGCTTTCTCCCACGGTGTACTTGCCGAATTCAGTGTAAAGGTCCGGCTCGGGCACTTCATTTTCCTCGCAGGTGATCAGGATGTTGTTCACGATCTCCCGCACCATGTACTTATAGTCGAACTCGAAACCCAGACTGTTACGGATCGGCATGCCGCCGCCGATATTCAGGGCATGGAGGTCCTCACTTTCCTTCTTTAAATTGGCGTAAAGCGCGGCGGCTTTACGTAGTTCTCCCCAGTAGTAAAGACTATCTTTGATGCCAGTATCCACAAAAAAGTGGAGCATTCGCAGCCGGAATTTGGCGTTGCCCTGAATCCGTTCTTTGAACAGGGGGATAACCTGCGCCCCCCGCAGCCCCAGCCGGCTGGTGTAGAACTCGAAAGTCGGTTCTTCCTCCGTCGCTACGCGAAAACCAATGCCTACACCATCGCCCTTCACGTGTTGCTCGTAGTAATCGATCTCGTGAGCATTATCCACGATGGGAATAACGTTTTCAAAACCGTCGTTTATCAGCCTCACGATCGCCTCCAGGTAGCTTTCGGGCTTAAAGCCGTTGCAAATGATGGTGGTTTTCTTGTCGATACGACCCTGCTCGTATAGCCGCCGTACCAGGGCCACGTCATAAGTCGAACTTAGTTCGAGCTGGGCCTTGTGTTCCAGAACCTTGTCCAGTACGTGGCTGAAATGATTACTTTTCGTACAGTAGCAGTAATTGTATTTGCCGGCGTAACCCAGTGAGCGCATCGCCCGGGTAAACAGATTGCGGGCGGTCTTGATCTGCTTACCGATCTTGGGCAAATAGGTCAACTTCAACGGCGATCCGTATTTGTCGATCAGGTGCTTAAGCGGAATGCCGTGAAAGGTGAGGTAACCATTTTCTAGATCGAAGCCTTCCTGGGGAAAGTAAAAGGTCTGGTCGATCAGGTCGGCGTACTTATTGGCCACAGTTGCGGGATATTTGAAGCGGCAAATTTAAGTCACGGAAGTTTATGTGACTAGCAAAGTAGCAAGGTTTTTAGTAGGCCTTTGGCTTAAGGACGGGCGGAGCCTTTTATAACGCTCGTGCCTCGCTTTAGGACGGCCGGTGGCCTTTATAACGCTGCGCTTCAGAGCTGTGCTAAAGGCGCTTGCGCCGTTCTAAAGCCGCAAGCGTCCTAAAGCGAAGCGTTCTAAAGGGCTTGCCCGTCCTAAAGCCCCAGGCGTCCTTATCACTCAAAAATATACCGTACACCAACCTGCCCCTGGAAGCGGCTACTCTGAATACCTCTGTCGTCAAAGCCACGGAGCAGCTCACCGTCTTCGTCAATCCGGCTTGGATCGAAGCTGAAGTTCGGCTCCAGAGTTCCCGGTGTGAAACTGGTGAAGTTGAGTATCTGCTGGCTACCGCCGATGAACTCCCGCCGTCCCCAGTCTTCGTTGATCAGGTTGGTGAGGTTAAAGGCATCGAAGGTCAGTTGCAGACGATTCTTGGTATTGCCCAGAGCAATATCCTGTACAAAGCGGAAATCCAGAACGGTACTCCACGGGCCAAAGGCACCGTTGCGTACTGCGTAGTCGCCCCGACGGTCTTTGGTTTGTGGGTTGGTACTCAGGAAACGGTCAAGGGCAGCCCACTGCTGGTCAGCGGTGACCAATCCGTCTTCCGGATCGAATACCCGTTCGACCAAGACGATCTCATCCTGGCTGACCGGGATGTAGATCAGACTGGCCTCACGACTGTCGGTGCGGCCGTTCAGATTGCCACTGTCATTGTAGATCAGACTATACGGGCCGCTCTGAGCCGTCTCGCTCAGGAAAGTGAAGGTAGTACGCATCGGTACGCCCAGTTTATATTGCAGTTCGTAGCTGACCACACCCAATAAGCGGTGGCCGGCGGCGAAGTTGGAACGGTACATTTGTTGGTCAATGTTGCGGCCGTAGACGTTTTGGAGTCCGCGCCACTGACTACTGTTCTGGCTGCTGGTACCGTCGAAAACACTGTAAGCATCACCCCAGGAGTAACTGGCCTGTACGAAGAAGCCGTTCTGGAAAGGACGGGCCAGGGTAGCCGTTACGTTGTAGCCGTAACCCCTGCTGGTATTGTAGCCCAGGAGAATGCGGCCGTAGGTCGGGTCAATCTGGTCACCGCCGTTACCGTAATAGGGGCGATTGTCCGCTCCTTCCAGCAGTTCGGTGGCCGGGAAGACGTTCAGGTTTTGGTAGGCGACGTTTTGCAGCGTTTTGTTGTACAGTATGTCAATGGTACCGACAAAGCCGAAGGGCAGCTTGCGATCAATGGCCAGGTTCAGTTTCAGGAACTGTGGCAGTTTGAAGTCCTCGGCGAAAAGGTCGATATCCCCGGAAGGGGTCGGGTTGTCCACGTCGATCATTCCAGGAGGCTGATTGTTGATGTCGGCTACAAAGGGAGTGGATCCGCTGAAATCAATCACGCTGCCCCGGTTCAGACCGGTGTTGTTGTAAGCACCGCCAATCCAGACGTTTGGTGCCCGGCTGGTGAAAATACCGATACCACCACGCACCTGATTGGTTTTATCACCCAGAATGTCCCAGTTAAATCCGAGCCGTGGGCTGAACATCAAGAGGGGCTTAATGAAATCACCGCTACTCGCGCCGCGCAAGTCATAGTACTGGCGAAGCAACGGAAGGGTACTGTCGTTAAAGGCTTCGTTCGTTGGAATATTATCGTAAAACGGCAGGTCAAGGCGCAAGCCAGCTGTAATACTGAAGTTGCTGGCTGCCTGAATCCGATCCTGAAAATACAGTCCCGCCTGACCACTGTTGAAGGAAGCGATCGCAGCACTTTCGTCACCGATCACATTATCCCTAAGACTGAAGGAACGGCTAAAAAAGGTGGGATTCTCACCGTTGATAAATGCGTCTATACTGCTGAATTCGTATTCACCGTAGTTGAAAGGAATGAAGAGGTTTTCCGCCCGGCTCAGTTCCAAATTGGCACCGATGGTGAAAGTGTGGATTCCTTTGAATATTTCAAAATTGTTGTTGATCGTCAGGATGTCCTGATTCAGCAGATTAGCCGTGCTGAAAGGTTCGGAACCAAAGCTGATCTCGCCACCGGTACTGTCCTGTACGGCAATGGTGGGGAAAGGATCGCCATTGGGATCCCGGTCATCGCGTTGGGCAGTGAAACCGATCGTCAGATCATTGCTCATGTTCTTACCGATGATGCTGTTCAGCGTCAATGCCGCGCCGTAGGTTTTGGCCACGAAGCGCTCGCTGCTGTTCAGGAAGCGGATGTTGAAGATGTTGGACTGCACGCCCTCCAGATTGTCGGCTCCAACGTAGCTGAGGCGCAGGGCCAGTTTGTTGTTGTCGTTGAGGTTGTAGTCAAATTTGGCGGTCAGCTTGTCCGACTCCAGGAAACGTTCGTTATCCGTAAAGGTGCCGGGCTCGTAGCCGTATTCGTCCCTCAGGAATCCGGCGAGGCGGTTAACGTCATCGATGCTGTTGCCACCGGCGTAAGTATCTGCGTTGAAGGGTAGGGGAGTCGTTTCGTCCTGACGTTCGTAGTTGACGAAGTAGAACAACTTATCCTTGATCAGGGCACCGCCCAGTCGCGCCCCGGCCGTGTAGGCAGTGAAGGGGCTGATCTCGGCTCCGCGCAAGGTCTTGCGCACCGTGTTCTCATTGCGGTAAAAGCCGTAGACACTAGCCTCGGTCTTATTGGACCCAGAACGGGTTATGGCATTAATGGCCGCGCCGCCGAAACCTCCCTGACGCACGTCGAAGGGGGCCAGGTTGATTTGAAAGGACTCGATGGCGTCCACGCTGATGGGCGAAACACCGGTCTGCCCACCGTTAGTACCCGAACCGGCGAGGCCGAATACGTCGTTATTCACCGCTCCGTCGATGTAAATGGCATTATAACGGTTGTTGATGCCGCCGAAACTCAGCTCGAAACCGTCGTTTCCTTCCCGGGTCGTACTCTGGGGTGTCAGGCGGGTAAAATCACCGATGGAACGACTGATGGTAGGCAGCGCCTGTATTTGCTCCTCGGTCACCGTGGTTTCCGCTCCGGTTTTTTCACCGTTAAAAATATCGCTGCGGCTGCTAAGCACGATGATGCTCTCCAACTCTACGGCACCTTCACCCAGCTCAGGGCTGAATTCGAAAGCCTGGCCGAGCGTCAGGAAAACTTGCTCCTGTACCTGCGGGCCGTAACCCACGTAGGTAGCCGTGATCCGGTATGGACCACCCACGCGCACACCGGGAATGCGGTAATATCCGTCCACATCCGTCGTGTTACCATAATTGGTGCCGGAGGGCGTATGGACAGCTTGTACGGTGGCGCCAATCAGGGGGTCGCCGCTCTGGGCATCCACCAGTTTACCGAAAATTGAGGCGGTCGTTACTCCTTGAGCTGCCAGTAGAAGAGGCAAAAGAGCGAGAAGAGTAACCAGAGAAATATTACGTAGAAAAGTCCGCATAATAAGCGTTCATTTAGTCAGTGGAAAGAAGGCCGCTAGCTGGGCACTTCGCTTTCATTGCACGAAAGTAATCATAAGTGTTGGGGTGGCTAACAAAGTAGCAAAGTTTCCTTTGGGAAACACTGCTTAGATTTTACCAGGGGGCAAGCCCCGGCGAAATATAGGCAGCAAAGGAGCTTGATGCTAACGGACTGAAGCTGTTCCCCCCGGTGGAGGACCTCCGGTTTTACTAAGGACAGCTCCCCGGAAACTCTGCTACTTTGACAGCCAAAAAAATCCCCGAACCCGACTGAAAAGCCGAATTCGGGGACAGGTAAGAAATTTTGCCAGAAGGGTTACTTAGATCCTTCCAACTCCAATTTTGAATTATTCGAAGATGTAACGTACACCAATCTGGCCCTGGAAACGGCTGGAGAAGAGTCCGCTGTCATCGAAGAAGTTGCTGAAGTCGATGTCACCATCTTCATTGAGTTGGTCGACGTCGAAAGTGTAGGTCGGCAGCAGGTTGTCTTCGCTTTCGAAACCGGCGAATTGTACGATTTCATAGTTGCCGAAGCGAATGTCGGTACGGCGTCCCCAATCTTCGTTGATCAGGTTGGTCAGGTTCATGACCTCGAAAGTGATTTGAAGACGGTTGCGGCCGGAGATTGGAATGTCCTGAGACAGTTTCATGTCTACTACAGTGTTCCAAGGGCCGAAACGTTCGTTACGCTCTACGTAGCGGCCTCCTACGGGATTGTCGCCATCGTTGTAAGCATTCAGGAAACGCTGGAAAGCGGCTTCCTGGGCACCGGCGGAAACGTCACCGTTGTCAACGAAAGTCAGGTCGCTGGCTTGCTCGGGCAGGAAGGCCAGGCTGTACTCACGGCTGTCGGTACGGCCGTTAAAGGCAGCGTTGCCGACGATCAGGGAATAAGCGGGCGATTGGAAGGTCTCGCTGATCAGGGTAACGGTGGTTGCCCAGTTCTTGGCTGCTCCGTAGTTCCAACGCTTGCTGATGGTACCGAGGAAGCGACTGCCGGAAGCAAAGCTAGAACGCATTGAACGCTGGTCTACGTTACGACCGTAAACGTTGTGGAAGTTGCGCCACTGGCTGCTGTTCTGGCTACTGGTACCGTCGAATACGCTGTAAGAATCTCCGTAAGAATAGCTGGCCTGTACGAATAGACCATTGCTGAATGGGCGTTGCAGGCTGGCGGTCAGGTTGTAGCTGTAACCTTTATTGGTATTGTAACCGAGAATAACGCGGCCGTACTGGCGAAGGTCCGCATCGGACAAGCCAACCAAGTCGCTTCCACCGTTTCCGTAGTAGGAGCGGTTGTCAGGTCCATCCAGATTATCGGTAGCTGGGTTGATGTTTACGTTCTGGTAAGCTACGTTTTGCAGTACTTTGTTGTAGAGCACGTCAATGGTACCGATGAAGCCACCGGGCAGCTTACGGTCGATAGCCAAGCTGGCTTTCAGGAATTGTGGCAGCTTGAAGTCTTCGGCGAAGAGATCGACGTTGCCACCGGTAGGTACATTATTCAGATCAATGTCTCCGGGAGCTTGGCTGTTGAAGTCCGGGTTGAAATTGATCACGTCACCGTCATTGGCGGATTGTCCGATAAAGCCAGTATTAACACCGTTGTTGTTGTAAGCACCACCTACCCATACGAGTGGGGCACGGCTGGTGAAAATACCCAGTCCACCACGCATCTGGGTGCGTTGGTTACCTTCCATATCCCAGTTAAATCCGATCCGTGGGCTGAACATGACTTGCGGGTCAATGAAATCGCCGGAGCGGGCTCCGCGCAGGTCGTAAACCTCGGAGATGATTGGCAGTACCTCGTCGTTAAATTCGTCGTTCGTAGGCGTCTCTCCGTACCAGGGCAGATCTACACGCAGACCAGCAGTGAAGTTGAAGTTGTCGCTGAACTGGATACGATCCTGGAAGTAAAGACCGGCCTGGCCGGCGTCGAAGATGGCAGCGGCAGCACTACCGTCACCGGTTACATTATCGCGCAGGGAGTAGATTCTCTCAAATTCAGTGGCGGGCAGGCCCTGGGTGAATTGAGAAAGGCTGTCGTAGTTGTAGAAACCGAAGTTGGAGGCGATGAACAGGTTCTCCGTGCTGTACAGTTCTACGTTAGCACCAATGGTAAAGGTGTGCTTACCCTTGAAGATTTCAAAGTTGTTCGTGATCGTGATGATGTCCTGGTTAAGTAGGTTGGCCGTTGAGAAACGCTCGGAACCAAACTGGATAAAGCCATCACCATCCTGAATAGCTACGAAGGGAAAAGGATCACCGTTCGGGTCGCGGTCGTCACGCTGCAGGGTAGCACCGATGACGAGGTTGTTACTCATGTTGTTGCTGATGAAGCTGTTCCACTCCAACGTTCCCCGGTAAGTTTTGGCGACAAAGCGCTCAGAACTGTTCAGGAAGTTGATGTTTCGGGGGCCAGACTGTACACCTTCCAGGTTGTCTGCACCAACGTAGGCCAGACTCAGAGACAATTTGTTGGCCTGGTTGAGGTTGTAGTCGAACTTCAGGTTCACTTTGTCACTCACCAGGAAAGACTCGTTATCGGTGAAGGTACCGGGGTCGTAGCCAAACTCACGAGTTAACTGATCCGCCAGGTTATTGATTTCCTGAATGCTGCTGTTGCCAGTGTAGTCATTGGCGTCAAAAGGCTGTGGGGTAGTTTCGTCCTGACGCTCATAGTTGGCGAAAAAGAACAATTTGTCACGGATGATCGGACCACCAACGCGGAAACCGGCAGTATAAGTAGAGGCATCGTTGTATTGAGCGCCTTCCAAGTCGCCGCGAACGAGGTTCTGATCGCGGTAGAAACCATAAACGGAGGCTTCGAAATTGTTGGAACCGGAGCGAGTAATCGCGTTGATGCTGGCACCACCGAAACCACCCTGACGTACGTCGAAAGGAGCCAGGTTAACCTGGAAAGACTCGATGGCGTCTACTGAGATCGGAGAAACACCGGTCTGGCCACCGTTGGTACCTGATCCGGCCAAGCCGAATACATCGTTACTTACGGCACCGTCAATGAAAATGGCGTTGTAGCGGTTGTTAATACCACCGAAACTCAGGGACAGTCCATCGCTGCCTTCACGGGTAGTAGACTGTGGGGTCAGACGAGTGAAGTCACCGATAGAGCGGCTAACGGCCGGTAGGGCGTTGATCGTTTCTTCGGTTACCGTAGTTTCCTGGCCGGTCTTCTGGCCGTTAAAAAGATCAGAGCGGCTGCTGGTTACCGTTACGCCAGTCAGTTCAATGGCCGCCGCGCCCATGGTCGGACTGAATTCGTAGGCCTGACCGAGCTGGAGAGAAACGTTCTCCTGAACGCTCGGCTCGAATCCGACGTAGGAAGCAGTCAGCGTGTAAGGACCGCCGACGCGCATACCGGGCAGGCGGAAGAATCCGTCGACGTCGGTAACGTTGCCGTAAGTGGTACCGGACGGCGTGTGTACGGCCTGAACCGTAGCGCCGATGAGTGGCTCGCCGGTTTGTCCGTCGATCAGCTTACCGAAAACGGAAGCCGTGGTTACACCCTGGGCACTGACCAGTGCTGGTAATAATGTAAGTGCTAAAGCAAATAAACTAGTTCGTAGAAGTATCCTCATGATGAGTTTATTCAGTTAAATAAAAGTGACGAAAGCAATACCCCATAAGGGTGGTGCTTTCGGACGCAAAGGTGCATCAGGCGTATTAACTGAATGTAAAGTCGAAAACAAGAAAGCGTGCAGATCGACGAGGATGTCTGTTCAGAAAGAATTATGCGGAATCTATGTCGGTAGTCACAAAGTTACCCAAGTTGTTCACGAGAAAAGTGAGTGATTTGCCAAATATAAAAATTATCGTTTAATCGCAGCTAAGTAAGCCTTGATTGATTCCCTTTTGTGATTGTAAACGCAGTCCTCAGAAGCTTGGATTAAGCTGGTCGGGAGTAAATGACTTAAAAGTATTGCCCGAAGCCAATCACCAGCCCCCGTTCCCTGGAATTCCTTACGTCAATGCCGTAATCCAGCCGTAGCACTGCATCTTTTGCACTGCTGCTAACGAGTCTCAGGCCGCCGCCCATAAATTGCCGAACGGTATTGCCGTTCAACAGATCCTCCAGGCTGCCACCGGGAGACCGCCAGGTACCAAAATCGGAGAAGCCGACCAGTTGGGCGGAGTAGCGCTCTTTACGTTCCTGCCAGATAGTGTGGCGGTATTCCAGGTTCAGTACGAACTGAGCTGTTCCCCGGTCGATGCGGTTTCCGGATCCTCGGATATTTAGCTGGCTGTCGATCGTAAAGGGCGCGAACGGACTGGCCTGGTTAGAGGAGAGGCCCGCCCGGGCACGAATGGCCAGATTTCCCCTGCCACCAAGTAATTTGTAAGCTTTGATCTCCGAAAGGATGATCAGGAAATCAGAATTATCCGCCAGGTTATGCACAATTTGCCCGTTGTTACTGAAGGCCCAACCCGCCCGCCTTTCACCGTGGTAATCCACCCGATAGTAGTCATACCGAGCTTTCAGGGAAAATTTGAAGAGCTCCAACTCATCGGGCCCCAAACCGGGAGATGTTGCTGGTGCTTGTTTCTCGTAGCGTTCCCGGAAAAAGTTTATGCCTAAGGCAAAGGTCCGGTGGGGACGGGGAGAATAGGAAATACCGCCTTCCAGGCCCAGGTTGGCGTAGCGATAATCAGCGGTGCCTTCGGCGAAATAAACCGGCTCCACAGCTGCGTATAGCTGACTGCCGACCGCATAACCCCAGCGTCCGCCACCCAGGGAGCGATTTCTAAGTTGAATGGAATAGTTGTGCTGCCCGTCGATATTTCGGTAAAAACCGCTCAGTTCCTGGCCCCGCCCGCGCCAATGAATATCGTTGAAACCTAATTGATAGTTGAAGTTTCCCTCGATTCCCCCGAAATTGACCACTGGAAAGAGCGTCCTGCTCTCTTTAATCGTCCAGTGAAGCGTGGAATCTCCGCTTTCGTTAATCTGCCATTCATAATCCGCCCGCGTTACGGCCGGAAGATTAACGAGTTCCTGGCGCAACCGCTCAATTTCAGGACGATTGTTGCGGTCATCAGTCAATAAGAGGCTTTCTCGCTTGTCGGACCCACTGCGTTCCAATCCAGCTACCCTGGCAGCAAAGTAGGCAAGCTGGCTGCGCTTCAGGCCGGAAAAGGTCAGTGGCGTTTGGGCATTCAGCGAATTGAAAAGCAGGAATAGAAGAATTAATGGGGCGCGCATTGATTTATAAGTTAAAGCGCAGACCCAAATTTACCGTGCCGGCACTCCCGTTTACGCTGCTGATGAAGTCGTTCTGAAAGGCCGTGGTTAGTAACTCTACCTCAAATTTGGGGGTAAACTGGTACTTGGCACCTACCCCCAACTGGTAGAAGTAGTCGTAATTCTCCTGCCAGTAAGGACTGTAACTGGCCAGACCATAAAGGGTAGTCTTCGGGCTGGGGAAGTAGCTGAAAATACCGGTGACTGGAGTAGAGAAGCGATTTATCCGTCCCTCTTCTTCGGCTCCGATGTCTTCGATGAGGGCATCGACCTCGGCGAAAAAGGAGAAGTTGTTGCCTATGGAAAAATCATTAAAGAATTGGGTGAACCAACTTGGTCCGCCAAAGTCGGTGAAACGTCCGTCGTTCTCGGCTCCGGTGGGGTCATCGGCCACGGGAAAGAGGAAGGAACTTTGCACGGAAAAATTAGGTAGTTTTTCAAAGGGGGCGATCCGCACCTTGGGTCCGAAACCTGTGACTGCCGAGCGAAAGGAATTGGCACCTTCGTTACTGAATACATCGAAATTATTAGCGGTGCCGGCTTCATCGTAACGGACGCGGCGGTAGCGCAGGTCGAAGCCCACGTTAACCCGATTCGTCAGTCCATACAGTACGCTGGTGGTAGCCGTAAAAAAAGAGGCGCGCTCTCCGGCGGCCTCCTGACTGTAAAGGTTGTTGAATATTTTGATCTCGAAACTTCCCCGGGGGATGGCCGAAGAGACCACGTAGCGGGCAGCATTATTGCCGCCGGGGGTGGCCGAGCCCCCACCATTGGCGGGAGTCGGTTCGGGCTTGATGATTTCGTTCAGTTGGGCACGGCCCCGTGTCTGGTTCAGGCTCCAGTCATAGGTGTAGTAGCTCACGCCGGCGGACTCGGGGATTTGCTCACTGCGGTAGCGATTGATGAAACCCAGTACCCTGGCCTTGCTACCGCCAAAATCTTTAGCATACCATTCAAAGATTTGCGAAAGCTCGGCTTGTTGGCCATTCACACGGATGAAATTACGGTCGTTGAGGGCCAGGCGTGTTTGCTTTTCCAATTGTGCTTCGAGTTGAGCGGGCTGATAAGCGAAACTGGTGATTGGCGGGCAACCCAGGGCACCACAAACCAGCACGAAGTGCAGTCTTGCATCGTTGAATTCTCTTAGGATAAGTTCCTTCTCCAGCTGGTTCAGGGTGAGTTGGCGACCACCAATGGCTTGTTTGTTACCATCAAAGAAACCCTTTACATCCAGTACGGATTTCAGCGGATAGTGCTGCAATGCCTGATTAATAACCAGCAGATTGTAAGCATTGATGAGGTAAGCTTTCTTCGCATTGCCACTCAGAGCCTTCAATTCGACGGAGGCGATTTCTTCCACCAGCGGCTTTAGATCGTTACTGGCTTTCAGGGTGGCGTAGTCTACCCGGCCGGCTTTAACGTAGCGCATCAAAAAGGCGTCGGTCTCAACAAAAAACTCAGCCGGAGTCATGGCCGGTAACGGATTCAGGTTGGCTAACAAAGTAGCAATGCCGATGATCAGTGGAAGGAAAATTTTAGTTTGGACGTACATGTCGAAGTGTTTTAGAAGATAATTAATTGATATTCCAAAGGTGGGGCGGCGGAAAACCGGATGACTTACCGATTCTTCCCGTACTCCGGTGGGTTCTTCCTCAATACATGTAGATACATGAATTAGCTGCCTCAAGAAAGTGGCGGATGCCTGGATACGACATTTAGAGGCTGGATGAAAAGTCGTTAACTTTATTAAAAATCAACTCGCACATGAGAATCTGGAAAGTCGGTAACTATGTATTCGCCCTTGGGCTGTTACTGCTGTTGTTGAATGATCATTACCTTAAGGAAACTTACAGCAATTGGCTGACGGGTAAATTGTCGGACTTCGCGGGTATGCTGATTTTTCCACTCTTCCTCGCATTTTGTACCGGGTGGTCGGCACGGCGGTCAGTATTTTTTACCACACTTGCCTTTGTTGGCTGGAAATCTCCTCTGTCTCAGCCCATCATCGATTGGGTCAATAATTATCAGCCATGGCATTTCAGCAGGGTAGTGGACTATACGGATCTGATTGCTTTTGCAATATTCCCATTGGTATGGTGGACCCTACGTAATACTGATAAATTAAAAATATCACCGGATCCATTATTTGCTCGAGTTCTGATACTACCAATCACCTGTTTTGCTTTCGTGGCTACTTCTACTGATGACGACGATCAATATTTTATTGATTCCGGTATCGAAAATTGCTGTGTTATCAGCCCCGTTGATCAAAATCTGGGAAACGGACGTATTTACATCCCAACGGCATTTAGCCCTAACGGTGATGGCCTCAACGACTTTTTTACGGTGCTTGTAGATAGTAATATCGCAGTGATCGATACCTTTTACGTTTATGACCTGGACAATGGCGATACGCTTTTCTTAGCTGTCGACGTCACCAATCCACAAGATTTTCTGGGTTTCAATGGTGTCGTAAACGATACTGCACGCATGAAACGCTATGGATACACAACCTGGATAACCGCCTTGGACGGTACGCAAAGCTCATTCTCGTCATCGGTATGCAGCTTACCTTGCGTCGAACCATTTGATGGAGAGACTCCTCCGGGTATTCCTGAATGTGCCTATCCTAATCAGTTCATTCCAAGTATTGGCTACGACCCGATGCTTTCCTCGGGAGAATCACTTCAATGCTTTGAATAAAATAATTTAGAGCTTGTTTTTCAGTTCATAGAAATCCAAACAAGCTCTTAGCGTTCGCTATGCTCGCGAACCTAATCCCGCGACTCTGGTTGTACTCCAGCGCTCTATATCAATAATTTGCGTGCTAAGGTCTTCTTCTTCACTCAGGAGCTCGTTGTCTCTGGCGGCAAAAGAAAGGTTGGCCGGAAAGTCGATTTATACGATTACCTGCTGGGGGGTGGCGGTCCTGGGAGCACTTCTGGCTGGAATAGACGGATACCGAATCCCCTTTTTCAGTAGCTACAAAACCGGAGTTTACGGAGGTTGTGTGGCTGCCAGAATGTTTACCTTGCTACTTTGTTAGCCAAAATCTTACCCGACCTTTGTCAAGAATAGAAGACCTCCTCCAACGCATGACCCTGGCCGAGAAAGCCGGTCAGATGACCCAGGTGACCCTGGATACGATCAGTTACGGTAAACCTTACAAAGTTAAAAATCCGCTACGACTGAGTCCCCAAAAGCTTAAAAAGGTAATTGAGAAGAAGCTGGTTGGCTCCGTTCTCAACGTGGGTACTCACGCACATACACCTGCACGCTGGCGGGAATTGATTGACGAAATTCAGGCGGCAGCGGCCAGGACCAGATTGGGGATTCCGGTGCTCTACGGGCTGGATACTATTCACGGAGCAAACTACGTGATGGGCAGTACGCTGTTTCCTCAGCAGCTTGGTCTGGCCGCTACCGGAAATACGGAATTGGTAGAACAGGTCTTTTCCCTGGCTGCCCGTGATACGCTGCGAGCCGGGGTTCCTTGGTTGTTTGCGCCGGTGGCTGATCTTGGTCGCGACCCCCGCTGGCCCAGGCTATGGGAAGCCTTTGGCGAAGATGTTCAGATCACCAAAGATATGACGGTAGCAGCCACCAAAGGCATTGAAAAGGTGGAGGGAGCTGCCTCTTGCCTTAAACATTTCCTGGGCTATGGCTATCCTCAAAGCGGAATGGACCGTACCCCCGCCTGGATTCCCGAGCGACAATTGCGGGAGTACTATTTGCCACCTTTCGTGAGTGGACTGGCTGCCGGTAGTCCTTCGGTGATGGTAAATAGCGGAGAAATCAACGGAGAGCCGGTACACGCCAGTAAATTCTTGCTGACCGACCTGCTGCGTGGCGAATTAGGATTTGACGGGGTAGTAGTGACCGATTGGGAAGACGTCATTTATCTGCATACTCGCCACCGGGTGGCCGATTCCTATCGCAGTGCTGTGAAAATCTCCATCGAAGCCGGCATCGATATGAGTATGACGGCTATGGATACCGATTTCGCCGATCATATTGTCGACCTGGTGGAGAGCGGTGAATTACCCGAAGCCCGCATCGACGAAAGTGTAAGACGCATCTTACGGATGAAGGAAAAGCTGGGCTTATTCGAAATACCCAATCCCGGCCATGATTTTCCAGCGGCCAAACCAAAAAAAGACCTGGCGTTGGCTACCAAGGCGGCGGAGCAATCGATCGTTTTACTAAAAAATAAACGGGGCGCTCTACCACTGAAAAAGCAGCAGCGTATTCTGGTCGTAGGGCCTACGGCCAATAGTAAGCGAAGCCTGCACGGCGGTTGGACTTACACCTGGCAAGGAGAGAAGACTGACGAGCTGGACCCGTCTGAGCACCCCACTTTCCTGGCAGCATTTCGTAGTGAATACGGCAAGAAAAATGTCCGCTACGTCCAGGGCTGTAATCATCAGGATGAACTGAAGATGAAAAAACTGAAAGACAAACTGAAGTGGGCAGATCGGGTAATCCTGTGCCTCGGTGAAAGCAGCTACACTGAGTTTTTTGGCAGTCTCGATGATCTCTATTTATCCCCTGGCCAGGAAGAACTTTCGGTCCAGGTCGCAAAGGCCAAAAAGCCGACGACCTTACTGCTGCTGCAGGGGCGGCCGCGCTGTATCAGCCGGCTGAAGGGAAAATACGATTCTATTCTTACCGCTTTTTATCCCGGCCACGGAGGGGCTACTGCGCTTAGCGGTGTCCTGACGGGTAGGGTAAATCCATCGGGGCGTCTTCCGCTTACTTACCCCCGCTCACCCAATAGTTTGATTCCTTACGACCATAAATCGACGGAAAACCAGGAACTGCAGGGGGCAAAGTCTGCTTTTGATCCCGAATTTGAATTCGGTTACGGTCTTAGTTATACTGATTTCAGCTACCGAAAGTTAAAGTTGAAGAAGGATGTCGTCGGGCAAAATGATAAACTGAAGGTCAGTGTAAAGGTCAAAAACACCGGCCGGCGATCTGGCGGTCACGTTGTTCAGTTATATACGCGGACGCATTTTGCTGCGATAACACCCAGTGTGCGCCGCCTGCGGGCATTTCAACGCATTGAATTACAAGCAGGGGAGGAGCGAACGGTAACATTCAGCATTGACGTTGCGGACCTGGCTTACATCGGACTGGATCAGCAGCCAAGGCTGGAGGACGGGAAATACAGCCTGATGATCGGGGACCTGGAAAAGGATTTCATGATTGCGGGGTGAAAGAATCTGACGTAAAAACGTATAAATACGTTTTTACGTCAGCACAATCATAAGCCGGCCTGAAAATTCGAATGTATATCCTTATTTCTCGAACTCAGAGTAGAAATCGTCTTCATCTACGACGTTCACCTGATCGCCTTCTTCCAAATCACGGCTGAGTGCAGAGTAAGGGCCTTTGATCACCTGAGCATCTTTATCGAGCGCAGAGGTGATCTGAATGTAGGTGTCATCCTGAATACCGGTGGTGACGGCTACCTGGCGAACCGTATCGCCGCTGACTACGAAAATAACTTCCAGCAAGTCATCAAGACTAGGATCATCTTCGGCTGCTTCGTTTTCCCGGGTAGCGACACACTGAATCGGTACGGCGGTCACATCTTCCACCCGGAGGGTCATGATCTCGGTACTGGCCGACATGCCCGGCCGGAAGGGGAAGGGGTTCTTCTCACTCAGGAGATCGGCGTAGGAGGCCGGGTCAATGCTGATCCGAACTTCAAAATTGGTGACCTGGTCGCTGTTCAGTACGTTTTCAGCCAAAGCGGCGTTGGTACTGGAATTTGCGATCTGAGTGACGGTACCAATGAACTTGCGGTCCAGGTAAGCGTCAACTTCAATTTCGGTTTTGTCACCCAGTTTTACACTGGGAACATCATTTTCACTCACTTCCACCCGCACTTCCATAGCATTCAGGTTGGCGATGCGCATCATTTCCGTACCCGTCATCTGGATAGTACCAACTACCCGCTCACCCTGTTCTACGTTGAGCAGAGAGACTACGCCACCGATGGGTGCGTAGATGGTCGTGCGGCGTAAGCTCGTGCGCAATTCGCTCAGGCTTGCCTCACTGCTTTGTACTTGGTATTTGGCCGCTTTGGCGTTTTCCCGGGCGGCATCAATATTGCTCTGTGCACTACGCAGGTTAGCTTCCAGCGCGCGTACATTGGCTTGGCTTGCCTCGAGGTCTTGCTGAGAGATCACACCTTCCTGCCGTAGCTTCTGGTTGCGGTTCAGAATATCGTTAGCGTTATCCAACTGGGCCTGGATTTGTTCTTTCTGGGCATCCAGCGTACTGATTTGGGCGCGGGCGTTGGCTTGCTGGGCTTTAGCGCTGTTTACGCCGGCTACGCCCCGGGCTACTTGTGATTGATAAACATCCGGGTCGATCTTAGCCAATAACTGACCGACGACCACAGAATCGCCTTCTTCAACGTAGAGTTCAACGATCTCACCCGAAACATCGGAACTGATCTTGACTTCCGTCTGCGGGAAAACCTTACCACTGGCAGCCACCGTCTCCTGAATGGTTCTGGTTTTGACCGGTGTGGCAAAAACCCGGGTGCCCTCTTCCTGCCGTTGCCCGAAAGCCAAAGCACTAATAACGGCCAGCGCAATCAGCGCAACTATAATGATGATCCATTTACGACTCATGGGGTGGGTATTAAAAGTTAGTGGTTGTATTCGATGATCTAATGAAGCAATGATCTAATGAAGCAATGATCTAATGAAGCGATGATTTAATGAACTAATGAAGTGTGGCTATCAGATCATTAGATCACTTAAACATTTTATCATTCCTAATTAAGGGAAAGTGGTCTCCCCAAATAGAACTCGATCACCTGTTGGTTGAAGATGAGCTGATATTTGGCACGGGTCATTTCGATGCGGGCCTGGTCCAGTCGGTTTGTGGCTGTGATCAGGTCCAGGTTATTGGCTGCACCGAGGTCGAAACGCCGCTTGGTTACTTCGTATGACCGGGTGGAAGCATCCAGGCTGGTTTCAGCGGCCTCGTAAGCCTGGCGGGCACCACGCAAATCGGTGAGTGCAATGATGACTTCGTTTTTCAGGTTATTTACGGCTTGTTCCTTCTGTAGGTCAGCTCCCAGTTTTTGTAGTTTAGCTTGCTGTACCGCCAGGTTATTCCGGCCCTGAGAATAAATGGGAACGTTCAGGTTCAGACTTACGGACTGGCCAAAGTTTTCATTGATCTGGTCGAAGTAAGATTTGTCGCGAAACTCCAGACCGGTAAGTTGAAATTCACTGATCGTGGTTGGCACGCCGTTAATCAGTACTGGTACCTCCGGGCCGGGTATGATGCTCACGTTCGAAGTATCCGCCTCACGGCCGAGACTGGAATAGTTGCTGTTCAAGCTGGCACCAATAGATAGAGTAGGGAGGTATCCACTTCGGGCGATTTTTTCCGAGTATGCAGAACTCTGACTTCGTAGTTCGGCGGCCTTGATGTCCGGCTGCGTCTGGGTAGCGGAAAGATATACTTCCTCGTAGCTGTAATCTTCTACCAGGTCACGATCAGTGATCTCCAGATTAGGGGTAATGATGTTGAAGTCATCGCTGGGGTCCAGCTGCATGTTGATCTGAAGATTGACCAGTGCTATTCTAACCTGGTTCTCCAGGTCGATGATCGTGCGCTGGTTGGCCGCTTGCTGGGCCACCAGATCAAAACGCTGGCTTTCCGGTAACGACCCAGCCTGAATGCCTGCGTCGGTCTGTTCTAATTGGTCTGCGGTGAGTTGTAGCTGTGCCCGGGCGTTGGACAGTTGTTCCCTGGCCAACAAGACAGTCAGATAAGCGTTGGCAACAGAGAGAGCTACGTCGTTGGCCGTAGCATCGGCTTCCAAACCTGCGGCCTGAGCGTCCAGCTTTGCTTGTTTGATGGAATTGTTGATTCGACCACCATTATATATAGTCGCCTGAGCCGAAACCGAAACGTTGCTGAAAGTGATGTTCTGCTGCTCAAAAGAGTTGGTGGTCGGGTCGATCGTTCGCCCCAGCTGGATACCATAACCCAGATTGGCCCCGACGTTGGGTAGTCGGCTGAGGCGGTTTGCGGTAAGCTGGGCCTCGGCTTGTTCGCGCTGAATATCGAGCTGGCGGACCTGCAGGTTATTTTGTAGCGCGTAGGCCACGCTTTTCTCCAGCGTCCATTGATTATTCTGGGCTTGAGCCACGTTAGAAGCCAGCACAAAGGCCAGTGTTAGCAAGTATATATTTCGCATCTTGATTCCTGGTTCTCACCGGTCACGACAATTGTAACTGATGATGATCTGAAAGCAAATGTAAATAATCTTAAAACCTGCTCTGGGTAAATTCTATCAACGGCCTCCTTTGAGCGATGAATGAATTAATCAACGTTAGAATTTAGCAACGTACTGCCCACTAACTGGTCGTAACGGCCGCCGATGGGACGGTAGTAAAGCAAGGTGATGTAATCATTCTCCGTTTCATCGAAATTGCCTTCCGTCTTGGACAGCGCCACTTCGCTCCCGTTATTGTCTACACCGCCGATACGGTCGCGATCAGTAACGTACCAGTAGTTATAAAATCCCTGCTTAAGCAGAGCCTGGGCAACGTAGGCATTGATCGTCGGGTTCCAGGTCATCATAAATTTATCCTTCTTCTGGAATTCTGTGAAGCCACCGAAAAGGTAGACATCATCGTTTTCCAGTTCCTGGTTCATTTTCAAGACGAAAGTGGTCATGATGTAATCGCCGGTAAAATCGAGGTTGAGCCGGTCGAAGTTCCCATCGGAGAACTCGGCTGCAACGTTGATGACGGGTCGGTCATCCCGAAAATTGACGAAATCGCCATTCAGATCGGCGTAATTCAGGAAGATCGACTGGTCACGTGGTCGGTCAGAGGCCAACAGCATAGCGTAACGATCGCCTTCGTTACTGATGTCGAGTACTTCGGAACGGGGAGCGGCAATGGAACGCAGGTCCAGATTACGGAACTCATTCCCTCCGGCAAAACTCACTTTACCCTGGTAGTTGAATTGTACGATGTCACCGCGTACCAGATTAGGGATGATATCGGTGACCATATTATCCAGGCGTCCGTTTTGCAAAACCGCGACGGACAGTTCTTGTAGCGGTGCTCGCAAGTCCAATTGCTTTACATTAGCGACCAAATCCACTTCCTGGTGGGTGTGGATCTTCTTCACCGTAGTAGCCCGTACTACTTCTCCATTCAGGCTGGCCCGGTTATCCACGACGTAAAAACGGCGGGTAATCACGGTTTTTTCTTCCCGCTCGTCCTCATAAACGACCAGCAGATAGTTTCCGCTTTTGGTCACGTCCATATCGCGGTTGGGAAAGAAGAGGTCGTAATGAACGTACTCGGCCAGCGTACGGAAGCTGAAATCGTATTCCTGCACATTATCTTCGGCGTAGCCATCCAGGTATTCCAGTTCTCCCAGGCGGGATGGTTCCCAGTTACGGTCGCAGTGAATCACCCGATAAGTGTAGCGTTTCACGTCTTCGCTCAGGTCGTCGAAGGATAGCCGGAGCTGGGCGCTACCATTCAGGTCGATCAACGGATATGAATTGACGAAGCCCGCCACGTGAAAACGTACAGTCTGAATATTATCGACGTAAGTTTTATTGATCGGCTGATAAGCAGATTGTCCGCTTCCGGTAAGGGGAAGTGAGGAGATAAAAGCGATCAGGAGTAGGAGTCTATAGAACAAGTTCAGCGAGATTTACTAACAAATGGCGTGTTGCGCCGGTAAAAGCGCCAGGGTTTTTCCACCCAGGGAGCACCGGCGTAATTGATCCCGATCCGGGGAGTCGCCACGATTTCTGACGAATTCACCGGCGGACCGGTCATTTCCAGCCTAAGCTCTGCGTCGGATTCAAGTAAATTGATCCCGTTATGAGCGCGGCTGATACCCAGTGCCTTACTAAGAACGCCAGGACCGGCCGTTAAGTGCGGTTTTAAGATTTTCATATTACGGCGCTCCAGCATTTTTTCGGTACCGGTTATTGGCTCTACGGCCCTGATTAACACAGCATGGGGCGTTCCTGCGGGGCCCGTTACCACGTTGAATAGTTCGTGGATACCGTAACATAGATACACGTATGCCGTACCGGGAGCGGCATAGAAAACTTCTGTCCGGGCCGTTCGCCGGTTGTTTTTCGCGTGGCTGGCCTGATCTTCCGGTGCCCAGTAGGCTTCCGTCTCCGTGATGGCAGACCGGCAGAAATCGCCACCAATTTCGCTAACTATCTCTACACCAATCAGAGCTTTGGCGATTTTTACGGGGTCATCTCCGTTGAGTAAGGAAATTAGGTTCATTGCTGGAAGGAGAAGTATAAATTTCAGGCATCATTAATGCAATGGGTCGAGGACTTCCGGTCCGAGGTACTCGTTAGAGCGGCCTAACAAAAAGAGTCGTCAAGCTAAGCCCGTAATTCATAGTCAACGTAACACTCGGACCGGAGGTCCTCGACCCATTATTCTTACCAAAGTTTAGATGGTTAAGAATACAGGCTGCTTGGTCAAGTATGCGTGCAAATACAGGCCTGCATAGACCTTGCTACTTTGTTAGCCAAGAAAACCAGACACCAGATATCCGGCGATGGAAATCTAGAGCAGCAGTCTATCAGCGCAGCGACCTAGCGTCTAACATCTAACAGCGAAGCTGTCTTTGATTAACAAAGTAGCAATGCTAAAATCAAGCCAAATCCTATGGCTAGCGAACGAGACTAAACTGCCCGTCTCTTTCTTGTGCCACGCCGTTCTGGTTGAACTTGGTGCGGTAGAGGTAGACGTCCATAGCTTGCGGCTCGCCGTCAGTTTCACCATCCCAACCCTGTTCCGGGTCGTTGGTCTCAAAGACAACTTGCCCCCAACGGTTGAAGACCAGCATCTGATAGTCCGTAACCACACCATTGTAGAAGAGGCGGAAGATATCATTAACGCCGTCGTTGTTCGGGGTGATCAATTCGGGAATGGCGAAAGTAGCCTGTTGGGTTACCAGGGAAACACCGATAGTGCCGGAACAGCCTCCTTCACGACTCGTATAGGTCAGCGTGTAAGTAAGCAGACCGGTTTCCCCATCCGGGGCCGGTACGGTGGCTGTAATTGCGGGGCCGGTACCGGAAGCGGGGTCTCCGTTGCCGGACCATGCAAAACTGTAGTCGAAACCGCTTTGGTTATCCGCCGTGAAAGTGATCACTTCACCATTAAAGACTGCACTGCCGGGCTCCAGCAGGTTGCCGTTCGCGTCGGTAATGATGATCTGGGGTGCTTCGAGATCTTCCAGTACTTCGATTGTGGCAGTCTGTGTTTGCGGATCGAAGCAACTGTTGGCGTCCGAGAAGGTAACTGAGTAATTAAAGATCCCGGTAACGTCGAAAGTGACATCGTTCACCTCTGGTCCGGTAGCGGTAGCGGGGTCACCATTTTCAATTATCCAGTTATAGCCACCCAAAACATCCGCCGGAGTGGTGGACGCGGCCAGAAAAGCAGATTCTCCAAAGCAGACGAGCAGATCATCGATGGGGTTGAGTACGTAATCCTGAATGACTTCGATCGTCACTTCTCCACTTTGCTCACAATCGCCAATGACGGCCGTGAAACTATAGGTGCTCGTTTCGGTGGGACTCACGGAAGGAGCCGCTTCTGAACTGCTGAAACCGTTTGGTCCAGTCCAGCTGTAGGTTGAAGTAGCATCCGGATTCAAGTTCAGGGTGATATTGTCGCCCAGACAAATGGTCGTATTCGTTGGTAGTTCAACCGAAGGCTCGGGCAGAGCTTCCGTAGTTTGGGTCAGCACCAGGGTATCACAACCATTATCAATGGTTACGGTAAGCACGTTGGTGCCAGGCGAAAGGCCAATTGAAAGTGTAGTCTCGTCGACTGGTACGGAAACGGCGATGCCGTTTAGGTCCCAATTGACGGTGTTGTTTTCGCCATCGATAGTCAACTCGTATTGGGCTTCTTCGGAAATACAGATTTCGTCTGGTCCATCGAGGCTGGCCATGATTACGCCTTCCCGGAGGATGATCGTTGCTGTTGCCATAACTGTATCACAAAGACCAAAGGCCGTGTAAACGTACTCCCCTCCTTCACTGACAATTTCTACCAATGGATCCTCGCTGTCAATACCCGGGCCCACTACGGTATAGGTAGTATTAGGATCGGGAGTACCAACGAAGGGCACGGCGGGGTCTCCCGGACAGACGAATACCTCATCTACAACGTCCAGTTCCAGCGGGGGAACAATACTGGCCGTCGCCGAGAATGGGAAGGTACAGTCTGACCCCTCGGAACGGAGGACAACCATGTAATTAGTTGATTGAGTTGGCGTGGCAATAGGGTCTTCACAGTCGGTGCAGGAAAGACTCTCCGCCGGCGACCAGCCGATGGAATCTACCGCACCTTCCAGGATTTCCAGGTCGAGCAAATAGGATGTGCCGGGGCAGACCGTCGTGTCCTGAGGCATTATGGTCACTACGGGTGGAGTGATCACGTTCACCTGGACTGTATCCAGCTGGCTACAGGCACCGTTTTCGGTAAATCGCATGAATAGCGAGGTGTCTTGTGCAACTACAAAGCCATTGTATAGGGAGTCACCGGTTTGCAGGCCGGGAGCATCCATCCACATGTGGGTGATGTCAGAGAAGTCACCTACGTCGAAGATCGGCGATAGCAGGAAGAAAGTATCTCCCTGACAATAAGGATCTTCGAAAGGTTGTAAGGTGATCGACATATCCTGAGGCAGGGAATCCACTTTAACCACCACGGTGTCACTGCGTACACAGCCCGGGGTGATAAGACTGGCGGTGTAAAGCACCGTAATATCAGGGCGTACACTGATGGAGTCACCCCAGTTGGTCAGGATGCCCGCGTTGGGCGACCAACTGATGTCAGAGCCGAAGGGACTAACGTTGGCTCTCAATACCACGGAATCAAAACCGGCACAGACTTCAATTGTATCCGGATTAAGAATCTGAATACTGCCGGGAATCAGCGTGATGGTCACTGATTGCGTATCCGCACAACTACCGTTAGCAGAGGTGGAGATGAGGGTGTAGGTTTCCTCCAGTTCGGTGGGGATCAGGATAGAGTTGGGGTCGGTGGGGTCAACGAAGTCGTCGCCTGGCGTCCATTCGTACTGGGTGTCTCCGGTAAAGCCGATTGAACCGGGCTGGATGGTTTCTCCCTGGCAAATGGTAATGTCTTCGATGACTTCGGGAATATTGAGATTTCCGAAGTTGATCTGAACATCGTCCGTAGCGACACAACCGGCCAGTTCAACCGATACACTGATATTTCCGCTGAAATTAGGGATGACAATCAGGCTGTCCTCGTCTAAACCGTTCAGCACCTGGAAGAAAGTGTTCCATTGCAGGTTGCTGCCTTCCACGTTGTTGGTCTGGAAAAGGGTCAGGGTATCTCCATTACAGACCGCCAGTTCATCGCCGCCCATAATTTCGATCATCGGATCAACGCCGATCAACTGAACGGTGTCCATAGCAGTACAGCTTCCGAGCGTGCCGGTTACGATAACCTCCACGTCACCAACCGGCATTGCGGTTACGCTGGCACCAGTAGGCTCTACGAAAATGTCAGCAGGTGTCCAGACGAAGGTTTCAGCTCCGGTGGCGGACAGGGGAATTTCGTTACCGGCACAGTAGATCACGGTATCGGCTCCGAGGTTGACTTCTATCTCCAGATCGTCGCGAATTTCTACGATGAGTGAGCTTACGTTATTCAACCCACAACCAAAATCGATGGCAAAGGAAATTTCAATGGTTTCCACGCCCTCGTCCAGTAAATCGCTGAGCACAGTAATCGGGAAAAGCAACTGGCTGCTGCCGGGGGGGAAAGTCAGGGTGGGAGGGAGACCCAGAATGTAATCCAGGCCCAGAGTAGCCGTACCGCCGATGTTGACGACGTAGGTTACCGAATCGGGTAGAATATTATCCAGGGATATGATCAGGGTGTCGGGAGTGTCGGCAATACAGTCTTCCACCAAATAGTCTACGCCGGTTACGAAATCGACGGAAGCCTGGGGGGCGCCCCCACGGACATCACTGATAAAGACACCGGAGTCGTAGGAGGAGTCACCCCGGTCGGCTACCGCTAGCTTGATGCGGTAATTTTTACAAGGGGTTACGGATCTGCGGGCGGTCAGACTTTTCTTTACACCGAGACTGTCGCTGGTCAGTCCGTCGTACTGAATAGACTGGCCCTCACTATTGTTGCGGTAGTATTGCCAGTTCAATCCCTCGTTTACACGATTGATTTCAACCGTTGTGCCGTCGGGCAGGACAGCGATGTTTTCTTGCCCACCCAGCGCTGGTTCCCCGACGATGCCGGGACCACTGATGAAAAAGGCAAAAATGTCATTGAAGCCGAAGCTGGAACCAGGAAGTTCAACAAATTCAGGGTACTCCTCGGATCCGAAAACGTACTCGAATACCAGTTCCTGCGTATTGGCGAAAACGTCAAACTCAACAATACAGGCATCCTCGGTGGTGTTAAACGGGTCACCGCCGGTAAGAATATTCAGGGAGTCGAGATCATCGTCACCGGGGGCGAATAAAGCGGTACCGATACCAAATTGGTCATTGGGGCCGATTGCATTCGTAATCTCACCACTACTGAGGATAAGACCCTGGCCTAAGCCCAGCTCATCATCGGTAGCTTCAAAAATACCGTAATGGCCGTCGGGGCAGTTGATGTTCGTAATTTCAAGTTGGGTCTGGGCACCGGCAATGGCATCAGCTACGTCTTCGGCCGTTACATCGCTATTAACGGAAAGTGGAACTGCAACGTCACAGGGTTCTTCAGAACATTCCCAGAAAGCGGAGAATCCCTCAAAGGTCACGCCTGCGTTCGACTGGAACTGCAAGGTCATACAGCCACTGGAAGCGCTGGCCTGAAAACACACCCCGCCGGCGTTGGCGCTGGGGGAGTCGAAACTATTGAGATCAGCGATCGGTACCCCAGTGGCGGCATCTCCATCGTAAATGGTCAGACCGTCGGTACCGGTTTCAAAATTGAAGTATTCGAGGGACAGATTGATACAGGCAGGCTCTCCGGTCGGGCAGATCGTAAATGTATGATCTTCATTACTACCGTAATTACCATTCGGTCCACCAGTGTCAAAGAGGAAGCCTGAACAATCCACGGCACCAGTTTCGTCAATGGTATAAGTAGGCGGACGTTCTTCTACGCAAAGACGGAAAGAGCCGGGAGAGCCGTTATCGTTGACTCGTATGTAATAGGTCAGTCCGTTATCGGCACCGAGGAAATCGACGAATACGTCGTTACTTCCGGTTACGGATTCGCCACAGGCCGTGGTCGGAGCCAGCATATCGATGCCACAACTGCCCCGGTATATCTGGACCTGTGGTTGAAAAATTGCGGGATCGCCGTTGGCGGCCTCTCCGATGACGGAGATGCGGTAGTCCTCAATGGTGTCTGAATCCGTAAACGCAAACCAGACATCGCCATCGGTATCACCCGCCCAGCAATCCGGGAGGTTGAAGGTGCCGATGTTGGAGTTCGTGGCGTCAACGTTGGTGAAGACGGTCTCATCACAGGCGGGAGCTATGCCAAAGTCGACTGCGTTTACGCATTCGTCATTGGCGGGGGCTTGTCCGAAGAGAGAGACGTTGAATAAGAGGCTAACAAATAGTGTAATGCCGTACTTCATATTACCGGGCAAAGTATTGGTGGAAAATCAATCGACAAAGTACGCAATTTGCCCACGTTTCACACCCTAGTCTGTCCTTTATTCACCCAGGCGACCACCAGCGGACATATTAAATCCCCTTAACGGCAGCTTTCAAACTGCTCGCGGATGTCCTCCAACTTGGCTACGCCATAATCATTTCCCCAGGCGTGGTTGATGTAGTTAGTCAGGTTAGTGATCTGGAAATCAGTAAGTTCTATGTTGGCCGGCATGACTTGATTGTAGGTAGTGTCATTAACCACCACGGGGCCTTCCATACCATTACGGATTACGCAGGTAATTTGGTCCTGGTTATTTTTCAGCCAGTCTGAATTGGCTAGCGGCGGAATCAGGATACCCAGCCCTTTCCCGTGTTCCAGATGACAATTGGCACAATGCTGAGTGTAGAGTGCTTTGCCCTGGCGATAATCGGTCTTGCCACAATTTTGCGCCCCGATCAGGAGGCAGAGGAGGGTGATCAGTGTAAGTGTTCTCATTGGTAAGGAGTAAAGGATTAAATAGCGGGGCGGTTCAGCAGCATTGCTACTTTGAAGTCAAAATGATCTAATAATCGATCTTCCCCCTGAATTTTTTCTTCTCGCTTTGGATCTCCTTGCCCTTGCGGCGTTTTTTACGGTTGGCGACAAAGGCACCCGCCCGGCGCTTTTTGGGAATGGGGCGCAGGTTCTTGCGAATTAGTTTTTCCATTCTGGACAGGGCGACCTTGCGGTTTTTGTGCTGGCTGCGACTGCCTTGCTCCACTACGCTGAGGTTGCCATTGCCATCAATTTTTTTGCGTAGGTGGTGAGTGAGTCTTCTTTTTTCTTCCCGGCTCAGTCCGGCACTTTCGCTCGGCGACCAGACCAACTCCACCTTGCTCTCTACCTTGTTAACGTGCTGCCCCCCGGCACCCCCGGAGCGGGCCGTGCGTAATTCGAGTTCGTTTTGGATGGTAGGGAAGTGCATGGTCAATGATAAAATTAACGTGAGGATCTAATGATCTAATGATTGAGCTTGACTATTCTATCACCGGATCATGGACTCATTAAATCATTGTGACTAACAAAGTAGCAAAGCTGGTTAATCAACGTTAACGCGATGCTAACGGTCGAAGTTCCTACTTTCCGTTCCAGTACCGTTCCCGCAACACCTTTAAATGATGCCGATCGTGGCCGGCGATCATGAACGCATAAGCACGTGCCGACATTTTGAGGTTACTGCCGGTGCCGGTCCTGGTGGCCGTATCGCCCATGTTACGGAATAAGCGTTCGGTCCCCTGGCGGACGATGCGGTACTCGGCGAGCAACTCCTCCAGCGGTAGATCATTGGCGTTGTAATTCCAGACGTAGTCGTCCTGCTCGAAGCCCGGGAGTGGCGTTTTATCGTTGCGGCTGAAGCGCAGGGCACGGTAGGCCATAATCCGCTCGGTGTCGCTGAGGTGCTGTAAGACCTGTTTGGGCGTCCATTTGCCCGCCTCGTAGGCTACGGAAAGCATTTTTGCGGGAATGGTGCCGTAATAATCAAGAATGTCGTCACGGCTGGTGGCCAGCGCCCCGAGCAGATTTTCTTCGCCTTTGATCAGGTTAACGTAGCGGCTGAAGTAACCAGCGTATTCATCGGGGGAAAGTTCGGAGAGTAGGATCATGATGATTGATTGCTTTAGTGTGAAAATGATTTGATGGGGGGCATTGTTGAATTGAATCATCACACATTTTATCATTAGATCATTGACTCATTAGATCATTACCTAATGTTTCCTATTTTTGCGGCCTCAAATTCCAGCTTATGTCCGCCAAACCGATCAAATCGGCCCTGATTTCAGTCTATCACAAGGAAGGTCTTGGACCCATCCTGGATCAGCTCAAGGCGATGGGCGTGACCATCTACAGCACCGGAGGTACCGAAACGTTTATTCGTAACCATGGTCTGGACGTCGTTCCGGTAGAAGACCTGACCACTTATCCATCAATTTTGGATGGTCGGGTGAAGACGCTGCACCCCAAGGTTCACGGGGGCATTCTGGCCCGCCGTACACCGGATCACCTGGCCCAGCTGGAAAAATACGATATCCCCGAGATCGACCTGATCATCGTTGATCTCTATCCTTTCGAGGAAACCGTGGCAAGCACTGAGGACGAGGCTCAGATCATCGAGAAAATCGACATCGGCGGCATCGCCCTGATCCGGGCGGCGGCCAAGAATTACAACGACGTGGTCATCGTACCGAGTCGGGAAGACTACGGCTTTTTATTGGACACCCTGAAAGAGAAGCAGGGTACTGAACTTGAAGATCGCCGGGCCCTCGCCCGCCGTGCTTTCGCGGTGAGCAGCCATTATGATACCGCTATTTTCAGCTACTTCAACGAAGACGGGCAATTACCGGCCTTCAAGAAGTCGGAAATGCAGGCCAAGTCGCTGCGGTACGGGGAGAATCCTCATCAATCAGCGGCTTTTTTCGGTGATCTGGACCAGATGTTCACCAAACTCGGCGGTAAAGACCTGAGCTACAACAACCTGGTGGATATCGATGCGGCCGTAGCCATCATGGCCGAATTCGCCGATGGTGATCCCTGTTTCTGTATCCTCAAGCATACCAATGCCTGTGGGGTTGCGGTCCGTAGCACTCAGCTAGAAGCCTGGAAAGCTGCCTTAGCCTGTGATAATATCTCCGCTTTCGGGGGAATACTGATCACGAATAAACCACTGGAACCGGAAGTGGCCGAGGAGATCAATCAACTTTTTTACGAAGTACTTATCGCACCTTCCTTTACCGACGAGGCGAAGGAACTGCTGCTGAAGAAGAAAAAACGGGTGCTGCTGGAATACGCACACCTGAACCAGCAAACCGTCAGCTTCAAAAGTCTGCTCAACGGCGTGGTGCAGCAGGATACCGACCTGAGTGCAGAAACGGCTGCCGACTTTAAGCAGGTGACCGATAAAGCACCGACCGAACGGGAAGTCAGTGATCTGGTCTTCGCCGCCAAGTGTGGCAAGCACCTCAAGTCCAATACCATCGCCCTGGTAAAAGATCGCCAACTCATCGGAATGGGTTGTGGGCAGACCAGCCGGGTAGATGCACTCAAACAAGCCATCATCAAAGCCGGGCAATTCGGTTTCTCACTGGAAGGCGCGGTGATGGCTTCCGATGCTTTCTTTCCTTTCCCGGATTGCGTGGAGATTGCCGACCAGGCGGGCATTACTGCCGTGGTACAACCCGGTGGCTCCATCAAGGATCAACTCTCCATCGATTACTGTAACGAACACGGTTTGGCAATGGTCATGACCGGCGTTCGCCACTTTAAGCACTAGACTCACCGCTGGATTTGCAACAATACGTTATCGACATCGGCAATAGCCGGATCAAGGGTGCCGCCTTTGCGAACGACAATCTGGTTGAAGGTTCGGTACGGATTTTCGAACGGAATGACTGGTCGGAAATCTATCGGGAGATAACCAACCACCAGGCAAAAAAGCTGCTCTATTCTACGGTGGCAAACGTGCCTCCGTCAATTCTGCTGCACAAATTACAGTCCGAAGGTCGCAAGGTTTACAGCCTGGACCATAATTCGCCACTGCCCTTTACCAACGGTTACGAAAGTCCGGAAACCTTGGGGAAAGATCGTCTGGCCGCCGTGGCCGGAGCGATGAGTCTGAGGAGTGAAGGTAATTTTCTGGTTGTAGACGCCGGTACCTGCGTAACGTTGGATTTACTGACCATGGCGGACGAAACCTACCGGGGCGGTATCATTAGCCCTGGTGTGCATATGCGTTTAAAGGCGATGCACGAAGGTACGGCCCGCTTACCTCTGGTAACACCCGACCAGAGCAAAGGAGCGTTGAAACTGGGTAAGAATACAACTGATGCCGTCCGGTTGGGAGGGCAATTGGGGGTGGCTAACGAAGTAGCAGGGTTTTACGCAAAACTGAATGCTGAATTTGCTCCGCTAACCCTCATCTTAACGGGAGGAGATGCAGATATGATTGATCTACACCTAGACCGAAACTCATTTTCTGATTACGCTTTGGAACCCCATTTAGTCCTTTTGGGACTGAATAAAATTCTTAGAGCATGTTAAGATTTCCATTTACAATACCGACTTTTAAATACCACAACATGCGGTTCTTTCTTTTGCTTATCATGAGCACTGCTACTTTGCTAGTCAATGCCCAACAAACCAGTTTTACGGATATCCGTCCGAAGCAGAACAGCCCGCTGTCCCGTTTTGGCTTGGGTGATCCGCTGGACCAGCATTTCGCCGCTCAGGCTGGTATGGGGGGCTTACAGGCCGTCTACCAGGACCGTTACCAGTTGAATGTACTCAACCCCGCATCCCTGGCTGTACTGCAGACCACCAGCTTCGACGTTGGTCTTTACGGTCGGGTAGGCACATTGTCCGATGCCAACGAATCGGCCGGTACGGAGAGTGGAAACCTGTCCTATCTGGCGCTTGGCTTTCCGCTGCGTAACCCCATCAACCTCAATCTGGATCGCCAGAGCAACAGTTGGAACGCCGGCATGGCCTTCAGCCTTGCTCCTACTACGCTGGTGGGCTACGATCTCGAATTGGAGGACGATGACCCCGATCTGGGCACAACCAGTAATCTCTTACGTGGTAACGGAGGCACCTACCGCGTTACCTGGTCCACGGCCTACCGCCGCAAAGCATTGAGCGTGGGACTGAACGTGAACTATAACTTTGGTCAGTTACTGAATAGTAGGGTGGTTGTTTTCGACAGTATCGGCAACGCCCTGGCGACCGAATTGGAAGAAAAAACATCCATTAGTGGATTTAGTATTGGTTATGGCGTGCAGTATTCCTACTTCTTCAAAAGTCGAAACGATAAGGGGGAGATGACGTCAAACGGCAAACGATTGATCGTAGGTGTTAATGGAAAGTTACAATCGAACGTCTCGGCCACTTCGGATATACTGCGCCGTCGTTTCTCTCCCAGCGGCGTGATCTTCGTCTCCGATACCCTGCGTAACGACGTGGATGTGGAAGGCGAACTAACGCTACCGAGCGAAATCAATTTTGGTCTCGCTTACGAAGAAGTGGACCGCTTGTTCGTCGGCCTGGAGTACGGAGTCGGTAACTGGAGTAATTTTCAGATAAACGGAGACGCCGATCCGGAGCTGGTAAACACCAATCGTTTGGCTTTTGGCATCCAGTATATACCGGATGCGACCTCCTATAACCGTTTTTTCAAGCGGGTCCGTTACCGGGCCGGTCTGCGGCTGGAAAACGATTCCCGCCAGGTAAATGGAGAACAAGCAAGACGGAATGTGGTTACTTTAGGCGTCGGTTTACCAATTGTTTTGCCACGACAACAAGTGTCTTTTTTAAATTTTGCCGTCGAAATGGGTAAGTTTGGCGTTCCAAACGTTATTGACGAGAATTATGTCCAGTTCACTCTGGGTTTCTCACTCAACGACAACACCTGGTTCTATAAACGTAAATTCAACTAATTCAAACCATGAAACTAATCACCCGAATTACACTGCTGCTCTTTCTTACCGTTAGCATGGTTAACCTGACCTCCGCTCAGTGTAAGAACTGGATCGGCGACGCTAAAAAAGAAGAAGCGGAGAACGCACACGTCAACTACCGTCAATTCGTCAAAGGCAAGCAACACGCCGATATGATGGCGATGGCAGAAGAAGACTTTAATACTGCTTTTAATTTCTGGAAAACAGCCTATGAGCTTGCTCCGGCAGCCGATGGTGGACGCCCGTTTCACTACCGCGATGGCCGTGCATTTTACCGTGTAATGCACGCAAATGAAACCGACGCCGCTAAAAAAGCGGAATACGCCAACCGTCTGCTTGAGTTCTACGACGAAGAGCTGGCCTGCTACGCTGAAGGTGCTGAATCTTTCCTCTACGGCCGTAAAGGCTACGATATGTTCTACCTGGTCGGTTATTCCAAGGATGCTTTGGAAGCACTGGGTATGGCAATCGACAAAGGCGGTAACGACACCGAGTATATAGTCCTGGCCCCAATGGGTGAACTGATCAAGTATCTGTTCCAGTCTGAAAAGATCAATAAGGCCGAAGCCCGTGAGTACTACGACAAGGCCGTAGCCATGGCGGACTACAACATCGAGAATAATGAAACTTACAAAACTTACTACGAGAGTGGTAAGGCAAATCTGGTTTCCAGTGTTTCCGAGGTAGAGGATGAAATCTTCGACTGTGCTTACTTTAAGGAGGAATTACTGCCTGAATTTGAAGAAGATCCGGAGAACATGGACGTTGTACGCTATGTCCTCAACAAACTTAAGACTCAAGGCTGTGAGGAAACCGACACCGATGTGGTTCGGATCCAGGCCAAGTACGATGCTCTCTACGCCGCCCGCGCCGAGGAGTACGAAGCTGAAAAGCGCCGCCTGAACCCTGCCTACGATGCCGCCAAGATGATCGAGGAGGAGAACTACAGTGGTGCCGTGGCTCGCTACCAGGAGGCTATTCAGGACGAGGCTGATGACGAGAAAAAAGCGCAGTACTACTACCAGATGGCTACTATCCAGTCCGGTAAATTAGGACAGAGCGGAACGGCCCGTACTAATGCTAACAAAGCAGCCAGCCTGAATAAGGGTTGGGGTAAGCCGTATATCCTGATCGGTGACATTTACGGCCGTATGAGCCGTAATTGTGGCGACAGCTGGCAACAGCGCCTCGCTATCCTGGCCGCCATCGACAAGTACCGCTACGCCAAGAGCATCGATGCCGAGGTAGCTAGCGATGCCAACAAGCGGATCAGCAACTACAGCTCTTCTCTGCCACTTCGGGAAGAAGGTTTCCAGCGTAACGTAAGCCCTGGTGACAAGGTGCAGGTTGGCTGTGGAATTGGAGAGACGGTAACCGTGCGGTTCCAGTAAAACTGAACTTTCTTACAAAGAAGAACGGCCGGTTTCCCGCGGGAAACCGGCCGTTCTTCTTTGGTGCATAGTACCTCTTCCACCGCCCTCTCCGGAGGAGAGGGGCTAGGGGAGAAGCCTAGTCCTCCTCTTCCGCCAACTGCCGTTCTACCATCTCCGCGTAGTAGCCTCCGCTGGCCAGCAGTTCCTCGTGGGTGCCGGCTTCACTGATGACGCCATCTTCCAGTACGATGATCTTGTCAAACTTGAGGAGGCTGTAAATACGGTGAGTGATGATGATGGAGGTCTTGTCAGCCAGAGCGGTATTAAAGTAACCCAGAATCTGTTGCTCGGTGGTGGTGTCTACGGCACTCAGACAATCATCCAGGATTACGATATCCGGATGCTTGATGAGGGCGCGGGCAATGCTGACGCGCTGCTTTTGGCCACCGGAGAGCGTAATGCCGCGTTCCCCGACGAGTGTGTCGAAGCCCAGGGTAAGTCCATTGATATCTTCGTAAACGGCAGCATGCTTGGCGAATGCTTCTACCTCAGCCCGCTCGGCCATTTCCTTGCGACCGAAGGCGATATTATTATGGATGGTATCTGAGAACAGGAAGACGTCCTGAGGTACGTAACCGATGCGGTTGCGCAGGTTGTTGAGGTTCATTTCACGAATGTCGCGGCCATCAATGGTAATGGCGCCCGAACTAACGTCGTACATGCGCAGCATCAGGTCGGCAATGGTCGTTTTGCCCGAGCCGGTGCGGCCGATAATGGCCAGCCTTTCGCCGGGCTTGAGCTTAAAATCCACGCCTCGTAGCGCTTTAATGCCGGTGTCCGGGTAAGTAAAGTGTACATTATCGAAACGAACGGCGCCTTTGAGTGCCTCCACTTTTTCATTTTTAGCTTTCGGCGGAGAAACGATGGTCGGCTTTTCATCCAGAAACTCGTTGATCCGTTTTTGGCTGGCCGAGGCCTGTTGGATAATACTGGCGATCCAGCCGATGGCGGTTACCGGCCAAGTGAGCATACCGACGTAAATGACGAATTCGGCGATGTTGCCCGCCGTAATCTCTCCGGCAATAACCTGCCGGCCACCTATGTAGACAGTCAGAATAGTAGAAGCGCCGATCATGAAGATCATTAAAGGAAAAAAC
Organism: Lewinellaceae bacterium SD302; assembly: GCA_002591745.1. GTDB lineage: Bacteria > Bacteroidota > Bacteroidia > Chitinophagales > Saprospiraceae > Neolewinella. The sequence continues at coordinate 227,643 of PDLQ01000004.1, forward strand.
CAGGCGTTGATCCGGGCAAGGTCCATACTCCGCTCCTTGTAGTCTTCGCTCTGCTCGGCGAAGTAAGCGGTTTGTTGGGGCTCACGGACGTAGCTCTTCACTACCCGGATACCGCTGAATACCTCCTGGGCGATGCTGGTCAGGCGGGAAAGCTGGGCCTGAATCTCTGCGCTACGCGTGTGGATAAGATTGCTGACGTAATAAATACTCAGGGCCAGAAATGGTAGGGGAAGCAGGGTGTAAAGCGCCAGCTTGCCACTTACCGCAATCATGCTGTAAACTACTAGTCCAATGGTACTGATCAGGTTAGCCAGGTACATCACCGCCGGACCGAGATACATCCGGACTTTATTAACGTCTTCGGTGATGCGGCTCATCAAATCGCCGGTATTGTTGCGTTTGTAGAACTCCAGCCCTAATTCCTCGTAGTGGGCAAAGATCAGTTTTCTCAGGTCATATTCAATCAGCCGCGACATCACGATGATGGTCTTACGGGTGAAGTAGAGGAAAAGTCCCATCAGCAAAGCCAGGGCCAGTACGATCAGACCGAAAGTCATCAGGCTACGGTTCAGTACACTGAAGTACTCGGAACGAAGATCGAAACCGTCCAGCGTGCGGTACATACTTACCTGCTCGATAACCAAGTCCAGTGCCTCCCGGATTACCTGAGGCTGTAAAACCCGGAATCCATTGGATAGGGTAATGAACAAGATGCCGAGCAGTAAGCGCCAGCGGTACTTCCAGAAAAAACGATTTAAAAACTTGAGGTGCTTCACGCAGTTGGGTTATCCAAATAATGTACCGAAGAATGGGTCGAGGACCTCCGGTCCGAGTATCGTGGGTTGCCGCTCTGGCAAGTACTTCGGACCGGAGGTCCTCGACCCCGGGTTCAGCGGCCAATACTGATTGATCCATTATTAAATGATGAAGCAGAGCATTGCCTTAAACCGATTAGTCTGACTAACGCATTGCACGGGTACTTGGTTGTGTCCGTCCGCTCAGCGAGTCACTGAACGAAAAATATTGGTTACCTTTTCCATCCAAGTAAAAACTATCCTGCTCCATGCGCTTTTTTGCTACCCTATTAATATTGACAAGCTTTACTGTCTACGGCGCTTTGAACGCTCAGCCTGCCTTCACCAACGCTACCAGCCAGCTCTTCTACCAGAATACCTCCAGCGGCGCACCTATCGGCTGTGCGGATATGAATGGCGATGGCCTGGACGATATCGTACATATCTACCGCCCCACGGATATGGTGCGTATCCAGTATCAGCAGCCCGGCCAAAATTTTGTTGGCCTGGAAGTGATGGGTAGCACAAGTAATCCCTGGTCTCTGGCCCTGGCGGACGTTAATGCCGATGGCCTGAACGATATCTTCTTAGGGCCGGTTGCAAATCCTGAAGTGCTGATCTCTACCGGCGTTCCCGGAGCTTACCTGAAAACTACGCTCAGCCAGTCCGTCTTTTCGCAAGGGGCCAACTTTTCGGACATTGACGTAGACGGCGATCTGGATCTGTTCGTTTGCCACGACGTAGGTCTTTCTACGCCCTACCGTAACGATGGCAGCGGCAATTTTACCTACGATCTGAGCCTGATCGCCGCCTACACCAATGGTGATAGTGACAACAGCGGCAACTATGCTACGATCTGGACGGACTACGACAACGACGGCGATCAGGATATGTACCTCAGTCGTTGCCGGCAGGGTGCTGGTAATCCGCTGGACCCCCGTCGCATCAACCAGCTCTTTCAAAATGACGGCAATGGTAACTTCACCGACGTAGCCGAAGCCGCGGGCCTGATGCCCCTGGCCCAAAGCTGGGCGACCGATTTTGCCGATCTGGATAATGATGGCGACCTGGATTGCGTCATTCTCAACCACGATCAGACGAGTAGAATCTACGAACAAACCAGCCCCGGTCTTTTTACTGACCGTACGATAGAAGTCGGATTGAATGTAAACCCTTTTACCCCCGGTATTCAGGTCATCATCGAAGATTTTGACAACGATGGCTGGCAAGACCTTGTATTGACGGGTACGAGCGGCGATCTCTTCATGCAGAACCAGGGTGATTTTACTTTTACATTTCACCACAACGACATCTCCGGGGGGGCTGAACCGATCCACACCGCCGCCGTTGGTGATTTGAACAACGACGGACGCCTGGACCTGATCGCCGGGCGAGGCAGCGGGTTCAATGGCACTTCCAGCAGTAATCCTGATGTATTGTTGTTGAATGATAACATTAATGAGAACAATTTCCTCAAAATCCGTCTGGAAGGGGAGCATAGTAACCGTAATGGGGTCGGTTCCCGACTGGAAGTTTACGGGGATTGGGGTGTACAGGTCCGGGAGGTTCGGGCGGGGGAGAGTTACGGGATATCCCACTCCCTCACCAAACATTTCGGATTGGGAGAAGCCACGGAAATCGATAGCCTGGCGGTGCGCTGGCCAGACGGTGACCGCTACGTTTTTCAGGGTTTGAGCGTTAATACCACTTACCTCATCCCCGAGAGGCCCCAGGAAATTATTTTGACTAGCATAGAAGCAATGATCTGTGAAGGAGACACGCTCTTTGCTTTCGGCCAGGTCTTTACTGAAGCCGGGATTTACCAAAATCTGCCCGAATTGATCGAGATAGATACGCTTGCTTTAGTAAGTCTGCATCTCGGTTTGTACGAAAGCTCTGCTACTTTGTTAGCCACCCAAATTTGCCAGGGAGAAGACTACCTGGCTCAGGATGGGACCGTTTACTCCTTGGCTATCGAAGACTTTACTCACCAAAGCGTATTGACCAACCAGAATGGCTGTGATAGTATTATTGAAGAGACGATCACGGTGTTTCCGCTTTTAAATGACACCATGTACGTTGACCTGTGCCCGGGCCAGGGGTATCAAACCCAGGATGGAAGTGAAATCTTGAACGTACAAGAAAGCTTTGTATACGAGAGCCTGCTGACCGATCAAAACGGTTGTGATCGAATCATCACCGAACAAGTGACCGTCTCGCCGGTGTATCAATTCACTTTGGAGAGTAATATTTGTTCGGGTGAGGACTTTATGGCAATCGATGGAACCCTGTATGGACAGCTAACGGAATCTTTCGAGCATCTGAATGTTTTGACTACGATGAACGGTTGCGACAGCTTGATCGAAGAGGTAGTGACGGTACAACCGACTTTTGTGGACACCCTGGAAGTTTCGATTTGCCAGGGCGAGAACTACGTCGCGCAGGACGGAACCGAATTTCCCAACTCAACCGAAAGCTTTACCTACCAGAGCGTTCTGACGGGGCAAAACGACTGTGATAGTATCGTTGAAGAGACCGTTACGGTGCTTCCGACATTCTCAAGCGAACTGGAGGCCTCCATCTGCTCGGCACAAGGTTATGTGGCCCAGGACGGTACTGAGTTTCCGGCACCCGAAGAAAGTTTTGTGTACCAAAGCATATTAACCGCCCAAAACGGTTGTGACAGTGTCATAACTGAGTCGGTGGAAGTAGTGACTTTTTACGAGTCAACAGAATTTGATACCATATGCTGGAAAAGTGATTACGTAGCCCCGGACGGGACGGTTTTCGAAATGGTTCATGCACCCTTTCAGTATATAAGTTACGTAGTTGATACCAACGGCTGTTTCACCGTCATTACGTCGGAAGTGAGCCTGTACCCAGGTCCGGTAGTCGGCCACGTACTGGAATTCGCTTGTCCGTTTACTACGCTCGTCTTCAATGACAGCACCTCAGTTTTCGTTGAAGACCGTGACACTACTATACACGTAGATGTTCTTGATCAGAACGGTTGCCTGGGGAGTTTGAACTATGATATCATCGTCACCCCCTTTGAATTCATCATTGACGAAACCCCGACCTCCCTGCTCTACAGTGGCGTAAACGAGGTTGTACAGTGGGTAGATTGTGACGCCGGTTTCGCGCCCATCGAGGGGGCTACGGACTTCGAATTCTTTCCCGCTGCGAACGGCAACTATGCCGTCATCCTTTCCAGGGGAGAATGCATTGATACATCCGATTGCATTAATTTCATTATCACTTCTACCGAAGAACCGAACTGGGCCGGGGGACTCAAAATATACCCCAACCCGACCAACGGGCTGCTCTACGTAGAACAACCCGCTTCCGGGCTGGAAACCAATTTTAGTTTAAGGGTTACCGATCTGCTCGGTCGCGAAGTTCCGGTAGCGATCACGACCACCGCTAACCAACGCCAAAGGATTGAGTTACCACCCGCCGCCGGTGTTTACCTGCTCAAAATCACCGATGACCGGGGGCGGAGTACGGTGCGGAGGATAGTGGTCAGGTAAAACGACCGGGCCGACCCGAGGATTCGGATCGGCCCGGCAAAAGCAGAATCTCAATGTGGACCGCGGCCAGTGCTTACAGCACCACCATTTTACGACTGGCGGAGAACTCACCAATACTCAGTGAGTAGAGTAAAACGCCGGTAGCGCCCTTTAGCTCGTCTCGCCGTATGTCAAACTGGTTGTATCCAGATCGGGCTTCCAGGGTGCGTTGGAGAAGGAGACGCCCGTCGATGCTTCTCACTTCCAGCCGGGCCTGGCCGCCGATCGGACTAGTAAAGTTGATCGTCGTCCGCTCGCTCACGGGGTTGGGGCTGTTTTGTGACAGCGAAAAATCACCCGCCATTTCGTCACCAAAGTCTGCCGTCCATTCCAAACCGAGATCGAGTACCTCACCGGACGCGGAATAGCTTTCCGCCGGCAGTATGCGGTCGCTTACGCTCAGGAAGTCGCTCAGGCGTCCGTCAGTCCGGGCCTTGAATCGAAGGGTGAAGAGTTCACCGGCCGGCCCGTCGTAGCTGAAGCCGATCAGCCCGGAGGCCAGGTGGTGGAGGTTGAAGTTACCCGCCTTGGCCAGTTCACCGTTCAACTCGATCATTTGTAGCTCACTACCGGCTTCCAGGCTTCCTTGCCAACCGACCAGGGTTTCGGTGGAAATGGTCACAGAGTAGTTGTTGCCAGCAACCAGATTTTGGTCGGTCACGAGCAATTTACCCCGGTTGCGTCCGTCGGTATTGCCATTCTGGTAATCCCCATCACCTAACGGTACAGCGCCCGTCACGTTACCCATCTCGATGGCCGTAAAGTCGAGTCCGTTCTCGTTGCCTCCAAGATTATTGATAGTGGTGACTTCCAGCAGATTTTCTGGGTCGTAGAAACGCCAGCTGTTGGTGTTGGCGAAACTTTGGTCCAGGTCCAGGATCACCCGGCGAATGGCGATGATGTCCAGGATATTCACGTTTCCGTCGATGGTGACGTCGGCGGCCAGGTGTTGGAAATCGCTGGTGAACAAGTCCAGCCCCAGGATGTGACGGCTGATCAGGATGATGTCGGCCGTGGAAACCGTACTCAGGTTGACCTCCGGGTTGTAATCAGGCGTCAGGCTGTAATCTTCACCCAGCGGCAGATCCTGAAACAGGTACTGACCGCCGGCATTCGTTTGGTCGCTTTCGACCATGGTGCCGGCCAGTTCAATGGTCACGCCGCTCATCGGATCCAGTCCGGGAGTGACGATGCTGCCCGCCAGGGAGCCGGCGTCCGAACCATTCGTACAGATTCCGGGCTGGTTGGCCTGTACCAATAGCGAGGTTTGGCAAAAACCGGCCAGACCGGTCGCGTCGATGGCGTAAATACGGACAACTTGTGGACCTAACAGATCACAGTCGAGCAACAAGCCGGTATCGATCGGGTTGGGAACGAAGCCGGGCTGGCTCGCGTCCTCGTCCAGATAAATGGCGAATTTAACCGGGCCGGAACAGTCGGATATGCCACTGACTACGAAATCGTTGGCCCAGATGGCGGCCATGCCACCACCGTTTCCATCGGGCATCAGCGTAGCGGTCAAGCCGTTGATACAGAGCGGAGTGGGGGCTTTGTCGTCAAAAATTTCGATCTCTACGAGTTGGAAAGCCGCGTTGCCGCAACCGTCCGTTGCCCGCAGTCGTACGGCGTGGCGACCAAAGGGCAGGTCCTCCAGCAATAGTCGGAAATTGCCCGGCGTGGGCTGGGTCAGGCTACTATTGATGCTGCCGCCGTCGTTGACAAAATCAGACAGGGTGTAAATACCATCCGGTCCGGGATTGATGAATTGGTCCACCTGGAAAGTGGCGCCGATCGCCAGGGAGGTACAATCGTCGTCAATACTGAAATCTACGGTGGCATCGGCCAGGCAGTCCCCGTCAATATCACCGCTTTGGACTAACAAAGTAGCAGGGGTAATGGTCGGGGCCAGATCATCGTAGATCTTGATAAACTGCTGGTAACGGAAAGCACCCCGTTTTCGGTCCTGTCCGTATCCGGCAACGTCGGCCCCCGGAACAACGCCACCGTCTCCCGTATCCAGATTACCGATCTCGTTGAAGTTCCCCCGGATGAGGTCACGGTCCAGTTGCGCCACGTCGTCGGTTAGGGTATTTCGGTTATTGGGCAATACGTGAACCACCACCACTTCGTTGAGAATACCGTCGTTGTCCGCGTCGCGGGGGACGTTGTAGGGAGAAGACAGCGTACCGTACTCACACCAGTTCAGTACTTCGTAGGTGATGCGCAATTTGTAACATTCGTCGGCGGTAGCCACGAAAGTATCGATATCGACGGCAATGGTGAATTCATCGCAGCCATCGGCCTGGGTGATCACGCCGTTATAATCCGGTTCCACGCAATCGCTGTTCTCTACGTCGGCGGGAAATACAATACTGTAGTCGTGTTCGCCGATAACGTTGATGAATTGAGCGCAGTTGCCGAGAGATACCAGCCCCTGAGCGTCGGTTACGCTGAAAGTGCGCTGGATGTTGCCCACGCCGCAGCTGTTGCGGTTGTCGAATACGCTCTGGCTCAAGCTGGTGCCGTCACAGTTGTCCAGAGCCGTCGGCAGGCCGAACCGGGCATTCAACAGAGCGATGGTGCCTTGCGGGTCGGTGGCAAAAGCCAGGTTCAGGTCCTGGGGGAAATTTTCGTCCAGGTCGGAGCAAGTGAAACTGAGGGGGGCGGGAGGCACGCAGACCGGAGCCGTTTTGTCTTCGATCAGCACGTCCAGCCAGCAATTGGTGGAGTTTTGACTACCGTCGGTCACTCGCAGGATCACCCGCAGGATGCCCAGGTCGTTGCAGTCCAAATTCAGGGCAGGCACAAACTGTCCAATGGGGTTGTCATTGGCATCGGCCCGGGCAATAGCTAGGCTGACCGGTCCGCAATCGTCGGAACTTGCTTGGTTGGCGGTCTGGGCGGTCAGTATTCCGGTACCCTGGTTATTGAGGCTGATGTTCAGCCCGTTTTCACAAATGGCTACCGGAGCGGTGCGATCACCTATCTCAATTTCTACGTCCACGGACGTAGAATTCCCGCAGGCATCAGTAGCTACGTAGCGCAGTAGGTGAATCCCGCTCGGGATCGGCCCGGCAACGCTATTGACGTTGTAAGGCCCGAAGGGAATGGCGAGAGTGTCGCGGTCGGGAAAGACGCGCGCGTTTAAGATTACGTTGGGGTCACAGTTGTCGCTCACGCCGGGGGCGGGAACGGCGAAGAAGCTACTGCAGTTGCCGCTGTTGGTGGTGAAGAAGAGCGGGCCACTATCCGGAATTCCGTCGAAGTTCAGATCCTGGGTCGGAGCGGTTAGTACCGGGTCGGTGAAGTCGCCTACTTTGACGAGTTGGGTAAATATTCGCTGGGTATTGCCCTGGCACCAGTCGATGACGGTAAAAGTGCGAACAAATTTATAAGTATTGGCGCAAGTGGTGATGCGGGGACCGTCCACAAAGATCGCACCGACGTTACACAGTGTCTCGTCCAGGTAAACCGGGCCATTCGGGCCGGGAACGGAAGGGAAGTCGGTGAGCTGTGGCTGAGGATTCGGGTCACTGAAACTGAATTGGTTACAGCTGTATTCCACGCTCGCCGGTCCGCCCGTCACTTGGTCTAGATCCGGACGGGTCGTGGTGATCACGTAACTAGCGATCAACGGATCATTTTCGTAGCCGGTGGGGGAGTCGCAGTCGCCGTCGGTAACCGTAAAGTTACGGGTAATGGTCCGGTTCTGGCAGCTGCCGGAGTTGCTGATAAAATCATTGACGCAAATTTCCACGTCGGAGCAGCCGTCGAAAAACACGGGGAGCCCACCTCCGGCCTGTAGACGTTGGCCCAGGGCGCTGTTCAGGAAATTGGGCATTAATGGCTGCCCGGTCTGCCCGTCGGCCCGGTAGCAGCGGGAAACGCTGGCCGGAAGTTGATTGACCGCAATCTCGGCAATGGCATCGCAGTAAAGCAGAGCCGGAGGAGTGGGGAGACTGACCAGGGCAGGGGCGGTCTTATCTTCGGCCTGCACGTAGCCCCAGCAGCCGGTGAAGTTGGTAATGTCGGGACCGCCGGGCAGGACGACTTCAGTCACCAGGTAGCGGTAAGTGCCGCAGCCATCGACCTGGTTGCCGTTTGATTCGTCTCCGTCTTCAATCAGAATCTCGAAATTGAAATCGCTCAGGCAATTACCCGCACCGGTAAGGACCATACTGGGCAAAACGGTATCGGTGCAATCTTCTTCCAGCGTGACGTTGATGGAGGCGATACAAGCCAGATTGCTGACCGTTGACTGGACCGCCAGGTCGAAAGAACAGTCGCTCTCGTTACCGGCCGCGTCAGTAGCGGTGATGGTAATAACTTCTGTGCCGGGGCTGAGTTGGGTGCCGGGCGCGGGAGTCTGGAGCAAAATAAGATCGGCAGCGGGGGTAGTGTCGTCGGTGACGGCCACCTGGCCGGTATAATCGGGAACTACGACGGAGCAGGTCGTGGAGCTCGTCGTTAGCGGATTGACGGAAGCCGGGCAATCAGTAAAAACGGGTGGGGTATTGTCTTGCCCTAAGAGGCCGAATTGACAACAGAATAAGAGGATAAGAGACAGGAGATAGGCTCGGCCCCGTAGGGACCGGCATTGCGGTTGTACTAACATGTTCAAATTGGGATTACAAATAAAAAACGCGCGCCTTTATGACCAGGCGCAAGTTCAAGGTTAATGAAATGTGTATGTAAAAGCGTTAGTTGTAATCAACCGGAATGTTGATGCAAAGCTGCAAATCTTTTTGGAAATGGTGTGTTAAAATTTTTCAGAAAGTTGAAATATTATTCTGGAGTATGGAGCGTTGGGGGTCGAAGTGGGATAAATACAAGGGAACTGAATGAATTGTCACCCCCTTAATTTTTTCTCGATGGAATCTGGGACGAACAAGCATTTGATCAGTCCGTTTTAATCGGGTGTTAATAACAAAATATTATGGATAGTGTCGATATCGACAACGTAGAACTTACTTACCTGCTGGCGGAAGACCACGCCGAACTTAAGGCCGCAATGCTGCGCATTTACGGCCACCTGGAGGATAGTTACTGGAATAAAAAACAGCTCAACAAGCTGATCAAAATTTTTCCTGAGGGGCAAATCGTCATCAAAGTAAACGGTGTGATGGCCGGGGTAGCACTCTCCATCATCGTTGACTATGATTGTTTCGAAGACCAGCACACCTACCGCGAGATTACCCAGAATTACACCTTCGAAACCCACAGTGACGATGGTGATATGCTCTACGGTATCGACGTATTTATCCTGCCGGAATACCGGGGTCTGCGACTGGGCCGGCGTCTGTACGACTACCGAAAGGAACTTTGTGAAAAATTGAACCTGAAGGGTATTGCCTTCGGTGGCCGCCTGCCCAATTTCCACAAGTACGCCGGGGAAATGAGCCCCAAAGCCTACATCGAAAAAGTGAAGCGCAAGGAGATTCACGACCCGGTGCTGAATTTTCAGATCTCCAACGATTTTTTTCCATCCAAAATCATGAAGGGCTATCTGGAGGGAGACGATGCCTCCAACGAATTCGCCGTGTTGATGGAATGGAAAAACATCTACTACGAACGGCCAAGCAAAAAGGTGGAAAGCCAGAAGACGGTGGTGCGCCTGGGCCTGATCCAATGGCAGATGCGGCCATACCGGGATTTGGATGAACTAATGGTGCAGGCGGAATATTTCGTTGATGCCGTGTCCGGTTACCGCTGTGATTTTGCCCTCTTTCCCGAATTTTTCAACGCCCCGCTGATGGCGGAAAACAACCATCTGCCGGAAGCCCGGGCAATTCGTGAATTGGCTAGCCATACGCCGGGTATCGTTGAGAAAATGTCGGCCATGTCCATTTCCTACAACATTAACATCATCACGGGGAGTATGCCGGAAATGGTGGAAGACCGCCTGTACAACGTCGGGTATATTTGTCACCGCGACGGAAGGGTAGAGCGGTTCGAGAAAATCCACGTCACCCCCGATGAAGCTAAGGTATGGGGGATGCAGGGTGGTCACGATCTAAAGACTTTTGAGACGGACTGCGGCAAGATCGGAGTGTTGATCTGTTACGATTCCGAATTTCCTGAACTCAGTCGCTTACTGGCTGATGACGGAATGGATATTCTTTTTGTGCCTTTTCTGACGGATACCCAGAACGGATACTCCAGAGTCCGCAATTGCGCCCAGGCCCGGGCCATCGAAAACGAATGCTACGTAGCCATCGCCGGTAGCGTGGGGAACCTGCCCAACGTACACAATATGGATATTCAGTTCGCCCAGTCCATGGTGTTCACTCCCTGTGATTTCGCCTTTCCCTCCAACGGGATCAAAGCCGAAGCAACCCCGAACACGGAGATGATCCTGATCGCCGACGTGGACCTCAGCCTCCTGCGGGAACTCCACCAGTTCGGTGCGGTTACCAATCTGAAAGACCGGCGCACGGACGTTTACGAACTGAGAAAAAAATAATTTACTTTTTAAGTGACGCTTTTCCGGCGGCGGAGTCTTTAGAGAAACCAACCACAAAATTTCTGGTTTTGCCGGAGCAATCCGGGGTTAATTTTCAGTAACTCTTAAATCATTTTCTAAATGTCAGTTACCAAAAAGTCTAAAGCAGCCCAGGCCCGCAAAAACGCCGAAGCCATGAAAGCCGCCAAAAAACAGCAGCGTGTAACCAAAGGTACTACCGCCGTGGCCACCGCTCCTAAGGGTGGAAATAAAAAAGGTGCTTCGTTGATTAAGCAGGTTACCAAGAAGAAATAAAGCGTTTTTCCCCTCAACCGGAATTTGAGGATCCTAAAAACCAGCATTAGTATTTTTCCGGGGACAATGTTTTACCGTGTTTTCCCGGTTTAGCCTAACCCTCGCTCGGCCAGAACTGATTTCCTATAGGAGCGGTTCTGACGGAGTGAGGGTTAGGTTTTTTATTGGCAATTCAGTGGAGGAACGACGATTAGTGCCAGCTAAAGTACCAAGGTCCTATCTTGCGCCGAAGTTCATCTTTTCTATGACCAACGGACCACTACTGACCGACCAGGCTCTGGTTGAATTGCTCCGCACCGGAGAACCGCAGTACCAGACATTACTTTTTTTACGCTACGGCGACTTCGTCCTACGGCGATGTAAAAAGATGCTGGGGGATGATAGTCTGGCCCGTGATCTCAGCCAGGATATTTTACTCAAGATTTTTTTGAGAATAAATCAACTAAGGACCGTTGATTCCCTCCAGGCCTGGGTAGATGCCGTTGCTCGTAATCATTGTCTGAGTTACCTGCGTAAATCCGGCCGCCACCGTACGGAAGACATTAACGCTCACGCCGCGGACCTGCTTAGCCCCGATGAGGAGTTGCGCGCCGAACGGCTTCAACTGTCCGCCAGAATCAAGAAACTCCGCTCCACCCTCCGGGAGTTGGGAGAGGAAGAACGGCAACTACTTAAATGGCGCTACGAAGACAAGCTTTCCATCAAGGAGATCGCCGCAAAAACAGGGCAGGGGGAAAGCGCTGTGAAAATGCGACTGGCCCGTAGCCGCGAGCGTCTGGCCCGAAAATTGGGCAATCCCCGTGAAGAGGAGTAGGTGATACTTTCTCAATTAATAACTTAACTTCGGGCATGCCTGAGTTGTCTCTGCCGAAATCTTTTTTGCCCTTACTGTCACCGAATATTTTGGGTCTGCTTCGGTTTAATGGCCACTTGCTCTTTGGTGGGACAAGCGGATTATAATGCCTTTTATCGGTCGATGAATCCGGCGCCAGACAGCCTGGCCGATCACGAAAAAATTGAAATATTAGAGGAATGGTTAACCGAAGTCGAACGGCAGGATGATCCCGTGAGAATCATCCACGGTAATATGTATTTGGCCAACTCGTATTATCGGATGTCCGATTTCGAGACAAGCATGCGTTACCTGATTGCTGCCGAGGGATTGGCCGAGGAGACGGAGAATATTTTGCTTTTGGGCAGGATTTGGCATAAAATCGGAGCGATACAGATTTTTCTAGAGAATCATGACGAGGCAATCACTTCGTACAGAACAGCCAGCGATTTTCACCTAGCTGCGCGTGACAGTCAGTACATGGGCATCACATATGAGCAGTTGGGGACAGATGGGGGGACAATTGCTAAAGAGCTGATAAACAGCTGGCTGGGAAAGGTTTGTTGGGTGGTATGTCAGAAGGGTTTATAGATTGTTGTGACTTCGGTTCCTTGTGATCGAGGGAAGTATAGTAACTCCGGAACGCCTCAGGTACTCCGGGGATGATCAGTGAGTCTTTAATTTTGACTGGCAAAGTAGCAAGGTTGGCAGTATACCAAAGTAGTTGGGCTATTGGAAAGCTGCATCTTCGAATACGAGCATAAAAAAGCCGTTTTTCTCGCAGAGAAAAACGGCTACGGCAAAACCTTTGTGCTCCCGGCGAGAATCGAACTCACATCTAAGGTTTAGGAAACCCTTGTTCTATCCGTTGAACTACGGGAGCCAGACTAAAGCTTGCTCAAGGCTTTTGTAGTCAAGAATTAATTGATCCAATGGTGAAATGATTCAAGAGCATAAGTTAAGCAGGCATCATATCATTAGATCATTCAATCATTCAAATGATATCTGGCCAAGCATTGAGCAAGCGGCGGGGCGAAGATAAAAACTACGCACGAAACTGAAAGTCCGACCCAGCAGGAGCAAGGCCCACGTTCAAAAGCGAATCGTTTTAAGGCCGGGCTTACTACAGGTCTTCAACCGGTACGAAATCCAGACTCACCGAATTAATACAATGGCGTAAACCGGTCGGCTCCGGCCCGTCCGGGAAAACGTGCCCCTGGTGACCGCCGCAGCGGGCGCAGCTTACCTCTACCCGGCGCATGCCGTAGCGATTGTCAACGTCTTCCTTGATGTAGTTGGGGTGGATGGGCTCATAAAAGCTGGGCCATCCGGTACCGGATTTGAATTTAGTGTCCGAGCTGTACAGTGGCAATCCACAGCCCCGGCAAGTATAGATGCCGGCGCGTTTGTTGTCCCAGAGATCGCCGGTAAAGGAGCGTTCAGTACCATCTTCACGCAGGACGTTGAATTCCTGATCGTTGAGTTCCGCTTTCCAATAAGCGGAGGTGGTGTCGAAGGGAATGACTTCACCCTCTACGGCGGGCGGGTCGTATTTGTATTGCGTCAGATCGGCAGTAACGGTAGCGCGCTCATTGGTATCGGTAGAAGCAGCATTTGCTACTTTGTTAGTCTGACCACTGCAACTGGCTAAAAAGAGCAGGCAGCTAAGGAAGGATATAAATTTCATGAAGTAGTATTTTAAACGAAACCCGTTTGGTGATAAGTCGACCAAACGGGTTTCGTTTACAGAAGGTGGAAGGAGACCGATTTGTTGTATAGCTTATCAAGTGAAATTGACGGCATACAACTCATATCCTTATACAGTGGTGGGCGCGAGGTCGAAGAATTCCAGGTAACTATCCGGATTTTCTACTGTACCACGTTCAGAAATGATCTTAATATTGATGTCGCGATTCTTGGCTTTGAGCGAAAAGTTCTCTAGTATTTCTACGATGTCGTAATCCAGGTAACGGGTGTTCCGGACATCCAGTTCCAGCGTAGAACCATTCTCCAATGCAGCCAATTCCTTGAGGATGGCACCCTTGTTGAAGAATGTTACCTCTTCGGCCAAAGTCATTCTGACGGTATCGCTACCCGTTTCACCACGCTCCTTGTGCAGGAAGTGACTATTTTGGTAACTCTTGATCAGGATGATGAAGATGCCAACGGCCAAACCCAGTCCGATACCGACGAGAAGGTCGGTAAACACAATACCCAGGATGGTGACGATATAGGGCAGGAATTGCTTCCAGCCGAGATCGTACATGGTTTTGAACGTGGAGGGTTTGGCGAGTTTGAAACCAACAATCAGCAGCACGGCCGCCAATACCGAGAGTGGAATTTTGTTGAGCAGGGTAGGAATGGCTATGACCGAAATGAGCAGTAAAAAGCCGTGGACGATGGCCGATAGCTTGGTGCGGCCACCGGACTGAATATTGGCGGAACTACGTACAATCACCTGGGTGATGGGAATGCCGCCAACCAGACCGGAAAGTACGTTGCCCGTTCCCTGAGCCAAAAGTTCGCGATTGGTGGGGGTGATCCTACGGCCCGGATCGAGTTTGTCAGTCGCTTCCACGCAGAGAAGGGTTTCCAGACTGGCCACCAGTGCAATGGTCGCACCCGTGATCCAGATCGTCGGATTTGTAATGGCTCCGAAGTTGGGGAAGGTGAACTGCCCCAGGAAAGAATCGAAGTCCGTGGGAACCGGTACGTTTACCAGGTGTTGCTGGGTGATTCCCAAACTGGCATCATTCTGAGTAACCAGGTAGTATACGATACCAACCACCACGGCCACCAAAGGACCCTGTACAAGCTGGAAAAATTTGCCTTTGTTGGCTAGAACGGTACTCCAGAGAATCAGGATCGCTAAAGCCACGAAGCCGATCAGGGTCGGCCCCAGGCTCGGGTCACCGATGGAGTTAATGATTTCCGTAAAGGTGTTTTCTCCGTCAATCTGGAAGAAAGCGAAATCGCCTTCCGGGTCATTGTCGCGCCCCAGGAAGTGAGGGATCTGTTTCAGGATGATGATGATCCCGATACCGGATAACATTCCTTTAATTACCGAAGAGGGGAAATAGTACCCGATGATTCCGGCCCGGGCGATGCCCAGAATGATCTGGATGATACCACCCAACACCACAGCTACCAGAAAATCCTCGAAACCCAGATTGCCGATGGCCGTCAAAACGATGGCCGCCAGACCGGCCGCCGGACCACTGACCCCAATCTGGGAGCCACTGACCATACCGACCACGATTCCCCCGATGATCCCGGCGATTAGGCCGGAAAACAGAGGAGCTCCACTGGCCAGGGCAATACCAAGGCAGAGGGGGAGTGCAACGAAGAATACGACGACTGCCGCCGGCAGATCCTGTTTCCAGTTGGAAAAAATTGATGTAGAAGTATCCGAACTCATTTGAACAAAATTAATGCTGCTTCCTTTTGAGGAAGTAAAACTATCACGAGAGGTAGTACAGCCAAAGTCGCAAATGGTTCTATCGTCCGTTAAAAATCTGATGAAACCGGTGGTTTTTTCAGAGCAGTTAGCAAAAAAGCATGGTCTCAGAGATTAAATTTCAGCTTAATAGCAGCCTGTTCAATCGGGACCCCCAGGATACCGACCTGGGCCGCCGCATCCTGCAACATTCGATCATCCTGATCGACGAGATCGGCATTGAGGCTTTTACTTTTCGCAAACTGGCCAAAAAGATCGGCTCCACCGAAGCTTCGGTCTACCGCTATTTTGAGAACAAACATTTACTGCTCCTCTTTCTGACCAACTGGTACTGGGAATGGGTGCACTACCTGATTCGGGTTGATACCAAAAACATCGACGACCCACGCAGGCGACTGTCCATTATCATCCAGGATATCGTCAGCGCTACGGCCGAGAACGTTTCAACTTCCTACATCAACGAACACTTGCTGCACCGTATCGTGATCCAGGAAGGCTCCAAAGCTTACCACACCAATTCAGTGGATGATGAAAACGAGATTGGTCTTTTCCTGAGTTACAAGGATCTGGTCGATGAGGTAGCCTGCGTGATCGGCCAGATCAACCCGGATTTTCCCTACCGTTACAGCCTGGCCAGTAATCTTTTCGAGATGGCCAGTAGCCAAATGTTCTTCGCCCAGCACCTGCCACGCCTGACGGATCTGGAAGGAGAGAAGAATGACTATGGGCAGCTAAAAGAAATGCTGGAGTTTTTCGTGGATCGTTTATTGGCTTAGCAGTCCTTCCGGAAGCGACATTTCCAGAACTTTTGCATCTACGTACTCCGCTACGATCAAATCTTCGTGGAGTGGAATGAAAAACTCCTTGCCCTCGTGTTCGATGGAGGCCAGGTAATGCTCCGGCAGATCCACGATCTCCCTGATCGGCCCCAAGCTGGCGTAACCTTCCGCCTGGATAACGTAGCCGACCAGCTTAGAGAAAGGATTGTCATCTGCCGGTGGCTCGGGATCACTGACGTCTTCGGCTTTCAGAAAGATCGGCTGGTTACTCAGCAAGGTGACTTGTTCGCGACTGTCCAGGTCTTCAAATTTCAGTAATAGTGCCCCGCCGCCCCGTGCTCCGGACAGGAAATAGGGGATTGACGGCTGGCCGATCAGTACGACCGAAGCATTCAGCAAGTCCTCCTCAAAGTGATCTTCTACGTGTACTTTGATCTCACCCTTTAAACCGTGGGCCCGGCCTACGCGGCCAATTTCAATTAGTTCCATTATTCGATAAGCCTTTGGCGCAAGATAAAGCCCTTCTCGGCTTTTTCATCCCAGGGCAGGTCTATGCAGGGGGCCGTATCACCACCGCAGCAAACCTGGCACTGGGTATGGCGGGCGTCCAGGAATTTTTCTACTAGCCCGACGCCAGTCTCGTAAACTTCGTAGGCTTGCCGGAGATCGATCACATTGTCTACCTGGGCTTGCTCCACGCGCAGAAAACGGCGGTCATCAGCGGTGCTGTCCACGGTCTGGTAAAAGGTTTCCCAGCCGGCGTAGATGTCCAGAAACTCCCCGCCCACGGCAAATTGGCGAAATTCGTCGAAATCGCCGTTGCCGTCCCAGCGCTCTCCGGTGCGGGCCGGGAATACCAACTTGGTGAAGCTCAGGTTATTCTCACTGCGCAGCGCTACTTGGGCATCGGTAGAAACGGTAAAAGTGCGGGTGATGCGGTATTCGCTATCCGGAGCATCCCGATCCTTTTCGTAGCGTTCACCCCGGTACCAAAGCCGGCCGTCGGCAGCAATAAAGGTGTCTTGTAGAATTTCCTGTACCGTTAACCGGGCCGTATCGTAAACCGTACCGCTTACTTCCTGAAGCAGCAGGATAGAATCTACTTCGTAGGTCTTCGTCTGGCCTATGGAGAGGGGGAAATATTCTTGCTCGCCGGTATTTGGGGTAGAAGCAATACTTTCCTCTTCGCAGGCGGAGAAGGTTGCCAGGGTAAAGAAGAGGAGAGTTGCCTTGAGTAAATTCGGGAGCATAATCATTATTTAATTGCGGGCACTGCTACTTTGAAGTCAAACAGACCGCTACGCTGTTAGATGTTAGACGCTAGACCGCTGCGCTTTTAGACTGCCTCGCTGGTGCATTCAAATTAAAATCTAGCATCTAGTGTCTATCTGTCTTCAAAGTAGCAATGGTAGTTTAAACATATGACCTAGAAACTTTATGGTGCTGGAATAAAGAAGTTTATAATTTTTATTATTTTATGAGTACTGATTCAGCAAAAAAAAACTTATGAAAATTTTTCTCAATTTCTTTTTAGCGTTATCGTTTTTATCAAGTCTAGTCAGTCAAAATAACGATTGTAATTTTTTAATCCCAGGAGGCACAAAAAGCTGGAACCTCGCCAGAGGATCGTTTATCAATAACGAATGGGGGACACAAGTGATCGACTTCGAGCAAATCAACGACCACTATTATTTATCCGGAGACACCACGATCAATGGATCATATGGGCAAAATTTTTATTACACTAATGGAATCGATGTTGATTCGGATACGGTCTTAATTGGTAGTTATACTTGTGACGGAGATTACGTGCTTTATCACCAGGTCACCAGCCCTCCGGCCAGTTCTTTAGTAAGGCCGCAAAATTGGTTCGATGATAACCAGGTTCTTAACTTCAATGCTGCCGTGGGAGACACGATCCTGTATACTAATAATGACGTGGGAGGCGATGTTTTTATCGTCGTTGAGAACGTAGATACCGTCACTTTATTGGATGGAATCCCCCGTCGAAGACTTGACGTTAGGGATTATCAGCCATTTGGTCAACAGACTATTTCCGAGTTGCCAAGTCCGCTTTATTTGGTGGAAGGCGTGGGTAACATTAGAAGTGGCCTCCACTTACATTTCAGGAACACTTTCAATGACTGGAACTTCAGGCAATTGATTTGCTATCGGGAAAATGGAGAATTGGTTTATATTAATGATGATTATGAAGACTTGGGGTGCGATGCAGAACAACTTGTTGTGATTGATACGACTTACGTGCCTTTACTGAATGAGGTACAAAAGCGCTGGAATCTGATGCGACTTAATTTTGTGGATGGAGATACCACCTCAGCCGTGCTGTACAATTATCAAGATACTTTAATTGAAAACGTGGAATTTACTAAGTTCTACGTAAATAGCTTAGCGTACGATGGAAGTGATGAATGGTACGCCAACGGAGAATACGTAGGTGCATTTCGGGAAGAAGGGAGAGAAGTTTTTTTCAAGCATCCCGATAATCCTAATCAGCCTCTCAATAGACCGGTACTAGACTTTAATGCTGAGATCGGAGATACGATCTATCGTTATACGGATGAAAATAATGTTTTCTGGTTCGGTATAGTTTATCACCGTGTTGAACGCTACTTCGACGATAATTTGGCGAGAACCAGGTACTTTCATGTCGTACACTCATTGGATCTCGATGACCCGCTCGCCGAACCGCTAGCTCTTTACGCAGAATGGGTATTCGAAGGTGTTTTGTTCGTCCACCCCCGAGGAATTGCCGGCTCGCTTTTTCAAAAGTTATTCAACCGACCCTCGGTAGAACACGTACAATGCTACTTTGAAGACAACACAAAAATCTTCCACACTGAATACGCGATCAGCGATCATTTACCCTGCTTTTATGAGGGAATTACCACTTCAACTGGTGGTCCTGTTGCAATGGAGGGCCTGCCGGCCATTGCATTCCCAAATCCTACCACGGGACAACTTCAACTAACTACCGATCCGGATCGCCGCTTGCTCTCCGCTGAACTCATCGCCACGGCTACCGGTCGACGTAGTCCGCTGCAAGTCCCCGATGAGGCGATTGTGCAGACAACTTTGCAGCTTGGCGGGCATCCGGCGGGGCATTATGTTTTGCTGTTGCGCTACCGGGATGGGAGAGTTGAGCGGATTAGCATCGTGAAGGAATAGACACAAGATGGCTCGCTTGCTACGCTCGCTGCGTAGGAATGCAGCAACACGTAACGTACACGCAAGTAGGAATAGTTCTCAGTTTCGCCCTAGGCTCAACGCTGGCTTTAAATCCGACAACGTTTTGCCGAGGGCAAAACAAAAATCTATTCCTAAGAGCGTACACGAATAATGTGCGTTTCCTTCCTACGAGACGGCAAGGCCGGCGGGCTGTCTAGCATCTAAAACTACCGCGAACTGGAATGAATAATTCCCCCGCCGATCAAATCATCCCCGTCGTAGAAAACGGCGGATTGTCCCGGAGCTACCCCACGTACATTGGCGTAGAACTCGGCAGTGACCTGGCCGGGTACCTCGCTGCTAAGCATGGATAGGGTGCCACGATCCTTGTAACGGACTTTGGTAAGTGCCTCCATGCCTTCGGGCGGCAGGCCGGCGTATTTCTGGAAATTGACGCCACCGACGATCATACCGTTGCGCACGAGATCATCCACTTCGCCGAGAACGACGGTGTTGGTATCCGGCTGGATTTCGGTGACGAACATGGGTTTGCCGAAAGCCATGCCCAGGTTACGGCGCTGGCCGATGGTATAAAAAGGATATCCGGCGTGGGTACCTATCTGTTTGCCTTGCTGGTCGACGAAAGCGCCGCCGGCCAGTTCGGCTTCCATGCCGGGATTACGGCGTTTGAGGAAGCCCCGGTAATCGTTGTCCGGCACGAAGCAGATCTCGAAGCTCTCCGCTTTTTTACTCAGTTCCTCGTGGCCGAAATCATAGGCCAGTTGGCGGACTTCCGGCTTCGTCATGTGGCCGAGGGGGAAGCGGCTACGGGCCATACACTCCTGGCTGAGGCCCCAGAGGACGTAGCTTTGGTCCTTATTGTCATCGGCGGATTTACCGACGAAGTAGCGACCGCCGTCGCCGGCCAGCCCGCTGCGGACGTCATTGAGGTTGGTACGGTTCTGGCCCGCATTATCGTGCCAGTATAGTTGTCCGTAGTGGCCGGTGGCGATGAACTCGCAGTCCATGGCGTCGGCCCTTTTGAGCAGGCTGTTCCACTTGATGTGGGTGTTGCAAAGTACGCAGGGATTGGGGGTGCGGCCGGCCATGTACTCATCGACGAAATTGTCGATGACGTAATCGCCGAAGTCTTCCCGGATGTCTACGATGAAGTGGTGAAAACCCATTTGTACCGATACGGCTCTGGCGTCGTTGATACTGTCCAGGCTACAACAGCCGGTTTCTTTTTTGGAGCCGCCGGAGTTGGCGTAATCCCAGGTTTTCATAGTGATGCCGACCACCTCGTAACCCTGTTCGTGCAGGATCATGGCGGTAACGGTGCTGTCGATCCCGCCGCTCATGGCGACGAGTACGCGTCCTAATTTACTCATTGTCGATGTGTTTCCGCACGGGTTCATAGCCCGGCCGAAGAAAAAAATATTGCCTTTAAAGCTGGTCGAGATCAGTTCTAAAGGCCGGCTCCCGGAAAAACGGGATTATTGCAAAGATAGTTGCTTCTCGCTCAGGAAATGAAAGGAAAGACAACGTATTGGCGGAAATTGACGTTTAGGAGAAGGAAATAAAACCAAAATGAATCCATGTTAAGAACGCTTTTACTTTGCACCCTGGCCAGCTTCGGCCTGACTCTGCTCTCGGCCCAGACCGTTGGCCACACCCAAACGGGCATTGCCTCTTACTATTCCGATGAGTTCGATGGGTCGACCACGGCTTATAAGGAGATTTACAACAAAGAAGATTTGGTAGCGGCTCATTCGCTCTATCCCCACAATAGTCGGGTAAGGGTGACCAACCTGGCCAATAATCGTGACGTGACGGTCCGCATCATCGACGAAGGCCCCTGGATCGAAGGGCGCATCATCGAGGTTTCCCGCCGGGCCGCCGAGTTGCTGGGTTTTGGCCGCAGCAGTACCATCCGCGTGAAACTGGAACTGATCTCTACCCCTGATCAGCCCGCCCGAAACGTGAGTCGCACACCCGCCGCCGCCGATCCCCAACCCAATACCCGCCGTGCCAACGAGGCCCCTGAGCCAAGCCGCAATCAGGCCCCGGCCACTCCCCGTACGAATACAACGACCAGAACGGCCGACCGCGAGCCGGCTCCCACGACCCAGGACCGGGTAGTCAGTACACCCCAGCCGGCCCCGAGTAATCGTGCAACTACCACCACGACCACTAAAGAAGTGATTGAAGATCGTGAACCCGTACGCTTCGTACCGGCTCAGGACCAAACGCCCCTACTGACTGGCGGAAAGTTTACGGATGGTGTTTACAAAATCGAATTGCGCCGTCCCGCCAGTGGTAATTATGGCGTACAGGTAGCTTCCTACAGCGACGTGACCAGTGCTATGCAGGAAATCGCCAAGTTGCAAGCCAAGTGGTTTGACAATATTCTGGTCCGTAAGATCGGTGGCGTATACAAAGTCATCCTCGGCCCGTTCGACGATCAGGCTTCGGCTGGTAATTACGCCAAGGACCTAAAAAAGCGGTACAAAATGGCCGGGTTTACGGTAGAGCTGCAGTAGTTAGTCTGATAGTAGTGATAGCCTGATAGGATTAGCTGGACCTCCTCAAAATAACGGACAGTAGGCTAGATCAGATTGCGTGTTATCTTAAACACGATAAATCTACCTGATTATGTCTAAAAGACGCCAAAAATTCAGCCAATCCGAACGGCTG
>PDLQ01000040.1:0-40740 GCA_002591745.1 Lewinellaceae bacterium SD302
CTGTTACATCTTCACAAGTTTATTGAATTTGTCACGGGGTGTGGCGTCCCGGAGTACTCCGGGATTAGCGCATCTGTTACATCTTCACAAGTTTATTGAATTTGTCACGGGGTGTGGCGCAGTCCGGTTAGCGCACCTGTTTTGGGAACAGGGGGCCGCAGGTTCGAATCCTGCCACCCCGACATTTTCACTCTAAAAGCCTTCGATCATTATTTGGTCGAAGGCTTTTTTTATTTCCTGTTTCCGATCATATTTCTTCTAAGCCAGGCAGCGTTCGAGCACGCAGTACGCGACCGTAGGAAGCCATCCTGCCACCCCGTCCGACTACGTCTGAACAGTAGAATCCGCGTCGATCTACGTGAAGCAATGGTTAAAATCAAGAATTACTTGGTAGTCACTAACCAGCACTCAATCGAACAATTCCACCTAACTACTCCGTTACAGCAGCAAAGCTCAAATGCAAATCCCCAACCTTCTTCTTCAAAGTAACGAACTGGCCCAGGACGTTTGGTGGGTCGCCGGTGCGGCCATCGTCCTCATCATCGCCTACTTCATGACGCGGAATTATCAGAAAAAACAAAAAACTCGTGAAGACCTGCCCCCGAGAACGAGGATCGTCAACGATAGTAACTACAACATCGACAATACGGGCACGGAAGATAAAAATCTCGGTAAATTAGCGGACAATGAAGCCGATGTAGTGATCGATAAAATGAAAAAGTCGGATTACATTCCCAGCGATGAGGAGTTCCATGACTTGCGCAAAGCCGATAAAAGCTAAAGAATTACTAAAAGACGACTACTGCTTTCCAAAGGTGATGGACAAGCTTATCTTTGCAGCGCCCCATGAAGCAATTGGATAAACTCATGGCCCGTTCTTTCATCGGGCCGTTCATCGTTACTTTCGCCATCGCAATGTTCGTCTTGCTGATGCAGATTCTCTGGGTCTACCTGGATGATATTGCTGGGAAGGGGCTGAGTTTCTTTCAGGTGGTCGAGTTGATCGGCTACAAGTGCGTTGGTCTTATTCCGTTGGCCCTCCCACTATCTCTGCTGATTTCCTCAGTTATGGTGCTGGGGTCCTTAGCCGAACATTACGAGTTGAGTAGCTTCAAGTCGGCCGGTGTCAGTCTTTTTCGGATCATGGGCGTTATGATTCTTTTCGGGATTGTCGGTAGTGGCATTAGTTATGCCTGTTCGGATTACGTAATCCCCGCCGCCAATATTCAGTTTGGCGCCAGGATGTACGACATCCAGCAAAAAAAGCCGACCCTCAGCCTGGAAGCCGGATCATTTAACGAAGATTTTAGCGAGTTCGTGATCCGGATCGGAAGTAAAGGAGACGATGGCGAACAGATCAACGATGTTCACATCTATGACCACAGTAAGACTAATATCGGTCAAATGAGCCAGATCGTCGCTGAAACCGGAAGAATGTACACCGAAGGCGGCAGTGATCTTTTCGTTATGCATCTGGAAAACGGGCACCAGTACGCCGAGACCTCCCCCCGAGGCGGCAAGAAGAACACGCGCCAAATGACGTACGTGCGAACAGCTTTTGAGGAATGGACCAAAATTTTCGACCTCAGCCAGTTCAATCTCCAGAGAACCAGTCGCAACCTTTTCAACCAAAACCGCGCCATGCTGGCGACCTGGCAACTCCAGAATGCCGTCGACTCCATCGACCTCGACATCATGGAGCGTAAACAGATTCTCAGTAACTACCTCATTAACTACTTGCCACGACTTACCAGAGATACAATTAAGTATCGAACTGCCACCTCAAAGCTCGATGAACAGCCCGGAACGACCCGCATCGACGCCGGTAAGCCAGTTACGGAGGAAAAGGGTGAAGAAAAAAAGCGAGTAAGCAAAAAAAGACCCAAGCGCCAGGAACCAAAATTGGGTAAAACGGCCCGACGCAATGCCTACAAGCACTCGCTGATTACCGGCTTCAAAGACGATAAAGGTGTGGAGGCTTTGTTCAGTACCTTGCCTAAGAATGAAAGAACGCGTGTCCTTAACCGCGCCAGAACCGCCGTCCGGGCCATCCTCTCCCAGGCCGAAAGCAGCAATCGCATCCTGCCCTCTATCGCCGAGACGCGGGTCAAGCACGTTTACGATTTACACATGAAGTATAGTATGGCACTGGTCTGTATCATATTCATTTTCATTGGTGCCCCCATGGGGGCCATCGTGCGTAAGGGTGGTTTTGGTTATCCCATCCTGGTGAGTATCATCTTTTTCGTCATTTTTATTATCCTGACGATTTTCTGCCGTAAGCTCGCAGAGTCTTTCGTACTTACCGGAGAACTGGCCGGCTGGATGCCCTGCCTGGTCCTCTTCCCGGTTGGAATGTTCCTCACCTTCATGGCGATGAACGACCGTAAACTCGGAAGTTTTGAATTCTTCGGTAAGATCCGCGACGGGTTGGTTAATTTGCTGACCAAAAAAAGAACGGATGCCCAAGCACCCCTCGATGAAGTCTCCTGATGAGCCGACAAGGACCGTACGTCCCCGTACCTTCCTCGGTCGGCGTTACCCCCTAGCCACACCTCCACCCCGCAAAAGGATTTTCTTACGGCAAAATCAATTTTTTATCGGTGCCTGTATTGTCCTTTTACTGATAGGATACTACTTTATGGCTACCGGAGGTATCACCGATCTGGTGGTCTCCATTAACAAACATCGTACGCCAGGGCGGGATAACTTTTTCAAAGTTCTTACCAAATTCGGGGAACCCGAAGCCTACGCGGTGCTTGTGGGAATATTCTGCCTGCTCCGATTTCGGAGTGCGATATTCGTAGTCCTTACGGGGGCGGCCGCGGGGGTAGTCACCGGCATTCTCAAAACCATTTTTGGCCACGCCCGCCCATTGCGCTACATCTTCGATAATGACGAGCCGCTGTGGTATACCCTCTCCCGGTTCGACGAGTCCTTTTATCGCAACAGCTGGGCCTATACCAGTTTCCCAAGTGGACATGCGGCTTCGGCTTTCGCCGTTTTCGGATTCCTTGCCTTTAACGCGAATCGCTACAAAATACCCGTCGCCGTTCTCTGTTTTTTATTCGCCAGTCTGGTTGCCATCAGCCGGATGTATCTGCTCATGCATTTTTTGAAGGATGTTACCGTCGGGGCGACCCTCGGTCTGCTGATCGCCGCCGCCATGTTCTACCTGCAATTCAAGGTGTTTCCGGATCGTAAAGGGTTGGACCGGGGGCTATTGACTCGGTTTTAAATTGATAGCTTTGCTACTTTGTTAGCCAAAATAGATCGCTTCGCTGTTAGAAAATAGACACTAGATCGCCACGCTGATAGACTGCTGCTATAGCGCGCCTAGTTTGGAAATTCAGTGTCTAGCGTCTATGATCCAGTATCTTTTTGACTAACAAAGTAGCAATGTTGGCTATCAGTCGAAGCGATAGCTTCCGGACGAGCAATACCCAACAACTCACCACTCAATAACCTACCAACTAATAACCACTACTTATATGAATTCCCGACCAAAGATCGCCCTCATCCGCGAAGAAAAGACCCCCCCTGACAGTCGCGTTGCCCTCACGCCCAAACAAGCCGCCAAACTCCTGAAAGCCGGTTGGGATATTACCGTACAGCCTTCGCCACGACGAGCATTCAAGGATGAAGAGTACGTGAAAGCGGGACTGCCGCTGGTGGAGGATATCTCCGATCGGGACCTGCTGTTGGGGATAAAAGAAGTTCCGATCGATAACTTGATCCCGAATAAGACCTACTGCTTTTTTGCCCACGTGATCAAGGAACAACCCTATAACCAAAAGTTGCTGCTGGCACTGCTGGAGAAGAATATTCGCCACGTGGACTACGAGGTGCTAACCGACGAATTGGGGAACCGCCTGATCGCCTTTGGTTATTTTGCCGGTATGGTAGGGGCTCATAACGGTGTCTGGGCCTACGGAAAACGAACCGGCAAGTTTGAGTTGCCCCGAATGAACGAATGTTTCGACTATGAGGAAGCCAAAAGCCACTACGATCGTACGAAGTTGCCGGAAATGAGGGTCGTGCTGACTGGCACCGGACGGGTGGGTAAAGGAGCTGCTCAGGTCTTGAAAGATCTTGGATTACGTAAGGTCAGCCCAAAAGATTACCTGCGTAAGGATTACCCCGGTGAAGCAATATTTACCCAGGTGAGCGCCGGTGACTACGCCGAGCATCAGGAAGAGGGAGACGAATTCAACAAGCAGCACTTCTACGATAACCCCAGGGAGTATAAAAGCAAATTCCAACCTTACTTGAGCAAGAGCGACGTTTTCATTAACGGCGTTTACTGGGACAATGATGCACCAACCTTCTTTACCCGGGAGGATATGCAGCGCGATGATTTTCGTATTCAGACCGTGGCTGACGTTACCTGCGATATAGCCCCGGTGGCCAGTGTACCGACTACGCTCAAGGCCAGCACTATCGCTGACCCAGTCTTTGGTTACGACCCGGTTTCCAACGAAGAAAAGCCAGCTTTCTCCAGTGAATATGTAGATGTGATGTCCATAGACAACTTACCATCGGAGCTTCCCCGCGACGCCAGTAAAGCCTTTGGAGAAATGTTTATTGAGCGGATTTTGCCTGCTTTTGAGAAGCAGAATAGCCCGCTCTTGGTCCGGGCAACGGTGACTTTAGACGGTGAATTGGGGCCAAACTTCCAATACCTGGTGAATTACCGGGATGGAAAGTAGCGTTTTTGTAATTTTAGGTAGCCTAAATCGGTTAGCGACCTCCCGGTCGCTCTAATTTTTATTAGGTGTAGAGCGACCGGGAGGTCGCTAACCAGAATTTGCACGACTGAAAGGACGTGAACTGTTAGCGTATTTAACTAGTTCATTTATTAATCTCTCACCGAACCAAACCAAAGCCAAATGAGAAATTCATTATTTATATTACTCACCTTAATGACTTTTGGGCTTTATGCTCAGGACGAAGTTAAGATGACCAAACTCACTTCCGTGGAAGGCATCACGGAGTACGAAATTGAGAACAACGGTCTGCGGGTTTTGCTTTTCCCGGACAAGAGTAAAGAGACCGCTACGGTCAACATCACCTATAAAGTCGGTTCCCGCCACGAGGCCTACGGAGAAACCGGTATGGCTCACTTGCTGGAACACCTGGTGTTCAAAGGCACGCCCGACCACCCAGACATTCCCGCTGAACTGACCGAGCACGGCGCCCGACCCAACGGAACCACCTGGTACGATCGTACCAACTACTTCGAAACCTTCGCTTCTACTGAAGAGAATATCGAATGGGCCCTGGACCTTGAAGCCGACCGGATGGTCAATAGTTTCATTGCCAAAAAAGACCTGGACAGCGAGATGACCGTTGTGCGCAACGAATTCGAATCCGGCGAGAACAGTCCCGTAGGAGTACTGATGCAACGGACGATGAACGCTGCCTACCTGTGGCACAACTACGGCAAGACCACCATCGGTTCTAAAGCCGATCTGGAGAACGTGCCGATCGGCCGTCTCCAGGATTTTTACCGTAAGTACTACCAGCCGGATAACGCCGTGCTGATGGTCTCCGGTAAGTTCGACGAGGAGAAGACGATTGAACTTATTAAAGAAAAATTTGGCAACATCCCCGCCCCTAACCGGGAAGATGTCCCACTATACCCGACCTACACCCGCGAGCCTGTTCAGGACGGTGAGCGTTTCGTAGAGCTAAAGCGCGTGGGCGACGTACAGGTCGTGCAAGCTCTCTATCACATCCCCGCCGGAGCCCATCCGGATTACCCCGTGGTAGACATCATTACCGAGGCCCTGACCAGTGAACCTAACGGTCGTTTGTACAAGGCACTGGTGGAAGAAGGTCTGGCTACGTCCGTTTGGGGCTTTGCTCCGGCCCTGGCCGAACCCGGCTTCGCATTGTTCAATATGGAAATTCTGAAGGACGATGATATGATGGCCGCCGAAAAAGCGATGAAAAAGGTTTTTGACGAATTGGCCGAAAACCCACTGAGCGACGAAGAGATCAAGCGCGCCAAAGATCGGATGCTGAAGAATTTCGAACTGGTTTTCCGTAATACCGAGCGAGTAGGCACTGGCGTCAGTGAGTACATTGCCCAAGGCGACTGGCGACTGGCCTTTATCTACCGCGACCGCCTGGAACAGGTAACTCCGGAAATGGTATCTGCGGTAGCCGAGCGTTACTTCTTACCCAGTAACCGGACTACCGGCCGCTTCATCCCCACCGATGAGCCCTTACGTGCTGAAATCCCCGAAGTGAACAGTATCGAGGCTATCGTAGACGGCTACGAAGGCCGGGAAGCCATTGCCGAAGGCGAAGAATTTGAACCCAGCCCCGACAACATCGATGGTCGTACGATCACTGGTACTTTGCCAGGCACCAACTTCAAGTACAAGTTGCTGCCCAAAGAAACCCGCGGCAACAGCGTCGTGGCCACGATGACCCTGCGTTTCGGTAATCTGGACAAGCTGAAAGGACGGGCCACCGAAGGTGAATTCGTCGGTTCCATGCTCATGATGGGCAGCAAGAACTATGATCGCCAAGCCATCCAGGATAAACTGGATGCGATGAAGGCGCAGGTATCCATCAGCGGTAGTGCTGAAAATGCTACCGTACGGATTGAGACCGAGAACGAGCGACTGGTTGAGGTGCTTGAGTTCGTCGGTGAAATTCTTACCACCCCTACTTTCCCCGAGGAAGAGCTGGCAATCATGAAAAAGGAGCGCCTTGCCGGTGTGGAATCCAGCCGTAGTGAGCCCCAGGCCATCGCCGCCCAGGAATTGTTCCGCCGCCTGCGCCCTTACCCGAAAGATCACCCGGACTACCGTCCTACTTTCGACGAAGAAGTAGCTCGCATCAACGACATCGACCAAGATGATCTGGAAGACTTCTACGAAGACTTTTACGGAGCCAGTGACGCTACTTTCGGTGCTTCCGGTGATATGGACGCCGATGCCGTGGTAATGACGTTGAAAGAACAGTTCGGTAAGTGGAAAAGCCCCGCCAAGTACAAACGCATTGCCAGCAAGCATTTCGATGTTGCGGGCGAGAGTGTCAAGTTGGAAACTCCGGATAAGGCCAACGCCATGTTCCTGGCCGCCCAGAATTTGCCGATCAGTCAGGATCACCCGGATTACGCCGCCCTGACCCTGGCCAATTATATGTTGGGTGGTGGATTCCTGAATAGCCGTCTGGCCAGCCGGATTCGTGCCAAGGATGGATTAAGCTACGGCGTAGGCTCTCAGATGAACGCCAGTGCCATTGACGAAACTGGCTTGTTCCTCACCTACGCCATCTACAACCCTTCCAACCGGGAGGCACTGGAGAAGGCCTTCAAAGAAGAGATCGATCTGGCCCGCGCCGAAGGTTTCACTCAGGAGGAAATTGATGCCGCCCGTGGTGGTTGGGTACAGTCCCGTAGCGTACGCCGTGCCCAGGACAACTCCATGGCCGGTCAGTTGAATGACTACGCCTACCTCGGCCGCACCATGCAATGGGACGAGGCCCTGGAGGAGAAGGTGATGAAACTGACCCCGGCCGACGTAAATGCGGCAATGACCAAATATATCGACGTAGATAAAATGATCTCGGTGAAAGCCGGAGACTTTAAGAAAACGGAAGGTGTGAAAAAGCCATAAGCCTGGCTAAGTCTATCTAAAAAACCTTCCTGGCTACTGCCAGGGAGGTTTTTTAATTTTACCTTTGCGTAAATTTTGCGGAACCGGATACAACCAACCTGTTACCAGGACGGTTAACCTAGAAAATACTCCCCACCATGGCCATCATGATCACCGACGAATGCATCAACTGCGGCGCCTGCGAACCAGAGTGCCCCAACACCGCCATCTATGAGGGTGGGGTAGAGTGGCGCATGGCCGATGGTACTACGGTTGAGGGCCAGCACGTCATCGAAAATAAATCACTGGAAGGCAATGGCACCGTCATTGAGGCTGAAGCCGAACAAGCACCGGTGAGCGATGAGTTCTACTACATCGTACCTGACAAGTGTACGGAGTGTGTCGGCTTCCACGAAGAGCCACAGTGTGCCGCCGTCTGCCCGGTCGATTGTTGCGTGCCGGATCCGGAACGGGAAGAAGAAGAAGCGGCTTTGGCGGCCCGGCAGGAGCGGTTACATGCGTAGGTTGTTGCTGCGTGGTGCTGCTCTGACATGCCGCTGCAAGCGTAGCGCCGTCCTCACTAACGCCTCACCCCGCCCTCGTCGATAAACCGCTTCTGCACCAACTCGTCTCCCGTTGCTTTCCGTACGTGCAAGACTGCGCCGGCAAAGAACAGCGTCTTTCCCGCCAGTGCGTGGTTGGCATCCAGCTTGACCGTATGATCATCCCAGCTCAATATTTTGGCGTTGTTGGCCGTGCCATCATCCGAGGTAAGGGTGATGAACTGCCCTTCCTGTAAAAGCTGTGGGTCGATTTGTTCCTGTTCGTTTTTAAACATGGAGATCGGAAGTTCCAGCAAAAGGTCCGTGCGTGGGCGGCCGTAGGCATTTTCCGGGGGCAATAAAAAAGTAAAGCCGGTACCAGGCTTGAGTCCGCGCAAACGGTCTTCCCAGGCCGGGAGCATCTGGCCGACCCCAAACATGAATTTGAAGGGGTAGCGGGCATCCATTCTTTCCAGTAGCGCACCTTCAGGGCCGTTCTCGCGGACTTCATAGCTGACGGTGACGATGTGATAATCTTCGATCTGCATAGCGTGTTTTTTGGGAGTAACCAATCCGCGTAAGGATAGTTTGAGTGACCGCTTCCCCTTTGCCATTCGGAACCCTACCTTTGTCCGATGGAAATTACGATCAAAACGATGATGGGCCTGGAAGATATCCTGGCCAGTGAATTGAAAGTGCTGGGAGCAAAGGATATTGAAACCGGTATTCGTATGGTAAGTTGCCAGGGAGACATGAAACTCGTCTACCGGGCCAATCTGGAGCTGCGAACCGCTTTGCGGGTACTTCTGCCGATCGACAAATTTATGGCCCACAACGAAAAGGGACTTTACACCATGTTGCGGGAAACGGACTGGAGTAAATTCGTAGGAAAAGATGGCAGCATCTGGATTGACGTAGTTAACCAAAGTGATCGTTTCCGCAACAGTCAGTTCCTGGCTCAACTTACCAAGGATGCCATCGTGGATCAATTCCGGGACAAGACCGGAGATCGGCCCAACGTCAGTAAAGACAACCCCGAATTACGGCTGAATCTCCACATCGGTAAAAAAGGGCACGCCGTGATCAGTGCCGATAGTTCCGGAGAGGGATTGCATCGCCGGGGTTACCGGGGGCGCACCGGGGCCGCACCGTTGAACGAAGTCCTGGCCGCAGGTTTACTCATGCTGGCTGAATACGACGGTAGCGTTCCTTTCGTGGATCCCATGTGTGGCTCGGGTACTATCGCCTGCGAAGCCGCTATGATTGCTGCCAATCACGCACCAGGCTTGCACCGAAAATTTGGCTTTCAACAATGGCCGGACTTCGACGCCGAGCTTTTTAGCGACGTACGCCAGGCGGCACTGGACCGGAAGATCAGGCCCGCTCACCCGATTGTGGCCGCCGACCGTGATGGACTCAGCCTGCAACTGGCCAAGATTGCCGCCGATCGGATCGGGCTCAACGCTGCCATCAGCTGGGTGGAAAGTGATTTTCAGACCCTGGAGCCTCCCAAGGCCAATTCAGAGGATACGCCCGGTGGCGTTTTGGTGACCAACCCGCCCTACGACCTCCGCCTGAAAACCGGTGACATCGATGGACTTTACAAAGAGATCGGTGATACCCTCAAAAAGCGTTACGATAATTATGCGGCTTTTCTGTTCAGCGCCAACCGGGATGCCCTCAAAAACGTTGGTCTGCGTACCAGCCGTAAGATCATTTTGATGAACGGTCAGTTGGAAGCACGATTGCAGAAGTACGAAATGTATCTCGGCAAGAAATAAACACTGCTACTTTGTAGTCAAAAAAACCGCTTCGCTGTTAGAATATAGACGCTGGACCGCTTCGCTGACAGACGGCCGCTTTGGTGCGCTTTCTCTCTGAAAATCCAGCGTCTGATATCCAGTTTATTGCATCTTTTTGACTAACAAAGTAGCAAAGATTTCGCGAGCTAACTCTGAGGAGCCTGCGACGATCACCGAAGGTAAAGTAGCAAAGTTGATCAGATGCAAATTGCTTTTTTGCCAGCAAAACAACTCAATAAACCTCCCTCTCTATGAAGATCGCCTGCCCAAAATGTAATTGGGAACCCGATGGAAAAGCTTACTGGGTCTGCAGTGATTGCGGTACCATCTGGGATACTTTTTCCACGGCCGCCCGCTGTCCGAGCTGTAAGCGTCAATACAAGATCACCGCCTGTGTTCCTGAGGCCGGAGGTTGCCATGAAGCCAGCCCACACCTGGATTGGTATACCGACCTTGATCGTTTGCTAGAAGAAGAATTGGCGAAAATAAGGGAACGGGTGGGGGCAGCCGTGTGATTGAGCTACTCCAGTAATCCGATCAGCGTTCGGAAATCATCCCAGTTGGCATCGGAGCTTTTCATTTCCAGCAAATCATTCAGTACCGGACCGTACAGATCGTCCAGTGCACCCGAAGTGCTTTCTGTTCTGACTTCCAACTGCCCCTGAGCCAGTTGCTCGCGCCGCCAGTCGTAAGTGGCCCGCAGCTTGTTCAGAATCTCTTTTTGAATAACGGCGTGGTCTTCGTCCGGAGCGATCGCGTCAATGCCCTGGAAGGCCTGGTCGTTGCGGGCGATCATAATGCCATCGCTGATGATGAAGTAAGCCGTGTGGACGCTATCCGGTGTTTCTCCCATCATTTCGGCGTAGAGGTTCAGTTGTAGATCTTCCCGGTTATTGATCAAAGAGCGGAAAACGGATTTGCCGCGCCATTTCAGGTCAATGATCGCCAGTTCGTTGCCGCGTTCCAGGATAAGGTCGGCTCTACCTTTGAAGGGGCTGTCCTGGAAATAACCTTCCACGTCCAGCTCGGTACCTTTTACTGTCCAGTGGTTGTCCTGCAAGAGGGTGATGAGTGACCAGGCTGCACGACGCATCGTCTGGGTAAAGATGACCCGCTCCGGTTCCCGCCCGTATTCCAATAGAACAGCACCTTCCTGCCGGAGTAATTCCGGGACGTAATAATCGACGAAATCGTAGCACTGCCTCCGATCCCAGTGATCATCCATTTTCTGTTCGAGCAGACTCTCGATCAATCGGTGACCAAGGTTACCCAGTAGGCGGTTGTCGGCGGCTACGGATAGCAGGTCATTGGGGCGCAGACGCAGACCGTATTGCAAGACGTATTGGTGGGGGTAGTAAATAAGTTTATCCAGCGAGGTCGGTGTTTCGTATTCCCGCTGTAAGGTTTCGGACGGGCCTGCCCGGCCAGTCGTTAGGTGGGACGGGCGTTTTAGCTGTACCTGCATGCGGGGCTTCGGCAAAGGCTGAATCGGCTCTGGTTTGAAGACTGGTTGCACAAAATTTGCCAGAATGCCGTGGGCACTTCCACTGTCATCAATATTTACCGTCAGTTTCGCGAGTTCCTCGGCTCCGAAGGCTGCTTCCAGATCGCCGAGCAGGGCATGGGGGAGGGCTTCGCTGCCATCGACCCGCTCACTCAAACAGAGGACCAACCGCTTACGGCTGTGTAAGAGTGGACGTAACTGTTGCCAGACCTGGCGGTCATTTTTTTGTTTCGGACTCAGCAGATGGCCGTGTTGACTGACGAAATAGGCCAGTTCCTCGGTCGTCCAGCGACTGAAGAAGTAGTTGCTGTCCTTTTCCGTAAAGTCCCACCAGATCAGTTCGTCCACTCCGGCGTAAATGGAGGCGGAGTGATAGGCACTGGGTAAGTGACCAAGTTGACGGGATTGGAAAGTCGTTGGCGTTGGCTCGTAAACGGAGCGGACCAGCCGCTCGGTTTCCAGGTAAGAGAGTTTGCTTTCCGGCAAGGCGTCGATCAATTCGACGAGCCGCTTGCACTGAGCGCCGAGGGTCTTGCGGGCGGTCAGATTGGCCCCTTCCAGTTCATTGACGTTTTCGCGGCTCCAGTTGAGCAGGAAGTTGAACAGGGCGCGGACCTCAGCCTTAGGTACGGATTCACCCTGTTGGTAACGCCTCCGGCTGAACCAGAAACTGTATTGTTCCCGTATTCGCTCCTCGTTGACGCGACTATCGTAACCAGCGCGCTTTGGCAGTGTCTCGTTGAGATAAACCGCGACTGTACGGTTCCACTCCGGTCCGCCCAAACCAGGGGAGTTAGCCAGGCTGCGAGCCAGGCGGGTAGCGAAGTGATTGTCGAAGGGCTTGACGATTAGGTTCAGAAATTCAAGCGTTCTTCGTAAATCGACCGGCTCCCAAAGAAAAGTGGTCACTAGTTTCAGCACCTGTAAGCTGGGACGGGCCAAGCTACTGACGGCCACGCCCTGATCGGGTAAACCTTCAATGGTCAGGGCGTTATTGAGGGTTTGCTTGCGTTCGGGCTGTAATAGTGCCGGCTTCCAGGCGGAATTGCCGGCAAGTAATCTGGCCAGATAGGCGGCGATGTGGGTTTCGCGGGTGGCGTATAGCAGGATTAAGCTACCATCTGCCCGTGCCGTTAGCTTCTCTTTTTGGCCGCTGACGATCTTCCGCTGCCAATTTGCCAAATCTGAATCGGTCGAGGCGATTTCCGGGTCGGGAATCGGCGTTACTTCACTACCGGTGACCCGCAACGAATCCAGTAAGCGGCGCAGCCCCGGTGGCAGTAGTTCTTCTGGCTCATGCAGGCAAATGTCCAAGGCGGGGTGGCGCCCGGCCAGAGTGGCTGCAATGAGTAGGTTTAACCGGTCAGCAAATCCGAAGCGCAGGTCCAGTTCGTTCGAGTCAGCTTGCAAAATTTCTTCAATCCTGGCCAGGGCCAAAACCCTCGGAGGTAAGTCGGGACTGTTCGCCAGTACGGCCAGTCTTAGTCCGGCGCTCAATAATTCGTCCCGACGGCTAAGTAATTCGGCGGCCGTAGCCCACTGGTCGGCGCGGAAAGATGCGGCGAAAAATACGTCTGGTGCCGATTCCAGATACGCAGCGCAGAGCTGGCGGTACTGTTCGATTCTCAGGTGATCTACGTCACCCGGAGGATGCTGAATGCCGTAAAATTTCTCCAGCCACTGTACGAAAGCACGGGGAGTAAAAAACTGCTCGCCCAGGACTGCGTTTTCCAGCCTGGGGAGGTGACTGTCTTCGTTGAGCTGGAGGCCTAGCCTTATTTTCATTCGTTAGGAATTGAGGGCAGAAAGGGAAGAATCGAAGTGGCTGAACGTAAGCCCTGCTACTTTGCTAGCCAGAAAAAGGACGAACTCATAATTGCTGGGTAATTTCTCGCAGGAAAGAAGATTTGATAGTGACTTTACTACGCCCGGTTACTGGTTACAAGTGAGGAGAGAGCAGCGTCTGAATTTCGCACCTTCACTCCTTCCTCCCGCAACGAATAGCGTGGCAGCTGGCGTTCTTCCTTCGTTTCTCAGACCTTCAGTCCTTGTGTCTATCCGCCCATTTCAGCCCGCATCCGTGTCATCTGGCTTGTCCAGAGGGCTTTTTGGTCATCTACTTCGTCCTCGTCGGCAAAATCGGTGATGTTCATGATGGTTTCGCCGGTTACGGGGCTGACTCTAATGTCGAATTCTAGAAATTCATCATCACTTTCGGCGTCTTCCCAGACAAAACGGAGCAGGTTAGGCTCCTGGTCTTCAATCAATTTGGCTTCTTCTTCGGCTCCGCTCCATACGAAAGTGAAGTCTTCGCCATTGATGTGTACCTCGTCGCAGAACCAGCGCGTCAGACAGGACGGAGTGGTCAGGAATTGGTAGATAATGGCCGGGGAGGCGCGAAAAATGAATTCCTTGGTAAACTTAACTCGTTCCATGTCAGTTGGTTAGTATCTAGGGTGGGCCGCAAATAAGGTATAATATCTGGAAAAACCAAAAGCGAGAGTTGTCCTAAACTAAAAGTAATGGGAAAATGTTAACTTAAGCAGGTCCCCAAGTGAAGCTCGGTTTGTTTGATGCCTTGCCTAAAAAGCCTTACCTTTGCGGCCGTTTCCGCCTAACTTTCAATTGGTTGGGCAAACTTTTAACCCGGTATTAGCATCAACCTCAGCCTCTCTTTTATCCCAAAGATTTTCTGAAAACCGCCATTTTATTTTTCACCACGCATTCGCCGTCGCCGAATCAATCTAAAGGTTTCTTTGAATGAGACAATTAAAGATCACCAAATCGATCACTAACCGGGAGAGTCAGTCTCTGGAAAAATATCTGCAGGAAATCGGCAAAGTCGACCTGCTTACCCCGGAGGAAGAAGTCGATCTCGCCAAACGTATTAAGCAAGGTGATCAGATTGCCCTGGAAAAACTGACCAAGGCCAACCTTCGTTTCGTAGTTTCCGTAGCCAAACAGTATCAGAACCAAGGCCTCAGTCTGAGTGATCTGATCAATGAAGGTAACCTCGGCTTGATTAAAGCCGCCCAGCGCTTTGATGAAACCCGTGGTTTCAAATTTATCTCCTACGCCGTTTGGTGGATTCGCCAGTCTATCCTGCAAGCGCTCGCCGAGCAAAGCCGGATTGTCCGCCTGCCGTTGAATAAGGTAGGTAGCCTCAACAAGATCAACAAAGCATTCTCCGAATTGGAGCAGCGCTTCGAGCGCGAGCCAAGTTCCGAAGAACTCGCTGAACAGCTTGAAATCGCTTCCGAAGAAGTTGAAACGACCCTCGGTGTAGCCGCCCGTCACGTTAGTATGGACGCTCCCTTCGTGGAAGGTGAGGATAATAGCCTGCTGGACGTACTCGAAAACACGGCCACTCCCGGTACCGACACGGCCCTGGAGTACGCCGAGAGCCTCCGCCGCGAGATCGAGCGCAGCCTCAGCACCCTCACCGAACGCCAGTGCGACGTCATCAAGCTCTACTACGGTATCGGTGTGGAGCACCCAATGAGTCTGGAAGATATTGGCGAGAAATTCGGCCTCACCCGTGAGCGCGTTCGCCAGATCAAGGACAAAGCCATTAATAAACTGCGAAGCGCCAACCGGAGTAAGCTGCTTAAGCATTACCTGGGAGCTTAATAGTAGATAGTCAGAAGTGTGTTAGTTGGGAGTTAGAAGTCGGGAGTGACTTCAACTTTCGACTATAATACTTCTGACTACTATACTCTCGACTGCTACCATGCGTAAACTCCCTACCCACGAAATCTCCCGCCTGTCGCCAGCCGAGTTTCAAACTGCGGAGAAAACTTCCGTAGTCCTTATCCTGGATAACATCCGCAGTGCCAATAACGTGGGCAGTATCTTCCGGACGGCCGATGCCTTCGCACTCGAGCATCTGTACCTCTGTGGTATCACGGCCACCCCGCCTCATCGCGATATTATGAAAACGGCCATTGGAGCCGAAGCGACCGTGAATTGGTCCTATGAGGAGTTGACTACCAAAGTAGCCATGCTACTGAAAAGCCAGGGCTGGACAATCCTGGCCGTCGAACAATCTGACAATCCTACCTGGTTGCAAGAACTGGAATTGCCCGCCAACGGGAAGGTCGCCCTGGTCCTGGGTAACGAAGTGAACGGCGTGGACAGTGAAGTCATGGATATCTGTGATGCCGCTCTGGAAGTCCCTCAGTTCGGCACCAAGCACTCCCTTAACGTAGCGGTCTGCACCGGCGTAGTTTGCTGGGAAGTAACGCGGCGGCTACGATTCAATTAATGCAGCTTCACGTATGTAGGGCGAAAAGTAGTATCAGTCACATCCCCGGTCAAACCGCGAACCTTCGTCCGAATTCGGGAAGCAATTACCACTCAACAGTGCCTGAGGAACGTAACGAAGTAGGTTGTCATCCCGAAGACTCTGTTCCAGGAAGGTGGTAAGGTTGTCGATTTCCGTCTCACTTAGTCCTAGTGGCTGGAAATGCGGGCTAAGTCGTCCGGCCGGCACCCGGTCGTTCTGGGCGATGCCGGCATTCTTGTACTCTACGACCTCACGGACACTTCTAAAGCTCGCGCCGTGGCCGTAGAAAGGAGAATCACTGAGGTTATATAATTGGGGTGTTTTAAAAGCGAACATTTCGCTCTCGTTGCCGGTAAATCCGCCCCGGCCAAAATTTTCTACGTTGTCTGGGGAAGTTCCGAAGGTTTCTTCAGGACAGCGGTCCAGGTCTTCCATACCGATGACGTGAAAACTCATCGTAGCCAGTGAGGGGCCGGAGTGACAACTTACACAGCCTCCTTTACCAAAAAAGACGATAGCACCGAGTTTCTCTTCCTCGGAAAGCATATCCCGTCCACCCCGGAGGTAACGTTGCCAAGGCGACTGATTGGCCAGTAATGTCCGCTCGTAGGCGGCGATAGCCAGGGCGGCAGTTTCTACGGTGATCTTTTCGGTGGCGGGCCGGTTGGGAAAGGCCGCTTCAAAAAGGTCGGCGTAACTATTGGCTTCCATGTATTCCTGGTCGATCACCAGTCGGTGAACGCCTAGGCCGGCAATGGCCTGGGTTTCCAGTCCTTCGTAACCGAAGTTGTTGTTTTCCTTGGGGGTGTCGGGTGTCCAGTTAGCTTGGGTGCCTTCGTTGGTGCCACGGCCGCCGAACTGTCCGTTCCAGAGCATCACATCCTGATAAGCGCCGTTCATCGCCGTGGGCGTACGAATAGGCTGGACATCCAGCTGGTCACTGGCGTGATTGTTGCCCGGGCCACGTAGAAAGAAACCTTCACCTCCCTCACCGATTCCCTGAAAGCGATTAGCCTGGAATCCGGCTTCGGCGAAGTGACAACTGGCGCAGGAGAATGTCCCTACTGCTTCTTCAACCATTGGGTTCAATCCAATTCCCGTTTCATGAAACAGTTGTTTGCCGAGTAAGACTTTTATGTCCGTGATCGGATTATTCGGATCCTGCGGTATGTTGGCGTAGTCATTGGATTCTGGTAGAATAAAGGCTGCCTTGCCGGCTGGATCCGCATCGGTGATCAGCCCCTCGAGTATCGCGTCATTTTCGGGGAGGATCATTTGATCATCATTGCCACAAGCGGTCAGGAGCAAAAGTAGAAAAGCAAAATATGTTGAGGTGCGCCAGGAAGGCAGGGAGGGGTGGGGAATAGTTTTTTTCATGGTTACTCTGTGAGATTATGTAAGGCCGGAAAATTGCTTAATGTCAAGGCTTAATGAACACGCAAATGCGTTCATTACAAATTTGGTCGTATAAAACTAACTGCAAGTTATGAAAAGGGTGTGGCTTTCTACCAGAAAGAATATCGGCTTTGATTTTCGAATTTGAGTCGACAAGTACCATAAATACAAAAGCCGCCCCCGCGAACGGAGACGGCCTTTGCCGAAATTTCAACGATTTCGTCGATATCGCCGAAGCGAGATCGAAGGTTCTTTAGCCAATGCTTTTCACCACGGCGGTGAAAGCTTCCGGGTGGTTCATGGCCAGGTCAGCCAGCACCTTACGGTTCAGGTCAACGCCTTTTTGGCTCAGACCGTGCATCAGGCGGCTGTAAGTGGTACCGTTCTGACGGGCAGCAGCATTGATCCGGGCAATCCACAGGCGGCGGAAAGCACGCTTCTTATTGCGACGGTCGCGGTAGGCGTACTGAAGGCCTTTCTCAACGGCATTTTTGGCAACGGTGTAGACGTTCTTACGAGCACCGAAATAGCCTTTGGCGGCTTTAATAATTTTCTTGCGGCGGGCACGACTGGCAACCGCATTAACTGAACGAGGCATACATTCATTTTTTGTTCAACACAGGGACTACGACTTTTGGCAGTGCTTTTTCCTGTATTCTCGTGAAAAATGGGGTGAATTAAGTTGGCTTACAACTACTTACAGAGCAAACGCTTGATGCGTTTTTCATCTGCTACGCTGACCAGAGCACCATCACGCAGACGGAGTTTGGCCTTCTTGCTCTTGTTCCGCATCATATGCGAAGTATAAGCCTGGAAACGCTTGACCTTACCTTTGCTGGTAAGCTTGAAGCGCTTCTTTGCACTACTGTGCGTCTTCATTTTTGGCATACTACCTGAATTTAAGGAGCGCAAAGGTAAAGTTTCTTAGCCAGCCTGCCAAGAAACGGAGCTAAGATTTTAACGCCCCCCGATTTAAACAGAAGGGAAGAACCTTATTCGCCTTCATTGGCTGGATTTATCAAACACGAAACTTTCCTTTTTCACAAGGATTACATATTGAAATTCTTCAATTGTTATTGACTCGCGAAAACAATGGGCAGTATTCAAACGTTTGCTTTGTCCACGTGTGCCCAAACTACGGTTGGTTCTACAATTATTTAAATTGGAGCATGACTTTGCGTCCGTCTAGGGCGGGCCTCAGCCCTTCGACTTGTCAGGGTCCTTCTTCGGAAGGCAAGGGGATTACCGAACCGGAACAGCGGCTCCAACCATGTCATGACGGGAATCCAACCTCTTCCCGGGCCACGTGGATTTTAAAGATCTGAATCACTATGCGGAAAAAATAGTATTCCGATCAGATGTCTACTCTTATTTGGTACAGGCTATCCACTGTCATACTTAGGCAATCAGGGCTGATTTCTCATCAACAGCACTGCTACTTTGCCAGAAAGTAGAACAAAAATTACGCACAGAGGTCGAGAAAGCAAACTGAGGAACAAGCGTATAAATCCGAAGGCGTTCTATTTGTTCTCCCGGCTATACCATCCTTCGGTGCCAACTCTCCGCCAGGGGCTTTTCAAAGCCATCGGCAAGCTCTCCCAGCGTTTTTACCAGTGGATCGAAGACGAAGGTGGAACCCGTGATCAGTCCCTCGCCGTAAGCTTGCTTAAATTCGGCACGAGGTAAGGTGACGATGTCTCCTGAAGCGTTACGGTAATGAAAAACCATCCGATTAAAGAAGTCCACTCCCAGTTGTGTCCCTAAAGACTTCACGAAATGTACCGAAGCGTCTATGCTGCAGCCGCTGGCACCGGCCTGCTGTTCGTCTACTACAATTATCAGAAAACGCTGGTGTAACAAACGAGCTTCGGCAAGTAACTGGTTGCCGTGAGCAGCCCAGCCGGCAACAAATGCCCCAGCAGCATCTACGGTGGACTTGGCCTCCTCATCATTTAGGGCGCGGTCAGCGGCATAGACCCATACCCGGGCGTGGGCGGGTAGGGTAGTAGGATGGTCGGTCATCACAGGTTCTTTTGGGAGGAAACGTTTTCTGTTTCAAATTGGCTGACCCATTCAATGGCTTTTTGTATCCGCTCGCGCTCAGCTTCCAGTTCTCCGTCCTGGTAGTTGTAGGCTTTAGCGAATACATTGAGCACTTCGTCCATTACCGGGGCTATGCTGGGCATATCGAAGTAGAGACGACCGCTGCGGCGTTCGAAAAAGTCCATGGGGTAGAGTGCAAGCTCATTGTCGATGCACCACCGGGCTTCGGCCGCGGCCAGACGGGAGACATCGGTACCTTCACTACGCTTTACGGCAGCCTCAATGATGGCTTCGGCCTGCTTACCATAGTTGGCGACCAGATAGGCGGCGCGGTCCGGGGTAAGGCTGGCGGCCTCCAGTTTTTGAGCCACTATTTTCTCGTAGGCTACAACGGCAGCATAATCTTCAAAAGGCCCGCCGGTCAATTCCAGTTGCTTGGTGGTGGCCTTTGGAATATCACGTCCTTTTTCTTCCAGTTGATCGCCCAGTCGATCGACCACCCGCTCGGCCATTTTCCGGTAACCCGTCAGTTTACCACCGGCAATGGAGAGTAGTCCGGTTTCAGATTCAAAGATCTCATCCTTACGTGACATTTCCTTGCCCTCCTTACCTTCTTCGTAGATCAGGGGGCGTACACCCGCCCAACTGCTTTCTACGTCTTCGATCTTCAACTCGGCAGATGGGAAAATGGCGTTGGCGGCTCCCAGCAGATAGTCTACATCTTCCACGTAGGTGGGGATTTTATTCGGGTCGCCT
Organism: Lewinellaceae bacterium SD302; assembly: GCA_002591745.1. GTDB lineage: Bacteria > Bacteroidota > Bacteroidia > Chitinophagales > Saprospiraceae > Neolewinella. Next base: position 19,941 of record PDLQ01000040.1, read on the forward strand.
TCATAGGCAGTATCGGTAGTGCCGATATAAACCGAACGCAGGCGAGGAATCGCAAAAATCATCCGGCCATCATTATACGGAGTGTCGAAATAGACGGCCTGGCTAAGGGGCAGACGTTCTTTGGAAATGACAATGTGTACACCTTTCGACCAGAAAATACGCGTTGGCGTCATGCTATGGTCTACCTTACGGAGTTCATCCACCCAGGGGCCTGCCGCGCTGATGACGTGGCGGGCGTTGATGATGAAATTTTCGCCTGCCATCCGGTCACGGCAATTAATGGAATCAATGTGCCCTTCTTCGTCGTAATTGAAGTCGATGGCCTCTACGTAGTTGATGACCTCGGCACCGTTACGTTGGGCGGTTTTCAGATTTTCCAAGGTTAATCGGGCATCATCGGTGCGGTATTCAGCGTAATAGCCACCACCCTGCAGAATATCGTCACGCAGCAGCGGTTCGCGAGCCAGGGTTTCTTCCTTGGTCAGCATTTTACGCTTGTCGTCACCTTCTACATCGGCCAGGAAATCGTAGACCCACAGGGCCATTGACGAGGTGAATTTTCCCAGTGAGCCACCGTCCACGATTGGCAAAAGCATCTTCTCCGGTCGTACCAGGTGTGGAGCTAAATGGTGGACTACCGCCCTTTCGGTACCCGTCTCCCGGACGAGCCCGATCTCCAAATTCTTCAAATAGCGTAGACCGCCGTGGATCAACTTGGTGCTTTTAGAACTGGTACCACTGGCAAAGTCTCTTTTCTCAATCAGGGCAACCGATAGTCCGCGTGCCGCAGCGTCCAGGGCGACGCCCGCCCCGGTGATGCCCCCACCCACAACCAGAAGATCAAAGGACTGGGAACTGAGATTTCTAATTATATTGGTACGCTGTTCGTTGGCCTGCATGCGGTCTGTTTATACTGATGGTACAGTATAACCCTACGGCTTGTTGCGCCAAAGCGATTAAAAATTCTACTATGTCAAATTCTCAAGCTCCTCTCGACCTGATCGCCGCCGGAGAACTGCTCATCGATCTGATCAGTACCGAATACGCCGATGATTTTCGGGCTGCGGATCAGTATCGACGCATACCCGGCGGAAGCCCTGCTAATCTGGCTTCCAATTTGGTCCGTCTGGGCAAGCGGGCCGGCCTGGTTGCTGGTGTGGGGCAGGACGATGCAGGGAGTTATTTGAAAGAGTACGCCAGCGAATTGGGGCTGGACGTCAGCCGGATTCGCGCCGTAACTGCACCCACTACCCTCATCCTGGTCACCAAATCCAAGGTGGTCAGTAATTTCGAGGCTTACCGGGGTGCTGATGCGGAAATTCAACTGTCCGAAGCCGATTGTGCATGGGTTTCCAGTTGCAAGATCTTTCATACGACTGCTTTTGCCCTCAGCCGTGAGCCCGCCCGAAGCAGTATCATGATGGCTGGCAAAGTAGCAATGCTCCAGGGTACACAATTGAGTATCGACGCAAATTATGCCCCCAAGATATGGCCGGACCGCTCCGAAGCTCAAGGGATAATTACTGAGTTCCTCGCTATGGGTGCTCTGGCGAAGTTCAGCGAAGTGGACTACGAAAGACTCTTCGAAGAGCCCGTTGACCTGAAAAATTCCGCTACCGCTGCAAAACGTATTCTCGATCTGGGCGCAAAACTGGTTTGTCTTACCCTGGGCGGAGATGGCGTCTTTGTGATGAGCTCGGAAGAAAGTTTTCTATTACCAGCCCGCAAAGTAGAGGTCAAGGACACTACCGGGGCGGGAGATGCTTTCTGGTCTGGTTTTTTATCCGCCTATCTCGATGAGCTTCCTCTCGGGAAATGTGCCGAACGTGGGCGAGCTATGGCAGAGTTGAAACTCGGAGTCTTCGGGCCGTTGCCCGCTCGGGTGAGCCTCGGCTAGCGACCTCCCGGTCGCCCTAAGTTTGGTTAGCGACCTCCGGTCGCTCTAAGTTTGGTTAGCGACCTCCCGGTCGCTCTGTTGACTCTACAAATAGAGCGACCGGGAGGTCACCAGCCATTACGAGCGACCGGGAGGTCGCTAGCCGAGAACTACCAATACCGTCCTTCCATCAGATAATTCTGCACGTAATCCTCAATACCTGCTTCCAGGCTATGGAAAGGAGCATTATAGCCCGCTGCCCGCAACTTGCTCATATCCGCCTCGGTGAAGTATTGGTATTTATCGCGAATATCGGCGGGGGTGTCGATGAAGGAGATGTCGGGCTCTACACCGGCGGCGGCGAAAGTGGCCGTAGCCAGATCGAGGAAAGTGCGGGCTGTCCCCGTTCCGGCGTTGTAAAGGCCGTGGGGCGTAGGCTGATGTTCCATCAACCAGTGCATGAGGTTACAGAGGTCTTTGACGTAAATAAAGTCACGGCTCTGGTGACCGTCAGCGAAGTCGGGGCGGTGACTGCGGAACAATTTCATTTTGCCGGTGGCCTTGAGCTGGCGATAGGTGTGGAAGATCACACTGGCCATACGGTCTTTATGAAATTCGTTCGGGCCGTAGACATTGAAGAATTTGAGTCCGTACCAAGCCGGTGGAGCAGTGGGTTGATCCAAAGCCCATTTGTCGAACTCGTTTTTGCTGCGGCCATAGGGGTTCAGCGGGTGTAATTCCTCCAGGATATCGTGGCGGTCCTGGTAACCCAATTCGCCCTCGCCGTAGGTGGCCGCGCTGCTGGCATAGACCAGGGGAATGTTTTGTGCAACACAGCGCTTCCAGATATCCTGGCTGAAATCAACGTTGAGTTTTTGGAAGATGTCGTAGTCAAACTCGGTCGTATCGGTGCGAGCACCTAGATGGTAGATGCCCTTGATTTTGGCCGGTTCGGTCGTCGCGGGCCGTTCCTTACCGTTGCTACTACCAGCATTGCTACTTTGGTAGCCAAAACCTGCATCCCACTCCCGAAAGAAGTCCTCACGTTCAATCTTGCGCAGAAAATGCTTGTTCTCCCAGTTAGGAGTTTTTGCTTCGTAATTACTAAAATCGTCGACGATGATAATGTCCGTAATGCCCTGTTCGTTCAGGTAAGCGAGCAGGCAACTGCCGATGAAGCCGGCGGCTCCGGTGATGATGTACATTGACTGATATTTGTCACAAAGTTACTTCGTATTTCCCGCTTCGTACTGCTTGGTGTACCTTAGCGGTCCCATGTTTGATTACTGCATCGCAGTGATGTTTTTTGCCTTTGGACAGTAGAATATGCAGAAATTTAATCCACCCGAGCTGGTGTTGATCTCCGGCGGAAGCCATGGAATCGGCCGTGCCATGGCGCTCGAATGCCTGAACCGTAACCTGGCCGTAGCCATTTTGGCCCTGCCGGATAAGCACCTTTCCGAAATCGTCAATGAGATCGACGATCCTGATTTTTATTACCTCGGCATCGATCTGGTGAGCCAGGACGCCCACGAGCGAGTAGTGGAATGGCTTGCAGATAATGACCTTTCCCCGAAATACCTGATCAACAACGTCGGCTTCGGCCGGGGCGGTTGTTTCGAGTCTGTACCTTTACGGGAGTATCAGTTGATGATGACCCTCAACAATCAAGTGCTGATAAATCTGACTTATGCCCTATTGCCGGAACTGAGAAAAAACAGGGGCGGCATTCTCAATGTGTCCAGTATGGAAGCCAGTTTGCCGCTGCCGTATAAGACGGTATATACCGGCACCAAGGCTTTTATCTACAACCTGTCTCTAGCGTTGCGGGAAGAATTTCGCTACTACGGTATTTCCGTTAGCGTTCTTTGCCCCGGACCGGTGCTGACTAATGAAGACGGTCTCAAACGCGTGAAAGCGAAGGGCAAGCAAGCGCAGCTGTTGCTAAAAATGCCCGAGGATATTGCCCCTACGGCCATCGACGGAATGTTGAGCGGGAAAGCCGTGATCATTCCCGGCTGGCTACCCAAATTGCTGGTTCGGGTAGCTTATTTCATTCCACGCCGCTATCGCTTACGTCTGCTGGAGAAAATTTTCCGGAATTACCGGGATAATCCCAGTGAGGTAGTAGTGAGTGTTTAGACGGGCTCGTGCCCTCGTAGACGCTTCGCTTGTGGACGTTGCTTTGCGACTTGCCGACGCTCGTTCCTCGTATGTGGAAGAGCTATAAGTTTGCTTCAGTGATCGCTCACCAGGGCAGGGAACATCTACAAACCGAAGGGATCCACAAGGCTAATGGCCGTACTAACTTTTCCTTACCTTACCACCAACCAAAATAATACCAATGCAAGCCACTCAAGCCTATATTCAGGAACATAAAGATCGATTTTTAGAAGAGCTCAAAGTACTGCTCAGGATACCTAGTATCAGTGCTGACGCTGCTTACGCCAAGGATGTTCAGGCCTGTGCCGGACAAGTCGCCGAGTATATGGTCAACGCCGGACTAAATAGTGTGGAAATTATCCCGACGCCCGGCCACCCGATCGTGTACGGAGAAAAAATGGTGGACGCCAGTAAACCGACCGTACTGATCTATGGCCACTACGACGTACAGCCACCAGATCCACTGGAACTTTGGGATACCGAACCCTTTGATCCGGTCGTGAAGAAAACGGACATTCACCCCGAAGGTGCCATCTTCGCCCGAGGCACGGCCGATGATAAGGGACAGTTTTTTATGCACGTCAAGGCGGTAGAAGCCATGATCGCTACCGGTGAACTGCCCTGTAACGTGAAAATGATGATCGAGGGAGAGGAAGAAGTCGGCAGCGACAACCTCGAAGGCTTCCTGCGCAAGAATACCGACAAACTGAAGAGCGACGTTATCCTGGTATCGGACACCAGTATCATTGCCAAGGATACACCAAGTATCACTACAGGCTTACGTGGCCTCAGTTACGTAGAAGTGAAGGTAACCGGCCCGAACCGCGATCTACATTCCGGGGTCTACGGTGGTGCCGTTGCCAATCCGCTGAATGTATTGTGCAACATGATCTCCTCCATGATGGATGAGAACAAGCACGTGACCATTCCCGGCTTTTACGACAACGTGGCCGTGCTCAGCGACGCCGACCGCAAGGCGTTGAACGAAGCGCCCTTCAATGAGGAGGATTACAAGGAATATCTCGGGATCGGCGACGTAGAAGGCGAGGCTGGTTACACTACTTTAGAACGTACCAGCATTCGGCCAACACTGGACGTCAACGGTATCTGGGGCGGCTACACGGGTGAAGGTGCCAAAACCGTATTACCCTCCAAAGCAGAGGCCAAGATTAGTATGCGCTTGGTACCGAACCAGGATCCCGACCGCATCACCCAGCTTTTCGAGGATCATTTCAAAGCGATCGCCCCGAACAGTGTGCAGGTGGAAGTAAACCCCCACCACGGTGGCCAGCCCTCCGTAACCCCCACTGATACCCTGGAGTACAAAGCAGCTCACCTGGCTATGCAGGACACCTTCGGTAAAGCGCCGATTCCCAAGCGGGAGGGCGGAAGTATTCCGATCGTGGCGCTCTTTGAAGAAGTGCTGAATGTGAAAAGCATTCTGATGGGGTTTGGTCTGGACAGCGACGGTCTCCATTCCCCGAACGAGCACTACGGCTTGTTTAATTTTTATAAAGGAATTGAGACGATTCCGCATTACTTCAAGCACTACACGGCGTTGAAATAATCTTTGTTTTAGTTAAAGGCTATACCCGAGTCAAAATGGGTTGGGTATAGCCTACTTATGGTGGCGGAATATTTACCTTGTCTATCTCCACATTTATTGATCGTTGGAGCCCCACACCAAACCCGATATTGTGCAAAATGATTTTCTAAAAATAAACATTCAGGGCGGGGCAGAAATTCATCAGTGAACGATTAGGCTTTTTCAGGTAGATGATTTACCGATAAAGCGATCCAGCAAAACTTTGCTACTTTGCTAGCCTAAACAGTATCAATTCATGGTTAATCGAATCCAGCATATTGGGCTGCTACTCATTGCGCTGTTCCTTGCTAATTGCGGAGATCAATCTGCTACGGAAATTGATGAAAACCCGGTCGTGGACAAAACTACCGTCAACGAGAACGAAGCGGTCCAGGTTCCGATAGAAACTACTATCTACCGCACCACCGTAGATGAGCTGCGATTACGGGATGAACCGGGTACTGAAGCCCGGGTTATCAGGAAGTTACCTCTGGGCCAGGAAGTCGTAAGTCTGGATGAAGCCAGCGAAGACACCTATACCGCTACGCTGGGAGGGAAGAAAGTAACGGATGTGTGGCGAAAAGTCAGACTGACCGACGAGCAAGAGCGCGCACCCGTGGAAGGCTGGGCTTTTGGCGGTGGGTTAAAGGAAGTGATCATCGAATATGAACTTCAGGAAGACGGGAGTTACCTGCGGATGATCGAAGATTTCAGCCACCAGAAAACTTCGGCATTGCTGGGGCTCGACGTCTTTGATTTTATGACCTATGCCGGCCGCCTCACTTACCGTAAAACTATGACGGGGCTTTATCAACCAGACGGTCCTTTTGAAATAGAAGGGAGAGCAGAGGCAGTTGCGGAATTTGGTGGAGAGCCCAAGCACATAGCTACTTACCGAGGCAGTTTCAGTGACGGAAAACTCAATGGAGAGGTTCGGCGTCTACACCGTGGTTACGAATCCGAGAGCAGTGCGACGATCAATTTCATCAACGGCAATTGCACCTGGGGGGAGATGCGTGAAGAAGGTGAAGGAATGGTAAGCCTGGCCCGGGAGAAATCAATGGGCAGTTGCACTTTTGGTTACCTGGAGAGCGGGCTGGAATTGCAGGAGTAGTTTCCTATCTTGGCGGTAATCAAAGCAACTTCCTTGTCAGTCCACAATCGCCTTACCCCCGCATTTTATACCAACCTCAGTCTGCCAGCTACGGCGATGGGCTTCGCTCTCTGCGTACAGGTCGCTGCCCTGAGTTGGATCCTCAATACCCAGTATGGCCTTAATATCGAGGAGATCGGTTACGTCTGGCTGGCCGGTCCGTTAGCCGGTATTCTGGGCCAGGTTATCATTGGCCTTATCAGCGATAATGTCTGGTTCTGGGGTGGACGGCGGCGACCCTTCATCATCATCGGCGGTACCATTGCTGCCATGATGATTCTGGCTTTGCCGTACATCGACGTCATCAACGACCGGCTGGGTGTAGATAGCCTGGTTGGTGTAGCCATTACGATTGCCCTTTTGCTGGACCTGGCGATCAATATTAGCTTCAATCCGGCTCGTTCCATTATTGCCGACGTAACTCCGGCCGGAGCGGCCCGTACGAAGGGCTATACCTGGATGCAGACGATTTCCGGCTTTTTCGGTGTATTGGCTTATCTAATTGGTGCCTTCATCAGCAATTATACGCTGATCTACGTAGGTGCCGGCCTGGTGTTTTTATTCGCGGTGTTTCCGGTTCTGTTCATTCAGGAACCAAAGGTATTGGCCGATGCAGAAGCGGAGCCGGATAGTCTGGACGTTCAGGAAGCAATGGTGACTAACATAGAAGCAAAGTCGAAAGGTCAGGCGGCTAAGGCCGCCACCGATTGGCCCGAATTTCTGAAAATCTGCTTTGCCCACGCTTTTACCTGGGTTGGAGTGCAGTGTATGTTCATTTACACCTTTGCCTTCATCAAGGAGGAAATCATGGGGTTTGATACCACTGCTACTTTGTCAGCCACCCAGAACAATGAAATTGGTTTCAGCATCGGTGTGGCCTTCGCCATTCTCAATACCGTCGGCTTTCTGTTGCCGGCTACAGTTCTGGAGCCCATTGCCAAGCGAATTGGCCGGGTGAAGACCCATGCGCTGGCCCTGCTGGTCAGTGCTCTCGGCTACGTACTGATTGTCTTCTTTGGCCAATCCATCACCGCCTTTTTCGTGCTCATGGCGATAGTGGGTGTCGGCTGGGCGGCCGTGGTGAGCCTGCCATTCGCGATCATGTCCGAGGTGGTAGATCAAAAGCGGATGGGCTGGTTCATGGGGCTGTTCAATTTGTCGGTGGTACTGCCACAGATTGTCTCATCTAACCTCGGGGGCTATATTGGAGGTCAGGCGGATAAATCCATTATTTTTTGGATTGCGGCGGGGACCCTGGGCGTGTCGGCTTTATTGTGGTTCCTGGTGCGGGAACAGGAGGCTTAGCGCTTTTCTGGGAATTTCGCTCGTCGTCCAAAATTGACTCTTTGTGGCCCAGATTTAGCCTTAGAAATAGTCAGTTATCCCGGTAGCGTCCTATTTTCAATGCTCATCTGAACCAAAAACACTCGATTTTGACCAGATTAGTTCCGCTGTGTTTTACGCCCGAAAATCCCAAATAGGCTCTTAGGCTTTTTACGCATTTAGCGCTCCGTTGTACTGACGGGGTGAGTTGTAATACAGGCATCTGGGCAAGCTGTTACTCAGTTAAGACCACTCTTTGTTGTCGCCAGGTATTATTGACTCTGAAACGCAAGATGTATACGCCAGGGCGTATTCCGGTAAAATCCAGGCCACCAATGGGGGAGGAGTAGCTTTTGATCTTACGGCCATTCAGGTCGTTCAGGCTGATTGACCCGATAGCCGCAAACGTAGTCACGTACATCCGACCAGTGGTGGGGTTGGGGTAGAACTGAATACTCTGTGTTTCAGTCCGGGCGGCGACCAACAGGCGAACTTCCGAAAATCCAAAACTACCGTCATAATCTTCCTGCCGAAGCCGATAGTAATTGTTTTGACCACTATCGATGTTATCGTGCTCAAATTCATAAACCCGAATATTATTGACTTCGTTACCCGAGGCCGGCAGCCAGCCAATGTCGTTGAAATTACGGCCATCCGTTGAGTGTTGGACGGAGAAACCAGCATTGTCTTCCTCGGCGGTGGTGGCCCAGGAGAGTTTTGCTGCTGGGTTCGACTGACCGTCGGACCAAACAGGCTTGTTTACCAGGATAACCCCAAAATCCAACCACCGGACCGGCAGAGGAGAAGAACTGGTGGTGAATACGACTTCGCCACCCATACAAGCGTTGCCCGGTGCGTTCAGCTCTACGGTGAGGGTGGTGCCAAGTACGTGAAAACCGGTGGCGGCCTCCCAGACATCATTGCCATTTACCCGCCCGTCTACCCGGATGTTGTAACGGGGGTCATCTTCCAGACTTACTTCCGGGTCAGGAAGAGCCAGGAGCCAATCGTAGTCGCCGGCGGGGATGTCGTTGGGTAAACATAGCAGATGGCTCAGCTGACTCTCCTGGCCTGACAGCCATAGTCTGGGATCATCATCTACGTAAGCGTAGTGTAGCTCGCCGGTGTTTTGGTTGCGCAGGATGATCTCTACCCGGCGCGCATTGAACGGCGTGGTAAAACCTACGTTGCGAATGTTGAGGTTGAATGCTACGGTACTGCCAGGGCTGGCGTTGGCCGTGTAGCTTCCTGAGGTCAGTTCGAATCGGTAGCCGAGTCGTCTTTTGATGTCGTCCATACAGCCGCCGTTTTGCCAGTCGTTATTGACGTCCTGATTGAAGTCCGCGTTGAGGTAGCTATAGTTCATTCGCTCCAGCTCACTATCGCCAAAGGATGCGGGGTTGCTGGTCGAGCAGTTGTTCTCAGGGTCGTAGACATCATCGGAGCAGGTTTCACCACCTACGGCTACGAATGCTCCGTCGGCAGCCAGGTAAGGTTTAAGGTTGATGGTGTCATCCTGGCTGGGCGTGGCGTCGTTACCATAATCGGTATAAGTGCCAAAGTCGGTATAACTGGCCAGCAGACAGTCGTTATGGAAACCGAGACGACTTATAGCACTGCCGGTATAAGCCTGTGCCGCAGTAATTGGCGCCGAATTCGTCGGTGCATCAATGCCGTACACGAAACGCTGTTTCATTTGAGGGTAGCGGACTTGTACGTTACGCTTGGCGGGGAGCGCACTGAGGAGAGCGGCGAGGACATCGATACGATCTTGCCAGTTTTGATCGCTCAGTTTGAAGTCCGGCCCCTGACTGGCGTCACCGAAAAAATCGGTGTAGTAGTTTTCTCCCCAGATGCCGATAAAACCCATTTGCAGGGTGGCGATCACGTCGGCATTATTCTGGAGGATTGGCTGGAGTTGATCGATGTGGTCCATTACCACAGATTTAGGGGCATCGCCGTAAGGCGGACAAATATCTCCGGAACAACCACTTGAGGAAGGAGAGATGGTGTAGGTGAACCGAGGGATCAGTTTAATGCCCGCCGCTCGGGCAATGGCAAAATCGTTGGCAATCAGATTAAGGTCGGCCGTAGAGATCGCTCCGCTTACGTAATTGTCCAGCACGAAGTAACGAAAGACCAGGGTGCTGCGAACGCTATAATTGGCATTGAATGGTGTTTGCGGGTTGCGGTAATTTTCCAGCGTCGTCTGGTTCAGGGGGGAATAGTTACTGGTACGGGTTTCCGAGTAGCGATAGAAGCCCCGCTCCGGGTTGGGAAAATCTTCGTCCGTACTGCTGTAATTGATGGTGGTCTGGGCGCAAAGACCGGCGACGAACAAGAAGAAGAGGCTTAGAAGTCTTAGGTGCATGATGTCGTTTTACGATAATCCAATTTAACGCTTCCTTTGAAATATTTGCCGCTTAAAAAACGCTTTAGACGCGAACCCCACGAACTATCTGTATGCGCTATTGGAAAATCAGCCTCTTTGCCCTGCTGGCCCTGTTCACTTTCTCCTGTGAGGAAGACTTTACTTTTGAACCCAGTGAAGACAATGAGTCCGGAACTGTGGTTGAACCCGATCCGGAGCCGACCGGCGCTATATCCGCTGAATATCAGCTACTCCTGGACCTGACGAACGATCTGCGCGCCGCCGGCTGCGATTGCGGAGGTCAGTATATGCCGCCCGTGACTGCGGTAAGTTGGAGCACTACCATTGCTACGGCGGCCCTGGCTCATTCGCGGGATATGGATCAGAATAATCACTTCGATCACACCGGAACCGACGGCAGCAGCCCTGGCGACCGCCTCACCGAAGCCGGTTATAACTGGCGCACTTACGGAGAAAATATCGCACTGCGCTATACCACGGCCTCCGCGGTGTTCAATGGCTGGAAGAACAGCCCCGGCCACTGTCGCAACATGATGAATGCCGGCTTCAAAGAGATGGGCGCGGCTCAGGTAGGGGATTATTATACCCAGGATTTCGGCGCGCGCTAAATGATGATAAAGCGACCTGGTGGTTCGATGATCTAATGGGGGCTGTCTACAAGTTCACCGTTATATTCAATCATTTGATCGTTCACCCCGATAACGAACATTTACCTTGTGCATCCGTAGTAATTTTCAAATAACTACACTATGGACAGCAAGAAAATAATCGGATTGATACTCACCCTTTTGGGAGGTGCAGCTTTGGTTTACGGAGTAATGAGCCTCACGGGTGGCGAAGTTGCTAACGGTCAGGCCTGGGCCGCGACCATTTTGGGCGGTATTTTCTTTACTTCCGGCATCGGACTGATGAAGAGTGTGAAATTCACGACGGGTGACGAGTAATCAGACGGATTTAGCACTTACTCTATGTTGTAGGGCCTTCTGAAGGGATGGACTAACAAAGTAGCCATGTTGATGGAGCCACGATTGGGCTAATCCAAGGGACGAACTGTACCTTGCGGCCCAAATACGTATGCTATGTCCGTGAAGTGGATCGCCAAGGCCGTCGTTCAAAAGGCCATTTCTTTTTTGCCCAACCCCGAGAGCGTAAATTTGCTTTTCCAGCGTTACGTGACCAAAGGCGTGGAATTGAGCGATGAACACTTTGGTTTCAAGATCGCTCACGCCAGGGATCACATCAACTATTTTCGGGAACATTTCGGTGAAGTACCCGCCGGGACGGCCAACATCCTGGAATTGGGTACTGGTTGGTACCCCATTATTCCGATGAGTTTTTACCTGACTGGCCTGGGAAGCGTCACTTCCGTAGATATCCAGGACTGGCTGGCCAAAGAGGGGCAGCTCACTACGATCCGTAAAATGAAAGCCTGGGATGAGGCCGGTAAACTTCGCGCCTATCTACCCGGCTTCCGTGAAGACCGCTGGGCATCTCTACTACAAATTTTAGCGGATGAGGGTCAACACGACCGCCAAAGCATCAATGAATCTATCGGCTTGACGGTATTACTGGAGGATGCCCGCAAACTTCCATTTACGGACGGGAATTTCGATTTCATCTGTTCCAACAATACCTTCGAGCACGTTCACGCCGATGTATTAAAAGGTATTCTCCGGGAATTCAAGCGACTGACGAAGAAGGGCGGACTAATGAGTCACTTCATCGACCTGTCCGATCACTTCGCTCATTTCGACCACAGTATTACGATCTATAATTTCCTGCGTTTCAGCCGCAAGCAGTGGAAGCTGATCGACAATAATATCCAGCCCCAAAATCGCCTGCGCTGGAAAGACTACGAGGCGATGTATCGGGAGCTGGATATTCCTATTTCCAAAACGGATGTACGGCAAGGGGATCTGGAGTTGCTGGCTTCAGTGCCGGTGCATACAGAGTACGCTGCTTATACTCCAGAAGAATTGGCGATTAGTCACGGGTATGTTGTTTCGGAGGTGTAAGTAAAACATCAACACCATAGAATATTAGGGTCTGTCCCGTTGGAAATAAGCATTCAATTAGCGGTTCAGGATTCTTGATTGGCGATTTTTGATTTTGCATTGGCAGTGTGTACGCATACTGAGCTAAATCAAAAATCAAGAACCGCCAATCAAGGATCGCTAATCAGTTTCCTATTCTCCGGCTACCAAGCGAATGCTCAGTTCAAATTCGTCGTAGATGGTTTTGTCGCCCAGATTGTCGAAGAAGCTGCCGGAACCGTAACGGAGACCGAAATCAGTACGATCCAGTTCAATATCGGCCACGGCGACGGTTTGGCCCATTTCCTCAGTCAATTGAGTGTTGAAGCGAATTTCCTTGGTCGTACCTTTAATTGTAATGTCGCCGGTGACTTTGTAGCTGCCTTCGGTACCTCGGGGAGCGACTTTGGTAATCACCAGGTTTGCGGTTGGGTGGTCAGCTACACCGAAGAAATCGTCGCTTTTGAGGTGACCTTCCAGTTTTTGTGCACCGCCGCCGGTGATGTCGGTTACTTTCAGTGAGGTGACGTCGATGGTGAAGTTGCCGCCGGTCAGTTCACCATCCTGAACGAGCAGATCGCCTTTCGCAAGGTCGATGGTGCCTTCGTGGCTACCGGTGACTTTGTAACCTTTCCAGGTGACGGTACTCTTGGCCGTGTCAACGGATTTGATAACTACCGGGCCGGTAAAAGCGATCAGGGCGATAGAAGAGATGGCAATGAGGGTGAAAATCAAGTTTTTCATTATCGATTTATTTGGTTTTAGCCAGTGGAAACCACTTGCTGATGATTTAGATGTATATACATCTAATTGAGGCGCATGGTTGACCGGTTGCTTGATTTTTCAAATTTTATTTTCTGCCTTGCTACTTTGAAGCCAAAATCTGGAACTAGGAATTAGTGGTCTGTCAAGCTTAGATTTTTAGGTAATCCGCGACATCTTTTGGTGATATACTTCGTTGGAAAATTGGTCGCGTAGCTACGGCTATGCTCACAATTCTCCGCCTTGTCTATCGCCAAAATATACCAGCGCCTAACCTGAAAATTAAACATTGACAGACCACTAGAATCGCCGCCGGATGCTGCGCTTACTCTGGATATGAGAAATAGGAGCCAGCAGAATGTGTTACGGGAAGTACACTCGGCTTGTCCCCTACCGATATTAGACCGCATCGCGGTCGACTGTCACGTTGGCTCCCATTTCCAAAAGCGCAGCGTTTCTAGTTCTATCGTATCTGAATCTTCTCGTGCTTCTCAGTGCTATTGTGGTTCTCCCTTATTCCGGCTCAAAGCCAAGAATAATGTTGAATGTACCCAAGTTGCCGTTACCCTGTGGGTTAAGGTCGGGGTCTTTGTCGAAGCCGATACCGTAGTCGAAACCAAGCGTACCAAACATCGGGAGGAAGACACGGGCACCGACACCTACGCTCCGCTTAAGGTCGAACGGGTTGTACTCCCGTAAGCCGTTCCAGGCATTACCACCCTGGGCGAAGGCCAGTACGTAGATGGTACTGGAAGGGTTGAGGGACAGTGGGTAGCGAAGCTCAACGGTGAATTTGTTAAAGACCGGCGTAGCCACTTCCTGTCCCGTGAAATTGTTGACGTTGTTGGGGAGATCGGTGATGTCATAGCCCCGGAGGCTGATGATGTCGACCCCGGCGAAGGCAAACTGCTGATTGTTGATCCCGTCGCCACCCAACTGGAAGCGCTCGAACGGAGATGTACCGATACTGCGGTTATAGGTGCCGAGAATACCGATCTTGGCCTGGGCCTTGAAGACGAGCTTACCGACAAGGGTGGTGTACCAGTCGGCATTGAAGCGCCATTTGTGGTATTCCAGCCAGCGGAAACGCTCTTCGGTAGACAGCTTGGAGTAATCCTGATCGCTAAAGGCAGAGTAGGGGAGGGTAGCCTGCAAGCTCAGTTCAATGTTGGAGCCTTCACGGGGGAAGAGCGGATCACCGATGGTATTGCGCGCCAGGGTAAGACCGAGGCTGAAGTTGTTGTAGTTGCCTTCGGTTACCACCTGGCCTTCGTCGGTAACGAAGAGGTTGCTCCATTGATTCAAACGCAGGGTCTGGAGGTTGAGACCGGCCCGGAAGATGAAGTTGTCGTCTGGCCAGCGCAGGCGGGTACCCAGGGTGCCGGATACCTGTTGGATGGTGAGTGAGCGGGGAGACTCGTCGGTACCCAGGTTGTAGCGGTTGTAAAAACCGGCTACGGTGAGGGAAGTCGGACGTTTGCCACCCAACCAGGGCTCGGTGAAACTCAGATTGTAGGATTGGAAGAAACGGCCATTGGTCTGGGCGCGGATACTCAAACGCTGTCCGTCACCCTGGGGCAGCGGGTGCCAGGCTTCTTTGTTGAAAAGATTGCGGAGGCTGAAGTTGTTGAAAGTGACCCCGAGGGTACCGATAACACCACGGCGACCACCCCAACCTGCACTGAGTTCCAGTTGGTCGGAAGGCTTCTCTTCCAGAACGTATTCGATATCTACGGTGCCGCGGTCGGGGTTGACCGGGGTGTTCATGGTCATCGTTTCCTGGTTAAAGTAACCAAGGGCGAGAATTTGACGTTGGGAGCGAATGATGTCCGAACGGCTGAATTTGTCACCCGGCTCGGTGCGGATCTCACGGCGGATCACGTGCTCGTGGGTCCGGTCGTTACCGATGATGACCACTTTATCGATGGTGGCCTGGGGGCCTTCGTTGATGCGGATCTCCAAATCGATGCTGTCGCCGACAATAGCTTTTTCTACCGGGGTGACGTTGAAGAAGAGGTAGCCGTTGTCCATGTAAAGTGAACTGACGTCACGGTTGTCCTGACTGAACTGAAGGCGGGTCTGTAGCAGTTCGTCATTGTAAATGTCGCCCTTCTCAATACCGAGTACGTTGCTCAGCGTTTCGCTGTCGTAAATAGAGTTGCCTTTCCATTCGATGTTGCGGAAGTAGTACTGGTTGCCTTCATCGACGTAGAGATCGATAACCAGTTCGTCTTTGTCGTTTCGGTACAGGCTGTCGCTGGTAATGCGGGCATCGCGGAAACCTTCCTTGTTATAGTAGGCAATGACCGCTTTTTTATCCAGCTCGTATTCCTTTTGCTGGAACTTGGAGCCGGCGAGAATCTTTCTTTTCTCTTTCGTTTCCTTCATCTGCTTGCGCAGTTTGCGTTCCTTGACATTTTCGGCACCGATGAAGTTAATGTCCTTGATCTTCACTTTGTCGTAGCGCTCCACGTCAAAAACTAGGCGCACGGAGTTGGCGCGGGCGGTGTCTACGACCTCTTCAACGCTCACCTTGGTATCCAGGTATCCTTTCTCAACGAAGAACTTACGGATGCCGTCGGCGGCGTTCACTTTATTGTTTTCGGTAACGATACCGCCACGAACGATGTGGACGTTCACCACCTCATTCAGGTCATCGTGCAAAGCCTGTTTGACACCCTGGTAGCTGTAACGCAGCAGGCGCGGGCGCTCCTGGACCCGAACGATCAGGAAGATGACATTACCGATGGTCTTTTCCTTTTCAATGGCCACGTCGGTAAAAAGACGGAGCCGCCAGAGATTACGCAGTGCTTTGGGAATATCGGCGCCGGGTACGCGAATCTGATCGCCTACGCTCAGGCCGGTAACGCCCAGGATAGCGTTCTGCTCGGCGAAAAAGGCACCTTCGACCCGAAGTCCGCCGATCTCGTACTCATTCACCTCGCTGTAATCGAATACGGGCGGGTTAAGACTGTCTTGCTGGGCGGTCAGCGCAGCCGGGATCAGTAAAGACAGGACGGTAAGAAGTAGGAAAGTTAATCTCATTGGTTCTACGTTTCCAGCGCTGGCTAAAGTGATACACAACTTTAGCCGGCACCGGCTCTTCATCAGAGAGGCTTACTAATGGTGTCGGGGTTGGTTGGTTGGCCCAATTGGGCACTGGTTTTTCCAAAACGGCGTTCGCGGCCCTGGAAATCCAGGATTGCCCGGTGGAGATCCGGCTTACGGAATTCCGGCCAGAAGACCGGGCTGAAGTAAAATTCAGCGTAGGCGGCCTGCCAGAGGAAAAAGTTACTCAGTCGGTGTTCGTTGCTGGTACGAATGATCAGTTCAGGGTCGGGCAGGTTGCTGGTGCTCAGGTGAGCAGACAGGTCGCTGGCCTGGATGTTCTCGGGCTTGATCTGACCCATTGCTACTTTGTTAGCCAAAGCCCGCGTAGCGTTCAGAATATCCCACTTCCCGCTGTAGTTGAGGGCCAGGACGAGGTCCATGCGGTCGTTGTCCTTGGTGTGTTCGATGCCGAATTCGAGGGCTTGCAGGGTAGGGGAGGGTAGTCCTTGCAGATCACCCACGGCCCGCAGGCGGATACTGTTTTTCATCAGCGTTTCCATCTCCCCGGCGATGGTGTTGACGAGCAACTCCATCAAGGCACCTACTTCCTCCACTGGCCGGCTCCAGTTTTCGGTACTGAAGGCATAGAGGCTGAGACATTCGATACCGATCTCAGCACAGCCTTCCACGGTTTCCCGCACGGCTTCAATGGCGTTGTTGTGACCAAAAACACGGGGCTTCCCCTGGGTTTCAGCCCAGCGGCCGTTGCCGTCCATAATCACCCCCACGTGGCGTGGCAGGCGGTTCTTATCAATCTTGTTGAGGAGTTCGGACATGGTGGGGTTTCCCATTGGGGCGCAAAAATAGGCAATTCCTGAGGAATGAAGGATTGAAGTTGGCAGGAATGAAGGGATGTGGTGGTTGGCGACGGGTATGGAGACAGAGAGGTGATCGGTGGGGCAGCCGTCTTTCAGCACTCCCGTTACCAGTTTGGCCTGGGCCGGTAATGCCGTCGCTAGTGATTTCTCAAGGCAGCCTTAAAGGCGGCCAGGTCACCATCTATAAAAGAGAGGATGGGGCGGCCGAGGTCCTGGAAGGTGAAGGATTTGTTGCGAAAAGTAGCCGAGAATTTCTCTTCATTATGGTCGTAGCTAATTGTGCTGAGGCCCATTGGTAAGCCGAATTCATTATTTTCGACATCATATAGGCCGTATTGATGGTAGCCTTTCTTCACTATAGCATAACTGTGATACTGAGTCGGGGCCATATGATGCACCTCAAATGGAAGGCAATCACTGGTATTACCTAAGGTGTCAATAAAGACAGTACGGCCGGATTCACATCGAGCGTATGTGTAATCACAAGTAAATTGACTATAATTTTTGTAATTATCTAGCAGGTGTAAGCTACCATCAGGTTGGAAAAAGATCATTTGGTATTCGTCGTCTAAAGTCTTGACTTTGAGAATAGGTCGGTTTAATGCCGGTGCAAAAGGAGCATCCTCTGAAATCGCACTCTGAATACTAGAGAAAGCTAGAGAGTCGCGATTGTTGTCCTCATTATTGTACTTTAAAAGTAGCCAATTGGATGAGTATGAATCCCGAATTTTGCCGAATAACCAATTTTCGTTTACGACCGTTAAATCCGTCATTACCGGTGATAAAGGACCATTTGAATTGAACAATAAAGTAACCTTATTGCTGCTGGTTTGGCCTATATATTCACACCTGAAAACACCTTCTGATATTGGAGAAATAGATAGTGGCGGTCCCTGATCGGCATATAGATTATCGGTGGCTTTGGGGGTAAGCAAGCCAGCTTTTGCGCTCATCAGTCCAATATAAGGCTCATCACCGGAGAGCGCAGAAAAACGGTACCTTGAAGTGCCCGTTGCAGGATCGAAAGGGGTATAAAATTCGGAGTCAAAAAGCGCCGTCACCGTAGGCAGCTCATTAAAACTATAGAGTTTCGTTTTTCCATCACGATATAGTATACCCGTTCGTTTGGGAGGAATATTGTCTGCCACCCAGGCTACGTCAAAGTTCTCATCGAAATCTCCGAGATAAGTGTAGAGTCCGGGAAGGACTTTGCTTCCGTTATCGTATATGTAACCATACATTGTATGGGTTCCGTTCACATTATAATGGGTGGTTTTGTGGTAGCCTTTGGAATCTTCATCCCATTCTATGCGGTCATAAGCTGCCGATATATCCTTCCCTTTCAAGTCTACGAATTTTTGTTTTCTAATTGAGGAGCGGCCTAATTTTTCGTAAGTCGATACCAGGATTTTGTGTTCATCTAAATTGTGTATTTCCGCATAAGTGGGTGGGAAGCCAACTTTTTTATTCATTGGATCGAATAGTCCTTCTTTGAGCCCGACCTTAACAATAAAGAATCTTCCTTGCCTACGATAGGTCGCTTTGCCTTTGATTTTGTGAATTGATCTAAAGTTATCTTTTATATCAAGTAACTGAGTTTGAATTTCATTCTGAACCGCTAAAAAATCTTTACCTATCAGATTTATATTAGAATAGGACGCTGGAAGTACCAGAAAGCCATTATTGTCCAGGAGATTAAATTCGCTTGGGGTCCGGGACGCCAGGATATATTTGTCAAGTGCTTCCAGTGATGAATAGGGACCACCTATGGTTTTGCCCCGTCGGTCTAGGAGGTATGTCAAGCTATTTTTAATTCCAACAAACAGAGGAGAATTATTAGGCGCTGAAGTAATACTTTCAAACTTATCGGATATCTTTTTTCCTTTACTTCCGATAAGCCAATACATCACTTCTCCGCCAGTAGAACCCACGATAGCTGTGCCTCCACTAAAATCTTCCGCAAACGCATACCGCTCACAGCCGTTCCCGAAATTAGCCGGTGTCAGACACTCGTCAGTTCCTTCGTTTACGTAGTAATACTGCCCCAGCCGCCAAACCCTGGCAATACCTTCTTTGGCGGGATAGCGAATTTGTAAACCGTAATCCGCCAGGTCACTTTCGCTGACGGGAAGCACCAGTACTTTAAACGATTTTTCCTCAGCTTCGTAAACCTGAAAATTGCTGGTTAACAGGCGGTCGTTGGCGAAGTCTTTGACGCAGATTTCCATGTCGTCAGGAAGCTGAGAGACCAGCTCCTGCGCCAGGGAGAGCCTGTTGACTGGTGCAATTGCGCTGATCTTGTTTCTCGGCTCGAATTCCTGTTGCAAAAAACCCTGAATTATCATCAGTGCTTCTCCGGTCGCCACCACGCAACCGCCGTTGGGGCAATCTATCCGCTGGATGTTGGCGGTGGTGGCCTGAATAACGGTCCCGTTGTTGTCTCCGTAAATATTCAGTTCAGCACGATTGACTTCACACTGCTTGCCGCCGGCTTGTGCCGATAACTGACTGGCTAGTAAGTACAACAGGGCAAGTACAAAGATTCGTCTAGCTTTCATCATCTCCTCCACTGTTTATAGTACCGATATTGATCGTTTCCCCCTGGATGATCTGCCCCTTGTTTTCTCCCTTTACGTTTGTGTTGAAAGTGCTTCCGTTCTTCTTCTCCGCAGCTGGAGCCGGAGGGCTGACAGGGGGGGTGTTTTCCGGTCGGGTCAAATCAGTTTGTCTTTTCTTATCAATTGATCGGGCTACGATTTCTTCCACTTTTTCTCCGTAAGCCTCCACGTAGGCAGCACTCATTTCTCGTTTCTGGGTGGTACTCAAAGAATCGTCCTCGCAAACGAGTTGTAACAAAGCGCAGTTAACCGTCCGGTACAGGTTCGCGTACTGGGTCAGGTCGTCATCTCCACCGGCAATTTTCCAATATACTTCTTCTACGACCTCCTCCGATTTATCGTAACCACCCTTTCCCGTCAATTCGGCGTTGATGTACTTTTTTGCAATCGGGATGCCCGCATTCAGGCTGCCGCCAATGTCGGTTTCAGATTTAGAAGCAGCACTGGTGTTTGTTGTGCTCTCCGAAGTGTTTTGCCCAATCGGGCAGTGACTACAATCATGATTCGAACGAGAATCTACGGTCGATTCATTGGTGTCAGAGCCACAACTTGCCAAAAGCAAGAATAGCAACAGGTAATGGGTAAAGGGAGGCATCGTGTTTGTTGTGCGGTTTAGAACAAGGTCTAATTTAATCGAACCCACGGTAGTAGCAAAATTCACGAATATTCTGGCGGGCTGGTTTTGTCGGCTGGCAAACCGGCGAGATGTAGGCATATTTATAGCTGCGGCAAAGCTCGGCGGTCAAAAATCACCCGGTGTGGCCGATGGAAGTATAATTGCTGATATTCTTTGGTGCTTATTAGAGTTGTTCGGATTGATTATGAGCAAGTTAGCTGAAAGTTCCGTAAGCCCGCACATACACCAAGTACAGTAGAATAGAATCGTGCATTACGGCACCTAAGTCTATCTGACAAGAATCGATATCGTTTGAGCCCTCCGATAGCGTGCTCGACATAAATTCGTCT
>PDLQ01000040.1:40750-41972 GCA_002591745.1 Lewinellaceae bacterium SD302
GAATTGCCTTTATGATTCTTTGAGGCGAGTACAAATGATGCTGGATGTTCTCGCTCTAATAGTAATTGATTGCCAAGAAATTTATATTCCGTCCTTGCGCTGTATAGAACAAAGTGCCACCGTCAACCGCCGATCTGATGGGTACGCTTACGAGCGTCACATACCGTCGACATCAATTTCGTATCTTCGATCCGAGCCGATTGAAAATCGGCGGCCGCGTTGGCACTCCCGTTCTGTAAAACTCAACCCTTTGAAAAAAGGATTAGAATTTAAGATTCTTGCTGAGCGTTTAAATGCTTAAGCCGGAAATTATTGTTCTCGCGCTAAAGATTTCGAATAGTTATTATAATTTACGGTCACGTCCGTCGCTTCACAGAACAATGCGCCACCGTCAATCGCCAGTTTGATACGCGTTCCGAGTGTCACATGCAAGCATGACAATTCCGGTTCTTCGAACCGGGCCGATTATAAATCGGCGCCTGCGTTGGCGCTCCCGTTCTGTAAAACTCAGCCTTATGGAAAAGAATTTGAGTTTTGAGTTTCTTTCTGAGCATCTAAATGCTAAATCTGTAAACTGTTGATCTCGCGCTAAAGATTTCGAATAGTTATCATAATTTACGGTCACGTCCGTCGCTTCACAGAACAATGCGCCACCGTCAACCGCTGGTTGACGTTTCGTTCCGAGTGTCACATGCAAATGTGATTATTCCGGCTCTTCGATCCGGGCCGATTGGAAATCGGCGCGGCTGCGTTGGCGCTCCCGTTCCGTGCAACCGCTTAAAATTCTCAAAGCTTTTTTTAACAATAGAGTTGTTCGGATTGATTATGAGCAAGTTAGCTGAAAGTTCCATAAGCCCGCACATACACCAAGTACAGTAGAATAGAATCGTGCATTACGGCACCTAAGTCTATCTGACAAGAATCGATATCGTTTGAGCCCTCCGATAGCGTGCTCGACATAAATTCGTCTTGAACTGATTTGCTTGTTGTGCTTTTTCTGTGCCTCTGTAAGCTCAATCCTGGGATCTGTTTTCTTTTTTCTACGTGGCTTTTTAATCGGTATCTGGACTTCACCCGCTGGATAATCCTTGTCAAATCCTAAGTAGCCTAAATCTATCCAAACCCTTTTGTCTTCAAACCAGTTAGCCGTTTTTGGATCGAATTCCGATTTGAGCATAGAGTAGTCATGGACACTTCCACAGTAAGGATGACTAACATAAAG
>PDLQ01000041.1 GCA_002591745.1 Lewinellaceae bacterium SD302
GGGTTAGGATCGCAGTTATCGCTGGTCGTACCGGCGGGGATAGCGAAGATCGCCTCACAGTCGGCAGTGTTCGTAGAGAAGAACAGTGGTCCCTGGTCTGGGATACCGTCAAAGTTAAGATCCTGGGTAGGAGCCACGATCGTCGGGGCGTCGAAGTCACCTACTTTCACCAGCTGGGTGAAGGTGCGGATGCTGTCTACCTCACACCAGTCGATGACGGTGAAAGTCCGGACGAACTTGTAAGTCTGGTCACAGGTGATGATCCGGGGACCGTCCTGGAAAGTAGCACCGAGGTTACAGAAACCTTCGGCGTCCAGGAATACCTGGCCACCGCTAGCAAGGGTGATGAAAGGGAAGTCCTGGGGGGTAGGTGCTGGGTTCTGGTTACCGAAAGCGTTCGGTGGCAGCAGGGGTGGGTTCTCATCACAGCTGAACTGAGCAAGGCTGTCTACGCCGCTAACATCGCTGATGGAAGGACGAGAGAAGATGATGTCGTAAGAAATTACAGTAGCAGGGTTCTCCTCGCCGCTTACGCTTGGGCAGTCGCCGTCGGTAGCGGTGAAAACACGGGTGATTACTACGTCTTCACAAGCGTCACCGTTTACTACGATGTCGTTCACACAGATCTCTACGTTAGAGCAACCGTCGAAGAAGTAAGGGATACCGTCAGGGGTGATGTTACCACCCAGGTCGGTGTAAGTAGATCCGTCACCACCGGCGATAAGGCGAGCGCGCAGTTGTGGGTTCATGGAGGAGAACAAGGTAACGGCGGTTTCGCCGTCTTGTGTCCAACAACGGGATACGTTGGCTGGCAGGTCATTGATGTTCACCAGATCGATGTCAGTACAGAACAATTCGTCGGCCGGAGTAGGCAGGCGATTCACAACCGGAGCGATCTTGTCTTCGGCGTTTACAAAACCCCAGGCGCTGGTGAAGCCACTAAATACGGTGTCAGGAGACGTGTTAGTCGCCGTCCAGGTCCAGGTACCACAACCGTCGATGATGGGACCGTTGCTCGGGTCATTATCTTCAACAACGATATTGTACAGCTCAGGAGCAGGAACCTGACCGTCACCGTCAACGTCGAAGTTACCGGCGAAGATCTGAGAAGGCAGCAGGGTTGCGCCACAGTCTCCGTCCAGCGTTACGTTGATGTTGGTAATGGCCGCCAGGTTAACGATCTGACCGGCTTGCATGGTAGGAACTTCGATTTCGCCGTTGAACTGGAAAGGGAAACCTTGTTGGGTGTTCGTGCCAGTATCGTTGGCGGGCCCCCAAGTCACACCGTTGTCCAGTGACTGCAAACCGTTACCCGTAGTAGACTGTCCCATAATAGTGATGGGGGGAGCCCAAGGGCCGGAGCCCAAAGAACCGTCAGCCTGCCACTCAATCCAGTAAGTACCTTCTTCCAGGATAATGCCGACGGTAGCGGTATTCTCCATGATCGGGCGCTGGGTATTGGTACCAGTTGTCGTTTCAGTAACACGGTAAGAGTTACTCCAGGTTGTACCCGCAAGTACATTGGTTGCCAAGTCACCAAAGATAACGGTGCCGCCGTTTCCAGGCTCTCCGTCCCAGATACGCAGTCGTACACCAGTAATGGTAGAAGTGGTGGTCGATCCGGTCTGGTAGGCATAAAGAACAACCTCGTCAATATTCCAGATCTCATCTTCCGGCACCTCGAAGTCGTCAGCAATGGTAAAACCTTGCCCGACTTGGTGGCCGAGACCCAAGGTATTCATACCTAAGGTATTGGTTTGCAAAATGGACTCATCAGCCCCTCCGGAACCAGTACCGAAGCTATTGATGGCCATGCCGTTGTCATAAATGACTTGGGCACTCAGCGATCCCACCAGAAGAAGGCAGAATAGCGAGAATAAAATTTGTCTCGTTTTGGTCATAAGATTACGATTAGAAAAAAGATTACGAAAATAGTTCAGGTCTTTAGCGCATTCATCCGGCGGTCAACCGGCCCAAGAACACTCGCAGGCATTTCGTGAGTTCAGCATTAATGATGGTAGAAGACCGTTATTTCGAGATCGATCGCCCCGTGGGGAAAGGGCGAAACCGCCAGAACGGCAGTGCAATCTTTAAAAGTGTTGGTCGTCTCTAACTATCAATACAGCCGGTACACAGGTATACCTACTTACAGCAAAGATAGTCAGATTATGCGAATGATTTGATGGTTCTCAGAAAAAAGTCTGTGTTGTCTTTCAGCCGGGGTCGAACGGGCTGATTCTTGAATAGAACACTGCTACTTTGACAGCAAAAAAATCAGGGCTGTCATTGGTCACCGCGCTTTCCAGCACTTCAAAAAAAGAGCCGAATAGCATACATTCCAATTCGTATAAATAATGTGATCGCACGCTCTCCGGTATGGGGTAATATCAAGACACTCCTTAGCCGATTACACCCTGGGGCCTTGCGTCCAGAAGTATAGCGTTCCTGTTCTCTGTTTCCTGTGATAACATTTTGTGTCTTTAGGCTAACAAAGTAGCAATGCCGGGTAAGTAACCGACAGTTTCGCGCTTCCTGCGCTGCCTGGATAAACACACCTTATATATATGGTGTTATCAAGGGATAAAAACAAGGACAATGTTTAACGGTAAGAAAAAAGAAAACTGGAACGAGTTAACGCCAGAAGAGAACTACGTTATCGCCAATAAGGGGACCGAACGGCCCTTCACTAACGAATACAATAATTTTAAAGTAGATGGCCTCTTCGTCTGCCGCCGATGTGACAATCCGCTATACGACAGCCAGGATAAATTCAGCAGTGGATGTGGCTGGCCCAGTTTCGACGACGAAATACCCGGTGCGGTTCGCCGTGAAACGGATAAGGACGGAAGACGAACCGAAATCCTGTGCAACAACTGCGATGGTCACCTGGGCCACGTCTTCCAGGGAGAGCGCTTTACGGAGAAGAATACCCGCCACTGTGTCAACAGCTTATCAATTCGCTTTATTCCCCGTGCCAAGGTTGACGACTTTATGGATAAACAGGAAAAATGAAAGGGCGTCGTACTTCTCGGTAGTGGCTGTTTCTGGAGTAAGCAATTTTATCTGAGTCAACTGGCCGGGGTTATCAGTACCCACGCTGGTTTCGCCGGCGGGACGCTTCCCTACCCAACCTATCAGCAAGTATGCACTAAAACTACCGGCCACGCAGAAGTGGTTCGGGTCGTTTACGACCGGAGGGTACTCGATCTGCAACAACTATTGCAATTTTTCTTTCAGTTACATGATCCTGGTCGCGATCGCAGGGATCGGGGCGGACAGTATCGCTCTGCCATTTTTTTTCCACCCAATAGCCTGAATACCCGAGACGAGAGAATGGCCAAAGCCATGATTGCCCACCTTGCCGACCAAATCGGGCTGGTTTCAACGGAAGTGAAGTCTGAGGTTATTTTTTACCCGGCCGATGGTCGTCATCAGCAGTACTGTGACGTTCGTTCAATCACTCCCCGGCCGCCCACCGGGCTGTCGAATAGTTACTGGAAAGGCTTCAAAGCAGCAAACCATTAATTTTTTAACATTTTTTTAACGTTTTACTTCGGTTTTCACGCTATTAAGATCTAATGGGAGGATATTCGGAAGCGAGATACCCTATCGCTATTTAATATTGCCCCTTACCAAACATCTGTGGCAAAATATGGTGTTTCGAATAATGAGGATATACTCAATCCCCTTTTAATCAGGTATTTAGTAACTCAGACTTTTCAAAATGCCGAAACCATTGCCTTGCAAAGTTAGAAGGACTACCTTTGCGGCCTGAATTAAACCATGAGCTTTAAATGCGGCATTAGTCGCTTCAAATAATCCCAGGGCAGTAGCGCCCACAAAATGCCGGAAAGGCCGGTCAGGATTTATCCAGACCAAGCAGCCCGGTAATTGTTGAACGAAACCAGTTATAATGAAACAGCTTCCCAGGCTGTGCGGAATGTTTGCAGTCTTACTGTTGATGTTCCAGAACACATCCCTCGCCAATCCAACCAGTACCCCCAAACAAGTCTATTCCGATCGTTTGGCCGTACTGGATCTTCCCCTCAGCGCCACTATGGACGCCCAGTTGGAAAGAAAGATTGGCCAATACGTCATCGACGGTACGACCGGTACCGAGTTGATGCTCAGTAGAGCCGAATTGTATTTCCCCATTTTTGAGTCTTATCTGGCTGATTACGATTTACCCAACAGCCTCAAGTATTTACCGATTGCCGAAAGCCTTTTGCGTAGCCGGGCCGTTTCTTCGGCCAGCGCTGCTGGCTTGTGGCAATTGATGGCCGGCACCGCCAGAGCCTATGACTTGCGGGTAGACGGCGTGGTTGACGAACGCATGGACCCACATTTGTCTACTGAGGCAGCCATGAAGATTCTCGTTGATCTATACGAGCAATTCGGTGACTGGAACCTTGTGCTGGCCGCTTACAATTGTGGTGGTGGCCGTGTACGCAAGGCCATCCGCCTGAGTGGCAGCCGCGACTACGTAAAAGTAAAGCGCTACCTCCCACGGGAAACTCAGCAGTACGTGAGTGCTTATTTGGCCGCTGCCTACGCCGTTAATTTTTACGGCGACCACGGTCTTAGCCCCCGTTCTAATGCCTTAACCGCCGAACCTCTGAGCTACGTTCAGGTTTACCGCGAGTTAAATCTGCGCAAAGTGGCTCAAAAGGCAGGGATTGATTATCGCTTCCTGCGTCGGCTCAACCCAGCCTTTCGCCGGGGTTACATCCCTAAAAACAGTAAGGGTTACCGCCTGACTGTTCCCTACCATGCACTCTACGCCGTTCAACAGCAGGTTTGGCTTCAACGTAATCTCGTGGAATTACCCGTTGAAGAAGTCACGCCATCGGCTCTTGAATACGCCAAGGAAAGTGGGTTCAACCCCTTCGAATTTCTACTGGGTTGTAAGCAAGCGAGCATCATAAATAATAATGACCTGAGCTGGTTCACCCCTAAGGTGAATGAGCTGACCAATTACCTCTACGAGCACGCGGTGTAAAACATAGCACCCACCAAATAAAAAATGCCCGCCTGAAAAATCAGGCGGGCATTTTTATTTGGGCGAGAGTCGCCCTAACGTTGTAGCACCTTAATCAGGGTACCAGACTGTACCGTTTGATTGGGTTGCATACCGTTGAGGATTGAGAACTCATTAACGCGATTGCTCGGAATGCCCTCTGCCTGCAATGCCGATTGCAACGATTTGTTACCGGATACGGTAGCGATGCGAATTCGTTCGGCCTGGCGATTGAGTTTATTGGGGTCGGTCAATTTATCAAAGCTGCTGATGGTGGCATCAAAACTACTCTCATAACGAGAAAAATTCTGTTGGCTCGTCAGGCCCATAAGCATGTAAACGTTTCCACCGTAGGATATAAACCCGGCTTTAATTTTAATAACCTCTTGTTGCTGCCCATTCGCATCTGTAGCTGCTGTCTGCGCAATCATGAGAGTAGCAGTATTTCCGTTAATTGTCTGCTGTCCACTATTAACGACCTGCAATTGATTCTCACTGGCAAATGATTGGGCGGCGGCTTGCGTATCGCTTCCCTGCCCCAGTTGTAGTCGGATGGCTGCGTTACCATTTGGCTCAACTGTTTGCACCATCGAAGGGCTATTCTGTGTTTGCCAGCCGTTGGGCAGTCGGTACTGGAATTTCAGCTCTGGATGAAAAAATTGGTTTTGCTCCACGAAGCCCTGGCGGGGATCCGCTCCGTACATCAGCCCTTCCAGCATTCGTAGATAGCTGTTGCGGCCCACATCAAAGGTGGTTTTGCCCTGGCTGCGCAGTTTTTGCTGGGTAGCGGTAGCCATTTGACGAACTTTTTGTTCACGGTTAGCCGGATCCGGGTGGGTACTGAGAAAAGTAGGCGTACGGTTTTCAGCTCCTCCGGTCAGACGATCCAGTGTAGTAAAGAAACCCGCCATTTCCTTGGCATCGTAGCCGACCATAGTAGAGTATTCTACGCCGAGTTCATCGGACTGACTCTCGTCATCACGTCCGTACTTCAGAAAGAGCAGCTGCATACCCTGCATCAGACTTTCTCCCTGGCTCGCCAAGGTTGGAGACAGAATCATCCCACCGATGGCCAGTCCAGACAGTAGTGTTTGCTTACTTTGCTGCTGCACCGAGTGGCGGGCGGTAACGTGACCGATCTCGTGACCAAGTACGCCAGCGAATTGGGCTTCGTTGTTAAAATGTGCCATAATGCCCCGGGTGAAATAAACGTAGCCGCCGGGAACGGCAAAGGCATTCACTACCGGATCGTCGATCAGGCGAAAGGTCCAGGGCAGTTCGGGCCTGTGAGAGCCTCTCGCCATTTCTAATCCTTTGCGGGTAAGAAATTGCTCCAATTCGGGATCTTTATACTCGCCCATTTGGGCTACGATCTGGGGGTCGTATTCCTGGCCCATCTGAATTTCCTGAGCTTCGGAAATAAAGGAAACTTGTTTTTTTCCCGTAACCGGATTGGTGGCACAGGTCTGCAAGCTGACGGCAAGCACCAACAGGCAACTCCACGACAGTAATTTAAAAGGGTTGATAACTCTCATGCTGGTTCGAATTGTTTTAAGTTAAAGCGAAATGCCCGGTTCAATTGTTCAGCGGCTCCGGCCTTATCGCGTTGGCAAAGGCGGTATATTGATCAGGATACGCTCGCTGAAAAGATTCGGCGTGGGTAAAATAGAGCGTTAGTCCGATAGCGCTGCGGTCCGGCTCGGGCAAGCCGATGAACTCCGTGAGTTTTTCTTTGGTGAACTTACTAATTTTCCTAATAGCTTCCCATTCCATTTGCGGCAGCCTACGGCCCGGATACACCAGTTGATAAGCCTTGGCAAACTCGTAGATGCCTAACTGCAGGTAACTTTTCGGCTCCATGACCGAGCGGACAAAGAAATTGGCCGTAAAAATAAAAGTACCGTCCGGAGGATACAGCTCGCTGGCGTGTAACTGCTCGTGCTGTGGGCTGGGGAACTGATGGGGATAAAAGACCACCGTATCAAATTCAGGAAAAGCGAAGTCCTTACGGTAAAAACTGACCGTCGCGGCACTGGCGGCGATCATCACTTCCAAATCTTTCGGCACTTTGTCCGACCCTTGAGCGATATACTGAGTGGATTCTCTCAAAAGGAAGGTCCGGCGACGAAACTCCCGCTTGCCCGCGGAGTCCAGTGAACGATAAAGATCGAAACGGTCTAAGATCGGCGCAAAATCGGTGGACAGGTCCGGTGGAGACATCTTCGTCCAATACCACCAACTAATCTGTGGCTTGAGCGTGAGCACCCCCGCCATCATCACCAACGGAATCACGACCAGCCAGGCAAATTGCGAGCCGTACTGCACGGCGACCAGAAAAGCGATTACCGCTAAAGCGCCTAATGGAATCAAAAAATACTTGAGTGGAGACATAAAGGAAACTTTCAGAAAACCGAGTGCATTATAAGAACGTAAAAGCGTATTAAAGCAACGTCTTGAGAACTTGTAGCAGCTAAAACTTAAAAAAGTTCTTCTTTGACTTGCACAGGCGGTTAAATTGAACGTAAATTTGCATCGCTTTAGAAGTAAAGCAATCTTTTTATTCAGGTGACCAGAACGAAAGTGCTGCCGATGTGGCAAATTCGTCGTGAAAAAGCAAAGGCTTTTTTGACCAGAGGAAAAAGATTTCGCTGCCCTGGCAGACACAAACACGGTGCGGTAGCTCAGTTGGTAGAGCAATGGACTGAAAATCCATGTGTCGGCGGTTCGATTCCGCCCCACACCACCCAAAAGTCGAGCGGGCTTTAAGGCGATGCCTTAAAGCCCGCTTGCATAAGTAAAATATGCAACAACATCATCACCATCACGTATTCCCTGCATTTGCACCGGCGGCAAATGACGGCTTCGTGTTGGAGTAGATCTTTATTGCATCCTGGACACAATCTGTCATAAAAGCCCTTCGGTGATGAACCGAAGGGCTTTTTTTGTTTTACCCCTACCTCAAATCTCCCCAAAGTGGCAACTAAAATTAAACTGGCCGTGCAAAAATCCGGCCGCCTCCTAGACGACAGCATCAAACTCCTCAAAGAGTGTGGTATTAAAATCGACAATGGCAAAGGTCAACTGAAAGCAGCGGCAGCCAATTTCCCGCTCGAAGTGCTCTACTTACGCAATGGCGATATTCCCCAGTATCTTCAGGACGGGATCGCCGACATTGCTATCCTCGGTAACAATACCATCGTGGAAAAGCAAAAACAGGTAGATGTGATCCGTCCCCTGGGTTTCTCCAAGTGTAAACTCTGTTTGGCAACTCCCAAAGATGCTCCGTATAACGGACCGGAAAGCCTGGCCGGAAAGCGCATCGCCACCTCTTACCCCAACTCCCTGCGGGCCTACCTCGACGAGAGGGGCATCGCTGCGGACATCCACGAGATCAGTGGTAGCGTAGAGATCGCGCCCAACATCGGACTGGCCGAAGCTATCTGTGATCTGGTGTCTACCGGTAGTACGCTCTTCAAAAACGGCCTGGAGCAGCAGGAAACTATCTTAAAGAGCGAAGCCGTACTCGCGGCCAATAAAAATCTCGGAACCGAACAACGGGAAATTCTGGAGCGCCTAGTTTTCCGCATCGAGTCCGTCCTCAAGGCCCGTGGCAACCGCTATCTGTTGATGAACGCCCCAGCCGACAAGGTCGATGAGATCATCAATATTCTGCCGGGGATGAAATCGCCGACTGTCATGCCGCTGGCCGACGAAAACTGGCGCAGTATTCACACCGTCATCGGCGATGAGCAGTTCTGGGACATCATCGACCAGCTCCGCAGCGCCGGTGCCGAAGGTATCCTCGTCGTACCCATCGAAAAAATGTTTGTCTAAATGAAAATCACCAATCAACCCGACCGCAGCCAGTGGGCCACCTTGCTACAACGCCCGGCTCAGAATTTCCGCCAACTGGAAGACGGCGTCAGCACCATCATGGAAAGTGTCCGTGACGGGGGCGACGCAACCATCCGTGAGCTGACCAATCGTTTCGACGGGGTAGATGTTTTGGCTAGCAAAGTAGCAGTGTCTGATTTAAAACAGGAAAAAGAAACGCTTTCAGACGAACTGCTGACTGCAATAAAAGTTGCCGCCGAGAACATCGAACGTTTTCACCGCAGCCAAATTCAGGAACCGGTGAAAGTTGCCACTATGCCCGGCGTCACCTGTTGGCGAAAAAGTGTCGGCATTGAAAAAGTGGGCCTTTACGTACCCGGTGGTACCGCTCCTTTATTTAGCACTGTCCTGATGCTGGCCATTCCCGCCCGGCTGGCCGGTTGTAAGGAAATCATTCTCTGCTCTCCCCCGGGAAAAGATGGCAAAATCCATCCCGCTACTCTCGCCGCCGCAGATTTTTGCGGAGTCACCGAGGTCTTTACCGTTGGCGGAGCACAGGCCATTGCGGCCATGACCTACGGGACGGGAACAATTCCGAGAGTGGACAAGCTCTTCGGCCCCGGCAATGCTTACGTAACCGTCGCCAAACAATTGGCGGTTGCTGAAGGATTAGCCATCGACATGCCGGCCGGCCCCAGTGAGGTACTGGTCTGCGCCGACAAAAATGCCACTCCGGCTTTTGTCGCCGCAGATTTATTGAGCCAGGCTGAGCACGGAGCGGATAGCCAGGTCGTGTTGGTCTGTTTCAGTCAACAGCAAGCCGAGGCCATCGTTGCCGAAGTAGAGACTCAGCTCACTGCCCTCCCCCGTCGTAAAATGGCTGCCCAGAGCATCGCTAATAGTCTGGCCGTAGTGATTGATAACGAAGCCACCGCAACAGACCTCATTAACGCCTACGCTCCGGAACACCTCATCCTAAGCATGGATGATGCCCTGGAATTCAGTGAGGGCATCATTAACGCCGGTTCCGTCTTTTTGGGCCACCTCACCGCCGAGAGTATGGGGGATTACGCCAGTGGAACCAACCATACTCTGCCTACTTACGGCTACGCCCGCCAGTACAGTGGCGTTAGCCTGGACAGCTTCGTGAAGAAAATCACCTACCAGCAAGTGACGCGGAAAGGATTGGAAAATCTGGGTCCGCACGTGATCACCATGGCCCGGGCCGAAGGGCTGGAGGCGCATGCCCTGGCGGTGGAGAAGCGGATGAGCAAATAAAAGCTCAAGTGCACTAAGAATCTTGATTAGCGGTTCTTGATTTTGCCAAAGCGGCGTGTATGCTTGTTTTGCAACAATCTAAAATCTTGGATATCCAAAGACAGTCTTCAGCCCGCCTCCTCCTAAAGTCGTCGAGCGTACTGACGACGTTCGAATACTTACATTGCTACTTTGCTAGCCAAAATCCCTCCCTTTGCGAACCACGATCTTCACTCAGGCATTCTTCACCTTAGCATTGCTAAGCGCCCAGAATGACCGTTGGGTAAGCAAAGAACGTTGAAATCACACTCGAAGGGAAATAAACGATCCGAGTTAATCAGTGAACCCTCAGTCAGTGGGTTCATACCGTTAATACCATCATCACATGTTCGACCGCACCGGTATCATCCTCTACACCCTCGACTACCCCGCCTGCGCCAAATTCTACGCCGAAGTTGTCGGGCTAAAGATTCTTTTTACCACTGATATGCTCACCTGCTTCGAGTTTGGGCAGGCCTATCTGATGGTAGAGCAAGAAGATCGTGAGGATCAGATAAACACAGTAAATGGTCGTATGAAGCAATGCCTGCGCATGAACGTAGCCAATGTGAAAGCGATGGCCGCTAAAATCCGATCCCTCGGTGTTGAAGTCGACTACCAGGAACATTCCTGGGGAACGGTCGCTAAATTCTTCGATCCGGACGGCAATTTATGTGCATTCAAAGATTCCGGGACTTTTGAGCGGCAAATCGCCGCTGGAAAACCTTCAGCACCCAAGTAGCCTTAACTGATTAACGAACGAACAACTTACCTTCGCAGCCTCCACCACATTTTCTTTAAATAAATCTCCCAGCATGCCCCTCACCGCCACCGATGTACGATCGCTCGTTCGCGAAAACATCCTGAAACTGACCCCTTATTCCAGCGCACGCAGTGAATTCAAGGGAAAAGCCGAAGTGCTGATGGACGCCAACGAAAGCCCTTTTGACACCGGTATCAATCGTTATCCACACCCAAAGTCGCCGGACGTACGGGCCAGGTTGGCCGAACTCAAGGGCGTTAACCTGGACCAACTTATGCTGGGTAACGGCTCAGACGATTTAGTGGATTTTGTGACCCGCATTTTCTGCCGCCCGGGCATTGACAACGTGATCGCACTGCCGCCCACCTTCGGCATGTACAAAGTATCTGCAGCCATCAACGACGTAGAGTTCCGGGCTGTTCCGCTGACCCCGGACTTTGATATCCCGATGGATAAACTGATGGCCCAATTCGACGAAAACTCCAAAGTCCTCTGGTTGTGCAGCCCCAACAACCCCAGTGGCAACCTGATGCAGACCGAGAAGATTGAGTACCTGCTAGAAAAATTCCCCGGTGTTGTCGTGCTGGACGAGGCTTACATCGAGTACATTCCCGAACGATCTTTCCTGCCCCGCTTGAACGAGTTTCCCAACCTGATCATCACCCAAACGCTTTCCAAGGCCTGGGGCGTGGCGGGCATCCGGCTGGGCGCTGCTTACGCTTCTCCGTTTATCATCAAAATGATGAACGGGATCAAGGCACCGTATAACATTAATGTACTCACCCAGCAACGCGCCTTGGAAATTCTGGCCGATGAGCAAGGGATGCGTGAACGGATCACCTTTTTGATGCAGGCGCGGGAGGAACTGGCCGCCGCTCTCCAAGAATTCGAGGTCGTGGACCACGTCTTTCCTTCGGTGACCAATTTTATCCTGGTTCGCTTTCAGAATTCCGACCGGGTTTACCAACACCTTCTGGAACACGGGATTGTGGTGCGTAACCAGAGCAAACAACCTAATTGTGCTAACTGCCTGCGGATCACCGTGGGCACAGCGGAGGAAAATGCCAGATTCCTGGAAGTCTTGAGCGCATTAAATCAGTTATGATGCAACTAACCCAGGATGCCCGCGTGGCCGAGAAGTTTGACAACTATCCTCCACAGGTCCGCCCGAAGATCGAAAATCTGCGGCGTCTGGTACTGGCCGTAGCGGCGGATATTCCCGATCTCGGCACCCTGGAAGAAACCCTAAAATGGGGAGAACCTAGCTATCTGGCCAAAAAGGGAAGTACCATTCGTATTGACTGGAAGGCAAAGACCCCCGACCAGTACGCCATGTACTTTAAGTGCACGAGTAAGCTGGTAGCCACTTTCAGGGAAGTATTCGGAGATCTCTTCAATTATGAAAATAACCGGGCCATCGTTTTTGAGCTGAACGAAGAAGTGCCCGAGCGGGAGTTAATGGACTGTATTCGCTGCGCCCTCACTTACCACCGCATCAAAAACATTCCGGCCTTGGGCCTGGTTTTCTAATCCCCTTTTGAATCCGCTTAAAATCTCTTCGGCGATTGTCGCTGATCTACGAAAGTTCGCTCACTATCAATCCTGCTACTTTGAAGTCAAAAAATACGTCAACTGATTCCGGCAGCTCCTCGGAGTTGAAACCAAAAATATTATTCCTGGATCGCGACGGCGTGCTGGTCAAAGAACCTCACGATTACCAACTCGACGATCCGAATAAACTCGTTTTCTACCCCGGGGTATTCCGCTGGCTGGGCCGGATTGCCAGGGAATTAAATTACGAACTGGTACTGGTAACCAACCAGGACGGATTAGGAACGGACAGTTTCCCCGAAGATACTTTCTGGCCCTGCCACAACCTGCTCATCCGGGCTCTGGAGGGAGAAGGCATCCGTTTCCGGGAACAGCTAATCGATCGAACCTTCGCCGCCGATAATCAACCCACCCGAAAACCCGGGACGGCTCTACTGACCCACTATCTCGCGGGCGATTTTGATCTGGCGAACAGTTACGTAGTCGGTGACCGGCTTACGGATATGCAATTAGCCAAAAACCTGGGCGCTCAGGGTATCTGGATGGCTAATGATCCTGAATTAGGAGCCAAAGAATTGGACCAGAAGCAATTATCCGGACTTCAAAGTAGCATTGTTTTACGAACGATCAACTGGGCGGATATTTACCGCTACCTGCGTCTGGAAAACCGCACCGCCAAAGTGACCCGCACCACCAAGGAAACCGATATCCGCATCGAATTAGATCTGGACGGCACTGGAAAAACCGACATCGATACCGGTTTGAAATTCTTCGATCATATGCTGGACCAACTCGGCCGCCACTCCGGTTGCGACCTGACCATTAAAGTGAAAGGCGACCTGGAGATTGACGAACACCACACCATCGAAGATACGGCCCTGGCGCTGGGAACTGCTTTTAAACAAGCCCTGGGCGGCAAGCTGGGCATCGAGCGTTACGGCTTTTACTTGCCCATGGACGATGCGCTGGTGCAGGTGGGAATTGATTTTGGTGGTCGCCCCTGGCTAGTCTGGGAAGGTGAATTTAAACGGGAAAAAGTCGGTGATATGCCGACGGAGATGTTTTATCATTTCTTCAAATCCTTCACCGACGAAGCGCGTTGTAACCTTAACATCAAAATCGAAGGCGACAACGAACACCACAAGATCGAAGCCACCTTCAAAGCCCTGGCCAAAGCCATTAAAATGGCGAAGCGGCGAGACGTGGATAATATGCGTTTACCATCTACAAAGGGACTTCTCTAATGATTCAATGATCTAATGATTAGATCATTGAACTATCGAATCCAAAAACCATTCCAGTGATCTCCATCATCAACTACAATGCCGGCAATATTCGCTCGGTCCTCTTCGCGCTGGACCGCCTGGGTGTGGACTACCAACTCACCGCTGACCCGAAAGTGATCCGGGGAGCGGACAAAGTGATCTTTCCCGGGGTCGGGGCCGCCGGTTCCACCATGGCGCACCTGCGTGCTACGGGTCTGGACGAGGTAATCAGGGGGCTGACCCAGCCGGTTTTCGGTATCTGCGTAGGTATGCAATTGTTGTGCAGTCATAGCGAAGAAAATGACGTGGATTGCCTGGGTATTTTTCCGGATAAGGTGAAAAAATTTCGCCCGGTCAACGGTGAAAAAGTACCGCATATGGGTTGGAATACCATTCATCACAACGGCGATTCCTGGCTCAGCGAGGCGACTGACGGAGAGCACTGCTATTACGTACACAGCTACTACGTAGAAACTGGTGCGCATACGGTGGCAACGACGGATTACGGAATTACCTTCAGCGCCTGTTTACGCAAGGATAATTTTTATGCGGCCCAGTTTCATCCAGAGAAATCGGCGAAAGCGGGTGAACAGATTTTGTCTGATTTTCTAACGCTCTAATTCGTTTTGGAACTAGGAGATAGGACAGCGGGCTGCGCACCGCGTGGAGAGGGCACGACTACTCAGTTTTCCGCTGTGCGGCCAACCTTGTTTCGAACAATATCAAACACCCTGAAATTTTGCTATTCCAAGACTGATCGCGTAGCGAGTAACTGAGTAGTCGTGCATTCCCAAGGGTTCGCGTAGCGAACGCGATCTTAGCTCCTATTTCCATCTTTACATCCCTCAATCCAATCATCAATAAATGTACATCATCCCCGCCATAGACCTTATCGAAGGAAAAGCCGTTCGCCTGACTCAGGGTGACTACAGCCGTAAGAAAGTCTATAACGAAAATCCGCTGGAGGTAGCCAAGCAGTTTGCTGATGCCGGCATCCGGAAGCTGCACGTCGTGGACCTGGACGGAGCGCGGGGTGGTGGCATTGTGAATCACAAAGTCCTGGAAAGTATAGCCGGTGGTACCGACCTGGAAATCGACTGGGGAGGTGGTATGAAGTCAGACAACGACCTGAGAATTGCCTTTGAAAGTGGTGCTCATCAGGTAACCGGTGGGACGATCGCCGTGAAGCAGCCGGAAATATTCCTGGGCTGGCTGGAGCGTTTCGGAGCAGAAAAGATCATCCTGGGTACCGACGTAAAGGGGGATAAGATTGCCGTCAGCGGCTGGGAAGAAGCCAGCGACCGGGAATTGTTCGAGTTTCTGGCCGATTACGTAGCGAAAGGCGTTCGTTACACCATTTGTACGGACGTGAGCAAGGACGGCCTGCTGCAAGGTACCGCCCGGGAGTTATACGGTCGTATTCGTCAGGAGCAGCCGGAGGTAAAACTGATTGCCAGCGGTGGGGTAACGGATATGAATGACGTGAAGGCCCTGGCGGCGCTGGATTGCTACGGTGTGATTATTGGCAAAGCGATCTACGAAGGGCGGATCAGTCTAAAAGAACTGGTAGACTTCAGCAAGTGAAAATGAAAAGAATCCCACCCCGGCCATTGACTTGCACGTGAGTCGACCGGAGCAGGATTACAGACATTATTATGATTTGGCTCCGAAATTTGCTGCGTTTATATATCACATTGCCCCCCTTTCCCTGATCGAGTCCGATTAAAAGGATACGGCAGAACAACAACCCGGAGCGGAAGTGTAATTCAAGTAAGACATTCCAATTATAATCTAAAACCTTACTCTTCTCACCGTCGTTATGGCTATTTGTCACTCAACGGACCAACATTCCAACATGCTCGCCAAAAGAATCATTCCCTGCCTCGATATCAAAGACGGGCGCACCGTAAAGGGTGTTAATTTCGTAGCCCTGCGCGACGCCGGCGACCCCGTAGAACTAGGCGCCAAGTATAGTGAAGCCGGAGCCGACGAGCTCGTTTTCCTGGACATTACCGCCACCCACGAAAAAAGAAAGACCCTGGCCAAGCTGGCCCGCCAGATTGCCGGGCACCTCAATATTCCTTTCACCATCGGAGGGGGGATCAAAGCACTGGAAGACGTTGACGTTCTACTGGATTCCGGAGCGGATAAAGTGAGTATCAATTCCGCCGCCGTCCGCCGTCCGGAACTGATTGATGAATTAGCGAACGGCTTCGGTAGTCAGTTCGTAGTAGTAGCCGTTGACGCCCGCATTGTTAGCGGTGGGCAAGCGCCCGACGATTGGTTCATCCACCTCAACGGTGGCCGCCTGAAAACGGAGATTAAATTATTCGACTGGGTGAAAGAAGCCCAGGAGCGCGGGGCCGGCGAAATCCTCTTCACCAGTATGGATCACGACGGTACCAAGGCTGGTTTCGCCCTGGATGCCCTGGCTAAAATGAGTGATCTACTGGACATTCCAATCATCGCCAGTGGTGGAGCGGGCAAAAAGGATCACTTCGTGGATGTATTCACCCACGGAAAAGCCGATGCCGGCCTCGCCGCCAGTATTTTTCACTTTGGCGAGATCGGCATCGGGGAGCTTAAGCAGCACTTAGATGCAGCAAATGTGCCCGTAAGACTTTAAAGCTGTTTTTACAGAGCAGCGGCGGCTCCAAAGAAGAGCATTCCTAGTAAGACAATGGCCGTTAGTACCAAGTAAATCGCCATAAGGACACCCACGATTTTAAACATGCTTGCCAGGGACTTAAATGCAGGTCTTACAGCTGCGGTGTTATCATTGTCCGCTACTTTGATCGCGTTGATGGAGAAGTTATAGAGCAGGTAGTAAATGTAAAAACACAGGGCAATAATACCTCCGTAGAGTATCATGATGAAGGTCATACCAATTCCGGCTCCCAGGCCGGATCCGGAATCACCGAGCAACATCCCTAGCATCCCGGCACCACCGCCTAGTACGAGCATGATGAGAAAAATCCCCAGAAATGCCATACCGGTAATGGAAATGAACCTCCCCCATTTACCGGCCGTGCGGAGGTGTCCGATGGTTTCACTATCAAAAGCACCACCTCCGGTGGCCATTCCGCTGTCAATCGGGTTGTTGTAATCAGAAAGCATAGATAAGGTGTTTTAGGAGCCAAAGAAAGACGATTCAATCATTCATCCTTCCTGAATTAGCTCTAGTTTTGTTCCCTTAAATAACGAAGAATATGAACATTAGCCAAGAAAACATTACTGAAATCGACTTCGCCAAGGGAGACGGTCTCGTGCCGGCCATTATACAAGATGCGGTTACTCTTGAAGTTTTGATGCAGGCTTACCTGAACGAGTCGGCCCTGAAGACAACCCTTGATAAAGGCTTAGTCACTTTTTATAGCCGCAGTAAAGAACGCCTCTGGACCAAGGGAGAAAGCTCCGGCAATTTTCTGAAGCTGGTGGATATCCGAGCTGATTGTGACCGCGACAGTCTTCTGATCACCGTAAATCCAGTCGGGCCAGCCTGCCACACCGGCACTGATACATGCTGGGGAAAGGAAAACCGGGGCGATTTTTTACAACATCTTGAGCGCACTATCCGACAACGACGGGATAATCCTTCGGAGGGTTCATACACCAGCCAACTTCTGGCGCGCGGCATCAATAAAGTTGCCCAAAAAGTAGGGGAAGAAGCCGTAGAACTCGTCATCGAAGCCAAGGACAATGATAAAGACCTCTTCCTCAACGAAGCGGCGGATCTGATGTATCACTATTTAGTCTTGCTGGCCGCCAAAGACTATACTTTGGAGGAAGTGAAGGAAGTTTTGCGGGGGAGGCACGCTTAATTGGGAGGTAATTAGTCGGGAGTCAGAAGTCAGCCAGTCAGGGGGTCAATTGACATTGCTACTTTGCTAGTCCGAATAATAGGAATGTAGAGGATGGAACATAGAGATCAGACTCAGTTTTGACTTACTCAATACGCGTTCACAGCTAAGGGCAGTCTTGTTTCTAACTGACGTCCAGTCAAATTCAAGGCCTCTTTGTGGCTAGCAAAGTAGCAATGCAAGTGATGCGACTGATCATTTCACTCGGTGAGGAAGAAATTATAAAGTGGCGTTTCCTTGAAGATCGGGACTGAAGTGCCCATTAGTTTGACTGACCAGACGCTCGGCCTCTCCCGTAATGACCGGAATTGCCGCAGGGCTTTAACGGATTACTTACCTGACCTAGGGCCCGGTTGTGTACAGCCTCGCCACCTCATCGCGCGCCGCCGTCTTGTTAATGGCCAGATAGGCGGCAGAGTGCATACGCGGGCGAATATCCATTCGGTTGAGGCGGGTATTTTTCATGGACGGGAAGGTTCGGTTACTGAGGAAAACGAAGACCAAATCTTCGTCCGGATCTGCCCAGACGCAGGTTCCCGTAAATCCGGTATGACCAAAAGTCCGCTCACTGGCCAGATTTGACATATTCATGTTGCGGTTGGGGTCGAGTTGCTTCATGTCGAAGCCCAATCCACGACGGGTTTCCCCCGGATAGCGATCGGTGAATTCCTGGATGACGGCACTGCTGAGGTAGGAGCGACCGCCGTAATTACCGTTTTGGATCAGCATTTGAAAGACCACGGCAATGTCAGCGGCCGTGCCGAATAAGCCGGCGTGACCACTAACGCCCCCCAGCATGGCCGCCCCCATATCGTGGACGTAGCCACGGACGGTGGCCTGACGAAAATAATTGTCATTTTCGGAGGGAACGATTCGGTCCAGCGCATTTTTCTGCCAAGGCAGGTACTGTAAATTTTTCAGCCCCATCGGACGGTAAAAGTGGAAGTCAACGTACTCATCCAGCTGCATACCCGACACACGGTTTACCAGACGGGCCATGAGGTAAAAGCCGAGATCGCTGTAGCGGTATTCCCCCAGGTTGGGCAACGGTGATTCCCGGATTTGGTGCCAGATGGAATCGATATAGGTACGGTGCATGAACAATTCATTGGTCACCGGCACCACGAAATCTCCCGTCCGGGTCTTGCGGTAAAATTGGCTACTGGGGCGGGCTACCCTACTGTTCGGGGTCAGCGTATTTACGTAGAATGGTATCCAGGAGCGCAATCCGCTACGGTGGGCCAGCATAGACCGGAGGGTAAGGCTTTCTTTATTAGAACCCTTCAATTCTACGAGGTAGTCACCCAGCGGAGCATCGAGATTTACTTTCTCTTCGTCGACCAGTTTCATGATGGCCAGGGTCGTGGCGGCTACTTTGGTCACCGAGGCCAGGTCGTATAGATCACTGGTTTTTACCGACCGGTTTTTGCCGTAGGTATGGTGGCCGAAAGAATTCTGGTAAATAATTTTCCCCTGGCGGGCAACTAGGGCTACCAGACCGGGTGCGGCCCTTTCGTCGATACATTCCTTGGCTATCCGTTCGATGCTCTGGTGGAGGTAGCTGCCTTCCATTCCCACGGAGCCGGCCGGTGCGAAGCCCATCCGTAATCCCTTAGCCGTACTGAGCCCTTGATTAAACTGAGCCTTACCGGAAGCTGTAACGGGTAGCCGGCCGCTCATGGCTTCGGCACCGAAAATGGCCTGAGCCAATACATCCTGTGCCACGTCGTCACGGCTGTAATTCAGTACCACTGTCCCGAATTCATCGAGTGGCCCGAGGCCGTAGGGGTTCCCCATGTAGGCTATCACCAATTTTGCCCGCGCTCCGATTCTACGAAGTAAGCTTTGAATTTCCGGACTGATTTTTACGTGCTCCCTGAAGCGGCTACCATCGCTATAGATCGATACGATAACCAGATTACTGCGACCGAGCTGCTGCATCAAAGTCTGAACAGCCCCCTCGCTCGGCTTGGCGGCCACACTGAGTTGTTTTACGGATGCATAATCCTCCAGTCGGCGGGTGAAGGCGGTTGGCTCCCCTACCCCGACGCGAACACTGGCAATCTGATGGCGATCCAGGTTGCCAATGGGTAAGATGTTTTCGTTGTTGCGCAGCAAAGTGACGCTGGCGGCAAAGAGTTCCTGCTTGAGACCATGAGCCTGCTCCGAATTGATCTGGGCGCGCACGTTCTCTACCGCGAGCGGGCGATAAGCGGTAAGTCCCAGGCGATATTTGGCCAGCAGAACCCTCCGCACCTTTGATTCGATGTCGGAGGAAGTCAGTTTTCCTTCATCCAGATAGCGGCGGATAGCAGCTTTGGCAGCCCCCATTGCTCCGGGCAACAACAAGATGTCGTTACCCGCAAGGAGGGATTCAGCTTCAACTTCTCCTTCGCCAAAGTATTTGGTAACGCCCTTCATTTCCAGGGCATCGGTAAAGACCAATCCGGTGAAGTTCATTTCTCCACGGAGCAGATCGGTAGTTACGGCTTTACTGAGGGATGTCGGGCGGTTGGTCCTGGGTTCCAGTTCGGGTACGGCGAGGTGGGCGATCATGAAACTGCCGATGCCGTAGCGGGCCAGCGCCTTGAACGGGTATAATTCGATACTATCCAGTCGGGCCCGGTCGTGACGGATAACGGGCAAATCGTAGTGAGAATCCACGTCGGTATCGCCGTGACCGGGAAAGTGCTTGGCGCAGGCCATTACACCATTATCCTGCAGGCCTTTCATGTAATTGTAGCTCTTGACGGTTACGTTGTAGCGATCTTCACCAAAAGAGCGGGTGGCGATAACGGGATTATCCGGATTATTATTGACGTCCAGTACGGGTGAGAAACTGACGTGAACGCCCATGCGGCGCAGCTGGCGGGCAATCTCGGCCCCCATATCGTAAATCTTGCGATTATCACGAATGGCCCCCAGAGCCAGTTGTTTGGGAAAACTGATCGTACTCTCCGGCATCCGCATTCCAAAGCCCCATTCGGCATCCATGGAGACCATGAGGGGCAGCTTACTCAACGCTTGGTAACGGTTGGTCAATTCCAGCTGCTTTTCGGGCGTGCCCTGAAAGAAACACAGTCCACCGACGTGGTTTTCCCGGATCATTTTCTCTACCCCGGCGATGTGGTCCGCCCCCAGGTCGCTGTGTGCCCGGATCATAAACAGTTGCCCGATCTGCTGGTCGAAATCCATTGAATTGTATACGGAATCCACCCAGGCTTTTTCGGTCGGGGTTTGTTTAGATAGATCAGCCTGATAGACGGACTGAGCGGTCATACCGGTTTTAGCAGTGAGTAAA
This sequence comes from Lewinellaceae bacterium SD302, assembly GCA_002591745.1. GTDB lineage: Bacteria > Bacteroidota > Bacteroidia > Chitinophagales > Saprospiraceae > Neolewinella. The sequence continues at coordinate 20,888 of PDLQ01000041.1, forward strand.
CAAACAAGGCATAAAAATAAAAACGGCGATTGGCCGAATAGACGGTACATACATTACAATTAACTGGGAAAGCGAAATTAGGCATTAGCCTGGCAAGACTACACCCCATACAGTGGAGTAAACGCAAAAATTTTATTTATTTCTGTTAAAATGAAATTAAATAAGGCATTTATTAATTTAACTAACAAACCATTTGCGCAAATTAGCGATACTTCAATAAAAGGTTTTGGTCGTATGTCTGACCAAACATCACTTGCGAAGCCTCACCTTAACCCTTAATTTGACCATATAAATACCTCAGTATCATGAAAACAATCTACTTATTTACCTTCCTGGCCCTCGCCCTGAGTTTCACCGCTTGCCTGGAAGAGGAAAGCGACATTGTAATCGAGCGGGAGTTCGAGTTGCCCGAACAACCTGGCCAGCAACCCATTACCGACAACCTCGAAAGAGTGGACGCCACCCAGCTACAAGGAGCCGGCTACGGTATGGGTTACATAGAATACCGTAATGCCGCCGGTCAGATGGCTTCTCAGAGTATGCCTGGTTGCGTACTATCCGTGCTGCAAACTGAATGTGAGACCAACGACGCTGAGTGCCTGGCCATGATCGAAGAGGCAGGCCAAAGTCTCAGTTTTGGGAACGACGTCAGCCTGGACCAAAACGACAACGCACAGAATACCATCAGCTTTCGTCTGATTGATGAACTTACCCCAACCGCCGGCACCATGGCCGCCGACTGGTTGCTGACCAATGTTTACCCCATCATCGGTGGTGAATACCCTTTCGCCGTTTACCGCAATGGAAGTGAACTGGTACTTCAATGTTCCGATTGTCCGGTTGAATACCTCGGAAATACTTTCACTGAGCGTACGATCCGTTTACAACTGGATTAGCAGCTACTCCAATTAGTTCTATTCCACATCTTGAAACCCTCTCTGCGAGAGTGCTACTCTATTTAAGTTTAATCTGGCCGGTGCAACTCAGCATCGGCTTTTTTTATTTTCCCCAAAACCACTATCTTAAGAATCCGTTGTAAACGGCAAATTGATAAAATGAATCTCTCAATTGCACTAAGATGAAAATATTGCCCTTACTGATTTTACTAAGCTTTGCATTCTCTACTTCATGTGAAAAAGAAGACCAGGCCGAGCCCCAGGATTTTGCCCTTCCTACCAATCCCGTTGATTTACCCGAATCCGCACGTGTGGATGCTACGGAACTGCGTGGTGTAGATTACCGCATGGCCCGCATCACTTACACCAATGACGATAGCGACGGCCAGACCGACTTCGACATGCGCTCCTGTATCCTTACTCTGCAAGACGTTGGTTGCAGCACTACACAGGACAACTGCATGACCCACCTCGAGGAGCAAGGCGAAACCCTCAGTTTCGGCAACGTAGTAGTGGAGTCTTCCAACGAACCCAGCCAGATCAATTTTTTCAAAATTCCCGGCGTGACCGAAAGCCGGCCCGATGAATTCATGTTGCAGTTCCTCGAAAATGATGTTTACGCCATCATTGCCGGTAGCCGCATGAAAGTTTATAAGCAAGGAGAGATCGCCTACCTGACTTGTGAGGACTGTCCGATCATCCACGAAGACATTACTTATAACAATCGGACGATTACCTTAGAACCGAGGTAGTTGAACGCTTTTTGGGACGCCTTTGGCTTTTAGACGGGAAAGCCCTCTTGGGCGCTCGTCCCTCGTTTTTGGACGGCCTGCGGCCTCTTGGGGGCTACCCTCCGTTTCTCTTGCGCTCGTCGATGCCCGGATCAAGCTGTCTGGCGCGGGCAAATTGCTGATTGGCCAAATCCGTTTGTCCGTTCTGGTAGTAGGCTACCCCCAGATTCCAGAGCGCATCGGCGTTGTCGGGTCTGGACTGGGTAGCGCGGCGGAAGAACTCGATCGCCTGAGACTTACGGCCGGCTACACCGTTTAACACACCGGATAAACGCAAGGATTCGTAGTCGTTCGGGTCCAGTTGCAGGGCTTTATCAAGGTAGGTTTTACTGCGGCCCAGATCGTTCCTTTTTTCTCCATAGAACTGACCAGCCTGGCGGTAGGCCAATAGTAATTTATTAGCCGCATCCTCGTAACCGGGGTCCAGGGTGAGGGCGCGGTCGAGATCGGCGATGGCGGCATCGAAATTTTCGGCCAATAGATTGGCCGTTCCCCGGATGGCGAAGGCCTGTTTGTAAGTGGGATGAATTTCGATGACCTTCCCACCGTGAGCGATGGCCTCCTGAAGAATCTGCTGATTTTTGGGCAGTTGCCGTTGAGCTTCGGAAAGGCGAATGAAATAATCCGTTTTTGCCCCGGCGGCGGCGTTTTGCAACTTCGCGCTGTTGGGTTGGTGCTCCACGTCGGTGGTGAACAGGGTGTAATTATCCGACCAGACCGGATTACGCGTCACTGTTTTAAGGGAGTAGAGTCCGACGATTACCGCCAGGGCCGCTAGCCCAATATTTCCTTTCAGGTAACCAGCTTTGCTACCCCGTCCGCCCGTTAGCCAGGCCGGGCAGGTTTGTACCCCAAAATAAGCCACCACCAGGGCGAAACCCAGGGAAGGGAAAAACAAAAAGCGCTCCGACACCAGGGTGCCGACCGGGAAAAAAACGTTGGAAACAATACTCAGGGTAGCAAAATAGAGTAAGATCCCTACTCCCACCCACGGCCTTTTGCGCAGTTGTAACAAACCCACAATCAACAGACCTGCGTTGACGACCAGTCCGAGAATAACCGGTAGATCTCCCCAAGTCGGTATCCCGAAGGCACGGGGGTAGTAATCGTGGCTGAGTTCGACGGGAAACAATAGAAGCTGAATGTATTTCCAGAGACCGTAGAAGACCGTAGCGGACCACTCCATGAAACTGAACTCGACCCAGCGGCCATTTTCCAGTTTGAGGAAGGGATTGTTCATCAGTTCCAGAATCGGCGTGTCGTTTCCAGGGCCGAGGACGCTGGCGCGGATTAACAGGAAGAGGCCCGCCGCAGCCACCAGGGGCGCGCAATACTTGAGCATGCTCCACTGAAAATCACGCCGCAGCGCATAGAGAAACAGCGGGATCACCGCCAAAAAAGTGATGGTCGTTTCTTTTGACAATAGTCCCAGAAAAAAGGCGACACCGGCTAGTATAGCCAATTTCCAACTGTCTTTGGTCGCCGACCGCCAGACCAGCCAGGCTGCGGCAATGCTGCCCACCAGCGCCATGATCTCATCCCGCCCCTTGATATTGGCTACTACCTCGGTGTGCACGGGGTGGGCAATAAACAATAGGGTGGCGATAAAGGCCAGCCCGAAGGCTTTCGACTCCGGATCGTGGTGTTTTTGTACCCGCATGAGGAAAAAGTAGAGCAAAACCGCCAGGCCGCCGTACCAGATCAAATTGAACAGGTGATGTAGAAAAGGTCCGCCGCCGATAGTTTGCTCCAAGCCAAACAAAGCCAGTGAAAGCGGGCGATATCGACCACCACTCACCAGCCGGGCTTTGTCCTCATCCTGGAAAAAACCAAAGAAGGTATCGTGGCTGAACAACTCTCCCCAGCCGGCCGGGCCCTGCTTGGTGATCACGTTTTCGGTAATGACGATGGCGTCATCCAGGGCGTAACCGTGGCTGAGGGTGTTGGCGTAGAGCAAGAAGGCGAAGGCGAAGAGACCGATCGCGAGGATGCGGCGCCGGTGGTACCAGGCGGGGGCCGCCTTAGCGATGGCATTATCGACCGGCGGGGGTGTTTTCCGGCCAGTGGACTTGGTCTTATTGGCTTTTTTCTTACTCATGGTTGATTGGCCTCTTCCCTCCCCGGCCCCTCTCCGGAGAAGAGGGAAAACATCGTTTGGGCAATTACAGAGTCAAACTTACAAAGATTCAAACTAAAAGTAATGAAGCTAATATTAGTCGATTCTATCAGGACTCTACCTCAAATTTCTGACGTAGGGGATTTTTCCGGGGCATGCTGATTTCAAAGCGACTAGAGTCATGTATTATATGCTGCTAGCCGCTCGGAGAGCGTCGTACTCCGATTATCGTCCTTCACTCATCTCCCCCAGCAATACCTCCACCGCCTTCTTCAACTGGCTGTCCTCATTCAACGCCTTTTCGTTCGGCGCATTGGCAACGATCACGTCCGGTACGGCCGGGCCGCCTTCCATATTCTCTTCGGTGGCGTGAACGTACCAGGCCCGGAAAGGCATCCGCACGTAAGAGCCGTCGATGAGGCCGTGGCCGCCGGTGCTGATGACCGCCCCGAAAGTGGGCTGGCCGACCAAGGTGCCGTGTCCGAGGTGCTTGTAGGCGTGGCTGAAGATCTCGGCGTTGGAGTAGCTGGCCTCATTGCAGAGGGCAACGCTAGGCTTAGTTAAAGCGGCTTGGGGCAGACGTTCGCCGTAGGGGTAGTTGTTGCGGAAGTCTTTGTTCTGTTTCAGGCTCTTGGCCGCGCCGCGGGGAACGGTATAGGCGTGCTGGCGGACGTTGAGGACTGTCATCAGCATATCTGTGGTCCAGCCGCCGCCGTTGAAGCGAACGTCGATGACCACACCGTCCCTGCCCTGGCCGGCGGCGGTGAGTTCACGTTCGAAGCGCTCGAAGCTGTTCCAGTTCATCCCTTGAATGTGAATGTAACCGAGGCGGCCGCCGCTGTACCTTTCGGTGAGTTCCTTGCGCTGGTCGACCCAGGCTTCGTAGTTCAGGCTCCGCAGGCTGCCGCCGGGGCGGATCAATAGGTCCTGCTCGCTGCCGGCGCGCAGTACGGTAAGCTGGGTACGCTCGTCTACTTTGCCGTTCAGGTAGCGGTAAAGGTTATCGTTCTGCCCTATCCTTTCGCCATTGACGGCCACGATGCGGTCACCGATCTGCAGTTTACTGTCCCTGCGGTCGGCCGGGCCGTCGTTGAGGATGCGGCTGACCTTTCCGTCCTCGTCCAGTTCCACGCCCAGGAAACCGGTACGCTGACTCTGCACTTCCTCATCCTGCACGGAACTGCGGAAACCCATGTGGCTGGCGTCCAGTTGCCCCAGCATTTCGTTGTAGAGGGTAGAAAAGTCCTGACGAGTACTGGCGCTGAGCAGTAAGGGGCGGTATTTTTCTTTCAGGCCCGCCCAGTCGCGGCCGTGGAAATCCGGATCGTAGAAACCGTCATTCAGGGCGTTCCAGCCATCTTCAAGCATATGATTCCGCTGGGCGACGTGGTCCACCGTCATTTTACCGTTCATATTCTGGCTTTCGGCCTTCCCTTTGTCCAGGTCGGTGCTGGCTACTTTGCCTTTGTAGACCATGTACATCTTCTTACCCTTTTCGTCCAGCTCCAGACCGTAGACCCGGGCGTTGCTGAGCAGGGTTTTCATCTCTTTACCGTCCCACTTCACCTTCATCAGATCGCTGTCGCCCTCGCGGCCGGCGCGGCTGCCGTTGTTAGTGGTGAAGTAGAGGTATTCGCCGTCGGGGCCAAAGGTCGGTGCACCCTCGTTACCCGGCAGGCTGGTCACCTGCACCAGCCGTTCGTGAATGTCTTCGAAGTCGATCCGAACCTGCACTTTTTCTTTCTTGTCTTTCTTCTCGTCGGCTTCTTCCCAATCTTCGGCTTCTTCCCAGTCGCGCTGGGTTTTCTCGTAATCCTCCTCACGTAGCCAGACGAACCAGATATCATTATCGCCATTGTTGCGGATGCTGCGGAAGGCAAGTTTGCGGCCATCCCGGCTCCAGACGGGGTTATAATCGCCTCGGGGGTGCATGCTGATGTTGACCGGATCGCGGTGGTTATCGGCGGGGTGGATGTAGATCTCGTCGTTGAAATCCAGGTCGCTGAGGTTGTAGGCCAGCCAGTTGCCGTCGGGGCTCCAGCTGAGACCGCCGGGGTAGTCCCAGCCGTCCAGCAGTACGGTTTCGTTGCTTATGTTACCCAGGGTGTCGAGATCGTAGGTAGCCAGTTTTCCGCGACCGTAGATGACGGCAATTTTATCGCGCTGGGGCGAGAGCTTGTAGTCGCTGATGCTCATCTCGCTTTCCAGAATGGTTTTGTAATCGAACTGGAAGGCCAGGTAAGGATTAGAATTTTCGGATTTTTTGGGCTGGCAAAGTAGCAAGGTGGATTTTAAGGCTGAGTTATCCTTGCTGCCGCGACCACCGGAAGCCGAGGGCCGATCCGAAGTGAACAGCAAGGTACTGTCGTTGAGCCAACCGACGTTGTCGTCCTTGTAGGGATGATCGCTGATGTTTCTGGCCCGGCTTTTGTCTTTATCATTGGGTTTCAGGAATACTTCTCCCTTACTCACGAAGGCCAGGTACTTTTCGTTGGGTGACAGGGCATATTCGTTTACCCCGCTGGTGATGGTTGTTTCTTCGGTCGGGTAGAATTTGAAATCCTGGCCAACCTCAATCTTTGCTACTTTGAAGTCACGACCACCATTGGTACTCACTTCGACCTTACCGCCCTGGGAAATAGCCACCGTCTTTCCGTCATTACTGAGGCTGTAACTGCGAATGCCCCAGTCCTTGAATTTGGTCAGTTGCTCCATAGAGTCGTCCTCCACGCTACGTCGGTAGAGATTGTAACGTCCGTCGCGGGCGCTGAGGAAATAAAGTTTACCATTCGCCCATTGGGGAGCGTGGTCCTGGCCGTCATTGGTAGTGATCTGTCGGAAGGCTCCGCTGCGGTTGTCGTAAACCCAGATGTCGCGATTGGCCGGCCCCCGGTAAGCTTCCCGGCTGACGCGGCAACCGCCCCGGGTGAAAGCTAAATAACGGTCCGAATGAGCGGGCGCGCCCCCCAGGCTGCTGGAGTGACGCACCGGCGTGCCGCCACTGACTTTGACGCGGTAAATCTCCGGAATGCGCTCCACCTGAGCGTAAATGCGGCGGGTGGTGAAGAGGAGGGTTTCGTTGTCCAGCCAATTGGGCTCCGAGTCGCTGCCACTGTGGTAGGTGAGGCGTTGGGGCAGCATTCCGCCAGGATCGGTGACGAAGAGGTCGTTGTTGCCATAGCGGTTGCCGACGAAGGCGATCTTTTTACCGTCCGGGCTCCATACCGGACTGCTCTCGTAGCTTTCGTGGACGGTGAGGCGGCGGGCGGTTCCGCCGTTGGTGGCTACGGTCCAGATGTCGCCCTGGTAGCTAAAAGCGAGTTGACTGCCGTCCGGGCTGAGGGCGGGGCTGTGGAGAAATTGGTCCTGAGCGGAGAGGGTAAAGAGGAGAAAGAGGCTACTTATGGCTAGCGAAAATCTGGTCATGATAATGGATTGGGGTTGGTATGGGTCGGGGTAAAATACGTTGAATGGGGGGACTTTCAGAAAATCGAGTTGACTATCGTTCCGACCGCCTTCGCCGGCATGGTGTAGGAAAAAGATTATCTTCGGTTTGGATTAATTTTTAGCCCTTTCTACTGGAAAAATATTTTCTCTTGAAATACACCCTATTAATATTGTTGGTTTTTGTGAATGCTTGTTTTTGTCTGGCGCAAAAGTCAGATTTTCAGTGGGTTTTTGGTACTGAACGGGTTGAAGGTAGCAGCTTTGAAATAAACAATATTCAAATTGATTTCAATGAACGCCCCGCTAAAGTCAGTGAAATCGATAGCATTGATATAGAATTCTATAATCAAAGGACTGCGATTTCTAACACCGAAGGACACTTGATATTCATGAGTAATGGTTGTAGTATAAACGACCGCTTTGGTAATATGATGGTTAATGGCGACTCTCTAAATCCAGGTTTTGTTCACGATTATTATTGTGACGAAATTGAGGGATGGAATGTTTATCCTGGAGCTAGGCAAACCATGCTGGCTTTACCACAACCAGAACACGATAGCATCTGGTATCTATTTTATATCGATACCGAGATAATTCCATCGGTCACGACCAGGCATTTGCAGTATTCTATTATCAATACTAATCGGCAAAACGGTTTAGGGGAAGTCATGCAGAAAAATATAAAATTGGATACTCTTCCTGAATTCGGTAAGATGAACGCGGTTTATTCCGCCAATCTTTCTACCTGGTTTCTCTTGAGTGCTGAATTGGAAAGCGACGTATTCGACATTTTTACTCTGGATTCTACCGGTGTTTCTTTTCATTCGCAGCAATCGATTGGCGAAGTAACTCCAGAAGGAAGTGGTCCAGGTTACTTTACCCGCTTTTCCCCCGACGGGCAGAAGTTCGCGGTTTATTGTCATTTAACCGGCTTAGAATTATTCGATTTTGATCGGACCACTGGAACGCTCAGTAATCCAATTTTTATTCCAGAAACTAGGAGTTCTGACAGTCTAGGATATGGCGGCCTCGAATTTAGTCCAGATGGCCGCTATTTATACGTCGGCAGCGGCTACTACCTGGACCAATACGACCTGGAAGCACCCGACCTGGAAGTAGGGCGGGTGCGCATCGCGATCATGGAAAGCGACGAAGATGAATTCTTCAAGCCCTATTTTGCGCAACTTCAACTGGGGCCGGATTGTCGGCTGTATATTTTCTGCATCAGTTGCAGTTTCGTTCACATCATCCACCGACCAGACGAGGCGGGCACGGCCTGCATGTTAGAACAAAGGGCCATCGAAACGCCTTCCCCTTACTTCCGTGGTGCCCCCCTCTACCCCAAATACCGGATGCGCGCCCTGGGCGACACCAGTAGTATTTGCGACCACGTGACGGCCACGATTTTTTCTTCCACGAACGATCCACCGGACGAACGCGGAGCCTCACAGGCTTTCCTCTATCCAAATCCGGCGACCACGGAAGTGAGGGTATTACTCGACCGCTCGGTACAGGGGCTGCGCTACGCTGTTTATGATTTGCGGGGACAAAGCATGAGCAGTGGTTTCCTGGAGCGGTTAAGTGCCGGAACTGCTCTTCGACTGAGTGTGGGTGACTGGCCGGCGGGCACTTATATCGTGCAACTATCTGATGAAGAGGGCCGCAGTTGGGCGGAACGAGTAGTAGTTATGGACTGACAAGTTAAGATTTGTGAAAAGTTGACGAAGCCATTTTTTTGGCTATACCTGAAACGAAGTGTTTTGGGAATGGTAGCACGCCGCCATCGTTGTCTTCAGCAAGGCACGAAACGTAGGCGAAGCCTTAGCTTCGACGAGGCTTTGTAACGTAGCAGAAGGCGGCGAGGGCAAGTGAAATCGTCCCAAACCACTTTGATTCAGGTATACTAAGGCAGAAAGCGCAGGCATAGCCAAAGCTACGGCGAGTATTTCTAACGAAGCCTGCCGGAAAAAGAGCGAATCAAAATTCACAAATCTTGGGTTGTCATACTATAAATAACCTTCCCGGAGCGAAGTGCGTAAAATTCCTGCTCATCCGTATCCCAAACCCAAAGCGACCGGGAGGTCGCTAGCCGATCATAAATCAGCAAATTCACCAACCACCCGCTTGGCCTCCATCGCCACCGGCGCATCGTAGTAGTAAAGCTGAACGGCCCGCAGCGTCTCTCCGGCCCGCAGCATCTCCGCTTGAGCCAACAGCAACGCGGCCACCGTGTAACTGGGGTGCAGGTGATTGAGCGCCGAGTTGATGAAGGAACCGGCAAAAATGCGGCCCGAAAGCGGTACGGCGTTGAACAACTGCAAGTCCTTGTCGGTCAGTTGAGAGTCCGTGTTGTCCCGTTTGGCGCGCAGGGCATTGAGGTAGGCGTTGGCCAGGTCCTGTAAGGCTCGTTGAGCGTCGGCCGGATCGGTTGGCACCCCATGCAGGTGAGGAGAATAGCTGTGTAAGACCCTTCCGCCGGGGCCGTCGCTCGAATTAAAGATCGCCTCGGTCTCCTGAATGGCGGGAACCGGCTCCAAATCCGGGAAGTGAGCGTAGATGGCTCCGCTACCACCGCCGCCGGCTGGTTTGCGCCCGCTGCCGATGGCGCTACCCGCCGGGTCCTGAATGACGCCATCCGGTGCCGAAGCGACGCTGCCCTGGACGACGAGATTGTCTTGGCTGGCCGTGGTTATCTCCCCGTCGGAACAGCCCAGGGTTTTGAGCAGGGCGGGCAAATCCTTAAGGCCATGATTGGCGACGTCGAGGTATTCGGCACCGAATGTACCGAGTTGAAGGTTAGCGGAATTGGAGATGGTTTGCGGCATGACTTAATTTTTTTCTAAAGATCGCTAGCGAATGGTATGAACACAAGGGTAGAAATACTTGAATGCAGGCGTATAAGTACTGGTTTGGTGTAAATCTGCCGCTCCAAGCGGCCGACAACACGCGTGGGCCGGAGGTCCACTACAATGTACCCCCGTCATCAGGGTGGCGCGCGCAAGCGCATATCCTACATCAATTAGCCCAGAGCGACCTGGAGGTCGCTAGCCAAAAATCAATCCCCCGTGCAACGTTATCTTCGCATTTCACTAATGGGTTTATAAGCCAGCTCCGCTGGTAACCCTACAAATCGCTCGTTTATACCCTTTCCCCAAATATGCGTTTATCCACCACCTTCCTCTTCGCGCTCTTCTCTTTTGTCCTTTTCGCCCAATCGGCGGAACCCGGTGAGGTGTACAGCCAGGCCAAGATCGACCTTAGCCAGACCGATATCCGTACCGTAGCCGCCCTGGGGCTGGAAGTGGACCACGGTCACTACGCCAAGGGCAAACACCTGATCAATGTGTTCAGCCAGCGTGAACTGGCTTTACTCGCTACCAACAATATTCCTTTTGAGGTGCTCGTCCCGGACGCCAAGGCGGACTACCTACGCCGCGTCGAACACGAACGAACCCACGGTCATTCCCACGGCGAAAGCCGCAGCGCCGACGAAGATTGCGTTGCAGATACCGGCGGCTCCAATTACGTCACCCCCGAAAACTACACTTACGGCAGCATGGGTGGCTACCACACCTACGACGAAGTCTTGGCCGTACTAGACGACATGGCCGCCCAATACCCCAATCTCATTACCCCTAAAATGCAGATCGGGGAAAGCGTGAGCAACGAAGGCCGGCCGATCTGGCACCTGAGACTTTCCGATAATCCGCTGGTGGACGAAGACGAGCCCGAAGTGCTCTATACCGCCCTCCACCACGCCCGCGAGCCCAATGGTCTTTCCCAAATGCTTTTCTACATCTGGTACCTGCTGGAAAACTACGCAACCGACCCCGAGGTAAAATACCTGGTGGACAATACAGAGATGTACTTCGTACCGGTCGTCAATCCCGACGGCTACGTCTACAACGAACTTACCGACCCCAACGGCGGTGGCTTCTGGCGCAAGAACCGCCGCGATAATGGAGACGGTACGATGGGCGTGGACCTGAACCGCAACTACGGCTACGAATGGGGCTTCGACGACCAGGGATCTTCCCCGAATCCACAAAGCGACGTTTACCGGGGTACCGAAGGCTTTTCCGAACCGGAAACCTCAGCCGTCCGCGATCTGTGTAACGCCCACGAGTTCCGTATCGCCCTCAACTACCACACTTTCGGCAACCTGCTGATCTACCCCTGGGGCTTCTCCGACGAGGAAACGCCGGACCAGGCCACCTTCCGCGCCATGACCGAGGCCATGACCCGTGAAAATGATTACCTGGCCGGCACCGGCTCCGAAACGGTCGGCTACACCGTCAACGGCGACAGCGACGACTGGCTCTACGGAGAAGAAACTACTAAGCCCAAGATCTTCTCTATGACCCCCGAAGTCGGCCCCAATTTCTGGCCTACCCAGGGTCAGATCGACGGATTGAACAAGGACTGCATGCTGCAAAACCTCGTCACGGCCCACCTCTTACTCAACTACGGAGAGGTGGAAGAAATAGATGGCGAAGAAGTGCTCACCGAACTGAACGACAGCATCACCCTGCAATTAAAAAAATACGGACTGATGGCCGGCGAACTGACCCTGACGGTGAGCGGACTGGATAACAACATCACCATGGTGGGCAACAACAGTGTGACGCTGAATATGGAACACCTGGATGAGAGCGAGCAATCCTTCCCCTTTTTTCTGTCCGACCAACTCGAAGCGGGCACTGAAGTGGCCTTTCTCGTTAGTTTGGATAATGGCGGCTACGTAGCCACCGACACCCTGCGTAAAACTTTCGGTGAGTCAACGGGATCGGCCCTGCAGACCATCTACGCCGATAATGGCACCAACGTCTCACTGTGGGAAAGCCAGGGTGAAGGCAGCCCCTGGAACGTCACTACCGAAGATTTCACTTCCTCCCCCAGCAGCCGTACGGATTCTCCTTTTGCCGAGTACGAAGACGATCAGGATAAAACCTACACCCTGTTACAAGCCATCTCCCTGGAAAACATGAGCGAAGCCCGCCTCGAGTTCATGGCCAGGTGGGACATCGAAAACAACTACGATTTTGTCCAGATCATGATCTCTACCGACGGCGTGAATTTTACGCCACTCTGTGGGCAGTACACTAATCTCGCCTCCAACCAACAACCCTTCGGCGAACCGCTGTACGACGGCGAACAGGCCGAGTGGGTTAAAGAATCGATTAGCCTGGATGATTACCTCGGTCAGTCGGTCCTCTTCCGTTTCTATTTCTACTCCGACGGCGCTGTAGAAGAAGACGGATTTTACTTCGATGATTTCGAGGTACTGGGGCTGCCGATCGTCAGCTCCATCAGCGAAAACGATGCTCGGGGGCTGATTATTAACTCCGTTGCGCCCAATCCGTTTACTGAAATGATCAATGTAGCCCTTACGCTCGATCGCCCCGCTTCTACACTGGAGCTGAAATTGGTCGACCCGCTGGGCAGAACCGTACTCAACCAGCCACTGGGCGCTAAGACCGACGGTATTCAGCGGGTAGAATTACGGACGGAAAAGCTGGCCAATGGTATCTACTTCCTGCAAGTATTTCAGGACGGAGAACTGGCGGCCGTACGCAAGGTGGTGAAGTAATCCCCCCCCCTTCACCTCTTTATTCCAGGCCAGCTTTTATTCGAACTGTACCCAGCTGCTCGCTCGTTGACTGCCGTTACTCACGCTCAGGCGATACAGGCCGGCGGCTAGTCCATTGCGCGCTATCTGGTTTTTGTTTCTCTCCCTCATGAGTAACCGGCCCTGCTGGTCGTAGAGACTGATCCAGAAATCGCCCTGAACCGGGGAGTCGAAATAAATGGTTTCCCGTGCCGGATTCGGGTACGTTTTCATGGCTAACAAACCTGCCCGGCCTGACGCCAGATCGGACGGGGTAGCAGAACCGTTGTTTTCCGTGGTGGAGCTAACCACCTCCCTGATGAAGTTGAGTCGACGCCAGATCTCATTATGCAGATCGATGGGAGCCAGACTTTCGCTGCTACTATCCCCTTGGCGGATCATGATCAGTCCTTCTTCCCGTGAGATGCTGATGAACTGACCGTCCCGGCCGGCGGCCAACACTACGTCGGCCGGGGCGTCAGGGGCCAGCGGGCCAGGGAAGATGACGTTGGCATTATCCGGGCTGATATAACTGTCCTGGCCATTGAGCCACCACAAGTAGCCGTAGGAAGGATTTAAATCCTGAGATGGGGATAACATGGCATTCAGATAGTCCGCATCCTGGATGACCGGTACTCCGTCCCAGTTTCCATCATTCTGAATCAGTAGGCCGTAGCGAGCCATCAGACGGGCGCGACTGAAGTAGGTGGTGTTGTACTGGTCATAAGGCACCCAAATTCCATTACTACCCCCAACCCGATCTTCAAAACGGGAGTTAGTAAAGGCATTTTGCGTCTGCCCGGTGGCAGTTTCTAATACATCTCTCAACAAGGCATAAGGAGCATTATGGTAGGCCCAGCGGGTATCCACCGGTGCCCGGTAGAGCAGGCAGGCCGGGTCCGTGCAACCGAATAGAAATTCGTTCAGTCCACTGGTCATTTTTAGCTGACTGAGGACTGTGATGCTGTCCTCTTGCTCCTGGTCCAGGCTGGTCCAACCCTCCCCGAGGTAATCGGAAGTGGGGTCATTGATGTCCAGCTCGCCTTCTTCCTGGGCGATTCCGACCAACATTGCCCGCAGGCTTTTGCTGGCACTGGCCCAATAATGGATGCTATCCTGGGTATAAGTGCCAAAGTATTGCTCCAGAACGATCTTGCCGTCCTTTAAAACCAGGAAGGCATCGGTTTGCTCCGCCTCCAAAAACTCGTAGAGCGAAGCGATGCTATCGGTTTGCCAGCTGAGTTCTTCGGGGGTGGTGACGGCCCATTCGGCAGCGGCGTCGTGGGAAGGTGGGAAATATAGTTCCTGGGCGTTGAGGCTGAAAACCAGGGTGACGGCCTTCAATAAGTATAGTGAGCGGTATAGTGACATGGGCGGATTAAATGGGTTGATCAGGAAGTAAGACCGATATTGTTCGCCCGGGTTTATTGTAAGGTGGAAATTAATGGCTTAGTTAAGCGTAGAATTCGGGCCGCGGATTTGCTGGTAACGGCTTTGCCGTGCAAAATAATTTGGGACGTGGATTTGCGCGGATAAACGCGGATTTGCTAATAATGACATCACCGTTTGTGGGGCTAAAAATCCATAACTCCCTCAAGGAGGATCGATGGTCAGCGGAACTAATTCGCTTTTATCCGCGCCCCAAAATAAGAGCTTGTATGGACGTTTTGAATTGTAAAAGCTTGTAAACACCGGCCGAAAGCCCGTGAAAAGCCGCTATTTTTGCAGCTGTGAAGAACCAAATTATTCTTTCCTACGTCGGCCTTGCTACATTGTTAGCCATCCTGGTCATTCTATTTTCCTCCGTGATCCGTCACGAGGACACGGTTGTTATTCAGCCGGAAAGAATCGACCTGGCCCTAAGAAAACTGGGGCACGAAATATTACTGCAAATGGGCGACAGCAGCAGTACCGTTTCCCCCGTCGAGCGGCGTGGCGAAAGTAACTACGTGCTGCCCCTGGGCCTGGAAGTAGACTATACCCTGCTTCGTCGATTCGGCCCCGAAATCCTCGGGGAGATCGGACTTGAAGAACACTATAGTCTGTCGTTACTCAATCGTGAGACCGATCTGATCGAACTGGGCTTCGATTGGCTTTCTCTCAAAACTGGTGACCGCGTTCCCTGCCTGGGACGAGATCAAACTGAGGTCTGCCACGATATCCTACTGACCCTATACCCTCCTCCCCCTCCCCAGGATCAAAAATTACCCGCCGCAATGGCAGGTGGCCTCTTACTAATCTTTCTGGGCAGCTGGTGGTGGCAACGTAAAAGTCCCGATCCCCAAATGGAGTCAGCAACGGAAGTGGCCGGCTCAGGCATTACATTAAGCCCGGTTACTACCTTCGATCCCGTCGTTCAACAGTTGACCATTCATGGCGTCGCCAGCGAACTGACTTTCCGCGAAGCCAAATTGCTCCAATACTTAGCCGAGCAGCGCGGCGAAGTACTCAGTCGCGAAGCCATCCACGCCGCCGTCTGGGGCAGCGAAGGCGTACTGGTAGGCCGCAGCCTGGACGTTTTCATTTCCCGCCTCCGCAAAAAGTTAGCCGCAGACGAGGCGGTAGAAATCGCCACCATCCACGGCATCGGCTATCGCTTTCTGGCGGGTAAATAAGCAGCTGTTTAAAGCGGGTTTCTTAACTTGTTGCTTTATCACCAACCCGATCCACTCTTTGGAAGCGCTCTACCTCATCCACCACATTCACATTATCCGCGGGCAAAAAGTGATGCTCGATGCTGACCTGGCCGTTATTTATGGCGTAAGTACCAAGCGACTCAACGAAGCCGTAAAAAGAAATATTGATCGCTTTCCGGCGGATTTCCATTTTCAGTTGTCTGAAAAAGAATGGCAGAACTTGAAATCACAGTTTGTGACCTCAAGTGAGGAGGAAGAAAACTTGAGGTCGCAAATTGCGACCTCAAGTTCACAAGACGAAGATTTGCAGTCACAAAACGTGACCGCAAACGACGACGATACCGTCGTCGAGGAAATCCTTTCCGACCTGAACGCCGTCAAATGGGGGGGGCGTCGCTACGCTCCCTACGCTTTCACCGAGCACGGGGCCGTCATGCTCTCCAGTGTACTACGCAGCGAACGGGCGGTACGCGCCAGCATCCAGGTGGTGCGCGCCTTCGTAAGAATGCGAACGATGCTGTTGAACCAGGAAGAACTCGCCCAGCGACTCCTACAACTAGAGGCCAACGTAGACGGCAACTTCCAGGTCGTTTTCGACGCCATCAATGAACTGATGTCAGCAAAGGCTAAAGAAGGGCAGCGGCGGATGATCGGCTTTAATCGAGGGGAAGAGGAATAGCGTATTTTTACTATTAGAAAGAAACAAATATCCGCTTTGACCAAGAAATCACGCCGCCGTCTCGTCTTGTACAGCATTTTGCTCCTCCTGCTCATTTCTGCCTTTCTTTACGCACTGCCCCTTTTGAGGACCGGGGCGGGTTACGCCGCCAAAATGGTCTGTAGCTGCGTGTACGTACAGAACAATCCGCAATCAGTAGCCGAAATTCAGGCAGAGAAATTGAATTTTTCGGTTTTGGGGTCTAGCAAAGTAGCAGTGTATGAAGATACGCGTAGCGTAACGGCTTCCTTCTTCGGACTGGCCAAAAGAGAAGCCCGCTTCGTTCCGGGCCGGGGCTGTATTCTCATCAACGATACTGACACTCCCCTTCCGGCCGAGTACCAAAAACCGGCTGTTCAGATCAGTCATACGCGTAGTGACTTTCTGCTTAAACCAGACACTGCTACTTTGCTAGGCATCAATACCAGCCAACTGAAAGAAGCACTCGACTACGGCATGCAAAGGGTTCCCGGTGGCGGAGCATCGGCGATCGTTATTCTCCGCAACGGCAAAGTGCTGGCCGAGCGTTACGATGACTATTATGGTCCCCAGACCCCGATTTTGGGTTGGAGCATGACCAAGTCCATTACCGGTGCGCTGGTAGGCATGCGGGTGGCCGATGGTGCCATCGAACCCGAAGAAAGGCCAGTCTTTACGCGTTGGGCCAACGAAGAGGACCTCCGCCGCCAGATTCCGCTCTTGAACCTACTGCAAATGAACAGCGGCCTGAAATGGGAAGAAGCCTACGGTGGAGTTACCGATGCCACCATCATGCTGCACGATCAGCCGGATATGGCCGCCTACGCCAAAAAGAAACCCGTTGCGGTTCCACCGGCCACCAACTGGGTCTATTCCAGCGGCACCTCAAACCTGCTGATGGATAAGGTACGCGGCAGTTTCGACGACGATACCGACTTTCTGAATTACCTCTACGACTCCCTTTTCCACGCCATTGGTGCCAACAGCTTTCTCATCGAAACGGACCAGAGTGGTCTTCCGGTGGGTAGTAGTTACGGCTGGGCCACCGCCCGCGACTGGGCGAAAATGGGGCAGCTTTTCCTGAATGAGGGAAAATGGCGGGGAAAAGAAATTATTCCCGCCCAGTGGATTAAAAAAATGCGGGAACCCGCCGCCGGCTCGGGGGGCATTTACGGAGGCCAAATCTGGTTAAAAGGTCCGGATACCCCGAGTCTACCGGATGACGCTTACGCCTTTCGTGGGTTCCAGGGCCAGAGAGTTTTCATCTTGCCGAGCCAACAAATCGTGATCGTCCGGCTGGGGCACAATGATGATAAGGTCGTGAATTTCGATCGGCTGATCGAAGGAGTATTGAATGCGATTGGTGATTAGTAATTAGCTCTGTACTACCAGCTACCACCGGCACCGCCACCACCAAAACCACCGCCGCCAAAGCCGCCGAAGCCGCCGCCGCCGAAACCACCGCCGCCGCCAAAGCCACCTCCGCCACCACCACCGCCGCCGCCAAAGCCGCCGGGGAAGATTACCCAGCCACCGCCGCGCCTTCTGCGTCGGCCACGATTGGGGTCATCCATTTCGTAGCGACCGTTGCGCCAGTAGCCGCCTTCATCGTCGTCGTCATCATCGTTGCGATTAGCGAAGCCCGATAAAATAATAAAGACCAACAAAATCAAGAAAAGGATAAAAATGGGTGGAATGCCGCCGCCCTGGTCACCGTCGCCGGGTTCGGCCGTGTATTCTCCCTTGGCCAGGTCTTGAATGGCGCTGGTGGCCCGGTCTAGTCCCTGGTAGTATTGACTGTTTTTAAAGGCCGGGGTAATGATATTATCGATCAGTCGTTTGGCTACGGCGTCGGGTAAGAAACCTTCGGCTCCGTAACCGGTCTGGATGCGAATGGCCCGGTCTTGCTCGGCGACGTAAATAAGCACGCCGTTGTCTTTCTTCTCGCTGCCCCCGATTCCCCAACTGTGGGCAATGTCAAGACTACGCTGAAAGGCATCTTCTCCATCCAGCGACTCTTCCGTAACCACCACCACCTGGGTACTGGTTTCCCGGGCAAACTTGGCCAGTTTTCCTCCCAATTGTACTTCCTCGTTACGACTCAGCAAATCGGCGTAGTCGTGTACGAGGTAATCGCGCTTGGGTGGAATCGGTTTTTGGGAAAACAGATCAGTGATTCCGCTTGCAAGCAGCGCGATCAGGAGGAGATATGTGGCGAAGCGGTTCATTATGTGGTATGGTAGTAGTGACAGTAGGTAGTCGTGGTAGTATGACAGTAACCGTCCTTAAGGATACTATCATACTAACAGAACTAGCGGACTAATTAATACTGATCGTATTTGGCAACTCATTCTCGTTTTCACCGCTATCCTCTGCGGGAAAGTGGCGTTTGAGTTTCGCTCCAATCTGCTGGATAGCCAGGCAAATGCCACCGGCAAAATCCTGCTGACGAAAGTGGTTTTGCATAAGGTCCCGCTCTTCTTTCCAGAAGTCTTCGGTAACCACTGCATCGATACCCTCGTCGCCGATGATGGCAAATTCCCGACGGCTGATTTCCAGGAGGATGAGGACGCCATTCCGAAATTTGGTCTTGTGCATACCGAGCTGCTGAAACACCTTTTTAGATTCGGTGATGGCATCCACCTTGGCATCGGTTTCGAGGTGAACACGGATTTCTCCGGTCGTACACTCTTCAGCCAGGCGAATGGCTTCGATGATCCGGGCCTCTTGTTCCGGTGTGAAAAAGTCGACCATTAGAATTCTACGGTCGGGGCGGTTTCACTGCCGCTCTGGGCCTGGAACTGCGCTTTTTCATCGAAGCCAAATACGGAAGCGAAAAAGCTGTTTGGGAAACGGCGAATTTTCTTGTTGTATTCGGTGCTTTCTTCGTTGAAACGGTCGCGGGCTACAGCGATGCGGTTTTCAGTACCTTCCAACTGAGCGGTAAGGTCACGAAAATTGGAATTGGCTTTCAATTCCGGGTAGCGTTCTACCGTTACGAGCAGGCGACCGAGACTGGAGCTGAGTTCTCCTTGCGCGGCCTGGAATTGTTGCAGTTTTTCCGGAGAAAGGTTGCTGGCGTCTACATTAACGCTAGTAGCTTTGGCGCGGGCGTTAACTACGCTTTCGAGGGTCGATTTTTCAAAATCGGCCGCTCCCTTTACGGTGTTGACGAGATTGGGGATCAGATCGGCACGGCGCTGGTACTGGCTCTGGACATCGGCCCAAACTTTCTCTACGTCTTCCTCGGCGGAGACGAAGCCATTGTAGCTATTGCAGCCACCGATGAGCAGCAGGGCCAGTAGCCCGATGATGATACCTAATGTTCCGAATTTCATAGTGTAGTGTGGTTTACGTTTTTGATGTATCGAGAAAGGTAGCGAGAATTTTTTCGCTCAGGGCATTAATATCCGTTTCTCCTTTCTCAATGGCCGCCAGGCAGTTTTGCCAGACAGCTTTCACTTCTTCCGAACGATTCAAGCGGCGTAGCAGTTCGCTGTGGATGCTATCCTTCAGCCAACCAGCCCGTTGTTTTCTTCGTAGAACGGCCAGTTGTCCGTCGCGGTTGAGCATTTCCCGGTAGTGATCGACGGAATCAGCCACGGCATCGACGGATGTACCCGTCAGTGCGGCGGCGGTCAGCACCGGCGGCGACCAGCCGTTGTCGCGCGGTGGGGCCAGGTGAAGACTGCGGCGTAATTCGGCGGCCGTACGCTTGGCTTCGTTGGGTAGCAGATCAGCTTTGTTGACGACCAGCAGATCGGCCATTTCCAGGATTCCACGCTTGATGCCCTGTAATTCATCGCCGGCACCGGGCTGGGCCAGGAGTAGAAAAGCGTCCGTCATTCCGTGGACAGCAATCTCTGACTGTCCTACTCCGACGGTTTCGACCAGGATGTAGTCGAATTTGGCGGACTCACAAAGTAGCAATGTTTCCCGGGTAACCCGAGTGATCCCTCCCAGGAAGCCACCACTCGGACTGGGGCGAATGAAGGCAGCGGGATGGTGACTGAGTTGCTCCATCCGGGTCTTATCGCCCAGGATGCTCCCCCCACTGATGCTGCTACTGGGGTCTACGGCCAGGATAGCGATCCGGTGCCCTCGTCTGATCAGTTCCAGGCCGAAAGCTTCGATGAAGGTAGACTTACCCACTCCGGGCGTACCACTGATGCCAAGGCGAAAAGTAGACTGCTCCGGTAGTGCCGGTAGTGATTTGAGTAGATCGGCAGACCACGCGCGGTGAGCATCCGTTTGGCTCTCCAATAGCGTGATGGCCCTACTGAGCGCCGCTACTTCTCCTTTTCGGATCTTCTCCACCACCTCCTTCACCGACGGCAAAGCCCGGGGCTGGAATTTGAGCCGGGGGTTGAGGTGATTTGGTGAGGAAGATCGGGGTGCAGACATGCCGTAAAGTTAATGAACGGATATCCAATATGTCCCCTGCTGCTTATACCTCCGGTAAATCTTCTTTGATGAGTTCCATATTGATCATTGCCCCCGCAATATTCCCAGCCGCCATGGCTAACGGTACCGACCGAAAAGGGGTCGTAGCGTCACCAGCGCAGAAAACACCGGAAATATTGGTTTTCTGAAACATATAGTGCGTCAACCAAGGATTTGTGATTTTTCATAGGTCTGAAATTTCATAGTTAGCAGCGTAATGAATTTTTGTTGGTGAATCGCATCATCTGTAGATTCCAAAATGTGGATTACG
>PDLQ01000042.1 GCA_002591745.1 Lewinellaceae bacterium SD302
CAACATCGACTTCAGAACACGAAGTTGATTATTTAAAAGCCAAAGTTCAGCACTTGCAGTATTTGCTGAGGAGAGCGGCGGCATGAAACAATCAATCACCGCTAAAGTCAAGCTAAGCTTTACAGAAATTCATCCGTAAAATGCCCCCGCTCCTTTTCCCGTGAAAACTTCTCCGCATTATAGGTGGCCGAGTCTCCCTTTGGAATCGATAAACTCTTCCAGGCATTTCCGGTCTGCAAGCGCCCCAGGTAAACTATCTGCCCGACGTGATAGGCGTAGTGGGCCAACTGGCGGTTGACGGCCTCGGGGATGGTGTGACCCTGATTTCGGATGTAGACGAGCTTATCCGCGTCTTTTGCATCAAGGCCGGCGAGTGCCGTGAACAGGCAAGTCCAGCCTTCGGACCAGGCGCTGAGGATAGCGGCCCGGTCGCTGAGATCGGCCTCAAATTCCTGGTCACGTTGCCGCCATTCTTTCTCACCGTCGGAATGGAGCAAATCCGTCCAGCGAGAAAGCATATTACCGCGCAAGTGCTTGACGATCACCGCAATGGAATTGCTATTCGGACCGGGCGCCCAGGTGAGTTGTTCGTCGCTTAGTTGTGCGAAAGTGCGGTCGCCCAGCAGTTGGTAGTAGCGAAATTGTTTCTGGCAGCTTTCGAGGTAGTTGGCGAACATTCCTATTTCTTCTTCTTCGGCTTTTTCTTACTCTTGAACCGAAGCGGCTCCTCCACTTCCACTTCCCGCACACTGGCCTCTTCGGTACCCACCGAATTTTCCACCGCCGTCATGATGAGGGCCATTTCCTGGTCGGTCAACGCACGGGTTTTGCCGAGGGGCAGTTTACCCAATTCCACGTTCATAATACGGACCCGCTTGAGTTTGGCGACGCCGTAGCCCAAAAATTCGCACATCCGGCGGATCTGGCGATTCATCCCCTCGGTGAGCACGATGCGAAAGGAGAATTCGGTGAGCCGTTCGACTTCACAACGCTGGGTAGTGGTGCCCAGGATTGGTAGGCCACCGCTCATGTAACCCACAAATTTCGGCGTCACCGGCTTATTTACCCAGACGATGTATTCTTTTTCGTGGGCGTTGCCGGCCCGCAAGATCTTGTTGACGATATCGCCATCGTTGGTCAGAAAGATCAGTCCCTGGCTGGGTTTATCCAACCGCCCGATGGGAAAAAGACGCTGCTCGTGGCCGATGTAATCGATAATGTTGTCCTTGTCCTTGCGGTCGGTAGTGCAGGTGACGCCCACGGGCTTGTTGAAGGCCAGGTAGATCGGCTCGGGCTTCTCTCCCAACGGCCGGCCGTCCAGCAAAACGGTATCACCCTTAGCTACCCGGTTCCCCTTTCTGGCTACTTCACCGTTTAGGGTCACCCGGCCGGCGTCGATCATTTCGTCGGCTTCCCGGCGGGAGCAAATGCCCGTACCACTAATGTATTTATTGAGGCTGACGGAGTCGTTATTGTTCAATCTCTATTGTTTGACCACCCGGCGGGTCAGACTTCCTTCCTCAGTTTCAAAACGTAGGAAATAAAGACCCTTAGGCAGCGTGGTTAAGTCCACAAAGTTAGGGCTATTTTCCGTTTGTCTTTGAAAAATCAGCTTTCCTCGTCCGTCCAGCACGGCTACTTTGCTAGCCATAAACACGTCTTCTTCCCAGTAGATTCGATCGCTGGTTGGGTTGGGAGTTAGCCTAAAATTTTTGGCTAAATCGGAATCATCTATTCCTGAGACAACACCGTAGGCGAAAACCCGAGTAACAACCTGCCCTTCGTAGGTCGCTTCTACGGTGTATTCTCCCGCCTCGGCGCTTGCGGGCAGGTTTCTGGTCCAGTACCACCAAGATCCATTATAACTGCCTTCTGAGAAGTGAAACCAGCTGTCAACTTCCGTGCCGTCCGGTGCCAATATCCGATAATCTGTAATGGTGGCGAGAAGCTGATCTCTAAAATAGGCTCCCACGATAATCGGGTCGCCCAGATCGAATTGGAAAGCAAAATTGGGCGACTCATTCGAGCCCGGGCAACTGTGTACCGGTATGGCGTCGTGGGTCATTAGTGCATTAATAGTTGGCTCCCGCAAGGGGCCTTGGTCCATCCAGCTCACCAGGTTCGTCTGGGCGTCACAGTCGCCAAAATAGGGGTCGATGGTGCCGTTGCTCGGAGATTTAATTTCCAGGTGAAGATGTGGTCCGGAAGAACGTCCCGAACTGGCCACGTAGCCGAGAAATTCTCCTGCCTCTACCGTTGCACCCAAGGGTTTGTCGGTGATCCCGTATTGTTTCAGGTGGCCGTACCAAGCGGTGGTACCATCGGCGTGGGTAATATATACTGCGTTCCAATCTTGGTTGCCATTCCAATCACAACTTTTGTCATAATGACCGTCCTGGCGGTAGGTAATAAAGCCGGGGGCGGCGGCTATCACACTCACGTAATTGTTTTCGTACTGGTACCAGGGAAATGGCCAGGTAAAATAATCCGTCCCCTGGTGGCCATCGTAAGTACGGAAGCCGCAGGCGTAATCCTGGATGACGTTAAAGCTATTATCCAAATCCACGAAACCGGAGATTCCGTAATAGTTCTGGAAAGGTAGTTCAGGGGATGCCTCCAGTGGCCAGCTCAATACGGTGGTGGCTTCAGTCCATTCAGCAGGCATTTTTCCTTCTGCCCGCAAACTGATGATATTGGCGTCGATAGCGGCTTGGATCTGAGCCCGATCAGCATCACTCAAGCAACGGCCGGGGCTGACTTCGGGTGCGACGCCTCCTCCGTCCGGCAGGACTTCGGGTGCGTTTTGGGTAAATAGGAAGGTTGGCTGCCAAAGTAGCAGCGCGATAAAAACGAGAGAGAGTTTCATCTTCTGATTAATTAGGTAGAGAGAGAGCCGTTTAAGCTAAAGCTTCAAATTTAAACCTTTTTGATGATTCAGGCCTCTCTCCAACCTTCTCCGGAGGAGAGGGCGAGGGGGGAGGCCTACCATCACATCATAATCGAGATATCATCCTCCGTAACGTGAATCGTCCGAATTGCCTGGGTCCGTTGGCCGATATCCCCCGAAGCATTTTCCAGGCGAAGCACACCCCGTGGGCAAACGGCGGAACAGACGCCACAGCCTACGCAACTTGAGCGCACGATATCCTGCCCCCGCTGAGCGTAGGCACGCACGTCAATGCCCATTTCACAGTAGGTAGAGCAGTTACCACAACTGATGCATTGTCCGCCGTTGGTAGTGATGCGGAAACGACTCTGAAACCGTTGGACCAGACCGAGGTAGGCCGCCAGCGGACAACCGAAACGGCACCAGACCCGGTTACCCATCAGTGGATAAAAGCCGGTACCGACTACCCCCGCAAAACCGGCTCCGATCAGGAAGCCGTACCATTTCTGGGTATCGCCGGTGCTGGAGAACAGGTAACTATCGCCGCCAAAAGAGAGGTAATAAAGGTTGAGGCCAATAATGGACACTCCGGTGGCCCCGGCCAGTATCATACCCAACCGACCGGCTTCGAAGCGTTCTTTCCACCAGGAACTGAAGACTACGGCCATGGCGATGCCAATCAGCAGGCTGAAGACGATCAGGAAAGTCGACCGGTCGAACCAGTAATCCCGTTCCGGAAGGAAAGAGTAGATCGTGGCGGCCGTCATCAGGGTGGCGAAGACCAGAACGCCGTGGATGATGAAGCGCTCGTACTTCCAGGCCCGCAGGCTTTTATCAGAGAGCTGCCGCCAGGGATCCCCCATCGTTTCGGCCAGGCCGCCACAACCACAGACCCAGCTACAGTACCAACGCTTACCGACCAGGTGAACCATCAGCGGTACCCCGACGATGATCAGCAATATGCCCCAAAAGAGCATGAACATCCCGAGTTGCCCCGGATTATCCAGGAAACCGTCGATGGACCAGCTGTGGAAGAAGTCGTAGTCCAGCGGCCAGATATTCTTGAAGTCGTACCAGGGTTTGTTCAGGGCCACCAGTATTTCCGGGATCATGAAAGCGAAAGAAAGCTGGAAGAACATCACCGACAGCGTACGAATGACCTGGTACTTGTTGTGTCGGTACTTGGAGATCATCCGCACGCCCATTACGATCATGATCGTGGTGTACATCAATCCGTAGAGAAACCACTGACTGGCCTCTCCGCCCGAATCCTTTCCGCTGACAAACCGGTAAATCCCCTCACTGAGCGGGCTGACCATAGCTACCCAGGCCACGATGTGGTGGCTGGCCCAGTACAAAAGGATGTAGAAAAAAATGAAATAGGTACCGGCCAGCAGACCAAGGTAGCCGCTGTAAGTCTCCGGCCCGGCGTCCCGGGCTTCACGGCCAAGGCTCTTCTGTACGATCATGACCATACCAATGATGATCAAAGCGATTACGGCGGTGACCGCGGGCCAGAACATTTTCTGCCCCATATAATAGAACCCGTAGAGCAGTATGCCGATAATGGCAGCCCCCAAAGCAACGGATCGCCAGCTGAGGTTCAGCCCCCGCGTCAGCGAGCTGTGGTAGATATGGTCGTGCTTAATGCCGGGGCTGGCCCGAAATTTCGGGATGATGTAGAGCAATCCACCCAGTGCCCCCAGGCCTAAAGTCAGGAAGAAAAAGAGCCAGGGGCTTCCGGAAACAGGTCCGTTGGCTGCATTTTTGATCCAGCCGGTTCGTTGGCTGTCCAGTTGCCAGCCGGGGAGTTCCACTTCCCATTTCTGTTTGCCGGCGGGCAGACCGTTGGCTTCGTAGTGAGCATCAACCCTTGCCTGAGCGTCTTTGAAAGTGGCGGCCAGGGCATCGGTTGCGGCGAAGGTTGTGCCGTAGTTCTCCGAGAACAGGCCGGAGGCTTCCCCGGCTTCGCGCAGGGCAGTCTGGTGTAGCTCATCGTCGAAAGGCGCGGTGAGCTGTTCGGGCGTGAACCGGTAATTATCCAGCCCGAGCATCAGCGTGAAGATCAGTAAGGACAGGGCGAAAAGGCCCAGACCGACGTACTGAAGTATTGTCTTTTTGGTGTATTTACGATCGTTGCTCATGGCTTAGGCTTTTGCGGTTTTACGGCCGTATTTCCCCAGGCCCAAAAATTTCAGTACGGGTTCCAGTCCCCTTTTCGACTTCAGCTGGACCTGGCTGCCCGTCTGTCTGTTGTATTCGGCAACAACCTCTTTTTCGTAGCAGTCATAGAACTCCGGATCGAAGTTGGCCAGGGCCAGATCCCTGAGCACTGCTTCTATGTCAGTCCCCTCCTTTATCCACTTTTCGCAGACCTCGTGGCGGTAGCGGATGCCCATGAGATTGAAACCTCTGACCTGACCGCCGTTTGCTTCGTAGTTGATGCGAACGGCCTTGTCACCGTCGGCGTGCTCCCAGTAGAGGGAGGCCAGTCCTTCTCGCCCTTTGGCCGGTACTTCGCCGTAGACCTGATACTCGATATCGAGGAATTTGGCGGAGTTGAACCAGATGCCGGGGTCGTAGCTGACTGATTTACCGAGCACATTGTAAGCCACTGTTTCGCCCATCATGCGGCCGGTATACCAGATGGCTTCGATGTTCCGCCGTCCGGGTTTGGCTTCCAGGAGCTGGGCGCAATCACCGATGGCGTAGATGTTATCGACCGTCGTTTGCAGGTGTTCGTTGACCACGATGCCACGGTCGATCTTCAGCCCTTCGGTTTCCTTGAGGAAGTCTACGTTGGGGCTAACCCCGGCGGTGAGGCCTACGAACTGGCACTCGATCTTTTCCCTGGACTTGGTAATGATGCTGCCCACGGCACCGCTACCGTTATCTTCGATGATGTCCAGTTCGGTTTCTTCCCGTAAGTCGATGCCATGGTTCTTGATGTGGCGACTGACCATGCGGCTTTCCTCCGGTGGCAGGGCGTTGCTCCAGTAACTCTGCTCACGGATCAGCAGTTTAACCGGGATATGGCGACTGTGCAGCATCTCCGCCAGTTCGATACCGATGAGTCCACCACCAACCACCACTGCCTGTCGGATATCCGGGGTGCGCTCTTCCAGATACTGGAGGTCCTGGTAGGATACCATACCGCCTACACCTTCCAGTTCTTGCCCCGGCCAGCCGAATTTATTGTACTTGCTGCCACAGCCGATGATGAGCTTATCATAACCCATTTCCTCCCCGCCGCTGAAGTACAGCCGGTTATTGGCCGGGTCGACCCGCTCAACGAAAGCTTTTTTGAGATCGATGCGGTTCTTTTCCCAGAAGAAAGGTTCGTAGGGCTGGGTGTCTACGAAACGCATGTGGCCCATATAGATATACATGAGAGCGGTACGGGAAAAGAAGTAATCGGTCTCGGCGGAGATCACGGTAATCCGGACGTCGTCGTCCAGTTTACGCAGCCAGCGGGCGGCAGTGATCCCGGCGATGCCGTTACCGATAATGGCGACGTGCATAAGTGCTGGGTTTGAGTAATCGGTCTGGGTAACCAATGTAAGGACATTTATCCTTACCGGGATTGGAAAGTGATGGCTGCGTCGGGAATGGGCAGGAGGTGATTTTTGGGGAGACGGCGACTACCCTAAATTTGAACTGGCAAGTGATAACCGATAAGGGAGCCGCAGCCTAAAAAGTACCCGCTCAAGAGGAAGGCTTTTTCCCGTTGAATGGAATCGATGAAGGGGGGTACAGTATGTTTTGTTTTCGGTATCAGTTAAACTGATGTACAACCGCCCCACCTGACGCGCCGTAGCCGGTGCCGGATCAATGATCTCCACCCCGTCTCCACAAATAGCTTTTATCTGTTCGCGCAACAAGGGATAGTGGGTACAGCCCAACACCAGGGCGTCGATTCCCGCGGCGAGCATCGGATCGAGAATAGCACGCAGCTTAGACTTCACCGCCCCGCTTTCCCAGTCGCCCGCCTCAATCAAGGGCACGAGGCCGACACAAGGATCCGCCAATATTTCCGTACTGTAAGCATATTCGGTCACCAGTTGCTGGTAGCGGCTTCCGCTCAGGGTAAGCTCGGTGGCCATTACGCCGATGCGGCCATTACGGGTGTGGGTGGCAGCGGGTTTGACGGCCGGTTCCATCCCCACAAAAGATATATCGGGGTATTCCAGTCTCAGCGTATCAATGGCTACGCTAGTGGCGGTGTTGCAGGCGATCACGATTAGCCCGGCCCCCTGAGCGAGCAAAAAGTTGGTGATTTGACGGCTGAAATTCAGGACTTCTTCCGCCGAGCGCGGGCCGTAGGGCGCCCGGGCGTTATCCGCCACGTAGAGCAACTCTGCGGCGGGCAGCAAGCGGCGGATTTGGTCGACTACCGTCAGACCGCCGACACCGGAATCGAAGATGCCTATTTTGGTGTTTTGCATAAGGGAGCGACCAAAATACAAAAAGCGCCGATCCAAATTAGATCGACGCTTTTGTTTCAGTCGGATGAAAAATTCTTACATCCCCAACTTCGCCTTTACGGCTGTGGTCAGGTCCTCACTTTCTTCACCGTAGAGCAGTACTTGCTGGTCAAAAACGAAGGTGTAGCCATTTTCTTTAGCTACCGCCTCAATGGCTTCGTTCACGGAGGTGTAGATCGGTTCCAGCAATTTGTTGCGCTTCTCCTGGATGTCCTGCATCATCTGCTGCTCCATAGCACCAATTTCTTGCTGGCGCTTTTCCAGGGCGGCAGTTTGCGTTTGCTGGTCACGTGGGCTCAAGCCGCCAGACTGAATTTCCTTTTCAAAGGCAGCGACGTCGGCCTGGAACTGCTGGACCATGTCTTGTCCACGCTTCTGCAGTTGCTTTTGCAGGGCTTCCAGATCGGCTTCAGCAGCGCGTACGGCGGGCAATTCAGCCAGGATAGCGGTAGAGTTGACGTATCCGAATTTCTGAGCTGTCAGGCTAGTAGCCATTCCCACGGTGAGGAACAACGCCAGGGCAGCAAGTTTCAGCATCTTATTCATGCTATAGTAGTTTTGTTGGTTGTGTTAAAAACAGGCCGCGAAAGTACGACTCGTGCTTAGTAAATAAAAGCGTTCGGGTAGATTAGACTAATTGCTCAGACTCCGTAGAATCTCGTCCGTCTTATCGTAGGTGTCGTTACTAAAGATGATTCCGGCGCTTCCGGCCCGGTCGAAAATAATATCGTAGTTATTTCGGTCAGCGTATTCCTCGATGGCTTCGTAGATGGCGTCCTGAATCGGTTTCACCAGTTCCTGGCGACGAGTGAATAGCGCGCCTTCGGGACCAAAGCGGTTGCGCTGCAGTTCGCGCACGGAAGTTTCCTTGTCGATAATCTCCTGTTCGCGGGCCTGCTTCTGCTCTTCGGTCAGCAGCACCTGTTCGGCCTGGTACTTGTTGTACATACCTTTGATCACGTCGTACTCCTGGTTGATGTCCTGCCGCCATTTCGCGGCCAGATCGTCCAACTGCTTTTGGGCATCCTGGTATTCGGTGATGCTGCCCAGGATTCTTTCCACGTCGACCACGGCAATCTTTTGCGCGTTCAGGGTGGTTGACAAAGTAGCAAGGCTAAAGAATAGCACGAGTGCTGGTAAAATGAGCTTGCGAATATTCATGGTAGTGTTTTTTGCGGTTCCAAAAATAGGGCCTCGGCACCGGATTCGTTAATATAGACGCTGCAAAGCCCACGAAGTTACGGTTGCTAAGGAAAATATAACGTTCCGGAATAGACGCAATTGACTCAAAATCAGCTTCTTGCGTCCATTTCGGAACAATATCTAATTTGTGATTTAACTAATTTTTAACGAGGAATTAGCTAATGAGTTGTGTGTTAAATTGACAGAGTAACCGGCTAGCGACCTCCCGGTCGCTCAATCATTACTCATAATGAGAGCGACCGGGAGGTCGCTAACTAAGACCTAAGCCTTCGGCTTTCGGCCTCTGCCACTACCACTATTTTTACTGGTAGTATTGCTTTTGGTCGTACGCTTCCTTGTTGTCGTCGTTGACTTGGCACTTCCGTTGCTCTTCGCTTTAGTGGTCCGGCGGCCTCCACTCCCCGTTCCCTTGGTCCGGCTGCTCTGGCTACGCCCACGCCCGTGTTTTACCGGTTCATCCGGTTTTTTGTCGTCGGGTACCTTGGTCGTCTCCAGTACTTCGACCAACGCCATTTCGATCCGGCGTTTTTTCAGATCGGCATCCAGAATGCGGACGCGGATAGCGTCGCCCATCTTGAGCTGCTTACCACTGCGACCACCGGTCATACTCAGTTTGTTATCCGCCAGATTATAGCTCTCGTCCATATTCTGGAAAGAGATCATTCCCTCTACGTAATTCTCCGAGAGTTCCACGAAGACACCGAAGTCGGCAATACCATTGATGATACTGTCGAATTCCTCACCGATGTGGTCCTGAATGTATTCGACCTGTTTGTACTTGATACTTTCTCGCTCGGCGGTAACCGCTTTGCGTTCCTGGTTGCTGATGTGCTTGCAATCTTCCTCCAACTTAGCCGCATTGTACTTTACGGCCTCTTTGCGGTTCAGATTAGCTTCCAGCACCCGGTGTACCAACACGTCGGCGTAACGGCGGATCGGGGAAGTGAAGTGGGTATAGTTTTCGAAGCCCAAGCCATAGTGACCGATATTCTCGGTGGTATAGATGGCCTTAGCCATGGTACGAATGGCAATCGGACTCAACATTTTAACCGCCGGGTCTTTTTCTGCGATCGACATCAGCTTATTGTAGCTGGCGGCGATGGCCTTGGGGTTTTTCAGGTCCATCTCTACGCCAAGAGCAGCGGCAAATTTGGCCAGCTCGGCCACTTTATCGGGATCCGGTTCGTCGTGAATACGGTAAACGAAGGGGATACGGGTATGTAGCCGCTCTTCCTTTTTCACGATGTAGGTAGCTACTTCCCGGTTGGCCAGCAGCATAAAGTCTTCGATCAGGCGATTGGTTTCGATCTGCTTTTTTACGTAGACCTCCACGGGTTTGCCGTCTTCGTCCAGCTTAAAGCGTACTTCGTTACTGGCGAAGTTGATCGCACCATCTTTGTAACGGCGTTCCCGCAACTTGGCGGCGATCTTTTGCATTTCGAAAAGTTCGTCTTTGTAGTCGCCTTTGCCGGTATCCAGTACTTCCTGGGCTTCTTCGTAGGTAAAGCGGCGGTCGGAATGGATGACCGTACGGCCAAACCAGCGTTTTTCCACGTTCCAGGTCTTCGGGTCAAACTCGAAAACGGCGCTGAAACTCAGTTTATCCTCGTTGGGCCGGAGGCTACATAGTTCGTTACTGATCTTTTCGGGCAGCATAGGGCAGACGCGGTCTACCAGATAAACGGAAGTACTGCGCCGCTGCGCTTCCTGGTCCAGCGCACTGTTGGGCCGGACGTAGTGACTCACGTCAGCGATGTGGACACCGATCTCCACCCTTCCATTTTCCAGGTGTTGGATGGAAAGGGCATCGTCGAAATCCTTGGCCGTAAGCGGGTCGATGGTGAAGGTAGTTACCTCGCGCATGTCGCGGCGCTTGGCGATTTCTTCTTTACCGATCCGATCCGGCAGTGCTTCGCTTTCAATGATCACCTGCTCGGGGAAGGCAATGTTGAAACCGTTATTGATCAAAATGGCCTGCATTTCAATATTGCTGCTACCGGGCTTACCCAGCACGGCGGTAATGTGGCCGCCCAGGGCACCATTGCGATCGGGCGTCCAGTCGGTTACAGAAACAACTACCTTCTCGCGGTTACGGCCCCCCATCAGGTTTTCGCGGTCGACCACGATATCCATATCGATCTGACCGTCAGCACTCACTACGGCGATCTTGTTGAAGATGTGCAGGGTGCCGACAAAATGGTCGACACTGCGAGTCAGTACTTCCACGACCTCACCTTCCGGCTTCCGGCGGCCACGAGATTGCCAGGTACGGATTTTAACTCGGTCGCCATCCAGTGCGGTATTGAGGCGTTGGGCGGGCACGAAGATGTCATCTTCCCGGTTTTCTACTACGATGAAGGCGGAACCATTACGGGTCATGTCCACACGGCCCTCCAGGTAGTTCTTGCTGTTTTTAGCGGCTTCTTCCTGGTTGTATTTGTATTTGTAGTTATCGGTAGCGACCAGTTTTTTCTTTTTTACCAGCTCGTCGATGGCGTGCTGTACGGCGTCGGGGCTGTTGGTCACTTTCAGTTTACGGACCAGTTGCTTGGGGTTGTATTGCTTGCGGTAGTTGGTTTTGAGGTGCTTAAAAATTGCACGGCTCAATTCACGGGCGCTCAGTTTGCTGCCCTTTATCTTTTTCTTCTTTGGCATAATGTTAAAAATAAGACGCTAGGTTCCAGACACTAGAAGCTAGACTGAAAATTGGGATTTGGTTATTGGAAATTGCCGAATCGTTGTTGTAACGGAGGCAGAGGTTGTTTCGTTCGGAGTCAAATTTCCCCGGTGGAGGACCTCTGGTCCGACGTAAACGCGAAAGCGGCCAAAGCGACATGGTCGGACCAGAGGTCCTTTACCAGAGGCT
This sequence comes from Lewinellaceae bacterium SD302, assembly GCA_002591745.1. GTDB lineage: Bacteria > Bacteroidota > Bacteroidia > Chitinophagales > Saprospiraceae > Neolewinella. The sequence goes on from PDLQ01000042.1 coordinate 11,441, forward strand.
TCGTGAAGAATACTGAATTGGATTTCGCTCGGCCGACAAACCAGGCGTGTTGGTCCGTTTCGGCGGACGAGTTATGAGCACTGCTACTTTAGCTTCGCTGATCGTTGCAAGCTCCTCGGAGTTGAAGTCAAAATATAGCTAAGACATATCTACGTTAGCTAAACAGGTAGTTGGAAAGAAAAGTTGCCCAGGAAGGGATGAATGGAGGATTGAAGGATATGGTGATTGGCTAGAGACGCTAGTGAAGCGGCCATCCAATCATTCCATCACCCTACTCACATTCGTCCTAAACCGCCAAAAGCCCCGCACCGGTAAACAAGCTGAGTGGCCGCAGGTGTGTGCCGTCAAATTCAGCAAACAGGCTTAGTGGGGTGCCCCCGCCAGCGGCCAGGAGGGTATAAAAATTTTGGTAATCGGCGGGCAGTGGCAGTGGATGATCGTAGTTATCCATCAGGGTAAAGACGCCGTCTTTAGTCATCGGGCGCACCTCCGCCAGATAGACGGGATAAGAAGGCAACCAGGGTTGCAGGGCCAGGGCGCGGCGATAATCGTGCAGCATGGCAGCAAAATCCGGATACCCCCTGAGTCCGTCGTAGGACTTTCCACCGCGCATTGGATTGGGAAAAACGGCACGCTGGGGGTAACTGCCCGGGAAATAATGCACCGTGCCCTGCCAGGAAGATGCCAGTGGCCAACTGCGTTCGAAGGGCTGCTCGCCAAAAGCATACTCCAGCAACAGGGCGTAGCGTTTGCGCTGCTCGCCTCGTAACCAAACGCGGCGGTAACGAAGACGATCCTCACTGCCTTCCGCGCTGCCCATGACCAACCAGTGGTCTTCCCGGCCGGGCTGAGCACGAATGACTTCTTTTTTAAGGTTTACGCCGGCATATTGGAGCAGTTCACTATAGTTATTTTCTGGTATTTCATCGCGTTTCTTCCAGGCGCGTATGGCCAGATAAAGATCACCGATAATGCTGCTTTGCTGTTCCAGATCGGGTTCGCCACTGCGAATCAGGCTGCGCAAACGGTTACCCAGCCCGCCCAGTTTGGCATCGGTCAGGCGATTGGCGGTATCTTCCCAAAAATCGTTACCCAGACTATTCGTATCGGCCAGGCCACGGGAGGCGATGTCTAAAAGGCGTAATTCCAGTTCATCGATACCGCTACTCATCAGTTGCAGTCGGGCGGCAGTTTTCTTGTCTGGCACAGCAGCTGCCCGGTCTAACGCTGAATCCGACGAGGCGGTTTCGGCTGCTGCACCCCCGCTCTTCATTTCCGCACTGTCCGTTGCTCCTTCTGGTCCCACCTCTTCTCGCAAATGTCTGGGCAGTAATGACTGTTGATATTCAAACAACCACTCGGTCGGGCTGCTTACCGTTATTCTTTCCGGCTGGTTATTCAGGATCATCACCAAACTGAGGGCATGGGTGCATGGACGGTAACGGCTACGGCAGTTGCAAAAAAAGTTGGCATTCAGCAGGTCTACCGCTGCGCGCAGGGGTTTGGGACTATTGACTTCAAATTCGCCCCACAGCCACTTACCATCTCCTCCCAGCAGGCGCCAGCGGCGGCTGAAGTAAAGGCGGCGAGCCCCTTCGCTGGTCTTAGCGTCCGGACTCATGGAGAGGAGGTCCTGAATGGTCATTTTTTGAAGTTCGTGTGCTGCATGCTTATTCGCTGTGCATTAGTACAGGCTGAGCCCGTTGATCAGCCCGCTGCTTTATGGGAGGCGCTCAATGAACTTAACACACAGCGCATAAAGGCAGTATAATTAGAGCTTATTTGGATTTCTATTTCCTGAAAAACAAGCTCTTACTTCAACACTCCCAGATCCCGGAGAGCCTTTCGACTCGCGTGCTGCTCCGCACTCTTCTTATTGAAATCTTCGCCGGTGGCAGCTTTCTGGTTGTCGATCATCACGGCTACGAGGAAACGATCGCGCTTTTCCTGCTTATAACGTTTGAGGGTTTTATAAGAAACCTGCTTGCCGTTTTTCTGGCAATGCTCCAGCAATTGGCTTTTGTAGTTATCGTCAAAACTTTCCAGATGCTCTACGTCCACGTAATCGCGCAGCATCCGGCTGACTACGAAACGGTAGGTATCGTCGTAACCGGTGTCCATGTAAACGGCCCCGACCAGAGCTTCCACAGCGTTGCCGAGCATGGATTTAGCAATACGGGTATTGTTATACTCCTGCAAAATTTCGTCCAGGCCCATGTCATAGCCGATCTTGTTCAACGATTTGCGCTTGACGATCTTGGAGCGCATTTTGGTCAGGAAGCCTTCGTCCGCGCTGGGGTACTTTTTGTAAAGGTACTCAGCAACTATAGTTCCCAGCACAGCATCACCCAGGTATTCCAGCCGCTCGTTGTTCTGGAGCGCAAAGCTGCCTTTCTCCTGACTATTATTCGATTTATGACTGAAAGCCAGCTTAAAGGTGGCCAACTTGGTCGGGGTAAAGCCTAGCAGCCCCCGCAAACGACTGACAAATTGCCGGTTGGGGGATATGGTACGGTTATAAGCTTTACTGATCGTTTTGATCACGGCGGTAGTAGATTGGGCTAGTCTTCGAATTTCTTGAAAATGGTGGCCGAGTTGTGCCCCCCGAATCCGAAAGTATTGCTCAAAGCTACGTTTATTTCTTTGTTTACCGCTTTATTGAAAGTCAGGTCCAGTTTCGGATCGATGGCCGGATCATCGTTGAAATGGTTGATCGTTGGCGGTACGAAGTTCTCCCGGATGGCCAGGATGCAGGCAACCGATTCAATAGCGGCCGCTGCACCCAACAGGTGACCGGTCATACTTTTGGTAGAACTGATGTTCAGGTCGTAGGCATCGTCGCCGAAAGCGAGTTTGATGGCTTTTAGTTCGGCAATGTCACCCAGTGGCGTGGAAGTACCGTGGGTATTAATGTAGTCTACCTCGGAAGCATCCATATTGGCATATTTCAAGGCATTGATCATCGCCATTTTAGCACCGGCCCCGTCGGGGTGAGGCGCGCTGATGTGATAGGCATCGGAACTGGCGGCGTAGCCGGCCACTTCGGCCAGGATGGTGGCACCCCGCGCCTGGGCGTGTTCCAGGCTCTCCAGTACAATGGCACCGGCACCTTCACCGAGGACAAATCCGTCGCGCTCGGCGTCGTACGGGCGAGAGGCCGTTTTATAGTCATCGTTACGGGTACTCAACGCCTTCATGGAATTGAAGCCGCCGATCCCTACTTTGGTCACTACGGCTTCTGAGCCACCGGTAATCATTACATCGGCCCGGCCCAGCCGAATATCGTCGGCGGCCGCAGCAAGGGCGTGGCCGCCGCTGGCGCAGGCACTTACAGTAGCGTAGCTGGGGCCGCGCAGGTTGTATTCCATGCTCACGTAGCCAGCGCCCATGTTACCGATCATGCGCGGGACCATAAAGGGGTTATAGCGTGGTGTTCCGTCTCCGGCACCGAATTCCTCGATCTGCTCCTCCAGGGATCTCAGTCCACCGATACCGCTGGCCCAGATACAGCCGGCGCGATCGGAGTCCACACCCTTGAGTTTTTTATTTCCCTTTTCGTCCACCTCCAACAAGCCGGCCATTTCCACGGCTTCGGCGGCGGTATAGAGGGCCATGATGGTATAGCGATCCTGGCGGCGTAACACCCGCTTGTCCAGTAGGTCCGTAGGGTCCCAATCGGAAACCTCACAGGCGAAGGTGGTTTTGAATTTTTCGGGATCGAACTGAGTGATGGGCTTGGCGCCGCTGCGTCCGGCTTTCAATCCTTCGAGGTATTCCGGTACGTTATTGCCGATGGCTGTAAGGGCTCCGATTCCAGTGACTACTACGCGATGCATGCTGGGAATTGATTGTGCTAATAAGCTCTAAAATAAAAAACCGCCGTCTTTCCAATCCTTTGGCCAGCCGGTTGGGGCGAGCAAAGATAAGGAAAGACGGCGGCGATTCGGAAAAGAGTCAGGACTTACTCGCTAACGCTGCCGCTAAGGTAAGTGACGGCCTGGCCGACAGTCTGAATATTTTCCGCTTGTTCGTCAGGAATGCTGATGTCGAATTCCTTCTCAAACTCCATGATGAGTTCTACGGTGTCCAGTGAGTCAGCACCCAGATCATTCTGGAAACTGGCCTCGGTGGTTACCTCAGACTCGTCAACGCCGAGTTTGTCAACGATGATTTGCTTTACTTTTTCTTCGATGTTTGCCATTGATGTTCGCGTTTTATTGGTGAACAATTGCGCCGCAAAGAAAGCTAGTTATGACTTGAAAACCAAGTTTTCCCCATTTTTCAGCCTTTTCGTCGCAATTTGAATGATTGATTCAAGGCTTGAATTGCAGCGTTAACCACTGTATTTACAGCCTTTCGTCGTTCGTTAATACGGTTTCCCGGAGCTAAAGTTCGTTGATTTCCCGGGACTAGCAAAGTAGCAATGTTTAATTAAACTTTGCTACTTTGCTAGCCATAATACCTTAAATATATGCAACCCATATTCACCAAGGACCCCGTCGTTTTCGGTCTCCTGATGATCATTCTGGCCCTGGTTTTTTACACCAGCTCGCTGGATCGTGGCTTCTGGAAAAAATTCTACACCTACGTGCCTGCGCTGTTGTTATGCTATTTTCTGCCGGCCCTGTTACACTGGCCACTCGGCCTGATTGCCGGTGAATGGTATACCGCTGACCTGGCTATCACGCTAAGCGACCAAGGCCTCCAGTTGCCCGACGGCCTGAGCCTGAACGAAACCAATTTGTGGCTACAGGAGCAAGGTCTGGACCCTGGCGAATACGAAGATTATACCAGCGGCAGCCGGCTCTATTATATGGCCAGTCGCTATTTGCTACCGGCCAGTCTGGTCCTGCTTTGCCTGAGTATCGACTTCAAGGGAGTACTAAATCTCGGCTGGCGTTCGCTGGTCATGTTCTTCTCTGCCACCCTGGGCATTGTACTGGGTGGGCCGATTGCCTTACTGATCATCACCTATCTTTTTCCCAGTCTCATCGGCCTGGACCCCGACCAACTCTGGCGGGGACTCAGCACCATTGCCGGCAGCTGGATCGGTGGCGGAGCTAATCAGACGGCCATGAAGGAAATTTTTGAGGTCCCTACCGGGATTTTTGGCCAAATGGTGGTAGTAGACATCCTGGTAGCCAACATCTGGCTCGGCTTTTTGCTCTACGGTGCCAACATGAGTAAGCGTATCGACAAGTGGCTGAAAGCTGATGCTTCGGCCATCGAAGACCTCAAAGAGCGGGTCGAAGGCTATGCCGCTCAGGTTCGTCGCACGCCTACCACTACCGATATGTTTATCCTAGGAGGCGTGGCCTTTGGTGCGGTGGGTTTGGCGCACGCACTAAGTAACGTGATAGCTCCTTTTTTTGCCGCCCGTGAAGCGATGCTGGCTGAATGGGGGCTTACCTCGCTTGCCAGCGGTTTTTTCTGGTTAGTGGTTTTTGCCACGACTATCGGGCTGGTACTTTCCTTTACCAAATTGCGTGCCTTGGAGGGCGTAGGGGCCAGTCGCTGGGGTTCGGTTTTCATCTATATCCTCGTAGCTACGATCGGTATGCAAATGAACATTGGAGACGTTTTCAGCAACCTCGGGCTTTTTGCCATTGGTGCCATCTGGATGTTGATCCACGTTGGCCTTTTACTCCTGGTCGCCAAATTGATCCGGGCACCCTTTTTCTTCGTGGCCGTCGGCTCACAGGCCAACGTAGGCGGTGCGGCTTCGGCGCCCGTGGTGGCCAGTGCTTTTAGTCCGGCCCTGGCCCCGGTAGGTGTCTTAATGGCGGTGCTGGGTTACGCGCTGGGTACTTACGGAGCTTTGATCTGTGCCTATTTGATGCAGGCAGCGGCCTCTTAATACTTGTCAGAAAAACGAAAAGCCGTTTTCTCCCGACGGAGAAAACGGCTTTGTTCATCATTGGTGATGAGCTACGACTTGCTGGAAGCGGTAACTGAAAACTGACGAAGGGAAGGATCAGTTAGTACTGATCCTCTGACCTTGTCAATTTTGCTGTAGGGGGAGGATTCGAACCTCCACGGGGCGGTTAGCCAAGCATAACCCGCCGCGCGGCCGGGTGAACGACGCGCGGCGAATTCCAGCTGGTTTATTCCGGCTTCCCCACCCCCGAGACAGGAGGGCATGGCTGCCAATTTCATCACCCTACATTATTGATCCTATCATCATCGCAATGCGAATCTGCTAAGAACGTAGGCAAGTATTCTACGCTACCGTTGTAACGCCCTTGCAATAGCAAATTTACAAGCACCGCCCCCTTATGTGCAAATTTTTAAATGAATTGATTTAATTTATATAAAAATACTAAATTAAAAGCCATTAAATTATCAAAACATCAACAAACCCACTTTAATTTTTCTCCAGATTATCAATTTGCAAATACCCCGCTCCGGTTCATTTAGCCGCTCGATTGGCCAGGTAGCTGACTAATCATGATATAGTTAAAATTACGCCTCCAAAAGAGCTGATTAGAACTGCTTTGCCGGACTTATCAGAACCAAAGTCGGGTGCGCTCGTCGTTGGGGTCGGTGTAATTGATCACCAACTCCTCCCCTGCCTTGATGTCACGCAGGGCGTGGAAATTAATTTGCTTGAAGTCGTAGTCCATATAGAAGTCCACGTTATTCTTGGCGCTGTGGTTGTACATACTGCCGTAGCCCAGAGCAATGGCGCTGCCGTCTCCGTTCCAGATGAAGTAATAGTCGTGCAAACGGGTATCGTGAATGATCTTGGTCTCGGCGGGGTCCAGTACAATGACCGGTGCCAGCTCAATGGTCGTTTCTTTCGGGATCGGCTCGCTGGTAAAAACACCACGACCACCGAGGGGACTGGGGGCGATGTAAAGGAAAGGTAAATGGTTGGCCATAATTGAATTGCTTTCGGAAATGAACGCAAAGTTAGGACAGCCGCTTAAAACCGCCGCTCCAGTAAGCCCATGACATCCTCCATCAATAAAAATCCTACCGGTCGGTAACGGTCGTAGACCAGAGCACCGTAAGCATCAGCCTCAATGATGCGCTCGGTCATGGCCAGCAAGTTATCGGTCGGAAAACCAGTGGCAAAGGAGGTATCGTAGTAGCCGTTGATGAGCTCATCCTCATCCGAGGCGTGCTCCATCGTTTCTTCGGTCAACAGACCAACCAACTGGTTCCAGCGATTATACACGGGCAATGCCGGCCAGCCACTACTGTCTAATAATTCACGGGCCTTGGCCAGGCTATCTCCGGCGTAAAGACGGTCTTCCATCATCGGCCGGAACAACTGCCCTACCGTATGCTTCTGCAAGCGCCTACGTTGCCAGCCCCTGTTTATCTCGTAAAGTGAAAGCAAGCCTACGAACAGGCCACCGACACCCATGATCGGATCGCTCAATAGATAGCCGGCCCAGATGAAGCCTACACTGGCCACCACGCCCAGGACGGTAACTACCAGCGTAGATTTACGCTCCCCCAGCGGCTTACGCAATAGGGCCTGTAAAATTCGTCCGCCATCCAGCGGATAAGCCGGCAGCAGATTGAGAGCGGCCAACACCAGGTTTACCATTACTCCCAGACACAGTAATTCTTCCCACCATTCGGAGCTGGTAATGAGATTGCGTTGGGGTTGCAGGTACTGTTGAAAAAGCAGCCAGCGTTCCGGATCGAAAAATAGGAAAGGAATGACGAGCAGCGCCAATAAGATATTCGCCAGCGGCCCGCCGAAGTAAACCATGATCTCCCCGAATAGCCGTTCCGGATGTTCGCGGATGTAAGCACCACCACCCAAGGGAAAAAGCAAGATTTTCTCGGTTGGCTTACCAAAGAATCTGGCCGTCAGTGCGTGCCCCAGTTCATGGATCAACACGAAGGAGAAAAGCAAAATAATAACGCCGCCCACCCAGCCGATCCGCGCCCACTGCAAGCCCAGGCTGGCGTGATAGCCGTCGTAGAGCACCCACAGGGGAATTAGGATCAAGGTCCAGTGGAGGTCCAGCGGGACCCCGAAAACACGACCGACGCGTAGCGAAGCTTTCATCACTAGCTAGATGCGTCGTTCGGCGATTTTGTTGTTCCGGAAGGTGAATAATTTCGATTAATCCTCGGCAGCAAGATCACCGCCAGCAAACCAATCAGGACATTACAACCCAGATTGATGGAGAAAAAAGAGATGTTACTCCAGCTAAAAGCGTCATCGCCCGCCACTCCGTATAATTCCAGGGCCGCGGAGGTCATGAAGTGATAGCTTCCCATGCCACCGGGGCTCGGCACCACGATGCCCCAGCCACCGGCTACAAAAGTAACCAGCCCGGCTACCGGCCCCAGGCCCGCGGTGGGCTCAAAAGCGAACAAGCAGAGATAGGTCATCAGGTAGTACATAACCCAAATGACGATACTGTGTACAAAAAACAACAAGGGGCTATCCAGTCGTAGAATGGTCTTCAGCCCTTCCAAAAAGCCAAGGGCGATGTTCCAGATTTTCCGGAACAAGGCCACTCGTAGCAAACGTTCGCGAAACCAATACAACAGTAGCAAACCAGCCAGTCCTGCCACAGCACTACCGATCAGCAACCACTGCAAGCCCGCCAACTTCTCTCCGAGCACAGCGTTTTCTTCGATCCATCCATAGATGGTCTCGGAACCAAAAAAGAGCGCCAGGGCCGTCATGATCAGGATGGATAACACATCGATCATCCGTCCTACCACGATGGTTCCCATCACCTTTTCCACGCCGATCTTTTCGTAACGGGCCATCGCACCGGCCCTGGCTACCTCACCGGCGCGGGGCACAAAGAGATTCACCAGATAACCCAGATTGATGCTCAGAAAGCCGTTGATGGTCTTGGGCTGGTGGCCTTCGCCCAGTCCGCGCAATAGCATGTTCCAGCGCAAGGCCCGGCTCAGGTTACTGATCGTAAAGCAGAGTAAAACCAGTGCCAGCCAGCCAAAATCGGCCGAGGCGAAATCCGTCAATATCTTATTCAGCAAGCTGCAATCAGCGGCAGCCACGCCCTGTTTGGCGCATTCTTCCTGGTAAGCCAGGTCCTGCTGGCGAAACACGTAGTACAGAATGCCGCCGCCAATAAGCAAGAACAGCAACCCCTTACCTACATTGACGAGCGTCTCCTTATTCATAGCAATGGTGGTTGTGCCCACGAAGGTAAGGACGGTGGATCAAATAGTTGATGCTGGATGCGCTACGGAAGGTTTAATTGTTTTGGCTTCAATGTAGCAAGGCTGTATGTTCTTCAATTTGCACACCTGGAATTTTTACGAAGTGGTTGTCGAGGCTGCCTGGCAAGTAGGCCGGAACGTTTTCTCGTAGACATTGCTACTTTGAAGCCAAAATAATAATGCCCTACCTTCGCGACAATTACTTTTAAAGTATTGAACCCGTTTAAGCTTTCTGTTTATGCACCGTTCCGGATTTGTAAATATCATCGGCCGGCCGAACGCCGGAAAATCCACCCTGATGAACGCGCTGGTGGGTGAGCGAATGAGTATCATCACCGCCAAGCCACAGACCACTCGCCACCGTATCCTGGGCCTGCTGAGCGGGGAAGATTTTCAGATCGTATTCAGCGACACCCCCGGCGTGATCAGTGACCCGAGCTACCGGATGCAGGAGATGATGAACAGCGCCATCAACACTACTTTTGAGGACGCCGATCTGATGATCTACCTGGTGGACCCCAAGGAGCAGTATACCGAAGACGAGCCGCTGGTGGGCAAGTTACGCCGCTTGAAAGCCCCGCTTTTCCTGGTCATCAACAAAGTGGACGCTACGAGTAAGGAGCAGGTGGCTAAAATTCGCAAGCAATTCCTGAAGTGGGTAAAACCGGATCAGGTAATGGAAATTTCGGCTCTAAAAGGCAAGGGTGTGGAGGAGCTAATGGAGGCAATAAAAAGCAAACTGCCCGAAGGCCCCGCTTACTACCCCAAGGACCAACTGACCGACCGGCCGGAGCGATTTTTCGTCTCCGAGATCATCCGCGAGCAAATTCTGGAACAGTACCACCAGGAAATCCCGTATAGTACCGAGGTCGGCATCGAATCATTCAAGGAGGACACTACCCGCGACGGCAAACCGATTGTGAACATCAGCGCGCTGATCTTCGTAGCCCGGCGAACCCAGAAGCCTATCATCATCGGCAAAGGCGGTTCGTCCATCAAGAAACTCGGCACTGCGGCCCGTAAGCGCATCGAAGATTTTCTGGAACAAAAAGTCTACCTGGAGCTACACGTCAAGATTCGTGATGGCTGGCGCGACAATGAAAATGAGTTGAAGCGGTTTGGGTACGATCGGTAGTGGTTTTACGGTCTTACGGTCTAACAGTCTCACGGTCTTACGGGCACTGTTAGACTGTAAGACCATGAGACTGTAAGACCACTAGACTGTCAGACCGTCGCTTCCACGCCAAAAATCGACAATCTCCACCAGTTAGCAAGCAAAATCCGGCTTTCGACGTTAACTTGGAAAGTACTCCGTGAAATCTTTCCGTTTATGCGCCGACTAATTTCGTTTTTCATCCTTGTTTTGGCTCCTATAGCTTTGTTCGCCACCCACAACCGGGCTGGTGAGATCATCGTCCAGTACGAAGGGGAATGTGGTGACGGTGGTAACACGGTCTGCGCCACCATCATTACTTACACGGAACAAAATAGTATGGCCGACCGGGACAGTTTACCGATCGACTGGGGGGATGGGACCTTTGACATGGTAGGCCGCAGCTTGATCATTTTTCTTGATGACGGTATCCAGCGAAACGAATACACCCTCTGCCACAGCTATACCGGCCCCGGCACCTACTTTATCTTTACCGAAGATCCGAACCGGATCGGGGGAATTTTGAATATCAATTTCCCGAATTCCATTCAGGTTCCATTCAGTGTCTTCACCTCCTACACACTGACCAATGCCGCGCTTTTCGGCTGTAATTCCAGTCCCATCCTGCAACAGCCACCATTAGACAACGCTTGCGTGGGAGAAGTGTGGACCCATAACCCCGGCGCCTTCGACCCGGACGGAGATAGCTTAAGTTTTGAGTTTACCGTTCCACTGGCTGCTCCGGGAGTTCCAGTACCAGGTTACGAATTCTTAAATGAGGTATCGGGTACGGGCGATCTTTCCATTGATTCTACCACCGGCCAGATCGAATGGAACTCTCCGAACGAGGAAGGGCAGTACAACCTGGCTTTTCTGGTCATTAGTTACCGCAACGGCATTCCACTGGACACGATGATTCGGGATATGCAAATCTTCGTGGATAACTGTATCAATGAACCGCCTACGGTAGACCTGCCCCGCGATGAAATTTGTGTGGTAGCGGGTGAAGTAATCGAGTTCGACGTAGTCGCCGGCGCGCCGGTGGAGGATGTAGACCAAATGGTTCGACTACAGGCAAACGGCGGCCCGTTCATCCTGGAAAACTCACCGGCGACCTTTACCCCGGAGAACCTGACCGGTTTTGAAGATGATCCCCTGACCCGCACTTTCCGCTGGCAAACTACTTGTGACCACATTAGCGACCAACCCTACTTTGTGGTCTTTCGGGCAGAAGACAACTTTTTTGCCGACACCTCGGGGCTTTCAACCATCAGAACGGTAGCCATCAAAGTAGTGGCACCGCCCCCTCAAGACTTACAAGTGGAGGAAGAGATTGGCCTGATTACCTTATCGTGGGAACTGCCTTATTTTTGCGCGGACCAGGACGATCCAGAATTCATCGGCTTTACCGTTTGGCGACGGGAAGGCAGTAACCCCTTCGAGCCGGACACCTGTGAAACCGGAATGGCAGGCAGGGGCTATACACTGCTCACCGAAGACCCGGTACAAGAAATTGATGCCGGCCGTTACGTTTATCTGGACCAGGACGTAGACCGGGGCAAGACCTATTGTTACCGTCTACTGGCCAATTTCGTACGTCGTTCGCCGGTTAATGACCTGATCATCGACCGGCTGGAGAGCATCCCAAGTGAAGAAATCTGTGCTCAGTTGCCACGTGACATTCCGCTACTCAACAGAGTTGACATATTGGAAACGGACGAGTTGACCGGCCAGATCGACGTTTGCTGGTACAAGCCCGACCCGGCGGCCTTGGACACTATGCTGAACGCAGGTCCTTACCGCTACGTTCTATCCCGGGCTCCCGGACTAAACCCGGCGGATAATGAATTTCAGGTGATCGCCACCTTTGAAGTGCAGAATTTCAGCGATCAGGTCGACACCTGCTTTACCGATATCGACCTAAACACGGAGGATAATCCATACAGCTACACCATCGAACTATTTTTAAACGGGGAAACCCAGCCGTTAGATTCGGGTATTCCATCATCTTCCGTCCGCTTAGGCGCGGCACCGACGGATCGTGCCATTGATTTGAGTTGGGAGGAAAACGTTTCCTGGAATAATTTTGCTTACGACCTTTTCCGCCGTCTACCCGGCGCAACTGATTACGACAGTCTGACCACCATAACTGCCAACACCTTCCGGGACACCGGGCTGATCAACGGAGAAACCTACTGCTACTTCATACGCAGTGTGGGTACTTACGGCATCGAAGATCTCCCGGACACTTTACTGAACCGCAGCCAGGAAGTTTGCGTGGTGCCATTGGACAACGTACCACCTTGCCCTCCGGAATTATCCGTAATCAGTGTCTGCGAACGCGGTGGCGACTGCCTGGACGCCAATGACCTCTTCAATGAACTAAGTTGGTTGGCCCCGTCTGACATCTGCGGTGTGGGTGACGTAGGTGGTTACCGTGTCTATTTTGCGGCTAATGAAACGGCCGAGCCACAGTTGATCGTCAATATTGACAACGAAGACCAGCTAAATTACGATGACTTTCCGGAGGCGTCGCTGGTGGGCTGCTACTACGTAACGGCCGTAGATACCAACGGAAATGAGAGCGCTTTGAGTAACCAGGTCTGCGTGACCAACTGTCCGTTCTATGAACTACCCAACGTTTTCACGCCCAATGGAGATGGCCAGAATGATGTGTACACTCCCCGGGGTTACTGTTTTGTGGAAAGGGTTGAATTTCAAATCCTCAATCGCTGGGGGCAATTGGTTTTCGAGACTGGAGACCCTGAACTGAATTGGGACGGCAACAACCTGAACGGCGACGAACTTAATTCCGGCACTTACTATTACGTCTGCCGGGTTTTCGAGCAGCGACTGGAAGGCGTAGTCGAGTCGGGAGAGCCGCTACGCGGTTACATCGAATTGGTGAGAGGCCGTTAATCACTGTTGCCGCGGAAAACTCGTCTTCGGAGGGTTTGAAATTCCTTTCTGAGGTGTTTCCACTGCTCCGGTTTTACCCATAGGCCGTATAGCACGGCGGTAAAGAAGCTGAAGGTCGCATAGATCAAGGCCGGCTTGAGCATGTCCTGATTGCCGATCACTGTACCGGCAATCAGGAAAGCAAGACTGGTATTTTGAATGCCGATCTCCACCCCCATCGTTAATTGATCGTTACGATCATAGCCCAATGAACGGCTAATTAAGCGGCCCAGGCCCAAGGCTAGAAAATTTACCGCCAGGGAAACCGGCAGAATCATCAATACTTCGGCGGTAGATAAATTGCTACCGCCGGAAGCTGCCGGAGCAAATGCCTTGATCATAAATACCAGAGCGAGCATGAACATACTGATCCAACGCAGATTGAGTTGTAGTCGGTCCGCCGTCAGTGGTTTCCAGGCGCGAAAACCTATTCCCAGGGCTACCGGTACCAGGACGATAAAAAAAATCCGCCCCGCCGTCCCCCAGAAAGGTAGTTGATAAATTGACAACTCACCGTAAAAGATGTCCAATCCGAGGTTAACTAAAAATGGAACGCTGAAGATCGTGATCAAGCTGTTGCAGATCGTCAGACTAACGGCCAGGGCCGTATTGGCTCGCAGGAGAAAAGAAATAAAATTCGAGGTCATCCCTCCGGGCGTTGCCGCCAAAATCACAATACCTACCTGAAAAGCCGGTGGCAATCCCGAGAGATAAGCAGCGGTAAAGGCAATAGCCGGTAATAACAACAATTGCAGCCCCATTCCGACCAAAATCCGAAGCGGCCTTTCCGCGAGATCCCGAAAATTTTGCACGCTAAGACTCAGTCCCACGGCAATCATAATGACGGCCAGTACGATACTGACGAACCAGTCGATATAATTCATTTTCGAAATATGTATTTCTTTATAAAACGGTGCCGGGAACGTAAATGCAACCCGTTGCTTGCCTCAAGGTTCTCATTTGGCAAAAAGACAGCCCTCACTTGACTTAAGTAGCTGATTACCAGGCCTATAAAAATACACAAGTGTTAAACCATTAACTTTTTCAACACATTTTAGGGGGAAAATATAATTTAATTCATTAATTTCGCTTTATTATTAGTACCAATCAACCAATCCGGTAGATTGGCGTTTTTATTCCTATATCAGGATGTTGAAACTTCTCCTCCAATTCTGAGTGATGAAGTAGTTGAAATAGAACAATTTTGGCTCCGCCACGAGCTACAAGATTTGTTAATAGGGTTTTAGGTGTTTATTTCGAGACCGACGTACATCGTACGCCGGTTTCTTTTTTAGCCCATCCCTTAGCACTATTCCTTGGCATAATCTACCGCCGCTGACAACTCCTCGTACCACTCTTCTCCGTATTTACGCACCAAGGCTGTCTTGGCAAATTCATAGACGTGAATTTTATTTTCCGCCCCTTTGGCACAGGCCGCCGAGCAGATGTCCCAGCGGTCGTAGTTCAGGGCTTCGAAGCCACCTTCTTTTTTACTTTTGACCCGGATGGGGTATAAATGACAGCTGATGGGTTTCGGCCAATCGATCTTGCCGTCACGCCAAGCTTGTTCAATGCCACAAAGTGCAACGCCCTCCTTACTTCTGGTCATGAATGCGCAGGCACCGTTGTCGATCAAGGCAGTAGCGTAGCCATCATTATCCGGTGTATGGGTGTAAAACCCTTGCTCTTCGATGGCCGCTTTACCTGCGGGAGTCAGATAAGGAGCTACCTGTTCGTAGATATCAGCGAAAATCGGCAACTCCTCCTTTTCCAGGGGGGCACCGTACTCACCTTCCCAGCAGCAAGCGCCCTTGCAGGCATTGAGATTACAGGCAAATTGCTCACTGGCGATTTCGTCACTAACCAAGACATCTCCGATAAAGAACATAAGGGTACTAATTTGCCCTAAAGGTACTACTCACGAATTTGCGGACCAGATTCAGAGCCTGAAAAGCCGTGTAGGTGATATTTCGTTCGCGGTCCTTCCCCGCACGTAATAGCTTAGCTTCAATTCTTTCCTGGTTGCCCACGGCTACCCAGATGGTGCCAACCGGCTTTTCCTCGGTTCCTCCACCCGGCCCGGCAATACCGCTGGTGGCTACGACTACGTCGGTCCCCAGTTGCTTCAGCCCGCCCCTGACCATCTCCCGTACGGTTGCTTCGCTGACGGCCCCGTGCTCGGCCAGAGTATCAGTGGCCACGCCCAGCAAGTCGCGCTTTACCCGATTATCGTAACTGATTACACTGCCGTGGAAATAGCCACTGGATCCAGGGTTCGAGGTAAGCAGTTGAGCGACGCGGCCGCCGGTACAGCTCTCTACGGTCCCCAGGGTCAGACCGTACTCCAACAGCATTTCTCCGGTGGCTCCGGCCAGGTTCTGGTTGCCGTAGCCGTAGACTATGCCACCGATCACGGCTTCAATTCTGGTCCGATATTTTCTCAATTCGGCTTCCATCGCCTCGTCATCCCGTCCACGAATACTGAGCCGTAAACGTACCGTCCCCAGATTGGGCAGGTAGGCCAACGACATAGTTTCGGGCAGGCTGGCCTCGATCTCGGCGATCTGTTCGGCGATCACGCTTTCACCGGCCCCGGCCGTCAGAATGGTTACGGAGCGAAGTTTGGGCTCGCCGTCACTATCCAGTAGAGTTCGTAATCGGGGTAATACCTCTCGGCCCACCAGATAGCGCATTTCGTACGGCACCCCTGGCATGGAGACCACCATTTTACGGCCTTTGCGAAACAACATCCCTGGCGCAGTGCCTCTTTTATTGGTCAAAATTTCGGCAGCAGCTGGCAGGAAGCACTGGACACGGTGACTCTCATTCGGTTCCCGGCCAAAGCGACGGACCAGCGCTTGCAGACGTTCCCAGGTCGGTTCGTGAAAGACCAGTTCGGTCGCAAAATATTCGGCCAGCACCGCTTTGGTAATGTCATCTTTAGTGGGTCCCAGTCCTCCGGTCATTAGTACCAGGTCGGATTTAGCCAGCGCACGCTCCAGACCATCCAGGATGGCCGGGCGGGTATCGCTGACGCTGAGGTGCTCCACTACGTCCACGCCCTCGTTGCTCAGGGCGGTGGCCATATGGGCGGCATTTGTATCGGTAACCTGGCCGATGAGGATTTCATCGCCGATGGTAAGAATATAAGCGCGCATGGGTACTGGTTTGGGTTGGATGGTCGTTCGAAAGAGAACAGCTACGGTTTGAAATAGTTACCTTGCTACTTTGCTAGGACTAAGACCGCTTCGCTGCTAGAAATTAGACACTAGACCGCTTCGCTATTAGACTGCCACTTTAGCATGATCTACGTACATATCTGGCATCTAGTGTCTAGAATCTAGCATCTTTTTTGGCTAACAAAGTAGCAAAGTAAGTCAGGAAGCATCAACTCAACTGCTTCGCGACCAACAATCATCCCATAAAAACCGAATCTTGCCCAAACCACTTCCATCTAAAAGTCAGGACACCGCGCCTTACCGAATTCTGGGCATCGACCCCGGAACCACTGCCCTGGGTTTTGCCATCGTGGAAATTCACCCACGTTACCAAAAGATGGTGGAGATCGGCACATTGAAACTGGCGAAGTTCAAGGACCACGCTAAACGGCTGGATACGATCTACCGCCGGATCACCCAGGTGATCAATACTCACCAACCGACGATCATGGCCATTGAAGCGCCGTTTTTCGGGAAGAACCCCCAATCGATGCTCAAGCTCGGGCGGGCCCAGGGAGTATGTATGGCGGCGGCGATGGGGTTGGGCTGCGAAGTTCATGAATACGCTCCCCGCAAGATCAAGCAAAGCATTGCCGGCAACGGAAACGCCAGCAAGGAACAGGTGGCCGCCATGCTCGCTCAGGAGTTTAGCCTGCCCACCATCACCAAAGATATTCTGGATGCCACCGATGCTTTGGGGGCGGCCATGTGTCACTATTACAGCAACCGTAATGCCCTGGGTCGAGGCAAGAGTTTTAAGGGCTGGGAAGGCTTCCTGGCTGCCAACCCGAACAGATTGAAATAAATTTCAGACATTGCCGTCATGATCGGACAGTTAAGCCCGTATTCCATCCTCATTATCGTCGCCGGCTATTTTGCCGTTTTGGTTGCCCTTTCCTGGTGGCTGAACCGGGAAGGGAGCAGCAATGACGATTTCTTTCTGGCCGGCCGCAAGTCGCCCTGGCCGCTGGTTGCCTTCGGGATGATCGGGGCCAGTCTCTCCGGGGTGACCTTCATAAGTGTGCCTGGTGCGATCGGAGCCGGGGGGCTCAACCAGGCCTTCAGCTATATGCAGGTGGTTTTCGGCTATTTGCTGGGTTACCTCGTCATCGCCACGGTCTTGCTGCCACTTTACTATCGAATGGGGCTCACCAGTATTTACGAGTACCTGGACCAGAGACTTGGCCGTTCGGCCTATAAGATAGGGGCCTTCTACTTCTTGCTTTCGCGAACGATCGGCGCTTCATTCCGGCTGTTTTTGGTAGCCATCGTGTTGCAGCAGTTTGTGACCGGACCACTGGGCCTCCCCTTCATCGCCACCGTGGCCATCACAATTCTGTTGATCTGGCTCTATACGTTTCAAGGGGGCATCAAGACCATTGTTTACACCGACGCCCTGCAGACCCTTAGCATGATCATAGCCGTGATCCTGACGATCTCCTTCATTGGCGATGCACTGGAAACCGACCTGAGCGGTCTGGTGGGCCTGATAAAAAACAGCGATTATAGCCAGGTCTTTTTCTTTGAAGGTGGCTGGAGTGACCCCAATAACTTCTTCAAACAGTTCTTTGCCGGGGCGCTGATCACCATCGTTATGACCGGCCTGGACCAGGATATGATGCAGAAGAACATCAGCATCTCCAACGTACGGGATTCTCAGAAAAACATGGCTCTTTTCAGTGTCATCCTGGTTTTCGCCAACGTTCTCTTCGTCGGGCTGGGGGCATTACTATACATTTACGCGGCCAACTTCGGCTTGGAAATTCCGGCCCGGACCGACCAGCTATACCCGACCATAGCCCTGAACCACTTGCCCGCCGCGGCCGGTATCTTTTTCATCATCGGCCTGATTGCCGCTGCTTATTCTTCGGCCGACAGCGCCCTGACCGCACTGACCACTTCCTTCAGCGTAGACATGCTGGACATTCGCAAGCGAGATGACTGGGACGAGGCCCAAAAACGCCGCGTCCGCCGCTACGTACACATGGGTTTTAGCGTGCTTTTACTGGTGGTCATTATGCTTTTTCAGGCTATTGCCGATGAGGCGGTGATCAACAGTTTATTTAAGGCCGCCGGCTATACTTACGGCCCCCTACTTGGATTGTTTTGCTACGGACTGTTTACCAACCTGCGGGTAAGGGAGTACGTTCAAATCGGCTCTTTACGGTTGCCGGTACTGGTCGTCCTGTGCCTGGCTGCGCCGGTCATTTCCTTTTTTGTAGATTATTACAGCGCAGAATTGCTGAATGGCTTCGAATTCGGCTTTCTCATCCTGGCTTTCAACGGACTCTTAACTTTTGCCGGCTTATTGGCGCTTTCGGACGATACGCCACCATTGGAAGAGGAGGATTAGTCGGGAGTTTCTCAGTCGGGAGTCAGGGGGATTTTAGTCAGGAGTCGTTTAGTCAGGAGGATTTTAGTTGGACCTATACTCAGACTAAAGAACTCTCGACTATGAGACTCCTGACTATGTAACTCCCTTAGCCGTCGGTAAACAGGCGGAAAGCCGGTTGAAACTCACCTTAGTGAAAAGCCACAATTTCGCTACTTTTGCGCCGCCTAACTAAGTTTACCATTTATGAGCGGATTACGTGCAGCCATCACCGGCGTACAGGGTTATGTCCCTGATTACGTCCTTACCAATGCGGAACTGGAAACCATCGTCGACACCAACGATGAATGGATCACCAGCCGGACCGGCATCAAGGAGCGCCGCATTCTCAAGGGTGACAACGTGGGCACCTCCGCCATGGGCATCGAAGCCGTCAAGGGCTTACTGGAAAAAACCGGCACCGATCCGCTGGATATCGACCTGGTTATCTGCGCTACGGTAACCGGAGACTTCATCTTCCCCGATACTGCCAACGTGATCTCCCACGCTACCGGCATGGATAACGCTTTCGGCTTCGACCTGAATGCAGCTTGTTCCGGTTTCCTGTATGCCCTCAGTGTAGGTGCCAAAATGCTGGAAGGCGGCAAGCACAAAAAAGTGGTAGTTATCGGCGCCGACAAAATGTCGAGCATCGTCGATTACACCGATCGGACGACCTGCGTCATCTTCGGCGACGGAGCAGGAGCAGTATTACTGGAGCCCACCGAAGACCCCGGTGTGGGCATTATCGATTATATCCACCGGAGCAACGGCGCTGGAGCGGAATATCTCTATCTCACGGCGGGTGGCTCTCGCAAACCCGCTACCGTAGATACGGTCATGGCACGCGAGCATTTCGTTACCCAAAACGGTCGCCCGGTTTTCAAAGCTGCGGTTTCGGGCATGTCCGACGTCGTAAAAAAGATCATGGCCGCCAACGAACTGGAAACGGATGACATCCGCTGGCTGGTCCCCCACCAAGCCAACCGTCGTATCATCGAAACGGTAAGTCGTATGGCTGACTTTCCCATGGAAAAAGTGATGGTCAACATTCATAAATACGGTAATACGACCGCCGGTACGCTTCCCCTCTGCCTCTGGGATTACGAGGATCAGCTAGAAAAAGGAGACAACGTGATCTTGACTGCCTTTGGGGGCGGATTCACCTGGGGCGCGCTTTATCTGAAGTGGGCAATTTAGGTTTTTTAAATAGGAATAGGATCGCCGTGGGCGCTGCGCTGCACCTGCTTTAGGAAAAAAGAGCCGAGTGGAATGCGTTCCAGGGACACGTATACGCTGTACCCTATTGTATTTATGGCCAATCCACACAGCGATAGACTGTCGCGCAGGACTGCTGTTTCCAAAAGCACAGCGCTCCCATTTCCTATTTCCTGCACTCAGGGTTAATACCCAGTACATAATTCTCTACCACCTCGATCTGTGGCGCACTCTTCGCCCCGGCGAATCCACTGATCATGGTATCGCGCAGGTTCGCTTCAGCGTAGGCCGTCAGCATTGATGAAATGGGCGTAAAACTCCAATGCCATTTTTCTTCCTCGTAGCCATTGGGGCGTTGGGTACCCTTAGCGGTATAGGGTTGACAGAAGCCGTATTCCGCCGCATTTTCATTTAGCCACTCGTAGACTTTCAGGCCCTGCCCACTTTCATAGTAGCTATTGGTCAGTCGGTTCAGGTCCAGGTCAGTACCCCAGTGGTGGCGACTGGTGCCGGGCATTGAGCTGTAACGCAGAATAGCCCGTGCGCGATCAGCAGGATCGGGGTAAGCCAAGGCGGCATTTATCTTTCCTTCCAGGACTCTCCTCCCTTCCCACTTAGCTTCCCAAATGGCCTTTTGACGGTCGAAATTCCTAAAGGCGGATACGATTGTTAGCCTCACTCCGTCGTTAAGCGCCGCATTCCGCATTTCACCAAAGGCCTCAATGGTTCTCGCGTGGAGGTAGTAGGTGCCATCGCCGTCGGTCCAGGCCTTGGGTACTACTTGAAAATCCGGGTGATCTTTCGCCGTGAATTTGCCCGTCAGATAGCGAGGGTGATAGAGATCCGTCCAATTGGTTGCAGTAACCGGGGCTACTGGAGGGGAAGACTTCAGGCTTGATGGTGAATCGAACGAGGCAATAGTGCCCTCTGGAACCGAATCCTGATCTGCCCGCAAAGAAGCGTTCATGACCGTCGTTGCTTCTTCGTCGGAGACTTCGCTTTGCTCCTGTGCTAGTCCGGAACAGCCATAGAAAATTAACAGGCAAAGCGCTGAGATCAGGGCAATGAATACATTCATAAATTAAGGTCTGTTTAGCCGTCTCCCTCAACCAGTTGGAAGGATTCAGACGAATTAGTCCGTTTTCGGCTCCCCACTGGTTGTCCGAGCCTGCTTGACCATGATGAATGTTTCAAACACAGTATAAATCAGATAAATCAGGAAGAAGGGTAGAATAAAAATCTTGCCCGCCGGTTCAGCCAGCAGGTGATAGACGATCACGATGCCCCCTGACAACAGCATCTTGAACAGGGTAAAACCCATAATGACGTTGGTAAACAGGTGCTTGTTTGTCGACTTGGCCGCCATCTTTCCAGCGAAAAAAGCCGCAATACTGAATAAGGTAAACAGTAAAATGGTGGTAGCTGAAAGCGGCCAGTAAGGTGACAACTTCTCAAACAAGTGCAGTAAGGTCACCAACAGGCTGGTGATGGCCGTTACGGCCAGTAGTCCCAGCCAGAATTGCTTGTCGGTTACTGCAGCCACTAGAAGAAATCTTTAAGGGCCACGTACAATCCTCCGAATACGCCCAACAGAGCAAATACTACGGTCAGAAGTTGGCCGGTGATGAAATAGCCGTCCAGCCAGCGCCCCAGTAGTACGAAGACCACGATAGTAGCCGCCATCTGGAAGGCCATTCCACTGTATTTAAGGTAAGCGCTATCGGCCAGGCGCCTCTTCTTTTCAGGTTGCTGGTCAGGCTTTGACACGCTCTTTTTGTTTCAGGCTGGCTACTTTGTCACTACCGTTGCTATTTACTTTAGAAGTCTTGGTAGACAAAGTACCATCGAAAGAAGCCCCGGAACTCATTGCAATATTTTTGGTCACAACGTCTCCGATGATATCGGCAGTTTCCTTGATCACCAGGCTTTCGCGTACTTCCAAGCGTCCGTCGAATTTACCTTCGATCACGGCGCTGTCGCAGTTGACGGTTCCTTTGATACTGCCTTTGGGGCCAATGATCACCTTCGCCTTGCATTTGAGGTCGCCATTGATGGTTCCGTCGATCCGGATATCGCTGTCGGCCACGAGGTCGCCGGTCATTACCGTACCCTCATTTACAGTATTGAGGCCCCGGGAGGGAGTACCTCCGGTACGTCCACTATTACTTTTAGCTGGTGAGGTATCTTTAGTGTCTTTACTAGATCCGAACATGATAAATAGTCGTTTTGGGAAGGTTTGAAAATGATCAACCCGCGAAATACCCGTTGGGTATTTAGCGGGTTGGCACGTAAACAGTTGTTTCTATAAGCTCTTAAATCGGTAAACATCACAGCTTGCATCCAGCAAGCACTAGTAAAAATTACTAGAACGTCGGACAGTAAACGCCCCGGCGCTGCTGACCACAAATTTTGTACTGGAGAGCCAGCTCGAAACCACCGTTGTTGTTGGTCGCCCCTTTGAGGGGGCTCACGTTGAGATCGTAGCTAAAGCCAAGACTGAAGTTGTTGTAATCGAAACGGGCGCTACCGATGATGGCATCATTAAGCACACCACTTTCTACACGGTTGGAGACGCGACTCCACAAACCAACCTGGAAGCTCTGGGTGGAGCTGTTGCGGCCACCGTTGAGCAGGAATTTCAGACTGGTACCGGCGTTGATCTGAAAACTCGGCCCCTGGGTCATGACAATAACACCGGGTACAAGTCCGAAGCGCTGTCCCACCATAAATTCACCACCACCATGAATGGTATAGCGGCTGTAGAGGAGGTCTTCGGCGTCTTCATTAAAGCTCTGGTCGGCCCGGTTAAGGTGATGAAAAGCACCACCTAAGTAAAGGCTGTTGTTCTCGTCAAAAACCATGAACCAAAGCAGACCTGCGGCCATATCGGCAAACAGAAATTGGTCACGGTTGAAATCCTCACCGGAAACGGCGTCAGGGTTGAAACCACCCAGTCCGTCGTGTTGAGTTCCCCAGCGCAGGGCCAGGAAGTTGAGACTACGCTGTGCCACGCCACCCTCGGCGCCTACTACCAGGTAGTTACCGTACTTGCGGCCACCACCCATTTTTTTACTGTAACTCAGGGATACTTTACCGGTAGTAGTGGCAAAGTCGGCCTGTCCGGCGCGATCCCCCCAAAAGGTGCCACCGACTCCGAAGTAGTCGTAACGACCTACGGGAATCTTCTGATCGTAGCTGATGTTGTAGGTACGGAAGGCATCCGAACCGAGTACCGAAGCCCACTGGTTGCGGTAATTCAAGGAAATTCTGCTGTTACAGTTCATCACCCCCGTCATAGCCGGGTTGAGGTTAAGCGGCGACATGTAAAACTGAGAAAAGTGAATGTCCTGGGCCTGCAGGCCGGCGGCGCAGATAAAAACGAGTAAAAGTGTTCTGACTAACTTCATACTGAAACCACGGTTTAATTGATCACTCCCATAGAGCGAGCGGGCTGACAAATGTAAGGAAAAGCCACGTAGTGTATGACTAAGCTTACGTTAAAAGTATATAGAGTAGCAGAAAAATTAGCGCCGGGGCGCAAAAGTTATTTAAAAACAGCCATTGACTGTTTTTGAATAACGGGAAGTTAGGGACAAATATTCTTTATGTCGCCGTCTCTATTCCTTACCACCCACCGTCGTCACTTTGCCGCCGGTGATGCTGCGACTGTTCTCCAGCCAGGGCCCCAGATTGGGACACCCCTCGTAGCGCTCGTCCACGTAGATAAAGGTGCTTTTCAGTACGTCATCGATCCAGTCGTTCAGGTAATCGCTTTGCTTGGCCTGTTTGGTGGCTTCCTGAATCTTGGCGTAATCATAGCCCAGGCTCGCCTGGTGGGGGCGGCTCCGATCCTGAAGCTTGATAAGGCGCAGCAGTTCGTCGCCGCCGGGGCTCCTGAAACTCAGTGGCTCACTGACGTCGCCAATTTCCATATCGTCGATGGCGAAATACACATCCGGGTCCAGGTCGCCTACCTCGAAGATCGTGCCTCCGGTAGCCGGGTTGGTCATGCGGCCGTCGTTGTTGTAACTCGGGACCTTATCGTACCCGAAGCGTTTGACTGCGTAGCTGAAAGTGATCGAGTCGGTCACCACCAGGTTGCGAATACTGTCCATCAGCGACCGGGCTTTTTCCATATCCTCCTCGCTCACTTCCGCCCGCAACAGAATGTGGCTGACGTTGATGGAATTACCGCGCCGCTCCTCCAGTTTCAGGATGTGGTAACCGAACTGGGTTTGCACTATGTCACTGATCTCTCCTTTTTCCAGGTTGTAGGCCGTAGCTTCGAACTCGGCGACGAATTTGCCACGCTTGGCCCAGCCCAGGTTACCCCCGGCCTGGCGGCTCCCATCCTGACTGTATTTGGCCGCGGCGTCGGCGAAGGTTATCTCTTCATCCAGGATTTGGGCGCGGATAGCTTCCAGTTGTTCCCTGGTGGCTTTCTGGGTAGCCTCATTGGCTTTCGGCTCGTGTACGATCTCGGCGATTTCTACCTCGGAATTGAAGTAGGGCAGGCTGTCCTGCGGGATCATGGCGAAGAAATTCTTTACCTCACTCGGGGTCACCGTAACCTCCCGAATCACCTGGCCACGCATTCTATCGCTGGCAATCTGTTCACGCAGATCTTCCCGGAACTGTTCTTTTACCGAGGTGATCGACTGGCCGTAGTATTCCTCAAACTGGTTCACATCGTCGTTCATGTAACTCAGGATACGGTCGATCCGGGCATTGAGCTGTTGCTCCACCTCTTCGGTCGTGATTTCGATACTGTCCACCTTACTCTGGTTGTAGAGCAGTTTGCTCACCAGCAACTGGTCCAGCAGGGCACAGCGGGCTTCGGGGGGCAGGGGCTCGGTCGCCTGGCTCGCGGCCAGGGCGTATTGCTCTTCCACGTTGGACAGGAGCACGTATTCTCCCCCGACGATGGCCACCACTTCGTCAATGACGGCCCGTTCTTCCTGGGCGGATAATTTTGGCTGCCAAAGTAGCAGTGCCGATAGTAGCCCGAGAGCAATAAATCTTTTTCTGAAAATCATAATAGCTTAATTCATACAACTTTGCAATTCGCACAAACTGGAGATAACCGTTGTCAAAAGCAATTGATAATGAGTGTTGGTGTCGATTTACTTCAGCTTCAAGCCGCGTAAATTTTTAAAGTAGCTCAATTCATTCGACTTTAACAATTTTTGCGGGCCGGCGGAAACCAATGCTATAAGCGATTGACAATGAGCGTTGGCGTTGGTTTGCTCC
>PDLQ01000043.1 GCA_002591745.1 Lewinellaceae bacterium SD302
ATAATTTCTTCGACAACTGCCCACCTCTTGCGAGGCAGCTGCCAAAAAATTATACATTTGATCTTTTCGAATAAGTAATGATACAAAGCTAAAGGACGATCGCTGAAGCGATCTTTTGGTAAGGTAGCGGACATGCCTGGAATTAGCAAAACCCTCGGGCTGATTTATTAGGTTCGTACTTGCGGTTTTCAGCGTAAAAATCCTTCTCTCTAACTGCTTCTGCATGTCTTAATGTCCGGAGCGAATACTTTACCGTAGACACTAAGAACTATAATTAGCAAGCCCAGGGTAGTAATTACCAGGAAAGATGCTGGTTCCTTCCCCAAAAGGAGCGCAGCGACGTCCAAAAGCGAAGCGTCCAAAAGCGCGCAGCGCGTCTACAAGCCACAGGCGTCTACCAGGCCAACGGCCGTCCACTACCGAGGAACGAGCGCCTCATAAACAGCGTCCATAATCCGCGGCCGGATATTCAACTGATAGATTTTCCGGCTCAGCCGGTTGGGGTACACCCGGTTACTCAGAAAGATGAAAAGGATTTCGTGTTCGGGGTCGGCCCAGACCAGTGTGCCCGTGTAGCCGCTGTGACCGAAACTTCGCGGACTTGCCAACTCGGCTACGCTACTGGCTTTGGCATCGTATTCCAGTAAAGGTTTGTCAAAGCCCAGGCCCCGGCGATTGTCGTTTTCGGGAAACTGAACACGAGTGAAATTGTCGATCGTTGTCTGCTCAAAGTACTGCCGCCCGCCGTAGCTGCCGCCATTGAGCAGCATTTGCCAGAGTTTGGCCAGGTCACGGGCGTTGCTGAACAGGCCGGCATTGGCGCTCACTCCGTCCATCATGGCTGCGCCCTCATCGTGGACAATGCCGTGGAGCAGTTGCATTCGGAAGAAGGTATCCCGCTCGGTCGGTACGATCTGCTCCAATTCGTAGCCCCGCTCCAGGGGGCGATAGCCTAGGGTCTTGGCCCCCAGCGGATCGTAGAAATTTTCCCGCAGGTAAGACCGGTAATTCTGTCCGCTGGCCCGCTCCACATAATCTGGTAACAAATAGAAAAGGAGGCCGGAATACTTATACTTCATCTCCTTTTCCAGGGGCGTTTTTTTAATTGTCCGGAAGATGAACCGCTCCCTGAAACGACGGTGGAGGAAAAGCTCGTCCGTTAGCCGGATCGGAAATCGCCGGGACTGTTTTTTGCGGAGTGTGCGATTCCGGAAGTTGAAATCATTCACTTTGCTACCTTGCCAGTCCTTCTTCCACGGATAGCGGGCGTGCCCCCGCAAAGTCGCCTGCCAATAAGGTACCCATGGCCTGAGCTTTCCCTGGTGTGCCAGTGCTGCCCGTAGCCTGATGGTGTCTTTATCAGTTCCCTTAAAAAGCGGAAAGTAAGTAGATAAGCCAGCGTCTAAATTCAGCTTTTTTGCCTCGTACTGCTCCATCAGAAACAGCAGCGCCGAACTGGTTTTGGTAATGCTGGCCAGGTCGTAGATGTCGTCATTTCGCACTTCACGTATACTGTCGTAGGTATGAAAACCCAGGGTTTCATGCAGTACGATCTTTCCCCGGTGAGCCACCAGCACCTGGGCGCCGGGGAAGGCTTTTTCGCTGACCCCTTCGGCCAGTATTTGCTGTACGTCCAGTTTTAACTGGGGGTATAGCTCCGGATCGTCTGAGTGGTCAACGAGGGTGTCTTGACTGACTAACAAAGTAGCAATGCTGATGGTGAGCAGGAAGCAAAGAGGCCAGCGACGCATGGGGAATGGACTTGGTGAGATAACAAAAGTAGCAGGTTTGTAACAAAAGGATTATCTAACCCAATCGGCCAACCTCTCCGCCGACCAAATGTTATATCTTCACGCCGCGTTTAATTAAGCGGTTTCAACATTAACATCTATGAAATACGATCTCACCATTATCGGTTCCGGCCCCGGCGGTTATGTGGCAGCCATTCGCGCGGCTCAATTGGGCATGAAAGTAGCACTGGTCGAGCGGTACAATAGCCTGGGCGGCACTTGCCTGAACGTTGGCTGTATTCCCTCCAAGGCGCTGCTGGACAGTTCCGAGCATTACCACGCCGCCCACGAGCGCTTCGAAGAGCACGGCATTGAGCTCAAAGACCTGAAAGTGAATATGCCGCAAATGATCAAGCGGAAGAACGATGTGGTTTCCGCCACCGTGAAGGGCGTTCAGTTTCTGATGAAGAAAAATAAGGTAGACGTTCATTACGGTCACGGTACCTTTCTTGGCCCCAACAAAGTGAAGGTAGCCATGAACGAGGGCGACGATATTGAGATCGAAAGCGATAAGTTCATCATTGCCACGGGCTCCAAGCCTATCACCCCGGCTTTCATGAACTACGATAAAAAACGGGTCATTACCAGCACCGAAGCCCTGAACATCGACGAAGTGCCCAAGCGCATGGTTATTGTCGGCGGTGGCGTTATCGGACTGGAACTGGGCAGTGTTTTCGCCCGCCTCGGCACGGAAGTGGAGGTAGTGGAATTCCAGGCCAGCATTATCCCGACGATGGATAAAGATTGTGGCAAGGAATTGATGCGTGCCTTGAAAAAGACCGGTGTCAAGTTCCACCTAAAGCACGCGGTGACCGACGTGATCAACAACGGAGACAGTGTCACCGTAAAAGTTGATAAGCGCGACAGCGACACCAAGCTGGAAATCGAAGCAGATTACTGCCTCATTGCCATTGGCCGTAAGCCTTACACCGATAATCTCGGACTGGAAGCCGCCGGTGTTCAACTCAACGAAAAGGGGCAAGTGATCGTCGACGACCATTTGCAAACCAGCGTCCCTAATATCTACGCTATTGGCGACGTAATCAAAGGTGCGATGCTGGCCCACAAGGCCGAGGAAGAAGGTGTCTTCGTAGCGGAATACATGGCTGGCCAGCGGCCGCACATCGATTATAACCTCATTCCCGGTGTAGTTTACACCTGGCCGGAAGTAGCTGCCGTGGGTGAAACCGAGCAACAGCTCAAGGACCGTGGGGTAGAATACAAGTCTGGTAAATTTCCTTTCAAAGCCTTGGGCCGCGCCCGTGCCAGTATGGATATCGAGGGTATGGTCAAAGTACTCAGTGATGCCAAGACGGACGAGATCCTCGGTGTCCACATGGTTGGTCCACGTACTGCCGACATGATCGCCGAAGCCGTAGCCCTGATGGAGTTCCGCGCCAGCGCCGAGGATGCCGCCCGCATGAGCCATGCCCACCCCACTTACACGGAGGCCTTCAAGGAAGCTGCTCTGGCGGCTACGGGAGACCGGGCGCTGCACGTTTAAAGTATACCGCAAGAACCGCAAGAACCGCAAGAACCGCAAGAGGCACAAGTGGACACCAAGGGATAGGTCTTCCTAAATGCCAACTTGTGTTTCTTGTGAGCTTGTGACTTCCTCATCGCGCTATGTCTTTTCAAAATCGCAGCCGTGGCCCCAATCCTCAGGATATCTCCAGCTTCGGTCCGTCGGCTGTTCCCGATCTCCGTTTAGCCGCGGATGATTACGGCTATCTGCAAAGCCGGGGCTATGGGCACAAATCGACCACCAAGATCGTTGGCGATCGCTACGGACTCAATACCCGGCAGCGGACGGCCCTGCAGAGAATCGGCGCGGGGAAGCAAGAAATTGATTTGCGGGCCGGTAAAGCGGTGCGGCCGAATGGACTGACCGGTCGTTCAATCGCTATCGACGGTTTTAATCTGCTCATCAGCCTGGAGAGTGCGCTGTCCGGCGGCTTTATTTTTAAGTGCCGTGACGGGGCTTACCGCGACATGGCAAGTATATCTGGTTCTTACAAAAGGGTAAAGCAGACGACCAGTTCCATTGAAATGGTGGCCGATTATTTATTGTCCGCTTCCCCGGCCACCATCAGCTGGTATTTGGATGCACCGATCTCCAACAGTGGACGGTTAGCTACTTTGATCCGGGAAATCGGAGAGCAAAAAGGGGTGAGTTGGTCGGTAGAGTTGGTGGCCGACCCGGACCGGACGATCATTAGCCTGCCCCAAATTATAGCAATCTCCTCCGACAGTTGGGTAATGGACGGGAGTGCAGCCTGGTTTAACCTGATGGAGGCGATTTTGGCTGACATAGAAGCAGTGCGGGTGGTGGAAGTATAAAGGAAATCAATACCAGAAGCTCACAAAAATCTCAAATAAGCACGAGTATGCGCCCTTGGCAGCATAAGACTACAATACTAAATAATGACTACTCGTTTGTATAAGCTCGTGCTCCCTGGTGGTTTTAAAGTGATCAACGGATAAAGCCCCCGCTCCAAACCAGGAACGGGGGCTTTATTAAGACGAATGCCCGAAGGCATTGGCTTACTTCTTGTAAGTAGAGTCGCTTACGGTCAGCTTGGCGCGGCCTTTGGCACGACGGCGGGCCAAAACCTTACGACCGTTCTTGGAACTCATGCGGGAGCGGAAACCGTGCTTGTTGACGCGCTTGCGCTTGGATGGTTGGTACGTTCTTTTCATTTTATCTGATGTTTAGCCAGGCTTGCAACTGCCAGCCAACGGGATTTTCTAAAACGGAGGGCAAAGGTAAGCGATTCTATTTTCCTGGGCAAGGATTGGCTTGGACTTTTTTATTCTTGAAGAAAGCACTCATTTTCGGGGTAAGATTGTCCGTAGTTGTTGGCATTATGGGGATTACAAACATTGCTACTTTGCTAGCCATAAAAGATGGATAAGTAACTATCACCTATCTTTGCGCTCCACAATACCAAATAATCAGTCTATGATCGCCGTCGATCTCCTTAAACGCATTTGTGAAGCTCCCGGAGTTTCGGGTTTCGAGCAACGCATCCGTGCCCTCGTTTTGCAAGAAATTAAAGGACTGGTGGACGAAGTGGAGATCGATAACATGGGGAACGTCATGGCCATCCGCCGCGGGAAGAGCGATAAGCGTGTAATGGTCGCTGCCCACATGGACGAGATCGGCTTCATTGTTAACCATATTGACGAAGACGGCTTCATTCGCTTCCTCCCCC
This sequence comes from Lewinellaceae bacterium SD302, assembly GCA_002591745.1. GTDB lineage: Bacteria > Bacteroidota > Bacteroidia > Chitinophagales > Saprospiraceae > Neolewinella. Next base: position 5,006 of record PDLQ01000043.1, read on the forward strand.
TGGGTGGATTCGACCCCAAGACCCTGACCGCCCAGCGAGTGATTGTACACGGTGAACAGGACCTGGTGGGGGTGATGGGCACCAAGCCTATCCACATCATGAAGCCCGAAGAACGCAGCAAAGCCGTGCCGCTGACGGACTATTTCATCGATATGGGTATGAGTAAAGCCGAACTGAGCAAATATGTCGGCGTAGGCGACCCCATAACCCGTGAACGTGAAATGATTGAGATCGGCGATTGTGTCAACTCCAAATCGTTGGACAATCGCGTTTCCGTCTTTATCCTCATCGAAACCCTGCGTAAGCTGAAAGGGCAGGAATTGCCTCACGACCTCTACGCGGTCTTTACCGTGCAGGAAGAAGTTGGTCTGCGGGGTGCCATCAGTAGTGCTCACCTGATTGACCCGGACTTCGGGTTCGGACTGGACGTGACCATCGCTTACGATGTGCCCGGCTCCCAGGCCCACGAAAACGTGACCAAGTTGGGTAAAGGCGCGGCCATTAAGGTACTGGACGGCTCGGTGATCAGCGATTACCGGATGGTCAATTACCTGAAACATTGCGCCGAAACGGAAGGTATTGACTACCAGCTGGAGCTACTGCCCGCCGGAGGCACGGATACTGCCGGCGTACAACGATCCGGTAAAAAAGGTAGTATCGCCGGGGCCGTTTCAATTCCGTTGCGTCATATGCACCAGAGTACTGAAATGGCGAACAAGGAGGATATTTCTGCCTGTATCGATCTGTTGAGCAGCGCCCTGACCAAGCTCGACGGCTTCAACTGGAGTTTTGAAAATGTGCGGCACCGTAAAACCGGTGAAGGTTCTTCCGAGATCTTTGATTTTTAAATCAAGGATGAATTGCGATTTCGCTACCGTTAGGGAGGGATACGTCACTTTCTCGCGTAACCCGCAGGGAATGGACTGCTGGTTGGCCATTGACTCTCCGTCAGGAGTGTATTGCATTTTACCATGAGCAGCTCCGGTGGCTTCCCCGCTTACCGTACAAGTCGCCTTTTACCGTATTTCCAGGCAGTGAGTGAAGCGAACAAGCAGTTAAGCGTCTACCTTATTCCAATAAAAGAATATACAAGATGCCCTGGACCGAAGCGGATAACCGACTAACCGAGATTTACAAATTTGAGGATTTCAAGCAAGCCTTTTCCTTCATGACCGAAGTGGCTGACGCTGCCGAAGCCGCCAATCACCATCCTAAATGGACCAATGTTTACAATGTGGTGGAAATTGAACTGACGACCCACGATGCAGATAATACGGTGACGGAAAAAGACCGTGACCTGGCGGAGAAAATCGACCGGATTTACGCGCGTTGGTCTTAATTTGAAATCAGGAACAAGAGCGCTATGATTTAGGAAACAGGAGCCGGCATGACAGACGACCGCGCCTGCAGTCTAATCTGAGTAGGAATAGAACGTAGCGTATGACCTTACCTATGGAGCGCGAAACGCTCGGCTCTTATCTCCAAAAGCCGAGGGGGCATGGCAACCAAAGGCGATCCTATTTCCTGTTTCCAAGAAAGTTTGCCGTCAGCACCTCCGCCTCGTCCAGGGTCGTTTTCAATACGTCATTCACCAGAATCCGGTCAAAGTTATTGGCGTAACCGAGTTCTTCGGCCGAGCGATCGAAGCGGGCTTTCAGGCTGGCTTCGTCCTCCGTACTGCGTTTGCGGAGACGCTCGAAGAGAATTTCTTTACTCGGTGGAGCGACGAATACCGCCAGACTGTTTTCTGGATAGAACTTCTTCAGGTTGGTGGCACCTTTTACTTCGATATCGAAAACGATGGTTTTGTCTAAGGCCCAGATGCGCTCTACTTCACTGTAGAGCGTGCCGTAAAAGCGGCCGGGATAAACTTCTTCGTATTCCACGAATTCACCATTGGCGATACGGGTTGTGAAGTCTTCCGGCTCCAGGAAGTGATAGTCGATACCGTCAGTTTCGCCGGGGCGAGGCGGCCGGGTAGTGGCAGAAACGGAAAAGCCCAATTGCGGGAAATGCTTGAGTAGATGTCGGACAACCGTGGTCTTGCCGGCTCCGGAGGGGGCAGTGAAGATAAGGATCTTGCCGGTTGGGGTATGTGACATGTTTAGTTGATTAGAAGTTGGGACGGGCGAAGCCTTGCTAAAGCGAGGAACAGGCACTAAACAACATTAGCCAGTTGTTCTTTGATCTTTTCCAAGTGTTCTTTCATCATGACCACCAATTTTTGAATCTCGGCCGAGTAAGCTTTTGCTCCCAGCGTGTTGACTTCCCGGCCGATTTCCTGGCTAATAAATGAGAGTTTGCGGCCTTTAGTTTCTTTATTGTTGGATAGAATTTCAAGAAAGTAATCACAGTTCTGCTTCAGGCGGACTTGCTCTTCGTTGATGTCAATCTTTTCCAGGTAAAAAAGGACCTCTTGCTCGTAGCGATTATTGTCTACGTTATGACGACCCATATAATCTTTCAGGTGGCGCTCCATCCGCTCCCGTACTACGCCAATTCGTACTTTTTCATGGGGTGCGACCTGGGTGAGTAGCTCATTTATACTGCTGGCGTGGCTGGCCAGATCATTGGCCATGACTTCACCTTCTTGTTGGCGGTACTGCTGAAAATTTTTCAAGCATTGCTTGGTAGTGTTTTTGAGCGCTTTCCACAATTCGTCATCCAGTGCGCCGTCGGCGCTTTGCACAACATTGGGGATGCGGAGTAAAGCCGCGTACAGTTCCGGGGCGGAACGATCTCCGAGGCGACCACCGGCTCCTTCGCTGATTTGTTCGAAGAGACTATTGAGTAAATCGGTATCCACTCTGGCGGCAGCGGCTGACCCTACACTTTTGATCTCTACGTTCATTTCCAATTTTCCACGCTGGGCGAAATCAGTTACCATTTTACGTAACTCCAGTTCTTTTTCCTGCAGATTCTGGGGGGCACGCAGCCGTAAATCGGTGTACTTGCTATTGAGAGATCGCAGTTCTACGGTAATGGTGGTGTCGCCGTGGGTGGCAGTGGCCCGGCCGTAACCAGTCATGGAAAGGAGCATAGAGGAAATTTTAACCTGTTGGCCGGCAAAGGTAAACAAGAGAACCTAAGTAGTTGATTCTTGACATAAATTAGACGTAACCTACTGAAAGCAAATAAAATATGATCTTTTTCTTCCAAGGTCTGGCAAATTTGCTGATATTTGCGTCGCTTTAAAAACAGGGGGTCTTTCTCCTCCGAAATTTAACTTTGAACAAATGAGAAAAGCAGATCTGGTAGCTGCAATTGCTGAAAAAACTGGGATTGCTAAAGTTGACGTACTGGTATCACTAGAGTCCTTTTTTAAGGAGGTGAAAGGGAGTCTTTCCGAGGGCGAGAACGTATATATCCGTGGATTCGGATCCTTCGTGATCAAGAAGCGCGCCAAAAAAATCGGTCGTCATATCAAGGAGAATAAGTCCATTGAAATCCCCGAGCATTACATTCCTTCCTTCAAACCTGCGAAAATCTTCGTCGACCAGGTCAAGGAAAATGTGGATAGTTTACCTTCCGACAAGTAAGTATGCAACGCCCTCAGTTCATTCTTTTAGGCCTGGCCGTATTGGCTGTTTTTACCATGTACTTCGGTTGCCCTACCCAGGCACCGGATATGGTACAGGCTGCCGCCCGTCGCGGCCTCGAGGTGGAGGCCACTAGTCCACAGGCTTTGATGCGAGCGGCCAACGAGACGATCTCCCCCATCGCTCGTGCCACGCTGACCGGCCTGGATGAAGAACTCTCCGGGGCTGAAACGGACGAAGACCGAATCCTTGTGCTGGAGCGGTTGGCCTCCGAGTGGTATCAGGCCGGCCAGGCTGGTATATCCGGTCATTACGCCCAGCAGATCGCTGAAATTCGTGATACCAGCGCCAGGGCCTGGTCCATCGCGGGCACTACTTTTAGTATCTGCGTACAGAAAGCCGCCACTGAGAAGGAGAAGGAGTTTTGTACCCAGCGCTCAGTCAAGAACTTCCAGAATGCCATCAGTCTGGAGCCTAATGTGGTCGATCACCAGCTTAACCTCAGCCTAACCTACACTTATAGCCCACCCGAGGAAAACCCTATGAAGGGTATCCTCATGTTGCGTGACCTCCAGGCTAAATACCCGGAAAACACGGGTGTATTGATTACGTTGGCCCGGCTCGCCATTCAGACCAATCAGCTGCAAAAGGCAACGGAAAGGTTACAGCAGGCCCGGGAACTGGAGCCCAATAATCCTGAACCGGTCTGTTTGCTTGCCCAGGTTTACGGACGGCTCAGTTTAGCAGAAAAAGAAATGGAAAGTGCCCGGCGGTGTGAAGAGTTGCGGAATCAGTCAGACTCATAATACAATTCAGTTCCGCGGGTTGATAAGTTTATTCATTTAGTTTTCTGACTTCAAAGTAGCAATGCTTCTTGCATAGAGCACGGCTACTTTGAAGCCCATAATGAACCAAAACTTCTTTCCAAGGGTTATACTAACGATTCCAGTTACGGAACTACCCAATAAACTCAGCCGCGTAATCACTTCATTTTCAGCTTACCTGTGGGTAATTGCCGAGAATGTTGTATCTTCGCGCACTATTTCATAACCATATCTCTTCACCTTACTAAAGCATCAACATATGCCATGTGGTAAAAAACGGAAGCGTCATAAGATCGCTACGCACAAGCGTAAGAAGCGTCTTCGCAAGAACCGTCACAAGAAAAAGAACCGCTAGGTCGTAACCGACACAGCGTGTAGCTATATACTCGATTCCAGCCGTTGTGCCCTTCGTGGCCCGGCTGGATTTGGTATTCTATCAACACTAACTGTTACGGTGACTTTGCTGGAATGGCCATTGCGCCTTCTTCGGTAGACGGTCTATCGTAGCTGGAATTCCCTCCTGAGATCGCTATTTGCTTCCTCTAGACCCCGATTAATAAAGAAACTTTACCGAACCGTACTTTATCTGTAAGAATTTTTGCCGGCCCTCCGGCGCATTATTCGCTGCTATATACCCAACATACACCATATTGTCGTTTGCCGTAAAACCTGGTGAGCGGCGGTGAGTCTCCGGCAGCCTTTTATAACCAACATTCGGATCTTTTCTTTTGTATTTCTTTCCGAGGTTTTTGAATTCCACCTCCTTTCTTTTCCGCTTACCGTTGAACCGTTCCCGCGTTCCGGCAGAACTTGCCGTCTAAAATTTATTCCGTGGAAAAGGAAATGATTATCTCCGCCGCGGGTAAGAACATTGAGATCGCCCTGATCGAAAACAATAAACTGGTGGAAATCCACCGCCAGAAACCAACGGACAATTTTACCGTCGGTGATGTTTTTCTCGGCAAGATCAACCGCATTACCCCCGCCTTGAATGCTGCTTTCGTCGATATCGGACACAAGAAAGACGCATTCCTGCATTACACCGATTTGGGGCCAAAAGTCAGGACGCTTCAGAAATTTGCGAGCCTTACTGCCGCCGGCAAACTCAAATACTCTACCCTGGACAAGTTCCGCAACGAACCGGAAATCGTCAAAACGGGTAAGATCGACCAGGTCTTCGATAAAAAACAGACCATTCTCGCTCAAATCCTCAAGGAGCCGATCAGTACCAAAGGCCCTCGCCTGAGTTGTGAGATCACGATCCCGGGTCGTTATCTGGTGATCACCCCCTTCAGCGATGTGGTAGCCGTTTCAAAAAAGATCAGTACCTCCGACGAGCGAAAACGCCTTCAGGTACTGGTTGAAAGCATTAAGCCCAAGAATTTTGGCGTAATTGTCCGTACCGCTGCGGAGGGTAAGACAACTAATGAGTTGTTTGATGAGGTCAATCACCTCATGGCCCGTTGGGATCAAATCTGCCAGCAACTCAAAACCGCTAAGCCACCTTTCAAGTTGTTGAGTGAACTGGATAAAACCAGCTCCCTGCTCCGCGATCTGCTAACTGATAAGTTCAATCGTATCGTCGTTGACGATAAGGATACTTTCGAAAGCATCAAGGAGTACCTCAGTGACATTGCACCGGAGATGTCCAATATTCTCCAATTTCACAAGGGCAGCCGGCCGATCTTCGACGTTTATGGCGTTACCAAGCAGATCAAACATAGTTTCGGCAAAACGGCCACTATGGCCAGTGGGGCCTACATTGTGATCGAGCATACCGAAGCCATGCACGTGGTGGATGTGAACAGTGGCAACAAAATGCCTAGCCAAAATCAGGCTGAAGCTGTTCTGAAAATCAACCTCGAAGCAGCCGAAGAGGTCGCCCGTCAGCTACGCCTGCGCGATATTGGTGGCATCATCATCATTGATTTCATTGACATGCGCGATGCCGAACACCGTAAGAAACTGGTGGCGGCCATGCGTAAATTCATGAAATCCGATCGTGCTCAACACACGGTACTACCACTGAGTAAGTTCGGTCTGATGCAGATCACCCGCCAGCGCGTTCGCCCCGAGGTGAAGATCACTACCGCCGAAAAATGCCCGACGTGTAACGGAACTGGCAAGATCAACGCCACTATCCTGTTGACCGATGACATTGAGCGCGACCTTAACGTTATCATGGCCGCCCGCCCGAAGGCAAAGCTGAAACTCAAGGTGCACCCTTACGTTGCTGCCTACCTCCGCAAAGGCATCCCAAACCAACAAATGAAGTGGTATCTGGCGCATTACCGCTGGATCCAGATTGTACCGGACGCAGACTTCCCGCTTACCACCTACAAGTGGTACGACGAGAAGGACGATGAGATCAGGTTGTAGCATTAACGGACAACCAGTAATAGCTAAGGGCACTTAGTTGCACATTCGGACGCAGGCCTACTCAATAGTTCCGTGTTCATTTGTGTTACTCAGTGCCCTTGGTTATTTTATCCTAATTCCCCCCAGTTTTCCCGGTCCAGATTTCGAAACTGAATGGCCTCCGCCAAGTGTTCGGACTGGATGGTGCCACTACCTTCCAGGTCTGCAACGGTACGGGCAACTTTGAGGATGCGGTCGTAGGCCCGGGCCGAGAGTTGTAATTTCTCCATAGCCATTTTAATCAAGGCGGAACCGGCAGCATCGATCTGGCAGATTTGCCTGACCAAGCGGCTGGGCATTTGAGCGTTGGCGAAAATATTCGGCAACTCCGCATAACGCTCGCCCTGAATACGCCGGGCATTCTCTACCTCCGTAGCAATCTGCGCGCTCGACTTGGCCCGATGATCCTTAACGGTTAGTTTATCCAGGGGTACTGGCGTTACTTCCACTTGTAGGTCAATGCGATCCAGTAAAGGGCCACTGATCTTGTTCAGGTAGCGTTTTACGGCGTTGGTTCCGCAGGAGCACTCTTTGTCGGGGTGATTAAAATAACCGCAGGGGCAGGGGTTCATACTGGCAATGAGCATAAAATTGGCCGGGTACTGGACCGTAGTGCGAGCCCTGCTTATAATGATCCGTCGCTCCTCCATCGGCTGCCGCATGACCTCCAGGGCCGTGCGCTTGAACTCGGGAAGTTCATCGAGAAATAGCACGCCGTGGTGAGCGAGACTGATCTCCCCAGGTGATGGATAGGAGCCGCCACCCACCAGCGCTACGTCGCTAATTGTATGGTGGGGTGACCGGAAAGGCCTGGTCGTAACCAAGGCAGCGTCTTTAGGCAATACGCCGGCGACGGAGTGAATTTTGGTCGTTTCCAATGCTTCCCGTAAGTCCAGTGGCGGCAGGATGGTTGGCAGCCGGCGAGCCAACATGGTTTTACCGGCTCCGGGCGGACCGATGAGAATAACGTTGTGGCCACCAGCCGCCGCAATGGTCAGCGCTCTTTTGATGGATTCTTGACCGCGTACGTCGGCAAAGTCCAAGTCGTATTTATTGCGGGTATTGAAAAATTCTTTTCGGGTATCTACCGTGACCGGTTGTAGCGACTGCTCTCCGCTGAGGAAATCAGCTGCCTCGCGGAGGTTTTCTACGCCATATACATCTAGTCCGTCCACGATAGCTGCTTCACGCGCATTCGCTTTCGGGACGATCAATCCTTGGTAGCCCTGTTTTCTGGCCTGAATCGCCATAGGTAAAGCCCCTTTGATCGGCCGGATAGAACCGCCGAGCGAAAGCTCGCCCATGATCATATAACGAGCGAAGTTGGGGAACTCAGCTTGCTTGGTGGCTCGGATCAATGCCAGGGCAATGGGCAGATCATAGGAAGCGCCCTCTTTACGGACGTCGGCCGGGGCCAGGTTGATGATGCACTTGACCCGCACCGTGCGAAAGCCTGAATTCTTCATGGCGGCTTCTACCCGGTAAGAACCTTCCTTCACGGCGCTATCCGGTAAACCTACGAGGCTATACCATGGCTTACCTTCGGCAATGGTGCCACCAGCATTTACTTCTACGGTTATGGTACGGGCATCAACGCCCTGAACGGCGCTGGATGATGTGGTTACTAACATGCATTAAATGTGCTGTCAGTGTCTTTCTCTCAACAAATGTAGTTTAAAAATAAATTTAAAACAAATTAATTTTAAAAGCTGTAGTAGCGAACACTGTTACTTTACCTGCGGTGATCGTCGCAGAAATTTACTGATCCGGCAATCAACAGGCAATGCTACTTTGTTAGGCAAACTCGATTAATAATGCTTTAAGTTGCTCCTCAGAGTTGTTAGCCAGAAAAAGGCAAACTTACAGCTGCGAAGCATCACCTTTGTTTAATCTCCATTACCTGGCAATCCGAGTTAGGTCAAATCATCCCCGAAGATGAATTAGCCCTATCGACTGTACAATCAATATTTGAGTCCAACTGAATCATCCAGTCTGGCCACGATTCCCCAGCCGAAGAAGAAATTTGTAACACCGATCAACAGTTCGTTTTCGCCCTCCTGGAGATTAAGATCAATAGATGCGTTCTCGATGGATGCACGACCCCGGGGCGCTTTCATACTGGGAGTGAAGTAGAGATTCTTTCCCTGATAAAGCGGTTTCCCATCGAGGTAAGCGAATACTTCGTCGCTGTAACCAAAATCCAGTCGCCGCCGCTGGATTTCCTTGGCAGTAATTGTGGTTTTGAGCCAGACGATACGCCTTTGCCCCGCAGGAGTAGCGCCGAACGGTCTGCTAAGGTTAACTATGCCGTGTCTCTCGGCAGTAATCTGATTCCACGGGGCATTCTCACCGGGGAGGTCTTCGGGAAGTGGTTCGCGGCCAGGTGCAAAGTCCTCGGGTTCGCCGACCATCCAATCCCGTAGATAACGGCTGTCGTTGTAGATGGGGTCATAGCCCTTGCCGGCGGTCAGTCCCGGAGTTTCATTAGGAGTGATTGTTAGTCCTGCAATCCAGGCTTTACCCTCGAAGCCGATGCTGCCCGATTCGAAGTTGCCGTCCATAATCGGAATGTACAGCGCAGGGGTGGTCAGGTTGTTTACGTAAGCCAACAATTGCTGGTCGCGGATCACGAGACGAACGTGGTTCCATTTACTGATCGAAAAGTCAGCTCCGGACTGGTATTCGTGACTCAGGTCCCAGTAATTTATGCCATCGACGATCGCGGCGTATTGCAGGGCGGAATTGGCCTTGGGATTATCGGCCCATAAGCTGCGGAGATATACGTGTTCGGCGTTCCGTTCGTCCTGTTGACGAAAGCGGATGCTGGTAAACCGGGAATCTTTGTCCGGAGCAACGTAAAAATCGATGGTACCGTTTTTAAAGATATGTTCTTTGATCATTACAATCTGCTTCCCAGCGTCTCCTACTCCGGTATTTATCCGGATAGCCGGTTTGTTCTGATAGGTGACAAATTCGGAATCGGCTCCATTAAACTCCCAGGCGGAGGCGTTAAATGGTATTTCAATCTGTTGAGCAGAGAGTATTGACAAACAACGGCAAATGAGGAAGAGGAATAAGGATTGGTAGTGTCGCATCTCGTGGTTTTTGATTCAGTCACAAGATGAGGGTGTTACTGAACCCCAGGCGCAACAAAGTCGGGACAAATGCGTGCAAGTTTGTGCACGCTATACGTTAGCGCACAATCACGTTGTCAATTAGCCGTACATCGCCGACCCAGACAGCGAGGGCGATTACGATGCTCTCGGCCTTGGCTTCACTAACGGGCTGCAAGGAGTCTCCATCAAAAACTTCAAAGTATTCAACTTTAAATCCGGGCAGGGCCGCCAGCAGATCGGAGGAGCGCGCGGCTACTTCCGGTGGCAAGCCCCCAGCGAGTATAGCGCTCTTGGCGTCGGAGAGTACCCGACTGAGTTCGGCGGCACGGTCGCGGAGATTTTCATTGAGACGTACGTTGCGGGAGGACATCGCCAGCCCGTCGACCTCCCGGACCGTAGGGCCAACGACCAGCTTTACGTCAATTTCACGCTGGGCGATCATCGAGCGGATGATGGCAACTTGTTGATAATCCTTTTGCCCCATGTACAGGCGATCCGGCCTGGTCAGGTCCAGCAACCGCTCAACCACGTGAGCGACACCGGCGAAGTGACCGGGGCGCATAGCGCCTTCCATGACCTTTTCTAACTGGCCGAAGTCAAGGGCTTGTATTTTTTGGTCCAATCCATTGGGATAAACCTCTTCAACGGTGGGTAAAAAAACCACCTCGCAACCAACCGTATCGAGTAGTTCAATGTCTTTACCAGGAGTGCGCGGGTATTTTTCCAGATCCGCTGCATCGTTGAACTGGGTCGGATTGACGAAAATGGAGACAACGGTCACCTGATTCTTTAGCCGCGAGAGTTCTACCAAGGAGAGGTGTCCTTGATGAAGGGCGCCCATAGTAGGCACGAAGCCTACCGAACGGTTGTTGGTACGCAAATTGCTTAAATAGCGCTGCAAGTCCTGGGCGCGGTGGAATACTTTCATCGGTTAGGAAGAAGTGGCGAAGGGCGGAATATAGGCTATATGCTTACATTTTCGTAACTTTGCCCATCTTATTGTCCGAACATGAGCCGCAATGGCGGCGAAGACCCTGACTGAACTATTACTGAGTATTTAGCATATGAGTAAGACTAAGGTGCTGATCGTCACCCAAGAAATGGACCCGTACACTACGTTGTCCGAAATATCTTCCACCGTCCGCCAACTGGCTCCTTACCTGCATAGCAATCAGATGGAGGTGCGTGTTTTGATGCCGCGCTACGGCACCATCAACGAACGCCGCCATCGCCTCCACGAAGTGGTCCGCCTCTCCGGTATGAACATCATCGTCGATGATGATGATTACCCGCTGATCATCAAAGTAGCCAGTCTGCCCGGACCGGTACGCATGCAGGTGTATTTCCTTGACAACGAAGACTTCTTCAAACGCAAGCAAATTTTTGAGGATGGTAAAGGCAAACCCTTTGCAGACAATGCCGACCGCGCTGTGTTCTTCAGCAAAGGTGTCATCGAAACTGTTAAGAAATTTGGCTGGCCGCCCGACGTTATCCACGCTCACGGCTGGATGACGAGCCTGATTCCCTTCTACCTGAAAACGGCTTACAAGAACGAGCCACTTTTCCAGAACAGTAAGGTTGTTTATTCAGTCTACGAAGGCAAGCACGAAAACGAACTGTCCGAGACCTTCATCAAAAAGGCGAGCATCAACAACCTCAGCGAAGAGGACTTGTCTGCTTACCTGAACGAAGATGGCAAACTCGACGTACATCGTGGTGCGGTAGCCTACGTTGACGCAGTCGTCAAAGGACAGGCCGAACTTTCCGAAGGCATAAATACGGTCCTGGCCGCGATGGATAAGCCAATCATGGACGTACAGGGCGACGAAACGCCTAAAGCGGCCAAAGAATTTTACCAATCTTTGCTGGCCGAAGAAGTTGAAAAGTAAGGACTTCCCTCCAGGGAATTCCAGAGATTGACACAGGTGTACCGTTTGCTCTCAGCAAACGGTACACTTTTTTTCGGCGCACGACGCCCTTCCCCAAATTGCCTTTTAAATGAAAGCTTTGAAGAACTTTTTTTCAGGATTTGCGCCCTTGTTAACGCTGCTGATATTGGTCGCGGCTGGCTGTACCGATCCCATTACGGTGGGCTCCGACTTACTGGCTGATGACCGCGCTACGGTTGATTTTACCGACGAACTGCCGATCAGTACATCTACCGTCGTCAACGATAGTGTACGCATATACGATGCTTCGGCCAATGCGCGGGCCGGGCGCTACCTCTTCGGTACAGTTGAGGACGATTTGTTCGGTAGCACTAAAAGGGATATCGCCGTCAGCTTGCGTCTTGCGCTCGACGGGCTGGGTAGTACAGCAGTTCCGGCATTTGCCAGAAATGATTCTTTTCAGCTGGACTCCATCGTACTGATTCTTCCCTACGACACCTCCACTACTTACGGTAATGAAGTGTACGGCAGCAGTATGGATTACGAGTTATACGAACTGGATGGTCCGTTGAGCGACGATGATGATTTCAATAGCGATGACGAAATTCCTCAACTCCCGACCTTGCTTACCAGCGGTAGTTTCTCCGTTAGTGAGGGAGTACGACTAATCAGCGATACCCTGGTCGATCCGGATTCTATTGCTATCCATCACGTTCGCATCCCGATTCCGATGAGCATTCAGGACCGTTTCGCCCAGGCAGACTCCACGGATTTTGAATCAGATTCTATTTTCGTGGCTGATGTGCTGAGTGGATTGGTATTGAGGTCAACGTCCCCGGGGACGGGTTTCGTTGGATTTAATCCGAGCAATAGTGAGGCTACTCTGATTGCCTACTTTACCAGAATCGATGGGAGTTCCAGCAACTTCTATTCTTTTGATATCGATTACGCACTGGCGAACTACACCTTTAATCGCGAGGGTAGCCTGGCCGAAGAACTACTTTTACCCGGCAATGATTCAGTAATCAGCCTGGTAGAGGGGGCCGGTGGCTTGCTCACCAGGATTGAGATCGAAAATGTGGAAAGTCTTGCCGGACAGATTATCAACCAGGCCGAACTACAGTTTTACCTGGATGAGAGTACGGGCGTCGACTACGAAAACTTTCCCGCAGCACCGCTGGTAGCCCTCTATTTTCGTGACGCTGACGGACGGCTTGATGTGATAGAGGATATCGATGCCCTTGGTACCGGCACCAGTACGGCCAACCGCCAGTTCTTTATTGGCGGTGATCTAGAAACCGACGATGATGGACGCTTTTTCTACACCACAAACCTCTCTGTTCACCTTCAGGGGATCGTAGACGGGGAGTACGAACCTTTCGTTTTCATCCGCGTCGTGCCCGATGATACAAATCCGGAACGCTTTATCCTCGGCGGCCCGAAAAACCCGGAACGACCCGTGACACTAAAAGTAGCGTTCACGGAGTTCTAATCCAATGTCAGGTTTGCGTGTAGCGTAAATCTGGCACTTATCAAGCTACTCACTATCAGACTAACAGACATTATATGTGCGGAATCGTAGGCTACATCGGCCCGAAATCAGCGGAAAAAGTAATCATTAAAGGCCTGGAAAGGCTAGAATACCGGGGCTACGACAGTGCCGGTATCGCCTTGCTGAATGGTGATGAACTGAATGTCTATAAAAAGCAGGGTAAAGTTAGCCAGCTCAAAAAATTGCTGGCTAAAAACGATAGTGGTGGTCACCTCGGCATTGGCCACACTCGCTGGGCTACCCATGGAGAGCCAAACGATGTGAATGCCCACCCCCATGAAAGTGGAAACCGGAGACTGGCACTGGTACATAACGGCATTATTGAAAACTACGCCGTACTTAAGAATGCCCTGAAAGCAGAAGGCCACGTTTTCGAAAGTGATACTGATACTGAAGTGCTCGTGCACCTGATTGAAAAGATCCAGGACGAAGGCAATCTGACTCTTGCCAAGGCTGTACGTCTGGCCCTGAGCCGGGTAGACGGTGCCTATGCGATTGCAGTGATTGACCGTAATAATCCAGATATCATTGTGGGTGCACGCAAGGCTAGTCCACTGGTGGTGGGTATCGGTGACGGTGAATTTTTCCTGGCCAGTGATGCCACGCCTTTCCTGGAACACACTAAAAAGGTGGTCTACCTGGACGATAATCAAATCGCTACGGTGAGCCTGGCCGACGGCCTCCACATACGTAATACGAATAACGAGAAACAGCCGCCCTTCATCCAGACCCTCGATCTCCAGATTGAAGCCTTGGAAAAGAACGGCTACGACCACTTCATGCTCAAGGAAATCTACGAGCAGCCCCAAACCATCGAAGACGCCATGCGCGGCCGATTGATGGCCCAGGAAAACCGGGTGCGCATGAGCGGCCTGGATGAGTACGCGAACCGTTTCATTCGTGCCAATCGCATCATCATCGTTGCTTGTGGTACCAGTTGGCACAGCGCCCTGATCGGAGAGTACCTGATCGAAGACCTTGCGCGCATTCCGGTGGAAGTAGAGTACGCCAGCGAATTTCGCTATCGCAACCCCATTCTCTCGGAGAATGATATCGTGATTGCCATCAGTCAGTCAGGTGAGACGGCAGACACATTGGCTGCTTTAGAATTGGCCAAAAGCAAGGGCGCACTCACTTACGGCATTGTCAATTCAGTGGGCAGTAGCATCGCCCGCCTCACGGATGCGGGTTCCTACATCCACGCCGGCCCGGAGATCGGAGTAGCCAGTACCAAGGCTTTTACCGGCCAGGTCACCCTGCTGACGCTAATGGCGCTTAATATGGCCAAGAAACTCAGTACCATTAGCAACACTTACTTCCACACTTTGCTGGCGGAACTGGAGCGTATCCCAACGAAGGTCAAAGAAATTCTGGAAGAGAACGAGGCCATCAAGTACATCGCCGGGGAGATCCAGGACCGGCCAAACGCCCTTTACCTGGGCCGGGGTTACAATTTTCCCGTAGCTCTTGAAGGAGCGCTCAAACTCAAGGAGATCAGCTATCTCCACGCCGAGGGCTACCCGGCCGCCGAGATGAAACACGGCCCCATTGCCCTCATCGACGAGAATATGCCCGTGATTGTGATGGCTACCAATAAGAGTGCCTACGAAAAGGTGGTCAGCAACGTCCAGGAAGTAATCGCCCGTAAGGGTAGTGTCATCGCCATCGTTAACCAGGGTGACCAGGAAATCCGGGCCATCGCTGATCACGTTATCGAAATACCTGATACCGAGGAGCCACTGACTCCGTTACTTTCGGTCATTCCGCTCCAGTTGCTGAGTTATCACGTAGCCGTCTTGCGTGGTTGCAACGTGGACCAGCCCCGGAATCTGGCCAAATCAGTAACGGTAGAATAGGGCTCCGTACGCCCGGAAGAACTTAGCTTCGGCTTTAAATGTTAGCTTTGCTACTTTGAAGCTATAATAGAGCATAGATCGCTACTGCGTCGCTGTTGGAACATAGAACATAGACTGCATTTTTGCGTGTACACGCCGCTTGAGCATGAGAGAGCAGAAGTCTATTCTCCATGTTCTATGCTCTAATTTTTTTTGACTAACAAAGTAGCAGTGCTCTCTAACAACCCGAGCCTGACGCTATCGAAAATAACCGCCCAGCGCGACGAAAACCAACCAACAATGGAATGGGATTTAGAATATAACACCGCCAAAGACCCCCTGCTCATCAGTGAGTACGGCCGCATCGTACAGGAACTACTGCGCCGGGCCGATGAAGTAGAAGATGATGCCCAACGCGAACTTTATGTAAAGCGCGTCGTGAAACTTATGCTGCAAATGCAGCCACAGGTAAAAGAACAGGAAGATTATCTGAACCGCCTTTGGAAACATGCTTTCCGCATCGGTGGCGAACTGAACGTGCCCGTACCCGAGGGTATTGACGCCAGTGTAGGCGAAGAGCCGGTCCAGGCCCCCAAACTGCCTTATCCGCCGGTAAAAATGAAGTGGCGCCACTACGGCCGTAACGTCCAGCGACTGGTAGCTGAGGCCATGGCCATCGAGGACGAAGCCAAGCGCGACGCCGCGACCAAGATCATCGCCTATTACATGAAAGTGGCCTATACGACCTGGAACCGCTCCGGCTTCGTGAACGAAGAAATCATTCGCCAGGACCTCTTTGAAATGAGTGAGGGTAAACTGGTTCTTTCTCCGACCGTGCAACTCGGTAAGCCCCGTGATAATCAGCCCGCTCAGCACCAGGACCGCCGCAGTAAGAAGCGCCGCAACCGGGGGGGGAACAATAATTACAAAAAGAGCCGGAATCGGAATAACCGGAGACGCCGGTAACTAAAATTTGATAGCCTGATTGTAGTCCTAGAATGGTCGGTTTCGTAACTATCGTACTGCTACTGCTATCAGATTGCCATTTTACTACCCGACTATCAGTCTAACAGAACATGAATAACGGAACCTTCACCGTAGAGGGCGGCCATCGCCTGAGCGGAGCCATTACACCCCAGGGAGCCAAGAACGAAGCCCTGCAAATCATCTGCGCCTGTCTGCTGACCGCTGAACCGGTACGACTAGAAAATCTGCCCGACATCGAGGATGTCCGCAAGCTGCTGGCCCTGGTAGAAGGCCTGGGGGCCAAGTTGGAACGCCACGACAAAAACACGGTTACGATCACTGCGGCGAATATCGACATCGACTACGTGTTGAGTGCTGATTATGTGCGGGACGCCTCCCGAATCCGTGGTTCCGTAATGTTGATCGCACCGCTGCTGGCTCGTTTTGGCCGTGCGAGTCTGCCCAAGCCCGGTGGTGATAAGATCGGCCGGCGCAGACTGGATACTCACTTACTGGGACTGGAGACTTTAGGTGCCGACTTTGCCTTCGAGGCCGAGCGTAACATCTATACTTTTAAGACTGAAGGACTAAGCGGCAGCTTTCTCCACCTGGAAGAAATTTCCGTCACCGGTACGGCCAATATGGTAATGGCTGCCGTAATGGCTAAGGGTGAGAGCGTGATCTATAATGCTGCCTGCGAACCGTATTTACAGCAACTCTGCGGAATGCTCGTACGGATGGGCGCAATCATTGAGGGTATCGGATCTAACCGGCTAACCATCCAGGGTGTCAACTCCCTGAGCGGAACCACTCACCGAATGCTGCCCGATATGATCGAGATCGGTAGTTTCATCGGTATGGCGGCGATGACGGCTTCGGAACTGACCATCAAAGACGTTCGGCGGGATATGTTGGGCATCATTCCCCGGACTTTTGGCAAGCTGGGGATTCAACTCGAATTTCAGGGCGACGATCTCCACATTCCTGCCCAGGAGCATTATGAGATACAAAGCTTCATTGACGGTGGCATCATGACCATTTACGATGCTCCCTGGCCCGGTTTTACCCCCGACCTTATGAGTATTTTGCTGGTCACAGCCATTCAGGCGAGGGGTAGCGTACTGATCCACCAGAAGATGTTTGAGAGTCGGCTTTTCTTCGTCGATAAACTCATTGATATGGGGGCTCAGATCATCCTTTGCGACCCTCACCGGGCTACCGTGATTGGGATGGATCGGCGTAATTCGCTACGGGGCATCCGCATGACCAGTCCGGATATCCGCGCCGGGGTTTCCTTGCTCATCGCCGCGATGGGAGCAGAAGGTACCAGCGTGATCGACAACATCCACCAGATTGACCGGGGATATGAAGCCATTGATACTCGACTACGGTCACTGGGGGCGGTAATTGAGCGTAGTTAGGTGGTTAGTACGCTTTGCGTTATTGCGCTCGTTCCTCGCGTTAGTACGGCTACGCCGTTAGGGGACTGTAGGGCCTAATGGCATAGCCATCCTAACGCGCAGCCTACTATCGGTGCAGCCGTACTAACGCAAAGCGTCCTAAAACACCATCGCACCTCCGTCGATCTTCTCTATTTCAAGTACTGTAAAGCGGGCAAACAACTCTTCTTTATACCAGTTGCGTTCACGGGTTAACTGCACTACTTCCTTATGGTAGTTACTCTTGTAGGCGAAATCCTGCATGGCTTTGCCGCTGGTCCAGTAACTGAAAGTAGCTTGCATGAAAATGGGGTATTCGCCAATACCGATGCTGAGTTTTCGCTCCGGGTGATCGTAGACGCTGCGGCTGGTACGGGGGACGTAGCGCCAAAAATCAGGTAGTTTTCGGGTGCGAATGGTGGCGCGAGTAATGACGGCAACGGGCTTAGTCGGATCGTAATCGTTACTGAGTGGGAAAGGCTGCTCACCCGCCCATTCGCCGTGAGCCATAGTAGGGCGAAGGTGAAAAGTGGTGATACCGCTGGCTTTAGCTCGGGCGGTTTGGTACCAATCGTTGCGCTCAAAAGCTTCAACAGCGGCCCTTGATTCCCACTGCCCCAACCAGGCGTAGATGCCGAAATTGGGCCATAGGCTGAAACCATTTCCTCCACCGCTACCTAATAATCGGCCAAAATTAAGCCCGGGCGTTTTCCCCAACTTACCAATGGCCAATCCCATTTGAGTAAAGATCCACCAGCGGGCGGACGGGGAATCGAAGCGGAAAATGGTGACGGTAGTGTGGGGCATGGAAGAGACAAGAATCGCTAATCAACTTTGGGTTAGACACGAAGATCGTATTTTTGTTGTCCAACGATTACTATTTGTCAGTTACCCTTTCATTTTGCCAGAACACTCCTTCACCCTCACCGAACTCCCCACCGTAGTCGAGCAACTACGCCACGATTTCCCGACTACCCGGATTTTTACCCTTACTGGAGACTTGGGGGCGGGCAAAACAACCTTGGTTAGTGAATTTTGCCGCCAAATTGGTATTGAGGACGAGCCCAGTAGCCCGACCTTCAGCATCGTCAACGAATATGCCGGTATGGAGTTAGTCGTTTACCATGTCGATTGTTATCGTTTGGAGAACATCGAAGAGGCACTGAACATCGGCTTTGAGGATTATTTAGAGCGGGGCGACTACTGCTTCATCGAGTGGCCGGCCGTGATCGAACCCTTGCTGCCTTCGGGCGTTGTTCATATACACCTTTCCCACCCGGCCAAGGAAACCGGTGAAGATCGGCGTATCCTCCGCGTGACCACACCAGCAACATGAGTGATAAGGATAAAAAAATCCCCTTGCCCGACGAACTGACCGAGGGCTACGGAAAAACCCAGACGGAAACGCTGCAGCGTGAACCGAAATCGAACGAAATGTTCATCGGTATTCCCAAGGAGATCACCCTGCGGGAAAACCGCATCAGCCTGGTGCCCAGTAGCGTGGAGACGCTTACTAGCCGTGGCCACGCCGTGATCATCGAAACCGGCGCGGGGCAAGCCAGTAATTTCAGGGATCATGATTTTTCGGAGGCTGGGGCCCAGATTGCTTACTCCGCCAAAGAAGTTTACAGTAAGGCACACATTATCATCAAGGTCGCCCCGCCTACCCTGGAAGAGATCGACCTGATGAGTCCCGGCTGTATTCTCATCTCTCCACTGCAACTGCCAATCATCAGTGCCGAGTATCTCTATCGCCTAAAGCACAAACGGATCATCGCCCTGGCCATGGAATATATCCAGGATGCCTCCGGCAGTTTTCCCATCGTGCGCACCATGAGTGAAATGGCGGGGATCGCCGCTGTACAGACGGCCGCCCAATTGCTGAGTTCAGACAACAATGGTCCCGGTGTTTTGCTGGGAGGGATTTCTGGCGTACCCAGTGCAAAGGTCGTCATCCTCGGCGGTGGTGTTGTGGCCGAATATGCTACCCGTGCTGCTTTGGGTATGGGGGCTGAAGTCCGGGTTTTCGACGACAATATCCACAAACTGATGCGGCTGCAAAACGCCGTCGGTCGTCAGCTCTTCACCAGTGCGATGAACCCGGCCTATCTCAAACGGGAACTACTCTCTGCGGAGGTGGCTATCGGTGCGATCCACGCTGAGAGCGGCCGTACGCCCATCGTAGTCAGCGAGGATATGGTAAGGGCCATGCAGCCCAACTCGGTGGTCATTGACGTGAGTATCGACCAAGGCGGCTGCTTCGCCACCAGTAAACTTACCAATCTGGACCAGCCAACCTTCCGCTGCCACGATGTTATCCACTTCTGCGTACCCAATATTGCTAGTCGTATCGGCCGCACCGCCAGTATTGCTACCAGTAACATCATTACGCCTATCTTGTTACAGTCGGAGGGCAGCCGCAATTTCGAACGGTTTATTTTTCATCGGCCCGGTCTGCGCCACGGCGTATACGTTTACCGGGGGTGCCTGACCAATCATTACCTCGGAAAGCGCTTTGATATGAAGGCGACGGACATTGATCTGTTGCTGACGAGTTCGTTGTAGCTTTTGTTTCATGCAGAGGAGCGCAGAAGGGCTGAGGTTTAGTTTCGCTTCGTTACTCGGGCCGAGGGGGCCTTTCCTTTAACAGCAGTAATTTTTTCTGCGGTGCGTTAACAGCAGATAACTAGTGTGCCTCCCCACGTTTTAGCGAAGCAAAAGTTTCTCTGCATCCTTTCACATTTTATGCGTGAATGCTACGTAGTTATCCAAGACCTTTTTTCTTATAGAGCTTGTTTGGGAATTGCTATGAACTGAAAAGCAATGATTTATGGTTCTGACTATACCATAAAATTGTGAGTTTGGCGGGTCAAGCGATCTATTTTTGGTGACGCCAGGTTCATAAATGCTTGTTTTTCAGGAAATAGAAATCCAAATGAGCTCTTAGTTCGTTATGGTGAGATTATTCTGGCTTCAAAGTAGCAGGGTGATCAGTTCGTAATCGGCATTGCTACTTTGTTAATCAAAATAATCAAGAACCGGCTGAACTTTGTTGTGTAATGATCGTTCCAGTATTATTCAAGTAATCATGTAACGATCGTTACAAATAAAAAATATCAGTGTAATGCCTGACTTAAGTGGAAAGATCGCCGTAGTAACCGGTGGAAATTCAGGAATTGGCTACGCAGCAGCCGAACGCCTAAAAAAAGACGGAGCCACCGTCATCATCAGCGGTCGTAACAAGGAACGGGTTGGTGAAGCCGCCGATAAGCTTGGCGTCACCGGACTGGTCGCGGACGTAGCTAAAATAGCTGACCTGGAAAATCTGGCAGAACAAGTAAAAGCGAAACATGGCAAGGTGGACGTACTCTTCATCAACGCCGGCGTCTTCTTTGCTTCTCCTCTCGGTAGCCTGACGGAGGAGGATTTCGACCACCAAATGGGCATTAACTTCAAAGGAGCGGTCTTTACCCTGGAAAAATTCCTCCCCTTGCTCGACGAGGGTTCCTCGGTGATCAACCTCTCGTCCATTAATGCCTACATGGGCATGAGTAATGCCGCTATCTACTCGGCTTCCAAAGCAGCCATGAATTCCTTTACCCGTACGGCAGCGATGGAACTGTCCGGCCGCAAAATTCGGGTCAATGCCGTGAACCCCGGCCCTATAGAAACGCCCATATTCGGTAAAACCGGTATGACCGAGGAACAAATGCAGGGTATGGCTCAGGCCATCCAGAGCAACGTGCCCATGGGTCGCTTCGGTAAGGCGGAAGAGGTCGCTAATCTGGTTGCTTTCCTGGCCTCCGACGAAGCCACCTTCATCACTGGCGGTGAGTTCAACGTGGACGGCGGTGCGAATCTGCATTCCGTAGCGGGATAGGTCAACTTGCCTGGTAACATCAGCAGCGCCGCCCGCTATTCTGTAGTTGGCGGCGTTTCCTGTTTAAAATCCATAACTTCACCCCATGCCACGCTCTAAAGCATTCGAAGAAAAGTTGGTGCTGGAAAAAGCCCGCGACCTGTTCTGGGAACGGGGTTACGCTGCTACGTCTATACAAGACCTGGAAAAGGCCACTGGTATTCGACGCAGTAGTATCTATAATGCTTTTGGTGGTAAACGGGAATTATTTAACCGGACCCTCAAAGCTTACCAGTCCTTTAATCAGGATGTACTCCAAAAATTCCTTTCTACAGCCACTTTACTCCGGCCGGCGCTGATCGAATTGTTCGAGCGGATCATTGGCCTGCCCGTAGCGGAAAGAAAAGGCTGCTACGTTGTCAACGCCACTACTGAACTGGCTGCCGTAGACGCAGAAGTACTTCGCTTCGCCGCCGAAAACCGTATGATGTTTACCAGCCTACTGAAATCGGCGCTTGGCGATGCCTTACATCGTGGAGAAATCAAAGCCGATAGTGACCTGGAAGCCCAAGCCAATTACCTTTTCGTTTGGTACAATGGCCTGCAAGTCGCTTCTCAGACGGGGATGCCGGGCAATGAGTTACGCAAGGCCGTCAAGTTAGCGATCGCCGGCCTGGAGTGGGAAGTGAATGACAGAAAAGAGGAGTGCTAGAAAGGGATTCAAACACCCCAGCATCGTATTACTAATAAATCCCACCACTATGGTAGGTCACCAGCCGGCTGCCTGGCGGATAATACCCCGTTTCGATTCTTTGTAGCACGGCGTAGAATAATTTACCGGTATAAATTGACTCCAGAGGAATGTCGTAATTCCTACTGAAGGAATCGCAAAATTCTAATAATTCCGGCGGCCTTTTGGCATAGCCGCCCCAGTGATGGCCATCGATTACCTGCCAGGCATAGTGTGATTTTGACTCGACAGACAATTGTTTTTCGATCTCCTCACCCATCCAGCCACCCTTGAGCACGGGAAATATCTCAATTGTAGGGTTCGCTTCTCCGGGGGGGGCTTCAATTACTCCGGCGGCCGTGCCTCCGGTACCGGCGGCGAGTTGAAAATAGTGGATGGGGTGGTCGGGCCCCAATTGAGTTTTAATTTCAGGAATGATGCTGGCAGTACCGATTTTGCTGTCCGGTCCACTTCCTCCTTCCGGAATAATGAGCACCGGCCCGAATTCTGCCCGATAGGCAAACAGCTTCTCAGCTTGTTTCTTCTGGCGGTACTCACTGCGGCTCACGAAGCGCAAATCCATACCGTTTTCCCGGCACAGGTCCAGAACTGGATTGCTGACGGATTCTCCACGCACGATTCCAATTGTCCTGAAACCATAACGCCGGCCGGCTACGGAGAGGGCTGCCAAGTGATTACTGTAAGCTCCGCCAAAGGACAGGATGCCTAGTCTTGGGTCGGACCAGTCGCGCCAGCCTTCGAGGTAACCGCGGAGCTTGCGGACCTTATTGCCCTGCAAGGCTACATCCGTTCCGCCGGGGCCATAGCAATCATCACGCTTGACCCACCATTCTACCCTGGCGGCCTCTGCTGCCGGGTGTGATAATCTTTGCAGCGGAGAAGGATCAAATTTCAACAAAGAACTAAGCCGCGATTGGCTCGATGTCGAATCCGGCTTCGCGAACGGCGGCGATGATACTGTTGCTATTTGCATCGCCCTCTACCGAAAGCACTTTATCAGGGTTTTCTACATCTACCCGCCAAATGGTTACGCCGGGTACGGTATCCAGAAAACCGGTAACGGAACGTACACAGCTACCGCAGTTAATGTTGGTCTTGAAAGTTTGAAGCATAGTGGCTTTTTGGTTACCGGTATAGAACGATTCGAAACCGGGGTTTGGTTCGATGCTTATGGCAGCCACTTATGGTAAATCAATGAACCCGTTTAAACTTTTACTTCCGGCCTACAAACTGCAACTATCCGCTTATACTTCACGCCAAGAACGGGTAATATGCTCTCGATGTTACTTACCCGCTTACTCTTTCTAAAAACTCCGCCTCGGTCATCACTTCCACCGTTCCTAAAGCTTCGGCTTTTTTCAATTTGGAGCCTGGCTTTTCGCCTACAACCAGGATATTAAGCTTACCACTTACGGCACTCACGTTCCGGGCTCCGGCGGCAGCAGCTTTTTCCTGAGCCTCTTTTCGGCTCATCTGCTGGAGGGAGCCGGTGAACAAGATGCTCTTACCCACGAAAGGTCCCTCGGTAACGGCGGCCTTGGGTTTGTCTGCATCGGTCGGAGTAAGGTTGACGCCCAGGAATTCCATCTCACGCAGCATCCTTACATTGCCTGGGTTGGCAAACCATTCCGCTACATTCTTGGCCACCGTAGGGCCGATGTCTTTGATGTGGAGAAAATCTTCTTCGGTCCAGTTTTCCAGGTCCAGGGCATGTTGGACATTAGCGGCCAATAATTGACTGGCTTTTTTGCCCAGATGGTGAATGCTCAGACCATGTAGTAAGCGCCAAAGCGGATTTTCAAGGGCAGTATCGATGCTGGCCCGCAGTTTTTCCACGGACTTGGTTCCGAAGCCTTCCAATTGCTCGATCTCCGCGTAGGGCAGGCGATAAACGTCGACGATGGAATTCAGCCAACCGTACTCAAAGAACTGTTCCACGTAGCGTTTGCCCATGCCGTCGATGTCCATAGCAGCTTTGGAAACGTGAAAGATGATGCGTTGCAACACCTGCTGGGGGCACTCGTAGTTCGGGCAGCGGACAGCGGCTTCTCCTTCGGCTCGCACCAGCGCCGTATCACAGAACGGGCAGGCCTTGGGATATTCGATGGGCACTTCGCTGCCATCGCGCAGATCGTCCAGAGCTTTAACCACGTAGGGAATTACGTCACCGGCCCGTTCGATGAGAATTTTGTCGCCGAAGCGCAGGTCCTTTTCCCGGATGAAATCTTCGTTGTGCAGACTGATGCTGCTGATGCTGACCCCGGCCAGATTCACCGGTTCGGTCTTGGCTACCGGAGTGATGGTGCCGATCTTACCCACTTGATATTCCACGTCCAGTAAGGTCGTAGTTGCCTGTTTGGCGGCAAACTTGTAGGCAATGGCCCAGCGTGGGTGGTGACTGGTATAACCCGCCCGTTCCTGCAGGGCCAGACTATCTACTTTTACCACCATCCCATCGATCTCGTAATGGTATTTTTCCCGTTGATCCTCCCATTGGCGACAGAATGCGGCGGCTTCGTTAATATCATTACAGTGCTTACGTTCAATGTTGGCCTTTGGTACTTTGAAGCCCAAAGCCGTCAAAGCATCAAGGGCAGCGGTATGGGTACCGAAGTCGATCAGGGCGTCCTTGCCGTTCTCATCCGTGGCGATACCGAGACTGTAAATGAACGCTTCCAGTTCGCGGGTGGCAACTTCGGCCGGTGATTTCATTCTTAATCCTCCGGTAGCCGTATTGCGTGGGTTGGCGAAAAGGCTCAAACCCTGCTTGGCGCGGGCGGCGTTCATGGCAGCAAACTTGTCTTTACGGATGATCACCTCGCCGCGCAGCTCTACTTTTCGGAAACCAAAGCGACTAAAATCGGCGACCAGCGGTACCGAGCGAATTACTCTTGCGTTGGCCGTGATCTCTTCGCCCAGGGTGCCATTTCCCCGGGTGGCGGCCCTTACCAGCAGGTCGTCTTCGTACACCAGGGCGATACTGCCACCATCGTACTTCGGCTCCACGGCGTAGGCCAGCGGCTGATCCTCATCAATGTTCAGCATCCGTTTAACGGATTTGTCGAATTCGATCAGGTCCTCGGCGTTGTAGCTGTTGCCAAGACTCAGCATTGGCACCAGATGTGGTACAGATACGAAGTCTCCGTCCAGATCGCTACCCACCCGCTGGGTTGGGCTGTCCGGGGTGATCAGTTCGGGAGATTGCTCCTCCAGACGTTCCAGTTGTTTGAAAAGTTGATCGTACTCCGTATCACCCAACAGCGGTTCGTTCATGACGTAGTAGCGATGCTCGTGAAATTTCAGGAGCTGGCGGAGTTCGGCGGCCCGCTCGTCCTCGTCAGTAAGGATGTCCTGGCCATTGAGTAGGGCCTTGGAGCGTTCGAAAAATGCCTTTTGCTGGTCGGGATCGTACATGCCCCAAAGGTAGTTATCGCCACGCGTACGTCAAACAATCGTTGTGGATCATCTTTTCGGTGACATAATTTGTTGTTCGTCCGGAAGCGGGGTAACTTGGGGTGATGTTGGCTTTGCTACTTTGCCAGGAAATCAAAAGATTAGAAGTTGGAGTTTGGAAATTGGATTTCGTACTACAGAGTCAGTCTAATCTCCAATTTTTAACCTCTAAATTCTTTTGACTAACAAAGTAGCAATGCTCCCATCAATCCGAACTCAACCGTCTCCCGGACTATCGTAAAATTTTTTTACTTATGCGTATTCGCGGTTTCAAACTTCCCAAAAACCAGCAGTTTAACTACAAGCCCCGTTTTTGGGACCCCAAGGAAGAAGAACGGCAAGAGCGGTTGGCCCGTGCCCAACAACTCAGCGAAGGAGGGGTAGAGGCAATGAAGACCCGGATCAGTGCTACCTTTAACCGGAACTCCGGGGGTAGTGGCGGACCGGACCGTTATACCTACCGCAACCGGCAAGTGGCCAAGAGTAATTTCGTGCTGGTGGCCATTATTGCGGCCTTATTATTGCTGTGTTATATCGGCATGACCGTTTACTTGCCGGAGTTAGAAAAAATGCTTTCGTAAATTATCTTATGACCGACAATCTCGTTCAACTTTTACCCGACGCCATTGCCAACCAGATCGCCGCCGGTGAGGTCATCCAACGACCCGCCAGTGTGGTGAAGGAACTGATGGAAAATGCCATCGACGCCGGGGCCGATGCCATCCAACTGATCCTGAAAGATAGCGGTAAAACGCTCATTCAGGTCGTGGACGATGGTTGCGGTATGTCCGAGACCGATGCCCGCATGAGCCTGGAGCGCCACGCTACCAGTAAATTACGGCTGGCCGATGATCTGAACAGCCTGCGTACCATGGGCTTCCGGGGAGAGGCGTTGGCCAGTATTGCCGCCGTTTCCCAGTTGGAGATACGCACCAGAAGACGGAGCGATGACCTGGGCACCAAGATCGTGGTGGAAGGCAGCGAGATAAAAAAACAGGAAGCCGACAGCACCGCGCCGGGAACCAGCATGGCCGTGCGCAACCTTTTCTACAACGTGCCGGCCCGCCGTAACTTTTTGAAGAGCGACGGAGTGGAGTTGCGCCACATCAAGGACGAGTTTATTCGCTTGGCGCTGGCGCATCCGGATTTACGCTTCCAGCTTTTTCACAACGATAACGAAGACCTGCATCTGCCCGCCGGAAAGCTGCGGCAGCGGATCGTAAGTATCTTCGGGAATAAGTACAACAAGATCGTTATTCCCGTAGAGGAAGAGACGGATGTGCTGCGCATCCACGGCTTTGTAGGGAAGCCGGAAGCCGCGAAAAAAAGCCGCAATGAGCAGTTCTTTTTCGTCAACAATCGTTTTATCAAGAGTGGTTACCTGCACCATGCGGTGATTGCGGCTTACGATGAGTTGTTACCCAAGGAGCAGGTACCTTTCTATATCATCTGCCTGGAGTTGGATCCTTCACGGATCGACGTGAACGTACACCCTACCAAGCAAGAGATCAAGTTCGTGGACGAGCGACTGATCTATAATTTTCTTAAAGCGACTATCCGCCAGGGTCTGGGCCGCGCCAGTGTGATGCCTACCCTCGATTTTGAGGCCGATAATTTCTTCGCCCCTTCGCGGACCAATATGCGTAGCTCAGATCAACTGGACATCAGCCAGACCCTGCCTAGTAAGATGAACGCCAGTAGCAGTGGCGGAGGAGCCAGCAGTGGCTCTAAAGACGATGCGGGCCGCCACGCCCGTAACCTGCGGAATTGGGAGAAGCTTTACGCGGGTTTGGGGGAAAGTGGGCAAGATGGCGAAGAACCGGGTGAAGAAAGTACTTTCACTTTCGCCGGTTCCAGCATGAATCAATCTGCGGGAAGCAACGATAACGAACCGGAAATCCTCACCAGCCGCGCCAGCGCGGAAGATGCGGCTACTTTGCTTTCTTCGGCAGCGAATGGCGAAAAAAGCGAAGAGCGGAAGAAACCTTTTCAACTGCACAGTCAATACATCGTCACCCACCTTAAGAGTGGTTTTTTACTGATCGATCAGCAGAGCGCCCACGAGCGCATTCTTTATGAACAGTATCTGCGGCAATTGAACGACCGCCAGGCCAGTTCGCAGCGTAGCCTTTTTCCCGTGACCCTGGAGTTGCCTCCGGCCGATGCCGAATTGCTGGAATCCATTCAGGAGGAATTAACGGCCTTGGGTTTTCAGTTGGAATCCTTTGGAGGCAATAGCGTAATCATTCAGGGTGTCCCCTCCGATCTGGCCGGCAAACAAAGTGAGCAGCAATTACTGGAAGAACTTCTGGAGCAGTACAAGCGCAACGTAGACCTGCAAGTGAATGGCCGGGAGGCTATTGCCAGGGCTTTGGCGCGTAGCGCAGCGGTGAAGCGCGGACAGTCATTGGACGTTAGTGAGATGCGCTCTTTGATCGACCAGCTTTTTGCTTGCAATCAGGCATTGCGGGCTCCGAACGGCCGCCGTTGCTACCTGACCTTCGAACTAGATGAGCTCGACCGTCGTTTTCTTGGTCAATGACCCCACCGAAAAGTTCGGTGACTCTACAAATCAGCCCACTTTATGCGTTTTACCCCCATCGTTAAGAATCTGCTGATTCTGAATATTGTTTTCTACGTGGTCGTTCAGCTGGACGTTGCCTATGGTGCCAGCGTTTACGGCGGTAGCGGCGGTTATCTGGGCCTGGAAAATTTACTGGCGTTGCATTACCCGACCAGTCCGCTTTTCAAGCCGGTACAACTGGTGACCCACTTTTTCATGCACGCCAACCTGATGCATATTTTCTTTAATATGTTCGCCCTGGTGATGTTTGGGCCGCCGTTAGAGACTATGTGGGGTCCAAAACGTTTCCTGACTTATTACATCGCCTGCGCCTTTGGTTCGGCGGCTTTGCACCTGACTTATACCTGGTGGGATATGAACCAAATGCAGGACATGATCGCCGCTTTCCAGGCCAACCCCTCTATGGATATTGTGCAGGCCTTTTTCTCCGGGACCCCCTTCGATCTGGTGGAACTGGAAGCCAGCCTCAATAATGGGGAAAGTCTGATGAACGAATTGCTGGAACTGAAGCGTGACATTCCCATGGTCGGTGCTTCCGGCGCTATTTATGGTTTACTGCTGGCCTTCGGTATGAATTTCCCGGATTATAAATTGATGCTGATTTTTCTGCCGATACCCATCAAAGCCCGCTATTTTATTCCAATCCTTATCCTGGTGGAGTTATTTCTCGGCTTTCAGCGCTACAGTTGGGACAACATCGCTCATTTCGCTCATTTGGGAGGTGCCCTGATCGGTTTCCTGATGATCCTATACTGGCGGAAATTTGATCCGCCTACCGGCCAGCGTTGGAATTGATCGGACGGCTGGATGGAGGCTCGTTCCTCACATTTGGAGGTCTTTGGCTCGTGGCCGGGTTCTTTGGTATTTTAGGGACTTCAAAGTAGCAATTATCGTATCGAGCGTATCCGTAAAATACATTACTCCTGACCTATGCCTGCTCCCCCGACCATACCTCGATTTAAGCTGTTCCGCCGTATGATCCCTACGGCACGCAATCCGATTTTGGGTTTCAATAAGTACCTGCAGGAGTATGGGCCCACCTTCCGGATCGATATTGGGGGGTCCCGCCGGTCCTACCTGACCACCGAGCCGGACCTGATTCAGCACGTGTTGCAAAAGAATCACCGAAACTACGAGAAGTCTTATATCCAGACCGAGCAGATGGGGAAATACATCGGCTACGGACTGTTGACCAACAGTGGGGCCAGTTGGCTGCGGCAGCGACGTCTGATCCAACCCGGCTTTCACCGCAACCGCATTGAGAACCTGATCGAGGAGATGCAGCGAAGCATTGAGCAACAATGCGTGGAGCTTGATCGGGCGGCCAAAAGTGGGGAGGCGATTCCCGTCGAGGTTTTTACACTACAGCTTGCCTTCCGGATTATTGCCCGGGCTATTTTTACCGACGGCTTCAACCAGCAGGAAATGGAGTGGCTGGACGATATGATGCACCGCATCCAACGCTACGTCGTCTACCCGATTCGATTGCCTTTTCTGGAACCCGTGCTGAAGCTTACCGGTCAGGAACGACGCCATCTCGATTATTCCGCCAAAGTGGAGCAGAAAATTCTGGATCGGATCAACGCTCGCCGGAGCGAAGGAGAGCACAGCGACCGCAATGACCTGTTGCAAATGCTTTTGGACAGTCGCTACGAAGACGATGGTAGCCCCATGGAAGATCGGAGACTCATCCATGAAGTTATGATCCTCTTTGCTGCCGGCCACGAAACTTCCGCTAATGCCCTGACCTGGATTCTCTATCTGCTGGATCGTCACCCGGAAGAGAAAGAAAAGGCCCGTGCCGAGATCAAATCCGTACTGGGTGATAAAACACCCGTGGCCGCCGATCTTCGCCTGCTTCCATTCCTCACTGCCCTGATTGAAGAAGGAATGCGCCTCTACCCACCCGCCTGGATCACGGACCGGGTTGCTCTGGAACAGGATCGTTTTGGTGATGTGGATATACCCGAAGGTATGGTCGTAGTTCCGTTCATCTATGGGGTCCACCACAGTCCACTGCTCTATGATTCACCCGAATCCTTTCGTCCCGAGAGAATGCTGCCCGCCGCGAAAAAAGAACGACATCCTTTTGCCTACTTACCCTTTGGCGGTGGCCCAAGATTATGCATCGGGATGAACTTCGCGATGTACGAGATGCAACTGGCGCTGATTCACTTACTGCGGCATTATGACTTGGTATTGGCTGAAGAAAAGCCGGTTGCCCCCAAACCTTATTTGACCCTGCGGCCGGAGCGCTCCGTGATGATGAAAGTTAGACGGGCTGCGCCCTTTTAGACGGGCTGCGCCCTTTTAGACGGGCTGCGCCCTTTTAGACGGGCTGCGCCCTTTTAGACGGGCTGCGCCCTTTTAGACGGGCTGCGCCCTTTTAGA
>PDLQ01000044.1 GCA_002591745.1 Lewinellaceae bacterium SD302
ATAATTTCTTCGACAACTGCCCACCTCTTGCGAGGCAGCTGCCAAAAAATTATACATTTGATCTTTTCGAATAAGTAATGATACAAAGCTAAAGGACGATCGCTGAAGCGATCTTTTGGAAACAATGGGATCGAAAACTATAGCTTTAGAACGACTATAACGCTCCAAAAGCGAGGAACGAGCGTCCAAAAGCGCCCAGCGACGTCTAAAAGCGAAGCGTTTACAAGGCCGAAGGCCATCTATTTATGCTACTTCACGCCCCCGTGCCGCTTCCAGGATCGCGTACCAGTCTTGGCTGTCCAAATTCACATTCAGGGCATTGGTGGCGGAACGGAGTCGTTCGATCTTGGAGGTTCCTAAAATGGGCACAATACCAGCTGGGTGACGCAGTAACCAGGATAGTAGAATGACATCCTCACCGGGAGAGTTATACTTTTCATCAATCTCCAGTACCGTTTGTCGTAAACGACGGGCCGCGCTGTTTTCCTCGTTGAAGTACTTGCCGCCACCAAAAGGACTCCAGACCATCGGCCGGGCGTGCTGGAGAGCCAATTGATCGAAGGTGCCATCCAACATGGGCTCGGGGTGGAGCGGGCTGCATTCTACCTGGTTCGTCACCAACGTAGTATGTTTATTAAGTAGGTTAAATTGGCTGGGGGTAAAATTAGACACCCCGAAATGCAGGATTTTGCCAGCTGTCTTGAGTTCATTAGCCGCCTCGGCTACTTCGTGTGGTTCCATCAACAGGTCGGGCCGGTGGATGAGTAATAGATCCAGGTAATCCGTTCCCAGATTATTCAGGCTGGTTTCTACGCTTTGGATTATGTATTCCTTGCTGGTCAGGTAAGCTTTTAGTCGATTGTTGGGTCTGTTCTTGGTCACCATCCGGATGCCGCATTTGCTGATCAGCTGCAGTTGACCACGAAACGCACTACCCAAATCAGCGATGGCCGCTCCGAAGGCAGCTTCGGTAGTATAGTTGCCGTAAATATCTGCGTGATCAATGGTGGTAAAGCCTAATTCGGCGGCTTCGCTGACCAGGGATTGCATAGCGTTGCGGTCCAGATCAGCACCCCACACTCCCCATTTCATGACGCCGGCTACCAGCGGAGATACTTCCAGCCCGCCAGGCGTAAGACTAACTTTTTCCATTCCGCAAGGTAAGTAATCACACCAGAAATCCCGATGGGACACCCAATTTGCTATGGCAGTATATGAAATTTTAGAAGTGTTTACTAGGGTGCACGCCTGATGAGTAACTAACTTGGGGCATGCGTTATTTCCACCTGCTCATCGCCGCACTCTTCGCGCTTTTTGCTTACTGGCAACTCAACGATCCGGACTGGCTACAGTGGGTCCTGATGTACGGCTTCGTAACCGTTACGGCGCTATGGGCCTTTTTTGGTACGCTTCCCAGATGGTTGCCCCGGGTCGGTCTGGCCGTCGCCGGTATCTGGTTGGCCACCTTGGTCCCGGCCTTCATTGACTGGCTACGAATGGGCACCCCCACCATCACCGGCCAAATGAAAGCAGAAAGCCCCCACGTGGAGCTGACGCGAGAGTTTTTAGGACTATTGATCGTGATTTTGGCTCTCGCCGGCTATATTTTCAAGCGGGAGAACTAGGTGAGAGTGGGTTATTTATAAGTAAAGAGTAGTCTACGACTCCTCACTTTTGAGTCTCGATAAAATTACCCCCGACTAATCAATCCCTCGATCTCCTCCGGCACAAATGGACTGGCGTCTCCCCCACCCTTGATAATTTCTCTGACGATGGTCGAACTGATGTGACTGACCTCCGGATTGCTGATGAGGAACACCGTTTCCAGCCCGTCGCCGACAATGCTGTTAAGTTGCGAGATGGTTTTTTCGTAATCGAAATCACCGGCGTTACGCAGGCCGCGTAAGAGGTAACCCGCCCCGATCCGCTGACAGTAATGAGCGGTAAGCTTTTCGAAGGAGTCGACCTTTACTTTGGGTTGATCCCTGAACACCAGGCGCAATGACTCCAGCCGCTGCTCCAGTGGAAAAAGATATTTTTTCTGAGAGTTGACGCCGATGGCTACTACGATCTCATCGAAAAGTGGCAGGGCTCGGCGGACCAGTTCTTCGTGCCCCTTGGTAATGGGATCGAAGGAACCGGGGAAGACGGCGATTTTTTTCATGGATGTAAGTTATGGAACGTTATCCTTTTGGAAATAAGAGCCCACGGAACAGTTAGCCACTACGCGGCTAACCTTTATCGAAAACAGAGCGTAATGTGTGCGCTTCCTGGAGCGCAGTCCACTAGGCTCCTATTTTCAAAAGCCGAAGGAGCGTAGCGACCGAAGGCGATCCCAATCTCCTATTTCCAAAATTTACTGTAACTACTCATTTATAGTAACTCCCCAACAACTTCTCCCACCACTTACCCGGCAGTATCCTCCGCGCGATCGGGCTGATCTTCTGGGTAAATTCACCGATGATGTACTGGGGGTTCAGTGATTTCTTTTCGGCGATGTCGATCATTTTCTGAGCAACTTCCCCGGCCGCCATACCGTCCCCGACGTGATCGCGCATACCATTGTCGGCGGAAACGTAGCGGCGGCGGTAACGTTCGTGCACCTCTTCGTGGGGAACGCGATATTGGGTAGCAAAGCTATTCGTGGCCATATCACCGGGAGTAACCAGGCTGACCTGGAGGTTGGTATCCGCAGTTTCCAAACGGAGGCTTTCCACCAGATTCTGCAAGGCGCCCTTGCTGGCACAGTATGCCGCGCGGAAGGGAATCCCCATGAATCCCCCGATGCTCCCTACAATCAATAATCTGCCCTTGGGGGCTGCGATCAGGTGAGGCAAACATTCCTGACACAGCATATAGGTACCCCAAAAATTGACATCCATGATCTTACGGGCGCGTTCCAGGGGCATGTGCTCCACCGGGCCACCGCCACCAATTCCGGCACAGTGCATCACCAGGTCGAGCCGGCCGCTTTGCAGGGTCAGCTCCCGGATTGCCGCTTCCACTGCTACTTTGTCAGCCACATCACAACTTAATGAAGTGACCCCGGGTAACGCTACTTCCCGGCGGCTCATCCCATATACTTTATAACCTTTTTGGGCCAGTAAAGGGGCCAGCGCCTCCCCCAGTCCGGATGAAGCTCCGGTGACTAATGCGACGGGTTGTGATTTCATAGAAGCAGTGTTTCGTGACAAAGAAAAGCTATTCCACGAAAACTACCTCGTCTTTTTCATTCAGGCGAATGACCACGGCCGGAGCTTCGGCGATGAGGTCTTTCTGGCGACGGCGAACGACGTAATCCACCCCCCTTAATACATCCGAACGAATACGACCGAAGCTGAGCGGTAAAAATGGACTGCCAATGGCCCGGGCGGTAGTAGCCACCAGGGGGGTCTCCAAATCTTCGGCCAACTGGTGGCAGAAGCTATCGTGAATCAGCCGAATGGCGACGCGTCCTTCGGCATCTTTCAGCCCATACGGAGCATCCGGATAATCATCCACCAGCACCGTGAGCGGGCGTTTATGGAAAGCCAGTAAAGTTTCCAGTTTGGGGTGGAGGTGTGGTACACGAGCGCGCAGCATTTCCAGGTCAGGAAACAGTATTTCACATCGGGTTTGCGGCCCGGGTGGGCAAAGTTCTAGCTGGCGCCGTATGGTACCGGGGTGGTCGGGAGAGCAGACGACCTGCCAAAGATTGACCGTGGGAAGGAGCACAATGCCTCCACGCTGGAGGGTGGCGATGGCTTCGCTCCCCCGTGGTGACATAAATGGGTGCATGTTTGGAGTATAGTTCGTACTGGTTTGCATTCGAAAAAATCCTTGTAGTAGTCTCTACCTATTGCCGTGGCTTTAAGTGGAATCAAATCGGAACCAACGCTTCTTAGCAGTCGCTTTTGGTACCGTTTTGCTTCAACCCACGGCAATAGTCAGGAGTATTTATATATCTCCAGCTATCTCCGTGGACCTTGGCTGGTCAGAGAAATTTTTATAAAAGAGGTTAGCCGATTGGAGGGACGAACCCTCATCGGATAGGCGAATACAGAGCGAACTTAGTTTCTGGGAAAGGTTAAAAAACTGATAAAAAATCCCCGCGGGGGTATAATCCGAGCGAAAAACATAAATAGTGGCAATTGACGGACACGCTGATCAGAACGGCCGCGTTATCTTGTCACGTTGTATAAGGAAACTGAAAAAATGGTGGCAGATTGTGTGCCCCGAAAATTTTAGGTTTAAATGAGGAAGCGTTATTCAATTCTGGTATTTATTCTACTGATCTCTGCCATAAGTTCTTTGGAAGCCAAGCACATCATCGGTGGTGAAATGACCTACGAGTGCCTGGGTGTAGACTCTGAGAATCCGGCCAACAATCTATACCGAATGACGATGATCGTCTACCGGGATTGTGCCGATGAAACGGGGGCAGCTTTTGATAGTGACCCGAACGCAGCTAATGCCAGTGACGGAACCGTAACGGTTTACCGTGGCGCGGAGACGACTCCATTTATTAACACAATTGTATTGGACCCTCCGATTATTACCGACGTACAGCCGACGATTGGTAACCCTTGCCTCGTCCTGCCACCCGCTCTGTGTGTTGAACGCGGCGTATACGAGTGGGTAGTTTCTCTGCCCCGGTCCGACCAATCCTACACCATTACTTATGCCCGTTGTTGCCGCAACCCTACGATTACGAATATTTTCTCACCAGGCGAGGTTGGCATGACTTTTTTCATTGAGATTACGCCCGAATCACAATCTCTGTGTAACAACAGCCCTGTTTTCGACGAATTTCCTCCGATTGTGCTTTGCGCCAACGAGCCATTCGAGCTTCCTATGGGTGCCACCGATCAGGAAGGCGACCGGCTGGTCTACTACCTTTGTTCTCCCATCATCGGTGGAGGCAATATTCTAACCAGCCCCGGTGCAACCAGCTTCGATGGTGTGATTCCTGACCCGGAAATCTGGCCAGCAGCCCACGAAAACGTTGATTTTGTGGGGCCTAATTTCTCCGCCCAGAACCCTTTGGGCCCCGATTCCGAATTCGTTTACGACAACCTTACGGGGCTGCTCAGTGGAACCCCCCAATTCCTTGGCCAGTTCGTAGTCGGCATTTGTATCGACGAATTTCGGGGAGACACCCTCCTCAGTTCCACCAAACGGGAATTTCAGTTTAACATCACTAACTGTGAACGGACCGTAGATGCCCTGATCCAGGACGACAGCATCACGGACGACGGTCAATTCTACATCCGCATTTGCGGGCCCGGCGATTTCGACATCACCAATCTGTCCACCCAGGCTCAGTTCATCGACACCTACAACTGGTACCTGGAGCGGCCGTCCGGCGACTCGCTGCTGTCCAGCACCATTGACCTGGCCGTGGCTGCGGGCGATACCGGTCGTTACACCGGCACCCTGATCCTCAACCAATTCGGCAACTTCGAAAACTGCCGGGACACCGCTGATTTCATCATCGACGTCTTTCCGGACCTGATGGCTGATTTCTCCTACACTTATGATACCTGCGTGGCCGGGCCAGTAGCCTTCACTAATCTGAGTACCTCCGATGATCCCGACGGTATTGCCAACTATGCCTGGGATTTTCAAGACGGTAGTGCGATCGTTGGTACGGTAGACCCCAGTCACTTATACGGAATTCCTGGCGACTTCCCCGTCAGTCTTACCATCACTGATTTCAACGGCTGTACAAATACTGGCGTGAATCCGGTCAACTACTTCCCAGCCCCACCGGTACTCCTCATCAACCCGGATGCCAGTATTGGTTGCGAGCCCCACGACGTACTTTTTGTTAATAACTCCATCCCCATCGACAGTACCTACACTTATGAGTGGGACTTCGGAGACGGTGGAACCAGCGGTGATCAGAACCCCCAGTACGTCTACGAAACCGCCGGCACTTACGATGTTTACCTTGCCGTCACCAGTCCCATAGGCTGTTTCATCGATACTACTTTCGACCAATTTATCACCATTCGAGAAAGTCCGGAGGCCCTGTTCACCTTCGACCCCACCAATCCTTCCAACCTGCAACGTGACGTCAATTTCACCGATCTGAGCCAGCGGGCCGTACAGTGGCGTTACGAGATCGGCGATTTCTTCCAGACCAACCAGCGAAACTTCACTTATACTTTCCGCGATACCGGTCTGATCGTCGTCACCCAGTTCGTCACTCACCCCAGTGGTTGCGTGGATTCTTTTAGCCAGATCATCGACATTGAGCCGATCATCACTTTCCACGCACCAAATGCCTTCACACCCAACGGCGACGGGCTTAATGACATCTTCATTCCCAAGGCTTTCCTCTTCGGTCATCGTGCTTACCGCTTTACCGTCTGGAACCAGTGGGGCCAGCGAATATTTACCACCGACGATCCTAGCCAGGGCTGGGACGGCACCTACAATAATCGTGACAGCCCCGGCGGCAGTTACCTCTGGGAGGCGGAAATTATCGGGCCGAGAAACCAGGTAGAACGGTACAAAGGGACGGCAACTTTGCTGCGGTAATTTTTCTGCATTGCTACCTTGTTAGTCAAAAATAACCTAGGAATTAGACGCTAGGTTTCCAGCTATGGTACCCCGTAATGACAGCCCACATGCGCTGTGGTCTAGCGTCTAATTTCTAACAAGCCACGACTTAGTCGAGACAGCACATCGACCTAAATAACTCATATTCTTGGCATTACAGCAGTATCTAATATTTAAAACATTTTTTGTTTAAACTTGATTTTATTTAAAACAATCTGTATATTTACTTACGTAACAGCAGTTTATCAGATTATGGAACTTCCTATCCTGACTAGTAAAAAAGGCACGAAGGTTATTAAGAGTACCCAATTACACCGGGCACTCGGCCTCAATGACGCCCACTACGCCAAGAACATAAAACACTGGCTATCCGACGTTTATCAGTTCGGAGGTGAGATCCGTAAGCCCGCCGGCATGACGGATTATGCCCGCGCCAAACAAATTGATTCATCTTTACTCAAGGAGTACTATCTAAGTCTGAGGCTGGCCCGGCTCATTACGCTGGCATCCCGCTCTAAAGTCAAACAGGCAGTAGCCAATAAGCTTGCTCGCGAAGAAGAAGCTTACCCCCAGATGGTACAGCTTAGTGCCGATCAAATGATCGAATTGCTGGAACAATCCAAAGCCATGACTCGCATTAGTTGTCAGCGTGCGGCGGAAAAGCGTCACGCCGCTGCTTACGCCCGTCGCCGCGGAGGTATGGACTATTGGAATCATTACCGGGCTGAAATGATCGGCATTCGTAAGGAAGAAATAATTCGCCAGTTGGATCAGCGCGGCATCAAATACCGCAAGCGAAGTACCTTATCCGAATTACTTCTACGACTGGATGCCTGCGAGCTTATCCGCATTGGTCTCACTGATCACTACGCCGCCCAGGGTCATCCGCTCTCCTATGCTCAGGACATTGGCCGCATTGGTAAGCAATTAGCGGCCCAGATGAATCTGGAGGTGATTGATGATCGTAAGGGAGAGCAACTTTTTGCCGCGCCGGTAGACGCCGGAGTGATGGCGGGCATTCAGGGGGTTGCTGCGTAGGCCTTCAAATTTCCGGTATAAATGACCTCAATGTATGCCAGCAGGTGCTCAACTTCTTCATCGGTCAGCTTGGGGTAGTTCTGCATCACCATCGGTGCCCAGTTTTCCCATAATTTGAGCGCACGAGGGTGTTTGGTTTCGATCATTGCCTGACTGCCCTGGATCCATTTGTACAAATCCGCCCGTGGGTAAGCCGCCCAACGTTCCGTTACACCTCCTAACGCGGGGCCGGTTCCATTATCCTTCATATTCTTGATGTGACAGGCCCCGCAAGCATTTTCGTTCCAGAGCCTCTTTCCCTCCCTCGCCTCCCCACCGAGGACAGTAGAGAAGTTTAAATTTTCTTTCACTCCCGTCTCAACTCCACAGCTAGCCACTGAATTATTGGAGATACTTTGCAGGCTTTCTTTCCACCCTACCCCGATTACCAGCAATATGATGGCCAACGAACCGACCTGTAAAACGAGATTCAGTAAGTGTAGATGCATAGTCTGTTTGATTGGCTAAGTAACACATTCATTCGCAAGCAGGCCTGAAAGCTACATCATCCCACCAGGAACGGTGCTACCATCCGCTCACTAACTTCCCAAAGTCGACGAGCTAAACCTTCATCTCTTCCTGCTTCTGAAGGACGCTTTACGCACTGGCACTGGTCGAAGTAACGGCCACTGACATCCCGCACTTCGGGGCTGGCTGCTAAATAAACTGTCGTATCCGCACCCCTGTAGGGTTTACGGGCAAAAGGACGATACAAATTCCAGATCGCACTGGTCAGGAAATTGGTGTGTTTGTTGCCAAAATGGGTACCCACTACGCCGGGGTGCAGACAATTGGCCGTCAAATCTTCCGGGTAACGGCGGGCCAGTTCTTTAGTAAACAAGACGTTGGCCAGTTTACTCTGTGCGTAGGCCTGCATACCGTCGTAAGCCTTGCTACCTTTCTCCCCGCTCAAATTCTCGAAGTCGATCTTCCCGTGGTAATGAGCTGCGCTACTCACATTGATTACCCGTCCACCTTCCTGGGGGCAGCGTAAAGCGGGGAGTAAAAGATTGGTCAGCAAAAAATGCCCGAGGTGATTAACGCCGAATTGCAATTCGAAATGATCATCAGTCAATTGTAGCGTATTGGAAAAAATGCCGGCGTTGTTGATCAATACATCAATGGCCGGGTGCTCCGTTAGCAGGAACTCTGCCGCAGCCTGTACACTCTGCAGATTAGCGAGATCCAGAGGAATTACTAATGACTTACTGTTGCCGGTCCGTTGGCTGATGAGTGTGGCGGCATTGTGTCCTTTACGCTCATCTCGGCAGGCCAGAATCAACTGTGCCCCCTTCTCAGCCAGCCGCTGGGCCGTATGAAGTCCAATACCATCATTGGCACCAGTAATAAGCACGATCTTTCCTTGCATGGTACGTACAACAAGCTAGTACGTTCCTGGTTGGCTGAGATTTTTTTATTTCACCTATGTTTAACGAAATCGGTCATTAGCCGACGCATCATTACGCCCGGCTGCCTCCCGGATTTTATCCCAAAAATCCCGTTCGGCCTTCTCTTGCTTGGTGGCTTGAAAAGTATCCGGGTCCAGAAAGACCTCCTCTTCCACAACTTCGGCGTCCCTGGCTGCTCGCTTATTTTTAGCTTCAATTTCGTGGTCCTCCAGCTCACCTCTAAAACCGTAGGCTGCCCCGGCCCCCATCACTAACCCGAGCAGATGACTCTCCCAACTGATCCCTTCCTGGCCGGGTAAAACTCCAACGACCATACTACCGTAATAAAAGAGTACCAGCAATGAGACGACAATTGCCCGAAGGTCTCGCCGAAAGAATCCGCTGAAGCCAAGAAAGGCTGCCAGAGCGTACACTACTCCACTGGCCCCGATGTGGGTTACCGGCCGGCCCATTGTCCAGACCAGCAGCCCGGTTCCCAGCCACAACATCAACAGCACCCTGGGCCAAAGACGTGGATAAAAGAAAATCAACAGCCCCGTCAGGGTCAGAAAAGGAAAGGAATTGCTGATCAGGTGGGTCCATCCACCGTGAATCAGCGGAGCGGCAACAATCCCTTTCAGGCCGGCAATTTCGCGGGTATGCAGCCCGTACCAAAAGGCCATGCGTCCACCAGTAAGCAGATCAATGAGGAACAGTCCCCAGATCAGGGCCAGCAGTCCAACGCTCCAGGTCAGGGCCGTTTTAAATCGTTTAGTCATGATCGGGGGAAGTTTATTCCCCTTGAAAACGAATTTACCCCTGCTTAGTTGGCAGTCACTTCGTTCCAGCGTCGAGCGATCTTCTTCATTCGTCGAGCATTTACCCCCAGATCAGAGTGGCCGACGCGCGAAGCCGAGCGATAATGAATCTGCTTAGTAGCATCATCGAACAAGAACTCCACATCGTCAATGAATGGAATCGGGAAGGTTTTGAAAGTGAAATGCAGGTAGTTTTCGTCGGTCTCGATCAACTTGGTCCGTGACATTTCTTCTACTACGGATTTCAGCTTCGCTAGTGCTGCGGGCAACTCCCCCGTGTACTTCAGCGGTTGCATTTTTTTCTTTTCCTGGCTAGTCTGGGTACTTACGCAATTAGGACTTTCGGGGCAGGGCTTTAGTACTCTGGTCATATCGTTGGTTAAAAAAGAAAGAGCTCCTTCCCGATCAGCGGGAAACCGGGAGCCGGCGGCATAGGCCAGTCGATTGAACTCATGGCCGTCTTCCGTAGACAACAACTGAAACAGCAGTATGGGTTCGTTTTCTTCCGACCAATCGATCGTCAGAAGACCAAAGTTTTTATCACCCACCAGAGCGCCGCTGCGAAAACGATTGCTCTCGTCGGCATTTTCGTAAGAATGGGTCAGGCCACTGGAAGTGATTTCTGCAATTTTATATCCTGGGACTGCTTCATTTTTTGGACTAACAAAGTAGCCGGGCTGGTGATTCCGCTCACCCCCTTCTGCTTTCGGGCGAAGCGAAATGGTAGCTTCAGCGATCTCCCCCAAATGACGGTCTCCGCTGAGTAAAAATACGTTCTCTGTCCGGGTATGTGCCAATAGCTCCAGCATCCTCGACTTAGCTGTGGGAAATAAAGACCACTTCTCGTAAGGATGCTCATCAGTGATAAACTGGATACTGGTACCGATCAGCGTGATGGCGGCTTCATTTTCGCCCAGCGTCTTTTCCAACCAGGACCACTGTGCTTCACCGAGCACATCTCCACTATCGTTGATCTCGTAGCGCTGACCAGGGTCACTGCTTTTTTTCAGTCCATCCCGGAAATAGCGGGTATCCAGCAAAATTAATCGAACCTGCCGATTACCCTCCCCGAGTAAATAAGTTTGGTAAGTACCGGGGTAACTTCGTACGGGGGCATTAGCCGGCACATTCAAAAAATCAAGCATCAGGCTAGCAGCCGTATCTTTCAAGTGCCATTCCTTACCTCCATCGTTCAGGCCGTAATCGTGGTCATCGTAGATGCCGTAGACTTCCAGCCCGCTGATGAAAGACCGGTACTCGGGGGAAGATTGCTGTAGCTCATATTTCTGACGCAGTACCCCCGGGTCATCCGAATCTCCGTAGATGTTGTCGCCCAGCCATATCCATTGATCCGGATTCGTTGCAGCAATAGTTTCCCAATAGGCCTGGGATTCGTTTTGCTTATTACAAGACCCAAAGGCGATCCTTTGCAACTGACTCTCTTCCAACACTGCAGTCGGAGTGGTTGCTGCTTTCAGGTAGACGGCGCTGTCTGCGCTGCGAATCGACTGCCAATACAGATAGCAAACAAAGAGGGCTACTATCAATAGTAGCCCGAGTCCAATTCTTCTAAACATAACGGCGATTGACCAACTTGATAAAGTCTCTGGCAATCGGTGCTTTCTCTTCTTCAGTCCAGTCGTGATCCTGGGCCAGTTCAGCCAGAATGGGTTTGGCAGCGTTGAAGCTACCAATGACATCAAGCCTTTTCAACACGCTATTCATCAGATCACTATTACCGCCAAAAAGCATGTTGGCGAACTGCACCCGATTATTGATGGTAAGCGCCCGGGTCAAGTCCTTGATGGGTTGTTGACTGAGGCGCTCCGATAATTCTTTTGCCTTTGGGGTAGAGAACAGGGCGGCTACCTTCTTACTCATCTGCGTTTCAGGTTTCTTTACCGGTGGCGGCGGAGCAGGGGCCGGCGGCGGCGGAGGAGCAGAAACTGGACTCTCTTTCACGATCGGCGGAGGAGCCACTACGGGAGCCGGCTTCGCTTCCACTTTTGGCGGCGGTGGCGGAGCAGGTGCCGGTGGCGGCATTACGGGTGCCGGCTTAGGTTTTGCAGGTGCCGGAGCGATACTTCCGGGTGTTTCCAGATCGGCGTTATGGTATACCTCGTAGAGCTGTCTCAGGTAAGACAGCATTAAATCTTTCTCGATGGCAGAGATTTCATTATCCGCCTCTGGAGCGAGGCTTTTGTGCAGGGCATTGATCCGGTCCAGTAACCGATCAGCTTTTTTAGCGTCCATGTATGGGCTTCGTTTACGATATTGTGCCGCAATTTACAATAACGGCATGTTTCTAGAACCACATTTTAAAGGACAACGCAGCGGATGGATCGAAGTCGTCTGTGGCTCCATGTTCTCGGGCAAGACCGAAGAACTGATCCGCCGCCTCAAAAGAGCCCGGATCGCTGGCCAGACCATCGAAGTCTTCAAACCGAAGATCGACACTCGCTACGCCGATGAAAAAGTGGTTTCTCACGATGAGAACTTCTTTCTCGCTGCTCCCATTGCCCAGTCCGCCGCAATTTTAAAAGTGGCCGATACGGTGAACGTAGTTGGTATTGACGAAGCCCAGTTCTTTGATCTCCAATTGGTTGATCACGTTCAGGAACTGGCCAATCGGGGTAAACGGGTCATCATTGCCGGTTTAGACATGGACTTCCGGGGTATTCCCTTCGGCCCTATGCCCCACCTTTTAGCCGTTGCCGAATACATCACCAAGGTGCACGCCATTTGTAGTCACTGCGGCAACCTGGCTACTCATTCCTACCGGCTGGATGACGCCCAGGCCACCGTTGTTTTGGGTGAAAAAGACCGCTACGAAGCCCGTTGCCGCAATTGCTATGGCATGGGAAATATCCTGAATTTGCACTAATTGAAAAATTTTCGCCCAGTTCCTACTATCAGCCTTGCTACTTTGAAGACACAAAAACAAAACGCAACCGTTTGATTATCAGTAAATAAATAAAAACAAATCTTAAAATTCAATTCACAATTATCGTTTTGTGTCGTTTGTCTTGGGCAAAGCTCGCTGCATATTTGTAATGTCAGAAGGAGGTAGATGTACCTCAGACACGACAAGAAATATGTTCATGGGATTATAATTTGTTAGTGGTGAGTCGCCTTCGGGCGGCTACCATCTTTTCCCTCCGAACCAAGATTTTGATTACGAACATAAAAAAGGCCGACTTCTTGGGGAAGCCGGCCGATACATGTTCATGGGATTAAAAACATAAAGCACTAAAGGTGATCCAAAGATAAGCGCTTTCTAGCTAAAGCGCAAGGAGTCAATGGATCAGGTCAAAGATTTGTCTATTTTTCATGAGATTATGATTTGTAAGTGCCCTTGCCGACTATATGGCAAGGGCTTTTTTTATGTCCGGACTCGAGCGGTTTAGAAGATCTCGTGAATGACGAAATCATTGCCACTAACCGATACCACGTCACCGGACTTTGACCCGATGGCCGCCTGATAAAATGGACTATCCGTAGAAATTCCGAGAAATTTTTGCCCTTTTACTTCGAAGGCATCGGATACGACGGCCACGAAGAAGTTGCCCCGGTCGGTTTTGATCACATCGCCAAGTTGCAACTTTTCGGTAGGCTCGATGTGATCCATAATGCCTTCCAGCAGATTAATATCTTTAGCCAGCTGATCGGAGACCTGAGCCTTTGCACGGACACGATTAATGGCCTGATCCACCTTGCCGTGTTCGTACAGCCCTTCTTCGTTCTGGTTCGTTTCTTCGGCCTCGCCCATATCTGCCTGCTGGGCGATGATAGCTTGGTTGTAAGCTGATTTTTTCTCAGCCATTAGGTGATCTACGATAGCTTGCTTGAGTTCGGTTTGTTCTTTGGTCAGTTCCATTTTAAATAGTCTATTTGGTTAAAGAAGTGGAAATTCTCCACCCACTCGCTGAAACGAAGTCTCAGAAATGATGTTCGAACAATTATTTATTAAAAAAACCGCTCATCAACGAACACCGTATATAGGTTAGGGTTTATAACTGA
The DNA here is from genome assembly GCA_002591745.1 of Lewinellaceae bacterium SD302. Lineage (GTDB taxonomy): Bacteria > Bacteroidota > Bacteroidia > Chitinophagales > Saprospiraceae > Neolewinella. The sequence goes on from PDLQ01000044.1 coordinate 13,850, forward strand.
GACCAAACGACGGTGAGCAAATGGCTCACTCGATTCCCCAGCGGCTTTATTTGCTTTGCGCAGCATTACCTCCGGCTTAAGGGTCGACTAGTCTTGCTTCGCAAGGCCTGACGATCGACCAAGACTACTTGTTGTAGTACTTCATGCATGAAGTGATTCGCTTGAATCACGGTCAAGTCTTTTGCTGGGTTTTTGGTTAATGTTCGGGTAAGCTGGCACGTGCCGGCTTACCTTTTTTAATGCACCCCTTGAACTGGCGCCACCTGTTCAAGGGGTTATTTCGTTAGAGGATCTATTTCAAAGACCGGCATTTAGGATTCCGATAAAGTGGATAAACGAACCAGGCCCCGATAAAGAATAGGCCCGATTATTCGTGAGGTCTAAACATGGGACCTCGTGTCATCCAACTAAGCATTCAAAGAGTGAATCATCTTCCAAGAGCACGAAGCTGCCAAGCAGGGCGAAGCCTATCTTAATTTACCCCTCCCCAACACATATATTTTATATCCAGATAATCTTCTACTCCATACTTAGAGCCTTCTCGCCCGAAGCCACTTTCTTTGACGCCGCCGAAGGGAGCGACCGTTGTAGAGATCATGCCTGTATTGATGCCGACCATCCCGTACTCCAGGGCTTCGGCCACGCGCCAGATCCGGGCGTAGTCCCGACCGTAGAAGTAAGCGGCCAGCCCAACCGATGTAGCATTAGCCAGTTCGATGGCCTCTTTTTCGGTCTCGAAGGTAAAGACGGGAGCTATCGGGCCGAAAATTTCTTCTTTGGCCAGGCGCATCTCAGCGTTAGCGCCGGTAAGCAAGGTGGGTTGGTAAAAAAGTTCTCCCTGATCGGAAGTTTCTCCTCCAATCACCAAACTTGCTCCCTTATCCAAGGCATCTTCGAGCAACTCTTTTACCTTTTCCAGCCCGGCGGCATTGATCAGCGGGCCGATGTCGGTGATTTTCTTTCGCCCGTCTCCAACCTTCAGTTTTTTCATCGCAGCCGCCAGTTTATCAACGAATACTTCCCGTACGCTGTCCTGTACGTAGATGCGGTTGGAGCAAACGCAGGTTTGGCCGGCGTTGCGAAATTTGCTGGCAATGGCCCCTTCTACGGCGGCGTCGAGATCTGCGTCGTCAAAAACGATGAAGGGAGCGTTGCCGCCCAATTCCAGAGACAGCTTTTTCAGCGTACCGGCACACTGCTTCATCAACTGCTTCCCTACCGCCGTGGATCCCGTAAAACTGAGTTTACGCACCGTAAAACTTTCCGTTAACACCCCACCAACCTCCTTAGGCCGACTGGTAGGCAGTACGTTCAAGACTCCCGCGGGAAAGCCCGCCCGGTCGGCCAGTTCGGCCAATGCCAGGGCAGAAAGGGGGGTATCCTCAGCCGGCTTGATGACCACCGTACAGCCTACTGCCAGAGCCGGGGCAACCTTACGGGTGATCATGGCATTAGGGAAATTCCAGGGCGTAATGGCCGCCACAACCCCCACCGGTTGTTTAATCACCGTGATCCGCTTGTCTGCGGCGTGGCTGGGAATTACATCTCCATACACCCTCCTTGCTTCTTCGGCGAACCACTGAATAAACGAGGCCCCGTAGGTGATCTCGCTACGAGCTTCGGACAGGGGCTTCCCTTGTTCAAGGGTCAGCAGCAACGCCAGGTCCTCCTGGTGTTCCATAATCAACTCATACCAACGACGAAGAATCTTGGCTCGTTCGCCGGCGGTCTGGTCGCGCCAAGACGGGAAAGCACGGTCAGCGGCCTCTATTGCCCGGCTCGTCATTTCTGCGCCGATGTCGGTCACCTCGGCTATTTCCTTGCCAGTGGCAGGATTTTGCACCGTGAAGGTGGAACTTTCGGAGGTTTCTTTCCATTCACCGTTTATGTAGGCGGCGGTGCGAAATAGGGATTGGTCGCTTAGTTCTGGCTTATGCATCTTTTCATTTTGGCTTTAACTCCGAAGAGCGACTTGGACGTGTATTGGGTTTGGACTTCAAAGTAGCAAGGTCCGTGGAGGCCGAGATGTTCATGGCTTCAGTGATGCGATTGTCCGTAGCTGAATAATTACCGGGACCAATATTGAACCGGGAACCTCTACGTCCGGGCAGCCGTACAGGAGGTTTGAGATTATCCATCATTTTATTCGCAAAGACCCGGAGGGCACAATTACACGTAGCTAAACCACTGCTACTTTGCAGTCTAAATAAATATGGGCCAAACACCAGAAAGCCAGACGAAATCTTGAAAATACGACTCGGACATTGATATAATTTCCCCAATCGAAAGCTTGAAACTATTTTCAAACTTCTTCGATTCTCGCGAGCTGATGAAGTTTGAAAATTAGTTTGCAAAAAACCGTGGAAACTTTCAACCTTTTCAAAGTTTCCGCAGTTTTCCGCTCGTACTATGGATAAAGAAACACAAGATATTATCGCCGTTGCCGAACAGCTTTATATGCGTTATGGCATCAAGAGCGTGAGCATGGACGATGTGGCCCGCGAGTTGGGCATCTCCAAAAAAACGCTTTATAAATACGTGGCCAACAAGCATGAATTGGTGGAACGTACGATGCAGTGCAATGGCGAAAAGGATATGGCCGTGCTCGAGAGGTCGGCCGCCGAGAGTTCGGATGCCATTGATGAGTACCTGCGTAACAGCCGCTACTTCATCAGTGAAATGCGGAAAATTTCGCCGAGTGTGTTTTACGACCTCAAAAAGTACTACCCGAAAATCTGGGACCAACAAATGGTCTTGCACGCCGAATATTTCGTGGAAGATCTGTCGCGCAACATTGAGCGGGGTATCCGGGAAGGTTTGTACCGAGACGACATCAACCCTAAGGTCATTGCGCGCATATATGCCCAGACCGTGATGGCTATTGCCGATAGTAGCATCTTCCCCGCCCAAAAGTTGAGTATCGACCGAATCATTCATCAACACGCTCTTTATCACCTCAACGGCATCGTCAGCGAAGCCGGCCGAGAGCGGCTGCACGATCACCTGAACCAGAAAGAACTATAACTGTAAAAATCCTCAGCTACCAATTGAATATGAGACGAATCATCATTTATCCACTAACTGCCTTGCTGCTGTTTTGTGGCAACTGGCTCAGCGCTCAGTCTGCATCCTCACCACCCGTGATGGATATGGAGGCTGCTATCGCCTACGCTCAGGAGCAATCCACTGCCGTTAAAAACGCCAGGGTACAGATTGCTGACGCTGAACAACAGATTAAGGAGAACCTATCTACTGGCCTGCCCAATGTTAATGGCAGCGTAGACTTTACCCACTATTTGCAAGTGCCGGTATTACCCCTGCCTGAGGCTTTCGCCATGGGCGACCCCAATGCGCCGGATGAGATTGCCTTCCAGCTTAAGAACAACTTCGTAGCGGGTTTGAGCGCTAATCAGATGGTCTTTAACGGGAGTTTCTTCGTGGCACTGCGCGCTGCCAAAGCTGCCCGTAAATACTATGAACTGGAACTTGATAACGCTCGACAGGGTGTTCGTAATCAAGTGGTCAACACCTATCTACCCTTGCTGCTGATCAAGCAGAATCTGGATCAACTGGATCTAAACATAGGCAACCTGACTACCCTCCGCAATGAAACGAACGCTTTTTATGAAGAAGGATTCGTAGAGCAGCTGGATGTGGACCGCCTGAGCCTGAGCCTTGACAACCTGAAAGTAGAGCGTGAAAACCTGGAAAGCCAGCGAGAAAATGCCCTGCGTGCACTCAAATTCACCCTCAACTACCCCATCGAACAGCCTTTGGAAATCGATGACGACCTGGAAAGCCTCAATATTGAAGCGGAGGCGGAACTACTGACCGGTGGAATCCCTTACCAGCAACGACCTGAGCTACGGGTAATCGACCAGAGCCTGGTACTCCAGGATCTGGCCGTGGAATTGGAAAAGTCCGCCTATTTGCCGTCCGTCAACGCCACGGTAGCCGGCCAGTACCAGTACCAGGGCGACAACCTGAGCGACGGCTTCTGGGCTCCCACGGTATTGGTGGGCATCAGCGCCCAAATCCCTATTTGGGACTTCGGCGGTCGTAAAGCCCGCGTCCAGCGCGCGCGCCTGGCGAAAGAAGTCGTCGCCAATCAGCGCGACGAACTTGTCCGCGGCATCGAGCTGGAAGTGACCAATGCCCGCACCGACTACAATAGCGCTCAACGTCGCCTGGCTAGTCGCCGGCGCAGCCAGGAGCTGGCTACGAGAATTTACGAAACCACCCAAATCAAATACCGTGAAGGGGTAGGCAGCAGCCTTGAGGTCGCCCAGGCCGAACAGGAGCTGTACACCGCCCAAAACAATTACCTCACCGCCCTTTACGAAACGCTGCTGGCCAAGGAAAGCCTGAAGCAGGCTTTAGGCTTATAAAACCACGCACCCAATGAAAAATATAATCATTCAACTCATCTCGCTACTCTTTCTTTTTCTCAGCGCCTGTTCTTCCCCCGAAGCTGACAGCACGGTTATCCCCGAAGACCTGCAAGAGAAAAAAGCGATGCTCCGCGAAGTACGCTCTGAGGCAAAGGACCTGAACGAACGCATCAAAATGCTGGAAGATGCCATTGCTGAACAAGACCCGGACTTCGCACCTAAACTCACGCTGGTTGCTACCGAAGTGGTCGCAAAAAGCAGTTTCAACAACTACGCCAACCTTCAGGCCACCGTACAGGCTGATGAAACCGCTATGGCGGGTCCTGAGTTACCCGGACGCATTATCAGCCTGCGTGTAGACGAAGGCGATAACGTGCGCAGAGGGCAGTTGATCGCTACCCTCAACGTGGAAAGCGTCAGCGTACAAAAAGCGGAACTGGAAACCGCAGCCAGCCTCGCTAAAACAGTTTTTGAGCGTCAGCAACGTCTGTGGGAGCAGAACATCGGCTCCGAAATCCAGTACCTGGAGGCTAAGAACAACTACGAGCGGATTCAGCAAAGTCTGAAAAGCCTGGATGTCCAATTAGCCAAGGCTAATGTCTATGCCCCGATCTCCGGAACTGTGCAGCAGGTATTTATGCGGGCTGGTGAGAACGCCATGCCCGGCGCACCGATCGTATCCATCATCAGTACTGGAAAACTCAAGATCGTCGCCGACGCTCCCGAAGAGTTCCTGACCAAAGTGAAGCGCGGCGTGCAGGTAAAGGTGAATGTCCCGACCCTAGACGAATCCTTTACCGCCCCGATTACCCGGATCGGTAAGACCGTAGATGCTGCCAATCGCACCTTCGAGGTGGAAATCAACGTCCCTAGTGGCAAAACCAATCAACTGAAGACCAACTTGCTGGCCGAAGTAGAAGTACTGGAATCCGAAATTACGGACGCCATCGTGATCAGTCAGGACGTCATCCAGCAGGAAGTGAACGGACAGCGCTACACTTTCGTCGCCGCTCCTGGCGAAGACGGCCTGACCATCGCCAAAAAAGTCTACGTCGAAACCGGCGATCGTTACGAAAATCAAGTGGTGATCACCAGCGGATTAAGCGTGGGTGATCGTATAATCACCACCGGTAGCCGCGGCTTGGTTAGCGGCCAACCCATCGACATCAACGCCACCACTACAAGCCCCGCCGACAATGGAAAATAATCCCAATAACAGCAAAAGAACCTTCGGGCTCACCAACCTGGCGGTCAATAATTCGACCAGCGTTTTCCTGCTCACCATCATGATCTTCATCTTTGGTCTGTTTGCTTACGACCAGGTGCCAAAAGAGCAGTTTCCGGAAGTTTCCTTCCCACAGGTTTTCGTCAATACCCCTTATTTCGGCAATTCCGCTGAGGATATTGAGAGCCTGATCACCCGCCCCCTGGAGAAAGAACTTCAAAGTGTGGATGGTGTAAAGAAGATCACCAGTTCCAGTGTCCAGGATTTCAGTGTCATTACCGTTGAATTCAACTCCGACGAAGACATCGATGAAGCCGTTCGCCGGACTAAAGATGCCGTGGACAGAGCCAAGCCTGAACTCCCCACCGACCTGGACACCGATCCGAGTATTCTGGAGATCAATGCCAGTGACTTCCCCATCGTTACCATTAACATGAGTGGTGACTTTCCGCCAGACGAACTTCGCCGTTACGCTGAGATGATGGAAGATGAGCTGGAGGATATTGACGGCATCAACACCGTCAACCTTAAAGGCGTACAGGAACGGGAGATCGAAATAGCCGTAGACGTCCGTAAAATGGAAAGTCTGCAAATCAGCTTCCAAGACATCGAGAACGCTATCTCCAGCGAGAACCTTACCCTTTCCGGCGGGGAGATCAAAAACAATGGTGTGCGCCGGGCTATTCGTGTAGTCGGCGAGTTTACCGATGCTAGAGAACTCAGCAATACCATTATCAAGAACGAACGTCAGCGAATCGTATACCTTCGGGATGTTGCCACCGTCACCTTTGGTTTTGAGGAACCCAAGAGTATCGCCCGGGCCGATGGGCAACCAGTGATCAGTCTGGATATTATCAAGAAGTCCGGCGAGAACCTGCTGCGCATCTCCGACGAGGTACAGTCAGTAGTTTCCAATATCCGCGCAGATTTGCCCGAGAATCTGGAAATCACCTTCTTCAATGACCAGAGTGACAATACCCGCAGTGAAGTAGACAATTTGGAGAACAGCATCATTTCCGGAGTCATCCTCGTGGTAGTCGTGCTGCTCTTCTTCCTCGGTTTACGTAATGCCCTCTTTGTGGGTATAGCCATCCCGCTTTCCATGCTTATGGGCATCCTGTGGATCTGGCTCAGTGGGGTAACCCTCAACATCGTAGTACTTTTTGCCCTTATCCTGGCCCTGGGGCTACTGGTGGATAACGGCATCGTGATCGTGGAGAATATTTTCCGCTACATGCAGAACGGGGAGAAATCCGATCGGGCCGCCAAGTTCGGTGCGGGTGAGGTCGCCTGGCCGATTATTGCCTCTACTGCTACGACCCTGGCGGCTTTTAGTCCACTGGCCGTCTGGCCGGGCATCGTGGGTGAGTTTATGAAATACTTCCCCATCACGCTCATCCTGGTACTCAGCTCTTCGCTGATCGTTGCTTTGGTAATCAACCCCGTATTGGCCAAGACCTTTATGAAGGTTGACGAAAGAGCCGTTAATCCAGCCGCCAGAAAAAAGCGCGTTCGCAGAGTACTCTTCACTGCTCTGGGTATGATGGTGCTGGGCGTCATCGGTTTGTTGATCGGTCAGCATTGGTTGTTCAATCTCATGCTCATCTTTACTGTCGTTTCCCTGGTCTACTTCTTTGCCCTACGCCCCGCCAGTTTCGTTTTCCAGGATCGCTTCCTACCCTGGCTGGAGAAAAAGTATAATAGCTTTATCGGCTTCGCGTTACGCTACAGTAAAACCATGTTGGCGGGTACCGCCGGTCTTTTCGTACTGGCATTGGCCCTCACCGTAGTTAGCCCGCCACAGGTAGAATTTTTCCCATCGGCCGATCCACTTTACGTCAACGCTTTTGTGGAACTTCCCATCGGCAGTGATATTAGTGAGACTGACAAAGTAGCAAAGGTTCTGGAAGACCGAATGCTGGATATGCTGCGCCCCTACGATGATGTAGTAGAAGCCGTACTCACCCAGATCGGTGAGAACACTTCCGACCCTAACACGCCCCCGGAGCCCGGTTTCACCCCGAACAAGGCCAGGATCACGGTTAGTTTCGTTCCGTTCCGCGAACGGGGCGAGATCAGCACCCGAGATATAATGGAGGAGCTACGGGACGTCGTACGCGGCATCCCCGGTGCCAAGATCACCGTCGACAAAAATGCGGATGGTCCGCCCACCGGCAAAGCCATTAACCTGGAAATATCCGGTGACGATCTGGATAAGCTCATTCCACTCGGCGACGAGGTAATCAGCTTTATTAACAACCAAGCTATCCCCGGTATCGAGGAACTGACCGCCGACGTAAAGCTTGGCAAACCGGAGTTGCTGGTGACCGTCAACCGCGAAGCAGCCCGTCGCTTTGGCCTTAGTACTTTTCAGGTGGCCAGTGCACTACGGACCTCCGTTTACGGTAAGGAAATCAGCAAGTACAAGCTTGGCGAAGACGAATACCCCATTTTTATTCGCCTGGACGAGAAAGACCGTAACGCCGTAGACAAACTATTGGACCAGCGAATTACCTTCCGCGACCCTACTAATGGTCAGATCAGCCAGGTTCCCATCAGCACGGTGGCCGACGTGGAATACACTTCCAGCTACTCTTCCATTCGTCGTAAAGACCTGGATCGGGTGATCACCATCAGCTCCAACGTGCTGGACGGCTACGTAGGTAACGATGTAGTGCCTCAGATCAATGAAGCACTGGAAGATTTCAATTTCCCCCAGGGTTTCAGCTACGAGTTTACGGGAGAGCAACAGCAGCAACAGGAAGATGTGGGTTTCCTGCTCGGTGCTTTCGTTTTCGCTCTCTTCCTGATCTTTATCATTATCGTGGCGCAGTTTAACAGCATCAGTTCTCCCTTCATCATCCTCACTTCCGTGGTATTGAGTACAATCGGGGTACTGTTGGGTTACTTCTTCTTTGGCGGCACTTTCTCGGTGGTCTTCACCGGGGTGGGCATCATCTCCCTGGCCGGGGTAGTGGTTAACAATGCCATCGTACTGATCGATTACACGACCCTCTTGATGAAAGATAAAGTCACCGAGCAAGGGTTAGAGAAAATTTCCGATCTGGATCTTGCCGACATCCATACGGCCATTGTAGAAGGCGGAGCAACTCGTTTACGGCCGGTACTGTTAACTGCGATCACGACCGTACTTGGTCTGATCCCTCTGGCCATCGGCTTTAACTTCGACTTCTTCAGCTTTATCGCTTCCTGGGACGGGCGCTTCTTCCTCGGAGGAGATAATACCGCCATTTGGGGTCCTATGGCCTGGACGGTAATCTACGGCTTGGTGTTTGCCACATTCCTCACCCTGGTAGTCGTCCCTGTAATGATGTGGGTCATCTATAAAGCCAGAAGACGTCTACGCAAGCTATTCAGGGGGGAGACTGTTTCCCTTCCTCTGGACGAGGCATAAAAGCGGCTGCTCAATATTTTTTGACTGCCTTGATGTGTGTCAGGGCTGGAAAACCGGAGATGGCTTGAGCCATTTCCGGTTTTTTCCTTACCTTGGATTCTAAGCGATAAGAGAAAACACACTTTATTTTACTTTACTCTCGCTTCCAAACAAATACCAAGGCCGTTTTTTTTGACATTTGACAAAATATAATACTTGTTGCGACATTTTTTATGGGTTGTAAAGATCAAAGCTTACATTTGCGAGGCACATAGTTAACACCAAGCACAAATTAACACCAAACAGAACCTTATTAACCAAGACGTAATTTTTTCATGTGATATGTTTGTGGCTGCTCTCCGACTTTCGGGGAGCAGTTTTTTTATGCGCTCTCGCCTCGTCTACGGGTTATTTAATAGGTATATTGAGAATTTTTATCTATTTTAGCTTAGTCACCAAGGTACTTACATAGATAAGCAATCTTGATACGTCTAATTTGCTACATCCCTGCTCTATGACTAAGCCAAAAAACGAACATATCGTACTCACTAAAGGTGACGAAGAGATTGAGCTCGATTACAGTGAACTACGTAAGGCTGTCTTAGTCCTTCGTGCGGTCAATCACGATTTGCGTAAAAAGATCATTTCTCTGCTGGAAGAGCAAGATCGGTTAACCGTCACTGATATCTATATCAAACTACGTCTGGAACAATCAGTAGCCTCTCAGCACCTGGCCATCTTGCGTAAGGCGCGGATCGTGCGACCCAGCCGGGAGGGAAAGTTTATTTACTACAGCCTGGATAAAGAAAGGATACAGCAGATAGCGGATCTGATCGGTGACTTAGCGGAATAAGTGACAAACAAATACCGATTCCTCGACAAAACAGGCCGCTTTCATTCATTTTACTACCTTTTACTTGTATTAAGCCACAAAAACCAGCATCTTTGTAGCCCGGTTGTACCCTGGGCTTCTTTGCCGAAGCCGAGGCGACTGGCTAAAGTATTGCTTTGACTTTTTTGCCGAGCTTCGAATGGAACCGAACAATAACACGATTATCAACCAGGACAACCTGGAACTTTCTACCGAGGTACTCAGGGCCCTTGCCCATCCGCTTAGGATGAAGATTTTAAAATTCATCGACCAGCAAAACGAGATCAACGTCAATAAGATTTACAGCTCGCTGGGTCTGGAACAATCCATCACCTCGCAGCATCTGCGAATTCTGCGTACGGCCGGGCTCGTGGAAACGGAGCGTCATGGCAAGTACATCCATTACCGCCTCAGCTACCCGAAATTAAGCAGTACGAGTAACGCCGTCGAACGATTTCTAAAAGTGGGCGGTTAAACACTTCCTTAAGTTAAATAAAGTAGCCCTGCATAGAAGCTACCACATGCTACTGCTCAGATACCGGCCGTAAAAACCGTAACATCCAACCTAACAATAGGCATACACCCAGGCTAATCGCCACGTCCGCCACGTTGAATACCGGCCGAAAAAACAGAAAATCCTCCCCGCCGACGAATGGTAACCAAGCGGGGTATTCACCGTACCAGACCGGGAAATAGAACATATCGACTACTCTACCGAAGAATAACGGTGCATAACCGCCACCTTCGGGCAAAAACGTAGCCGTTTGCCCGCCAAAGCTCGGTGACGCGGAAAACAGCAGACCATATAATGCACTATCGATGATGTTACCGATCGCCCCCGACAGAACCAGTGCGAAGCCGATAATTACCCCCCGACGACTATTTACGTCGCGAATTAGTTCCCTTAAATAAACGCCAATCAGTACTACGGCGACCAAGCGAAAAACGGACAAAAAAAGCTTACCGTACCAACCACCCAAGCTGAATCCAAAAGCCATACCGTCATTCTCAACGAAATGCAGGAGAAAGTGATCACTACCGAAGATGGATACTTCTTCGCCGTAACTAAAATTGAGCTTCACGTAAAATTTGACCGCCTGATCTAGCAAAACGACAAAAAGGATAAGTAAACCGGTGGTACGCCTGAGATTCATAGCGACAAAGATAATGGTGGGGGTGTAAGAGCACGCCTGGGCAGATTGACGCTTAAAAAAGAGCAGCCTCCCCCGTAGAAACCGGAGAAGGCCGTCACATAATCGACTTTTATCCTACTGCCTAACGGCTATTTTTTGCCTGAATACTAAGGGTAGCGTGCGGAACCGCCATCAGGCGCTCCTTGGAGATCAGCTTCCCACTTTCACGGCAGACTCCGTAAACCTTATTACTGATTCTGATCAGCGCATTTTCGAGGTGACGGACGTGCTTTTGCTGGCGCGCAGCCAGGTTTTGCATTTGTTCATTAGCCAGGGTACCGGTACCATCATCCAGACCCCGGACTTTACTATCGGCTCCTTCAGCGTTGGCTACCAGCTGGCTCTTATAAGAATCCAGCTGTTGCTGGGCTTGCTGCAATTTTTCCGTAATGAGCACACGGAATTCTTCCAGTTCTCCGTCGCTATAACGTGTACGTTCCTGTATTTGCATATCGGGTAAGTTCTAATTAAATCTAAATCTTTGAGGGCTTACTTGTTGGGTGTTCGAATACTACAAATGCAGGCAAAGTTTGGCATGTAGACTGCATTAGCGGGGCAAAGATAACCATAATGCAAATACCAAGATAATATTTGGCAATAAAGCGGAAAACACCTTAGTATATTCGGGTACAAGCGTCGCTAACGGATGTCTTCTTCCGTTCCGATCGTCACCATGGGTAATGGACGCCAGGGCCTTTCTACGGACATCGTGTTACCGGAGCAAGGCTCCCGAAAAATAAACCGCCGCATGAGCCAGAACTGTCCTTCGTAAGTTTCTATCCGGTCTTTGAAATCTAGCTCGAAAGGCATTTCTCCCGTACCGGTATCGGGCTCAAAGCGAATTTGATCATCAACCGTAAAAAAGTCGCCATCCTGATCCAGCATCGGCCACTGCTCAGGGTATTGGCCAGAGAAAAAGACCTGATCGATTTGGGCGCGGGGAATCGGACGGACCCGGTCTGGTTTCCAGGTACCCGTAATGGTATCTTCACCACCGTTCTCAATAATTTCTACGCCGATACAATTACTGTAAAAGGTAAAGTCATTCCACTCGTAGCCATGACCGGCACCGCGGAAAGAAACTCCGAATGCATCGCCGGCTTTGAGGTTAGGGGAATAATAGCCGCCATCGGCTAGTGGTTCGAAATCCAGGACATCCTGGTTGTGAAAAAGCTGCAAATCAGTGTCGGTGGAGGAGATGCGTTGGGAAAGGAAGCTCCCAATTTTTTCCAACCGAAAGAACAAAACACCGTCCGCAGGTATGGTTATACGCCAGGTATAAACGTCACTACGCTCGGTCTGAACGATCAGCCGGGCTCCAGTAGCCCCTTCGACTACCTTTGCATTGGGAGCTTCGGTGACATCTACCCCACCGTCACCGAAATCTGCAGTTTTATACCAGCGATCAGGCGCGAAATAGCCCTGTAATCCCTGGTGTTTACATCCCAAATCGTAGTATGTTGTCGTTCTTGAATTTACTGAGGTGTACAACTCGCTTTCGATAGTGTCAGCGGTTATGGCATTATTATTCTCGGGGAGCGGAACACTTTGTGCCATACCAGACCAAACTGCCAAAAAAGAGAGGCAACACAGCAAGAAGAACCTGTTGCGTTTTCTCATCGGATCAGGCATTATGCCGAACCAGCTCTTCCTTCGCCAAGGTAGATAGTTGTACAAAAAAGCTTAAAGTCCAAGGAATAGCGAAAGAAGAAAAATGGATTAAAAAAATGGCCGTTCTCCGCAAAGTTTGGGAAGCGCGCAGACAGCCGATAGTGTTTGTTTTTAAGAAGAAATCGATTTTGGGATCATGGACCATTCATTAATGGTTCCTTTTAATACAGCTCGAAGTTAAGAATTATTTATTACATGGGTTAAAAATTACCGTTCCCTAGACCATTCCAACCGGATTTTCCGAAATACCCTTCATTTGCTCAATGACCCAACGCGGGTCTTCGGCTTTAAAAACTGCGCTACCCGCCACCAGTACGTCCGCTCCTGCACTGAGTATTTTCTGGGCATTTTGTAAGCCAACCCCTCCGTCGACCTCAATCAGGGCCCGGGAGTTATGGGTAATGATCATCGACCTGGCCTGCTCGATTCGAGAAATGGTACGGTAGATGAACTTCTGCCCCCCGAATCCGGGATTGACCGACATTAGCAACAGCAAATCCAGATCTTCAATGATGTCCTCTACCAAAGATACCGGCGTGTGTGGATTGAGGGCAACTCCCGCCCTGCAGCCGGCTTCCTTGATTTGCTGAATAGTGCGGTGTAAATGTGGACAGGCCTCGTAATGCACGGTAATGGATTGAGCTCCCGCAGCGGCAAAGGCTGAGATATAGCGCTCCGGCTCTTCAATCATCAGATGGACATCCAGTGGCTTTTTAGCCAAAGTGGAAATTTGCTTGATGATGAACATGCCAAAGGAGATATTCGGAACGAAGCGTCCGTCCATCACGTCCAGGTGGAACCAATCCGCCTTACTTTCATTGACTAAAGCAATGCTACTTTGCAAGTCCAAAAAATCAGCGGCTAAAAGGGAAGGGGCGATCAAGTGTTTGCTCATAACGGAAAAGTACTACCTTTATAGAAATAAAAAAACCAGTTGGCAAGCCAACTGGTTCGAAAAAAGAGCTTTGAGAGGCTATCTACATACCAATTTTCGGGAGGACAAATTCTCCCTTGTCGTCTGTCATGAGATTAAAAAAGTGCTTGTGCCAAAATTCAAATAGAAACCTCTAAATCTGGTGGGTTATAATCTGTTAGTAGGCCAGCTTACTTCCGCTGACAATACAAAAGTGCAACTTCAGGACAGCTCGCACATGTACAAAAAACTTTTTTTCTGGAACACATAGACTATCCTTAAAAAATCTAACTTGCTAACTAACAAGCACTTGAAACAAAAAAATGCTGCTACCTCTGGAAAAAACAACTGAATTCTGGACGCTTCCAACAAGGGAAATACACGTAAATTTTTCATTCTTTCTGCTCGCCACCCTCCTTTTTACGTTTTGCTCGCCCTCCGCCACGATATTTTCCCAGACTAACGGTGCTTGGCTCAACCCGGATCCCCTGGACAGCCTCGCTGACCATCAGCACTTTCTGCGCCCGGCCCAAGCCTTCAACAACCGGCGATTCTGGATTTCAGCTGCCACCGGAGCCACCCTCTACGGAGCGGCCACTTACGGCCTCTACAAAACCTGGTACAGTGAGTTTGAAAGGGGGCCTTTCCAAACCATCGATGACTGGCCCGAATGGCTGCAGATGGACAAAGCCGGCCACGCTTTCACCGCCTATCAGTACGCCCGCTTCGCAAGGGCGGGGGCTAACTGGACGGGCTTAAACCGAAAAAAAGCAGCCTGGACAGCTTTCGGCACCTCCATGCTCCTGCAGGGCACCCTGGAAATGCTGGACGCCTACTCCGTACGCTGGGGATTCAGCTGGTCGGACATCGCCGCCAACACCATTGGCGCAAGTCTCCACCTCGGCCAAGAATTGACCTGGGGCGAACAAAGGCTGCTGTTGAAAGTCAGCAACACACTGCAAGGTCCACCGGATCAGGTCATCACCAACAATAACGGTGCGCAGAGTAGCCTGGCTTACGTCTCTGATCTCCGTTTCGGTACCGGCGTAGTAGAGCGCTACCTGAAAGATTATAATGAGCAAACGATCTGGCTGAGTGCCAACCTCAAAGCCTTCCTCCCCAAAACGAACCTTCCGGACTGGCTGAACGTAGCTGCCGGCTACGGAGCCGAAAACGTCTACGGGGCCCTGGGCAACAACTGGGTGGAAAACGGTCAAAATTTCCTTTACGCTCCCACCCGTTACCGTCAGTACTTCCTGAGCCCGGATATCTACTTCAGTCGCATCCCTACCAAAAAACGCTGGGTCCGCCTGCTCCTGGGCACTCTGGATTTCTTTAAGCTACCGGCTCCGGCGCTGGAGTTCAGTCGGGAAGGGTTACGCGGGCATTGGTTGATGTGGTAAGAATGGAGGGCCTTCGAACTTTAGACATTCGGCTTCGCCTCACTTGTAGACGGGCTAAAGCCCTCGTGGACGCTTCGCTTTTGGACGGCCTCCGGCCTTTTGGTTATACTGAGATCGAAGACCGAAGTTTTGTCTACGATTCCAACCTCTCCAAAAGCAAGGAACGAGCGTCTAAAAGCCGAAGGCGTCCAAGAGGAGCGCAGCGACGTCCACAAGCGAGGCGAAGCCAAGCGTCCGCCTACTCTCCGATGTGAAACAGCGCATCCCCCTGGCTTACCACCGCTGAGTTTGCGTGCCCGATGATGTAGCCGCTGCGGATCGCCTTCACTCTTTTGTCCGTCAGGATGCCACGGGGGTCGCAAATGACGCCGATGGGTTCTCCTTTGTTGACGTAATGACCACTAGGTTTGTACCAGCGAAATAAGCCGGCACGGCCCGCCCGTTGCCATTTACTGCGTTCCACTTGCCGAATGGGTCCGGCGGGACGAGGAGCTTCGGATTGCGGCAGCATGCCGTGGTGGACCAGTAGCCGTTTTATGCCCTCGGTCCCCAACTGGATACTTAAGCCGTCGTAACGCTGGTTCTCCCCACCCTCATAGGTGAGGATGGGCACCTCGGCGGCGTAGGCACTCCGGCGGAGAGATCGGACCGGCGGCTTGGAAGCGATCAGCAAGGGCGGGCCGAAAGCTTTACCGATCTCGTAAGCTTCTTTATCGTCCGGGGTATAGCGAAGCTGGGGGTAATTATAAGTGCCCCGGCCGCCGGTATGGAAATCAATCCCGAAATCGAGGTAAGGAATGACCGATTTGGTCAGCGTCTGGGCGATCCGGGAAGCCAGACTACCGCCCGCGCTACCGGGGAAAGCCCGGTTGACATCTTTGCCATCCGGCACGTCGCGACTGAAGTTGATAAAACCGTAAACATTCAATAATGGGATGGCGATAACGGTACCGGCAATCAAGCGATCAAATACATTTTCGGCAATGCAGCGGCGTACGATCTCGATACCATTGATCTCATCACCGTGGATACCGGCCAGAAAAAGAACCGTCGGCCCAGGCTCTTCGGCCCGGAACACCTTGGCGTTCACGTTGATCTTCGTTCCACTCGGCAAAGCCCCGACCGGCAACTGCAGCGTACCGCTCATGCCGGGAAAAAATTCAGCGTCGTTGATCCTCAGTGGCGTATTATCGTCCATGCTTATTTGCTCTGTCTCTTTAGTTGTTCGGCGTGGCGACACTCGGCCGCTTCAACAATAGCCCCGGCAATATCTACTTTCGTACAATTTTCGATGCCTTCCAGTCCGGGGCTGGCGTTCACCTCCATGATCAAACTACCGCGTTCGCTGCGGATCAGGTCGACACCGGCTACGTCGAGGCCCAACA
Organism: Lewinellaceae bacterium SD302; assembly: GCA_002591745.1. Taxonomy (GTDB): domain Bacteria; phylum Bacteroidota; class Bacteroidia; order Chitinophagales; family Saprospiraceae; genus Neolewinella. The sequence continues at coordinate 30,296 of PDLQ01000044.1, forward strand.
TTCGGGCCGCGTCCAGGGCCGTTCTTTCTTCTTCATAACTCAGTTTGGCTGTTTTGGCCTCGCCCCCCAGGTGTAAGTTGGCCCTAAATTCACCCGCGGCCGCCCGTCTTTCCATAGCCGCCACGATCTTTCCGTCGACGACGAAAGCCCGCAGGTCTACTCCCGCCGCTTCTTCAATGAATTCCTGGATGATCACCCGCTCTTGCAGACTCAAAAAAGCTTCCACCGTTCTTTCCAGTTGGTAGCGATTATGGGCCAAAGTAACACCGACCCCATGGGTGCTTTCCAGCAGCTTTACTACTACCGGGTAGGGGCCTACCGCCTTGGCTACTCGCTTGGCCTCCGCCCCGCTGGTACACCAGAGGGTATTGGGCACCTTAACGCCCCTCCCGGCCAAAAACTGAAGACACCGCATTTTGTCCCGGGCCAGCAAAAGACCGTTCGCGGTGGTGGTGTGCGGAACACCCAGCATATCCAGTTGGCCGATCACGCTAACACCGAGCGAGGTAATACTGGCACCGATGCGGGGAATATAGACATCGGCCAACCGCACGGGTTCACCCATTTCGTAAAGTCGCCCTCCGTACTCATCGATGAGCAATGAGCAGGCGGCGTGGTCCGTGATCGTCACCTCGTGCCCCCTGGCTTCAGCGGCAGCTTTCAGCCTTTGGGTACTGTACAGACCTGGACCCCGCGACAAAATTCCAATGTGCATGGGCGAAAGTTAAGGAATAAATTTCCCTATCTTTTACGCTTCAGTAAAGTAAACTTATGAGCCCCCTTAAGATCGATCTACCAAGCCAAGACAAAGAAAGCCAGCTTTTTTCCAGCGACGCTTTTCTCCAGAAAATATTACCCGCCTACCTGCCGGGCTGCCGTTGGTTTACCAGTAAAGGCAAACGGATCGGCGCCTGCCACCTAATTCATCATTTTGAGATTTCACCGGCGGCTTACATTGTCATTGTTTCCATCAATTTTGCCGATGGCAGCAACGAAGTTTATCAGTTGCCACTGGCCATTATTCGGACTAACAAAGTAGCAGAGTTATACGACGGCCCGAAGGCCCACCTGGTCCTGGCCACCGGAACGAGCGAAACGAACCCGTTCTTTCTGGTCGACGCCATTCCTCTGGAAGAATTCCGTCACGCTCTTTTCCAATCCATGCGCGATAAGCGTAGCCAGGAAGACGGACTGACCTTTGAAGGAGGAAAAACGCTCTCTGCCGATCAAAGTAAGATCACTAGCATTGTACCAGCTATCGATAGCAGCAACACCGCCATTATTTTTAACGACCGCTACTTCTTCAAACTCTTCCGCAAACTTGACCCAGGCCTGAATCCTGACCTGGAACTAACCCGCTTTCTGTCCGAGCAATCTGATTTCACCCACTCCCCGGCTTACTGCGGCAGTTTCTCCGTAGCCGCCACTGAAGATACCAATTTCATTAATCTCGGCCTCATGATCGGCAAGGTCGATAACCAGGGTGACGCCTGGGCCTACTTTCAGGAGCTGACCGAAGCGTTCTATACCCGACTCATTCAGCAGGATCTGGCCACCACCGCCCCACCCCGTTATCAGGTCACGACCAGTTACGACGACCTGGCTACGGCCATCCAGAACGTGCTGGACCGGGAAACCTACGACCGGGCGCGCCTGCTGGGCAAACGAACCGGAGAAATGCACCTCGCCCTCGCCGGTGGCCCCGACGAAGACCAGGACCTGGCTCCCGAACCATTCTCAGAAAGCTACCGGGAAGAGGTTTTCGCCGCCGCCCACCGCTTGCTGGGCCGCCAGTTCAACGAACTGAGCTATAAAGTTTCCGGCCTGCCCGCCGAGGTAAAAGCTACGGCCGACAGCGTACTCCTACTCCGTGGCCTCATCGAAGAAAGACTGGCCGCCATCAAAAAACAAAGTGGCCAATTGACCGTCAGCCGTATTCACGCCGACTACCACCTCGGCCAGGTACTAAAAACCGAAGATGATTATTGCATCATCGACTTCGAGGGCGAGCCCCTGCTTTCTATTCCGGAACGCCGCCGCAAGCGCCCGCCCTTCAAGGATGTAGCCGGCATGGTCCGTTCCTTCCACTACGCGGCGATGGGTCAACTCCTGCTCAATGACAAGTACAGTACTGAGCAACGCCGTCAGCTTACCAATTGGGGAGAGTGGTGGTTCCGTCAGGTTCGCAGCAGCTTTCTGAATGGCTATATGTCTGTCGTGGAAGGTGCCAGCTTCGTACCAACCACTAATGCCGGCCGCGAAGATTTGCTGGATTTCTTCGTCCTGGAAAAAGCGATCTACGAAACCGCCTATGAACTCAACAGTCGACCAGACTGGTTGCCCATTCCACTCAAGGGGATGCTGTTTGCATTGCAAGACAATAAGGGGAAATGATCGGATCGCTTTCAACGATGGTTATTAGACCACCTTCTTCTTGTTTATAGAGACACAGATGAGCGCAAACAAAAAAAAGCCGTCGGAATCTCCGACGGCTTTTTTCTTTAGCAGTTATTGTATGTGGCTCTAGCAAAGCGCGCAGGCCCGACTTTCCTCACTGTACCAAAGGATACGGCGCAGCGTGTCTTTCGGGGGAGTAAAAGCGATCTTGGGCAGATTGCTTTGGGCCATACTGAGCTCATCCAGTTCCGTAGCGAGAATCGGGTCAGCGGCGAGAGCAGCCTCCGTTTTCTCCGCCTGAGCAGTGGTGTTGTCGCCGTACAGGTAGGCGACCAATTGTATTGGTGTAAAGTTTTGCATCATCAACGTTCGATTGGTGTATAAAATAGTTGCGAGAGACACGCATAAAACCCTCGTAATCTAGGGAATATTGTGGAGGTAAAGGGAATTGAAGTGTTAAAAAACCGGATAAAAACACTGCTCCTCTCCTTTCGGTGACGAGCTGCACTGATCATCCCTTCGGTCGCCGGAGTTGTCGCAGGCTACTTGGAGTTAGCTTGACTTTAGCGGTGATTGATTGTTTCATGCCGCCGCTCTCCTCAGCAAATACTGCAAGTGCTGAACTTTGGCTTTTAAATAATCAACTTCGTGTTCTGAAGTCGATGTTGAAA
>PDLQ01000045.1 GCA_002591745.1 Lewinellaceae bacterium SD302
CCTCAGGGCGGAACGGCCCAGATTTGTGCCGAGGACGTCGACCGTGCTTCTTACGACGCTTGTTCTGACATCCGCCGCGACATCCGGATCACCCAGGTTAACGGCATCGCCGTATCTCCCTTCAGCCCACTGTTCGCATTCGAGGAGTGCAAGACGTTGACCTGTGCCCAACTGGGTACGATCGAGGTCGAGCTGCGGGTGACCGACGACGGTAACGAAGATGGCATCTTCGACCCACAGGTCGACAACGTGAACTCCTGCTGGTTGAACATCCTGGTGGAAGACAAGACTGCTCCGGTCTGTATCGCTCCGGCTCCGCAAACGGTGACCTGTGCTGACCTGGAAGAAGGCTTCCCCCAAGACCTGAACGTAGAGTTCGCCATCGACCCGGTGGGTACGGCAGCGCTGCTGGACGCTCAGTTCGGTGTGGCCACCGGCCTGGACAACTGTCCTGATCCCATCGTTACCCAAACGGTGGTAGACGGCCGCAACAGCTGTGGCGTAGGTCTGATCACCCGTACCTTCACGGTAACGGACGCCCAAGGCTTCACGGCTCCTCCGGGCTGTGTACAGACGATCAACGTGATCGGTATTCACGACTACACGGTGGTCTTCCCTGGCGACCAGGAGAGCGACCAGTGTGTCGAGCCTGACTACAACGGCGTGAACTACGAGACCTTCGGCTGTGACCTGATCACGGTATCCACGAGCATTGACACCTTCACGGCCACGGCCGACGAGTGCTACAAGCTGCGGATCACCTACGAGGTGCTCAACTGGTGTGAGTACAACACCATCGACCCAGCCTACGAAATCCCCCGGGACGCTGACAACGACGGCATCCTGGACATGGACACGACGGTACTGCACATCGTACCAAACGCAGACGGCCTGGCCGACGACGTGGCCTTCCTGGACCGCGACGTTAACCGCAACAACTTCAACGCGATTGGCAACCTGGACACCGGTGACGGTGGCATCCTGGCGGGCAGCGACGTAGAAGGCTACGGTCTTGACGGCAGCCGCGGCGCCTTCATCTACGAGCAGTTCATCAAAGTCTACGACGACACCCCACCAACCCTGATGATTCCAGGAGAAGAGGAATTCTGTTCTTTCGACGGCGTTAACTGTGACGCTGACGTGGAACTGAGCTGGAGCATCGACGACGAGTGTAGCCCGCTGAGCGTGAACTCCACGGTTGAGCTGGACGCCTTCATCGACGGAGGCCTGGACGGTATCTACACCCTGGCCGAGTTCATCAACGACCAGGACGTGACGGACTTCGTAACCAACAACGGTGACGGCACCTTCACGATCAACCTGCCGAACATTCCGATCGGCCGTCACGCCCTGCGCATCCGCGCTACTGACGGTTGTGGCAACACGGCGATCGATCTGCTGATCTTCGAAGTGGTCGACTGTAAAGCACCCACCCCGATCTGTATCAACGGCCTGACGGTTACGCTGATGCCCGACGGAGAAGGTGGCGGTATGGCTGCGATCTGGGTAAGCGACTTCATCGCCAGCCCGGTGACGGACTGTAACGGTCCGGTGAAGTACGCCATCTACATCGACGGAGAGGAGCCGGTGGTTCCAAACCCACTGGACACTGGTCTGGTACTGAGCTGTGACGAACTGGGTCCTCAGACGATCCGGATCTACGCCATCGACGCGACTGGGCAGGCGGACTACTGTCTGACGAGCTTGCTGGTACAGGCCTTCAACCCGACGGTTTGTAACGACGGCCCGGGCAGCAGCCTGAGCGGAGCGGTCATGACGCCGATCGACGAGATGCTGGACGACGTACAAATCGACATTACGAGCGACGCGGGTATGACCGGAGCGACCTTCACGGCCGGTGGCCTGTACAGCTTCGCCGAGCTGACGGCTGGCGACGACTACACGCTGGAGCCAACCCACAACCCAGGCATCGACCTGGGCCGGGTAACTACCGCCGACCTGATTGCCATCAGCCGCCATATCCTCGGCCTGCAGGAGATCACGGACACCTACCAGTTGCTTGCTGCTGACGTAACGCAGGAGCAGACGGTCAACATCCTGGACATCATCGCGATCCGTCGGGTGATCCTGGGACTGGACGCTGAGTTCAGCAGCACGAACAGCTGGCGCTTCTACGCCACTGACGAGTTGCTGGAGAACTGGACGGAGAACAACCTGGAGGGCAACGTAGTCGCTCCTGACTTCATCGCCGTCGAGATGGGTAACGTCAACCAGACGGCGCTGAGCCTGAGTGGAAGCCCCGCGAATGGTGGCGAGAGTGAAGGACGCGGAAGCGAGAACATCATTTCCGAAGACCTGGTATTGGCTGCCGCTCAGACGGTAACGATCCCGGTTGCTCTGGACGGAGCTGGCTTCCAGGGTACCTTCGAGGTGGCTCCTGGTGTAGAGATCATCGACGTAGTGGCGGCTGACGCCAACGCTACGGCTTTCAACCTGACGCAAGCTGCCAGTGGCCTTGTTGCCTTCAGCCACACCGGTGGAGAAGGCTTCGAGCTGACGCTGCGCGCTTCTGCCGACGTTAAGCTGAGCGAAGTGCTGAGCCTGACGGACCGCATCACGACGACGGAAGCCTACCCGGTAACAGGAGGTGTTGCTGATCTTGGTTTGAGCTTCGTGAGTGCCGCTACGGCCGGAAGCGAGTTGTTCCAGAACAGCCCCAACCCCTTCGCTACCCAGACGCAGATCGCCTTCAAGCTGGAGGTTGCCGGCACTGCTACTTTGTTAGTCCAAAACCAGAACGGTCAGCTGCTGCGCAGCTACGAGATCGATGCTGCTGCCGGACGCAATGTACAGACGGTCACCCGTCAGGAACTCGGAAACGTATCCGGCGTACTGACCTACACGATCATCGCCGAGGGCTTCACGGCCACGCGGAAGATGATCCTGCAGTAATTGGTTAGCGACCTCCTCCCGGTCGCTCTACCATAAACTGACACCGAGCGACCGGGAGGTCGCTAGCCAAAAGCGGCCCCGTACGAGTAATCGTGCGGGGCCGCTTTTTTACTTTGGCCCGCGATTAATGATTCTACGCGTTACACTTTCCGCTTTGAAACTTCGGGTGAGTAGCTCGATTCCAGCTTGCAGGTTCAAATCGCCACAGCTGAATATATCCACCGCTGCATAGTTATGTTCCGGCCAGGTATGGATAGTGAGGTGACTTTCGGCGATAACGATAACGCCGGAAACCCCGTGGGGAGAAAAGGCGTGAAAACGACTTTCTATTACTGTAGCGCGCATAGCCATAGCTGCAGTGAGTAAGATACGCTCACTGTCCGCCGGAGTAGTAAGCAAATTGGAGGGGCAGCCGCTGAGTTCGAGTAGAACGTGGGTGCCCAGCCATTTTTTGTCAGGGTTCATCAGTGTACGGCTTTTTCGCGTTGCCATTTACTCCAGTCGGCCAGGAAATAATCCAGTAAGACGGGGCGGTCGAGACGGTTGACGGCGTATTCGGAGGTTGGTTTCAGGTCGGGAGGAAACTCAAAGAGCCGATTTACGGTAGCGGTGTCCAGGAAACGCGTAGGCACGTCTGCTCGGAATTGTTCAGGGTCAATCGGTCGTTGGGTTGCCATAACGAAACCCCACAAACCGAAACTGGGAACATTGACCCGGTAAGGATAAGTTTCGTTGAAGCCGGCGGCGTACAAGGTGGTATTAATGCACCAGAACGCATCGCTGGTATGGTAGGGGCTGGTGGCTTGGGTAGCAAAAACTCCGTCGGTGGTCAGGCGTCTACGGGCCAGGTTGAAAAAGTAATCGCTATACAATCGAGCGATACTCTCATTGCCGGGATCGGGAAGATCAGCCAGGATGAGGTCATAGGATTGTTCGTCGTTACGCAGATAAATAGCGGCGTCTTCGGGGTGGGTAGTTACTCTTGGATCACGTAGTGCATCTTTATTCAATTGTACGAGCCCGGCGTGACGGCGGGCCAGATCGAAAACTTTTTCGTCCAGATCGACGATGTGTAATTCTTGCAGTTCCGGTAGTTTTAGCAATTCCCGGGCCAGCAAGCCCTCTCCACCACCGAGGATGAGTGCACGATTGACGCGACCGGCTACTGCGGCGGGGATCAATGCGAGGCTTTCGTGGTAGCGGTATTCGTCTTTGGAACTGAACTGGATCACCCGGTCGAGGTAAAGCCGCAGATCGTCATTATTTTGGGTGAGGGTAAGTTGCTGATAGGGCGTTTGCTCACCATAGATAACCGGATGGGGATAAGCAGCGGCGTTGAGTTCACCCAGCATCTTGTCTGCCCTGGACCAGAGTAAACCGAACAAAAGTAAGACACCGACGGCGGCGGCAAACAGTGTTTGCTTAGCTCGGCTGGAAAGACGCTCGGCAAAGAAAAAATAGATTCCCAACCCCAGGAAAACGTTTACCGCCCCGAATAACAGACTGGATCGGAACAAGCCAAGGAACGGCAAAAGAATAAAAGGGAAGAGTAAAGTAGCTACGAGTGCACCCAGATAATCAATGCCCAGTACATTAGCCAAATTACTTCGTAACGGGTAATATTTCTTCATTATCCTGGCGAGCAACGGAATTTCGTAACCAGTCAATAATCCGATGACGAAAGTCAATAAGAGCGTTAGGTACTGAAACTGGTTGTTGTCTAAATCAGGAAAGGTCAAATAGAGTAGAGGTACGGAAAAGCCACCACACAGGCCCAATACTATTTCCACCCCGACGAAGTAGGTCAACTCCCGTTCCCGCACGTACTGGCTCAAAAAGGAACCCACACCCATGGCGAACATATAAGTGCCGATGGTGAGAGAAAACTGTTTTACGCTGTCACCAAGGAAGTAAGCACTGGTGGTACTGATGAGTAATTCGTAGACAATACTACACAAGCCCGCCACGAGGACGGTGATGATCAAGAGCGTTTTTTCAGATAACTTGGGGAGCACGAGCGGGATGAATGAGCGACACAAAGGTAGCAAGCCCAACTCTGAACCTGCTGAAAATACTTATCTTTGACTGGCAAAACAACACCTTGTCTCTTATGCTCTCTACTATTTGGGGTTACCTTCGTATCCTGCTATTTGGCGTCATTATCTTTTCCGTGGTCCGTTCCTGCTTCTCCGGTGATGATTCCGGAGATACGACATCTACCGAAGAGATCCCGACCCAGGGCCTCATTACCACCGTAGCCGAGGTCCAAAAAGACAACTTTAAAATTGAGAGTGAAATTCCCGTCGATCAAGTTGAAGATAGCCGTATCATCGGCAAATATCTGGACGGCAGCGTGGACACCATGACCCTCCAGGAAGCTAAATTACACCAAACCAGTTCAGATACTACCCGCCGCGCCCGTACGGTCCGCACCGGTGGGTTAGGCCTCTGGTTCTTTATGATGAGCGGCCGTATGGGTGGTGGGCACACACCCCGCTCCAGCGCCTACGTCAACAATCAGGCCTACCAGAATACCCAGAATAATGCGGGTAGCCGCCTGCGTAGCACCGCTACCCGTACTACCCGTACGAAAAGCGGCTACGGTAGCGGCAAATCCGGTCGTAGTTTCGGAGGGTAGTAAATAGTATAATGGACAACCGACTGATTTCCGCCCCGAAGCTGCCCAAGAAATTCATTAAAAAATACGGCTTCCAATATTTCACCAGTGGAGAAAATCACGACTACCTGGCCGAAGACCTGTTGGGGGTATACGCTAGTGAGGAAGATGCTTTCTTAAGCGCCGGAAACACGGCTTTCAGCCTCCTGCGTAAAGCGGCACAGGCGGTAATCGAATCGCCTGACCTGCTTAGCCGCTTCGGTATTCCCGCCGCGAGTCACGAATTGCTGCGCTGGTCGATTGAAAACGAGTGGGACGACTACCTCGTAGGCCGCTTCGACTTTGCCGGCGGCTTCGATGGCCAGCCCGTCAAATTACTGGAATTTAATGCGGATACCTGCTCGCTGTTGGTAGAAACTACCTTTTTACAACCGGAGATACTGAAAGAGGCCAAGCAGCGGGGAATTAAGAACGATTTACTCGAAAGCCTTACCGGAAGGTTACGTGCCATTAGCAGTGAGCAAAACATTTTACTCACGGACCTGGGTTTTGCCGAAGACCAACTCACTGCGTCAGTTATCGGCCGGGCTGCCCGCCAGGCCGGTTGGGAAGACGTAGGTACCAAGGCCCTGGAAGAGGTGATTTTTGACCCCGACGATGCCGTCCTGGTAGAAATGGGCGGCGGGCAGGCCAAGGCTTACGATAATTTATACAAAGCTTTTCCCTGGGACTTCATTCTCTTCGAAGAACCGGAGTTGTGGGAACTCCTCACTGAGTTGATCACCAGTCGCAGGGTGAAAGTCTTAAACCCGGCCTGGTCATTACTTCTCCAATGCAAGGGAATTTTGGCCGTTGCCTGGCAGCAAAATCCTAATCATCCTTTGCTACTGGACACGGCTTGGTCCGCTGCGGGGCTACGTAGTCGACAGTACGTTAGCAAACCGATCTGGGGGCGGATGGGAGAAAACGTTTCGCTGTTTCACTCGCCCAATTATCCAACGGCGCAAACCGAGGGTGATTTCGCGGATAGCCCAATGATCTATCAGCAACTGGCCCATTTCACGACGGACCAAGAAGAATACCGCTATCAGGGCAGTGTCTTTTACACGGATCATAGCTGTGCCATCGCCGTGAGAAGGCAGGATGATTTGATTATGGACGACGATGCGGAGTTTATTAGTTGTTATCGATTAGCGTAAAACTTCTGAGGTACTTAAAAAGGTTGATCGGTAATAAGGCAGTGTTTACTTAGGTCAACTCGCGGGATTATTCGCCACAGATTCTCGCGGATGATGAGTAATGGAGGTTCAAACCGGTTGGATGGTCCTGAGATCACTGAAATCCTCCGTCATATGCATTTTGCTCCGTAGTCAGTGGAGCTTTCCGACCCGGCCTGAAAAAAAAGACCTTTTTCCTGCCATCATTCACGCGGTCAGCGTTTACCAGTCTGCTCCGAAAGTCTCCACGATATAATTGTCGTAGTAGTCTGCTTTTTTGAAAAGTCGCTCGAATTGTGGCAGGGCCGTATCAATACTGAGGTAGCGGTCGTAAATGAGCAGGGATAGGATGATGTCACGTCCGTAAGTACTGAAGGTCAACTGCTCTAATTCATAGTTCTGTTTCAGCAGATATTCGAAGAGTTCGCCGGGATGTTCGTCCGGGACGTGGCAAAGGTGAGCGTCGCCGGTCACCAGGCCACTATCTTCGTGGTAAGCGATCTGAATACGGGCGCTGCCCTGGAAAATTTCCCAGAGATTGGGCCCCCGCCGGGCCGGCCGAGGATCGTATCCGGCCGTGCTGATGATCTCCTCCACGGTGGCCTGAATACCCGTGGGCTGATATTCGGGGACATCGCATGGCAGCACGATGTCATCCCCGCATTTGGGGCAAAAGTGGGTCTGGCCCACGGAGGGTTCAAAGACCACCTTTTTACAATTGAAACAGCGGGTAGCTGCCTTTCCGACCCCGCCTTTAAATTCGTGAAGACACTTTACCAGATCGCTGACCGGTAGTGAAAGTGCGCGTTGGTGACCCTCATCGATATCGTACATATTAACCCCCACCAGTTCACCGGCCTCATTGAACAACGGGCCGCCACTTTGTACGGATTTCAGTCGGGCTTTGTGTTGAATGAAATCGATTTCGTGGTGGGTATGCGCCAGTTCGGTGACTTCTCCGATGGCCAGTTGTTCACTACGGCCGAAGATTTGCCCCATGGCAATTACCTGGTCGCCAATGGCGGGCAATGCATCGGCCAGGATGAGTCCGCCGAGTTCCAGTGGCTTTTCCGGCCGGAGGAAAGCCAGGTCGTAAAAGGCATCCAGGTAAACGACCGGAGTCAGTTGCCGTTCCGTATGGTCGTTCATGATCAATACGGTCGGGTTGTCCCGCACGACGTGTTCGTTGGTCACCACCAGCCCATGGGCCGGCAGGTAAAATCCGGTACCAGTGCTGAACGGCGTAGCAATTTGTAAAACAAGCGGGGAAAAATCTGCGGGCATGCTACAAAGATAAGCGGTATTGTAGATCTGCCTAATCGTCGTTGACGAGACCATTTTCCGTGCGTTTTTTTGACTTCAAAGTAGCAATGTTGGTTGGTCTGACGTCAATATTCCACCTAATAACGAAGCCCTGGGTCGAGGACCTCTGGTCCGAGTGTCGCTTATGCCGCTCTAACGAGTACCTCGGACCAGAGGTCCTCGACCCGGGGTTTTGGACTGGCAAAGAAATCTTCGTCCCCAAACAACCCACCTTGCTACTTTGTTAGCCAAGAAATGGCCCTACTTACTTTCACCGACCGAGGAATCTATTGCGAACGCGCCGATGTGTATATCGACCCCTGGAAGCCGGTCAGGCGCGCCCTGATTACTCATGGCCACGCCGACCATAGTCGTTGGGGTAATGAATATTACCTGGCCACCAACAGCGCCGGGCCGGTCATGCGCCACCGCTTGGGACCAGAGGCCAAAATCCAGACGATCGCCTACGGAGAGAAGTTGAAGATCAATGGCGTAGACTTCAGTTATCACCCCGCCGGCCACATTGTCGGCTCGGCACAGATCAGGGTAGAGTACAAAGGCGAGGTCTGGGTAGCCAGTGGTGATTATAAACTGGAAGACGATGGATTGAGCGAACCGTTCGAATCCGTAAAATGCCATCACTTTATTACAGAATCGACATTCGGCCTGCCGGTTTATCGCTGGGAACCACAAGAAGTCATTCTGGCTGACATTAATGACTGGTGGCGGGAAAATCAGGCAGAAGGAAAAGTGAGTATGCTCACTGCGTATGCTTTAGGCAAGGCCCAGCGACTATTGCAAGGACTGGACCACAGCATCGGTACAATCTACACCCATGGGGCCATTGAAAATACCAATGAGATCATTCGCAGACAAGGATTCAAACTGCCACCTACCGTACGGGTAACCCGTGAAATCGACAAAAAAGCCTATCCGGGCAACATTGTCGTTACTACCCCCGGCAGCGTTGGCCAGCCCTGGGCAAAGAAATTTAATCCACTCAGCCTGGGCAGCGCCAGCGGCTGGATGACCCTGCGCGGGGCTCGTAGAAGAAGGGGGGCTGACCGTGGCTTCGTGCTGAGCGATCATGCGGACTGGCCGGGTCTGCTCTCCGCCATTGAAGCCACCGGAGCGGATAATATTTACGTGACCCACGGCTATACCGGCATCTTCAGTAATTACCTGCGAGAGCAAGGCTATAATGCCGTAGAACTGGAAACCGATTACGGAGAGGAAGCCGAAGCAGCAGCGGAAGCAACTGCCGAAACCGATAGCAATCCCGAAGGCACTGAATCATGAAACACTTCGCTGAACTCTTTCGACAGTTAGACACCACCACCAAGACCAATAAAAAGGTCGCGGCCCTGGCCGATTACTTCAGCCAGGCCGAAGACCGGGATCGACTATGGACCATCGCACTGCTGAGTCATCGCCGCCCGCGCCGCAGCGTAAACTCAAAATTGCTGCGGGCCTGGGCGGGAGAACTGGCTGGCATCGATATCTGGCTACTGGAAGAAAGCTATCATGTGGTGGGTGATCTGGCCGAAACCATCGCGCTGGTGTTGCCACCGCCGGAGGAGCGCCACGACGAGCCACTGCATTTCTGGATTGAGAAAATCCAGCAGTTTCCTAAACTGACCGAGGAAGAACGGAAAGCCGAGGTGGTGAATGCCTGGCGTGGCCTGGAAAAGACCGAGCGGTACTTGTTCAATAAACTCATTACCGGGAATTTTCGCGTCGGCGTCAGTCAGAAACTGATGACCCGTGCGCTGGCCCGCGCCATGGAGATACCCGAAGATGACCTGGCCCACCGTCTAATGGGCAACTGGACGCCCGATGAAACCACCTTTGACCAACTAGTGCTGAGTGACAACCCCCAGGCTCAGCTCAGTCGCCCTTATCCCTTCTACCTGGCCTACCAGCTGGAGCAGGAACTAAAAGACCTGGGCGCACCCGAAGAATGGCAGGTAGAGCATAAGTGGGACGGTATCCGCGGTCAGTTAATTGTACGTGGCGGAGAGACATTCGTCTGGTCGCGCGGAGAAGAACTCGTGACTGACAAGTACCCGGAGTACCAAAACTTTCACGATTTCCTGCCGAATGGAACCGTCATCGATGGAGAGATTTTGGCCTTTACGGAGGGTAAGCCCTTAGGGTTTAACATTTTGCAAACCCGGATCGGGCGTAAAAAAGTGAGTAAGAAGACATTACAGGAAGCTCCGGTAGTATTGATGGCCTACGACTTACTGGAGTACGGGGGAGAGGACATTCGGGAACGACCGATGAATGAAAGGCGGAAATTACTGGAGAAGGTAGTGAGTGCTGCCACTGAAATGGAGAACGAGTCCCGTCTTCTTATCTCGCCGACCGTACAGTTTACCGACTGGGATGAACTACCCGCCGAACGCGCCACCGCCCGGGAAAGACACAGCGAAGGCCTGATGCTCAAACGCAAAAACAGTACCTACAAAGTGGGCAGAAAAAAGGGTGACTGGTGGAAATGGAAGATCGATCCGCTGACCATCGACGCCGTTATGATGTATGCCCAACGAGGACACGGGCGACGAGCCAACCTGTACACCGACTTCACCTTCGGGGTCTGGGATGGTGAAACATTAGTACCCTTTACCAAGGCCTATTCGGGGATGACCGACAAGGAGTTCAATCGAATCACCGCCTGGGTGAGAAAGAATACCGTTGATCGTTTCGGGCCGGTGCGCAGCGTAAAGCCCCACCATGTTTTCGAGATCGGTTTCGAAGGCATTCAGAAGTCCAGCCGGCATAAATCCGGCGTGGCCCTTCGCTTCCCCCGGATGCTGCGCTGGCGAGAGGATAAGCCAAAGGAAGAAGCTAATACAATTGAGGATTTGCGGGCGATGCTGGAACAGTATGGTTAGCGTACAGTGCCACTCCGACAAAGTCGGAATGGCACTGACACTATAACGCTTTACCAACCGGGTAGCACATTGAGTCCGAATTGCCAGCTTGAGCCTTCGATCAGAGGTTTGGCATAATAGGGCTCCAGAATAATACTTCCGAACAGGTTCACCCTTACCGAGGCCCCTACCGTAAATACCGGACTGGCACCCGGAACGGCGATAAAGGGTTCATTGGTAACGGGATTGATGAATGGTTCTCCGTTCTGGTCTAGCGTAACTACCGGTCCGTTGAGCTGACTGAAATCGTTGAAAGCCATACCGCCATCCACGAAGAAGTTGAGATCACTGAACAAGAATTTGGACTTGAACAGAGCAATCTGCTCCGGACCGGTGAAGGGAATTCGCAATTCTACGTTACCTACGAAAAGCTTGCTACCAACCAGCTCATCGAAGGAACGGCCAGCGTTGGCCAGGGTGCCGGCAATTTCATTAGCCCTTAAGCCACGAACGAACCAGGGACTACCAACGTACTGAGGAAACAGATCGTCGCTGTCACCACCGTAGCGTCCTTGGTGCATGGCTCTACCAGCCAGCGTGAATTTACCCAAACGCAGGTACCGACGGTAATCAGCCGTAACATTATTGAAGCCAAATTCGCCGAAATAGCGATCTAATGCAAGACGGTAACGTGAACCCTTGATCGGTGCGGTAAGTCCAAAGAAGCTACGGTCACCCACCAGCGCCACACCACCGCTACCTAAAAAGAAAGATTCGGATTCCAGGTCACGACGTCGTTCCGGTCGCTGGCCGGTTACTTGAATGGACTGGCCGAACTGAGGATCGAAATAGCGATTGTACTGAGTGACACGATTGGTGTACAGGCTAGCGTTTAGACTACCTTCCAGCCGCACTGTGGTAGAGATCGGATACTGGGCAAAGACACCGGTCTGATTCTGAAACAATCGATTGATCACGTAAGGAGAATTGATTACCTCGGAAAAAGAATTTTCGGCAAACTGCAGGGTGTCCAATCTTGGTTGTAAGCTTCCGGCACTCCGGAAAGCCGTGCGAGAGATACTGGCCCCCCAATTCAGTCGATTTTTGCGATTGATGTAAGCAACGGTTCCGCCGAAATCAGCCAGTTCGCCGTTCATCCGTAAGCTGGTAAAGAACTGATTGTTACCCAGGATGTCGGTGAAGAGAAAATCCGCACCGCCGGCCAATCCTCCGGTCGTACCGAAAATAGGATTATTGCCTATGCCCACACCGGTGGAACCTCCGGCGTAGTCCAGTTTGAATTTAGAGCGGTAGGGAACCTCACGGATGGAAGAGTCGGCCAAGACCGGCTCCTGATCCATACTCTCCAGCAGATTGTCAACCACCAGGGGAGCGCGAGGATTTAGTCTTGGCAAAGTAGCAGGGCTTAAGTCGACCGCAGCAGGGTCTAGCTGTCGATTCAAAAACTCATCGATTTTTGCCTGGTAAATACGGTAGCCACGCTGATTGAAGTAGGTATACACCAACCGATCATTCTTCCGGTCCATACTGATGGCCGGAGCATAATGCGTAATGCCGGAAACACCGGTAAGGAGGTCCGTGAGTTGAAAAACTTCTCCCGTCACTGGGTTCAGGCGGTAGATATTGCGGAAGCCGTCACGATTGCTCAGGAATACGATACTACCGTCGGTACTTTCGGTAGGGTTGAGGTTGTCCGCTCCGGGAAAGACATTAGAGAAGTGAGTAATCTGGCCGCTCTCAACATCCAACTGGGCCAGATTAAAGCGCTTGGCACCGTAGCTGGTATTGCCGCTGGTGAGCGCCAACTCATCAGTAGAGAAATAAATTTTCTCACCGTCAGCTGACCAACTGGGGTGGGTTTCGCTGGCGCGGTCGTTGGTAAGGCGTGTGACCCGCTCACTACGTACATCGATCAGGTAAAGATCAGTCTGACCGTTCACCAAGCCGGTTACGAGTATGGACCGGCCATTGGGACTCCAGGCCGGATTATTGAAAGCCGGCAGACCTGCTGGTTTGATCTTGCGATCGTTTCGGCCCTTTTCTACGTTGGCGATCAGCAACACATTATCGCCCTGGCTCACCGCGGTGTAAACGAACTCTCTTCCATTGGGGCTCCAACTGCCGGAATTTTCGATGTAGTTGATGTCATCAATGTGGCCACCACGCTGTCTGGTATCGATCTTGCGAATCGGTTTGCCGGTGCGGGCGTCGGCCAGGAACAGATCTACGCTGAACAAATCTTTTTCGGAGAGATAGATAATGTAGCGTCCGTTGGGTGATATCTCCGGAGCCACGTTGATCCGGCCACCGTTTTTTTGGTTGACTACCGCCCGGCCAATGAAGTTTTCCTGGCTGCTATCCGGTTTGCCAACGTAGGGCTCGTACTGTCGTTGTAGAGCTTGTTGCCAAAGTTTACTGAATTCATCGAACTCGTAGCCCAAAACCAATTTGGTGGAGGCTTCCAGACCAAGGCGTGCAGTATTACGGAAATATGGGTTGATAATATCGTCGCCCTTCAGACCGGTCACAAACGCCCAGAATGCCTGACCGTAGCGGTAAGGAAAATATTTACCACTGTTCAGGTCTTTGAGAGAGGGCACGTCCTGGTTTAAAACGGCATCCCGCATCCACATGGCCGTAAAAGGGTCTACACCGCCGATACTGAGATACTCGGCTAGTCCCTCCACCATCCAGAGTGGAATATTCTGTAGATCCTGAAGTTTGGTGGAATCTCCACGAATCACCATGTCGTACTGAAAGGCGTGTACCAACTCGTGACCTAATACGTGATGGGTTTGCTGATTGGTCATTGCCACGGGCAGAATTACCCGGTTTTTAAAGGCTTCGGTGACGCCGCCGGTTCCCGTACCTATGCTGCCACTAATAGCATTGGTTTGCTGAAAGTCAGCGTGATTCCCATAGATGATCATAGGGTTACGGAAGGCAATGGTGTCGTTTAGGACCCGACTATGGTTGTGGTACCACTCTTCGGAGTCGTTGAGGAAATCGTGGCGCCAGGTAGAGTCAGTTAAATAGGTGTACAATTCGAAATGGGGGCTTTGGTATACCTTGAAGTCGAATTGTTCGTAGTTCGGCTTGTTACGCCCGAATGACTGGGCAGTGAGGCCACTTATGGCGAAGAAAAATGCCAGTAGCAAAAGTAGCGACTGACCAATGTTTGGTTTATCGTTCAGGGAAGACATATTTGATAGTTTAAGCACTGTACACTAGGGGACTCTCAACCGAGACCTAATTATAAAACATCCTAAATACCTGAAAGTGTTTGTTTTGGACCGTTTTTGAGCGTTAATGTTGTCTTAAACAATTAAGGACTGTCTTGGAAACGACGGCTCTCTGGCCAGTGCCCACCCGTTTGACTTGATCTTCGGAAGGTGGATTGATCTATAACGACTTTAACCCTGTCTGGATTTGCGACAGGCATCTACTTATAACCACGTCGCCAAATAAGAGGCAGCTAGGCGATTACAGCAAGGCGGCCCCATAGACCCCGGCCGAATCCCCCAGGGCCGGACGCAAAAAGACGGTATCCATTCTTGGGTTGAAAAGGTGGTCGGTTACCTGTGGAACCCCTATTTCATAGAGCGCGTCAATCTGTCCTAGACCTCCACCTAATACAATTACATCAGGATCGAGCACATTGATGATATTCGCGATACCCTTGGCGAAAAAATGGAAAAGCCGATCAAGCGTGGCCGTGGCGGCGGAATCCCGACCTCCCACGTAGCGGGTAGCGATCTCACGCATACTGCGCCCCTTGCCGGAAATTCCGGCGTAAAAGCGTTCCAGGGCGGGGCCGGAGATAATGGTCTCTACACAGCCTACCCGTCCGCAATAACAGTGGCCACCGGAATGGTCCAGGAACATGTGGCCCCATTCTCCGCCAATGCCCTGGGCCCCACCAATCATTCGATCATTAACCACCAATCCTCCACCCACGCCGGTACCGAGGATAACTCCAAAAACGACTTCTGCTTCGGGTTTTTCTTCTTTGACGCAACCCATCAAGGCCTCGGCAATGGCAAAGCAGTTCGCGTCATTGGCCATCTTCACCGTAATGTTTTCCCCAAGCACTGCTTCTATGTCAGTCAAAAAAGGTTGCCCGTTAAGGACCACGGTATTAGAATTCTTGAGCAAGCCCGTGGGAGGGTCGATGGTGCCCGGCGTACCAATACCAATGCTGACCGGATTGCTGCCAACCGTCTTTTTGAGCTCTTCAACCAATAATGCGATTCGACTGAGGATATGCTGATAGCCACCTTCGCGTTGGGTAGGGATACGGTGACGGATGACTACTTCGTTATTAGCATCCAGTACTACGCCTTCGATCTTGGTGCCGCCCAGGTCGATACCCCATTTGAAATTACTCATGGTCAAATTTAAAACTAAAGTGGAAACGCCTAATTGCTTTCGCCAGCTAAATTTTCTTTTGCTTTTTGTATTATTAGTAGCGGTAAATAACTTGGCCGGTCAAGGGCCGCTTCCCCAGGCTGCTGCGAACCGGTTTGATAGTCTGGGGGCGGACATCATCCGTCCGTTCGATGCAGACTTTAAAGAAGTCTCCGTAGCAAGGACTCGCTTTCGACCGGCGGAGTACGCGATCGGGTCTAAAAAGGAGAAACTGGAAATCCGTTATTACCTGCAAACGGAAAAGGAACTTGGCCATTTTTCCGGGATGCCCCACGTAGCCACCGGTCGCTTTCTGATGGATGTGGGGAGTAACGATGAAGACGCGCAAACTACCGTACATTCATTCCAGGGGGAGCAATTGGAAACCTACAATGCAGACTGGTCGAAACTATTTACGTTTCAACCAAAATATGAGTTTGCGGCTTACGAATACGCTCAACTGGTAGCTCTTTATAAAGAAGGGCGTGGACTGATCTGGGTGATCTTATTGTTTAACAAACCTCCGGATACTTTGGATGCTCGGCAATTGGCGGCAAGATTTTTGGAATAAAAAAAGCACAAGGGTACACAGGGCTTAAATATTTTCTGTGCCACCTTGTGCTTCTTGAAGCCTGGGATTAATTTAAACCCTCTATTCTTCGCCGCTTTTTTCCTCCGTTTCCTCTTCAACGGGAGCTTCGGGCGCGGGCTCTTCAGATTCAACGGCTGAGGCTTTCGGAGCATTAGCCGCTGCGGCTGCGGCAGTAGCCTCTTCGATAGCTTTTTCCGCTTCCTTGCGCGCCTGAATTTTGTTGAGCAACAGGGCCGCTTTAAGCAGGAAATCGTCGTGATACATGGTGTACTCATTGTACAGCATGAGCAGGCGAGCAGCATCGAATGCTGCCGTACGTGGCAGGATCTGACGGGCGGCGATGGGGTGCAACCAGTACTCCAGGTTGTTGGAGCGAAGGTAGGAGCGATCGGACTCGAAACCTACCACGACAGAGAGTTTGTTCAGACTGAACAGGTAGTCCGTTTCGCGGTTAAGGTCCTTCTGGATATCGATGATATTGATCCGGTCAAAGTTGACGCCGGAACGCTCACAAAGGAAGATGTCGCGGCGACCGTCGAATACGATCAGGTTCTGGAAGCGATACTTCCGGAGATTTTTGAGCAGGAAGTTCTTGATGCCCGGCTTGGAGGGGCGCAGGTTCATGAAAGCACCCTGTACTTGCTCCTCGGTGAGGCGGAAGTTTTCGTCGTAAGGAAAGCGACGGTTAGTGCGCATATTCATGACTTCCTTACCACGGCCGATGGTGTGGCCCAGGTCGTTAGTCTTGGCGAATACGTCGACGATGTCTACGTCCGCGCCGTTGATCCAGCTTTCAAGAAATATTTTATTTGAACCCTGTTCGAAGACGAGAAGGGCGATCTCGCTGATGGCGTAAAAATTGGGGAATCCGCCGTAGATGTTTCCGTACTTAAGCTCTAAAAATGCAATGTTCTCGTTCACGGTCTGAGGATGTTTTTGGTAGTTTGTTCTCTAGTTGTCTGGCCGCGCCGGACGGATTTGCCGGGTCACGGGAGCTCAGTATGCGCATCGGAGGCCGTGTGGATCCCAAACATCGCATAAAGCGCCAAAAAGCTAGTAACGCACAAGATATAGAATTAAAAGACAAATTGTTCGCCGACTGGTTCATTCAGAACGCCAGTCCATCAAGAAACCGCCCCTTTCGGTAAATTATTTCACCATCGGCAAGGATTTGCCCCGATCGCGTCATATCGGCGATCATATCCCAGTGGACGGGGCTCTCATTTTTTCCGCCACACTGGCCATAACTCTGGCCGATCGCCATGTGCACCGTACCGCCGATCTTCTCGTCGAATAGGATGTGCTTACTGAAGCGATCGATAGTGTAATTGGTGCCGATGGCGGCTTCTCCGAAACGGCGGGTGCCGGGAAGCTCAAAGGTTTCGTCCAGGATGTCCTGTCCTTCTTCGGCAGTCCAGCTTTTGATTTCGCCGCCTTCCACGTGTAGGGTTACGCCCCTGACTTCCTTGCCATTGCGAATGGCTGGGTAGTCGAAGTAGATGTGACCATCTACACTATCCTCCTCCGGACTGGTGTAGACCTCACCGCTGGGCATATTGGTCTGTCCGTCACTGTTGATCCAGCGCCGGCCTTTAGTGGTGAAGCTGATGTCGCTTCTTTCGTTTACGTAGCGGAACTCGGTACAGCTGTTCAGGTGGTCGACGATCTTCTGCTGGTTGGCGCGTACCTCCAGCCAGGCAGCTTTGGGGTCGGGCTGGTCCAGCTTACAGCCTTTGAACACGAAATCGGTGTATTCTTCCAGACTCATGCCGGCTTCATTGGCCAGGGCTTGGGTAGGAAAGAGGCAAGTCGTTCGCTTAAGACGCAAATCGGCCGTCCGTTCGAAGTAAGTCGTAATGAGCGGCTGTAGGGCGGCGGAGCGAATCTTGGCTTTCTCCGGGTCCGGTTTCGGGCCACGCAGCGTAAAGGGTGCCCGCAAATTGATATAGGCATCGAATTCATTCAACGCCCGGTTATAAAGCGTCGGGATGTATTTCAGTTGCTCTTCGTTGCCGTGTTCCATCAGTATCTCTCCCATACCTTCCACGGCCAGGGTGAATTCACAGTGTCCACCGGCTTTGATGGCTTCCCGGTAAATTTCTTTGACTAACAAAGTAGCAAGGCTGGTGGATTGAACGAAGAGTCGTTCACCGGGTTGGAGGGAAACGCAATAGTTGACGAGGAGGTGGGCGTATTTTTGGTAATCGGGCATGGAAGTGGGTTAAAAGAAAAAACAAGTTCACTAAGGAGCACAAGGATACACAAGATTTCCTTAGGGTAGCCTCAAGGTTCTGTGACTAACGGCAAAGCCGTACTAAGCAAAACGTCCTAAAGCCGCAGCCTCCCTGACACGAAGCGTACTAAAGGGCGAAACTCGTCCTAAATCACCCCCAGCGCTTAGTCATATAAGGATACCGTACCTGGTACTGTTCCTTTACCATTTCGATCAACCGCTCACGCAACTCCTGAATGTTCTCTTTTTCCTGGGCGGAGATGAATATTGCCGACTGGCCAAATTCCCCTTCCAGGTTTTTGATGAGTCCTTCTTCCACTTCTTGGCGGCCCTCTTCATCGAGGTAGAGATCATAATTACGCTTACGGAAGAGGTCGATCTTGTTGAATACGATCAAGGTCGGTTTGTCTTCACTTTCCAGCTCTTTAAGCAGTTTTTGCACCGTGCGGATGTGGTCTTCGTATTGGGGGTGGGCGATGTCGACCACGTGCAGCAGAATATCGCTTTCCCTTACTTCGTCCAGGGTAGAGCGGAAACTCTCGATCAGGTGAGTGGGCAGCTTACGAATGAAACCGACCGTATCACTCATCAGAAAGGGCGTGCCATCGTAAGCAATCTTACGCACCGTGGTATCCAGGGTGGCGAAGAGCTTATTTTCGGCGAAGACATCGCTTTTGGTCAGCAGGTTCATCAGGGTACTCTTGCCTACGTTGGTGTAGCCGACCAGGGCCACGCGTATCATGTCGCCCCGCGTTTTCCTCTGGGTGGTACTTTGCTGGTCGATTTTCTCCAACTCCTTTTTAAGCTTGCTGATTTTGTCGCGGACGATCCGGCGATCCGTTTCGATCTCCGTCTCACCCGGTCCGCGCATACCGATACCACCACGCTGACGCTCAAGGTGGGTCCAGAGGCCGCGTAGCCGTGGCAGCAGATACTGCATCTGGGCCATTTCTACCTGCTTTTTGGCTTGGGCGGTCTGGGCCCGGCGAGCAAAAATATCCAGAATCAGGGTGGAACGGTCAATAATCTTCACCTTCATCTGTTCTTCCAGAATATTGGTTTGCTTGCCGCTCAGGTCATCATCAAAGATCACCATACTGATGTCCTCGTGGGTCTCAATGTATTCCTGGATTTCCTCGGCCTTACCCTTACCCACAAAGAAGCGGTTGTCAGGGTGTGGCAATTTCTGGATGAAGCGTTTCTTAACCTTTGCACCGGCCGTAAGGGCCAGGAATTCCAGTTCGTCAAGATATTCGGTTACTTGTTCTTCAGTTTGCCGGGGTAGTACTACACCCACGATCACCGCATATTCCGTTTTTTGGGCCAATCCGCTTTTGCTGCGTTGCCCTACGTTCCATTCATTCGCCATATTTGTTGAGAACCGGAAATGCCCGGTGAAAGTTTCGCAGGCAGCCGATAGTTGATTTACTCACATGGCTACTTTGAAGCCATAATGGAATCCAGTTGATGTTTGCGCCTGAAATATAAACTGTTAAACGCAATGATCACACCCTAGAGTGGTGCCTGTGCTCTTTATGACTTTAATTTAAAATAGGAACTTGGGGCTGTTCTTTTTGAGCTGGCAACTCCGTGGAGCTTGCGACGATCACCGCAGGTGCAGAGCAGAGTGAAAAAGTGGGGACGTTGTAGTTGGCTTTAGGATGAGCGACGCTTAATTACTCGAAAGCACCCGTACATCCGCCCGACCATTCGTATCAATACTCACCCGGAACAACTTATCGTAGACTTCTTCGTCAATATCCGCATAGCGGTTCTCCCCAATCAGGGCGTTTACTAGGCCGGGCACCGTGTTTGAATGGCCCACCACCAGAATGGTTTTTCCACGGTGCTCTTTAAGCCAATTTTCGGTCAGCGTACTTGCTGCTCCGCTGGCTGAATATTTCCTTACGACCTTTCCGAATCTTTTCGCCACCGGGCGAGCAGTTGACTGGGTGCGGCGGAAATCGGTAGCGTAAACGGCGGCGATATTTTCGTCTTTCAATAGGTTGGCCAGGCGCTGGGCCCGCTTTCTGCCGACTTCCAGAAGTTGTGGGTTTTCACCGGAACCCTTTTCGGCGTGGCGGCTGAGAAAAATGACCGTCTCTCCGGTGGAGGTTTCCACAGAATCCGCTGACTCACCGGGTGTAGTAGAGCAAGATAAAACGATAGTCAGAAAGAGAAGAAATATTAGTCGCATGAGTCGAAGAAGTTTATCCTTAAATCGGCTTGAGGAGCCAGGATGTTCTGAGAAACTCCCTAACACGCTCTTAACGGCAGAGGGGAAAATAGTGGTGGTTTTATAACAAAGTGCCGTCTGTTTAAGTGAATACTTCTGTATCCGGGACAAGCAGATTGATCGTTTCCGCAAAACGTTAAGTCTCTTATTCTTAGGTGATTGATCGACGCTCCGGTTCTATCTTATAGTCCTTAGGTTTTAATTCGTTATTTTATGCTAAATAAACACCCTCTTTACTCATGATTAAATTTTTAGCAGCTTTCATTTTCGGTCTATTATTAACGGGTAGTCTCCGGGGTCAGGATTCTACCGTAGTGGTCAATGATCTGAGTGGTGTTGTCCGTGTCGAGCATAGCGGCACGTTTGAGTACGTTTCCGCCGTGGGGGGGATCTATATTGTAGATATGCTGAATGCGAACCCAACGCCTGCGTTATTCCTTGCTATTGATGAGGTACCTGGCGATCTTGCTCTCGCCGATAGCTTTTTGTATTATAGTCTTTTTGAGGAAGGAGCGGTATACCGGGTCCCCGCTACCCAAACCCCTAATCCAACGCCCGAACTGGTAGTAGGTGGAATAGTACTGGCTAATGGCTTAGCTATACGAGACGAGATGCTCTACTGCGTATCTACGAATTCCGGAACACTGTTTCGGGTCGATCTTTCAGGCACTGATTTTATGGCCGAAACGGTCATTGAAACCGGTGCCGATTTCGCCGTCAATATTAGTTTGTTTAATGAAGATATTCTTGTGAACGACGTAAGTGGCGACAGAATCCTAAGGATCACTGGCCTTGGTGAAGGGGAAATTCCGGCAGTGAGCGTACTTGTTCCGCCTGGACTGATCAGCGGACCTAACTCGTCCTTGCAATTTGATAATTTCATTTTGGTAAGCGGCATTTTCGACGGAAATCTATACGCCATCGATACCACAGACTATTCCACGGTGGATACGCTGCTTTCGGGTCTGGTACAACCTACGGGGGTTTCTTCTTTTTCTGAAACAATTTACATCTGTGTTCGGAGTACCGGCCAAATCATCTCATTGAATAGGCCGATAGTTTCTGGAACGGAAGAAGTTCGCTTTGCCGACGGAGTCTCCGTGTACCCTAATCCTGCTTCGGATTATCTGCGCTTCGATAAACTGGATGAAGAGCTGCATTACCAAATATTCAATACTGCTGGCCAGCTGGTACTAGATGGAACTTTAACCATCGGGGCTTCCATCGATTTACGTCAACTACAAGCCGGTCCGTATCTGTTACGGGCAACGGATGGCCGCTCATTGCGTTTCGTGAAACAATAGAGTTTTATGGAAATACAAAGTTTCTCGATCGACGGGTAGTAATTACAGAAAAGCTCCCTAATACTTGATCTGCTTTTACAGGTCACGTAGCATAAAACGATCGCAACCACCGTGTCCCGTACTGCCCATTTGTTCTGGAATATATTTAAAGCCCATTTTGGTATATAATTTCGCTGCATCCGTCATTTGCGTCACAGTTTCCAGGTACATCTTTTTATAATTTAAATTTTGGGCCTCTTCAATACATTTTTCTAATAATTTACGTCCCATTCCAAAGCCCCTCAATTCCGAATAAAAATACATTTTTTGTAATTCGCAGATTTCCGGATGAGCACCTCCTGGTAGTGGTGCAAATCCGCCGCATCCTAGGATTTTGTTGTCTGATTGCCTGGCGATTACGTAAAATTTTCGATCGTTATTTGTATAAGCCTCGAACATTGTGTCTACCTCCGGGTCGTTGATTGAAAAACCCTCGCCGACGCAGTTGAATTCCGGCATTACTTTCCGAATTATTTCGGCAATAAACTCATTGTCAGATTTAATTATTTCCCGGATAATAAACATGAGCAGGAAAAGTTATTGAATTGTTGGGTGGCTGAGTTGTTAAGTTGCTAAAGCGGCGTAAATCCTAAAGCTGCAACTTGACAACTCAGCGGCTCATTAACTATTAACTTGAAAGTACCGGAAATCCATTCCGTCCTCCAATTTCAAAAGCGTTTCGTAGATCAACCGGATTACCCCGCGAATGTCATCCTTGTGAGCCATTTCCACGGTGGTGTGCATGTAGCGCAGGGGCAGGCTGATGAGCGCCGAGGGTACACCACCATTGCTGAAAGCGAAAGCATCTGTATCGGTACCAGTAGCGCGTGAGCTGGCTTCGCGCTGAATGTCGATTTCGTGCTCTTCGGCCGCCTCGATGATCATGCTGAGTAACTTGTTATGGACCGCCGGGGCGTAGGTGACACTGGGGCCCTTGCCACCTTTGACATCGCCGTGCTTAATCTTGTTGAGCATCGGAGTATGGGTGTCGTGAGTTACGTCAGTCACGATGGCTACGTGGGGCTTGATGGTCTCGGTAATCATCTGAGCACCCCGTAAGCCTACTTCTTCCTGGACGGAGTTGACGATATAGAGAGAGAAGGGCAATTCTACTTTATTATCGTGCAGTAAGCGCGCCACTTCGGCGATACAGAAGCCACCCATTCGGTTGTCTAGTGCCCGGCCGACGTAGTAACGGTCATTGAGCATTTCCAGCTCGTCCGGATAGGTGATGACGGTGCCGACATGAATACCCATGTCCAGCACTTCTTGCTTGCTGTCCGCACCGACGTCAATGAAGATATTATTGATCTTGGGGGTCAGCTTGGCATCTTCACCCCGGCGGGTGTGGATGGCTGGCCAGCCGAACACGCCGCGCACAATGCCTTTATCACCGTGCAGGTTGACTCTTTTCGAGGGGGCGATAAGGTGGTCGCTGCCTCCGTTTCTTACCACGTAGATATAGCCGTTTTCATTGATGTAGTGAACGAACCAGCTGATCTCGTCGGCGTGCCCTTCAATGACTACCCGGTAGTCTTTTCCGGGGTTAATGATGCCATAGGCAGTGCCATAATTATCCAGGTGCACCTCGTCCACGTAGGGTCGTAAGTACTCTAACCAGAGTTGTTGGCCCGGGCCTTCAAAGCCCGTTGGGCTGGCGTTATTTAAGTAGCGAAAAAGAAAGTTTTCCGCGTCTTTATTCATTGTATTTGAAGACATGTAATTTTAACCTTTCTAAAGTGTGCTAAAAGTCGCTTCAGCGACGTCCAAAAGCGCGAAGCGCATCTACAAGGCCGAATGCCGTCCAAGCGTCTACGCCTGCATCCACCCTCCCGGGTCATTACGCCATTCGCTCAGTGTTTCCAGTAAATCCGGGGCGATTTTTCCTTCTTCCACCGCTACTTCCAATAGACTAGTATAGTTGCTGAGGGTGGAAAACAGGGTGTTGGCCGCGGCAAAAGCGTCTACGGATTTTTGGAATTCGTAGGTGAAGATCGCCTGTACGCCAGCTACTGTCCCGCCGGCATCCCGAAGAGCGGTAGCGGCTTCCAATACACTGCCGCCGGTGGAAATCAGATCTTCAATCAAGAGGTAATTACCGCCGGGGATCAACTCTCCCTCAATTCGGTTCTGGCGGCCGTGGCCTTTGGCTTGACTGCGGATATAGATAAAGGGTAAGTTGAGGTGATCGGCCAGCATGGCCCCATGGGGAATACCAGCAGTAGCGACCCCGGCGATGCCGTCGACCTGTCCGTAGGTTTTGGCGGCCTCGATCAGGGCGTCGCGGACCTCCGATCTCACTTCGGGATGGGAGAGGATAATGCGATTGTCGCAGTAGATTGGAGAGCGCCAGCCGCTAGCCCAGGTAAAGGGGGTTTCGGGGCTGAGTTTGACGGCACCAATCTCCAGTAAGCGGCGGGCAATTTGTTTGGCAATGACCATTGCTGTAAATTTCGCCCAAATGTACGAAATCTATATCAACGACCGTCCGCTGCGTCTGGTGGCTGCGGGTTCTCCGAAAAGCACTGCTACTTCGTTAGCCACCCACCTGATCGCCAATTATTCCGGAAAGGTCAAGACGCTGCTCAATTACGCCGATCTACTGGAAAAGGGATCGCCAAAAGTGACGGCAGTTACTTTGGTAGCCAAGGACTTGGAAGGGCTATGGGCTGATTTTAAGTCCCATTACAAAATCGTTGAAGCCGCCGGAGGTTTGGTCAGCGTAAGAGGTACGGCTAATCTGCTTTTTATCTATCGCAGAGGGTATCTCGATTTACCCAAAGGGAAGGTCGATAAAGGTGAATCATTTCAACAAGCAGCGCTACGAGAAGTTACCGAAGAAACGGGAGCATCAAAATTGAGGGTGACCGATCCTACTCCTTACTTAACTTATCACACCTACAAAAGCAAAAAAGGAAAGCGTATCCTCAAACCGACGTACTGGTTTCTGATGGATTGCCCCGATCAACCATTAGTGCCCGAAGAAGAAGAGGATATCGAGTGGGCTAAATTTATCAGTGTAAAAGCGGCTGAATCATTGGGGTTGAAGAGCTACCCGTCACTAAAAAAACTGATTGAAAGGGTAGGGGATGAGTTAGACAGTTGACTTAGTACAATTTCAAAATAGGCAGCCTGATCCTTTTAGATTTCGGCTAATAGTTTATATTTGCTGCATAGTTTGCCCCCTTTGGGCAAGCTATGCCAATGAGTAAAGCAATGACTTTTATTCGTTGGGTGTTATATCCATGAAAGAATTTTGACGACCATATTCTAATTTTTAATATTTGATATACTGCTGTATCTCAGTAGTTTATTTTCTTTTCTTTCGTGTGAAATTCACTTGACGTTTGCTTGTCTTGCCTGCTGCCATGAATTGTTTGCGAACCATTATCACATGAAAAAAGAGACAATTTCCCTAGGGAAGCGTCGTGCGTTAGGCCAACCTTCCCGATCCAATTCAAACATTGATGGTTCTTCATCTGCTTTTTCGGTCTTTGACCAAAAGGCAATTTGTGTGTTCGGACGGTCCACGAAACAAAGTGTGAATCGCTCTCGTCGTACGTCAGTCTTCTTCGGTACTGGTTTTTTTAAAACGAATCTCATGATTGTAAGAATTACACAGTTATTTGCCAATTGCCTTTCAGCTGCGGGACGAGGAGCGCTAATGATTGTGATTGGTCTCCTTTCACTATGCTCAGTCAGTAATTTGAGCGCCCAGGAGATAAACGATACGCTGATCATTAATCTTGAAGGCCAGGCAATTTGTGCTGATATGAGCGGCGCTGCCGCGATGCAAGGACAATACTATGTACGAATAGATACAGTATTCGGAGATCCTGTCGGGCCTTACATTGTTACCATCGGAGGGGAAAATCAGACCTATACGACGGGAACGACTACTGAACTTATTTTTGGACCTTTCGCTCACTCTGGTTCCGGTGGTGCTGTACAGACGGCTAACGCTACTACAGCCTCTGATCCTGATGCCCAGGGATTCGTGGAAGTACCCGAACTACTGTGCGGGATAGTGACAGATAATGGGCTTAATGCTTCTGGCCCTTTCTGTGAATTAGGAACCGACCCGAGTGCTCCAACCGGCAATATATTAGCTCAGTCAGCACCAGGTACATTTCAGACCGGAGGTACTTCCGGCCAGGTTCAGGTTTATCTGCTTGTACGTGACACCTTTATAGTACAGTCTAATATGTCCGGTCTTTTTACTGGGCTGTCTAGCGACACCTTTACGGTTTATGCAGTCAATTATCGTGAGGGAGAACCCTTGCCGGATTTCATAGACCCTGGTCAATCCATCAATCCAATTCTTAATGGCGTTGACATGACGGCTGGCAACAGTCCACTCGACGGAGCGTGTTACACGGTCTGTTCTGCTCCTCCAGTAGCCGTCAACTGCCTCAGTATTGGTTCTACCGTATTCATGGATGACAACAATGATGCTATGTTCGACATGGCTAACGAGGATGGAATCCCCGGTATTCAGGTAGACCTTTATACTACTTCCGCATCTGGAATGGTGGACAGCTTAATCGCAACTACCACAACGGATGCTAACGGTAATTACTTCTTCGGGGGCCTACCGGAAGGAGACTACGTGGTTTCTGTTCCAATGACGCCGGAAGGTTTGCCCAATAGTTCGACCAACGCCACGCCACCGATGGACAACGATGCGGCTGACAACACGGACTACGGTATCCAAAACGCGCCTGGCGATACGACCAACTCCCCAATCATTTCGCTGATGATTCAGATGGAGCCGGCAAATGATATTGAAATGGATAACGGTAGCGATCAGGACGATAACGTTAATAACCTGGATGGCACCATGAGCGATGATGAGCTAAATGGTAATATGCTTATCGACTTTGGCTTTGCTCCTTCTTTATCGATTGGTTCAACTGTTTTCTACGATGTCGATAACAGTGGTGACCAAGATGAAGGTGATCCATTGGAAGGAGGAGTAGCCGACGTTCAGGTACTCTTATATCAGGATACCAGCACAGCGATGGATGGATCCGGATTTGTTTTGGTTGACTCTACCATAACGGATATGGATGGTAACTACCTCTTTGATACCCTCAACGCAGGGAACTATCAGGTAGCTATCCTCTTGCCGGATGATGCGCCAGTTCCTTCTACCGGAGCGGCCGTTATGAGTGCCGATGACAATACCGATGGAAATAGTGATGGCATTACGGCCATTGAAGTCATACCTGGTATGCCCGCCGGAGGAGATACTTTACTTTCCGGAACCGTCATGCTGATGGTAGGCGAAGAACCAACCGGAAATGGCGAAAGCTTCCAGGGCGGTGATCAGGATGACGAAAACATCACAACTGATGCTAATGGAAATATGACCATTGACTTCGGTGTTGTTCCAACTAACTCTATCGGCTCTACTGTCTTCTTTGACATGGACAATGATGGTATGCAAGACAACAATACTCAGGAAGTGGGTATCGAAGGCATCGAAGTTGTTCTTCTGGCCGATATTGATGGAGACGGTATTCCGGAAACACCGGTAGATACGGTTACTACGGATATGGATGGGAATTACTTCTTCGGTAACCTGCCGGATGGTACTTACGAAGTAACCATCCCAATGGTACCCGCTGATGCTAACACCTCTTCTACTCCCAATGAAGGTGATGATCTTCAGGATGATAACATTCAAAATGGCGTTCAGGCTGGTGGCCCCGGTGCCCCCGTTACCTCCGGTCCGATCGAATTAATGGCCGGTACTGAAAACCTTGATGCCAACGAGCCTAACTCTGGCGGGATGCAAGATGCGGATTTCGACGCCAACGGAGACATGACCGTTGACTTTGGATTTACGCCAATGCTCTCTATTGGTTCTACTGTATTCTACGACCAGGACGATAGTGGAGAGCAAGACCTGGGTAGTCCGCTCGAAGCCGGTATCGAAGGTATCGAAGTCGTACTCTTTCAAGATACCAGTGCTGCTGGTGATGGAAGCGGACTGGTTGCAATTGACAGTGTTGATAC
The DNA here is from genome assembly GCA_002591745.1 of Lewinellaceae bacterium SD302. GTDB lineage: Bacteria > Bacteroidota > Bacteroidia > Chitinophagales > Saprospiraceae > Neolewinella. Next base: position 27,779 of record PDLQ01000045.1, read on the forward strand.
CGACGCTGATGGTAACTATTTCTTTGGCATGCTTTCACCAGGCAACTACGTTGTAGGAGTTGCTGCGCCTGCGGATGCTCAGACATCTTCTACCGATGCTGACCCAGCCATTACGATGGGCGACAATCAAACCGATCTTGACGATAATGGTACCCAGGCCATGGCCGGTGATACAGCTTACTCTGGCGTAATCACCCTGATGGCAGGAACTGAACCAGTCGAAGACGCTGGCAATCCAGGGGCTGATCAGGATAATGATATCGAAATGAATGGTGATATGACCATCGACTTCGGATTCATCCCCGACCTGAGCATCGGTAGTACCGTCTTCTACGACCCGAACGACGATGGCGTACAAGACCTGACGGACCCACTGGAAGGTGGCATCGCAGGTGTTGTGGTTGAACTGTACAGTGACCTTGACGGCGACGGCGTAGCGGAGACCCTGGTGGGTACGGATACGACGGATGCCGAGGGTAATTACTTCTTCGACATGCTGCCCGAGGGTGACTACCAGGTGGTGATTCCAACCCCGGACGCTAGTGCTCCAAGCTCTTCCACTGGGACTAACGAAGTAGCAGGGAATGACACGGACACGGACCTGGATGACAATGGCGACCAGGCCAACTCCGGTGATCAGGTGAGCAGCAACGTCTTCCCACTGACGGCTGACAACCAGCCGATCGAGGATGCTGCCAACCCTGGCGCTTCTCAGGATACTATTGGTGGTGGCGATGCCGACGGCAACATGACGGTCGACTTCGGCTTCGTGCCAAACCTGAGTATCGGTAGCACGGTCTTCTACGATGTGGACGGTGACGGTGTACAGGAACCATCGAACCCGCTGGAAGACGGCATCGACAGCATCGAGGTAGTTCTTGCGATCGTCCTGGAGGACGTTAACGG
>PDLQ01000046.1 GCA_002591745.1 Lewinellaceae bacterium SD302
CAATGCTATAAGCGATTGACAATGAGCGTTGGCGTTGGTTTGCTCCGGCTTCAAGCCGCGTAAATTTTTAAAGTAGCTCAATTCATTCGACTTTAACAATTTTTGCGGGCCGGCGGAAATCAATGCTATAAGCGATTGACAATGAGCGTTGGCGTTGGTTTGCTCCGGCTTCAAGCCGCGTAAATTTTTAAAGTAGCTCAATTCATAAAGGTTTCAACGTTCTGGCGGCGCAATTCGCGTTGAAATATTTCTTCTTTGGCGTCTTCCAACACCTTCATCTTCCGGTTGTGCAGGATCACCCGACGGGCCTGTTCCGTTACGTACTCCAGCGGGGCGATTTCCAGTCGGTTCCGAAATTCCAGGATACTGAAATAGTAGCGGTACTGACCGTCCTGTTGGCTGAAGTCGCGCATACTCCGCACGTTTCCGGCCGTCAGGGCACCGTCCGGAAACTGGGCAGCTACTTCGTCCAGACTATACCAAGCCTCCTTTTTAAGGAGGGCGATCTCGGCAAAACGGTTGGCATAGTCTTGCAATTGCCCCATATCTTCCACTTCGCCGTTGTTCCAGGCCGAGCGTAAGACCTCCGCTTCCGGGGTCGGGTGTGGCACTTTGATGAACAGACAGCGGATGATGGGTTTCTCCAACTGATACTGCTCTTTGTTCTCTTCGTAGTAGGTCAGCAGTTCCTGTTTGGAGATGCTGCTGTCCATTAACTCCCCCACCAGCACTTTTTCGTAGGTGGACCGCAGTAAGCTGGAACGGTAGTCACGTACCAGACGGTCGATGTTGAGATCGGCCGGCATGTTCTGCTCACTTTCTACCTGAATAACTGCGTCCTTAATCCAGCGATTGACAAAAGCCTGGATGATCAGCGTGCTGTCTTCCTTGGTCGCCACGGCGGGAAACATGCCTTCCAGTTCCGAGATTCGCAACTCCTTGTTGTGGACCCTGGCCAGCAAACGATCTTCCACCCCGTCGGTCTCGCTACCGAAACCGCAGGCTACGACCGAAATGGCCAGTAACAGCAAAAAAGAAGCGCGGGTTAGGATCACTGTTTTTTGACCAATTTTTCGAAGACTCGCTTGCGTATTTTTACCGGGTATTCCTTACGCAAGGCAGCGACCCACTCGCGTTCGAGCTGATCCTGGTAATCGGCAATGACGTAACCCCGGGCTTCATCCAGTTCCTTGGGGGCACTGCCCAGCACTTCTTCAATCTTGTAGAAAGTGAAGCGACCGTTCTGGTTGTTGCGTTCCAGTTCGGTCATCGCGCCGGCTTTCCAGTCAACCTCAGCCAATTTGGGCAGGCGGTCGCGCTCGTAGGAATCGGTCTGTACGGTCACGCCGCGGTTTTCGGTCGCATCTTTGATCTGAAAGGCTTCCAGTACCGCTTCCGGGTCACTCTTGGCGGCCAGCTTACGGATAGCCCCGGCCTTGGCCGCAATTTTTGGGTAGATGGTATACAAACTCACCCGGGCGCGGTCTTTCCAGCGGTAACTTTCGCGGTTCTTAGCAAAGAAAGCTTCCAATCCAACGCTGTCCTGACCGGCTTTGTCCCACACCTCCATTTTGGTGGCTTCGAAGAGTAGGATACCTTCCTCGTACTCCCGCATCAGGGCGCGGAACTCAGGGTAATCTTTTTCCAGTTGACTTTCGGCGTAGGCCATCAGCTGTTCCTCCTGGAATTCTTCGTATAGGTTCCGCGCTACCTGGGCGCTGTTGCCCCGGCGACGGGCACTGACCCGCTTACGGGCGTTCTTTTGCAGGTATTCTTCGAAATCAGCCACGGTGACCGTCTGGTCATCACCCATGCGGAACAGCACCGGATTTCTGCTCCGATTCTCCTGTGGTTTCCATTTAAAAGTAAAGAAAGTAGAGTCGGCCAGCGTAGCGGTATAGGCACCGAAAGCGGCTTTGTCCTCACTGAAATTCGCCCGCTTGCGAATATTGGTCAACAGGGCCTCGGTAGCGGTTTTGAAGCGACCGTCCTCTTTGACCTTGGCGGTCAATGGCGCGCGCTCTTCTTCCAGCGTTCCTTGTTCTTTTTTACTGATGCGACGAATGATGTGGTAACCGACCCGGCTCTCGATAATGCCGGAATAATCATCGTCCTCTTCCAGCGCGAAAGCGGCATCCTCAAAAGTCTTTTCCGTTTTGTTGATACCGAAGAAGCCGATATAACCACCGTTGCGGGCCGTTTTTTCGTCTTCACTCGTGCTGCTGGCTACCTGCTCAAAAGGCTGGCCGGATTCCAGCAGGGCGTAGGCCCGCTCGATCTTCTCCTGGGCTTTAGTGGCGTCACCTTTTTCCGGCTTGCGGGTCATGACGTGGGCCACCTCTACTTCGCCACGGGCGGGGCGCTTGTCGTTCACCAGGGCCAGGTGATAGCCGAACTTGGTTCGTACGGGGCCTACCACCGCTCCCGGCTTAGCTTTATAAACCGCGCTTTCCAGGGCGTAAAGACCATTGGGAAAGGGAGCGTTCAGGTAGCCGATGCGACCGCCTTTGTCCTTACTATAAGTATCCTGGCTACGCTCGCCGGCTACCGTCGCGAAGTTCTTCGCGGTAGTTTCCTTGGCGATGGCCATGATCTGCTGGTAGGCTTTCAGACTGTCTTCGGGGCTGGCGTTGGGCTTCACGGCAATCAGGATGTGACTGATGTCCACGTCCTGACCGGCCCGCTGGTACAGTTCTTCCACCAAACGGTCGGTCACGGCCCGGTCGATCAGGTAGTTGTCGGCCAGTTGCCGGCGATAGCCCGCCAGTTCCTGCTGGAGACTCTTGACGGTATCCAGCCCCATGTCGTAGGCCCGGTTCACTTTCAGTTTGAACCGCTCGTAGAGATCGAGGTACTCCTGGAGGCTTTCACGGCTGTAGTCGGCGTTGTCACCGTTGGTCTTGCCGTAGATGTACTTGAACTCACCGACGGTCACCTCACGGTCCGCCACGGAGAACAATACTGCATCGTCGCTGACCTGGGCGCTCAGGCCACCGATGACAAAAAGTAGGCTTAGTAAATAGAATAGTCTGCTCATTCCAGATAGGTAGAGTTATAAAAGATCGCAAAAATAACAATTCCCGGCGGTAGTGTATTGCCTTAGTTCAGAATCGGAAATTCAAGACTCGATTTGATGACATTCTAATGATGAAATGAGACCATACAGCAATGATTGAAAGTGACAATGATAAAATGAGCTAATGATTGAGTGTTTCAGTACCTCCATTAAATCATTAGAATATTCAATCATTAGCTCATTGCTTAAGAAAACCGACCATCCGCTCCTTCCCCACTCCATCCCGAACCCGCAAATAATAGTAACCGGGCTGCAAGTCTCCCACTTTCACCCCGTCCGATTCGTACAAGCCAGTAGCCAGCCGGCGCCCCAAATGATCATAGACGGAATAGCGCAAACCGGCCAGATAAGCCGCTTCCTCCGCCACTCCACTGAGCTGAACCCGCAGCCGATCCTGAGTAGGATTGGGAAAAACGGTCATTTCCAGTTGGGGAGCCGTGGTTGTTATCTCCGCCACCTCGGAAATGATGGATATGTTATAAATAGTATCGTTCTGGCAGCCGGGGACGGCGCAGCCAAAAGAGTCCAGTTTCATGAGGTAGGTGGCTTTGTAGCAACCGTTCCAGACGGGGGAAGACAGGTCTTGATAAATATGGGTACCCCCAACGACAAAACCGCCATCTTCCGTCGCATCCAAAAAATTAGCTTCCCAACTCGGCGTAATGTTGTGCGGAACGTCGTACCACATTTCCCTATCCTTATACACCCAACGCGTCCATTCCAGTTGTCCATTCTGATCGAACTGTTGCAGAGCGAAAATACCGAAAAAACTCCTCACCATGGAAACGAGTTTGCCGGACTTCGTCTCGGTGACCTCCCGCAGTCCACCCTGGTCTACGATCCCCGCGATTCCTTCGTCGTAATCCAGCCAAGGAGCGGTCTGGTGTAAGCCCCAAATTGAGTCTAGGGTACCTGCGTCGTAGCAGTAAATGTAGGGGCCTGTTGGCTCGGGACTTTCATTAGGTACAATGTTAAACAAGCCCCAGACTATTTTATCCTCACCCCACTCCAGGATATCCATCGTGGATTTCTGGGTGTTGTGGCTGGCCAGCACCTGACCGGTGGAATCGAAGCGTACGAGGTAACTGTGTTCGCCAGAGATGCCGTAACTGTTCTGATAAGCGACCAGGAAATCACCATCGGCTTCGTCGACTACTTTCATGGCATAGCCGTAAATGAACTGACCGGGTAAAACCGGGGCCTCGAAGGTGAGTTGGCTTAACACATTACCCAAAGTATCGACCTCCAGTTTCATCCAGCTATCGGTACCACTGATCTGGCCCACGTATACAACTCCGTTGCCGTCTTTTCGTGGGGTAAGTCCGTTAGTGGTATCGAACAACCAGAAATAGTCGTCGCCGGTAAACTCCAATCGCCAGCGGAGATTACCTTCGGGGTCCAGCATGTGTAGCTGTGGCCGTTTTTGTCCGCTAGTGGGGTCAACTACGTCTCCAGTGACAAAATAGCTGTTGCCTAGGTCGTCTACCGTGAAACTGCCACCGACTTGGAAGAGTGTACCTACATTATCGTAATAGTGCTCCCAGGCTATATCTCCATTAGAATCTAGCTTAGCTATTTTGTAGTAATTTTCAAACACACCCTCAATGAGCTTTAATCCACGAGTTAAAGCATACAAATCATTTCCGACAACCTTCATTTCTCCAATAAAGTTTGAAGTTTCGTTAATAGCGGTATAGGGCAGTACTGTAAGCCAGGAATCCTGACTCTGCGAAAAAACCGTGGCAAAATATATTGAAGCCAATAATACGGAGCAGTAAATTAGCGGTATCCTTAATCGTCCAATCATTGGTAGACGATTTTGCGGCGAACGGTATAGTTTCCTTGCTGAATATTGATGATGTAGACACCGGGTGGTGATTGCTCGATTGACAAATTAGTCTTTACGACCAGATTCGGTTGCCGCATATTATGGGATGTTTCGTTCCTCAAAATACAAGGAATAACTAAGAGCTTTTTTGGATTTCTATTTCCTGAAAAACAAACATTTATGAACCTGGCGTCCCTACTCCTTAACCAACCTTCTCACCCCGACCAAGCCGTCAACCGTCCGGATCCGGAGGAAATAAATCCCTGCCGGTAAATCTGCGAGTTGAATGACCTTCATCTCGGAACCATCCGCACTGCTACCTTGATAGCCATAAAATTGACGGCCCAGCAAATCGTAGATGCTAATTTCAGACAAAGCCGCTTGCCCCCGGTAATGAAGGGTCACAGGACCAGCGGTCGGGTTCGGACTTAGTGACCAATCGCCGGCCGGGATACTTGGCTCGTGGGTGGAAGAGCAGCTGTTGAAAACCGTGGTGATGGCTTCGCTCTGATCGTTCTCCCCACAAAGGCTGTAGAGTTCGGCCTCATAGAGCTGGCAGGCGGGAAAATCTTCCAAGGTAATGGTAAGTTGTTCGGTGACGACTTCTTCCCACTCGTCGCCGCTTTCATTGGGGCGGTAACGGAGGAGATACTCCCCGCCCGGGGCGTTGGAAGGGGACCAGCTGAGGGTCACTTCCGCCGTCGTTTCATCGTAGACCGCGTCAAATGTCGAAGGGGGAACGCAGCCGGGGCTTTCCGTGACGTTAACGCAGTAATCCTCTATCTCCCCGAAGAAATTGCCGACCTGGCAGCTGCTGCCGAAAACATTGAAGCGCATCAATACCCGCATGCGGGTACTACCCAGCAGGGCATTGTCAGGAATTAGCGCGGTGGCCACGGGAAAATCCGTGGGGTTGGCTGCGGCGAAATTTTCCTCAAAAACCACTTCATTGCTCGACAGGAAGCCGTCCTGGTTGAAATCGATCCAGATGCGGAAAGCTTCGGAAAAGGTGTTTCCCTCGAAAGCCGGCCGTAATTCCACCGGGTAGCCGGCCCCGCGGGCCACGTCCACGCTGATCTCCTGGCCGTAATTGCGGTAGCCGTCGGGTTCCGCGCCAGTCTCATTGAGGAGATCGCCAAAGGCAAAATAGGCGATCGACTCCGCACTGTTGTCAATGGATTGCGGCACGCAGTATTCGGTATCCAGACAGACGCCGCAGCCGCCGGTTTGTACTTCCATCCGATCGCCGAAAGTAGTGATCGAGGTATCACAATTGGTTTTGATCTCCACTTCGTAGGGGGTACAACTCAGCAGTTCATCCACCAGCAGTGGTGGATTCGGGAAGTTGATCTGCGTCCAGTTGGCGGTGCCCACCGGCCGGTAGCGGATGCGGTATTCCACGGCGGCCAGCACGGTGCTGAAATCGACCCGGAAGGCATTGGTACCCTCGGGAGTGAGTGTAAAATCATTCGGCCGGCGGCAGCAGCCATCCGTTTCGATGAGGCTGATGGGGGTAGCCGCGGCGGTATTACCGCAAATACTTAGCAGTTGCAACTCGTACACCTGGCATTGCTCGATGTTTTCGATAATGAAAGGGCTACTGGCTTCGGTTTCCGTAGTCCAGGCTACCGTGCCCTGGGGGCGATAGCGCAGGTTGACCGAGTTGACGCTACTGACCACATTCCAGCTGACTTCCAGGCTGGTGGCCCCTACGGTTTCCACGGCCACCGACGTTGGTGGCAGACAGGTACTTTGCAGGTTGTTCAACTCGATCATGGCCGCGCCCAGGTCCAGTACGCCACCGGTGACGGTAATGCCGTCGAGATCATCCAGCGGGCGGGCATTGTCAAGGATGGCGGCGCGTACTAACAAAGCAGCGGCGGCGGGGTCGGCTTCCAGCAGTTCTCCGAAAACTGGGGCCGGCACACTGTAGAGCAAGCCAATTGCGCCGGCGACCATCGGTGTTGCCGCTGAAGTGCCACCGAAAGCCCCGTAATTGTTATTGGCGCTGGTGGTGAAAACGTCTTCGCCGTGGGCACCCAGGTCGATGGTGGTCAGGCCGAAAGCGGCGTTCATCACTTTTTCGTCGTTGGTATCCACGTTGGTAACGCTGATGAGGAAATCGCTGGGGCAGGCGGTGGGGAGGTCGCCGTCTGCGTCGACGTCCAGGTTTTCGTTGGCCGTGGCTCCGGCGTTAAGGATCCCGTAATTTCCCAGGGTATCGTAGAGGGCACACCAGAGCGGGCTGTCGGCCGGGTCACCACCGGAAATGCCCCAGCTGGCGTTGGTGGCCACCACGTAGGCCCCGGCCGTGCCGCCGGAGTTGTCGTAATCGCGGCGGGCTTGCAGGGCGTAACCGTAGGACTCCAGCACTTCGGCTTCGCTGGCGTTGAAGTTATTACGCACGATCATCACCTTGGCCGTCCAGTTTACCCCGGCTACGCCGAGGCCGTTATCGCCCCGGGCACCGATGATGCCGGTGACGGCGGTGCCGTGATTACCGCCGTTGATGTCGTTATTATTGGCCGCGGTATTCCAGCCTTTGCGGTCGTCGATGAAGCCGTTGTTATCATCATCAATTCCGTTGCCGGCAATCTCATCGCGGTTGATCCAGATGTTCGGCACCAGGTCTTCGTGGTCCTCGTCCACCCCGTTGTCGATGGCGCAGATCACGATGGTATCACCGTTGACCGTTACGCCGCCGGTGGAGATATCCCAGGCTTCGCAGATATTGGCGTCGGCATTTTCCAGTCCGCCGATCTGGCCGGTGTTGTTGTATTGCCACTGCTGGGGGTAGAACGGGTCGTTGGGCTCGGTGGCACGAAAATCCACAAAGCGGTTGAACTGGATGCCTTCCACGAGGGGGTCGCGGTTCAGCTTGCTCCGTAGTTGGGCTTCGGCGTATTGGTCGTAGTCGAAGTACAGTAGCCAAACGTTGGGACTGGCGATGAGCTGGCGAAAATCATCGACCTCAGGCTGCTGGCCGGCCCAGTTTTTACCATCTATGCTACTTTGAAGTTGCACAATTAGTTGCCCCTGGTGATAGTCCAGTTTCTGGCTGACTAGCAAAGTAGCAATGCTGATGAATAGTGAAAGTGAGAGTAGCGTTCGGGCGATCATAACAAAGGTGTGTAGTTGCTTGGGACATCCGCATAATCGGGTGAGGATGACCCCTCAAATATCGTAAACGATTCGGATTTTGATTTTGGTAGGTGAAGAGGGGATTTTAAAGGTCGCCGGTCTGACGGTTAGCGACCTCCCGGTCGCTCTGGGTTTTGAGACGCAGGTTTTAGCGGATCACTCGTAACGGCTTCGCTGTAAAACGTGGATGCTATGGAGTACGCCGCTCTCCGAGCGGCTAGTAAGTACAACTTATCTTCCTAAGTCACACTCATTATCTGATAACCTTTAGCCGCTCGGAGAGCGGCGTACTCCGGAGCGACCGGGAGGTCGCTAGCCAGCAAGTTAGTTTAATTTATAAACTAACTTTATAAAAAAACGTTACCTTTGCATTGACCAACCATCATAACCATGAAAATCGCCCTGGCGCAAATCAACGTACACGTCGGCAATTTTGCCGCCAACGAAGCCAAAATGCTGGATTACATTAAGGAAGCCAAGGCCGGTGGTGCCGACCTGGTCGTCTTTCCCGAACTGGCTACGGTAGGCTACCCGCCCCGTGACTTCCTGGAATTCGAAGATTTCATCGAAGCCGGTGAGGCGGTGGTCAATAATCTGGCCAAGGCGGCCGTGGGTATTGCTGTTATCGTGGGTTCACCTTCTAAAAACCCGGTGATTGAGGGCAAAGACCTCTACAACTCCGCTTACTTCCTGGCCGAGGGCGAGATCAAGGTCGTACAGCATAAGACCCTGCTGCCCACCTACGACATCTTCGACGAATACCGCTACTTCGAACCCGCCTCCGAATGGAATCTGGTGGAATACAAAGGCCAGCGGATCGCCATGATCGTCTGCGAAGACAGCTGGAACGTAGGCAACGAAAATCCGCTTTACAAGATCAACCCCATGGATATGCTCATGGAGCAAAATCCGGACCTGATCATCAACGTGAGCGCCTCTCCCTTTTCTTACGCTCACGCCGCCAATCGGATCGAAACCATGCAGGCCAACGTGGCCCGCTACGACCTGCCAATGTACTACGTTAACCACGTTGGCGCTCAAACGGAAATCCTCTTCGACGGTGGCTCCCTGGTCATTGCCGCCGACGGTACCGTCATTGACGAAATGCCTTACTTCGAAGAAGCCATCGGTTACTACGACACCGAGGTAGTCGAGCGCGGGGAAGTCCAAAACGGTGAACGCCCCAAGGAAAAAATGCAACTCATTCATGATGCCCTGGTAATGGGCGTGCGCAATTATTTCGGAAAGCTCGGCTTCAAACGGGCCGTACTGGGTCTGAGCGGCGGAATCGACTCAGCACTGGTGGCTGCTCTGGCCGCCCGCGCCCTGGGTCCGGAAAATGTACGTTGCGTGCTTCTGCCCAGTCAGTTCAGCAGCGATCATAGCGTGAACGACGCCCGAAAACTGGCCCAAAATCTGGGTTGTCAGTACGATATCATTCCCATCCAGCCGGTTTACGAAAGCTTTATGCAAGCCCTGGAGCCTCACTTCTTCGGCACCGAATTCGGCCTGCCGGAAGAAAACCTGCAAGCCCGCAGTCGGGGCGTACTCCTCATGGCCTTGAGCAATAAATTCGGCCCCATCCTGCTCAACACCAGCAACAAAAGTGAAATGGCCGTCGGCTACGGCACCCTCTACGGCGACATGTGCGGTGGCCTCAGCGTCATCGGCGACGTCTACAAAACCGAATGCTACGAACTGGCCGAGTACATCAACAAGGACGGGGAAGTGATTCCCACCAACATCATCACCAAGCCCCCCAGTGCGGAACTGCGCCCCGACCAACTCGACAGCGACAGCCTGCCCCCCTACGACCAACTGGATGCCGTCCTCTACGAATACATCGAGAACAGCAAAAGTCCCCAGGACATCATCGAAATGGGTTACGACGCGGCGCTGGTCAAACGCACCCTCCGTCTGGTAAACATCAACGAATTCAAGCGCCACCAGACGGCGCCGGTACTGCGGGTGAGTAGCAAGGCCTTTGGAATGGGGCGGCGGATGCCGATCGTGGCCAAGTATTTGGCGTAGTGCATCCCTTCCTCCTCACCTTCCAACTGGCCTCCGTCACCACCCTGCTGCTACTCCCAACGGGGCTGGCCATTGCCTACTGGCTGACCTACGGACGCTCCCGTTGGCGACCGGTGGTGGAAGTGGTGGTGACCTTACCACTGGTATTACCACCTACCGTGCTGGGTTTCTATCTCCTTTTGGCTTTTAGTCCGGAAAGCTGGTTCGGTGGCTGGTTATTACGTACTTTTGACGTCCGGCTTCTCTTTTCCTTTCCGGGGCTGGTCATCGGCTCCTGGCTGTACAGTTTACCGTTTATGGTGCAGCCATTGCGTTCGGGTTTTGAGCAATTGCCGCGAAGTTTGCGGGAGGCGGCCTGGGTACTGGGCAAATCCCCCTGGCAAACTTTCCGGAAAGTGCTGTTGCCTAATCTAAGACCAGCTTTACTAACTGCCTGCGTGCTCACTTTCGCCCATACGGTGGGTGAGTTTGGCGTCGTGCTGATGATCGGGGGGAACATTCCGGGGGTTAGCCGGGTGGCATCCATCGCAATTTATGATGAAGTGGAAAGTTTGAATTATTCTTTAGCTCATCAGTATTCGCTGATCTTGTTACTGCTGTCCGTTGCCGTCTTGCTGGTGGTTTATCTGATCAATGGCCGCCAAAAAATTGTTCGCTGATGCTGAGTTTCGACCTGATGTTTCGCCGTGACAACTTTGAATTAGTTTTGGCTAACAACTCTGAGGAGCAACCTCATAATCAGTCGTCTTTTGACTATCAAAGTAGCAAAGTTGGCTCGTTACAAAGGCAGTCATTACCAGTGACGATCAGCGAAGTTAAAGTAACCAGAGGAACAATTACCATCGTTACCGGCGCTTCCGGTAGCGGCAAGACTACCCTGCTTCGCCTCCTGGCTGGTTTGGAAACACCCACCTCCGGCACCATTAAAGATGACGATCAAATTTACTATGATGCCCATACCAATCTACCCCCTCAACAAAGAGACATTGGCTTCGTATTCCAGGATTACGCCCTCTTTCCTCACCTCAGCGTGGAAAAGAATCTCCGCTTCGCCCTCCACGATCGCCAGCCGGATGACATCATCCACGAACTGCTGGACACCTTTGAACTAACCAACTTGAAGGAGCGCAAGCCCCCTACCCTCTCCGGTGGTCAACAACAGCGGGTGGCGCTGGCTCGTGCGCTGGTGCGCCAACCCAAATACCTGTTGCTGGACGAACCCCTCTCCGCACTAGATTCCAACCTAAGACGACGCCTGAGCAGCTACCTCAAATCACTAGTCGAGAACAGGAAAATGGCCATCATCATGGTCAGTCACGACCAGGAGGAAATGACCAAACTGGCCGATCGGGTGATTGAACTTGCAGATGGTAAAGTTATTTCCGACAGCCCGCCCAATTCATCATTGAGAACGGAATCCGGCACCATCCTCCAGACCAAGCTTGATCAGGATGGGACTATAGAGCTAACGATCAAAATAGATACTGACCAATCAACCAGCAGGCTCAAAGCCGGAGACCGTGTACTAGTGGTCTCCAAGAAGGAAATAAGCTCTAGAAATTGAAGCCAAAATGAAGGCCGGGCTCCCCGTAGAGAAATTTTGACCAGCGGTCATCTACCACCTTAAAGCTTTCTGGCATCTCCGTATGGTAAGCCCGGTGAGTAATGGCCAGTGAAGGCTCGACAAAAAACCGGTTCCTAAACAACTTGAGGTGGTAGCCGAGCCGATAGGTGTTGAAAATCTGAAACCCATCTCCTATTTTTCCTCCCGTTTCACCAACGAATTTCTGCCAGGCATTCATCGAGTGAAGACCAGCGTATAGCCCTTTCCACAAAAACCGCTGATAGACCAGTGCGAAGCCCCGCTCCCTGATATAACCGGGAAAATTTTCGCCATCCGCTTCGTAGGAATCACTAAAAATGGGGATACCCAGGGGCCAAGCGTATTTCCAGGTCTTTATTTCCAGTGAGATCACGTCTTTTTCCGAAAGCCGGTAGCCAAAGTTCAATTGCACGAAATCAGGTGAGTTGCGCTCCGCAAAATTACCCAGTAAAAATGCCGTTGACCCCAGGAAAAACCGGTGGTAAGTACTGTCCCGGGAATCATACTGCGCATTCAGGCCAGACCAACAAATGGCAGTCAGTAGTGTGACTAGAACAAATTTGTTTTTCATCATTTCTTCGAATAGGTTCAGTGCAAAACTAGCCGCAGTCCCCATTGAGAAACGTTCACTTAAGTTAATAAATCAAGCTTTGAATAGCCGGACGTAACTATCCCGATACTTGCCCTCAGTATTTTTTGCGCTGAGCTTCAGCAAAATCCACCAGCTGTCAAATGTCAGAATATATACTCCCGACTACTCAGGCTTCCTGGCGTGTATCCTCCCTCTTAACCGGCTCAGGGACTGTGGGGTAATACCCAGGTAGCTGGCCAATTGGTGTTGAGGGACCCTCTGGAGTAAATCCGGGCGCCTGCTCAGTAGACTTCGGTAGCGTTCTTCCGGAGACGAGAGTTTAAACTGATCGAAATCAATTCTTTCCTGGACCAGCAGTTCTTCGGATAGCAGCCTGCACAGAGACTCGAACTTTGGGAATTTTGCGAACATCTCTTCCTCCATTCCCGGATCAGAAGCCAGGACGACCGAGTCTTCATTCGCGCTGATGTAGTACTCGGACGGCTCTTGCTTAGCCACGCAATTCGGCGTCAGAGCTTCCAACTCAGTATAAAAGGCCGTTGTTTTTTCATGTCCATCAACGATGTAGTAAGTACGCAAACACCCCTTGAGTACGAAGTAACCCACTTTGGAATACCCACCTTCCTCCAACAGTACGGTACCCTTCTTGATCGTACGAAAAACATCCAGAGATAGTACTGCCTGTTTTTCCACCTCCGTAAGCTTGACATAGCGGCCGATAAAATTAAAGAGAGCATCTTGCATACAGCTAAAGTACGGTGCTTGACAAAATAGCGAGGCGTCAACATGGCTACTTTACCTTCGGTGATCGCCAGCTTGCGCGTCTCGGAGTTGCCAGTCCACCTACTTACAAATACCGGTGGAAAACGATTTTATCTTCCCCGGCACTGTAGAAGTCGCGAATTCTGGCCTCCCGGGTGTAGCCATTCTGATCGTAGAATTTTCTGGTTGATTCGAACTCGGGCAAGCCACTTGTTTCTACGAGTAATACCCGCTGCCCCGACTCCTTAAGATGGGTTTCCAGGTGGCGCATAATGGCCGTACCGATCCCCGCACCCCGCTGGTCTGCGTGAACGGCGATGAGATATAGGTTCCAGGTGCCCTCGGTCATGGGTTCGGGTGCGCAAAAGGCAACGGTATCGGGTTGCTCCGCCGGACCGCTGGTTAGCCAGATGCTACCGTTCTCGTTACTGCCAAAAAAGGGCGCGATCATATTGTCCAGCATTTCGGAAGGAAAAAGTTCGCTGCTGTCGATAACGCGGCGGATGGCCGGCAAGTCTCGTTTTTGAACGGGGCGAATGTCGTGCATGCTTAATTATTTTGAAAGACACCAATTTGGACGCTCTACATTTCATCAATTCGCTCGTAGTTGCGAACGATCAACTCAGCAACTTCTTCAGCAAAGCGATCTGCCCCAGGTGATAGTACAGGTGCTCCGTACAGCCCACCAGGTTACGGTAGTGGGTGCCGTATTCCGTTTTCACGAAACCGTCCGCCAGTTTTTCGTCATCCAGTTCCGCGATCCGTCTGGCAAAGCGATCTCCATTGGCCATAACTCTGGCGACGAAGTTCGTCCACTCCTCTTCCGTTTCGACAAGCGGGTGATCGAAGCTGAATTTATCGCGGATCGTCAGTTCACCGCCCTCAAGTACCTTGGTGATGCCATCGACGTAATAATCAATGTGAAAAACCAGGGCCAGGATACTGTTGTGCTCCCCGATCTTCTTGGTGGCCAGTTCGAGCCCGACCCCGTTGATGGTATCCGAAAAATTGATGCCCGGCATATTGGGGCCGTAGTAGAATTCCCGCAGGTGGCGGGCAACTTGTTGAGTGAACTCCATCTCTACTTACTTTCGCGGGCGGCTACACGGCGTAGCGTCACCCATTCTTTGAGTTTGGCGCGGTATTCCCCGGCCGGAGCGCCCAATACCTGCTGGCCGGCGGGTACGTCGGCAATTACCCCCGCACAGGCGGCAATGATAGCGCCGCTACCGATTTTTGTGTGGTCCTTGATGGATGCACCACCACCTATCATGACCCCATCCCCCAGCTCCGTCGAACCGGCGATACCCACGTTTGCGGCGATCATGCAGACCCGGCCGATCTTGACGTTATGGGCGATTTGCACCAGGTTATCAATCTTACTGCCGTCACCGATCACAGTCGCACTGAATTTACCACGATCCACGCAGCTGTTCGCGCCGATTTCCACTCCGTTGCCAATCTCGACCGTTCCGATCTGGGGAATTTTCACAACCCCTCGTCCGTCTGGCGAAGGTCGAAAGCCGAAGCCATCAGCTCCGATCGTCACGTTGGGATGAAACAAACAGCCCATGCCGATGGTGCAGCGTTCGCGGATAACCGTGCCGGTCCAGATATGGGTTCCCCGGCCGATTCTGGTATCATCAAAAACGGAGACCCGGTGCTGAAGAGTCACACCGTCTTCCAACTCCACACCCGGCCCAACGTAGCAGTAAGCCCCGATACTGACCCCCTGCCCCATTTTCACACTATCGTGTACGATGGCCGTCGGGTGCACCCCCGTTGCAGGGCGGGGCTGAGGTGGGGCGATGAGTTCCAGGAGTTGCGCCATGGCCAGATCGGCGTTATCCACCACAATGATTGCCCGGTTTCCATCAACCGCTATGTCGTTGGCCAGCTTGCGGTCTACAATGGCCGCTCCGGCATTGGATGCATCCCAAAATTTCAGGTAATTCCGGCTACCGATAAAAGTGATTTGCCCGGCCGTAGCTCTCTCGATCTGTTCCGCCCCGGTAATTTCCAGATCGGCTTTTCCACGAAGCTCTCCGTTCAGTTTTTCGGCAATTTGTTGGGTGTTCATGATCAATAGCTTGGATTACGCACAAAGCTAGTGTTTAGGATTTTGACTGGCAAAGTAGCAGGCTTGGTTTACTCCCCTTAAATCACCAGCGGGAACTTTGTTGCTTTTGCGTGCTGCTCTAACATGCTGCTCTTACCCTACTTTTTTGCATTGGCAAAAAACACTAGTTTTGAATAACTCTGAGGACGAAGGACGATCAGCGCAGCTAAACTCGCTTCGCTCGGACAGTATTCAAAACGGAGGCTCCGAACTAAGAGCTTGTTTGGGTTTCTATTTCCTGAAAAACAAGCTCTAATATTCTCGGCAAGCGTGAGTGGCGCTCGAAGCTACATGCTCGTGTTCACGTAAGGATAAAGGGACTACAAGCGTGTATTCACCACATTATTGAACGGACTGCCAAAGGTATAGCTCAGCCCAAAGCGAAGATCCGCCTGAAAATTCGTGGCCAGTTGGGTCTGCCCCAGCAGGATTTCTTCCAGGCTTGCTTCCCCCCGGGGGAGGTTGATCTGATCGTTGATGATCTCGTAGCTGCCTCCGACGTTGATGGAAAGCCCCTTGAGTACCCGAACATCACAGCGGGCGTCGAAACTGAAGCGATTCATGTCAATGTCATTCAGGTAAGCTCCCGCGCTGATCCCCGTAAAGAGGTTGCCCCATTTTTGCCGCAACCGCAGGTCGATATCCAACAGGTGACGGCCCAGACTTTCCTGGGTTTCCAGAAATACGGTTTCCTCTAAATAGCGATTGTGCACCCAGCCGATACGGTAGGCGGCCGTAAACTCCTTGAAGGGCACCTCGTCGTAGCTAAAGAAACTGTATTCGATGGCCGGAGCCAGCCAGGTACCCAGGTCTACGTTAATGAAGCTGTGGTGCTCGGCCGATGTAAACAGTCCTACCGACCAATGGTCACCGATGGATTTAACGACTGAGGCCCAAATGGCAATTCGCTCACGGAATGAGGTATTATCCACGGGTTCTCCATCTTCATCCGTTGTCGTTACTGTCTGGGTAAAGTAACTGTAACGTGGGTCGATGCGGATACGCAACTCGGGGGTCGAACGATCGATACGCAGTCCCGTATTAAGGTCAAAATTCGTTCGGAAGCTTTCGGTCCGGTAGCGCAAATTTCCGAATACTTCGAAGATCCAGTTGTTCCAGTCGAATTCTTCGGGAGCATCTTCATCGGTATCCAAAGAGTCCGGCACTGCTACTTTGCTAACCATCTCCTCCCCGATTTCAATACCGATATGGGGGGCATAGACGGTGCCGGCCAGTAAGCCTGCCAGTCCCAATTCGAGGCGGCTGATAATGGCTTGGTCGATTTCGATGCCGGTCATATTATTGTCGCACATCAGATCGAAAGCAAGTTGATTGCCCTCAAGGTCGCCTTTCCCGGTCAGGCTGTATTTATAGATCAAGCCCCGGGAACCAAGGCTCTGGCGGGCAATAAATACGTGGACCTGGGCCGTAGCCGGGTCGATGATGTGATCTACGTAATTGAGTTGCTGGATCATCATAGCTCGATCCACCGGTCCGTCGGTAAACACCTTAATGGCGTTCTGGGCGTGGAGGCTGGCAAATAATAGCATGAAGACGAAAGCAGCCGAAAAGCGGCAAAAGATACTGGGCATTCTAAATGGGTATTACCTTAGTGGAGGAATACCAAAAAACGTGGAAAAGTAAAGGAAACTCGACGGCGTATCACCGGTTGGTTAGTTTGCAAACGATACTAAGCGGAACGATGTTTTACGAATGTATGCAAATTTTTAATATTCAACTTGCAGACGCAAAATAGTTCACTGGCGGGCAATTTCAATTTTTCATTAACTGACGACGCTCAGTTTTTTTCCCAGCCGCCGTGGATTACCGAAATACGCCTGGTCTACGACCCTACCCTCCGAGTCACGTAACAGCAGAGCTTCGCCCCGATTATTGAGGATGGCCTTATTCTTGGCTCCCTTGGGAGGCAGCCAGGATTGTACATTGGCCCGCTGTCCTTCGAATGGCCCGGTGACCAGAATAACCGGTTCATCCGGTTTCAATTTAGTGGCCTTGAATTCATAAGTATGACCAGCCGTATCCTCTATGCGGTAGCCTTTAAGATCGTAAGCTTGCTGAGAGCGGGTAGCGATGACCAGATACTCCCGGTCTTCCAGGTCCTTTTCCCGCAGGGTGCTGGCTCCGTGGTCGTTACCCGGGGCATCGATTTGGCTGGCGCGTTTGTCGATGTGCAGATCATTGGAGAAGTGAGGTGCCCGTTTGAGGTCGCAGAAAAAGACCGTATAATCCATAGACGACTGTCGTTCGCTAATACCCGCCAGGACGGCGAAGATGTGGTTCTGCCCCTGTAACAATAATTTTTTATCCACGAATCCTTCCAGGTAATGCTCGTTGTGGATGCGAAAAGATGTCAGATCGATCTCCTTTCCATTCAGTATTATTTTCAGGCGATAGGGGCGTTCCAAGCTGATGTTGCCCGGCTCATCATCAGCCTGATCCGTGATCACTTTTTGTAAGTCGATATTTTCGCATTTGATCTGCACGTAGAGGTATTTACCGTAAATCGGTAATTTCTCTCTCTGGAATTTTGCTTCGCCCACGGCCGGCTCCAATTCCACTTTATGGGGTGAGATGATCTCGACTCCGGGCGGGATAGTATTCGGTTGAAAGGCCGCTATTTCCCAGTCTAACTGAGCGGACTGTTCGCGCCTTCTGACCAAAAGGTCTTCCAGTCCAAATAACTCGCTTTCATTCAATACGACCTCAGTATTGAGGTCGGTCAGGATTTCTGCGTCGGAGTTGGTCAGCAAGGGCGTGGATACTTTATTACCGTAAGCGAGGTCTACAGTCTTACCGTCCTTGAAATTAACGGCACTCCGCAAATCGCTAAGATGCCCGGCCAAATGATCGCTCATATCCACGTCTAAAAACCAGGTACTGCTGGCCACCAATGCATCGGGTGAGTGCAACGAGGTAGTCAGGTAGCTACGCGCCGCATTCTTCATGGCACTCCGTTTTTGGGCAATCAGCGCTTCCGCCTTTTCCTCCGCCGTATCGTAATGCCCAAAAGTGACGGCATCAAGAAAACCGTCGGCAACGGCCCGCAGGAAGCCTGTTTCGATCCAGTCCAACAATTGATCGCAAAGATCATCGATGTAGCCAGCAAAATCGTCGGCCACCCGAGCGGCGTAGCGAGCGGCATCACTCAGTAGATCGTCGATTTCATCCACAAGTTCCTGGATATCCTCCAGTAAACTGACGACGCGGTCACGAGCTGCTTTGGCCAGATTTTTCAACGCATCGTAAGCCGCGCGGAGCAGCCGGATCAATGGCTCCAGCAACAGTATTCTGGCCAGCTCCAGCCCGTAGCGCAAAATGATGGCCGGCATATCGATCAGCATCACCTTGAACTGGGCCAGGGCCAGGCTGAGGGTTTCTTTGGCAACGCCGCGTACGTGGCCCGTGTGGGGTAAAAAACTACAGTCGCGAACGGCTTTTATCTGCTGCTCGATCTCCCCAATCGTCTTATTAATTACCACGATGCTCTTTCCATCGGGCTCCGCCAGTAAATCGCCCAGGTGGTCGGTCAGGCTCAGGATTCGGCTTTTGGTCCAGGTTGGTCTCCCCACTGCTTTGCGGGCGGCCACCGAGGTGTCGACCAGCATTTTTTGCGTTACGCGGGCTACGTCGTGCTTGGCGTCATCCGTCAGCCAGTTACCCAGCGGACCGAACATACTTTCCAGTTGGCGGTCAATTTTATCGACGTAGTTATAGACTACGCGCTTTACGTCCGGCTGACCGACACGGCTCCGGAAATCCCGCAGTGCCTTATCGTTATGTTCTACCACCGAATTGAGTAGGTAGCGGACCAGCAATCCGGTGGACCGGCCAAGTAAACGCATGTAAAATCTTTGCCCCAGGTACTTCAAAGTAGCAAGGCTTTTTTTGTTGGCCTTGGCCAGGTGCGCCTGGACGAGCGGTAGATAATGCGGGAACTCTACCAGGGCCGGCTCAATGACTTCCGTGAAATATTCGACCAGAACCGGATGGCGACTCATGGCGGTTTTCAATTCCGTTCGGGCAATTGGTAGCAAATGAAGATCAAAAAGAGCGGCGATCAGCCCAAACAGGTGCTGGTCAATCAATTCTTGTCGCCGTGTCCGATTCGCCTGGACGATTTCCAGTAAAACGGCACTTAAGGTAGTTGAGCGCCCTTTGGCATAATCATTCAGACTGGTCAGCAACTGGTTACCGGTAATCAATTGCTGGATCAGATCCGTCCGTTCCAGGAAAAAGGCAGCTTTGACAGCCGTTAGTACCGTCCCGGCTCTTTCACCGGTCTTGACCTGATAGTAACTCTGTAACCAGCCGGGAATGGAGCGGAGCGGAGACGGATTATCCTGGTCCGCGTCGTGGCGCAGAAATTCGAGCATCCAGAAACTGGCGATTATCTCGCGCAACTTATCGTGGTCGGTGTTTCCGAAGGTTTCCAATACGTCCACTCCTTCGGCAATGGCAGTAAAAAAGCCCGCGTCGTTGTCCGCCTCCACGGCGCTTTCGATCAATTCTTTGGCTTCCCGAAATTTGGCTGCGTTGTCTCCACTAAGCCCCGGAGGCGGATTCGTTGGAAACTGGCGGTTCAATTCTTCCAGGCTTGTCTTTAGTAGTTCCCTAAACAGAAAAGATTGAAGGCTGTCACCCAGATCTCCGGTAAGTTTATTGCGTTCGGTCTGGTTCAACTCCGGCAGGGGCAGCAGCATGATCATGAAGGCGGCCCGCAAACCAATTTCTAAAAGGTCTTGGTGAAAAGCATTATCGCCTTTCTCCCGGACGGCTTCGATACACTCGTCGATCAGTATTTCCGTGGCCCGCAAAAAGTATTTTTTCTGATCCGGAAAGCGGCCCTTCACCGCAAAATCCACTCCCATCCCGAAGATAAAAGCAGCCTCTCCGCTAACGGACACATCGAAGCCAGGGTCTTTACCCAGCAAATTGCCGCGGCAGCTGACCACTCCCTGGGCCGCTAAAGCGACTTCAGCTTTGCCTTCTACGGCCGCGCCCAGACTTACGTCTTCCAGTAGTGCCGTGAACAAGCGATAGGGCAAGGATGGTAAATCTCCGTTGACGTAGGCATCCGTAGCCTGAGCGGTCAATTTACCTGCCTTGAGCCCCATTTGCACCGCAAACTTTACGTAGGCTTGCAATACGGCCCGGGCGGCTAGCGTAAGCCCGAAATCCTTATCCAGTTCGGGCGACAACACCGCCGTGGCTTCGGCTTGTACCTTCACCCCGGCCTCTGCCTGGATCAGCAGATCGATGTATTCGGCGATCTCAGCGGTAATGCCCGCTTTGGCGGCTGCCTCACCACCCAACTTGAAGGTGAAACCATGGCATGCGCTGAGTGAAAGATCCAACTGGTAGCCGGCATTAGCAGAGAGCACACCATCATCGGAAGCGGCACCAACCTGATTGCCGGTGGAAAGATCAAAAATCGCGGGCATAGTTGAAGAGCGTTTGAGTTCGCTTTTTTATGCTCGAATTTGCCTTTTTGTTACAGTTAGTGGCCTGAGAGGTAAGTTATATTCCCCTCGGTCACAAGAGATGAGTACAGCTCATTGCCTGCGCAGCTCACCAGCGGGGTAAAGAATATTAGCTGTTTTCAATTCCCGTTCAAGGCCTCTTTATAAGTTGCAATGGCCCGCTCCCGCCCGAATTTATGTTCCACCAGTGGCTCCGGGTAATCAGCCGTACCGTATTCGGGCACCCATTCCTTGATGTATTTAAATTCGGGGTCAAATTTCTTTTGCTGGCTTTCCGGATTGAAGACGCGAAAATAGGGTTGGGCATCCGTCCCACAGCCGGCAGCCCACTGCCAGCCACCGTTATTTGAGGCCAGTTCGAAATCGAGGAGCTTTTCGGCGAAGTAGGCCTCGCCCCATTGCCAGGTCGTCAGCAAGTGCTTGGTCAGGTAGCTGGCTACGATCATGCGCACACGGTTGTGCATGTAACCGGTCTCATTGAGTTCGCGCATGCCGGCATCGACGATGGGCACACCCGTTTTTCCTGCACACCAGGCCTGAAAATGATCTTCGTCGTTGATCCATGGAATGGCGTCGTACTTTTCGCGAAAAGGTCCGTTTTCCACGTGTGGAAAATGCTGGAGAATCTGGCTGTAAAAGTCCCGCCAAATCAGTTCGTTGACGTAAGTGTCATTGAGTTTCATTGCCCGCAGGCATTTTTCACGTATACTCACCGTTCCGTGACGGTAATGAATACCCAGGCGGCTGGTTCCTTCGATACCGGGAATATCACGGGTTTCGTCATAATTTTTAATCAGTTCCCGACTTACTTCGGTAGGTGGAATATCAATGTTGCCGGGCTCAAAACCCATGTCTTGCAGAGAAGGCACGACAAGTTCTTTTTTTCCAAACTTGCTCGTGGGGGCCAGGGCATTGAAGTATTTTCTGTTCGGATAGGGCTTGAGATAAAAGGATACTTTAAGCTCTTTTCCTTCATCGTTAACCATAGTGCTGATCCGTTCGTCCAACTTTGCCCGCCAGGTCCGCATATAGGGCGTGAACACAGTATAGGGGCCACCAGCTTTTTTCTGTATTTCATCACCGGCGAAGATGACGTGGTCTTTATAAGCCCGGAAGCGGCCACCGCGGCCCTCTACCAGCTTTGCTACTTTGAAGTCACGATCCTTGGCGTACTGCTCGTAATCTTCATTGGTATAAACGGCCTCGATCTCCGGATATTCCTCCAGCAGCTTTTTCCAAATTTGCAGTGGCTTACCGTAAAACACCCGCATAGCACCACCAGCTTCCCGGTATTCATTGGCTAATCGGCTAACTTCGTTTTGCAAAAACTCTACCCGGGCATCGGCTTTATTTTCCAGCCTGTCCAGGATGTTTTTATCGAAGATAAAGATGGGCAATACGTCCGTTTCGTTCCTGAGGGCGCGGTACAGGCCGGCATTGTCGTGGGTGCGGAGGTCGCGGCGGTGCCAGAATATGGTCATATAGCAATGATTTAATGATACAATGATAAAATGGTCTAATGGTTCGGGTACATTGGATCATTGATTTACTAGATCATTGATTCATTAAATCATTCCGTCATTATCTTACACCCCGTGATCTCCCCAGCCCTCATCACCCTGCTAGTCGCCCTGGTGGCCATTGTACTATTCGTTACCGAGTGGCTGACGGTGGATTTGATCGCCATGCTGCTGCTCACTGCCTTGGTCGTCACCGGTGTAATCTCCCCCACCGAAGGGCTGGCCGGCTTCAGCAACCCTGCTACTTTGACAGTCGCCTTTATGTTTGTCCTATCGGCTGCTTTGCTCAAGACCGGAGCCTTGCAAGTATTGGCCAAACGGATGAGCGGAGGTTTTCGGGAACGACCGCGTTGGGCTACTTTTCAGCTAATGCTATTAGTAGCGCTCGTCTCTGCATTTATCAATAATACGCCAGTAGTGGCCGTCTTCATTCCCATTGTTGCCCAGATTGCGGCAACGGCCAAGATTAAGGTAACCAAACTATTAATCCCACTTTCATTTGCCAGTATTTTGGGCGGGATGTGTACGCTGATCGGGACTTCGACGAATATTTTGGTAAGCGGTATCGCCCAAGACGCGGGTTTGCGGGGTTTCAATGTATTTACGCTGGCTCCTATCGGTTTGCCCCTGCTGGTTATTGGCATTATTTACCTGGTTTACCTCGGGCACCGGCTGTTACCTGACCGGGAAACCACCGACGACCTGGCCGACAAATTCGCCCTCCACGATTATCTCGCCGAGTTGCAATTGACTGCCGAATCCGTCCTCACCGGTGCTCGTATCATGGACGCCCATCCTCTACGGGAAATGGATATGGATATCATCGAGGTCCGCCGCGACAATGACACTTTCACCCTCCCCCCGGGCGACTTCCGTTTTGCTGCCGGAGACACCATCAAGGTGCGTTGTAATCGCGAAAAAATACTGGCATTAAAAGATTGGGCGCGGCTCCCCAATGGCGGCGGCGTTAAGTTAATGGGTACCGGACTCGAGCGCGATAATAGTAGCCTGGTGGAAATGGTGGTTACGCCAAATTCGGATTTTGTAGGCAAGACCCTGAGGGAAGTGGACTTTCGCCGTAGCTACCGGGCCGTACCATTAGCCATTCGCCAGCGAGAGGCTACGCTCCACGAAAAGCTATACCGTCTTCCGCTCATGGCCGGCGATGTGATCCTGGCCGAAGTCAAGACGCACTACCTCAGTGAGCTTAAAGACACGGAGCGGGCCCAGGACAGCCCCTTCATCCTACTTTCTTCCGATCCGATCACCGATTTCAAACGTAGTCGCTTTTACTTCGTTCTGCTCACCGTCCTGAGTGTCATCGCTCTGGCCACTGCCCAAGTGTTACCTATTTCCATTGCTACCCTGGCCGGCGTATGCGCCCTGGTCTTGGGCCGCACCCTGAGCATGAAAGAAGTTTACGAAGCCATCGACTGGCGCATCGTCTTTCTTTTAGCCGGTGCGCTCAGCCTGGGCCGCGCCATGAGCAATTCGGGATTAGACGGACAACTGGCCAGCCTGATCGGTCATTCCTTCGGCAGCTGGGGCCCAATTGCCCTGGTGGCTGGACTCTACCTGGTTACAAACATCCTTACCGAACTGATGAGTAACAACGCCACGGCCGCCCTCATCGCCCCGGTGGCCATTGCAACCGCTCAGCAACTCGGCATCGACCCACTACCACTGTTGGTTACCGTAGCCATTGCCGCTTCGGCCAGTTTCATGACGCCCGTGGGCTACCAGACCAATACGATGGTGTACAGTGCCGGGCAGTATAAATTCGGTGATTTTTTCCGCATCGGCGTGGGCCTGAACTTACTGTGTTGGCTCGTCACTACCGGATTGGTGGTTTGGTTCTTTAAGATGGCCAGCTAAGGATGCGGCCAAGGTGACTGGATGATCAACTCCTGATCTTGAACATTTTCATCTCCCCCAGCATTGCTATTTTAGCTGGCCTGATTGTCCTTCGTCCTCGGAGTTACCTTCGGTGATCGTCGCAAATTTCTCGGAGTTGTAAACCAAATCTTCTATGCCTCGCCCTCGCGATCCAAACATATTGCGCCACCCTGGTCTTCAACCACTTTGGAAGGGGTTACAACGCGAATGGCAACAGCAAC
The DNA here is from genome assembly GCA_002591745.1 of Lewinellaceae bacterium SD302. GTDB lineage: Bacteria > Bacteroidota > Bacteroidia > Chitinophagales > Saprospiraceae > Neolewinella. Next base: position 24,291 of record PDLQ01000046.1, read on the forward strand.
AGGTAGTAGCGGTTGCCCTGCTGCTGATCGGTATTGGGCTCCTGGCGATCACGGCCGTAAAAATGAGTTTATGGTATGGTTTAGCGGGAAGCGTAGCCGCTACTCTAAGTCTGCTTTGGTTACTCCGATTGAGCCAACGTAAACCCGTGAGCGAATTGTATCACTTGCTGGAAGAAGAACCCGGGCGCGTACGTCGAGTCTACGCTGAAGTGACGGAAAGACTTCCCTTCGGTCTCAAGTTTTCCAGTATGACACTGATCTACTTCGTGCTGGACAACGGTGAAATCATTAGTGTACCGTTGCGTAGCAGCAAGATCAAACTGGTCAGTAAAACCCTGAATCGGGTGTTGCCGGAAGCGGAATTTGGTCGGCCTGCGACCTTATAAACGTCGCTGACGCTGCTTGTGGAAACTCGTTCCTCGTATGTGGGGAGTTTGGAACTTAGTTTTTTGATTTTAGGCCATCCACCAACTCGGGAGCCGAGCATCTACCTTTCCAGATATGCGTGCAGCGCCTGTATTTGCCCGTCCGTACCTAAGGTAATGAAGCTTCCGCCGGGGCCGATGACCGTGTCCGGAGTGGGATTAACCTTATAGGTCCCGTCGGGGTTGCGGTAAGCAATGATGTTTACACCCGTGGCGTGGCGGAGGTCGAGATCGCGGATGGGCATATCCTGAAATTCGGATTTGAGTTGATCGTAGCGAATTTCCTCGAAGCCAACGTCGCCGGTCAGTTCGGAGGTAATAAAACTAAAAAACTCTACCGCCCCTGGCTTGGAAATGAGCGTAGCCATGTAAAAACCACCGATCTGCTCGGGCATAATTACGTGGTCGGCACCGGCTTTAATGATTTTGGCCCGGGCGCGAAGATCGGTGGCCCGGCTGATGACCTGTAGTTTGGCGTTAAGTTGTTTGGCGCTTAATACGATGAAGAGGTTATCGCTATCGTCGGCTACGGCCGTGATCAGGTTAGCTGCCCGTTCAATACCGGCGGCTTCCAGGACTTCATCCTGGGTAGCATCGCCATGAATGTAAAGGAGGTCGGGAAATTCCTTGAGCAGTTCCTGGATCTTGTGTTCCTTCTGTTCGATCACCACGATCTTCTTACGGTGGCCCAGTAGATGTTCGATCACTTCGTGGCCATATCTGCCCGCGCCACAGACGATCACGTGACCTCTGGTGTTACTAATGGTTGTTTGCATGCGTTTGCGGTGAATGCTTTGAAAAATATTACCGTCTATGACGTAATAGGAGAAGGCAGCCAGCGCGTAGGCAAATACAGCTGTGTTCAGGATGATCAGCAGAGAAACGAAAACCCGACCGGCGTCGCTCAGGGGCCTTACTTCCCCAAAGCCTACCGTCGACATCGTGATGATGGTCATGTACAACGCATCCAGAATGCCGTAGCCTTCCAAAACCACGAACCCCAAGGTGCCGAAGATCGTCATACTCAACAGCAGCGTCCGGGCTACGCGAAGATCGAGCAGGTTCTGGGAAAGGCTGAATAAGCTGGGAATCAGGCGACGCAATAGACAGGACGGAAGTTGAATACGCAAGATACATTAACCACGTAAAACTGCCCCCGTCCCCGGCCGGTCTGGGTATTGCACGATACCCTCCTGGTCAAAGGTCACCCCTTCGGCCGGATCTTCGGCCAGCAGCAGGGCTCCATCGATATCCACGTAGTCGAGTTCCGGCACTAGTTGAGCAATGGCGGAAATGCCCACGCTACTTTCGGTCATGCAACCGGCCATTATGCTCAACTTGAATTCACGGGCGCGGGCAATCATCTTGCGGGCCTTCAGCAAACCGCCACACTTGACGACTTTGACGTTGATCCCGTGAAACATACCGGCGCATTTGTCCACGTCTTCCAGTGTCTGACAGCTTTCGTCGGCCAGGATGGGAAGCGGGCTTTCTTTGAAGAGTAGTCGTTGCCCGGCCAGATCATCAACCTTCAACGGTTGCTCGATAAATTCCACCCCCAACTCAGTCAATTCAGGGGCGTAGGCCAGGGTCTGGGCGGCGGTCCAGCCGGTATTTGCATCTACCCGAAAAGGGGAATCGGTTACTTCACGCAGTGCGCGAATGGTCGCCAAATCGTCCTCCGTCCCCAGTTTGATCTTATAAACCGGCCAGGGAAAATTCTTGATCTTCGCTTTCATTTCCTCAACACTCCCCAGGCCAATGGTATAGCAGGTGGGGACGCGTCTATCCGGTTCTGGCTGATTCCAACAGCGGTTCAATCGGCGGCCAAGCTTTTTGGCTTCCAGGTCATGCAGGGCTACGTCCAGAGCACAACGTAGAAAAGGATGCAGTGCGGGAGCGTTTATATCCAGCAGTTGATGCAGACTTTCTATTTTTTGGGTTAGCAACTTTAAGGACAAAGGAAGCTCAGTGATTTTTTTGTTTTGGCTAGCAAAGTAGCAGGGCTCATTGTGAGCTAACGCAGCAGGACTCTTTAAGCCGTCCATTGTCCCTACTCCGTCGCTTGGCAACGGCTGATCTTGGGAACTAAGCTGAGCGATAAAGTCATTAATCAGCGGTTTGAGGGCCAGTAAAGCGCGGTGGCAAACCTCCGAGTCCAATCCGTAGTAGCTAGTCATTGGTGCTTCGCCCAGACCGCTCAATCCCGTTTTCGGATCAGTGATTTTTACAATCAGCGTTGGCTGTTCTGTACGGCTGGCGTGGCTGATACGGAAGGGATCGCGCAGTGGGAGGGTGAAAGGATGAACGGTGAGCATAATCGGCGCATTGAGATTAGTCCTGCAAGGTAAATGCTTTGAAGTTCATGCCGAAAAGCAGCTCATAATGCGAGGAAATCACGCAGACGGCGCGGAGGGAACGGACGATAGATTTCAATTCTTCCGACGCGGCGACGGCCGCTATTTTTATATCAACTCAATATTCGCGGTTCTTCTAATCAACTAATTACAACTAAGCTGGACTTTAGCGGTTTGCTAACCGGCCAGTATTTTAAAGAAACTCTGATGTGAAGTAGATTAAGGTATCTGACATCTTGATCATGCTTCGTATACCACCAGAGTTTCAGTCGG
>PDLQ01000047.1 GCA_002591745.1 Lewinellaceae bacterium SD302
AACAAACAAATTGGCAATAGAGCCGGTGAAGTACTTCTATTGAACTTTTGTGCAATGTTGAAGATTAGTAATTCTATTCAACATTTGTGCTAAAAGTCGGCTCCATCGCCAATTTGCCAAACGTTAGGCACAAGGCAAAAACTACGTCAAAAAGGATACAACAATCTGCAAATCGAATACAATATCCATTTAAACATCATCTAATTTTGTCTTTCATTATTAATAATACAAAAAGCAAAAAATGAAAGAAACAATTAAAGTTGAAAAGATTAAAGCATCTTACCGAAAAATTTATACAGATATAATAATTGATGCATCAGCAGAACAAGTTTGGTATGTTATAAAAGATACTATATCTTATAAAAAATGGGCAGTATTTTTAACAGACATTCAAGGCGAATTAAAAGACGGAAATAAAATTACGGCTAAGTTTCAGTTAAACCCATCTAAAGAAAAATACAATTCCATAGACCACACAATTCAAGTAGAAGAAGGAAAATCATTTTATTGGGCAGAAAAAGGACCAATGGGAATTTGTGATAATCATCATTTTATTATAGAAGCAATCAATAAAAACACTTGTAAATTCATTCAAAAAGATGAGTTAACTAAAGGGGCAACTTTTCTTTTAGGAGGCTATTTATCAAAAATATATGTAAAAGGTTATCAAGGATTTAATCAAGCATTAAAGAAAGAAGTAGAACAACGATTTAACTAAAAATCACAACAATGATGATTGCGTCAAAAACATATTTAATTCTTTTAGTAATTTGGTCTGTAGTTATGCTTGTTTGGGGTTTGGCTGGATTTTTTGAATATTTCACAGGAATTAAGCCTTTTATTGAGTTACAAAACAAGGCTTATCCTAATGGTGTACAGTTTGTACATTGGCTGCTAATAAGTTTAGCAGGAGGTACATTTTTAATCGGATATTTAACCCATTGGAATGTAACCCCATTCTTAATGTTAGTATTGTTTTCTAATTTAGCAGTATTATGCACCATAGAAACTTTTGATTTTATGTCGGAACAATGGAGTTTAAAAGCATATATTACTGAATTGATTTTTTATCTTGCTACCTCTGTATTTCTTTTAAATTCGGCTGTTTCAAAATCACATTTTATCTCTTAAATGAAAAAGGATAGTATACATATTGAAAGTATTCACGAAACTCATAAGTTTTTAAGTTTGGGTAAATCAAAGCATCCATTAATTTCTGTATTTAAATTTGGTAAAGAACAAACTCAAGCATCAAATGAAAACTTTAAATATTCTTTAGGTTTATATCAAATCAGTATTAAAGGAAATTGTCCTTATACAATTTCAAAATACGGTAGAAATTCTTACGACTTTCAAGAATGCTCTATGATACTCACATCCCCAAATCAAGTTTTAGAATTTAATAAATCCTACCAAACAGAAGATGATGATTGTTGGACTTTAGTTTTTCATCCAGATTTAATAAGAAAATCAGAACTTGGAAAGAAAATAGATAGTTATGCCTTCTTTTCTTATGCTTCTAATGAAGCCTTGCATTTATCTGATGAAGAAAGAAATACAATTACAGATATTATACAAAAAATAGCAAAAGAATACAATAACAACATAGACACGCACAGTCAAACGCTCATTATTTCAAATCTTGAATTATTATTAAACTATTGTACTCGTTTTTACGACCGTCAATTTTATACGAGAACAAACTTAAATAAAGATGTAACAAGTGATTTTGAACAATTATTAAAAAATTATTACAAAGCAGAAAAACAGTTGGAAATAGGTATTCCGACTGTTAAATTTTGTGCTAATAAAATGAATATGTCACCGAGATATTTAAGTGATTTATTACGAAAAGAAACAGGTAAAAGTACGCAAGAGCATATTCATCATTACATAATAGAAAAAGCAAAAAATATACTTTTAAACTCAAAACATAGTGCAAGTGAAATTGCCTATAAATTAGGATTTGAATATCCTCAATATTTTAGTAAAGTATTTAAGAAAAATACCTCAATGAGTCCAATTGAATACAGACAAAATATGAATTAATAAAACCCAGATGCCTAACAATGTATAAAAATAATTGCGGTTTTAGTGCTAGATTCAAAGTTTGTACCTTTGAACAAAGTTTAGTCCTAAATTGAAAGTTTGAGCCTTGAAATCCGCAACTATTCTTATACTAAACGTTAGCATTAGTTCATATTTTTTAAGCTAAAGTAACAATATACTAAATTTCAAGTAGATTATAGTTTTATTTATCCTTTGATTGTTTGCATGTTGCGGCGAACGGAAGCGCCAACGCAGCCGGCCCATTTCCAAATTTACAACAATTTACATTAGAAAATCAAAATTAAACCTATAACATATTTTAATAGAAGTTTGGGCCGGTTGACGGTGGCGCATTGTTCGCCGCATTTTTCTTTTAAACTTAAGAAGGGTTCGTATTTACTTCTAATTTGAGGTTAATATACGAATTGCACTTTATATCAACTTTCGTATATATACAAGTTACCCACAAAAGCAGGCAACTAATCCTACTGCTCTTTTCAAATTCTTAATGTTAAAAATATGGTTTGGTGAACTTCTGCTCTTAAGAGTATAGCCTCAACACGATTTCATAGATGATTTTGAAGATTTTTTACTTGAGTAAGTTAAAGTTGATCTAATGGGCTTTTTATTTTGGACTTTCCTACATCGGTGATATGTGTGTAAAGTTCGGTAGTTTTAATAGAGTTGTGTCCTAAAAGTTCTTGTACGTAACGAATATCAGTACCGTTTTCTACCAAATGGGTTGCAAAGCTGTGACGCAAAATGTGGGGAGTTACTGTTTTCTTTATCCCAGCACGCTTAGCTGCACTTTTCACTATGTTCTGTACACTAGTAGTTGAGTATTTTGCGTTTTTCTGCCCCTCAAAAAGGTACTCCTTTGGTTCATATTTTTTGAAGTAATTCCTTAAATCTGCAAGTAGTCTATCAGAAAGCATAACTGAACGATCTTTACGCCCCTTAGAATTTCGTATATTGATTAGAAGGTTACGAGAGTCTATATCTTCTAATTTCAAAGCTAGCACCTCCGAGAGCCGTAATCCAGCCCCGTACAAAAGTTTCACGATACAAAGGTGTTTTAAGTTTGTTATCGTATCGAGCATTTTTTTGACCTCTTCCTGAGTAATGTATTTGGGAAGAGGCGATTTTTTGCGCTTAGGATAAAGATAATTAAGGTCTAATTTTTTGTTATACAAGAGTTGATAAAATTTGCCGATTGAGCCTAGTATTTGTTTTTGATAAGAATCGCTGATCCGCTCGGTCTTAATGAGATGCGCTATGTAGTTCTCGATATTTTTTTCTTCCACTGTGAATAAGTCATAGCGGTGGAATGCCTTGAGGAACTTCCCGATACAATTTGTGTAGGCATTGACAGTGCTAGAGGCATATCGTTGGATACGTAGCTTTTGAGCAAATTCCTGAGTCTTTTCCTTAATATCCATTATACAATGGGCTTTACGTTATTTTTAGAAGTGCCCAAAATACGAATAAGTAGTTGATTTACAATAAGAAACTGACTCAAGTATAAATTGGATATGCCCAAGTTGTAACGGGAAAATAAACCCAATGTATATATTTGGGCGTTAGCGGTAATTTAAAAACCAAAATCACGATAAATCAAAATGATAATAAACCGAAAAATTCCCATTAAATTCTTTTTCAATGAAATTAAAGTTCCGTTATTAACTGTAACATTATTAGGATTAGCTTTTGGCATAGCACCAAAATATTTTCCTGACTTTACCCCAGATATCCCTATCGGGATTGCCACAACATTGGGGATTGCCATATCCATATTATTGTCTTATAAAATTAATCAATCCTATAATCGGTGGTGGGAAGCACGAACCATTTGGGGAGCCATTGTAAACGACAGTCGATCATTGGTGTTGCAATTGCAATTGTATTTAAATGAAGATGATGCATTGCTTCATAAAATTTCTCATTATCAAATTGCTTGGTGTTATGCGTTGGATAAATCATTAAGAAAACAAGACATTTTTAAGAGTTTGGAACACCTATTAAGCAATGAAGATTTAGAAAAAGTCAAAACACAATCCAATATTCCGTTGGCGTTAAACCAATTGCAAACCAAAGCCGTGAGAACACTTTACAAAAACGGTAGGTTTGATGAATTTGCTCGTACCCAACTTGAAGAAACCTTGACAAGATTAGTCGCTTCAATGGGAAAATGCGAACGGATTAAAAACACCGTTTTCCCGCCAACGTATGGGCAAACTTTGAATATAGCCATTTATCTATTTGTCATTTTCTTAAGTCTTTCCTCGGTGTTGGAGTTAAATCTATTGCTACAAATCATCATTTTAACATCTATTTCTATGGTGTTTTTCTTTTTACAAAAATTAGCACATCAACTGCAAGACCCGTTTGACAATCATCCGACCGATACGCCAATGACAGCCTTGTCGAGAACTATTGAAATTAACATTCGTCAATTATTGAACGAAAAAGATATTCCAAATCCAATGGAACCCAACAAGTTTTACTTAAACTAAAAAATATGTCAGCAGACACTTTCATCTTACATTCCAAAAACATTCCAGCAGGTGACCAACCTATGGCAATTGCCGAATTGATTTCAGGCATTGAAAATGGTTTACACCACCAAACATTGAAAGGAATTACAGGCTCTGGCAAGACTTTCACGATGGCGAATATCATCCATAGAATGAAACGACCAACGTTGATTTTGGCACCCAATAAAACCCTAACGGCACAGCTTTATGAGGAAATGAAAGTGCTCTTTCCCGAAAATGCCGTGGAGTTTTTTGTGTCTTATTACGATTATTTTCAGCCTGAAATGTATCTGCCCAGTAACGACCGTTTTATAGAAAAAGATTCTTCCATCAATGAACAATTGGAACGATTGCGACTTTCAACCACCAAATCATTAATCGAGCGGAGAGATACGATTGTTGTAGCTTCGGTTTCTTCCATTTACGGATTGGGCGACCCTAATGATTATCGGGCTTTGCAAGTGCATCTTGAAGTTGGAAAACCAATCCATTTAGAAGAGTTAGAAAAAGGTTTGGCACAATTGCAATACAGCCGAACCGAGCGAAGTTTAAAGCGAGGAACTTATCGAATAGAAGAAAATTTGGTAACCATTTTTCCTGCGGACTCTGAATTTAAAGCGGTTCAATTGAATTTGAAAAATAATAAAATTTACACACTAAAATTTATAGATCCCGCTTCGGGAAATTATTTGGAAGATATTTCAGAATATTTTGTTTCTCCGAAAACACTTTTTGCTCCATCTAAAATTCAAGCAAGCGAAGTTGCCGCTAAAATTATGGAAGATTTGGATGAGCGTTTGGAAGAACTCAATCGTGAAAACCGACTGAAAGAAGCCGACCAGTTACACGAACGAATTACCAATGATGTGGAAATGCTTCGCACGGCAGGTTATTGTTCGGGAATGGAAAATTACGCCAGTTACTTTAGTGGACGTGACCCTAAATTACCACCGATCACCTTGATGGATTATTTACCAAAAGACGGATTATTGTTTATTGATGAATCGCACGTCATGATTCCGCAGATTTCGGCCATGTTCAAAGGCGATCAAGCTCGAAAAGACACGCTGATTGATTATGGTTTTCGGTTACCTTCCGCCAAGCATAATCATCCGTTGAGTTTTGAAGAATTTGAAAAACTAAAACCGCAAACCATTTTTGTTTCGGCTACGCCAGGAAAATATGAATTAAAAGTTTCAAAACAAATCGTTGAACAAGTGGTACGACCAACAGGATTGCTTGACCCAATTGTAGAGGTTCGCCCGAAAGAAAATGCCATTGAAAATTTGTTGGGCGAAATAAAAACCTGTGTAGATGCAGGTAATCGTGTTTTAATTACAACGCTTACCAAAGTTTCAGCCGAAAATCTTCACGAATTTATTACCAACAAAGGTTTTAGAGTTCGGTATTTACATTCCGATTTTAAGACTACAGAACGCACCGAAATCATCAACGGTTTACGAGCAGGCGATTTTGACATTCTCATTGGCATTAGCTTGTTGCGTGAAGGATTGGATATTCCGGAAGCTTCATTGATTGCCATTTTAGAAGCCGACAAAGCAGGGTTTTTACGTTCAGCCAATGCACTCATTCAAATGATTGGTCGCGTTGCCAGAAATGTGAACGGAAAAGCCATTTTGTATGCCGATAAGATAACTCCAGCAATGGAACAAGCCATCAGCGAAACCGAAAGCCGAAGAAAACGCCAAATAGCATACAACGAAGTACATAAAATTGCACCCGTTTCATCTGCTCGAAAAATGAATGTAGAAAGCGAAGATGAAACCTTTACGCATTCAGAGAACTTCTGTGAAAATCTTGAAGAACTTTGCGAACGAATCACCGAAAAGGAACAGGAATTATTAGAAGCATCTGATAAAAAAGATGAAAAGAGAATTGGAAATATCCGCCAGCAACTAAATGGACTATATCGACAGTATATCTATGTTTAATAGCAAAAATGGAAATGAAAAACTACCGCTAACATTGGCTATAAACAATTGGGGCGAAAGTGATAAAACGAAACAACAAACATAAAACAAAGGTCGGTGCTAAACTGAACAGTTAGGGTTAAAAATCCCCAACTTTTCATAGCCGAGACCGTTGTAAGCAATTAAATAAAAAATAAAATGATAAAAAAAATAACTATTACTTTAATTGGGATTCTATTTTTTCATTTAGGAAATGCCCAAAACGCTTTGATTATTCCGGACACTCTATCTGGAACAAACATCAATTTAACCCTACAAAATGGGACAAAACAATTTTTAAGTGGCTCGTCAACTAACACAATGGGTGCAAACGGCAATATTCTGGGACCAACATTGATACTTAATCAAGGTGATTTTGTAAATTTTAATGTTACGAACCAATTGGCAGATACAACTACTATTCATTGGCACGGTATGCATGTATCAGCAGAAAATGATGGGGGTCCTCATACTACAATACCACAGAATACAACTTGGTCGCCAAGTTTCACAATTTTAGATAAAGCTGCAACTTATTGGTATCATCCACATTTGCATCACTTTACAGATAAACACGTTTCAAAAGGGATTGCTGGAATGATAATAGTAAAAGATAACGCAGAAGCGGCTCTAGCTCTACCAAGAACTTATGGTGTTGATGATTTCCCATTAGTAATTCAAACAAAAGATTTTGATAGTAGTAACCAAATCGTAGTTCACTCAAATTCAGATGATATTGTAATGGTCAACGCAACAATAGACCCTTTCTTAGATGTGCCGTCTCAGGTAGTACGGTGTAGAATTTTAAATGGTTCATCACAAAGAGCTTTTAATCTTGGATTGAGTAATAATCAAACTTTTCATCAAATAGCTTCTGATGGTGGATTGTTGTCAGCACCTGTTCAATTAACAAGACTATTGTTAGCACCAGGAGAAAGGGCCGAATTACTTATAGATTTTTCTGGTATGAACGGACAAACGGCATTTTTAAAAAGTTATTCTTCTGAATTGCCAAATGGAATATACGGTGCGACAAATCCAGGTATGGGAGCTGGAATGACAATGACTGGTTATAATCCGAACCCATTGAATGGTGCTGACTTTGATGTTCTTCAATTTAACGTAGGAGTACAGACAGTTAATCCCATATCATCAATCCCATCTGGTTTGGTAACTGTTACTCCTATTCCTGAAATTAATTCAAATATTACAAGAACACTGACTTTTTCACCAGTTACTATGGGACCAAATCAGCTTAATGGTGAATTCTTGATAAATGGAGCAACAATGGATTTAAATGTCATTAACTACACAATACCACTTGATAATACTGAAATTTGGGAACTGACTAACCAATCAGGAATTTCGCACCCATTTCATATACACGATGTACAGTTCTATATTTTAACAAGAAATGGAGTTGCTCCCGCAATTAATGAGCAAGGAAGAAAGGATGTAGTTCTGGTTAGACCACAAGAAACTGTTCGGTTCATAACCAAGTTTGAAACATTTTCAAATGATTCTGTGCCCTATATGTACCATTGTCATATGCTGACTCACGAAGATGGTGGAATGATGGGACAATTTGTTGTTTCCAACCCTTTGTCAGTTACAGACAACCTAATTGACGATTTGGGAATAAGTATTTTTCCGAACCCATCCATTGGAAAAATTACCATTAATTTTAGTGAACGCCCATCGAGTATAATCGTATATGATGTATTGGGAAGAGAGCGAATGACAATCAAAGAATTTGATAATTCACAACTAACTATTGAAGAAATGCCTAAAGGGGTTAATTTCATAATGTTCGAATATGGTAATGACCGATTTGTTAAAAAATTAATAGTGAATTAAAACTGCTTACAACAAAGTGTAAAACGCCAATACTCCGCATTCGCTTCGTACTGCGTTTACACGAATCCGTTAGCAATAATTCGTATTTTTTTTTAGCTAAAGTAACAATGTACTGAATTACAAGTAGATTTTAATTTTATTTATTTTCCAATTTTTTGCTTGTTGCGGCGAACGGAAGCGCCAACGTAGCCCGTCGATTTCACATCGGCTCGGATCGAAGATACGAACTTATCCTCACGAGCATGTGACGCTCGAAGCGATCCACTTTTCATCGGCGGGTTGACGGTGGCGCTATGTTCGCCGCATTATATTCTTCAATAATAAGTCTCCACTTTATTGACAGGGTCTACATAATAGTCGATATGATTCTAACCTAACAGATTACTTTCTTGACATTCAAACATATCTACTAACAGGGGGTGTTATCAATATATCCTTGACGATAATCGAAATTGCAAAACCACAACTAGAGATAAATGGATGAATATAATTTTATAATTCGTATTGCTATATCGTTAGGTTTAGGATTATTGGTTGGTCTTCAACGTGAATACGATGAACAACCTATGGCAGGGATTCGAACGTTCGGTATAATTACACTTTTAGGTTCAATAACTGGATTAATTAGTGCTCATCTAGATAGTAGTTGGACGATTGCAGGCGGGGGGCTAGCTATAGCTATAATTTTCGCAGCTGCAAATTTTCTTAATAAAAATAATAATTCTATTATTGGTGTGGGCCAAACCACTGAAGTTACTGCTATATCAATGTTTTTTTTAGGGGCATATTTAGTTCATGGAAATATCACTATTGGAGTAATTATTGGCGCAGTAATTGCTATACTGTTGCATGCGAAAACAATTTTGGAATCTGCCATCGATAAAATGCCTAAGAAATCAATCCATGCTATAATGCAGTTTGTAGCAATTTCGCTCATTATTTTCCCCATACTTCCTAATGAGACATACGGCCCTTATAACGTTATAAATCCATATAATATTTGGACCATGGTGGTCTTGATAGTTGGACTTAGCCTCGCAGGATATTTCTTGCATCGTTGGTTTGGAAAAAATATAGGAACTTTTGGAAGCGGAATATTAGGAGGACTTATAAGTAGCACTGCTACTACCGTAACATTTAGTAAAAGGACCCAAAGTAGTGTCGACTCAAGTTTACTAGCAGCTTTTATTATCGTTGTAGCTTCTAGTATAGCTCTAATAAGAGTATTAGTTGAGGTTTCTTTTATAACACCTTCAAATTTAGGCACAATAGCTCCTCCTATCATAATCGAATTTATAATTATGATAGGATTATCAGGATATTTATACTATAAAAGTAAATCATCAAAAAACAGTACTGTAGATTTACCTGAACCAGATAATCCTGCTCAATTAAAAACTGCTATAATTTTCGGTGCCCTATACGGTTTAATAACATTAGGTGTTGCTTATGCTAAAGATATCTTTGGGGAAAGTGGGTTATATGTAGTTTCAATAATTAGTGGATTGACTGATGTTGATGCAATTACATTATCACTGTCAAATTCATTAAACAATGGTGAAATAGCTGAAACTATAACATGGAAACTTATTCTTCTTGCCTCATTAGCAAATTTACTATTCAAAGGAGGATTAGTAATTATTCTCGGTACCTCAAAGTTGAAATTTTATATATCTTGGATATTCGGTATTTCAATAATTTCTGGATTAATTATTATTTGGCTTTGGCCAGAAACTTGGGTGTTGTAGCATTTTTCACAACGTTTTAGGTAATTCATGTAGAAATAAATCATTCAATAGAGTTATTGTGAGACAAGTAATTGATTATCAGCACTCCAATTTTTTAAAAAAGGGGTTTTTAAATGTAAAACCAATTGAAAAACTTTTTTTAGATTAAAAACATTACTGATAATCAGCTAGTTATGATGCAACAACTCTAATGATAAGAGAATGGATAGGTAAATTTGTATGCAAATTAGGTCTATGGAAATCTTATAAGTACAGTGATTTTAGTTTAAAATTTGAAAAGTTGCGGCGAACGGAAGCGCCAACGCAGCCCGCCGATTTACCAATCGGCTCGGATCGAAGATACGAAAATATCCTCTCGAGCATGTGACGCTCGAAGACCACGCTTCCCTATCGGCGGGTTGTCGGTGGCGCTATGTTGGGCGAATCAAATATAAATTAGAATTTTATTTATAAAGTCATTTCAAGCTGACATTCCCAATCATTTATAGGTTTTGAAAGATTAGAATCAATAATAATTGCGTAGTAGTTATCTGTAAGTTGTAGTCCATTGACCCTACAAAATTTCTTAGCTTCATTTAGTGCAACACTAAACCCATCTAATCCTCCGTCAAAATTTTGGATTACTACCCTTTTCGTTTTATCTGTTAACTCAGCATTGAATGAAACTGGTATTTCTCCAGCATTCGATTCAAATGCAATTCGTCTAAATGTAAAATATCTATCTCCGATATCGATTTTATCTTGACTTCTTCTAAAGTATTTTTCTAGCTGAGAATCTCTATTATCATATTTACATTGTAGCGATTCCATTTTTCTATAAAGTCGCAATCTATCTTCTACTCTGCAATTAATATAGTTATTTACTTTGGGTTCCCAGTTAATTTGGGATTTAACTCCCTTTTTGAAATTTTCAAATTCTTGATGCCAATTATAAAAAGGACTTGACCCTATTTCATATATCTCTCCAGAATTTTTATCTAGAAAATACGTCCCTCCTCCTACCCATTCACTTGGTCCTTCTACTATTTTATCATAGTTTTGAATTGAACTCATTTGTAGTTGCCAATACCCGTTGAATTCAGAAACATATAAGCGATGCGCTTTTACATTCAACTTTTGTAAAGGATCTACATTATACATGTGATGTAGATAGTCATCTAAAATACTAATTGCCTTTTCTTGCGTAATCATATTGAGATTTTATTTTACAATGTCGTTACAATATTAGATATTTCAACCTTTATTTACAACTCCATCCTGATTTAATAACTGACAAAAAATCAATAGTAAAAAATTGATATCCGCCAAGTTCTTGGTGAATAGTTATACTCTTTGAAGAGCCCTGTTTGATATCTATAGCAAAAGAATCATATACCCTTATCATAAAATACAATTCGAATAAAGATACATTCGGTATAGTTAAAATTGATTCATTTCCGGAAGGATAGTGGTAATTAATATAGGTCAATCCATTTTCAAATGAAATAATCTCTTTTTTAAATTCAGCTGTGATCGGAATTTCATTATAAATATATTTCTCGTCCTTGTGAAGGATTTTTAAATAATCGATAAATGTACAATTATATATTTCCTTTAACTCGCCTTTTATCTTTTCTAAGTTATAGCTTGAAAGATAACCACTAAACACGTATCCTGTATCTTGATTACTTGAAACTAGTATCCAATTCCCGTATATATCAATGTCTACCGATTTATCATACTCTAGTTTTTGACGATCTTTGATTATCAAGTCGTATCCAACTCCAATATTAAAAAAAGATTGAGCAATTACTTGGTCTCCATTTTTCAAAACTGAAATAATATCACTATTCCTATCAGGGCTATTTCTCATATTCAAACCTGATCCGGCTATCACGTACAAAGTATCGCCGGGCCGATATAACAATTGTGAATTAACACTACTATGAAAAGTCAATAGAAGCAATAAAAATTTATAAAAGATATATTTCTCTAATTTCATTTTTGCCTATTTTGCCCAACGGGGGCGCCAACGCAGCCGGGCCTTAGCCCGGTTGACGGTGGCGCAGTGTTGGGCGAATTATTTTTCTATTTCGAAATTCGCAGAATTGTACTCTAAGATAGATTTAATATTCTCATAAAGAAAATCTTTATTGTTGTATCCATGTTTCCTTCCCTCCTCAATTATCTCATTATAAATTCGAGAAACTTCACTTTTCACATCAACCGATTGAATTGACGATGTTAGCTCATCAATAGTTTCAAAAGCCAGATATTCTTCAACTCTTAGATGAGCCCGAGTTCCCAACTCATTATTGACAATTAAAATACTATCAATGAGATTAAGTTTTTCAATGCTATTTAAATAATTATATTCATTTGATATACTATCATTTATGTATGGAAGTAAAAGTGTAACACCCAACCATTTTTCTTTATTAATATAATTTTTCAGATACGATTCGAATAATATTGTTCTTTTCAGTTTATGCAATCTATAACCATATAAATAATTATAGACATAATCAATTCTACTTACAGAGTCTTGAGAAAAAGAAATTTCACCTGGCAATAAGTTGACAACATGGTGGACTTCACCCTCTTCTACTTCTCCTTTTGCTTCGATATAACCAAATGGAATCATTGCATTCCCCTTGTCCGCTCTCAAAAAGGATTTGACAAACTCTTGTCCTCTGTTCACTACCATAACAGAATTGTATTTAACTTCTGTTGGACGAAAGGCGAATACATTATTTATATCTAACTCAATCTTATCCTCATAAATATTAAATATGGAGTTATTAATATCCATATATTCTCCAAAACCTTCCAATTCAATATTTTCTAAGTATGATTCAATGAAATTGAGTGTATCGAAAGATCCGTCTATATTAACTTGAGATAGTTCCGAGTTTTCAATCGACATATTGATGTTTTCCGAGTAGCCAGTATATTGTATTACAGTACTATCCATGAATGTGGTATGAAGCTTAAAGTCAAGAGGACCATTCAACTTAAAAACGGAATTTTTTACAGACACAAAATCAAATGCCACATCAATAAATTCTGAATCGATAAACGTGCAATCATGAATATCTGTATACTTAAATGAAATTTTATCAAAATCAACATTTCGGAACCGTGAGTGTGAAAAATCAACTGATTCGAAGTCAATATCAACCATCTTTATACCATTGAAATCGGAGTAAGTAAAATTCCCTTCAGACAAAATTTGAGTAAGTGTTTCTTTTTCTAGCTTACTCTTTATTAGGTTTATAAATAACTGAGCTCTTTCAGGAGAATACTCGCTTTCTGTTATCTGATCTTTTTCTAAGTACCTATATGGCATTAACCTTTGGCTTAAAGAAATAATTCTTCCTATCAATTGAGGTGATAGGTTTCTAATATTGTCTTGATTATAATCCAATTTTAACTCAGAATCGACTTGATCCATTATATTACTAAACAGAAAAACTAGACCACTACGTCTTTCTGCTTCTTGCAAATATGTTTGTTGATCAAGTCTTATATTTTGATTCGCAATTAGGTCATTCTGTTTTACAACCAAATCGTTTTGTTGTGATAAAAAAACAGTGCCAATAATTGCACCCAATATGACAAACAAACCGTTCAATACTAGTAATATGTTTTTTCTTACTGATTGACCTGATAAAAATTTAAAATACTCAAGGCTTACTTCTTTGATAGAATTAGAAATCATACTTTCATCTCTACGTATAACCCCTGTTACCAATCCACTTAGTTGATCTTCTGCGGACTTTCGTTTTTCATTCAAATTGTTAAATAGGTAATTAAATATTTTTTCTCGCCAAACTAAAACAATAATAGCAATCAAACTTATATTAACGAATAAGACAATCCATATTGGGATTAAATAATCAGCATTATACTTTATAAAATACTGCCCAATTATTGTAAATACTAAAAACACTAATCCACCTAATAAAAAGTTTAGTAATTTATTCATATTATAAGCATGGTTCTCTGTGTAAGTATTTTTTACGTTTCGCCCAACGGGAGTGCCAACGCAGGCGCCGATTTTCAATCGGCTCGGATCGAAGATACGAAATTGATGTCGACGGCATGTGACGCTCGGAAGCGTAAACATCATGTCGGCGATTGACGGTGGCACTTTGTTCTATACAGCACAAGGACGGAGTCTATAAATCACGACTACCAATAATTTTCAGAGCGAGAACAACCAATATTCTTACTCATACTCGCCTCGATGAACCATGAGGGCAATTTTGGAAATGGGCAGCTGCCCGTTTTTACCAGGCGTGTTGTATAGAACGGGAGCGCCAACGCGGCTGCCGATTTTCAATCGGCTCGGATCGAAGATACGAAATTGATGTCGACGGTATGTGACACTCGCAGCACTCGTATTGGCAGGCAGTTGACGGTGGCGCATTGTTCTGTGAAGCGACGGACGTGGACTGAATTATCAAAACCTATAAAATTTTTAGCGCGAGAACAACGATTTCCAGTTTTAGAATTTGAATGATCAGAAAGAAACTAAAACTCAAATCCTTTTCTTAAAGGTTGAGTTTTACAGAACGGATGCGCCAACGCAGCCGGGCCTTAGCCCGGTTGACGGTGGCGCAGTGTTGGGCGAATTAATTTTTATAGAACCTTATCATTTCACCATTTGAAGTAATTTGTAGTACAGTTCGCTCTATAATTGGGTGGTTTTGCATGTGAATATTGATGAACTTATCGTTTAGTGAAAAAGATTTTAAAAACTCTAACTCGAGTATTGAATGAATGATATTCTGAACGACAATTAATTCACCAAAATTAGCTACGTACTTTGACTTCTTTAAGTTATGAGCTATCATATTTCGAGTACTAACTACAATTTTTGTGAAGACTTTATCATTTTTGATTAAGCCCCATCGGTCTTTACAAATTAAGAACTTGATTCGCTTAGGAAAACTAACCCCCTTAAATAAGATTGATCGTGATCCTACAAAATCTACTAGATCCTTTTTATTACCTAATTCAAGTATAATTTTATCGTAAATTTTCACATTCTCTTCATCTATTTCGGATATATTATGGCGATGCCAAGATTCAAAAGCACTCACAATATTAAAAAATTCTGATCTTGCGTTACCAGGAGTTCTTAAGTATTTGTCAGAAAGAACTTCAAGTATAAATTTATCGCTTTCATCAAGTTCGTATAATTTTTTAAATACTTTATCGATACTTGAAACGAGTATTTCTCTACCTAATTTACTCTTAAAATTACGTTCAACAATTGGTCTAAAATATGTCTGATTATTTATATACAGTAAAGCTTTTTTAGGAATATTACTTTTCATGTATGGAATAAGTATCTCTTGAATCAAGATCTTATCTCTTGACAAAATAGAGAAAAGCATACTGATGCCTTTCATCTCTTCAAAAAAATCATAGTAAGTCTTAGGATTTTCATACACAAATTTGAAGTACCCTTTTCTTTGCATTATAATATTCCTACCTGAAGACTTCCAAGTTTCTTCATTGACAGCGCATATAGATATCTTTCTTTCATTATCAGTATATAATTCATCTTCAATATAAAAACGGTCTTTCTTTTGATGGATTAGCTGAATCTCATAGTTCGTAAACCATCCAAACATTTCTGAAATATTGACATGAATCTCTTTAAATGATATTTCATTTTCTATTGAAGCATGATAGCCAATTAAGCAATACCGATACTCAGATTTTAAACTGAAAAAAGAAGAAGCTAATCCTTTTGACCTATATCTATTGAAAATTGTTATCTCAATATCATCTTCACAAACACCATAAAGTATATTGAAATTTAATTCCAAATATTCTTCTCGTTCTTCTAGAGTATTCCCAAATAACTGAAGGTATATTTCACCATTTTCATCAATTTTTAGATTGCCATAGAATTGATTCTGATTATCACCTGGAATCCACCAAAATCCGTTATATTCTTTAATTGGTTGTTTTGATTTAATTGGATTGGACATGAAGATTGCTTTTATATTTCTATCATTAGAAACTGAGAACAGTCAATAATAGCACTACAACTAAAAACGACAAAGCTACTAATTGAATATTTAAATTCAATTTCATGTAAAAGAATCTTGTCAATAACAATGCTAAGATGATCGTCAATAAGGGTATCAAGACTTCACTCTTATCTTCAGATCCACATTGAAAACAAAAGAATAACCAACCAAATATTATCACGATATAGAGGCATCCGACTATAGATAAAATAGGTGTAATTATAGATAATATTAACTTATTCAAAGTCTTAATTTTTAGCTGTTTCGCCCAACGGAAGCGCCAACGCAGCCCACCGATTTCACATCGGCTCGGATCGAAGATACGAACTTATCCCTACGAGCATGTGACGCTCGAAGCCCATGTTCTCCTATCGGCGGGTTGACGGTGGCGCTATGTTGGGCGAATTACAATTCATTGAAATACTCTTCATTCATCCCGGGGTACAAATTAGAGTTTTTAAGATAATAATTTTGGTGCTTTTTATAGTCGCGTTTAAACATTATAACAACCATTTTAATTATTACGATTAATTTAGAGCAGGATATTTCTGAAATTTCTACAATTTCTTCTTCTATACTAGTATTTTCCTGGCCGTGATAAAATTCATAATTCATTACATAAACAAGATTTTGATTTTTAACCATGTTTTGAATTCTTACCAAAAAATAATAAAATTTAGGCTCAACACCATCTTTTATTTTAGTCAATTCCCTTATAGACGCTCGCACTTCATTGATAAATTTATTCATAGAATAATAAGTCCATGCAGATATATGACTTACTTTAGATATATCATGCGGAAAATCATCATTAAAAAAATTTAAAACTATCTCATTTGATTCCTTGATACTATCTAATGATTCATTTATATTTTTTTCATTGATTCGCTGGATAATCTTCTCAATTTCTTTTTCATTGATCTCTAGCCAATTAAAGTCTGTAGCAATCTTACCATCACTATACTGAATTAAACTCTCTAATAATTTTACGTAAGATTTATTTAACGCCTTAATATTCTTAAAATATTCATCGTACAAGTGTGCTATCGGATGGTGATTGAACTTGTTTTCAACAGAAAGCATTTCCATGAAAGATGATGTCAAAACTTTAATTACATTCTTCTTTGTTTCAGATTTCTCGTGAATTGATGAGTTAGGTCCTAACTTATAAGTTAGTGGTCTTCTATGTCTAATGTCGAAAGGAATATCTTCAAACGTCCCATACTCCAGGTTATATATTAAAATAATATTACTCCACCCAACAGCATCAATGGCATATCCTAGCTCAATCAATGCGTTAGGATTTGGTACTTTTCTAGTACTTCCTGCGGCACCATAATTAATTATTGATATATCAACTATAAAAATATCTGATTCAAATATTTTATTGAAAATAGTTGATATTATATCAGGAGAACCTGTCGCAGCAAGAGTGTCGTGATCAATTCTGTAATTTAAATTAATAAGGTCTTGATTACAGTTTTTTATAGCTTTTGTGATACAATCCTTAATAAAAGATCTATTATACCTGTTTTCCAAATCGCTCTGCCATGAGTAGAAAATCGAGTTAACCATATATTAATAATTAAGTTATTCTATAATAAGATTGAACTTCAAATATAAGCAAATACATCAATTCTCCTGATTTATGAAAATAATCATTGAGCATCTAAATATACTTGTAGTTAGTCGAATAGGCAAAGAGGAATTCTCCTCCAAGACCTCTCACAGAATCGCATGTGATGGTTTCTTATCACACGGTTTCTAATATTAGAATCACCAGCTAGAGAAATCAAACTCTTTCGCCTCGGCCCCAGTATGCCACAATGAAAGAACCTATTGATAATTTATCTATTACGTCCAAATAACTCTAATATTTAACTTTTTAAAAGAAGCACCATATGCAGGATTGAAAAGAATTAAATGATTTTTAATGAGGGGTCGATCATACATAAGCGATCTCATTCAAAGTTATAATACCATTTATTTTCTTAAAGCAGTATCTTGGTTATTAACTGACACACGTTTCGCCCAACGGGTGCGCCAACGCAGCCGGCCTTAGCCGGTTGACGGTGGCGCTGTGTTGGGCGAATTATTTCTTAAATATATAAATGATTGTGGTGGAAATAGGCCTAAATCGTCTTTCACACAGAGATAATTTTTATAGAGGATTGCTGATTTAACTTTTATAGCATAACCCATTTCCTTATTCTTAAAGTACGAAGTGAAATATTCTTTTGAAATACCAGCGCCATCTTCTGTGATTGACCATAATTTCACTAACTCATTATGGTATATGGTTTCAATCTCAAACTCACCAATAATCTTACTTATCGGCGAGGAAGCATACACTAATATTGTATTGATATCTGCATTCTTAAAAATTGATTTTCTAAATTCAAAAGTCTTCTCTCCCGAAAATATTTTGAACGCAAATTCTGGCTTAATTGCTAACACAACTTTCATCAATTCTTGCGATTTCAACTAGGTAATTAAATGCTCCATCATCAAGTAGTTCAAACCCTCTTGGAGCTTTTGCAATTATACCACTTTTTGTTAGTTTAATCAAATTTACTTTTGGTTTTGGAAAACTATTTATATATAAAAAGTTGACGATAAATGGTCTATTATACTTGTTGTAATTCCAGTACTCATCTAGCCCAGCATCAGAGAATACACTTCTCCGCCTTGCGAGTCTCTTAAAGGTATTGAAGTCTGGGATATTCTTTATGACACTTTCTACAACTCCCAAAGTCGATACCACTCCTCTATGATAGCCACCAGTCCTATAAAAAACGATTAAATCTCCTGGATCTAAACTCTTTTCGTAAGATCTAGAGATATAGACCTTCTTAATTGCGTTTCGGTAGGGCTCATTTTCTACAAAATCATTAGGAGACTCATTATTTAAAATTGAGTCTGGAAACAGTTCCGTATGATATTGTGGATAGATCGGTACTATGAATTTACGAGAATTTCGGGTTACAAAAGGGTAGGTCAATCTTGGGTTTGCCAAATCTGGAACTACATCTGTAAATTTCTTAGAATAAACAAGTTCACTTTCATTCTTTACACCGTAATGTAGGAAACCCCACTCTTCGAGTAATTGTATTAGCCTTCTCTGCGGATCAGTCCGATCAAATAGAGTGACATAAATTTCATCAACATTATACTGAAGTGCATTATCTGATATTATTTTAATAAAACGCTCACCTAACTTGAATCCGGTTGAAACAACTTTTAGTGTTCCGATTTTCAACCTCTTCTTTTCCGGAAATACTGGCTGAATATCTGAGTAGTTTTCATCTTCATT
This sequence comes from Lewinellaceae bacterium SD302, assembly GCA_002591745.1. GTDB lineage: Bacteria > Bacteroidota > Bacteroidia > Chitinophagales > Saprospiraceae > Neolewinella. Next base: position 19,501 of record PDLQ01000047.1, read on the forward strand.
TTCTACCTTGATATATAGAAATGCTTTAATTTCATCATCTTCATAACAAACATACGCTACCTCATCGCTTTTTTTCTTAAACCATTTATCGAAGCCAGGATAATCCTCCCTAAATGATTCAAAAAAGGATTGGCTCACATCTATGTTCCCAAAATATTCTTTACGTACTGATAAAACTTGATAGCCTTTAAGTTCCGGATACTGAGCTACTACTGTTTCTAGGAATTGATCAATTTTGAAGACTCTCTGGTCTAATCCTAGACGTTTAGCTTTTCTATGCACTCCTTTATCTTCGCTAATGATGATATTTACCCTATCATTTGCTAATTCATTAACTATGCTTGTATCAATTTCATCGTTTCTTGAATTATCGTCTTCACGTATTTCCCTTATTTCGTCAGTATCAGGTGCTATAGTTTTTAAGGTGTTATAATTTCCAATTTTAATCCTCATTGTCTCTCTAACAACTGGATCGCTATGAGTCATAAGTTCTTCATGAGTCAGAGGATGTATACACTTTGTGTATTTCAATCTATCAAACCAATTAAATAGAGTCCCAATATCTTCATTGATGACACGACTCGCTTCTCTATGAATGATAATATTTGTGTCTAATAAAATTTTCATAAACTATTTATAAAGGTTAATAATCTTTCAGGCTCCTCAGAACCATAAATCAACAATGGAACGCCTAAATGTAATGAACATTCTTTAGCTTTTGCAAGCTCTAAATTTTGCATAGTCTTCAATATATCTAGATCATAATTGATATGATCGCGCGAATACAGTCTTTGCTGGATTATTTCGACATCTCCTTCGATACATATTATTGCATTTGGGTTAATATCTTCAAATACTTTAATATCAATGGCAGAAGGAATCAAATCAGAATTGAACAAGACGAAGTGTCCATCTAGAAGTATTTTAAGATGATCTTCTTTTACAACGCTTAAAGCATTGAGTAACCTCTCTTGAGTTGATGAAATATTTTTGACCCCTTTTTGATTTTCTGGTGAAATCTCCTTCCATTTTATCAATTCGCTAGCTGTAAAGTGTTTGTATTCAGTTTTTTCTTGAATTTCTTTACAAATAGTTCCTTTACCGCTAGCATGAATACCGGATATAAATATTATCATTTTTATGGTTTTTTTCGATTTCGCCCAACGGAAGCGCCAACGCAGTGCGACGTAGGAGCATTGTCGGTGGCGCATTGTTCTGTCCAGTTCTTTAATTTTCAATTTACTCTATTTCAATTTTATCGATTTCTTTCATCAACCTATCTGTTTCACTTAAGGCAACAATGATTTTTTGATAGTGTAAGATATCATCAAAATTCAATGTTCTTCCTTTTCTATCCTTCAACCATTTTTGAGCAGGTTGATAACCACCAATGTAAAACTCCCAAGCTACTAATGGAATTTTATCGAAGTACTGTTTATCGTTTATCCAGATTCTTCCTAATTGATTATCTTCATCAAATAGCACCCAATCATTTTTCCCGATTTTAGAAGTAATAGTGTTATCTCCATCTTGTGGATAACTAGTGATATAATCATCAACATTAGAAGATGATAATAAATGTAGTTGGCGTATTGATCCACCTAATTCAACTAATTTCCAAAATGTATTCTTATTCTTAGGGTAAGGTATTCTTGGAAAATCGCTTTTCAAAAATTCTTTATATTTATCTCTGTATGAAGGTGAATGAAGTATTGCATATATATAATCTAGTAAATTTACTGGTGTATACTGGTTTTCATTTGTTTCTTCTGAAAAAATAAGACCTGTTTTTTTTGAAAAGGAATCAACTATTTCTTGATTTAAATTTAGTATTTTCTCATTACTACCAAATAGTTCAGACTCTTTTTCTATCCTATACAAAGGAAAAGAAACTCCACCTCCTCTGTAATAAAAATTAAAATCTGTCATTTTATTTGTGACAAAACATAAGTTCCATTGCATTTGTCCTACTACATGACCTTGCCTTCCAATTATTAATCCCAAATTCTGAGTGAGATTATAATTATCCATTACTTTGCGTACTGTTCGCCATACTAATTTATCTTCATAAAAAATATATTTATCATCAAAAGGCCTATATGATACAGGTTTAATAAATTCTTCGAGATCTGGCTTATCTTTAATATTGTCATAGCCATCTAGAATATTCCATCCCTTTTTCTTTTTTACTTGAAATCTAGAATGTAACAATTCAGCATCTCTTTCAGCCTCTTGAAATTCTTTGTAAAATTCTAACAACTCTTCTTTCGTATCTTTTATAACAAAATTATCGTGCGCAGTAGTCATACCATTTCCATGGACTGGAAAGAGTTCATTACATAAAAATCCATTCATGTATTGCTCTTCCTCTTGATAATTTTTTTGCACGAAAAAATACATTGGAGATCTATAGTTAACATTTTTGAAAGCAATAGACTTCAAACTGTTTTCAATAAGGAATTTATATTTAGCTTCTCGTTTCCCAAAAAGATCAAAATGATACACTTTGCCTAATTCATTTTCTTTCTTTTCACCTGTTTTTATTAGAATATTTATGCAGACTCCTTGTTGAATATCAAACACATTAAAGTCGGAAGAACCATCAGGACAAGTTTCTTTCTTTTTGCTATTTCCGTGCAAGTCAATAACATAAATTTTGTCATAAGTTTTTAACAAATTCCATCTCATCCCTCTAAAAGTAGGATTGTCTAAATATCCATGTGGATTTATAAATGCTAAAATTCCACTTCCATTCTTCTCAATATAATGTTGACTATATCGAATGAATTTATTTTCATCTCCGTTTATCCATTTAGAATTACGTTCTTTCAATTTTTCTTTCCCTCCTGGTTCCTTTTTATAGTCTTGCATTAATTCCATAATCCAGTCACCTCTATTTACGCTTTCGCCACTATATGGAGGATTACCAATAATACACATTACTGGTGTATCTCGTTTTATATGATTAGCTTCATTAGCCTCTGAACTAAGCCAACTACTGAATAATGTTCCTGTATCTGGATGATACTCTTCCAATGAATTTGTGAGAAAAACATTAAACCTCTGATTCTTTGATGACTTAAAACCTGTTTCTGTCAGTAACATATCCAATTTTAGATGTGCCATTGCATAAGAAGCCATTAGTAATTCAAAACCATTTAATCGAGGAATTAAGTGGTCTTCTACATATCTACTCCAGGCGCCTTGCATGGATTTAAAACGCTTACTATAAATATATTTAATAACTTCTGCTAAAAACGTTCCTGTTCCCGTAGCAGGGTCAAGTATTTGAACCTTGTGCACCTCTTTTTCTACCTCTACTTCTTTGATTTTTGAACGACGGTCTGAAGTTGCTTTCGTTAATACTTTTACCTTTATTCTGGTTTTAGAAGTATCTGCTAAGCCTTGGGTCAACTCAAATTCTGTTTTCAGAATATCATCAACGGCACGAACTATAAACTTCACAACAGGTTCAGGTGTGTACCAAACACCTCTTGATTTTCTTAGCTTCGGGTCGTATTCTGCAAGGAATGTTTCATAGAAATGAATTATTGGATCGTTTTGCTGTGTACTTGCTCCAAAGTTTTTTAGTAGTTGTCCTACATTCGTTGCTCTATAAACATCAGCAAGATTATCAACTGTAGTTTTTATTCTTCCGTCAATATCAGGTCCTGCAACGTATCCAAATAATTTCCTTAAAAATGGATTTGATTTAGGAATCAATTCTGCTGCTTCCTGCCTACTGAAATTTTCTAAAGTCGGATCGTGTAATCTTGCTGCAAACATTCCATAAGCTAAGGTTTGGGCATAAATATCTGCAAATGCTTTAGGAGTTAAATCATGAATCAGAACCTGTTTGAATGTAGAGTATTGAATTTGTAATGATGTATTTTCGTGAGTTTCTTCATCTGAAGTTACAGCACGTTCTAATATATTTTGAAGTAATCTTGCCTTCCCAGCCATCATCTCAGCTAGTTTTTTCGAAGATTTGATTGTTTGCCCTATAAATGCAGCAAAATCATATAATAGGTTTTCGAACTTCAAAAAATTATCTGGTATAGGCTTTATGATTTCATCATCAAATTCAGCGATTTTAATTTCATGTACTAGATTCCCATTTTGAAAAAACTGGAATCGAATATAGTCGGTTATAATAAGATTATCTAAAGCTTTTTTATATCTACTAAATTGTTCTTTATACGATTTGCTATTTAAATCTTTACCAATGTCTTTAGCTTCAATATATCCAATGGGAATATTTCCTTTAGTTATTACATAATCAGGGTTCCCACAATTTGTTACATTTGCTGGCTCATTTGTTATTTCAACTCCGTCTATCAATCCTCTAAACAAGTTCTCAAAATCCCCTCTATAAGAATGTTCTCTCGAAATCCCTGATTTGTATTTCTTATTAACGGATTTCAAATAATCTTGTATTATCATTGGTCTTTTTTATTTTTTCTAACTCAAAAGTAGCTTTTCTTTTTGGGATAGGCTTTCTTGTTGATTGAATTGGACAGAACGGGAGTGCCAACGCAGGCGCCGATTTTCAATCGGCTCGGATCGAAGATACGAAATTGATGTCGACGGTATGTGGCGCTCGTAAGCGTAAACATCATATCGGCGATTGACGGTGGCACTTTGTTCTATACAGCACAAGGACGGATTAAAAATTTCCAGGCTATCCATAACCATTAGAGCGAGAATATGCAGCATCATTTGTACTCGCCTCAAAGAATCATAAAGGCAATTTCGGAAATGGGCAGCTGCCCGTTTTTACCAGGTGTGTTGTATAGAACGGGAGTGCCAACGCAGGCGCCGATTTTCAATCGGCTCGGATCGAAGATACGAAATTGATGTCGACGGTATGTGACGCTCGGAAGCATAAACATCATGTCGGCGATTGACGGTGG
>PDLQ01000048.1 GCA_002591745.1 Lewinellaceae bacterium SD302
GCTCGGCAGCAGGACAAGACGGATCGTCTAGATGCTCAAATCATCGCCCGCTACGGTTTAGAGAAGGGGTATCGTCTCTCCCTATGGGAACCGGAGTCCGAGCTTATGGCAAAGCTAAAACAGCTTCACCGCCGACGCAAGGTTCTGGTCAGAACCCGTCGTAGCCTCCAACTGTGTCACCAGGAAAGTAAAAAGTTCGAGGACACCCAGTTGCCACGGTCGGTGGAAAAAAATACCAGGCTATCCTGATCGACCAAAAGCAGCTGATCGATCAGATCGACAACGAGATCACCAGCTTGATTCTCAACGATCCGCGAAAAGCGCATCTCTATCGCATTACTCGTTCCGTTAGCGGAATGGGACCTAAGAACACCTTGGTCGTATTGTTATGTACTAACTTCTTCGACAAGATATCGACAGCTAAGGCTTGTTGCAATTACGCTGGACTGAGACCTATAATCAGAGAGTCCGGATCTTCCGTCAGAAAGCGAAAAAGGGTCAGTAAACAGACTAACAAAGAACTAAAGACGGCGTTTCACCACGCTGCTTTTTCCATGTCCTCCAAAGAAGGCCATTTCAAGGACTTCTATGAGCGAAAAATCCGTCAAGGCAAGACTCACTTGCAAGCTATCAACGCAATCAGAAACAAAATTTGCAGAGCGCTTTATGCTTGCATCAAAAATGATGTTATGTATGAAAAAAAACGGCAAGTATCTTTGGTGATGACATAGCAATCCAAAAGTCACTGGCGTCCAAAAGGGCAAAGCCCGTCCAATTCCCTACCTTTGGCGCTCGAAATTTTATTCTATGGATTTTTTGCAGGAACTAGAGTGGCGCGGCATGCTCCACCAGCAAACCCCCGGACTAGCCGAATTACTCGCTCAAGGGCCCCAAACCGCTTATATCGGTTTTGACCCTACGGCCAAGTCTCTGACCATTGGCAACTACGTCCAGATCATGTTGCTTACCCTCTGGCAAAGAGCCGGTAATACCCCGATCGTACTGATGGGCGGAGCTACCGGACGGATTGGTGACCCCAGCGGCAAAGACCAGGAAAGGCAGCTAAAATCCTACGAAGAACTGGACGGAAACCTCGCTGCCCAAGTCGAACAGATTAAAACCATGCTTGACTTCGAAGGTGAGAATGCTGCCATTCTAGTCAACAACCTGGACTTTTACGGTGAGATGAGTGCCATTGATTTCTTGCGCGACGTCGGTAAGACCCTCACGATCAACTATATGTTGGCTAAAGACAGTGTGAAAAACCGCATTGATACCGGCATGTCTTTTACCGAGTTCAGCTACCAACTCTTGCAAGGTTACGACTTTGCTAACTTACACAAAGACCACGGCTGTAAGGTACAAATGGGTGGATCCGATCAATGGGGAAACATCACCGGAGGTATTGAATTCGTTCGTCGCCAGCAAAGCGAAAAAGTATTTGCGGTGACTACTCCCTTGCTCACTAAGGCCGATGGCAGCAAATTCGGCAAGTCCGAAGCTGGCAACATCTGGATGGGAGCCGATTACACCTCTCCCTACGAATTCTACCAGTTCTGGTTGCGGGGTGACGATGCGGACCTGGAAAAATTCATCAAATACTTCAGCCTCCGGCCACGGGTGGAGATGGAGGACATGATCGCCCGCATCGACGACAACCCACAATCCGTAAAGCGGGAACTGGCCGAGGAACTGACCGAGCGCATTCACGGCGAGCGTGGTCTCAAGATAGCGAAGAATGTCACTAATATTCTTTACGGCCGCGGGGCCACTCCCGAGGATCTCGCCGAACTGGACGCCCCTACCCTGCTTAGCCTGGATGGCAAGATCGATACGTTTCGCGTACCCTTAGCCAGTTTTGTGGCCGGTAGCCCCATCATCGACTTTCTGGCCGACGACACTGAGGCTTTAGCCTCTAAAAGCGAAGCCAAGCGGGCCATCAAAGGCAATGCCATCAGTATCAATAAAGAAAAGATCACCAGTGAAGAGAAATCCGTTACTACCGGAGATCTTCTCCACGATAAGTTTCTGCTGTTGGAAAACGGGAAGAAGCGGAAGTACCTCGTGATCGCGGAATAGTGAGAAAAAACCACAAGTATGCCAGGACCCACGAAAAAGCACCAGCCGATTTTTTATCTTATCTCTCTGTGTTGCTTATTGATCTTGTGGTTTTTTCCTTTTCATTCCACTGCTACTTTGTTAGCCCAGGAGGAAATTTTCCTCAGCACCCTCAACGGCGAACTTTACAGTCTGGACCTGGCCGATTGCGATTATCAGTTCGTGGCCAATATGCCAGTCAGCTCTACCGACATCAGCTTCCACCCCAACGGTAACTTCTACGCCCTGGGGTCAGCCGGTCAGCTTTATGAGATCGACCTTACCGCCGGCAGCAGCCAACTGATCTACACTTTCGAGGCCAACGCTACCCAGCTCTACACCGCCCTGACCATCTCAGCGGAGGGTATCTTTTACGCCGCCGGTCTGGCAGGAGACCTCTGGCGCTATAGCCTGGATGCTGGTTTCGGGCAACTACTGGGCAACATCGGCTTCGGTGCGGAAGGCGACCTGACCTTTTACGAAGGGGAGCTGTACATGGCCGCTACTAACGACAATATTGTAAACGTCAATATTCAAAACCCTGCCCAAAGTACCATCGCCATCGACGGCAGTGTATCCGGCCGCATTTTCGGCATTGTCTCCTACGCGGAAAGTTGTGACTCCATTTCCGTTTACGCCCTGACCAACAACGCAGCCGTGGTCTATGAGGTCGATCTGGTCAATAACGAACTGGAACTCTATTGTGCAATTCCCCTGCAAGTAAGTGGCGGGGCCAGCACATTTGAATTCCTGGGTTCCAACCCCATCAATATCGGCGAACCGGAGGCGGATGATTTTACTTGTGACGGATCAAACGGTATTCTGGACATTCCGGCCTTTGGTGGCGTAGGGGCGCTGAGTTATTCGCTGGATGGTGTGAATTATCAGGATAGTCCGGTATTTACCGATCTGCCCCTCGACAACTACCTCATTCACGTGGCCGATGAGGTTGGCTGCGTGCGCACCCGGCCCGTGAGTCCCAACGGCGGCCCCCTGAGTGTTGGCCTTGGCATCTGGAATACCAGCTGCGGATCTCAAAACGGTGCCATCAACGTAACCGCCGTCGGTGGGGAAGCGCCCTACCGATACAGTCTGAACGGAGCACCATTCACCGCCCAAACTTTTTACGACAATCTTCCTCCGGGCGATTACAATATCGTCATTGAGGAAGTAAATGGTTGCCAGGCGGAATATAGCGTCAGCCTGGAAGACAGTCAAGAGCTGTCCATCGAGGACCTCGGGCTTATCCCAGCCTCCTGTGGATCATCCAATGGCGCCATTAACCTGTCAATTGCCGGCGGAAGCGAACCTTACAATATCCAACTCAACGGCACTCCACTGACGGACGAAGGCCAACTACAAAATCTTCCCGCTGCGGATTATTTTATCGAAGTCACCGATAATAACGGTTGTACCCTTAGCATAGATACGACGGTGGCCGGCGGGCCGGCGGTTGCTGTTGAGATCACTTCCGTTCAGCCGGCTGACTGCGAGGCCAACAACGGCGCAATTTTCTATCTGCTTTCCGGAGGAAGCGGCCCGTTGCGTCCACTTGCGGGTAATCTGACAACGGCTACCCTGGAAAGCGTAGCGAATCTAGCTCCCGGTCAATATTTCGTTGGAGCTGCGGACAGCCTTGGTTGCGCCGCTTTGGTCAACGTCAGTGTACCCCAAAATCGGTGCCCGGTCTACGTTCCTAATGTATTCAGCCCCAATCTGGATGGTGTGAATGATTACTTTGAAGCCTATAGTGCTGTCTCCGCCGAAACAGAGATTGTGCACTTCCGAGTCTTCGATCGTTGGGGAGGATTGATTTTTGAGCGGTTGAATGGCCGATTGGGTGATCGTGATTTTCGTTGGGATGGCACCCGTTCAGGGAAGAAGTTGTCCAGCGGTACTTATCTCTATTCCATAGGATTACGATTTGTCGATGGAGGCACTGAGCTACTGAGCGGAGAGGTTAGTTTATTACGCTAGTGATTATGATGATGCTCATGCCCGGTCATTCCCTTAAACTTGAAGGCAGGGCTTTCCATTACTAACAGTTCGTCTGCTCCTTCTTTGACTTCGAAGCGCTGGTTCATCGGGACGTTTTCGAAAACCTGCGTCGTATGATTTATATTAGGCCAAATGATCTCGATGCTTTGGATGCTGGCAGCGTTGCTCAGGCCCATCTCTTGTTGCAAGCTTGAGTTCCCGAAACTTCCGCCACTGCCTACCGTAGCAAAAAAGTCCTGAATTTGCCCGTCGGCTCCTGCTGTGCTCACTTTTATCCGTGCACATTCACCAAAACACTCGCCGTAGTAAACACCGAAATAAAGTTCACCTTCTGCAACGGCGTTAAACGGAGCCGGTTCGTCTTTTTCACAGCTGGCAAAGTAGCAAAGTGAAATGGCGAGCAAAAGCATTAGAGATTTATGGCGATACATACAACTGTACTTTTAGAAATGATACAATGCATGCTGATGATAACTCATCAACCTTCTACCGGCTAAGACCTCCAGTGTTGGTTCCGGTGTTAGTAGAATAATTGACTTCAACAGTTTATTGGGCTCCGATTCTGGTTTTACCATTTTGCCGACGCTTGTCGCCCGATAAAATGCTGCGAACCTTTACTTTTGCTCCATGCACATCGATATCATTTCCGTACAGCCCCGCCTCTTAGACTCTCCCTTTGCCCACAGCATCATGAAGAGGGCCCAGGATAAAGGTCTGCTAAGCGTGGAAACCCACGACCTCAAGGAATTTGGTATCGGGAAGCACCGGCAGGTTGACGACTATCAGTTTGGTGGTGGCGCAGGTATGGTGATGAAGTGTGAGCCCCTGGCTGCCTGCATTGACAGCCTGAAGGCCAAACGGACTTACGATGAGGTCATTTTCGTCACCCCTGACGGAAAAACCTACGATCAAGGCTTGGCTAACCAACTTTCCCTTGGCGAAAATTTATTGATCATCTGTGGCCACTACAAGGGTATCGACGAGCGTATCCGTGAGCACTACATCACTATGGAGATCAGCATCGGTGATTACGTCCTCAGCGGTGGCGAACTGGCGGCAGCGGTGATTGTGGATAGCATCGGCCGCATTATCCCCGGTGTGATCAACAACGAAACCAGCGCGTTGACCGATAGCTTTCAGGATGACCTCCTCTCCCCTCCGGTCTATACCCGCCCTTCGGATTTCAATGGCTGGAAAGTACCGGAGGTTTTGCTAAGTGGTCACACTGCCAAGATCGAAGAGTGGCGGCACGAACAGGCTTTGGAGCGGACGCGGGCACGGCGGCCGGATTTGCTGGAGGAGTGATTGGCCGGTTATCTGCTTGCTCAAACCATTGCTACTTTGCCAGCCATCATCAAAAAATACCGTCTACAAGTACTATCATGACCCAGTACTTACGGTAATAAGGTCCCCTTCAATAAGACCCCATACCATAGCAGCGTCCTAGCACTAAATGACTAGATCAAGGTCCAGCACTAATGATCTAATCCCAGCAAAATTTGTCCCCCTCATATTCATATGAGTAGATTGACCTGCACGAGGATGGATAAATTGAGTCTGTAAGAAGCCAAGTAAAGGAACGGAAGCCCGACCGTTGTGAATCAAAGCAATTTCGTACATTTCGCCATACGGGCGTTTTTGGCGCGAACAATCTTCTCCTTAGCCCGTAACAACTACCATCACCCAACGTACCACCCCACTATGAAAAAGATCGGAATCCTTTACGGTCAGGAACGCTCCTTTCCACCCGCCCTTATCCAGCGCATCAACGAAATGAACGTAGATGGCATTACCGCCGAGGCCGTCAAAATCGATAAAGTCGGTCAGGGGTTGAACCCCGGTTACGCCGTGATCATCGACCGCATCAGCCAGGACGTGCCTTTCTACCGGGCCATGTTGAAAAACGCCGCCGCTACCGGCACAGCCGTGATAAACAATCCTTTTTGGTGGAGTGCGGATGAGAAATTCTTCAACAACGTACTGGCCGTCGGCCCCGCCGGGATTCCCGTACCCAAGACGGTATTGCTACCCAGTTACGCCCACCCGGACGATACTTCCGCAGAGAGTTTCACCAACCTGGCCAGCCCACTGGACTGGCAGGGCATGTTCGACTACATCGGATTCCCGGCCTGGATCAAGCCCCACGACGGTGGTGGCTGGAAAAGCGTCTATAAGGTCAATAATAAAGAAGAACTCTGGAAGGCCCACGCTGAAACCGAACAGCTGGTGATGATGATGCAGGAGAACATCAAGTTCGATGCCTACTTCCGCTGTTACTGCATCGGCCGTAAGTACGTGAAAATTATGCACTACGAGCCGCGCAACGAATTCCTGGACCGCTATAAGTGCCACCACGACGTCAGCGACGAGATGATGAAAACCATTCATGATTACGTTATCAAGCTAAACGAATGGCTGGGCTACGATTTCAATACCGTTGAATTTGCCATCCGCGACGGTGTCCCTTACGCCATCGATTTCTGTAATCCTGCCCCGGACGCCGACCTGTTCAGCGTAGGTCAGCACAACTTCGACTGGGTGATCGAACACGCCGCCAAATACGCCATCGAACGAGCGCAAAACCTCAAAGAAGGCCAGATGAACCTGACCTGGGGTAAATTTATCAAGCAATCGGTAGAGCAGGGTGTATAAGACATTGAAGGATGAAGAGTTGATGGATTAAGGAGAAACCTACTGCTTACCCTTAACTCTTCCCTCCATGCTTTTAACACAATTTTTGTGACGTTCCCCACTCTCTTCTCGTCCCAACAACATATCTTCCCCCAGGAATTGAATTGAATTTACTTCGAACTCTAAGCTGTTCATACCGGCTATATGACGAAGAATGTATTATACCCGTGAACAGATGAACAAGATCAAACTCGCCGTACTCGATTTATACAACGGCATCCCCAATCAAGGTATGCGCTGCATTAAAGACCTCATCGAAAGTTTCGGTGATGTACTTGATTACGAGGTTTTCGACGTCCGCGTCGATGGCGTAGTCCCCGACTTGGAGGCTTTCGATATTTTTATCAGTTCCGGTGGCCCCGGTGATCCCCGCGAAGGAGACGGGCACTGGGATGAGGCTTACTACGGCTGGCTGGATGCCGTCTGGGAAAACAACCTCACTGAGGGCAAATCTAAAAAGTACGTTCTCTTTATCTGCCATAGCTTCCAAATGGCCGTCCACCACTTCGGACTGGCCGAGGTTGGTCCCCGCAGGAGCATCAGTTTTGGTACTTTTCCGGTACATCCTACTAAAGCAGGACTGGAAGAACCCGTTTTTGCCGGACTGGACAATCCATTTACCGTAGCCGATTTCCGGCGTTTCCAGGTTACCCAACCCGATGATGAAACCTTCAAGGAAATTGGTGCCGAGATACTGGGACTAGAAAAAATCCGCCCCCACGTCGATCTTGAACGGGCTGTAATGGCCATTCGCTGGAGTCCCGAGATCATCGGAACCCAGTTTCACCCCGAGGCCGATGCCGAAGGAATGCTGACCCACTTCAGCCGCCCCGAGATCAAAGCTGAGGTCATCAAGGATCACGGTCGTAAAAAATGGCTAAAGCTGATGGCTGATCTCAGCGACATGAGCAAAGTGCATACTACTCACGACACCATCATCCCGAATTTTCTTACGGCTAGCATAGAAGCAGTGCTTAAGAACGGGCCATTGGCGAGTAAGCCACAGGAGTAATGTGATTGTGAACACATCTCATTAGTACTATCCTCCCTATTGTGTAATGAAGCGTATCCATTACGCTCAGCACCGCCGTTTAGCGATTCAGCACAGTAGCTACGGCAACAACTCCTTTGGGTGCATTCACCTCGCGGACGTAGTAAGTTCCCGTCCGCCAGCCCGTCGTATTAAAACTACCGATGGTTCCAATGATCTCGCGCTCCGCCATTTTCTGGCCGAGCTGATCATAAATAACGACAGTCTTTGCTTCACTACGGTTGCAGTCAAACTGTACCCTCAACGGTTCACCGCTAGTAATGAAGTTCGGTACGATTAATGGTGCGGCGACCTCCTCACCCTCCGCCGGGCAGATTGACTCACCGGTAAAGAGTTGGTCGGCCAGGGCCAAAGCATCGCTGCCTACTTCAATTCCGATCTTGCGGCCGGGAATATCGTCGATGGGTGGGTGAATGCCGCCCCAGATTCGACTGAGGCTGGTTTGGTCGCTGGCGTCGCGGTAGGTAGCCCACTGCAGCACAACGTCTACACTCGGCCCGGCTTCGAAGACCAGAAAATCGTTCTGAGGCGCGACGAACTCAGCTACCCCTCCCGGGAAATAAGGGTCACCCGTGAAATTCTCCAATACCTGGGCAGCAGCGCTGGAGTAGGTGGAATGACCGGATACGTAGCCGGCGAAATTTGGGGTAACGAAAGTCGGACGCTGATAAGGTAACCAGCCAAAGGCATTTAGCCAGTCTACACCCAGAGCGGAATCCGGAAATGGAGACGCCCCCAACCAGGTCTTGATTCGCAGCCCCCCGACCGTAGCATTACCCACTACGTCATCTGGTCCGGAAATTTCTTCAATGTAACCAGGGCTTAACCCGATCCCGGCAGGATTGTAAGCTGCCAACTGACTATTCGGATCACTACGCTGCCCCAGTTGTGCCAGATAGCGAATAGCCGAGATTGGACGAACGTAGTCGTAGTAACCCTTGATTCCCCAGGCGGTGATGGCCGCATCGTGCATGGCACCTCCCAATGCCAGGTATATTTTGACGTCGTACTCCAGCGGGTCCAGCTCTTCCCCTTCTCCCCGGTACTTTCGTTCGAAGAGCGGGTGGTCCATCGTTCTGTTCAGGATGGTGAACCAGTGGCCCGGTGGAGTTTCTGAGTCGGGGCCGTCCGCCCAGAATTCGGCGAGGACGCGGGCGTAATCGCCCCTGGGCACCAGATTTGGTGGGTATGGCTCACCGGTTACCGGGTTGAGAGCATGACCCCGGCTAGGATCACCGCCTTCAAACTCGTCGTAGAAATTGCGGTACTCTTCTTCCGTTTCCGGGTAGTTCTCCACTCCAATGTTCCCGATCGATGCGGGAGAAATATCCCATACCACTCCATCATCCGGAGAAAGGTGACTACTCCATTTGGCCACCAATTCAAAGTTCCAGCGGTAGAAACTCTCGTCTCCCTGTTCCAGATAATCGTCGAAGGCCGGAGGTGCCCCCGGGTCGTGGTAGACAAACCAGTCGTTATTGGAAAATTCATTGGTTTTGATCTCCAGATCTTCCGGGCTAAGGGCAAAGGGGGTAACTCTACCCCACTCTGCACCCAGGAATTCGGGAATGCCGGCCCCGACGACTTGTCCCGACTGGTCGATAAACACATCAAAAGCCAGTGGTTGCCAGCGGTCCGGATTATCGGGCACGGTTACACCGAGTAAGTCCGGCTCAAAGGCCGGGTTAGTTGGTTCATAGACGGAGTTCCCATAATCATCCGCTTCGTTGGCATTATCGACCGCCCCAAAAGCAATAATCTTATCAGCAAGATAGGCTCCCAGATTTCCCGGACTGGGCAATGTATAGTCCGGGGTGTACAAACCGGTATCGTAGCCGTTTTCATTGAAGTAGGCCCTGGGCAAAAAGCCTACCTCATCCTGGGCCGGAGAATTTGCAAAACGGTGTGCGATCAATCTGCGACTGAATACACTAATGGCTAAGTTCAGTGCCTCTTCCTCCGTATAGTTTGCGTAAGAGGGCAGTAATCCCGGGTCAAAGTTGAAGTCTACACCATTGAGGCTCCTCCCGAGGAAGTAAGGACTTCCTTTTCCCTTGATGACACTCCAGATATCGTAGGAGCCGGCGGAGAGATGAAATAAGTTCCGGGCGTGTACAACCGGACGCGCCCGGTCATTACGGATGAATTCCAGCAGAATTTCATTCCAGTCACGAGCGGAGCTGTGGTCCTGAGCCTTTACAAGGGTAGCCGGGGGTAACAGTAAAACGAAAACCAACAAATAGCCGAAGCCAGAGTAAAGCAATTTCATAAAGGTTGATTGGGAATAAGAAGAATCCCTAAGATAACGGCTTTAGGCCTTTGAACGTGCCAGCTTTTTGGCTTTTCGTGCCGCTTTTTTGTCAATCTTTGCTTGTTCTTTTTCGCTCGGTACGTATCCGACCGTCGCCAAATCACTGAGTTCATACATCACGATAGCCACTACGACCGATGCGACGATTGGCCCGACTACTGTCCCCACGAAAGGAATTTTCAGGATAAAATATAGCGGAAACCCTACACCAAGGCATACTCCTATGTACCCCATACGGGTATAGCGCAGGCTTTGCCCGACCTTAAGCCCGTATTGTTCGTTGTAGTTATCAACGATAGCAAAACCCAATAAACTACACTGCACCAGTAGCACGAAGGCGGGTTCTAGAAATCTGATCGCACCAAAAATTCCAAAAACCACTCCGGCAAAAACTTCCGTCAGGGCAATTTCCAGTCCGTACGCCATAAACGATACTGCGATCATTCGTGCCTGAGCGTCGGCAAAAGGTTTGAACTTATGGGCGTTCTCCACATCTTTATTGGCTACGATCTTCAGGCTTTGCCGCATAAAGTGGTAGATCACAACCTCTAAAAGGATCAAGATCACCCACTTCAGGGCGCCGTCCGTCATAGACTCATAGGTTTCAAATCCGACCTGGGTAATAAAGCCATCGGCTGAAAAAACGGATTGAGTAATCGTTGCTTCCGCGTGAGTTTCGGTATAATTCAGGAATTCGGCGATCAGGTACAGCCCGGCCAGTGCAGCGACCAGTAATACAAAACGATACACCCATTTGTACTCCTTCATCCCCGCCCATAACCGGTAGGTACGAATAAACCTGCTGGCCCTGGGAAAAGCCAGTAAGGTATAGGTGAATTGATGAATCTGCCGGAGAAATGTATCGAACATAGCCCTACATACTTACGCCGAACGGCATATTAAACAGGCCGGTCCCGAAGCTCAGAATCAGGGCAAAGCCCAAGGCCCACCAGAAGCTTTTCACACTAAAGCCATCCAGCAAATTATCGGCAATTTTGATAACGACCGCATTAATGACCAACGCGATGAGGCCGCTGAATAAGCTGAAGGTGACAAAATCAATCGGAGTGGCCAGTACCGATAGCAACCACCCGACGGTGGCATTCAAAAGGGCTAGTACGATCGCCAGAATGACGGCCGAACTGAAATTTTTGACGGATACACCGCTTAATATCTTAGTCGCCCCGTAAGCTAAAAGCGCAATAATGAGCGTTCGAATCATGAAGCCGCCAAGGCCCATAGTGGTTACTTGTAGAAATGGTAAATCCATCATTGGTTTGTGTTAAATGATTGAATGATAAAATGAGTTAATGATCTAATTTTGATCATCTCATTTTATCATTCAGGCACTGTGTCATTAAATCCTTATTCAACTCCGGAAGTCTGGCAACGGGCCAATTTCTCATTGGCAATAGCCAAGTCCCGTTCGAGTTGCAAAATACGTTTTTCCATCGTCGCTGTGGACACCTCGCTCTGGTTATCCGTCGGCACTGCTACTTTGCTAGTTCCCCCCTCGCCCATACCGGTGAAATTCTTGATTTTTTGCACGGGATCCTCACCGTTGATGTAAGAAGCACCGAAGAAAGCCAGCGGTACGATGAAAAGTAGGAAGATGAGCATCCGGGCGAAGCCGGTCATTTTAGTTTTAGCCATTGTGTATTGATTTTATAAGCCCAATGTACGGTCACCGGACCGATGCGAGCAAGATATTTCGACCAATCCAAGGACGCAACGGACGGCGAGTTCTATCTTGGGCATCTCCACCGACACGCAATAATGGAAAAAATAACGGAACAATCCGGCCCCTACCGCCACCTGGAAAAAATGCCGACCGGAAAACTTCTGGCCGCCATCAACCACGAAGATCAGCGGGTAGCCAAAGTTATCGAGCAGGCCCTGGATAAAGTGACGCCCCTGGTAGATGCCATCGCCGAGCGCATGCATCAAGGAGGCAGGCTTTTCTATTTAGGAGCCGGCACCAGCGGCCGTTTAGGCGTACTGGACGCCAGTGAATGCCCACCGACTTTCGGCGTCTCGCCGGACTGGGTCATCGGCATTATTGCCGGCGGCGACCATGCATTACGTCACCCCGTGGAAAATGCCGAAGACGATACGACCCAGGGTATCAAAGACCTGGATGCTTACCACATCGACGAACTGGATACACTGGTAGGCATCGCTGCCTCTGGTACCACTCCTTACGTCATTCACGCTATGAGAGCTTGCCGGGAACGTGGAATCCTCACGGCCTGTGTCACCTGCAACCCGGGCACGCCACTAGCCGCCGAGGCCGATCATCCGATTGAGTTGATCGTTGGTCCGGAAGTAGTCACCGGCTCAACCCGGATGAAGGCCGGCACGGCTCAAAAGTTGTTGCTCAACATGCTCTCTACCAGTGTTATGATCAAAATGGGCCGCGTGCTAGATAATCGCATGGTCGATATGCAACTGAGCAACGAAAAACTGGTAGATCGCGGCAGTAAAATGGTAGCCGAGGCACTCGGCATTGATTACACGGCGGCAAAAGAACTACTATTGGACAAAGGGTCCGTCAGGAAGGCAATCGAGGATAACGGGAGTTAAAGACCTCTCTTTTAGCCCCTTCTGGAGGAGATTCCTAATCCATCACCTCAAAAATGTGCGCAGGCCACTTACCGGGATCCAACAGCACGTAGTTACTGCCGGCATTCCACTGATAAATGTCTCCGGTCAGGAGATCACGAACGCGAAAATGCTGGCGAACAATGAGCTCATGGGGCACGGAGATTCGCCCCCCCTGGGGATTGTTATGATCGAAATTGACGATGGTCCAGATCAGATTGCTCCGATCGTCGCTCCATTTAATGTAGGAAAGCAATTGGTCGTTATCCGAATCCGTAAACTTGATGTTATTCGTCTGTTGCAGGGCCGGATGCTCCTGGCGGGCGCGGTTGAGACGGGTGTAGGCATCCGTCGTGCGGTTGCGATAGCTCCAGTCGTAATGGCGGGCGTAATATTTTTCGCTGTCGTAATACTCTTCCTTACCGGTGGTATTGCCGCGGTTTTCGCCCAGTTCGTAGCTCGGGCCATATAGACCGTAGTTGCCACTAAGGGTACCGGCCAGCAGCAGTCGTTTGACGAACTGGTTGCTATTGGCTCCCATCATTTCGTAGGCGAGAATATCCGGAGTATTGGGCCAGAAGTTTGGCCGCATATAGTCTTTAAGTTCCGTCTGGCTTAGCTCTTCCAGGTACTCCCGCATCTCAGCCGGGCTGGTGCGCCAGGTGAAGTAGGAGTAGGATTGCTGGAAGCCACGCTTGGCCAGTTCGGCCATGACTTTGGGCCGGGTAAAGGCCTCGGCCAGAAAGATCACGTCGGGGAATTGCTTGTTGGTGGCCGAGATTATCCATTCCCAGAACCGAAAGGGCTTGGTGTGAGGGTTGTCTACCCGAAAGATCTTCACCCCGGCCTTGCACCAGTAAATGACCACGCTCAGTAGTTCCTCCCAGAGGTTTTTCCAGTCTTCGGTTTCGAAGTTGATCGGTACGATGTCCTGGTACTTCTTTGGCGGGTTTTCAGCGTAGGCAATGGTGCCATCTGGTCGCCAGATGAACCAGTCGGGGTGATCCGTAATATAGGGATGATCCGGGGCGCACTGAAAGGCCAGGTCCAGGGCCACGTCGATATTCTTCGCGCCGGCGGCTTTGATCAGAGCTTTGTAGTCTTTGATGTCGCCCAACTCGGGTAGAATCGCTTTATGTCCCCCTTCGTCGCTACCGATCGCCCAGGGGCTTCCGGGTTCTCCTGGTTTTGCATTGGTGGCGTTATTACGGCCTTTACGATTACGCTTACCGATGGGATGAACCGGCGGCATGTAAAGCACATCGAAGCCCATTTCCTCTACCCTCGGCAATAATTCGATCACGTCGCGCAGGTTTCCCGTACGGTTGATGTCCGGGCTGGCGGAGCGGGGAAACAACTCGTACCAGGTACTGAAAATTTCTTTGTGCCGCCCCACTTTGATTTGCAACTCATGGTCATAAGTTGTCTCGAATTGCCGCAGTGGAAAATCAGCGATCAATTGCTCGAACTCCGGGCTCAAGACGTAGTCGATGGCTGCAACTTCCTCTCCACCCAGCTTTTTGATGGCGGCGGTAATTGTTTTGGCTTTGGACTTGGCGTACAATTTGCTGGTGGCCGTCAATAGATTGGCTCCAATAATAAGCTCTACGTCCATTTTCTGCCCGTCCGCCTGTTTTTTCAGGAAACCGTTGCGCCAGGTCAGCAACTGATCTATCCAGGCGACAACCTGATAATCGTAGATCCCCTGTTTATCGACATTAAACGAGCCAGCCCAAAGGTCATCACCTTCATTTACACAGTTCATTACGGCCTGTTGCCACTTTTTCGCTTTTTCGTGCTTGTACTCCACCACGGCTCTCAGGTAATCATGGCCATCGCCAAATACACTGGCGGTTACCTCAACGGCTTGCCCCACTACCCTTTTGACGGCAAATCGTCCGTTATTGATCTGGGGAGTAACGTGGTCAATGATGGCTCGATTCTGCATGGGTATGGGGGTGATTAACAATCTTGATTTAACATTCAACGTGTGACATTTACCGCTCTGGCATGCTCAATAAGCGTATACGTCGCTTCAAGCAGTTGCTGAATATTAAATGTTATGGCTTCAAAGTAGCAATGCCGATCATTAAAAACAATGAACCAACACTACGAAAATCCAGCCGCTAATATACCCTTAGTACGTAAACTCAGGATGAAGGTTTACAAAAAAACTTGACTAGTGCCCATTTGCTGGTCGATGATCGTAGCTCAGCACCCTGGCCATCCGCCATTCCCCATCGGCGTAACGCCAGATGTGGGAGAAACGGGCCTTGCCATCCAGGTATTCTTCCTTCCCTTTTTCATTGATGTAAAAGAGGTGTTCGCCGGTAATGATTGCACCGATCTTCGTCATTGGAAATACGGCTACAGTTCCCGTTACGGCTTCGCGGCGTAAGGAGAAATTCTCCGTATTGCCACACAAGCCATCTTGCATAGTTTTGATTAGGGCGGCTCGTCCTTCCAGCAAACCTCCTTTGTCGTGATAGAATTCCAGATCTTCGGTTAGGAATTCGGCAAAAGCATTCATATCACAACTGTTGTAAACCGTCCAGAAGGCACTGTCTTTGGCCAGGATGATGCGGCTGATCTCGGCCGAATCGCTTGGCATAGCCTCGGTAGATTGGGCAATTAGGCTACCGGCTTGCCCCATAATCAGCAGGCAGGTGATGGTAAGTATATAACTTATTTTCATGTTCCAGATGGGTTGATTAGTGTGGGGAATAAATTTAATGCACCAATGTGTACTATCCTCTCGTTATTCGACCAAGCCGAAGGAGTACTTGATAAAAACATCGAGCTCTCGTCGAGCTAGGACGTGGCTTGGGCAATTCTCTTTGCAGGAAGCCGGACTACTTTAGCATTCTTAGTATCCACCTCTTTAGCTATACTCCCTTCGGGCACAAGAGGTGAAAATTTGACGAGCTGATTTTTTCGGCTGGCAGACTGGCGAGATGAAGGCATAGCCATAGCTACGGCAAGACTCGGCGGTGAAGTCAGGCGGAAAAGCGGCCGTCAAAAATCACCTGGTGTGCCCGAGGGGAGTATTACACTGGCAATTCTGTTCTCAGTGCGCTATAAATGGTAACACCATTTCGCATGATGGAATATCCTTATATTCGGGGATTATTTAACAAGTCACTAAATATTTATGAAATGTCCTCAAACTTTACCTTCGAGCTATTCTGTATCGACCCGGCCGATATCGTCGATCAAGCTGGATTTGTCCATGCGATCAGCTTTTCAAAAGATGTCTGGAATGGTCGCAGCCCGCTGATTACCAAAGGAAAGAATGGCGATCCTTTTATCAAGGGTGAAAGCGGAATGACCGTGCACGTCATCAGCGTTGACACCAGTAAAATTTTAACTGATTTAATTGAAGCCGCTTTTATCGTTCGTGTCGAAAGTCGTCTTTTCGAGCCCCTTGAGCCATTTCGCCAACGCCTGCTTCGCCATTTACGGGAGACCCTCAAGTTCGCCCATATCCGCGTATTGCAGGATGACATTTCCTCGGAGATCGCCAATCAGCTATACCCAAAGATTAACGCCGTGGAGAATATGCTGAGGCGCTACCTTATCAAGTTCTTTATCCAGCGCGTCGGCATGGGCTGGTGGGATGTCACCGCAACCCCAAAGATGATCGAGAAAGTCCGCAACCGCCTGCGCAACCGCTCAAATCAATTCAGCTATTTCATCGATAGCGACATCGAGTTCGCCGACTTTGACGACCTCGGCCTCCTTATCTACAAGCAATCTACCGGCTTTAATGAACCCGAAAAAGTCCTGGAACGATTGATGAATATCGATACCGTCCACGAACTTGAAGAACTTAAAGCCGGCCTTCAGGGCAATTACACCAAATACTTCAAGACCTTCTTTCGCGACAAAAATTTCGAAAAGCAGTGGAAGGAGATGTCCCGTATCCGCAATAAGGTCGCTCACCAGGCTACCTTCTTTCACGCCGAACTCAAGAAGGGCATCGAACTTAGCAACTCGCTCACCAATATCATTCAGGAAGCTGAAAAACACATCGACGAGATTGTCCTGAGCCTCAAGGAAAAACAAGCTATTCATCAAGCCGCCGCCGAGGTCGTTCGCGAAGAGGAAGTTGAAGCGGCACAGGCCGCCGAAGCTGAGTTTTCTGACCGCAGCATGTTGCCACCCAGCCATCCGGTCATGATGCGTAGCATACAAAATCTTGCCACCCAACAGGATGATGATCATCCTGAAAAAGATTCCGACCACCGGGTAAAACTCCAGGGGCCTAAAATTCTCGGCAAGATCAAATTGGAACAAAAAACCAATGAATACAAGCAGACCGCCGCTCCCGGTTACCGGGTGATTACCGAGGAAGAAATCTGCTCCGAACTCGAAGAGGCCCAAAACCTGAACTATACTGACTACGTCGGCCTCAAGTGGTTTGTCACCACTTACTTGGCCAATAAGGGCTATGCCATCGGCACCACTTATTCTCTGGTCAACATCCTGATTGAGAAGGTCTCCATCGAGTTATACGATATGGAAAGTCCGGAGGGTTACTCTATCAAAGCCGTTCGTTTACCCAAAGAACGTAAGAATGCCTAAAGAATTCCCCACCGGCCTCCTCGGGTCCATCCGTCGCAATCTGTTCTTCATTCTGGTTACCCTGGTCACCATTGGGTTTCTGGGGCTAATCCAGGAATTCATGCTGGCCATTTTCTGGGCAGCGGTACTAGCCATCATATTTTACGGCACCTATCGTCGGCTCAAAATACGCCTGAAAGGACGTAAGAACCTGGCTGCGACCGCGATGACTTTATTGATCCTTCTCTTCGGGATCATCCCCATGGTTCTACTGACCATTGCCTTGATTGGCCAGGCTGGTGGTTTGATCGAGGGCATCGAGAATAACCAGATTAACCCCAACGTCGTCATCGATTACGTTGAACGCGAATTTCCCGACGTGTTTGCTTTCCTTGCCGAGCACAATATGGAAGTCGACCAAATCCGTACCCAGATTAGCGAAGGGTCAGTTACCATTGCTCAGACCGTAGCTTCCCGCGCCCTTACTTATACCGGCAGTGTGCTTAATTTCCTGGTGCAGTTCACCCTGATGCTCTATCTGCTATTCTTCTTCTTCAGAGAAGGGCGTGAATTAATAGCCACCATCGTAAATGCCATCCCAATGGGCAACATTCGTGAACGCAGACTCTTTCAACGTTTCGCAGAAGTCAGCCGGGCCACCCTCAAGGGCACCGTTATCGTCGCCATTACCCAAGGTGCGATCGGGGGGCTCATATTCGCTATCCTCGGTATTCCGGCCGCCTTACTTTGGGGCGTAGCCATGACTCTTTTAGCTCTCCTGCCGGTAGGTGGCAGTGCCATTGTTTGGGCCCCCGCAGCAGTTGTATTATTCATCCAGGGCCATCCGGTAAAAGCCCTCATTCTGGTGCTTGTCGGTGCACTCATTATCGGCCTGATTGACAATCTGCTTCGTCCCTTACTCGTCGGTAAAGACACGGGAATGCCGGATTACCTCGTCCTGATTTCTACCCTGGGAGGCATCACTTATTTTGGCCTCAGCGGCTTTGTAGTCGGCCCAGTAGTCGCCGCGCTGTTCATCACCGTTTGGGAGATTATGGGCAAGGAGTACGGTGGAAGATCTAATTGACAATGATCTAATGAGTAAATGATAAAATGATTCAATTACACCGTCATTCTATCATTTACTCATTCTATCATTGCCTCATTCTATCATTTACTCATTGCCTCATTTGATCATTACTGCAGAATCATTTTCCGCGTAGCCGTGAAGCCCTCGGCGATGATCGTGTAGGTCAGCACCCCCGAGGCATTGCCGAGTTCCTGACGCGTGATCGTCTGGGTGTTCAGTCCGGCGGCAGCGTCGATCTCGTAGCTGCACAGCAGCTGACCGTTCTGGTTTTGGACTAGCAAAGTAGCAGTGCCGGCTTTGGCCATCCGGAAGGTCACCTGCGTCTGTACCCCGAAAGGATTCGGGCGGTTCTGCAACAACTCGTTTACCATCGTAGCAGCACTCGTGAAGCTCAGCCCAAGATCAGCACCCCCTCCTTCCACCGGGTAGGCTTCGGTCGGCGTGATGCGGTCCGTCAGGCTCAGTACTTCGCTCAGCCGGGTAGCGGTCGTGGCGCGCAGCGTCAACTCGAAACCCTCTCCGCCGGTGTGGCTAAAGGCGATCAGCCCGCTGGCCGCCTCGGTCAGGTTGAAGGCCGTAGCGTTGGCATCCGCCGCCACTACGTCCACGATCTCTACCCCCGGGGCCACCTCGAAGGTTCCCTGGAAGCCGGCGCCGTTCGCTCCGATCGTGATGGTCGACACCTCTCCGGCCCGCCAAACAATGTCTTCGGTGATGATCGTCTCGCTTCCGCGCCCTTCACGCTCGCCACCATTCGCGGGGCTGCCACTCAGGCTCAGGGCCGTCTGGTTCACGTTACCCATCTCCACGGCGATGAAGTCCGGGGCCACTACGTTGCCCTCCAGGTTGTTCTCCGTCCAGTTCTCCAGCAACTCGTCAGTGGCGTAGAAACGCCAGCTGTTCGTGCCGCTGAACTCCGCGTCCAGTCCCAGGATCACCCGACGGATCGCGATGATGTCCAGAATGTTGATCGTGGCTTCCTGCGTCACGTCGGCGGCCAGTAGCTGGTAGGTGTCCGTGATCTCCTGCAGACCCAGGATGTGGCGGCTGATCGCAATCAGGTCGGCAGTAGTCACCCGCCCCAGGTCGATGGCCGGGTTGTGGGTCGGCTGCACCGTGTAGTCGTCGCCGGCCGTCAGCTCGGTGAAGCTGTACAGTCCACCGGCGGTGAACATCGCGTCCGTCATCCCCGCATCACTGCTGATGTCGACCTGTACGTCGTTCATCAACTCATCGATCGGGGTCATGATCGCGCCGCTCAGGCTGGCGTCGGGTCCGGGACCGGGGCCACAGACCGTCGGGTTGAAGGCCTGCACCAGCAAGCTCGTCTGACAGTAGTCGCTCTGCCCCATCCCGTCGATGGCGTAGATGCGGATCGTCTGGGGGCCCAGCTCGTCGCAAGTCAGCACAAGACCGGTGTCGATCACGTTGGGGATGAAGTTCGGGTCACCGGACACCTCGTCGTCCAGGTAGATGGCAAACTTGACCGGACCGGAACAGTCCTCGCTCGGACTGGCGATGAAGTCGCTCACCCAGATCGCGGCCATGCCGCCACCGTCACCGTCCGGCATCAGCGTGACCGTCAGGCCGTTGATACAGATCGGGGTCGGCGCCTTACAGTCGGCTACCTCGAACTCCAGCAACTCGATGGCCGTGTTCCCACAGCCGTCCGTGGCCCGGATACGCAGCGCGTGGCGCCCGATCGGAATGTTCGGCAGGTTGACCGTGAAGGTGCCGTCATCGTTGTTGGTGATCGCGTCGGTCACGTTACCCCCGTCGGCTACGAAGTCAGCCAGGGTATAGATGCCGTCCGCTCCGGGGTTGATGAAGGCGTCCAGCTCAACCGTCGCGTTCACACTTGCCGGAGAACACTCGTCGTCGATCGAGAAGTCCAGTGCCACATCCGCATCACAGTTCACCCCGTCGAAGCTACAGAAGTCCGTAGAGTCGGTCACCACCAGGGTCGGAGGCGTATCGTCGTAGACCTTGATGAACTGCACGTAGGTGAAGGCTCCGCGGCTGCCGTCAAGACCGTAGCCTTCGACGTCGCTGCCCGCCAGGATGCCACCGTCGCCGGTGTCCAGGTTACCGATGGCGTTAAAGTTGAAGCGGTTCACGTCCCGGTCCAGGAA
>PDLQ01000049.1 GCA_002591745.1 Lewinellaceae bacterium SD302
ACAAACATATTTCATAGTTTTTGATGAGCGACCAGGAAATCGCTAACCAACGAAAAAACCCGGCCTCGCGTAAGCAAGAACCGGGTTTGGAACTTAGGAAGTTCTGGTGCCGAAGGGGGGACTCGAACCCCCACGCCCGAAGGCACACGTCCCTGAAACGTGCATGTCTACCAATTTCATCACTTCGGCGAAATGATTGCAAATATTGATTTTACAAATCGATATTTACATTAGCGAGCGCAAACATACGGTAGCCGTTTTGTCTACGCAAGACTGGTTGCCATAATTTCCTCTAAATAGAAGAATTTATGGCGCTTCAGTTTGTACCGTCGGCGGGAATCGAACCCGCACTCCCGAGGGAACTGGATTTTGAATCCAGCGCGTCTACCAATTCCGCCACGACGGCCTGGTACAATTTTACTGCCGCTGCTTTCAACGGGGTGGCAAAAGTAATCGCTTTCCATTAAAATGCCAAGGCATTGGCTAAAGTTTCTGACGCTGCCAGAAACTTTAGCCAATACAAGGCCAGAATTACTGAATCACGAGCCGGACCGATCGGCCCGCAGTACCGTTATCTACTACTAATTGATAAACGCCGGCCGGCAGATCGGGGAGTCTTAGTTCGCCTGCACCAGCGCCCGGGGTCATTAACCAATTACGTTCCAGTACTGTACGGCCCTGTGAATCGACCAGTGAAAGTTTGAAAACGGCTTCTTTGGTAAGCTCCCCCAGATCGACGCGAAGCATATTGGTAGCGGGATTTGGAGACACTGCTACTTTGAAGTCCGTATCATTAAAATATTGACGGGTATTGCTAACACCACCTCCAATCCGGTGAACGAGGCCGCTAAAAATACTGGCAACGAACAGTTCTCCGTTTTCCGACTCACCGAAAGCAGTGACGCCACTGGTGGGGTAATCATTTCGGACAAACGTTTCTTCCAAGATGCCTGCACTATCCGTTTGGAGAATAAAAAAATTATTGGTGACGTAATCAGCACTGAAGTAAAGCCCCTGCAGCTCCGGCCATTCCGTACCACGGTAAACGTAGCCGCCGGTGATGGAATTGGCGTTTCCCGCCCCTGAGTGCATGATATCAAGGATGGGTAGTTCATAAGTCTCGCCGGGGATACAGTCATCCGAGCTGTTACCGGGATAAGTAATGTTGCCTTCTAAGCAATCCCAGCCATAGTTTTTGCCAAGGCCGGTGCCGTTAAGTGCCAGATTGATCTCTTCCCGGCTGCTTTGACCGACGTCTGCGATCCAAAGATTCCCGTTTTGGCGATCAAAGGAGAAACGCCAGGGGTTGCGCAAACCGTAAGCGTAGATTTCCGGTCGACCGGCAACGCCATCGGCAAAAGGATTGTCCTGTGGGATACCGTAAGAGAGTCCGCCTACGGTAGCTGTATCTACATCGATACGAATGATGGTCCCCATCAGGTTAGCCGGATTCTGGGCATTGTCGTTGGGGTCTCCGCCGCCGCCGCCGTCACCGAAGGCTACGTATAGATAGCCATCGGGCCCGAAAGCCATGTCACCACCATTGTGGTTGGCCTGGTCCTGGGGAGAAACGAGCAGCACCTCTTCCGTAGAGATGTCGAGGGTCGCCGCAGCTGGGTCAGCCAAAGTAAATCTACTGACAACGTTGGCTCCTTCGGGCAAGCCAGTGCCAGATGCGGCAGAGTAATGAACGTAGACCTGTCCGTTGGCTGCAAAGTCCGGATGAAAAGCCATTCCCAGCAAGCCACGCTCGAAGAAAGAGGATACGCGACCGGACAAGTCGAAGAAATTTTCTAGCTGGGGTTGGTCGCTATTGAGATCATAGACATTGACGAAACCTTCCTTGTCTACGATAAATAAACGATTGGAGCCGTCGCCGGCGTTGACAATAGCGACGGGCTGACTGTAGCTGGCGTTCAGTTCGGTAAAGGTAAGTTCCGGCAGCTGAGCAGATAGGTTGACAGTGACAGCTAGCACCAGCAATACTGCCAGTCCGCGGAGGTACGATCGTAAAAGCATGAAAATTTGTTTAGGTTCTTTAGATCAAAAAGTGATGTGGGAGACGTTAAAGGCAGCATGAAGTCAACAATGATAATGTTAACCCTCCTAATTGTGTTCGGTTTAGGCGCGCAAAGCTACGATTTAGCGGCTGGGCTACGTTTGGGTACCGATTGGGGGGCCACCGTGCAATTACGCATGCCATACGTTCACAAAAACTTTGTGGTCGAGGGAATTGCCCAGTCCAGTTTTCAGCGCGACGAAGGCATCATCACAATTCTAGGCAAGCAACATAGACCCATCCTGAGTCGCCGCCTGAATCTCTTTTACGGAGCCGGTCCTCACCTGGGCTGGAGTAATGAAACCGACAGCGAAGGCCAAGCCATTAAAGGAGCCAAGGGTATTTCCGGGGTTATTGGTGGCGAACTAACGCTAGGTGGCGTTAACCTGTCTTATGATTTCAAACCAGCGGTCAATCTTTCGGGGGGTAGTAAAACCGTTTATACCCAATCCGCCATTTCCGTGAGAGCAATCATTTTAAAGCGGGGTGATATTTTCGACAAGAAAAAGGAAAGGGAACGCAATCGCGACCGTAAAAAACGCCGCCGGGCCAAAGAGCGGGAAAAGCGCGGTAAGGGACGTTTCGAGTTTTGGAAAAAGGGTAATGATCGCTAGTTTGGGCCCAAAGCCTCATTCAAACCAGCACTTATGAAAATTGCCGCCATCATTCCAGCCCGTTACGCCAGTAGCCGCTTTCCGGGCAAACCCCTGGCTGACCTGGGTGGTCAGTCACTGGTGCAGCGCGTTTACCGGGGTGTGGAGTCTACGGGCCTAGTAGATCGAGTAATTGTGGCCACCGACGATCAGCGAATCTTCGATCACGTCACAAGCTTCGGAGGAGAAGTCAGCATGACCGCCACAGATCATCCCAGCGGGACAGACCGGGTAGCTGAAGTGGCCGCACAAGTTGATGACTGCGAACTGATCGTGAACGTACAGGGAGACGAGCCTTTCGTGAATCGGAAACAATTAGCCGCCCTGATTGGCTGCTTTGACCAGCCAGCCACCCAGATTGCCACCCTGGCCCGGCCGATCGACGAAGAAGCCGATTTGTTTTCCCCCAATGTTGTCAAGGTAGTTCGTGGTCAGGCCAATCAGGCCCTGTATTTCTCCCGCCAGGCTATTCCTTTTCTGCGTGACTTGCCATTAGGCCGTTGGCTGGAGGCCAAAGCACATTTACAACACCTGGGGCTGTACGCCTTCCGACGCCCTACTCTATTAGAAATCACCAACCTACCAGCTGCCGAATTGGAAGAGCGGGAAAGTTTAGAGCAACTGCGCTGGCTGGCGGCCGGATACCGCATTAGCGTAGCCTTGACGACGGAGCGAAGTATAGGCATTGATACACCCGGAGATCTGTTAGCGGCACTCGACCATTTCAGCTAGACAGACAGTGTTAATTAACACAATGATGCGAACATGAGGGCAACTTTTGTAGTAAGAGCATTGGATACAATAACTTAAATGTGTGCAATATGAAAAACATTTTTCTTCTTACGATTATCGGACTTTCACTTGCTTTTTCAACCTTGAGTGCCCAAGATTTCGGTCTGCGAATAGGACTCAACAGTACGAATGCGAAAGTTGACTTTGACGATGCGGAAATCGAAACCGATGGACAAACCAACCTCGCCCTCGGTGCATTTGTGAATATCCCCCTCGGTACCGAAGTATTCAGTATTCAGCCGGAGATCACATACCTGAATCGTGGCTATAGCACCGAAGTTGAAGTAGGTGATTTCCTGGAGTTTGAGCGTACCGTTGCTTACCTGGATCTTGGAGTGCTGGCCCGGTTGAATTTCGGTTCGGATGACGGATTGGGATTTTACGTTGGAGCCGGCCCCTATTACAGCTACGCAATCAGTGGTACCCAGACGGTATTGGGTGACGAAAGTGATATTGATTTTGACGCTGACCGGGTCAATCGTTCCGACCTGCAATTAGCCGGTGCAGCGGGAGTCACCATAAACCTGGGCATCAAAGTTTTCGCAGAAGCACGTTATATGGGCTCGCTCGGTAACCAGAGTGATCTTGATGACGTAGAGATTCGGCAACGTTCGATCGGACTTCACGCCGGCGTGATGGTACCCATTGGCGGGTAATAGCCGTCACCGAAAAATGAAGCCCCGCTCATCGTGCATGAGCGGGGCTTTTTTAGTTGAAGTTAACTCCATCGGGCATATCAGCGATGATCGAAAAGGCATCGCCCTTATTACCCATGATCAGCGACCAGAGTTCATCGGCCCGGGTATTGAATAGGTAGTTTTGGTCCATGGGCGCAGTCACCCAGCTACCGTAGCGAAATTCGTCGGTAAGTTGGCCACCCGTCCAACCACTGTAACCGATGAAGAAGCGTACGTCACGACTGGTGATCAGTTCGCTCTTGATCAGGAACTTCAGTTGCTCGTAGTCGCCGCCCCAGTATATACCGGGGGATATTTCCGTACTGTCGGCCAACAGATCGCCGGATGTGTGCAGGAAATGAAGGGTATCGGTCTGTACGGGGCCGCCGAAAAATACATCCGCATCGAGTTCCGGAAAGTCAGTTACAACTTCGGTGATCTTCATACCAACCGGTCGATTAAGGATGAAGCCCATAGTACCGGCGCTGGTGTGCTCGGCCAGCAGGATAGCGGTACGTTTAAAATTGGCGTCCATCATGAAGGGTTCGGCCAGGAGGACGCTGCCACTTTTCAATTCTGGTTTGACCATGAGGAGAGATTTGGGGGTAATAACGGGTTTTTGAGGGAAAAAGTTACCCATAATTACGGTTTCCAAACAGCAATGACCCTACGCGGACCATTGTCGAACCTTTTTCCAGAGCGATCGGGTAATCGCCGGACATCCCCATGCTGATCTCCCTGAAGTGCGGGTCATCGGCGAAAAACTCACTTTTCAACTCATCGAAAATATCTTTGAGCTGTTGAAATTCATCGGCGATCTGTTCGTCGATGTCCGTATAGGTTGCCATACCCATAACGCCCTTAATCCGTACGCCCGGAAGCTTCAACTCCGGATCTCGAAGCATTTCCTTTGCTACTTTGGCAGTCAGACCATACTTACTCTCTTCAGCGGCGATGTGAAACTGCAGTAATACCTCCACCTGGGTGTCTGCTTTCACCGCCTGCTTATTGATCTCCCGAAGCAAGCGGGGGCTGTCGACGGAATGGATCAATCCGATCTTGCCAACCAGTTCCTTTACTTTATTGCGTTGCAGGTGACCGATGAAATGCCAATTGATGTCTGCGGGCAGAACCGCTTGTTTTTCAAGGAACTCGGCTACCCTGTTTTCACCAAAATCCCGGTGCCCCAGGTCATAATACGCCTGAATTTTCTCTACGGGGTGGGTTTTAGAAATAGCGATCAAGCGAGCCCCGGCCATCGTCATTTCCCGCTGAATAATTTCGTAATTGTCCTGTTGTTCCGCCGTCATTTTTAATCTTTCGTTTAAACAAATTGATACGCTCTTAACAGTCCGGCGTACGAAAGGGATGTAGTTTAGGGTTATAATATCAGCCACCCTAAAAAAATGATCAACCATGTCTAGCCTCATCGCCCGCAACGAAAGAAAAGCACAAGTAAAAGCTGTACTGTATACCGTACTGGTTCTCGGAGGCCTCGCCGGCGCACTCTACCTGAGTGGAGAGGCTGAAGGCGTAACGGAGGTAGTGAAAGAGTGGTTTGGGAAGGAAAGTAATGCTGCTGTGCCGGTTGCCTGAGATTTATCAGCAATCAGCGAGTCTTGATTTTTTTTGCAAAAGTGGAGCGCACACTTTGTCGGCAAAATCAAGCATCAAATATCACTGATCAGAAATTGCTGATTGTGGAGGCACGGCGATAACTACATTTCTTCAAACAGCCCGTGCAACTTCGCATCCACCTGGCTGATCACCATCCCTAAGTCTTCTGGTTTGTTGGCAAAATCGATGGAATCTACGTCAATGATCAGGATGTTTCCCGCCGTATATTTTTCAATCCAGTCTTCGTAGCGTTGGTTGAGGCGCTTTAGGTAGTCGAGACTCATACTGCCTTCGTAATCGCGACCGCGGTCTTCGATGTGGGCCACCAGCGTACCGATGCCCGCTTTGAGGTAGATCAGCAGGTCGGGCGGCTGAATCTGGCTGGTCATTTTTTCGAACAGCTCAGTATAATTATCGAAATCGCGGGTCGTCATCAGCCCCATATCGTGAAGGTTGGGGGCGAAGATGTAGGCGTCTTCATAAATCGTCCGATCCTGGATCACGGTATGGTCACCGTTCTGAATTTTCAGGATTTGACCATAACGGTTGTGCAGGAAGTAAATCTGAAGATTGAACGACCAGCGCTGCATATCCTCGTAAAAATCACTCAGATAAGGGTTATCGTCGGTGCTTTCGTAGTGTACCTCCCAGCCAAAGTGCTTGCCCAGCATAGTGCAAAGGGTAGTTTTTCCGGCGCCAATATTGCCGGCAATGGCAACGTGCTTAATCTGATTGTTGGTACTCATTCCGTGGATGACTTTATCGGTCGCCAAAGGTAGAAAATTTGCTCGGCCGGAGAGAATCAATATCGCTTCAACTTTCAACATCCTATCCGGGCGAAAGTGATCACGAATTACCCCAACCCTTTTTCATAATCCAAGTAATCAAATTTACGCAAAACATTGACACTTCCATCCTCCTTTTGAATACACAGTGCGGGGTGATGCACACCATTGAAGGTCGTGGTTTTCACCGTCGTGTAGTGCAGCATGTCCTCAAAGATCACTTCGTCACCGGCCAGTAACGGCTGGGAAAACCAGTATTCGTCCAGGTAATCTCCCGCCAGGCAACTAACCCCACCCAGCAGGTAGGCGTAACCGGTTTCCGTCTTTTCCGCCGAAGCCCCACGTACCACCGGTCGGTAGGGCATCTCCAGCGTATCGGGCATGTGGCAGGTAAAACTCACATCCAGCATGGCGGTACGGCGTCCGTAGTTCTCGATCACGTCCAACACCCGGCTTTTCAGGTAACCGGTCTGCCAGATAGCGGCGCTGCCAGGCTCCATGATGATCTCAATTTCAGGGTATTTCGCTTTGAAGGTGTTCAGCGCGTCAATCAATATTTGCAATTCGTAACCTTCTTTGGTCATCAGGTGACCACCACCGAGGTTGAGCCATTTCATTTTCTTCAGGTAATGACTGAATTTGCTGTCTATTTTGGCTAACAAAGTAGCAGTGGCCGCCGCCGAACTTTCACAGAGCACGTGAACGTGCAGACCTTCTAATCCGCTCGGCGGCTGAGGGGGAAGATTCGGCAATGTTTCTCCGAGACGACCGTAAGGACTGGCCGGATTATAAAGATCGGTCGTTACCGGACTGTACTCCGGATTCACCCGTAGCCCCACCGACAGACCGGCCGCCTCCCACTGTTGCCGGTAACGCTCCAATTCTCCCAGACTATTGAAAGTCAGGTGACCGGCAAGACCGGCAATCTCTGCAAACTGTTCCGGGAAATAGGCCGGTGCGTAAACGTGTGGCTTTACCCCCCAATGCTTTTTGATCAGTAAAGCTTCGTTGAGACTGCTGGCCGTAGCTCCGTGCAGATATTTGGAAAGTAATGGAAAGGTCGGCCAGAAAGCATAGGCTTTCAGGGCCTGAATGATGGTCACATCGGCCGAGGCCGCCACCGCCTGCATGAGTTCCAGGTTGGCGATGAGCTTTTCTTCTTCGAGAATATAGGATGGGGACGGAGGCATACTGCTATACTTCAAATTCAATCTCCCCGTCAATCTCCTCTTCCCAGACCAATCCGTGTGGACCCAGTTTCTCCAGGAATGGATCCGGATTGAATTGCTCGACGTTATAAACGCCGGCACCGGACCATTTTCCTTGCAGCAACATCATCGCTCCGGTCATGGCGGGCACGCCGGTGGTGTAGCTGACACCCTGAGCTCCGGTTTCTTCGTATGCGGCGGCGTGGGAAGCATTGTTCCAGATATAGCAGGTTCTTTCCTTACCATCCTTGATGCCCCGGATACGGCAGCCGATACTGGTGTGGCCGGTGTAGTTCTCGCCCAGTTCGCCGGGGTCGGGCAGCACGGTCTTGAGAAATTCAATGGGGATGATCTCCCGGCCCTGGTGCATGACCGGTTCGATACCTGCCATTCCGATGTTCTGGATCACACGCAAGTGGGTCAGGTACTCTTCACCAAAGGTCATCCAGAAGCGGGCACGTTTGATGGTTGGAAAGTGCTTGACCAGACTTTCCAGTTCCTCGTGATAAATGAGGTAACTCATTTTTGGTCCGATGTCGGGGTAATTCAGCTCCCGCTTGATGGCATGGGGCTCCGTTTCTATCCACTGACCGTTTTCCCAGTATTTGCCGGGTTGGGTGATCTCGCGGATATTGATCTCGGGGTTGAAATTGGTAGCAAACGCCTTACCGTGGTCACCGGCATTTGCGTCTACGATATCGAGGTAGTGAATCTCGTCGAAATGATGTTTGGCTGCGTGGGCCGTGAAAATACTGGTTACGCCGGGATCGAAGCCACAACCGAGGATGGCCGTCAGTCCGGCTTTTTGAAAACGATCCTGGTAGGCCCATTGCCAGTGATAGGCATATTTGGCTTCGTCTTTGGGCTCATAATTGGCGGTATCCAGGTAGTGAACACCGGCGGCCAGGCAGGCATCCATAATGGTCAGGTCCTGATACGGTAAAGCGACGTTGATGACCATGACCGGATCGAATTCTTTGATCAGAGCAGTCAGGGCCGGCACGTCCTCGGCATCGATGGCAGCCGTAGTGATGTTTTGGTGGCCAGTACGGCTCTTGGCATCCTCGGCAATCTCAACGCATTTGCCGAGGGTACGGCTGGCTAAAAGGATTTCGGAGAAGACGTCGGGGTGCTGGGCGCATTTAATGGTGGTAACGCGGCCAACGCCTCCGGCTCCGATGATGATGATCTTGGACATTATGCATAAATTTTGAGGCCGCTAATATATTCAGCTTCCCCTCAACACTGCTACTTTGTTAGCCAGAAAAAAAACAAACTCCAAATACGGTATTAACTACCCAAGGAAAAGGATAAACGCCGGGCATTGCGCTTCCTTTGAATTATCCAGGCGCAGCATAGGTACCGTTTGACCCTTTCTCCAGACAAGCCTTAGAAGGCCTGACTATGACAATGTAGAAACCATAAAAAACGGGCCGAATAACCATTAGCGATCATTCGGCCCGCATAATAACAGGTGTGAATTTCGAGTTAGCGACGCACCAAAGGCAGCGTGACGGTCTCTTTAGAATCAGTTAAGACGAGGTAGTAAAGGCCGGCGGGCAGAGAAAGTTGCCTGAGTCCGTAATTCCACGGGCCGGCCGTA
This sequence comes from Lewinellaceae bacterium SD302, assembly GCA_002591745.1. Classification (GTDB taxonomy): domain Bacteria; phylum Bacteroidota; class Bacteroidia; order Chitinophagales; family Saprospiraceae; genus Neolewinella. The sequence continues at coordinate 9,395 of PDLQ01000049.1, forward strand.
GCGATGGTCTCCCGACGGAGCAGTTCACGGCCCGTAGCATCAACCAATCGGATGCTGAGCTCGGTAGTTCTGGCCAGTTCTCCGTTCAAGTACAGGGGACCACTTCCGGGGTTCGGATAGACGGACCAACCGCCCGCCGCGATGGTTTCTTTCACCGATACAATATCACAGGGCTTGTCCGGATCATAATTTACGAAGATTGAACTCCGTACCTCACAACGAGTGACCGGATCGATCAATACGAGGGTGTACAGTCCGGTTTCCGTAGCACAGAAGCGAAAGTATTGCTGGCTGATCGAATCGCCGTTCAGTTCCCAGTAGAACTCGACGTCGAGTGGCTGATCGCTGCTGTCTGCTTCTACCAGATTGAGACTGTTGAACAGGCTGACGGTATCCGGAAGCGGGATGACATCCCAGCCAGGAGCGATTGCCTCGCTGATGCAGCCATCGGCAGAGGTATAACGTACCAGATACTCACCGTTGGCCGAAGCATCGGCAACGTAGAGCGTTTGGGTATCGGGCAGGTTCAGGTTAACACTGTCCAGAAACCAGGTCAGGTTTGAGTCGTAGTTCACCACGCTTAAGTCAATGAGGTCTTCGGGACAGAAGGCAATTGTTAAGATCGGACCAAACTCAGGCGCTTCCGGCTGTTCATAGACGTATACGGTATCGTTACCCGTCACGGTAGTTACTGGGTGAAAAATAGTAGTAGTTACCACCAGTTCGCCGTCGATGAAAGTACCATCTTCGGTCTGGGTGAAGGTAAAGCTGCCACAATCGTCGTCGGCACCGTCGATACCGCCGTCGTCGTCCACCACCTGCAGCCGGTATTCTCCTTCTCCGATGGGGATGAAGAGAGACCAACTGACGGGTGGGTCGGTATTATCGATGATCGGGGTGGTGATGACCAGGTCGCCGTTCGGGTCGAAGATATTCACCTTCAGGTCCGGGTTGCTCAGAATGTCGGAGCAGGGAGAGGCGGTAACCATTACGTCGGTGAGGAAGTAGCCGGCCGTATCGACGGTCGCTTCGTAGCTGACGGGGTAAACGCCCGGCTCATCATAGGTAACGGTTCCAGGGTTCTCGGCGCTGGAGGTAAAGCCATTACCGAAGTCCCAGGAATAAGTGTAACCGGCCGAGTCGTTACTGGGTACATTATTGATGAACTCCGTGGTCACGCTGCCGCAGCCTTCGTTGTTGATCAAACTAAACCCATCATTGGAACTGGTGGCCGGTTCTACGACCAGCGGTACGAAGACGCTGGTTTCCGTGGTAATGAACAGGCTGGCTTCCAGGACTACCTCAATACTGAAGGAATCGACTTGCAGCGGTACCCCGCAGAAACGGACGCAGCCGTCGGTCTCTCCGTCGATCACCTCGAAAAAGGTTTCGTTGGCTTCCCAGCTCAGTCCCGGTGGCACGTTCAGCACGTTGACGATCTCAATGCTACCGATATTCAATCCCGGAGGTACGTTACCACCGGTGTTGGCCACCGGTGTGGTGGTCATGGGAAGGCGAAAACTCAGGTCAGCCTCATAGTACTCGTTGAAGGTAGCATTGGGCGTTGGACCGATAAAAATGGTATCGGCCGGCAATTCAACGGGCAGGTCCAGCGTGCAGCCGGGGCATCCGCTCTGGGCGGATAAGCCACCGGCTACAGCCAGAACAAAAAGGAAAATGTACGTTACGTTCGTATTCATTCCATCAAATTAGTTCTTGGTCAATTTTCGTGGTTAAAAGCCAGATAAAACTACCGGCAACGCTCCTTTCAGTCGCTTATGTCGGTAGTTTATTCGCCCCATGAAACCTGACCAAGAAGGTTTTCTATTGGTTAATGATCACGCGGCTACTGACGCCGGAGCGTAAGCCGTCCGCCGCGTCGTTGAGCAGCAAGGTGTAGAAACCGGCGGGCAGCTCGGCGGTATCCAGCATCACGTTGTTGGTACCGGCCTGGGAATCGATAAGGTTCGTCAACACAACCCGACCGTGGATATCCACCAGGCTTAGCTGAGTGGCACCTTTACGGGCTGCCGTAAAGTTGACGTTCAGGCGATCCGTAGCTGGATTGGGGAATACGTTGAGGCTAAAGTCGGCATTGACGGTTTCCGTCACGCTGCTGGGCTGACAACTCGGATTACCGTTTTCGCGGACCACCAGGCGGTATTCGCCGGAGACCAACTCCCCGTCGGGCAGGGAGAAAGGAAATTCGAATCCACCACTTCTGATGATCACGTTCAAGGTGAGAATGAATTCGCCTTCTTCAGTCGGAACGCCGGTAATTTCAAGACAGCCTACGGTATTAGGCAAAAATATGCCGTTACTCGGCGTAGTGGTAAAGTCAAGACCAGCTGGCAGGCCGTCGATGCCTTGGTCAGTGATTTCGATCTCATCGATTGGCAGGGTCCCGAAAGGCGGAATTGCTACCTCATCCGGCACCTCGATGTTGAAGACCGTGATGAAATCTTCACCAACACAAGCCGTATCGCGGATACCGCTATCCGGATTATCCTCGGTAAATGGCAGTGGGTCGATAATGGCATCGCCCGGAATTGAATCCAGGGGTACACATTGAGCAAAAATTTGGGTGGGGGCCGCAATCAGGGCCGCTACCACCAAGACAAAGGAGTAGACGTATTGCTTCATGGCAATCAGTTTGGTGATGATAAAATTCGGTCGTAAGAAACTTTCGATTCAGCGGCCCGCAAAGAGGGAAAGGGCCGGTTTGAGTCGCACGGGGATATAAGATAGTGTGCGTTGCTGAGTGGGTACTCGCGTAGTGTGTGTGGTCACAAATATAGGAATAGTTTTGAAATGAGCGCAGGTGACCCCTTCATTTCAATACCCCTGCCTGGAAACAGTTACGTTTCCAGGCAGGGCGAATGGTCAGTAGTTTTTAAATACAGGATGAACTGAGCAGCCTATTCTAGTTGGCTGAAGTTGGTTGGAAAGCTGGAGAGGTCGATGCCCCAGGCTAGCGGGAGTAAAAAATAAATCAGCAGCGTTAATAGCACGATCGATAAAATATTCAGCCATACGCCTACGCGTATCATCTCGGCAATGCTCAAATAACCGGAACCGAAAACAACGGCATTGGGCGGGGTCGCCACCGGCAGCATGAAAGCGCAACTGGCCGCCACCGTGGCCGCCACCATCAATCCATACGGGTGGACACCGATGCTGGCTGCCAGGGCTGCCAAAATGGGGAGCAGCATCGAGGCCGTGGCCACGTTGGAAGTGATCTCGGTGAGGAAATTCACGGCAGTGATGAGCAGCAATAATAACAGTAGATAAGGGACGGCTTCCAGCAAGGCGAGTTGAGTACCGATCCAGTCTGCCAGACCGCTTTGGCGGAAACCGGTGGCCAGGGCCAGTCCGCCGCCGAAAAGCAGCAGGATACCCCAGGGAATACCTTCGGCGGTTTGCCAGTCGAGCAGCCGTTGTCGCCGGGGTTGGCCGGTATTTGCACGATCGTGGACAAACCCGTCTGGGTCACTACTGTCCATCAAGGCCTCCCTGGCTTTACTCTCTACTCCGGCCGGAAGCAAAAATAAAATCACTACACCCACGAGGCCGATCATTGCATCGTTCAAGCCGGGAATGACCGGAGCCAACAGATAAGAACGGCTTATCCAGGCCAGGGCAACCAGGATAAAAACCACCAGTACTCGCTTCTCGGGCGCACTCATAGGGCCAAGTGCACTCAATTGCCTTTCCACTTCCGCCCTGCCGCCGCCAATTTTCGCGCCCCTGGGCAAACGGTAAGCAAAACGAACGAGGTAATACCAGGCCAGCAGTAGCAGGCCGGTAGCCACCGGCAAGCCAAAGAGCATCCATTGGGCAAAGCCGATCTCGATACCGTACAGTTCCTGCACCACACCGGTCAGGATGACGTTCGTCGGTGTACCGATAATGGTGGCCATTCCGCCAATCGAACTGCCGTAAGCGATGGCCAGCATCAACGCACGGCCCAGATCATTCGGTTCAATAATGTCCCGGCCCAGCCCCGCCCCCAATTGCCGGGCCACGGCCAGCCCGATGGGCATCATCATCACCGCCGTGGCCGTATTGGAAATCCACATCGATAAGAAGCCGGTGGCCACCATGAAGCCGAGAATGATCATCCGCAGATCCGTACCGATCAGCGCGATAATGCTCAGGGCAATACGCCGGTGGAGATTCCATTTTTCAATAGTAACCGCAATCATGAAGCCCCCCATGAACAGAAAGATCATCGGGTTAGCGAAGCTGGTGGCCGTAGCCTGAAAATCGATTGCCCCGGTCAACGGAAAAAGCAACAATGGCAGCAGTGCCGTAGCCGAGATCGGGATCACCTCCAGTATCCACCAAGTTGCGACCCAAAGTGTGGTGGCCAGTACGCCCCGGGCTTCCGGCCCCAGACCTTCGGAACGAATGAAGAGTAGCGTCAGGACAAAAAGCAGTGGCCCGAGGAACAGGCCGATGAGTTTACGGGTTGGGTACATGGAGGCAAGATAGTGGATTGAAGTGATCGTTATCTGGACTTCAAAGTAGCAATGTTTTTAAAGCAATGATAAAATGAGTTAATGATGAAATGATCTAATCAATAGTACATCCAATCATTGCCTCATTACATCATTCAATCATTCAATCATTCAATCACTAAACCACGGCTACTTTGAAGTCACAACCTCCCTACCAACAGGTATAACCCCACCAACAAAACAATCCCGGATACGACCACCGACCACCAATACTGCAAGCGCCCGGGATCTATCAGATTAGCAAACAATGAACGTAGCAACAACAGCAGCAAAAAGAACCAGGCTACCGTGCTTAGCTGCCCCAGTTCCACCCCCAGGTTGAAGGCCAGCAACTGTGACCAAAGTTCCGCATCCGTAGCCCCCAGTGCCCGGAAGAAATTGCTGAAGGCTAGGCCGTGAACGAGGCCAAAGAATAAGGTAAGGGTGTAATAAAGCGGGAAATTCCGCTTCCGGTCACTCAACAAGTAATACAGATTGCCCGCCCCGGCCAGCAGTATTGAAAATGCCACCAACTGCTCCACCAGATCCGAAGAAAGCAGCCCTCCGTAACGGCCCGCCATCAGCAAAGTGATGCAGTGGCCGATGGTGAAGGCCGTAACCAGGATCAGTACACGACGCCACTGCTTCGGGGGCAGGGCCGCGCACAAACCGATGACAAAGAGCATATGGTCGTAACCAGCTAAATCGGTAACGTGCTCGAAGCCGAGCTGTAAAAAGGTGATGAATTCTCCGGACATGACTAGCTTTGCCGCAAAGTTAATTCAAATGCCCTTCACCGCCACGCCCATCGACGGACTCAAGATTTTTACTCCCCGCGTCTTCGGCGACGAGCGGGGCCACTTCTTCGAATCCTACAATGAACAAACCTTCCGGGAAGCGGGCATCGATAATCATTTCGTACAGGACAATCAGGCGGCTTCCACCCAAGGCGTTTTACGGGGAATGCACTTCCAAACGGGCAAGTCCGCCCAGGCAAAACTGGTGCGTTGCACCGAGGGTGCTGTCTTTGATGTGGCCGTAGACCTGCGCCCTGACTCCCCCACCCTTCACCAGTGGTTCGGGCTGGAGTTATCGGCCGAGAACAAAAAGCAACTCTTCGTACCCCGCGGCTTCGCCCACGGCTATCTGGTCCTGACGCCAACGGCCACCTTTGCCTATAAATGCGACAATTTCTACGACCGCACGGCCGAGGGCGGGCTGCGCTGGGACGACCCCGGCATCGGCATCGAATGGCCCGAGCTCAAGGTGGAATTTCAGATCAATGAGCGGGATCAGGGGTGGAGATTGGTATGAATTTGAAGAATTGAGGTCTGTTGGCTGACACAAGCCGGATTCGTGAGGCAGACAATTCTTTGAAGTTTAGTATTCTAAGGGTAGAACACCAATCCACCCAGCTACCGAATGAAGACCTGGACTGGGCATTAATTTCCGTAGCCGGGCGTATCATAAAACAAGGCAAACTGCCCAGGGGCCACGGTGGCCAACTGATCGTTGAATCAGACAACCTCCCGGCCGGACTCTACCGGCTTAACGTCAACACTGCTACTTTGCTAACCACGAAGAACTTGATCAAACAAGATTAATGGATTCGGACAAACCTCTTCCTTACCCGCGCGGTTGGAGAGAGTATGCAACAGTATAAAGCAATCATCATCGGGACCGGACAAGCGGGTGTACCCCTGGCCCAAAAACTCAATTCAGCAGGCTGGAAAACCGCCGTCATCGAAAAAGCAGCCCCCGGTGGCACTTGCGTGAATACGGGATGTATGCCCACCAAGGCATACGTGGCCAGTGCCCAGCGGGCCAGTGACGCCCGCAGCGCCGAAGCCTTGGGCGTGAATACCGGCGAAGTGAGTGTGGACCTGAAAAAAATCTGGCAGCGTAAGCAGGATTTTCGCAGCGAAAGCCGGGATAATATCCGTGGTATGCTGGAGGACGCCAAACACATCGACTACATCGAAGGCCACGCCCGCTTCACCGGAAATAAAACCCTGGAAGTAAATGGTGAAGAACTGGCAGGTGAATATATTTTCATCAACGTAGGTGCCCGCGCCAGGGTGCCCGAACCGCTATCCGGCCACGACTTCATGACCAACGTAGAGATCCTGGATTTAAAAGAAATTCCGGAACACCTCATCATTGTCGGCGGTAGTTACATCGGGCTGGAATTCGGGCAGATATTCCGCCGCTTCGGGTCTGAAGTCACTATCGTAGAGCGAAACGAGCGGGTAATCGACCAGGAAGATGAATGTATCTCCGAGGCCATCCAGCAATGTCTGGAGAAAGAGGGCATCGACTTCCGGCTGGGAGCGGAATGCATTAGTGGACGCCGGGAGGAAGGAAAGGTCATCATCGGCCTGAGTTGTGATGAGGATAACGAGGTGACCGGGAGTCACGTTCTCCTGGCCGTGGGTCGCCAGCCGAATACGGACGACCTGGGACTGGAAAAGACCGGTATTGAGGTCAATGACGCAGGCCACATCCAGGTAAATGACTTTCTGGAAACCTCCTGCAAAGGCGTCTATGCCCTGGGGGATTGTAACGGGGAAGGCAGCTTTACCCACACGTCATACAACGATTTTCAGATCATCGAAGACCGGCTGTTCGGTAGTGGTAATCGTTCACTCAATCACCGCATTTTAGCCTACGGTCTCTTCATTGAACCGGCCTTGGGGCGGGTGGGCAAGACCGAAGCTCAAGCCAGAAAAGATGCCGAGTCTGAGGATAGTTTGACTAACAAGGTAGCAGTGTTTGAAATAGACATGAAAAAGGTAGCCCGCGCCAAGCACCAGAACAAAGCCGACGGTCTGCTACGCATTGTAGTGGACGAAGACAGCAAGGAGGTTTTGGGGGCAGCCTTTTTCGGCCTCCATGGCGATGAAATGATCAACGGTATCGCGGACGTTATGTACGCCGGCGGGCGGTATACGGATATTCGGGATGCGATGCACATTCATCCAACGGTTGGCGAGATGATTCCGACGATGCTGGAGTAGACGCGCTTCGCGCAGCCGGACGCCTGCGGCTTTTGGACGGCCTTCGGCCATTTAGACGCTCGTTCCTCGCTTTTGGATTGCTATGGTTTGTGCAAGTGTTTATGCATAATTTTCATCATACATAACCTCATTTCTTAAGCACGCCATTACGGTATGAATCATCTTGTTGCGTAAGTTGTTCAC
>PDLQ01000005.1 GCA_002591745.1 Lewinellaceae bacterium SD302
AGCAGATCGATTCCTGCGGCATTCACAAGGTCGATCCAAAAGTACTAAGGCGGGGTGCCCCTGGGTGATTGCCTGCTTGGAAAAGTTCGATAGTGCATCCGCAGCTTATCAGAGAGAAAGCGCCATCAAGCGGAAGAAGTCCAGGAAGTTTATCGAGCAACTCTGTAAAAGCTACGTATCCAACCCCTTCCCCATGCCTGCATAGATAGTGAGACTTTGCGTCCCGCCTAAGCGGGAAGGTCGCCGGTTCGACTCCGGCATTCTCCACTAAAAGCTCGTTCCATTTTTTCTGGAACGGGCTTTTTTTTATTAGCACCTATACACTAAATGTACTTCGTTTACATCCTTTACTCTCCTTCCAGGAACAGGTATTACGTTGGCTATACAGGCCAATTAGCAGATCGATTCCTACGGCATTCACAAGGTCGATCCAAAAGTACTAAGGTGGGGTGCCCTTGGGTGATCGCCTGCTTGGAAAAGTTCGACAGTGCATCCGCAGCTTATCAGAGAGAAAGCGCCATCAAGCGGAAGAAGTCCAGGAAGTTTATCGAGCAACTCTGTAAAAGCTACGTATCCAACCCCTTCCCCATGCCTGCATAGATAATGAGACTTTGCGTCCCGCCTAAGCGGGAAGGTCGCCGGTTCGACTCCGGCATTCTCAACTAAAAGCTCGTACCATTTTTTTGGAACGGGCTTTTTTTATTAGCACCTAATACACTAAATGTACTTCGTTTACATCCTTTACTCTCCTTCCAGGAACAGGTATTACGTTGGCTATACAGGCCAATTAGCAGATCGATTCCTGCGGCATTCACAAGGTCGATCCAAAAGTACTAAGGCGGGGTGCCCCTGGGTGATCGCCTGCTTGGAAAAGTTCGACAGTGCATCCGCAGCTTATCAGAGAGAAAGCGCCATTAAGCGGAAGAAGTCCAGGAAGTTTATCGAGCAACTCTGTAAAAGCTACGTATCCAACCCCTTTCCCTTGCCTGTATAGATAATGAGACTTTGCGTCCCGCCTAAGCGGGAAGGTCGCCGGTTCGACTCCGGCATTCTCCACTTTCGAAAGGCTTACTCGATGACGAGTAAGCCTTTTCGTTTTTTTAGGAAATGTAGATCATTGCGCCAGCATTTAACGTTATCAGACAAGACCCAAACCATTTCCTCCGTGCGATCGTCCGTTAGCGTCTTGCTTATACTCTTGTTTTACTTCACTGCTACTTTGCCAGCCAATGCCCAACTAGGCTATGAGCGAATTGCGGATATCACTAAGAAAAAGGACCGCTCACTACTTTACGAAGCCCGGCAGCTGATCGGGATGAAAAACTATGACCCGGCTATTCCGCTGCTGGATGAACTGGTGAAGCGTAACCCGCTGAACATCGATCTGATCTATATGCGCGGCACCATTCAGAAAGACCGCAAGAACTACGATGCGGCCATTTCCGACCTGGAGGCAGGCATAAAACTGGCTGCGGATTATAACGTCGGGGTGTTTATGGAACTTGGGAAAATTTACCAGTTGGCGGGGAGATCGGATGAGGCCATTGATGCTTACGAAGACTTCCTGCGTCGTGCTGGGCCAACCGACCCGGCTTACAAAAAGGTGGAAGACCTGCTTGCCCGCGCCAGAGTAGCCCGGGAACTGATGGCTAACCCGGTCCCCTTTAATCCGGAACCCCTGCCAGGAGCGGTGAATACCAAGCAACACGATGAGTATTTTCCTAATCTCGACGTGGATGGAAAGCGGATGATCTTCGTGCGTAACCTTAACCATAACCACGAAGATTTTTATGAGTCATTTTTACAAGAAGACGGAAATTGGTCCGCTCCTCAGCCACTGGAATACATCAACAGTGAATTCAATGAAGGGGCACAAACGGTAAGTGCAGATGGCAGCTTGATCGTCTATACCATTTGCAATAAACCCGGTGGACTAGGAGAGTGTGATCTTTACTTTACGGAACGAAAAAGGGGAGAATGGACGCCAGTAACTAATATGGGGCGGCGGGTTAACAGTCGTTTCCGGGAAACCCAACCTACGCTCAGCGCCGATGGGAAGCTACTGTTTTTCGCTTCTAATCGACCCGGTGGGGTAGGGAAGCAAGACTTATGGGGATCAGCACGCAATGAGCAGGGCTTCTGGTCACAGGCCGTCAACCTGGGGAAAACGATCAATTCTGCGGGTGACGATATATTCCCCTTTTTTCATCCCGACGGCAAGACGCTTTATTTCACTTCCGACGGCCATCCCGGGATGGGAGACCGCGACCTCTTCCTGGTACGTTTGCAAGACAATAATACCTGGACCGAACCGCAGAATTTGGGCTACCCGATCAACACGCCAGATCGGGAAACAAACATTTTTATCGACCTGGCGGGGTCACGGGCCTTTTTTGCCAAAGAACCGAGTGCTGATTTTGAGGGGCGGAACGTAGACATCTACACCTTTGAACTCCCCGAATCTGCCCGCCCAATCCCAGCCACTTACGTCCGCGCAACGGTAGTAGATGCCACGACCCAAGAACCATTGCTGGCTAGTGTACGCCTGCGGCCGGTAAGCGCCAGCACCGCGCCCAAGACTTATCAAACGGACGAAAAGGGGAGTTTCCTCATTGTGTTACCCACAGGTAAGAACTACGCCCTGAGTGTCGATCAGGAAGGCTACTTTCCCTATAGTGCCCAATTCAGCCTGGATGAAGGCGGTGCGCCGGAGGAACCCTTCGAAGTTCGCATCGAGCTACAGCCAGCCCTGCCTGACGGACTCGTGAAAGACCAGTCCATTGTCCTCCGCAACGTACTCTTCGAATCCGGATCGGCTGATTTACTGGATGTTTCCTTTCCTGAGTTGGATCGTCTTTACGACTTGCTGAACCGTCTACCTGATCTTCGCATTGAACTCGGCGGTCATACGGATAACGTCGGCTCCGATACTGATAATCAGATACTAAGCGAGGCGCGTGCCAAGGCCGTGCGCCAGTACCTGATGGAAAAGGGAATTCCGGCCGAACGTCTTGAATACCGTGGTTACGGAGAGAGTCAGCCGGTCGCCGATAACCAGACTAGTGCCGGCAGAGCGGAGAACAGAAGGACCGAATTCAAGGTCTTGTAGACTATATTTGCTAAAATTGTTAGATTAGTCTAACTTTGTGTTTCTATGCAAGAAACTCTTTCCCTCTTTTCGGAAGTTTACATTCTCCGCGCTCTGGCCGCCAGTAGCATGGTTGGTCTTATGTGTGGCGTCTTAGGCTGCTTCATCGTGTTGCGCAACATGAGTCTGGTCGGGGATGCCCTGGCCCACGCGATTTTACCGGGAGTGGTGATCGCCTTTATGGTAGTCGGATACAGCGCCATGGGCTTCTTCGTGGGGGCGGTGGTAGCCGGGCTGACAACCGCAGCCGGTATCACCTGGATCCAGCAAAAAGTAAAAACGAAGAACGATGCGGCAGTTGGCATAGTCTTCACCTCCATGTTCAGTTTGGGGGTGATTCTGATCAGTCGCATCAGTAAGAACGACGGAGTTCACCTCGACCTCAAGGATTTTCTGTTCGGTAGCGCACTGGGTGTGAGTGATACCGATCTGTTGCTGACGGGGCTGGTAATGACCTACGTATTGGTGAGTGTAGCCGTTTTTTACCGCTACCTCTTCGCCAGTACCTTTCAGGACGTGGTGGCTCAAACCATGGGCATCAGTGTAAAGCTGATGCATTATTTCCTGATGCTTTTGCTCAGTTTTGCCGTGGTGGCGGCTTTGCAAACCGTAGGGGTTATTCTGGTGGTTGCCATGCTAATTACCCCGGCAGCCACAGCTTTGTTACTGGCCAAACGCTTGCAGCGAGTTATTTTTATTGCGGGATTCCTGGGGTTGCTGGCCGCAAACGTGGGCATGGCCGTTGCCGTGATCTTCGATACGCCCCCCGGACCGGCCATGGCATTGGTGGCCTTTGCGCTTTACCTGCTGGCCGTAGTCTTTTCGCCTCGAAAAGGACTGGTGGTACAGGCCCGTAACCGCTACAACCGCGAATTACAGACCGAACGCGAAGACATCCTCAAGCAAGCTTTCCGGATGGACCAACGTGGTGGCATTACTCCCGCCGGCATACGTGAACGATTGGGCCTGAGCAAGCGCCGCTGGAACGCTCACCTCAACGCCATGAAACGCAAGGGCTGGCTCAACGACATCAATACTCTGGACATCAGTGACCGCGGTATGATCATGGCACTCAGCCTGGTGCGGGCTCACCGCCTTTGGGAAACCTATCTCCAGCAACAGGTGGGCCTCAGTGAAGACCAGATTCATGATGAAGCCGAACGCCTCGAACACCTCCTCACCGAAGAGTTTCTCGACCGCGTTGATCGCGAACTCGGTTACCCGACCCAGGATCCGCATGGCTCACCGATTCCACCGAGGAGCTAGACGCTCGTTCTTCGCTTTTAGACGCCTGCGGCTTTTGGACGGCGCAAGCGCCTTTTAGGGTCATGGAATCCGAGACAGAAGATTTAGCCTCTGATTCAAGTTATCCCATAAAAGCGAGGAACGAGTGTCCAAAAGGGCTTTAGCCCGTCCAAAAGCCGAAGGCGTCCAAGAGGAGCTTGCGACGTCCAAGAGCGCGCAGCGCGTCCAGAAGCCGCAGGCGTCTAAAAGCGAGGAACGAGCGTCCCAATCTCCGCCACTACCTCAACCACACCTACCGCCCCGGCAAGGCCCACCACCCCCGGCTAAACAACTTAAAAACTTAAATATGTTAAAACTACCTTTATTGCGTGTAGTTTTCTCATTTATACCTAGATGACGCCGCGGCTCAGGTCGTTCGGCGTCTTTTTTATGCCCATTAACGACGGGAGGTAGTTTTTTTCATCGAAGCCTTGGCCTGCAGTAAGCTAGCGGCCGCCCGATTGCGTTATCTTGGTGATGATTTCAAACAGTGCTACTTTGCTAGGAAAGAGATACTAGATTATAGATGCCAGACACTAGACTGTATTCATGACGTTGTCTGGTGTCTAGCGTCTTACATCTAGCGTCTTTCTGCCTGGCAAAGTAGCAATGCTCCAATTCAACCTATGATGTTTTCCCGCTCGCAACTTACCTTATCAATTCTGTTCCTGACCCTAGTAAGTCTTTCGGCTCAAATACCCACCATAAATGGTGATACGCTGTATGGCCGTGAGTGGATCAACCCGGACGGCGCTGATTATTTGCGGGTTTCCGTTACGGAGGAAGGCTTTTACCGGCTTAGTCCACAGGAAATTGGCTTGGCGGGTTTTCAGTTTACCAGTACCCCGGCGGAAGACTGGCGACTCTGGTTGAGGGGTGAACAGGTACCCATTTTTGTTAATGATCAGGGCATCTGGTTCTGGGGTGACAAGAACAGGGGGGAGTTGGATCGCCATCTTTTTGCCACTCCCGAGGCCGATCAATTGAATCCGGCTTACAGCATGTACAATGATACGGCCGTTTACTTTCTGGGGCTGGCCGTGGATGAAGCGCCGAACCTTTACGCTGAAACAACAGCGGGAAATACGAGTGGACTAAGTGCGGAACCCAACGTTTTTCGTACTGCTCAGCGGGTATTTAATGAGTTTTCCAACAAGGAATTCATTCGTACTCAGGGTATCAGCATCTTTTATTCCCACTACGATACGGGTGAGGGCTACGGCAGCCGCTCCATCAACGATCTGCTGAGTTTCAACGGAGAGACCACAACACCTTTTGAACTGGAACTGGATGGTTTGGCAACGAGTGGGCCACCGGCCGCAGCGAGCGTTCGTTTTGGTCTTGGATTTGACGCTCACAATCAGCAGTTAACAATCGAGGGACAGGACCTGGGGAATGTAGTGCAGGGAAACTGGTCGGTGCAGGAGTTGAGCGGGATCTTTACGCCCGGCGGCACTTCTATAAGTGGCAGTCTGACCGGTTCGGGCGGTGATCGCGACAAGGCAAACCTCGCCGTGGTAACGATCGATTATCCTGCCGTTACGGACTTGACCGAAGGTGGCTTTGCCTTTACTTTGCCGGCTAATGCCAGTGATCGTCGCCTCAACTTTTCTGGTAGCGGCAGCGGTAATTATGCCCTAATCAATCATTCTGCCGAGACGATATCCTTTTCGACTGCCAGCCCTGATTTTCGAATCCCGGCCACCAACGAATCCCAGCAATTTTACATCGTCGATCTGGGCGAATCGCTTTCGGCTATCAGCCTGGAAAGAGTAAGCCTGAACGATCTTCGCCCGAGCCAGTCAGTGGACTTTTTGATCATCACTTCCGTGCGCCTTCGCTCCGACGGCAGTGGTGACGATCCCATTCAGGAATACGCGGATTATCGCCGGTCTATCACGGGTGGTGGCCACCGGGTTCAGCTGATCAATGTAGAAGATCTATACGACACATATGCTTATGGGATAAATCGCCATCCGTTGGCCATTCGTAACTACCAGGCTGATTTGCGAAAGCTTTATCCCGGACTCCGCTACCTCTTCCTTATCGGTAAAGGCAGGGAATATTCGGATATGCGTACCGAGGACCAATTGGCTACGGCCGAGGAGACTTTCTTCGTGCCCAGCTTCGGTTTACCCGCCAGTGATAACCTGATTTCGGCGGACGTGGATGGCATAGTACCGAAATTAGCTACCGGCCGGCTCAGTGTAATTAATGCTGATGAAGTAGCCCTTTACCTGGATAAGGTCCGGGGTTTCGATGAACAGGTAAACCTGCCACAAAACCTAGAGGATAAGGACTGGCTCAAGCAAATCGTGCACCTCAGTGGCGGCGGTTTACCGACCGAACAACTCTCTATTCGTAACCTGCTACAGAACATGGAGTTCGAGGTGGAGAACAATGAGTTCGCCGGCTCCGTCAGCAGCTTTTTCAAAACCAGCAGCGACCCGATCGAGGAAAGTCGGGAACAAGCAATCTTTAACCGGATCAACGAAGGCACATCCATCGTTACTTTCTTTGGCCACTCCAGTAGCCAGGGCTTCGATTTTAATATCGACAATCCGGAGAACTACCTGAACGAAGATCGCTACCCGCTGATGCTGTCGCTGGGCTGTTACAGCGGAGATGCATTCACTTCTCTGCGTAGTATCGGTGAGCGTTTTGTCTTGCTGCCCAACAAGGGGGCCATCGCTTTTGGCGCATCCAAAGGGTTGGGCTACATCCCTGTATTGGGGGCCTTCGGCCGTAAATACTACGACCTGATGGGCGGTGAGTTGTATGGCCGTGGTATCGGCGAGATACTGAATGGGAGTATCAATCATTTCAAGAATCAGGGTAGCTTTTCCTACCGGATTTTGTTAGAGCAATTTAGTCTGAACGGCGACCCGTCGATTCGTCTACACCCTCAGCCAGGGCCGGATTTAGTTTTTGATCCGGCCTCCGTAGAATTCGAGCCAAGGGTGATTCCCGCCCAGCAAGACAGTTTTACGGTGCGGATGCGACTGGTCAATATCGGCCGCGGAACGGAGCAGGAGCATACACTCCGGCTGCGCCAATTATTACCCAACGGCAACGAACTTCCCCTGGGGGAATACCGCGTTCAGTTGAAGGGCTACGACGAGCAGGTTGAGCTGCGCCTGCCAAACAACGGTTTTATGGCCGTAGGTTCCAATCGCCTGCTGGCTACGCTGGATAACGCCAACGAAGTGAGTGAACAGCCGCTTCCCTCCGCCGAAGCCAATAATGAATTACAGCGCAACGGCGAGGCGGGCGTGCCCTTCTTCATCGTAGCCAATACGGCCCGGCCGGCTTATCCGCCACCCTACGCTTTATACGAGGGCAGCGAAACTGTTCAATTAGTAGCTTCCACCACTAATCCATTAGCTAGTGAGCAGCGCTACTTTCTGCAACTGGATACCAGCCAGCTATTTGCAACGCCTGTGGCTACTACGGAGATTACCCAGTCGGGCGGTTTACTGAATTGGTCGCCCCAGGTCAACTGGCAAGATAGTACCGTCTACTATTGGCGCATTAGCCCGGACAGTATCTACAACGAGGGCCAGGGATTCATCTGGAACCAAAGCTCTTTTACCTTCCTGACTGATAATCAGCAGCCGGGCTGGGCCGTGGCTCACCAGGGGCAGTTCAACGAAGGAAGCCTGACCAATATTCGCAGCGAGGTAGACCGCAATAACTGGACTTTTTCCCGTACGCTCAATGACGTTAGAATCCGTGCCAAAGTTTATGACCCCAACGATGAACCCCAGTGGATTTTTAATGGGCAGGTCTTCGGCTCTCCTCATCCCTGGGTGACGACCAACGGTATCCAGGTACTGGTGATCGACTCTACCAATAATGATAACTGGATGAATAGTCCCGGAGACGGTTCCTACGGTAGTCTGACGCACGCCGGACCCCGCTCACCCTGGAGTTTCGATACCCGTACCCCGGAAGGACGTGCCGGACTGATCGACTTCATCGAGAACGGGATACCGACCGGAAAATACGTCACCCTCTGGACGGCCCAACGCGGCGCCGAACTCGACTATGGTGCTGGCGAGTGGATTAGCGATAGTACGACCTTGGGCAAAACCATTTTTGGTGCTCTGGAAGCCGAAGGGGCCGAACAGGCGCGCCAACTGATCAATCTTGGTCCGGTACCGTACGTTTTTGCCTTCCAGAAAGGCATTGGCCCCCTCGGTGAAGTCGTGGCCGAAAGCCAGGAGGACATTGCCGACGTCACCGTAGCTATTGAGGAGAACTGGGACCAAGGTAGCTGGACGAGTCCAACCATCGGACCGGCCATCAGCTGGGACAAACTGGAATTCGCCCTGGAACCGGCTTCAATCGGTTCGGAAGACTCCATTATCCTGCGCGTTTACGGATTCGGCGGGGTAGGGGACAATACCGTATTGCTACGCAACCGATCCCTGAACCTGGGCTCCAGTAACTATTTCACCGAAGACCTGGCCGATATCAACGTAGATAACTACCCTTATCTCCGCGCCGAATTACTACTCTTTGATGAGGCCGAACGCAGTGTGCTGACGCCTCGCCAACTCTACTTTCATTACCAGGACGGTGTAGACGTAGCCATTGATCCGGCCGTAGCTTTTGGTGGTAGTCTCGATAGTTTGCAGCAAGGAGAGGAACTGCAACTGGAGATCGGCTATCGCAATATTTCTCGTCGTGATATGGATAGTCTGCTGGTTAAATTCACCGTTAGCGGCGACGGTGGAATCAGCCGGACCGAGAGCCTGCGCCAGCCACCATTACCCGCGGGTGCTACGGGAACGCTGAACTTCAGTACCCCGACCGTCGATCTAAGGGGTAACGTTCAATTCCAACTGCAACTAAACCCGAATCAGGACCAAACCGAAGGCATAATTTTTAACAACGATTTACTCAAAGAGTACTTTTTCGGTCAGGACCGGACCGCTCCGGTTCTCAACCTTTATTTCGACGGGGTGAGCATTCGCGATGGAGATATCGTGAGCGCCAGACCCGAAATTCTGATTGAACTGAGGGATGAGAACGAGTATTTACTGCTCAATGATTCTTCGGCCTTTACCCTCAATTTGCTCTATCCGGACGGGACGGGTGAATTTATTGCCAATGGCGATCCACGGATAGAATTTCAGCCGGCTTCGGGTAGTAATGACAACCGGGCCAGGGTTCTGTTTCGCCCGGAATTTGCCCAGGATGGCCAGTACAGCCTCAGCATCCAGGCTGGGGACCGCAGCGGTAACGCAAGTGGCCGTACGGAGTTGATCAGAGAGTTCGAGGTGATTACCGAGCAGCGGGTAGCCAATGTTTTCAACTACCCCAACCCCTTTGTGGACCGTACCCAATTCGTCTACACCCTCACCGGCGACGCTCCGCCAGAAGTCTTCCGTATCCAGATCATGACCATCAGCGGCCGGGTGGTCTACGACGTTGACCTGGCTCAACAGGAACAACTCAAAATTGGCACCCACCGCACCCGCTTTAGTTGGGATGGTACCGATGAATACGGCGATCAACTGGCCAACGGCGTCTATCTCTACCGCGTCATCACCCGGGATGCTAACGGAGAAGAACTAGAAAAACACGATAATGGAACGGATCAGTTTTTCCGGAACCGGATGGGTAAGCTGGTCATCTTAAGGTAGGTGGCTAACAAAGTAGCAATAGTCTTGGAGTAATGCCGCTTCGATTGTTAGCTGGCATTTATCCAGCCAAAATTTATGCGGTCATTGTCATCTTTCCAATCGGCTGTAACGGTGAAGCTACCGACGTCTTCGGCGTAAAACCAGCGGCCCTGGTCAAATTCAGTGATCCCGCCAAAAGCCAATTGGTAGTTGCCGGGGCGTAGCCGGTGAGCAGCGATTTTAAAAAGGCTGATGTCTCCGGAAACCAAAGGGGAAAATATCTTCCGGTCCTGGATCGTGAAAAGGCGAGTACCTTGACGATAAACGGCAATGTGGAGCTTTCCAGCTAGGTTTACCTCGTGAGTGATCCGGCACTCAATCTTCAGGGTCTGACTGGCCGGTATTGCAGGTACGTCCGATAGAGCTTGGCCGTTGATGTTGACTGTCAACGCTGCTACTTTGTTAGCCAACTGACCCCTCCACTGAATTTTTGAACTGCCTGGTAATAGGAGCGAGTCATGGTAATTCCCGATAACCTTTTCCGGACTACCGCTGGTGAATAACTTACCACTGTCCAATCCGATGGCGGTCGTACAAAGCTGGCGAATTACCGGTAAGTCATGACTGACAAAGACGATTGTACGGCCACTATCCCGAACAACCTCATTCATTTTGCCCAGGCTGCGTTTCTGGAATTCGGCGTCACCGACGGCCAGGACTTCGTCGATCAGTAAGATGTCGGTACGTAGATGAGCGGCTACGCTGAAGGCCAGGCGCACATACATGCCGCTACTGTAATGCTTGACTTTCGTGTCGATGAATTCGCCGACACCGCTGAAGTCTACAATTTCGTCGAAACAGGCGTTAATTTCGGCTCGGCGCATACCCAGGATTGCCCCGTTGAGGTAGATGTTTTCGCGGCCGGAAAGCTCGTGATGAAAACCGGTGCCGACTTCCAGTAAAGAGGCGACCCGGCCATTTAATATTGCCCGCCCGGTAGTAGGTGGCGTTATGCCGGACAGGATTTTAAGTAGCGTCGACTTGCCGCTGCCGTTCCGACCCACCATACCTAAAATTTCTCCTGCGGGTACATCCAGTTGTAGCTCTTTCAGGGCCCAGAAAGTGTCTTTTTTACCGGGCCTGGTGCGAAACAACTTACTTAGCCAATGGCGAAAGCTGCCGTCATCGTTGCTGGCACTACCACGTTGATAGCGCTTGCCGAGACTCTCAATCTTGATGGCCAAATTACTCATAAATGATCGGCTGCGTAGCGCTCAACGCGGTGAAAAAGGTAGAGTCCGGTAATAAATAAGGTGATGAGTACGGGCAAGCCAAGCCACACTACGGGCGAGGGGGCGGGTAAACCTAGCAGGGACCACTTGAAGCCCTCGATGAGACCAACCAAAGGATTTAGGCAGTAGATACCTTGCCATTGAGCTGGAATTTGACTTAACGGATAGGCGATCGGAACCGCAAAGAGGCCAAGACGCAGGAGTACCGGTACGACGAAACGAAAATCCCGAAACCGAATGGTCAACGCACTGATCCAGGTGCCGGCGGTAAACGCGGTGAGGATAAGTAGCGGAAATAAGAAAATTAATCCGTAAAGCTGGGAGGGTGCCCACCAGGTCTGGATCAATAACATAAGTAGGACCAAAAGTAAGCTGACCACCAGATCGGGCAAGCTGGCCACTACGGCCGAGGCGGGTAAAGCCAGGCGGGGAAAATAAATCTTACGCACCATGTTTTGGTTGCCCATTAAGGATTCTCCGGCCCGGCTGGCGGCTTCGGCAAAAAAGGTCCAGCCCAATATACCCGCGGCTGCGTAGAGTAGGGGAGGAGTGCCTTGGGTACCTACTCCCGCAACCCGATTGAAGACAAAAGAGAGGATAAGCAAATTGACCAGAGGGTTGAAAAATGCCCAGGTCACCCCAACGAAAGTCTGGGCGTAGCGCACCCTGAAATCCCGCCAGGCCAGGAGACCAACCAATTCACGGTGATCCATCAACTCTTTTGCCTTGGTCACGAAGGAACGACCAGCGGGGGTAATGATTTTTTGAACTTTTGTCGGGGATGACATGGAGCAAAGGTAAGAACCACCAGCTTAGGCGCGACAAAGATGGCAAGGCCTTACACGGATGATCTATAAGGAGAGGACGGTGGTTTTGATATTCCAACACGCCGGCGGACGCTACTTTTCGGCTGCCCAAAGTTATTGATATACCAGAATTATTCCACTATTCAAAACAACCCGCTCTTCGGCGGGACAATCGGTAGCTCAACTTTACTTCTGCCCTTCTGCTTCTTCCGCATGAAACCGCAGCGCGTTAGCTGGTTCGTAAGTCTGGGTTGTTAGACTTTAAATTGATGTAGCCATTCGGTGGGTAAACAGCAGCTAACGAAATTTCGTAATCTCTCCGTTTGCCTAAAACCTAAGTAAGGATACAGTAGCGTTACTTTAGTAGCGATATTTACATCTACCGGGGGGCGTCCGTCGGGAAATGACCGGGCATAACGTTTCGCCGCCGCATTAATATCATAGGTGGCCAGCATACGGAGAGCGGCCAGTTCACAAGAATGAAAAAACCTGGCGTGGTCGGTCCAGTATGCTGGCCGTTCGGAACTCAGGTACTGGTTGACAGACCAGTGAAAATCGGCCTTGCGTATTAATCGGGCCACCGGCTTGCGAGTCGTAACCCGCTCGGCGTCGTGGTGCCGGTAGTGAGTAAGGATAACGGGGTCGAGAACGTATGGCGTTGCATTCTTTAATAAGCGAAAGTGTAAGTCTGGATCGGTATTGTCGGGCAGGGCTTCGTTCCAGCCGCCAATCTTTTCCAGGGCCTCGCGGTGGATAAGGTTGGCGGAGGTGTAGCCGATTTCAAAATTATGGACCAGCCCACACCAGGGATCTGGATTTGGAATACTGTCTTCGGTGGAGCCATCAGGGTAGTGATGACGATAAGCGGAGATGACCCAGCGGGTGTCTTCTTTAATTTGCTTGATCTGGTGACTGATCCTGGTGGTGTCAATCTGGTCATCAGCATCCAGAAAGGCAATCCATTCTCCGCTGGCCATTGCCAATCCAGTATTGCGGGCTTGGCTGCAGCCTTGGCGAACGGCGTTTGTGGCGATGATTTTAGCGGGGTAATCCCTGACAAAGCGACGAATGATCTCGGCAGTTCCGTCCGTGGAATTGTTGTCGACTATAATAATTTCAGTATCTGGATAGTCCTGTTGCAGAGCGGAGTAAATGGCCCGCGCTAAAAAACTTTCGGCGTTGTAAGCCGGGATGATAATCGATACCTTCACCGTGGCAAATTAAGGACAAATGAATCAAAGTCTGCTCATCTGCATTTGTACCTACCGTCGTGAGGAATTGCTGGCCCAGTGCCTGCAAAGCCTGCGGAGTGCGGGTAACGTGTGTAGGGTACTGGTCGTTGATAACGCGGACTCCGGAGCTTGTCGGGAAATCTGCCGTCAATATGAAGTAGACTACGTAGCTGAGAAAGATCTTGGGCTGAGTAAGGCCCGCAATCGGGGATTGCAGGAATGTCAGGAGGATTGGATATTGTACCTGGATGACGATGCCACCGTTCGGAAACAAACCATCGAATACCTGAAGAAGCGCGTCAATACCGCAGTTGTCTCCATCGCTGCCATTGGCGGCCGCTACGAACACTATTACCGAAAAACCCCACCTGCCTGGATCAAGCAAATGGCTGGCGTAGGCAACTCTCCCGACGATGGGATGAGCGATTATGGCCCTCTACCCGCCGACAGTTATCTCTCGGGCGGTATTTTCTGCGTTCGCCTTTCTGCCCTGCTGGCCGTCGATGGATTTCGCAGCAGGATGGGTATGCAGGGGAGCAAGATGGCATACGGAGAAGAGGATGATGTACAGGACCGGCTTCGTACCGCCGGCTACACTATTGCTTACGCCCCTGAGGTCGTCATTGACCATCTCTACCACGAGCGAAAATTTAGTTTGGCTACTCAGTTAAGGATGCGTTACGCTTACGGAATTGCCAATCGTCGTCGTGGTACGACCCGTAGTTGGCTGGCTGGGCTGTGTGCCTGTTTATTCTACCGGTTCCCTTATCACCTTGGTCGTTGGTTGATAAAACACCGAGACTGGGCCTGGCAGCGAGTACTGCTGGAATTGTTTGGCCCGCTTGCTTACTGGTGGGGAACGGTGCCACCGGTTTTCAAAGGAGATGATAGAGGGTAGAGAAAAACTGTCGGACCTGCCGCCAACCACCGGTCGTTATGGCCTTGCTCAACAGTTGTATTGCCTGGCTTCGCTCTCCCGCCAGTGCCGCCTGCCGCGCAGCGTGAAACCACTGATGAGCCAGTAGGTTTTGGTAGGTTCTTGGTGGTACCCTTTGGTCTACTCCGGGCTCCGCGTAAGCATTATGGATGATTTTGATTCTTTCCTTCGTTCTTTCTATTCCTCCTTCCACCAGGGTGCGATTGGTTTCGTGTTGGCGATAGATCACAGTGGGCTTGCCGGGAATTTGCAGCAGCGGATATTTGATTAGAACCCTGCTTACCCATTCAAAATCTTCGATGATACGCGGTGCCGGATCAATGGGGGAGTGTGTGATCACTGAGCGGGGAAATGCGAGCGACGTGATACCGCAGGGAGATTGCCAGTACTGAAACAGGCCGTCATCCGTATTATTGAAATTGGGATAAGTAACGATGCGATCGTCGGTGTAGCGGCCGGCCAGGGGCGTTCTGACAACGGATTCCGGAAAATCATGGGCTTCCAGATAATCGGCCAAGGTCGCCAGGTGGTCCGGCAGGAAATAATCGTCGTCGTCAAGAAAGCACAGGTAGCGGCCGGTGGATTGCTTAGCTCCCGATTTCCTGGCGGCGGCGGGACCCTGGTTATCCTGGCGAAGTAGTTTGATGCGTTGGTCAGTAGAGAGCCACCTACTCAGATCAAGCGGTTTCCTGGAGCCGTCGTCTACCACCAGCAATTCCCAATCGGACCAGGATTGTACAACCACGCTTTCAATGGCCGCAGCCAATAATTTTGGTCGTTGGTAGGCTGGAATGATCACAGAGAAAAGAGGCCGTTCATCCATTGGTCCTGGATTGCAGTGCTAAGGCATAGACTTCGCTGAAGGCATCCCGGATGGCGGACTCCCCGCATATTTCGACGGTCCTCTTTCTAATGCCAGGGCCGTCAAAGCCTTTGTATTTATTTACTATTTCTAATAATGCGGTGGTCATGGCTGATTCATCGCTCACCGGAACTAGAATGCCATTCTCGGGACTTATCAATTCCGGCAGGCCCCCGACGGGTGTCGCGATGCAGGGCCGTCCGGAACTCAGTGCTTCCAGGATGACCACTGGTTGGTTCTCCACATTACTGAAAAGTACGAAAGCGTGAGCAGACCGGATGAGGGTGGCAATCTCCGTTTCACTGTGTGGCCCCGATAGTTCGATAGCTTCGGGCTTCAGCTTCAATTCAGCAATGCTACTTTGCCAGTCCGTCAAATTACCATCGCCGGCCAACCTTAATTTCAGTGGGTGGGCACTTAGTTCGGTAGCGGATTTAAATGCTCGCAGCAGACCACTTACGTTTTTATGCCAATCGCGAAAATTGGAGATGTGGAGAAAGGTAAAGGGTGGTTGTTTCGGAGGCTTCGTATAGTGAAAAACTTCAGTATTTACCACATTGCCCACGGTTCGGTAGCGCCCGTGTAGACCGTGTTGATCTTGCATGGTCTTCCCCAGTGCAGTGGTTACCGGCAGCATAAAAGCAGCTCGCCGCACCGCCCACCGCCCCAGGACACCCCGCAGGCCCGGAAGCGCATCTGACGACCAATAAGCCGTGCTGTGTTCCGTCACTACGAACGGTACGCCCGTAAACAGGTGGTAAAATCCGGCAACAATCCCGGCATCCAGTAAAACATGGGCGTGCACGATGGTGGGCTGGCCAAATTGCTTCCGGTAATTCTCCAAGCCCATTCGCCAGGCCTTAGCCCGTAACCAGATCCTTTGCCAGGAAGGGGTAGCTTCATTCTGACCGAAATAAACCGTGAGACCCGCATAATCCTCTTTCTGCCAATTCTCTACCTTAAATTGCCTACGGGCCAACTGAGGATCAGCCTGGATGTTGAGCACGAAAAGTTCGTGTGCGCTAGCTACCGTCCTGGCATGCTTCTCCACGAAGTTGCCGTGGGTAGGGTGTACCCGCGTCGGGAACCAACTGGCCAGGAAAAGTACGCGCATGGGGTAAAGATAGGACGCTTCGATTTAGGAGGGGCTGCGCCCCTGTAGATGTTTTACTCGTAGACGCCTTTTGCCTGTGTACGGGCATAAGCCCTTACGGGGGAGCTTGAAATAGAGTTTTTTCACATGACCACCACAAGCGGGGAACGAGCGTCCAATCCCCTCCGCTCGCCCCATAAACCCCACCATATCCTAAAGCAGTGAAATAATCCGCCTGTCATTGCGTATTTTTCCGGTTCTACCACGAATTTTTACAAGAAATATTCTCATGAAAAGACGACACATATACTTCACCCTACTGGTCATTTTAGGCCTCGGCTCCACCCTTGCCGCCCAGTGCCCGCCACCGGGGACGGTCTTTACCAAGCAGGCCCAGATCGACGCCATGCGTACCCAATACCCCAGCTGTAGCCGTTTGGAAGGCAACCTGGTTATCCAGGAAGCTCAGCCGGGAGCAGTAACTAGCCTAGAGGGACTCTCCGGATTGAATGATGTTACGGGTGACGTGGTGATCCGCCGTGTACGTGACCTGGCCAGCCTTGTCGGATTGGATAACCTCCAGCGGATTGGTGGAGAACTCAATATTCAGGGCAATCCTCGCCTGACCAACTTCAACGGTCTGGGCAGTCTCACGAGCGTTGGTAGTCAAACCATCATCGCCAATAACGTAAACCTGAGTGACCTGAGCGGTCTGGAAAGCCTGACCATCATCAACGGCTCCCTTTACCTGCGCCGTAACGTAAAACTCAGCAGACTCAACGGACTGGCTAGTTTGACTTCCATCGTCGGCGACCTGGTCATCAGCGGCAACCCAACCCTTCTTTCCCTGGACGGACTGGCCAGTCTTACAAACATCGGGACAACTTCCCCGCGCGCTCAACTACAGATCACCGATAACCCTAGTCTGCAAGATCTTAGTGGATTAGGACAACTGAATTTCTCGGCCCTCACTTATCTGGAAATCACCAACTGCCCCAGTCTCAGTGGTTCCGGCCGTAGTGGTGAGAGTCTCTGTCGTTACCTGAGCAGCGCCGGTAGAGCAAGGGTGTACGGAAATGGAGCGGGATTTGATAGCGTAGAGGTACTGCGCTCCGGCTGTAATTAGACGTTGCTAGCGCTCCTTTGGACGCTTTGCTTTTGGACGGCCTTCGGCTCTTGGACGATCGCTGAAGCGATCTTTTGGAGGAACTGGTTACGAAGACCGAAGCTTCTAGTTTCGATACCGTTTCACCCAAAAGCGAGGAACGAGCGTATAAAAGGAGCGACAGCGATCGTCCAAGAGCCGAAGGCGTCCAATATGCCGAAGGCCGTCTATTTATCTAACAATCTGCCCGGTCAACCGCAGCAGTTCCGTCTCCGTTGTTTTCAAATTTAGCAGCGCGTTGAGTCTTTGAAAAGTGGCGTCGAGGTAATTGAGCTGTATTTGCCGGTAATCGAAACTATTGATCACGCCGCCACTAAGGCGTTCGCGGGCGATTTCCAGGTTACTGGCGGCGTTCTCAATTCGCGCATCGGTCAGGCTCAGCAGTTCGGCCTGATTGTCGTAGGTAGCCAGGGTATTGTTGAGAAGGATTTGGAGATCCTGTTTATTGGCTTCGTAGTTGAGTTGGGCGTTGATCTCCTGGAGCTGGGCGATCTCGATCCGTCGCTTGCGGGCTCCACCGTCGTAGAGGAGGTAGTTAACACCAATGCCGACGTTACCGAGAAAGGTGCGGGCGGCCACACCCGGTAGTTCCTGTTCGCGGGTGGGTTGGTCGCCACCAAAATCAAAGGTCTGAGTGCCCGTTTGTACATCGAAAGAGTAGCTGAGACCGGCGTTGAGTGCTATATTCGGTGCATTGGCAGTTTCGGCCAGTTTGGTATTGTAGTTGGCCAGATCGCGATTGATAAGCAAGTTCTGCAGGCTACGGTTATTCGCCAAAAGTTGCTGAGTAAGGGCGGTGCGATCGTAAGGAGCGGGCAGGAAGTCCAGCTGATCGGTGAGGCGAACGTCCAGCTCAGGATCGCTTTCTCCCATCACCTGTAGCAGGCTCCGTACGGCATTCTTGTAGGATACCTGTTGGGTCAGTAAATTCGTAGAATCGTTCAGATAAGCATCCCGGGCCTGTAGGCTGGCGAAACTTCCACCCTGACCATATTCGCGGCGCAGGTCCTGGTAGTCGATCTGGTCGCGACTGAGGTCCAGCACATCCTGTAGTACCTCAATCCTCTCCCGTTGCACCAGGGCGTTGTAATAGGCCCGAATCACGTTTTGCGAGGTGTTTTCCACGGCCAGCATCAATTGCCCTTCCGTGAGGTCAACACGGCGGGCGGACTGCTCCTTGGTCAGTTCAACCCGGTGGCCGTTAAAGAGCGTCCAGTTAAAATTAGCCGCCGGGGCCACGCTGTAAGTCGTCGTGTTGCTCTGGGAGACGATACTGGCCGGGTTCGTGTTGTCGCGGTAGCTTAGGCCGGGCGAGACACTCAGGTTGATCGTCGGATATTTACCGGCCAGCGCCCAACTATCCTGGGCTTCGGAAACGGCCACTTCGTTGGTCGCAATCCGGATTTGATAGTTGTTTTCCAGACCGCGTTGGACCGCGTCACTTAGGGAAAGTGGAAGTTCCTGGGCGGTAAGACCAGCGGAGATCATTAAGAGAAAGAAAAAATATTTCATTGGTTCTTTTTGTTAGCCATCCAACAGATCTGGATGCTCATCTTTAACCGCTTCAATGCGTTTTTCACGTGTGGCACCTTCGAAGGCCATGCGCTTCAGGTAAAAGTTGTAGAAGAAAATCAGGAAAGTTGCCAGTCCTTTGATCAGCCACTCGCGGGTCATGATGCCGGGGATCTGATGAAATAACCAGACCAGTCCGGCGTCCAGCGCCATGCCGCCCAAAGAGACCATCATCGAGAGCAAGAAGGCCTTTTGTACGGAGCGGTTCAGGTCGAAAACGAAGTAGCGTTGCATGACGAAATTGGCCAGCGTCGCGCAGGTATAGGCGAAAATCGTTGCGGGTAGATAATGCAAATAGCGGTCCACCAACAACAGATAAAGCCCATAGTTGATACTGGTGGCAATTAGCCCGGTAATGGCGAAAGGGATCTTTTCGGTAACGAAGAAATAACCTTTCTTGATTAGTGGATGCATCTTTTTTCCTAGCAAAGTAGCAAGGTTTTAGTTAAATCCGATTAATGAAGGGTTTCTTTATAGGCCGGCTCCACCTCGTGGTATTCCGGGGCTTTTTCTTTCAGGTTGGTCATCCGGAACCAATTGCGCCGGCCCCGGTTAACCAAGACCAGTAATGCCGGTAGCAGCAATAATAAAACCACGGTAGCGGCCAGGAGACCAAAAGCTACCGAAATGGCCATCGGAATCAGGAATTGCGCCTGCAGGCTCTTTTCAAAAAGCAGGGGCGTAAGTCCGGCAAATGTCGTCAGGGAGGTCAGTACGATGGGGCGGAAACGACTACGGCCGGCCTCGTAAAGGGCATCCATCATCGGCATTCCTTCCCGCAGGTTATCGTTGTAGGTGGCTACGAGTACCAGCCCGTCGTTGACAATGATCCCGATCAGCGCGATGATGCCCAGGAAACTGAACAGCGAAATTGGCGCGCCCATGAGCCAGTGACCAAAAACCACGCCGATAAAACCGAAGGGTAACAGCGCGAAGAGCGAAGCGGCTTGCATGATACTTCTGAAGGTAATCGCCACCACGAAGAACATCAATAGCAGCACGACCGGAATTACCCGCTGAACGGAAGTGATCGACTTTTGCTGCTGGCGGACCTGCCCGTCGGGTACGGTGGCTACGCCAGGGTATTCAGCCAGTACCCGCGGAAGGATTTCGCCCTGAATCTGGGTGGTAACGTCAGTGACGGATACGGCGTTATTAGCCACGTCGGCCTCGACTTTTACCTCCCGGCGGCCGTCGGTATGGTTGATCGCGATGACGCCCCGTTGCAATTCCAGCTCCGCTAGTTCGGAGACGGGGTAGTTGCTGCCGTCGGGCAAGCGGATGCGCATGCGGTTCAGGTCAGTCAGGCTTCGGCGGTCGCTTTCAGCGAAGCGGGTCCAGACCCTGATCTCGTCTTCGCCCCGTTGCAGTCGTTGAGCTTCGAAACCGAAGAAACCGGCCCGTACCTGACCAACGATGTTCTGAAGATCCAGCCCCAGGTATTTGGCTTTTTCCTTCAGGCTGATGTTGATCTCCCGGAGACCTTCCTGGTTATTGTCGACCACGTCGGAGAGTTCAGCCATTTTCATGAGTTCAGCCTTAACCGCCTGAGTGGCTTCTTCTAACTGTTTGATGTCGCTACCGACCAAGGAAACGGAAACCGGCTTACCAAAGACAGAACTGCCGCCGAAAGACAGCACTTCCGCTTCGTCGATCGGGCCGGTAGCTTCCCGCAGGGCGTTGGCTACGTCACGCAGACCGATATCACCACGGAATTCACCGGGCAGAAGTGCCACCGTCGCAGTACCCTGGTAAGTAGTAGGACCGACGCTTAGTTCCACTCGTTCGATAATTTCCTCGCCTTCGGGCAGGCGCTTGCTGATCTCTTCGTTAACCTCGGCGGCGGCCACCTCTATTTTTTTAAGAATGCCGAGGGTGACGTCTTCCGGGGTGCCGGCTGGAAGTTGCAGGGTTACGGCAATATCGTCCCGCTCAATGACCGGGAAGAAAGTCGTTTTGACAAAACCTCCACCAACTGCCCCGAAGGATAACATGAGCACCGCAATACTGGCTGCGAAAGTGATGAACTTCTCCCGCATGGCAAAGCGTAGAGCCGGAGAGTAAAGTTTATCCCGCAACCAGGCCATCAGGTCCTCAAATTTGCGTTGCACGAAGTTGGGCTTGGCATCGGGGTCTAGGGCTTTGGAGTGAGCCACGTGGGTAGGTAGGATCACTGCACCTTCAACGAGGCTGAAGACGAGGGAAAAGATGACCACCAGCGCCATCTCACTAAAGAAATCGCCCAGCTGCCCGTCGATGAACAAAAAGCTGGAAAAGGCGATGACCGTAGTGATGATGGCCGCGAAAACAGCCGGTAACACTTGCATGGTACCATTAAGAGCTGCCTTATTGCGTTCTTCTCCTTTTTCGTGATTAGAGTAGATATTCTCACCGATCACGATGCCATCGTCTACGAGGATACCGATCACGATGATCATCCCGAACAGAGAGATAACGTTCAGGGTGACGTCCAGGGCATTGGCCAGGATGAACATGCCCGCAAAACTGATCGGAATGGATAAAGCTACCCACCAGGCTAACCGCCAGTGCAGAAACATGGCCAAGAGTAGGATGACAATGATGAATCCCTGAATACCATTGGATTGCAGGGTGTTGATCCGCTGCCGAAGCGTAATACTGGCGTCATTGACAATAGTCGCCTGGATGTTCTCATTGGCGGCATTCCAGTCGGCCAGGTAAGCCTTAACCGTATCGGTGATGTAGAGCATGTCCTCTTCCAGGGTATTCTGTACCTGGACGGAGACGGCCGGCTGACCATCCAGGAAGCTGCTATTGGGCTGGTCGGCGAACTGATCCTTGATGTCGGCGATCTGGTAGAGTTTTACCTGGCCGCCACCGGGCGTGGTTTTTACAACGATGTCACGAAGACCTTCGGCGTAATAATTCTTGTTGCGGGCACGGAGCAGCAGTTCTTCCTGCTGACCTTTGATGGTGCCACCGGTGACATCCACATTGGTACGGCTTACGGCATTGGCCGCTTCCTGAAAGGTGATGTTATAGGCTTGTAGGTCGGATTCGCGAAAGGCAATTTCGATCTCTTCATCGGGGAAGCCACCTAGAGTGATCTGTGAGACGCCATCAATGGCCATCAACTCGTCTTCGATCTGGCGGGCTTTTGTTTTCAGGGCCAATAAGTCTACGCCGTCACCACTTAGTGAAAAGGTAAGGGCCCGGCCGAGCTGTTCCTGTTTATAGACAACCGGCGGTTCAATACCCACCGGGAAGCTACTGATCTGGTCCACCGCATTTTTGACGTCGTTGAGTACCAGGTCTGCGTCGTAGTCCTTGAGGACTTCCACGGTAACACTGCCAGAGTTTTCGCGACTGATACTGGTGTAGCGTTCCACGCCAGTAAGTCCTTTCAGGTTCTCTTCGATCTTGTTGACGATGCCTTCCTCTACTTCTTCGGGGCTGGCACCGGGGTAGATGACCTGAATACTGATGATCCGGCTGGGAAATTCCGGAAAGAAGGTCGACTTCATCTGCAAAAGACTGAAACCGCCGATCAGGAGCAGGCCCGCCATCAGCAGATTCGCCGCCACCGGATATTTGATAAAGTAACTGATGAATGATTTCATCGCTGGGTAATTGGTAAGTGAGCTGGCGGCGAGAACGTCGACCTTGCTACTTTGTTAGTCAAAAAACAATTGGCTGTGCTTACTCGCTTTTCTCTACGAACATACCATCATAGGCACCCGCGATGGTATTGGTGACCAGGTTCGTGCCATCCGCCAGGCCGCTGACGACCACGGTTTCCCGGTCGTACTTGAGGACGTTGACGGGGGTCAGTTGCAGAATCGTATCCTGTACGAGGGTATAGACGGCGCGTTGGTCAATGAGTAAGTTGCGATCGATCTCTACTGCATCGGCCAGGGTTTTAGCGTCGGCTTCTCCCCGGAGGTACATGCCTTCGCGGAGATTCTCGCCGCTTACGCCAATGAAAACTTCCACGGTTTGGGAGCCCGGGTCGATCTGATCACTGATCCGCTTGATGGTGCCCGTCCAGTTGCCCTGAATGTCCTCACTTCTTAGCTGCACTTTGCCGCCGGTTTTGAGGAAGTCGAGCTGGGAAAGCGGAACGGTGGCGACCAGTTCATAGGAGCCGGTTGCCATTAGCTCGCCGATCTGTTGACCGGTGCGAACGACCGCTCCCACGTCGATATTGGAACTGGTGAGTACACCGCTGAAAGGAGCGGGAATAACGAATTTACTCAGCCGTTCTTCCACACTTTTGATGTTGTAGTACTGGGTGTAGAGGTTGCGGCCGGAGACGAAGAGCTTCTCGGAGCGGTTGTCGGCTTCGGGGAGTTCCTTGATCGGAGCGTCAACGTTAAATTCGGCGAGGTAGCTATCCCATTTTTCGAAACTGGCTGGGTAATCGATTTTGAGATCCGGCATCATCATGGCGATGGAATTTAGCAGAGTAGCTTTTTGGGCTTGCAGGCTGAGGCGGGTTTCGGTATCGTCGATGCGCAAGAGGGGAGCGCCCTTAGGAAAGTAGGTGCCCACTTTGAAAGGTCGGCCGGTGGCTTTAAGCGTGCCGGTCACCTCGCTGAACAGGCCGATCTTATTGAAAGCCTGTAACCTGCCCTGCACGTCCAGTTTGGTAGAAACGGCTTGGTTGCTGATGGCTTTGGTTTCTACTTTTTTGCGGCGAACCTGTTCCTGACGAACTGGAGGCTCCGGCTTCTGGGCGGTCAGGAATTTCATGCCGAAGTAGCCGCCGATCAGCAAAAGGATGCCGACCACAATGCCGATGAGGCGCCGTTGCGATTTAGTCATGTTAGAGGTGGTTAATGTGGGGTTCTGAAAAGTTGCCAGAAATACTTGCTACGGAACCACATAAAGAGGAGGGAAGTTTTTGGAAAGGGACAAAATCTACGCAGTTAATGAGATTATACAGCCAGCATGTCAATTATTCCATCTCAATCGTGTCATCGATTCTGGCGAGCAGAAAACTTCCCCATTTATCTCTAATCATACTTGGTAAGAGGCAGAAACGGAGCCCCGCGTCGCTCTACGTTGAAATTACCATCCTGGTTAATGAGTCGCGAAGGCCGGCTTGTCGACCGGAGCTTGTCGCCTAGCCCTGAATCGCCGGAAAAATCTTCTTGCGAGTCGTTATCCCGATTACAAGGCCGGAGTCGGCTGGCCAGTTCATCTAGCGATAAAAAAATTAGCGTTTACTGATCTTGTTCTTGGTAATGGTGCGTTGCATCCGACTCTTGAAACGCATTACTTCCTCAGACCGTTTGGCCAAGTGCTTGGTGCCCCGGCCGCTGACCCTGGCCCGCCAGTTGCGCCAGGACTTCGGTTTCAACTCCCGGCGCATCAATTGAATGACTTCTCCTTCCCGCAGGCCGAACTGCACCTCAATAGCGTCAAAAGGTGTTCGGTCCTCCCAGGCCATTTCGATAATACGGTCTATTGAGCGTTCGGGGAGAAGGAGGTCGGGGCGGCCCTTGCGTTTGATCTTGCGAACGCGGTCTTCCTGATCTTGGTAGTTGAGGGTATCGTCGTGGATAACTGTTTATTTGGTCTAACGGGCATTGAGGTCTTTGGTTTATCGGGAACAGGAGACAGGAGCGCTGTGCTTTAAGGATCAGGACACCTGGCTCCTATCTTCTGAAGCCGAGGCAGCACAGCGACCGAAGGCCACCCCAGCTCTAATTTCCAAACTCAGAGCTCATCCGGCGCAACTTTTCCGCCCCTCAATTCTTCGTTTTCCGTAAACTGTACGATCATCATCCGGCAGGGTTCATTGTTGAGCACCCCGGAGCGGTGACCTTTTTCGTCATTAGTGCCCTGGTCGGCTCCGAAACTCAGTTCACCCGTTCTCATCTCTACCCGTTGGCCGTCCATCGTTTCCACCCACCAGCCACCACTGAGGGGAATGATCCACTGGGGCTGAGGGTTTTCGTGCCAGTCTCCATCGAAATCGGCGGGAAGTTCACTGAAAATGACTTTGCTGGCCCCTTGCATTAGGTTATTGTTCCATTGTTCACCGCTACCGCCGCCCATACTTTCCAGTTCGAAACCGGTAAGCTGGCGTCTACGCTGGCGACTGACACCGTTTTCGTCAGTGTAAACATGCCAGTAATCTATGGTGGGTTTTTTATTTTTGTCAGCCATGGTTTTATTTGATACTACCATTTCGGCCTGACTTTTGTGCGGACCGCGGAAAGGAAAACAGCTAAAGCTATGTTCAACAAAGCTGAGGACCGCGGTGGCGATCAGCGAAGCTGTAGCAGCAGTGATTTTAGTTAAGCAAGACGATTGCACTTAACTACATGCTCGGAAATCCCAGGCAAAGTGTCTTACAGGAAATCCGAGGAAAAGCCGAGGGGGAGTAGATCCGCCGCCGAATCCAGTACGTAAAAAGGCCCTACTTCCGCTCTGAGGATAATTCGCATACGGTGGCCGTGGCGTTGTTCGTGCTCCGCGAGTACCTGGCGGCAGGCACCACAGGGGCTGGCGGGTTCGGCCAGTACTTGACTAGGGCTTTTTACGGTGATCGCCATGGCTACCACCTTAGCCGTTGGTTGTCGGCTGGCGGCGGCAGCCAGAGCAGCCCGTTCGGCGCAAAGGCACATGGGGTAGGCCGCGTTTTCAGTGTTGCAGGCACTTACTACTTCTCCGTTCTCCAACCGTGCGGCGGCGGCTACCTGAAAACGGCTATAGGGTGAATAGGATTCGGGTAAAGCAGCAGCGGCTATTTCGTATAGTTCTTGATCGGCGGCCGAAAGATCGGTGGGCCGGGCAAATACATCATATTCCAGGGAAATCGACTTCTTGATGGTAGAGATTTTCACCAAAAATAGGCGTTAATTATTTTATCGTGTCTATTTGCCATATCCAGTACCCGGGGTGATCATTTAGGGCATGGTAGCTGTGCGGACCAAAACAGCCGGGTCAATGCAGAGCAGCAAACCATCTTCCAGGGTCACTTCGCTGAAAACTCCCGGAAAGTCTCCCCGGTATTCAAGCATGTCCAGCACTAACTGAAAATGAAGATGGGGCGGCCAGTTCCCGTTATCCTCCCGATCACCGAATTTCGCTAAGGCGTGGCCCGCCGGAACGGTTTGGCCTTTTTTCAAGCCCGTTAGCGATGCTCGGCTGAGGTGTCCGTATAGCGTATAAAAGGTCAGGTCAGGGAGGGGGGAATGCTCGAGGATAATGGTCGCGCCGTAGCTGCCCTCGGCCGGGTCATACGCGAAACTGTGAATGCGAGCTTCCAACGGAGTGTAGATGCCGGTCTCCACTGGTCCCCAAATATCGTAACCCAGGTGAATATCACGGATCGGGCCACTGGCCAGGTATTGCTCTGCCTGATAGACGCTTCTCTTTTCCTTAAAGCCACCCACGGCATATTTGACTTTGGCAGCGGCGATTTGCTGGTTGACGTAATTTTCTAGCGGAGCGGGTTGGCGAAATATGTTTCCGAAGTCAGGAACCGAGTGGTCGTGATCTAAGCGCAGGAGAGTTGTGTTGTTTTCCAGGTCACTGATAATTGGCCGCGGGGAGGCGGTTTTCAGCCACTGGTAAAAGACTTTGCGTTTCTCAGACAGGTATACTCGTTGTTTTGGGCTTAGCAATTCTTGTTTTTTATCGACCAAAATAGTGCTTTTAGAGATTGCTTTACCGGGGGTGTAAAACCTAATTGCCCTGGTCGGTGTCTCAAGAGCAGTAAATATTACATTATGACTCCACCCAAAAGTTTTTCCGTCATCATTACCGGCTCCACTGGTATGGTAGGGGAAGGCGTACTGATCGAGTGCCTGGAACACCCGGCCGTAACAGAAGTGCTGGTCGTTAATCGCCGGCCACTGGATCGCAAGCATCCGAAACTGAAGGAAGTAATTCATAAAGATTTTACTGACTTCAGTCCAATCTCCAATCAACTGTCTGGTTATGATGCTTGCTTTCACTGTATGGGCGTTTCCAGCATCGGGATGGACGAGGAGCAATACACTAAATTGACTTACGGAATCACCAGATCACTGGTGGATACGGTCTACGCAGGAAATCCAGACACCGTTTTCAATTACGTTAGCGGAGAAGGTACGGACCGGGAGCAAAGCGGTAGTACTATGTGGGCCAGGGTGAAGGGCCGCACCGAACAAATGATCCTGGACCGGGGCTTTCGGGATGCCTATATGTTCCGGCCCGGCGCGATCGTGCCGGAGAAAGGGGTGAAGTCCCGGACCGGATGGGTCAATACACTGCTTTGGGTCACCCAGCCGCTATATCCCTGGTTCCGTAAAATGGACAGTATCACGACGAGTGATCGAATCGGACTGGCCATGATCAATTCGGTCTTAAAACCCTGGGATAAAAAAACGTTGAAAAACC
Organism: Lewinellaceae bacterium SD302; assembly: GCA_002591745.1. Classification (GTDB taxonomy): domain Bacteria; phylum Bacteroidota; class Bacteroidia; order Chitinophagales; family Saprospiraceae; genus Neolewinella. Next base: position 27,395 of record PDLQ01000005.1, read on the forward strand.
AGGACATCAACGAGTTGGCTCTTCGGGGGTAGGTGCGATATCAGGCCGTCATCCCACGATCCTTTAAAATTCGGATTAAGCGCCGTGCTTGTGCATCATCAAAAATACCCGTGATGCCACCATCGTGTAGGTCCGTAAAGGGAGCTTTGAAAAGCATTTTTGGTTCGATCTTACCATTCAGACTGAGATAGCTGATAATATAATCCACAAAAGTAATTTGGTTGGCATTTAACGGGGCAGTCCGCAAAAAATCGGCAAAAGCATCCCTTGCTGCGCTCTCTTCCATGCCTAATAAGCTGCCGACGAAGGTGCTAAGGGGGCTTTCACCGAAAACGGATTGAAAGGTCTCCAAGTTAGTAAAGGAACACTCCCTGAAAAGCAGTTCATTCAGGGCATTCAGTTCATCAGCCGTAATTGGTAGGTTGTTCCGAAGTTTTCGAATGGTCACATGATGGCTATTCTCACGTAAATAAGCTTCGACACGGCGGCGATAAATGATACTGCCAGAACCACTGGTAACAGCGCTGCCAGCTTCCGTAGGCAGGTGCGTATCGCTAAAGTTTGTGTAAGCGGGGCGGCGACCTTGACCACTTAAGTACTGCAGCAACTCACGGATGTCACGACGGATGCGGTCCAATTCATTCTGGGTTATATCAACGTAGAAGTCTGGTTGGGTCAGTCCTTCGATGAGTAGCGATTGTTCCATTACTTCGGGTACGCTGTATTTTCGTTGTAACTGGTCGGCTATCCGCATCAATTTTTCCTGAAATTGTTGGCGACGCACCAGATTGCCTCGGGCGGCTTCTAATTGAATATTGAGCATTAAAAGGTCAAACCGTCGGGCGGATTCATCGACCTCTTCTGGTAAAATCAGCGGAGCGACGTAAACGGAAAGCTGGCCTACGTCATCGTTACTTAGGACGTTCCAACGATCACGATCCGCAAAATTATCAAGGTGCTGCCTTTGACGTCTCACCCGGAAGCGCCGCATCTGATCCTTGCCGCGAAGTTCACTCAACTGAGCGTGCAGGAGATCTTTTAATTCATTTGCAAGACGAGCATTTTCGAGGTCACCGGATTGGAGTAATAATTGACTTAAGTGAAGCCGGGTACGAAATATTTGTTCGGTCAGTGAAGGAGGCTGCTCGCTTTCGTACCCTCTTTCATTTACTGCGAAAAAGTCAAAATTTTGACATACGTCGAAAATCAAGAATTCTTCCTTCGGTGCACCGGGGCCGAAAACGTCGGGAGAGAGCCTTGTTCCACGCCCGATCATCTGCCAAAACTTGGCGTAGGAACGCACTACTTTGAAAAAGACCAGATTAAGTATTCGGGGGGCATCGATCCCAGTATCCATCATATCTACCGAGACGACAACCTGCGGCATTTTCTCTTCGTACTCATTACAAAAATTATCTATCAGCGTATCAGCGTGAGATATGTCGTTATGAACACATTCTATAAAGTCTGGTGGTAATTCCGGATAACGTTCGCGCATACAGTCAACGATAAACTCGGCATGGCGTTTGTTGACCGCGAAAATGATGGTACGACCCAATTTATCACCACCCTCAATTCGTAGACCTCTCTCCATCAATTCGTCGAGCACCTTACTAACCGTGTCACGATTAAACAACCACTTGTTCATCGCGCCGGCGGCGATCTCTTCTGGTAGTATTCCGGTAGTCTCGTCCCGAAATTCTTCCTCATACGCTGCCTTCTCTCGTTCGCTTAATTCAGCGTAGCGGATACCTTCGCGTAAAAATCTGGTCGCAACGTCGAGGTTGCGATAATTGACCAGGTACCCCTGTTCCACGGCTCGTTCTAAAGGATATTCAAAAGTAGGATCTTCGTTATTACAACCGAATAATTCAAAAGTATTGTGATCGATGGCCGATTTGGGTGTTGCCGTCAGTGCCACGACTAACGCATCGAAATAATCGAAGATCGCACGGTAACGGTTGTAAACACTGCGGTGAGCTTCGTCCACGATAATCAGGTCGAAATGTCCAACGCCGAATAGTGGGCCATCGTCTTCATTTCCGATCCCGTCGATACGGTTTAGCATTGTCGGATAAGTACTAAACACCAGACGAGCATCCGGAATGTATCGTTCTTCCGACAAATTCACGGCGCTGAATTGTGGCAGAAATTCGTTAAAGCGCTTTTTAGCCTGCCGAACCAATGCATTGCGATCGGCCAGGAAAAGAATTTTTTTGGCCCAACCGTTATTGCCCATTATCTCAACGAGGGATACGGCCGTTCGCGTCTTACCCGAGCCGGTAGCCATTACCAGTAAAGCTGCTCTTCGGTTTCCTCTTAAGCCATTAGAGGCATTACCAACCGGAGCATCGTTCAATTGACCGTTACCGGAAGGCTCTTTGTGGTTTTTTGGACCGGAAAGTACTGAACTAGAAACGCCCACGACGAAACTTTCGGCAACCCTTCGGATAGCTTCCTGCTGATAATCCCGGCCGGCGATATCGGCCCTGGGGCTCAATTGACGCAGGTCTGCCCGATCTTGCCGCTGTTGAATACGCCAATGTAGAGCAGCTTTGCTTAAAAAACCGGATACCTCACGGGGAGCGCTGTAAAATTCGTCGTCCCATAACATCGTCCGGTAGCCATTGGTGTAGAAGATCAAGGGGCGTCGGCCAAATTCACTTTCCAGGGCATTGGCGTAGAGCCTGGCTTGGTGACGGCCGGCTTCCGGTTCCTTGCCAGTGCGTTTAGCCTCCACCAGGGCTAAAGGGCGCCCATCGTCTCCCCAAAGCACGTAATCCACGTAGCCTTTACCATTCTTGCTGCTACTGCTGGGGGGCATGCCAGTAACGGGGTACTCCAGCTCGTACCCATCGCGTAAGTCTGTCCAGCCAGCTTCAGCCAGGGCGGCGTCAATCAAGTGCTTGCGGGTTTCGACTTCACTGAACCCACTGCTGACCTCGAGGGGGCGACTGTCCTTGCGGGCTTTAACTTTTGCTCGCTGAGCTTTTATTTTTGCACTCAGTCGTTCACGTTCCGCGGCATTTTCACGAGCCGTGGCTTCCAGTTTTTCCTGGCTGCTCTTTAAGCGGTTGAAATTCACTTCCAGCTTTTCGCCGGTTTTAATGGCTTCTTCCAGCATGGCGCGCAGACGGCGGTTGCGTTCGCGAACGGCAATTACCTCGTTTTCCCGGGGTAGTAGGTTCTCGTCCGGTAACAGCGGCGGCAGTGGATCGGGTAGGGTGGAACTGTACTTAACGGCAAACCAGCGCAAAAAAGGGTAAAGGTACTGCCAACCGCGAAGGGCTTCGCGTGAAGTCACCTTGTTACGACCGGCGTGAGCAGCGGTATTACCGTGCTTGCGAATTACGTGCAACCCGTCAATCAATTGGTCCGGGAGAAGGCTTACCAACTCTGGTTGCGTCAGCAGATTGTTCAACTTGGCATTATACGGGACCCTCAGTAGCTCTAGTTCATAAATCGCATGCACGGCCTCTTCCAGGGAAAGGCGAGCGTACTGGAGAGAAGATACCGGTTCGAGGTAGACCCTTTCTTCGACTCGCCGCGCTTTAGCGTGAAGATCCGGCCAGGGGGATTTCAGAAAATTGAAGTTGGACAAAACGACGAGAGAAATTTATAGCGAGAGTAAAATAAGTAAATTAAAATTGAGCGGCAAAACGATTGACACAAAGTAAACTTCCCCAGCATTGAATGGCCTGATATTGATGACCGAACTGACCAGAGACACAGGACCTTTGCACCTCGGAAAGCGCAGCTCCGGTCGATGCACCCGCCTTGGTCAGTCGGTATATTTGCTCAACGAGTAGCGGTGAAAGCCGATCGGATAAAGGGAATAACATCGAAATGACGGTTGAAGCACCCGCATTTAGAAAAGCCAGGGCGACGCTGTCAACACCCCAACCCGCGTAGGCAGCACCGTCTGCCCCGGAACAAGCCGAAACAAATACGTTGGTTCCCCGCAATTTAAGGGAGCGTAGCTCCGATACTGTAATAATGCCTCCGGGAGCACTTGGATAATGTAGCACGCTTTCCGGATAACGGCTTTCAAGGTGACCGAGATAATGTAAATAAGCCGGCTGTACTCGTTTGATGTATAGATTCACCTGTTCAAGAATATCCTGAGAAGGATCATTCACCGTACTGATGCTTGCAGGCAGTATTTTTTTGATCACCTCAATTTCGGCATCTCCCGCCGAGAGGTCAGCAAGTCCAAAATCCGAAGGATAACGGGTCGCCCCAAAAATCAGTGCGCTTTTATCGTTTTTCCGTTCAGGCTCTGAGGTATGGATGCCGCCGTAGATGCTTAGGTCGAATGCTTCGATCAGACGAGTGGATTCTTCAGCTTCTGCAAATAAGGCCCCAAAGGGTAGCGCACCCAATATATAATTAGGGGATATGATCAACTCCCTGAGACCGGCTAGTTTTAAAGGCAGAGGTAGCAATACCTTTGAGAGTAGTGAGAATAGCTCGTTTTTCAAATTGATCTTAGCCGGTGATTGAAACCTTTCGGGTTGGGCGGCCAAAAAATGAGCGTAACGGATCATCCATGGGTAGGGACTTTGGTAATTCTTGTCTCTTTCTCCCGGACTTCTTAGCGTCCGTTTTTGAAATATTTCCAGGGCTTCTAAAAGTGATACTGAAATATCTTCGCGGGCTATTTCATTTAATTCCTGCCTCAATACTTTTAGGCAAGGTGATTTTTGCCGCCGGTCTACAGACAGCTGGAAGACGAAAAATCGCTCTTGCCGAATCCCCGAATAAGCAAGAATACTTTGATCCGGATTCAAACGGGGCAAAGGCAGTTGCTCGATTTTATTTCTAGCCAAGCCACTCAGTGCCTCCTCTTTATTCAGCAAGAGCCGCAGGGCATTCCACTCGTCTCCCCGCGCTATGAATACTTCCACCAGCAACTCGATCAGGGTAAACCATTCGTCACTGAGGTACTTTCGCTCCGTCGGAGTATCGGTGGCACCAAAGGTATTGGTAAGCAAATCCAGTGCTGCCCATAAATAAGGTTCCGCCTTTTCTGGATGGTCCCAGTCGATGTACAGCACCCCCAAATTATATAGGGCCGTTATCTCCTGTTGGCTGATCTTCGATTTACGATCGACTTCCAGCCCCTGAAGGTATAATGCCTCCGCCCCAGGGTAGTTCTTGTCGAGGTGCTCGATCAACCCCAGGTTGGAATAAGCACTACTGGCGTAATGGAACAAATGGGGATGCTCACCAATCAGGTCGATAACCTTTTTGTAATTGGTAATGGCCCGCTCTCGCTCACCCAACTCTTGCTGGCAGTCGGCCAGGAGATTAAGGTAGGTGGCGTATAAGTGAATGGTTTGCTCAGGTGGCTGCATTGCCCGTAATCGGTCATAACTATCCTGGTAAGCATTGAGCTTAGCTTCGCAGATCGCTTTTTCAACCGTAATGAACGGAAGGTTATGGGTCCACCCCTGCTCAACGGCGATTTGCTCCGCCCGATCGTACATCTCCATCGCCCGTTCCACCAAATTGAGGTTGAGCAAGGTCTGGGCGTATTCAAAACAAAAATCAAAGGCCAAATGATCGGGCAACTGGCTTCCAAACTCATTCCAATGCATGCGGGCGTGTTCGAAAAGACGAGCGTCAGGCATTTGTTCAGCCGCCTTGGTCAACAGGGCGTAGAAGCGCTGTATTAACTCTGCGTCATTATACGCTAAGACCCTGTCTTCAATAGGTTGTAAGACTTTCGCGCAGTGTCCGAAGCGATTGGAACCATCCAGAATTTGGGCGATGTCGACCGTAATATCCAGTTGAGCGTACTCATTCTCCGCTATCGTCGCCATTTCTACCGCTCGTTCAGCAATCGGTAAAGCTTCGTCGTAGTAATAAAAGTCAGCCAGGGCCTGAAAACTTTTTTCGAGGACAACTAGATGAAAATTTTCGTCGTAGCGGGCCGTCGATTCCAATTTGCTGAATATTTTCAGTGAACGTTCGACTTCCCCCTGGATCAACGCCCGCACGCCATCGTAAAACAGCCGCAAGGAGGTCACCCGTTCCTCTCCCTCTGGCGGCTCACTCAGGATATCTTTAAAATCGATTAATCGTGCTTCCAGTAAATCATATTCCTGCTTTTGGTAATAGACCTCTAACTCATTCAGGCAGGTGTAGGCTATCGTCGCCCGAAAATCATCCCCGTTTTGGGTAGCTAATAGCAACGAACGAACCGATTTTGAGAATTCAACCAGTTCATCGAATCGCTTATGCGCCAGCAGGTGGGCGGCCAGGTCCCGGTATTGGTGAAAAAGGAAATCCGCCCGCCGGTTTTCTACGGCCCGGCGCATCACTTGATTCAATAATCGGTCTCCGTCATCCTGATTTTGGACGTACTTATCCAGGGCGGTATAATAGGCTTCGTGCAAACGGTTCCGATTCAGCAGATCGGGCCAGATTTCAACCCGTAGCGCGTCGGCCGCCGCATATTCCGATTGCTCCATCAGCAGCCGGCAAATTTCCACCTGGACCGATATGCGCAGGTCTTCCTCTCCGGGAGGCACCTCGTCCAGGGCTTTGCGGAATAGTCTGAGCGCCCGTTCGTAATTTTCAGTTTCACTCAGTGCATCGGCGAGATAGTAATGGGTGAAAAACCTTTCTATGGCTTCCGTCTCCGGCGTCAGGGCGCGGTAATGGATATCCCAAGCGTCCAGGGCGGACTCGAAATCACCTTCCCCCGTTAACCGCAGGGCCTCATTGTAGGAAGGAGGCAGCACGCTAGGAATTCTCTACATAGGAAATGTCCGCAATCCGCTCCGGGTTGAGGTCGAGTTCCACCACGGTATTCTGGTGGTTTTCAGGACGATAATCATCCAGTGGGATCACGATTTTAGACGCCCTGGTGTCGGTAGCAGTCGCTTTTAGGTTGATGATGATGTTTCCACCCGGTCCCGCTTTTTTCGCTTCCTGGCGGCTGAGGTACACCGAGACCAGCACCGTGATCAGACTCGCCAGCACGGTACCGCCGGTCTGAATAATGGCGGCCAGAATCGTGGGGTCCGATAAAGCACTGCGGAAAGTTTCCGGATTGTCCAGGGTGGTCAGCGGCAGATCGGTCTTGCTTTGTCGCGCGATCGCTTTTTCCAGCTCGTCCTTCGATAGGGTGTCGGAGAAAATAGGGATGGTGGCCATGGCGGAGCGTTTTTGGTTTACAAGCTCTAAAGTTAATGAACGGATGCGCTTTCCCGGGCTACCCGAAAACTTCTTGCAGCTTTCCGTTGAAAAGATCATCGGCCTCCGCCAGGGCTGCCTCCGTTTTTGCCTTTAGTTTCTCAATAACGGCAATGCGCGCGGCGAATTCGTTTTGGAGGGAGAGGGGGACTTTAAATAGGGGGTAGGATCTGATGTCGTTAAAATTTAAGCCCGCTTTAACTCCACCTTTATTGAGGCTATTAAATAATTTTCTTCCACCAAGTGATGCTATATAAGCGCTTACATATTTAGGGTTCCAATTTTCATTTAAGCGCAAAATTGCTAAGTGTTGACTGATGTGTGCTTTTGGTAGTGAATCAGGTATTACCGTCGAACGTCCTAAATCTGCGGTAATACTCAAAATAACATCCCCAGCCCTTACGGTTGTTCTATTTGCTTCGGTAGAATCTGGTGCGTTAACTAATTGTAGATCCTCGCTACGAAATTGATCATATCCTATATTTTGGATTCTCAGAAAGATGTCACCTTTTGTACTATAATATTTTGCCCAACCTCTTGACCCGCTGGTTAGAAAATTCAAACAAGTTTTCAATCTAGTAATTGTCCACCCCTTCTCATTCAAAACCGGATCCCCGAACATCTCCAAAAACAAACTCTCCCCCAGGGCGCTGTACTCGGCCAGTTCGGCCCGCAGTAGCTGGCGGTTGCGGTCGATAAGGTCTAGGGTTTTTGAAATAACTTTTTGACTTTCTACCTTAGGGAGTGATATTTTGACCTTTTTTATATGCGTAGGTCCAAAATTTAGTTGGGCTGATCCGGTAATTAGACGTTGTATTTGACTTTTAAACTGTCTTGATTTTAGAAAGTAGTAGAAGTATTTAATATAAAGTTTTTCGGACTCGAGAGACCTGAATCTCATCGTGCTTGTATTGAGGCATAATGGTAGGTGGTGATTTTTAACGAAAGCAATTTTACCATCAAATTTTTCTACTACTATTCCAGAACAAGCAATTAATAAATCGCCTTCTTTAATTAAAAAGTGTTTATACTTATTAAAAGCTTCTTCTTCTGATATGTATTTATCAGTAGTGCTTAAGTCAATTATGTTATTGTTTATGTTTCCACCATTGAGGAGTTTAATGCCATGGCCGCGAAATTGCCATTTTCTAACTCCTGGCCCCTCTTGAAAAAAAACGACTTCCGGCAGTTTAAATACTTTCCTCATTCTCCCATCATTTTTTCCAACTCCTCTAATACTTCAAAACGCTCCTGTTCCAGTTCTTTGAGCCGCTGGATGATGACGGCCGGCGGGTCGTAGTCCACGGGTTCGTAGACGATCTCCTTGTAGCGGTTGATGCTCAGATCGTAGTCGTTATCTACGATCTCTTGTTTGGGCACCAGGAAGCTCTGGTCGGTACGGGCGCGGTCGGTTTCGGCGGCCAAAGCATGGAAGCGGTTTTCCAGGTCCGGCAGGTCGTTTTCGGTCGTTGACTGCCGTTTGTCATCCAGGCTGAATCCGTCGGCTTGCAAATCGTAGAACCAGACCTGATCGGTGCCGCCGGTACCGGTCTTGGTGAAGATCAGGATGGCCGTACTCACCCCGGCGTAGGGTTTGAAAACGCCGCCGGGCAAAGAGACCACGGCGCTTAGCTTGTGCTTCTCGATCAGCTCGGCGCGGATGGCCTTATGGGCTTTGGAACTGCCGAACAGTACGCCATCGGGCACGATCACCGCGGCCCGCCCGCCGGTAGCCAGCATCCGCAACATCAGGCTGAGAAAGAGCAGTTCGGTCTTCTTGGTCTTGGCCGTGTCCAGCAGGCTGCTTTCCACGGCATCGTAGTCCAGGCTGCCTTTAAAGGGCGGGTTGGCCAGGATTAGGCTGTAAAGGTCGCGCTGGTCAGCGTTGCGTTCGCTCAGGGCGTCGCGTTCCAGCAGGTTGGGGGCCTCGATGCCGTGAAGTTGCAGGTTCATGGCCCCGATCCGCAGCATACTGGGGTCGATCTCCACGCCGTTGAACATCCGGTTATTGAAGTGGTCGCGAAAAGTTTTGTCGTTGAACCACTCCGGCTTTTCGTCGTGCAGATACTCTCCGGCAGACACCAGGAAACCCGCCGTTCCGCAACTCGGGTCGCAGATGGTATCCAGCCTGTCGGGTTGCATCATCCGGACCATGCTGCGGATAATGTGGCGGGGTGTTCTGAACTGCCCGTTGCGGCCGGCACTGGCAATCTTGCTCAGCATGTATTCGTAGAGGTCGCCCTTGGTATCGCGATCAGCCATTTCGATCTTGCCGATCTCGGTCACCACCTGGTCCAGTAACCGGGGCTTGCCGATCATGAAGGTGGCACCCTTCATGTGCTGGCTGAAAACGCCCCCGGCCCGGCCGACCTCCTTCATTTTGTCAAAAGCGGTTAGGTAGCGCGGCTCGCTACCGGGCTTGGCTTTTTCGGCCTCCGTACGTACGTCCACGCCACGGGTAAAGACCTCGAAGAGCCGGTCCGGCCCGAAGTTGCTGAATACATTCCAGCGCAGCGGCCTTTCTTCCGGGGGGTAGATGGGGTTCTCCGGTGGTTCGCCCAGGATGCTGGCCTGTTTTTCCTGCCTGAGCTGGCGTTCATCCAGCCGGCGTAGAAACAGCAGATAGGTAAATTGCTCGATCACGGTCAGGGCGTTGGTCAGTCCGCCGTTGGCAAAGTGATTCCAGATCTGGTCGACCTGACTTTTAAGGGTGCCGGTAATCATTGGGTAGGGGATTAAGCTTGGTTGGCCGCCAATTTATCATTTACTTTCAGGACTGTGGTGATTAATCCGAAATTTTAGGTGGGTAGTTTTTCACTGTCTTCAGCCCGGCCCGTATCAATCGATCATGTCAATTATCCGTAGCTGTTTTTTGGCTGACAAAGTAGCCGTGTTTGCCGATCGAACAAGCACCGATTCCCTCACCTTATACTACCAACCTTGCTACTTTGAAGTCCTTATTATGAAATTCTGGTATAAATCCCTGGCCTTTGTCCTTCTTGCCGCATTAATGATCTACCCCTGGCAAAACGGGGGCGGCTATCCGGTGATGGACGGGGTAAATAAGACTAATATTCGCCGGCTGGTCCGCCTGGAACGGATGGACTCCGCCAAGTTCGTACGTACGCTGCCCTACGGCGCCCGCCACGGTTTGCAATACGTAAGACTGAACCTGATGGACCGGCCGATCGACTCCAACCTGATCGACCGGGATGCGGAACTGGAAGCCGACCTGGAACGTCTGATCCCCAACCGAGGCCGGGCTTATTCCGTAGCCCTGATGGACATTACCGAAGGCCGCGAACCCCGCTACGCCGAACGCAACGCTACTCTGGGCTACCAACCCGGCAGCGTCGGTAAACTGGCCGTAGTGACCGCCTTTATGTGTGAGTTGGAAAATGTGTTCGTAGACGACGTGGAAGCCCGCTGGGATATGATGCGCAACAAAGTAGTGCGCGGCGGCGAATTTGCGGTCTATGACCATCATACTATCCCCGAATACGACCCGGAAACCGAGCGTTACAGCCGGCCGAGGGTAAATCAGAATCACGAGTTCAGCCTCTACGAATGGGTAGACCATATGCTGAGCGTGAGTAACAACGGCGCGGCCAGCGTGGTCTGGCGGGAAGCCATACTGATGCGGGCATTCGGGACTAAATACCCCGAACTCACCCAGGAAGAAGCCGACCAGTACTTCAAGGATACGCCCCGCGGTGAATTGCGCGACATCGGAGAAAACGTAGTCAATGAACCCCTGCGTCACCTGGGCATCAAGCACGAGGAATGGCGGTTGGGTACCATGTTTACTCGCGGAGCCAGTGCCATCGTACCGCCCAAGGGCGGCAGTATCGGTACCCCCCGCGGGCTGATGAAATGGATGGTCGCCCTGGAAAGCGGTGACGTGGTAGATGCAGCCAGTAGTCTGGAGATCAAGCGCCTGATGTACATGACCGACCGCCGCATCCGCTACGCCCACGCCCCGGCCCTGGATAGTGCGGCCGTTTACTTTAAATCCGGCTCCCTTTACGGTTGTAAACCCGGCACGAGTTGCGGCAAGTACAAGGGCAACCGGATGAATTACATGAATTCCCTTTGCATCGTGGAGCAACCCGATGGAACCCGCTACCTGGTAGCCCTGGAAACGAATGTACTGAGTCGTAACTCGGCTTATGATCATCAGGTGTTGGCTACGCGGATCGATAAACTGGTGCGAACCAGTGCCGATGAGGCGGAAGGAGAGAATTTGCCGGAAAATATTTCTACGGGGGAGTAGTGGACGGGCTGCGCCCTTTTGGACGCTTGGCTTCGCCTCGCTTGTGGACGGGCTAAAGCCCTTGTAGACGCTCGTTCCTCGCTTTTGGACGTCGCTACGCTCCTTTTGGAGTTGGACTTAACTTTTACTGCTTCAATGTTCCTAAAGGGCGATGCCGAGGCGGAAACCCAGGGCTATTTCGAGGATGCCGGAATTTCCTTCCGCTTGTTCGTCGGAAGATAGGCCCCATTCTTCGTCTGGCGGATCGAAAGTTTGGACTTGATTAACGGGGTTGAGATAAGTGATTTGACGTAATCCATAGCCGATGCCTGCGTACATATCCGCATAAAATATTTTACCGATGGCTAATTGATAACCCGCCTTGAAAATACCACTGATGCGAAGACGCCTTTGGGTAGTCGCATCGACGTCGTAACGTTTCCCATCTGAAGCGGGATAGGTGACCCCTTCCAGATCCAATTCTGATACGGTGATGGGAAACTCAAAACCTGCGTAGCCAAAACGGTTAGGTTTACCCTGATTCAATGTTTGTGGTAAATGGTAGCGGAATTCCGGGCGAATCCCCATGGTAATATCTGCTTTCTTCAGACCGGAGAAAAGCGGATGATTATTGCCTTTTCCGTATTCCAGGTCCAACACCAGACTCGTTGACCTTAGATTCACCCAAATGCCGGCGCGTACGCGCGGGCGTCGGTTGATGATGGATAGCGGGGCGAGGTGAAAGCCCAATCGGTGTTCCTTAGCCATTTCGCTTACGTCGGCTACTTCAGTAGCGCTCGCGGTGCCGTTTTGTCCGTACAATCCGCCAGAAAGAAGCAGTAGAAGTGATAATATGGAGATGGATGTTTTCATATTGATTTATTATTCCTCCACTACAAAAGATCTCGTTCCACCTTTTGCGTAGCCTTCGTAATCTACTAATTCTAGAAGACTTTCAACTTGTGTTGATCTATAGATTTCGTTAAACTCTTCTTCATGCGTTAGCGTATTGCGATAGCTTACATATAATGTTACGCGTTTTTTATCTCCACATTGATAGACGAACGGATGGTCACTACTAAGTAATGAATTTAAACTTGATCCAAAGTTAACTCGAAAGGTTCCTGGTTCTTTTACAACAAGTTTTGCACTAAAAGAATATGAATCTTCATTTTCAAAAAATATTATTGGATAGCTTCGAGCAGTTGGTAACGGTAATGTCGAGACTTCTCCAACTGTCGCATCTAAGAATATATCTATGTCAAATAACTGTGACTCTCCAGAAATGTTAGAGAGCTTAATTTCAGTAAAGAAATTAAATCCTTCTAAGTAGGCCTTTTTGTTAGTCTCAAAGATTTCGATGTCTTTACCAAAATTGGCGGAAAGCAAAATGGTATCAATGGTCGTGATCGTATCGCTAGGCACGGTAATGTTTACTGGAATAATGAGTTCTACGTTCGGACCGAATTGGTCGGGTTTGCAGTTGTCACAGCTTACTAAAAAAAACAGGTTTGTCATAATGACGACAAGAACTAAACTCTTCATTTACAGAATCTTACTCAATTACAACAAAAGCGCGCCCTCCAATACTTGAAAACCTCTCATAGTCATACACAGTACTAAGATATTCTATCGGAGAAGTCAAAAATATATCCTGAAATTCCCTCTCGTTAGTTTCACTGCTTTGATACTCTATTTCAATACGTACTCTTCTTTTGTCTTCGCATTGATATACAAATGGATGCTCATAAAATTCATAATTACCAACATTCGTTCCCATCGCTAAAAAATATTTTCCAGACTCATTGAATACTATATCAGCTTCGAAGGAATAGAAATTTTCCGATTCAAGATAAGTTATGGGATAAACAGCAGCTGTTGTCAGAGGTAGAAAATCTACTTCGCCGATTATCTCAAATATGTCAATATCGAGGTTGAAATCTTCTTCTAGACCTGATATTTCTGAGATATTAAGTTCGGTGAAAAAGTTGAAATTTTCCAATAAAATATTTTGATCATTATTTTTAATTTTGATTTCTTTTGGGAAAGTCAACTGTATGGAGATCGTGTCACCTACAATTAACGTGTCCATTGATATTTCAGTAACAACAGGTAATATCATTGTTACATTCGGTCCATACCTATCAGGTTCGCATTCACTACAACCAGATTCAAGCGAAATGGCTACTAATAGATAAGTCAATGTGAACAAATGCTTTTTAAAATCCATAGGAATCGTATAGGTCGTTCATAGCATCAAATTCTGGACAGCCAATAGGAATACCTGCCGTTTGAATCAGATCTTGTCGATACTCGTTGATATTAGTTGGTGCCAGATTTAATGCATCAAATAGTTGGAGTAGTGTATAACCCGAACATTCATCTTCAACTAAAAATGTTGCTCCTAATGGATCTGCAGGGTCAGGAGGTTCATTTGTGGTTATATCCGTTGCGGCCATGTTGTCATCTAGCAGATCAAAGAACAAACCTTCGGGAATAAATGGAGTGTTGCTGCCATTCCAGAACAATAATATCTCTCCACGATTTAAATACCTGCCTGCTTGACCTACGCCATTATTAGAATGTAGTAACCCATATTTCTCATCAGAAACAAGATGCTCCACCGTTTCAGCTAAACCTTCGATGATGGCAGTCCGTCCGGCACCATCACGAAAACCCTCTCCGTAGGGCTGGACTTCTCCATCCTCAAATCCTTCTACGATATAAAATAAATTATTTCGCCACCAATTCTGGCCAAGAATGGCATACTGAGAGACGTGGGCCATTTCGTGGTAAACTACCCTTCTTTTCTGATCGGAAGGTTCTTCTTCTCCAAAATGAAGGAAGACATCCGGTTTACTAACTTCAATGTAATTAGTCAGTAAAGAAATAAGAATGGCTTCGGTTAGGTTCTCAGAAAAAGCATAAATGTACTGTAGGGTTAGCGGAAAGGAAACACCATCATCCTCATCGATTTCTTCAAACATTGGGGCTGCATTGAGCCCTTCGTCGATATCGTGAATTAAAATCGAAAAATTTCCCGGGCTGGGTAAATTTGTGAAATCGTAATGTTCGTGAACCCCATTATTCGTTATGGCTGCCACGTATGTCTGTTCGTGGATACTTGACTCATCGCCGTCTTGAAAAATTGTTAAACACTGATTATTCCACGTTTTGCTTGTGCTTCGAACCAACCAAGTGTACTTGACCGGCTTCAAGAATGCATTCCAAAAACGCGCTCCACGAATCGCCCGAATGACGTGCCGATCGCTCACACGATCCTTGAACACTATCCGAATTTTTAGCCCCCTGACATTATATTTTCGATCGATCTTCCAGCAGCCGTTGTCGTCTGTATCGGTATCCTCCCAGCGAAAACCAAACCAGCGTAAAGTGGTTTTTACTTTTATCCTTCGTACAGCCTCTTCCCCTAGTTGCGTATCGTTCACTTTTATTACTCCACCGGGTCTTTTTTTGTTTTCGAAAACGTTACAACCACACCTGCTAACCTGCCCCGGAGGCGGCTCGGAACCCGGAGGCGGCGGTGGGGGCGGACAATTACACCTCCATTCACAAATACTCGGGTTCGAGGGCAATGGGAATACGTAGGCCGTGCAGCCCAGACCACAATCTGGTTCAGTAGGTGGGTTGACTTCCAGGCAGATTTCCTGGGAATCAAATTCACCATCGTAGCCCATGTAACTGTCCAAGATGTAAGCCGGGAAATTACGTCGATTGGCAGATTCGCCGGGGTCTACCGTTTCAGGTAAAGTTTCCGCTGCTGTATTTGGGTCGCAAGTCAGGCTTTCGTCCTCCAAACATTTTGGCCAGGCTGGGCAATCCGGATGACAGTTGCCATCGATGGCTTCGTACTTGGTCTCATTGCCAGAAATCACGTAGGCGGCAAAAGTCAAACGGCTTTCGTAAGGAGGAATGATCATCTGATCCAACACCTCATAATTGGCTACGGGAATAGTGAGGTTTTGATAGTCATCATAAGTAATAGCGCCGTACTCCGGCTGAGGGGTGTTTTCGGGAATCAGCGAGTCAATGTAGGGTTCTTCACCATCATAAAGTATTTCCCGATGAAGTGGATCGGTGTCGAATTCATAATCGTGTTCCTCCTCAAAATCTGCCATTGCAGCTACTTCCGCCCAATCGGTGTAGTTCATTTTGAGATATACGTGTGTGGGCGGTACGTTCGGTGGAAACGTTATGCCGAGTGCGTTGGCCGCAGTTTTAATATTTGATATTTCGTAAGGATTATTTAATTCCTGACCATAAATAGAAGGACCAGGGCCGTTGAGAATTCCATCGGGCGGATTGCCGTTACGAAAATCTACGCCAGGTTTCGGTTCGTCGACTTCCAATTGCAAATCGCGCTCACAGCCGAAGAACGCGACTAGGCAAATAAAGACTAATAAAGCGGGGGGGGGGTAAGGTGTTTCATGTAATAGGTTCTAATTGCTGCTAAAACTATTCCCTAAATATGGTAATTACAAACGCAGTGTTGTTAAAGTCGGCCGGATGACGATAAATCAAACAACCAAACACGACAATATTTTCATGCAGATGGAGCGGAAGGGCAGAAGATGAATTTATACTCTATTCCGACGGCCCGACGGGGCCTGCTTTCCGCTGATGGCGTAAAATGTTCTTCAGTCCTTGAATAAAGCCTGCTCACTGCAAATTGTCGCTTCGGTAAAGTTAGGGGGGTGAGAAGCGTTCTACAACTCACTCGTCGTATGAAACTCCACCTCCGGGTGGGCATCCTTCGTACTCTGTAAAGTCCAGGCACTTTCGGCCAGGAAGACCAGCCGGTCCTCGGTATCCCGAGCGATGTTACTCCGCCGCCGCTCTTCGAAAGCTTTCAGGGCTTTTTCATCCTCGCTGGTCACCCAGAGGGCTTTGTGGAGACTGATCGGCTCGTAGACTGCCGTGGCCCCGTATTCGTGTTCCAGCCGGTACTGGATAACGTCGAACTGCAGTGCCCCCACCGTACCGATGATCTGGGCGTTGTCCGCCTGGCGGGTGAAGAGCTGGGCGACGCCCTCTTCCATAAGCTGAGAAAGACCCTTGGCCAACTGCTTGCTCTTCATCGGGTCGCCGTTGATGACGCGGCGGAATTGCTCCGGACTGAAACTCGGGATGCCCTTGAAGTGCAATTCTTCGCCCTCGGTGAGGGTGTCGCCGATCTTGAAGTTGCCGCTGTCGTAAAGCCCCACCACGTCGCCGGCAAAGGCTTCGTCCACCACCTCTTTCTTAGCAGCCATGAAGCTGGTCGGGTTGCTGAATTTCAGTTTCTTTTCCTGGCGGACGTGCAAATAATTGGTGTTCCGCTCGAAGGTGCCGCTGCAAATACGCAGGAAGGCGATCCGGTCGCGGTGCTTCGGGTCCATATTGGCGTGGATCTTGAAGACGAAGCCGCTAAAATTATCTTCGTTGGGTTTAACGAGGCGCTCTTCGGCGTTGCGGGCCTGGGGCGGCGGGGCGATCTCCACGAAACAGTCCAGCAATTCTTTTACCCCGAAGTTATTAATGGCCGAGCCGAAGAAAACCGGACTCAGGTCACCGGCCAGATACTTTTCGCGATCGAAAACGGGGTAAACCTCCTCGATCATGTTTACTTCCTCTCGCAGCTCTTCGGCGGCTTCTTCGCCCACCAGTTCGTCCAGTTCCGGGTTATTTAGATCGGTAAAGGCGATCACCTCTTCGGGGCGGCCCTGTTTTTTCTTGCCGGGGCTGAAGAGTACCAGCCGCTGTTCGTATAGACTGTAAACGCCCTGGAATCGGTCGCCCATCCCGATCGGCCAGCTCAGTGGGCGTACGGTCAGGCCCAGTTTTTGCTCCACCTCGTCCAGCAGGTCAAATGCCTCCTTACCCGGCCGGTCCATCTTGTTGATGAACACAATTACCGGCGTTTTGCGCATCCGGCAGACCTGCACCAGCTTTTCGGTTTGCTCCTCCACACCCTTGGCTACGTCGATGACCACGATCACGCTGTCTACTGCCGTCAGCGTCCGGTAAGTGTCTTCGGCGAAATCCTTGTGACCCGGCGTATCCAGGATGTTGACCTTGCAATTGCTGTAATCAAAAGCCATCACCGAGGTAGCTACGGAGATGCCCCGTTGCCGCTCGATGTCCATAAAGTCACTGGTAGCACCTTTCTTGATCTTGTTGCTCTTCACGGCCCCGGCCTCCTGAATGGCCCCGCCGAAGAGCAGGAGTTTCTCGGTCAGCGTTGTCTTGCCGGCATCCGGGTGGGAGACGATTCCGAAAGTGCGGCGGCGGGCAATTTCCTTAGTTTGAGTAGCTGCGGACATGCGTGGTTGGCGGTTGATCTTGAAAACAGTTGACTCGGGGACGATGGAAGCTTTGCTACTTTGAAGTCCAAAAGAACATAGATAATAGAATATTGAAAATAGACTGCTGCTCAATCATGCAAACTACGCGTACACGCAAAAGCGGCATTTGTCAGCGAAGCGGTCTTTTGACTTCAAAGTAGCAATGTTCTCCCCTAACCCGAGTCGAAAATGCCCGCAAAGATACGGAATGGAAATTAGTGTTTTAACCAGCGGGCGAGATACCTTTTTCCGTTGCTGATGAGGGTGGTACTATACCAACCGGGGCCAAGTTGACTGACGTCGATTACATCATTTTCGTTCAGACGTTGAGTCAGGAGAGTCCGGCCCAGGCCATCTTGGATGAACATTTCTGTATTCTGACGATTCAGCCCGGCGGGTGGCTGTAAGTAGAGCCAATCCTGGGTGGGGTTGGGAAATACCCAGAGCGGTAACGTTACCAATTGTTGATCTCTGGTGCTTACAGTGAGGATAGAGTCAGGGAAGACCAGACCTGTGGTGTCGCCATTAATGATGGACCCGACTTGTTCGCGATAAAGCTCAACATCAGCGTATATTATGGTAGACAAACTGAGTTCGCCGCGGCCGGCAGCGAAAGATTGCTGGTAGGCCTCTAAACCGGTATTCGTTTCCAGCTCGTCCTGATGATCAATAATTTGAAAAGAGCTGCCTTCCCAGTTCTCGTCGAGACGGCCGACTATCCGAGTCTCCTCTGTATTTTCAAGAAGCTCCAAATCGCTTCGCTGGTAGGTAGCAAAACTGCCATCAAGGAAACCGTCACTGAGTTCCACCAAGTCGTGCGGATTAAGCACCAATTCGTGAGGGAAACTTTCGAGTGCAGGATAGTTACCGAGCAAATAGGTGACGGTTTCAAAAGTATCGAGGTAAACATCTGGCGGTGGAGGGAAGAGCATGTCAATCCAATAAGTATAGCTTAACCTATGAACATCGTAAACGTAGGAACTATCCGTCTCGCTCTTGTTCAGAATCTCAATAGACGTAAGGGTGTAGCGAGTACTACTGAAGCCGCCTGCTGAACTATTGTAATAAAAACGGTCGCCGGGGCTGAAATCGAAAATTCGACTAAAACCTAATCCTGTATCACCAATTTCCAGTTCCTTAATTCCCGATAAGCGATAGATTGTTTCATCTTCGCCAGAACGAAATTCGACAATGCCATATATCTTGGCCCAACGGATGGTATCCGCCGCGGAGGTAGCAAAGGTCATGACTGAATCTACCAGACCCGGTAAGATTTCCTGCTCACTACGACTTAAAATGATGGCGCTGGTGCCGTCAGACTCATTGAAGATCCAGTCCTCACCTACGCCGAGATCATAGCGGAAAATACGGTGACTTCCATCCTTGCGGAGGGTTTGCCAACCATTGTCCACCGCCCGGTAATTTAGTCCGAGGAACTGTTCTTGGTTTCTTAAAAAAGTACAGCCATCTGCTCCACTACATTCTCCTTCTTGGCGAACGACGGTATTGAGATGAAAAATTTGTTCGCCAGTGATCACGTCGAATCTGACGCTGTCAATATACATACCTGCAGCTACCAATTCGCCATCGTCTTCGTAGTAGGCATTACGGTATTCAGGGTGGACTAGATGCCAGCCCTGCGCCAAAGGGATATTCAAGGGGAGTAATATCAAAAGTATTCCGAGGAGAGCGAGCTTCATAATCAGAGGGTTGGTTCAGGTATATGATTCTGAGAAAATAAAGACTTATTTACAATTGACCTGATTTCATATAGGTTAGAGTTAAATAAAACTCCAAAAATCTATTTTTTAGTAATCTCTTCAACGCCTTCATAAAGCTCACCCATGCTCACCGTAACGTCCACGGAGGCCAGTTCAATACGCTCATTTAATTCCCGGTACTCGAAAATTTTGAAAATATCCCCCTGTGCATACCGCCGATGCAAGGTCACGGAAAGCTGATCCTGTTCGATGATCAAATATTCTAACAAACTTGGCAAAGAACGATAGAGGCGGAACTTCTCACTGCGATCGTAATTGGCGGTGCTCTTAGAGATGACCTCTACGATGAGAACTGGATTGTTGAAGGCACCGGCAGTATCACTAAGGCGGGTTGGTTTTTCGCAGAAGACGGAAAGGTCAGGGTAAACATAGGTAAGTCCTGGCTTGATTTCAATTTTGGTGTCACTGGGGTAAACAATGCACTGGCGGTCATTTTCAATTAGTCCACGTGTAATGGCCCTGGAAAGATTTGCTTGTAGACGCAGGTGCTTATCCGAAGCCCCGGCCATAGCAAATACCTCTCCCTTATGGTACTCGTATTTCGCCTGGTTAGCGATTTCGAGTTCCAAATACTGTTCTATACTCAATCCTTTTAGTTGCGGCTGGCCCATTTGACTTGTGATTAGTCCAATATACAAATTATAACACTCTAATTTACGTGAATAGTTTGTAGCACCTGCCAAATAAAGAAACCCCGCCGACAAAGCCGGCGGGGTTTCCCGTAGATTCGATGGGGCCTGAGCCTACATCATACCACCCATACCTCCTGGCATGCCATGACCGTGGTCATGACCGCCACCGGCGGCGGGTTCCGGCTTGTCGTTGATCACACACTCGGTGGTCAACACCATTCCGGCGATGGAAGCGGCATTTTCCAGGGCGATGCGGGTCACCTTGGTCGGGTCGATCACACCGGCCTTCTTCAGGTCCTGGTACTCACCCGTGCGGGCGTTGTAGCCTTCGCTGCCTTTGCTGCCGCGAACGCGTTCCAGTACCACACTACCTTCCACACCGGCGTTGTTGGCGATGGTGCGCAGGGGCGCTTCCAGTGACTTGCGAACGATCTGGATACCGATGTTCTGGTCTTCGTTGTCACCAGTCAGCTTTTCGAGGCTGTCGATGGCACGTACCAGGGCAACACCACCACCGGCTACGATACCTTCCTCAACGGCGGCACGGGTAGCGTGGAGGGCGTCGTCAACGCGGTCCTTCTTTTCTTTCATTTCCACTTCGGTGGCGGCACCTACGTGCAGTACAGCAACCCCGCCGGCCAGTTTGGCCAGGCGCTCCTGCAGTTTCTCGCGGTCGTAGTCGCTGGTGGTGGTGTCGATCTGGCTCTTGATCTGGTTGATCCGGCCCGTGATCTGCTCCTGCTCACCGGCACCGTTAACGATGGTGGTGTTGTCTTTATCGACGGTAATTTTGTCAGCCGTACCGAGCAACTCCATGGTGGTGTTGTCCAGCTTGTAGCCTTTTTCCTCGCTGATGACGGTACCTCCGGTCAGGATGGCAATGTCTTCCAGCATGGCTTTGCGGCGGTCACCGAAACCAGGAGCCTTCACGGCTACTACTTTCAACTGGGCGCGCAAACGGTTGACTACCAAAACACCCAGGGCCTGAGACTCGATGTCTTCGGCGATGATCAGTAGCGGACGGCCGCTCTGGATCACCTGCTCCAGTACGGGCACGATATCCTGCATGTTGCTGATCTTCTTGTCGTGGATCAGGATGTAGGGGTTCTCGTATTCGGTCACCATGCTCTCGGCGTCGGTCACGAAGTAAGGGCTCAGGTAACCGCGGTCAAACTGCATACCCATCACCTCGTCCACGTAGGTCTCGGTACCCTTGGCTTCTTCTACGGTGATCACACCGTCTTTGGAAACCCGTTGCATAGCGTCGGCGATCAGGGCACCGATCTCGTCGTCGTTATTGGCGGAGATGGCGGCAACCTGCTTGATCTTGCTGTTGTCGTCACCGACCACCTCGGACTGTTTTTTCAGATCTTCGATGATCACTTTGGTTGCCTTGTCGATACCCCGCTTGAGGTCCATCGGGTTGGCACCGGCGGTCACGTTCTTCAGTCCGGCGTGGATCATGGCCTGGGCCAAAACGGTAGCGGTAGTCGTACCGTCACCGGCGATGTCCGCGGTTTTGCTGGCTACTTCTTTCACCATTTGGGCACCCATATTGGCTACGGGGTCTTCCAGTTCTACTTCTTTAGCAACGGTCACTCCATCCTTGGTCACCTGCGGTGCACCAAAAGCTTTCTGGATGACAACGTTACGGCCTTTGGGGCCTAAAGTTACTTTTACGGCGTTCGCCAGGGCGTCTACTCCGTTGCGCAGTTTTTCCCGCGCTTCTCTGTCAAAGCTAATTTCTTTAGCCATGGTTGTTTTAATTTTAAATGATAGAATGAATCAATGATAAAATGATAGAATGAAAAAATGAGCCAATGATAAAATGATGCGATGACCATTAAATCATTGATGCATTACCTCATTGGATCATTAGTCGAGAATGACCAGAATATCGTCTTCCCGCATGATCAGCAGATCTCTTCCTTCGTGGCTGATCTCCTGGCCGGCGTACTTGCCGTAAAGCACGATGTCACCCGGTGCAACTGTCATCAGGTTACCGTCCTTGCCTGGGCCTACGGCTACAACTTCTCCGCGCTGTGGTTTCTCCTTGGCGGTGTCTGGAATGATGATTCCTCCTTTGGTGGTTTCCTCGGCTGAGGCCGGCTTTACCACTACACGATCGTTAATCGGCTTCATATACAGTATGGTTTTTTAATTAGTTAAATGCTTGTTCTCGAGTGTTCGCAGCGGATATTTTATGGTTAGCAAAGTAGCAGTGCTGGAAAAGCAGGACAAGTGATCGCCTTCCTGACCAACCAATACTACTGGCTAAGCTCTCCGCGTTAGAACGCTACGCGTATTACCAAGACCGTGCCACCCGCTTCTGACTGACAAAGTGACGGTTTACAGCGAACTTGTCCGCCGAAACGGACCGGAGGACTTTATTCGACGGCCGACCGGATATTCAAATTTTGTCCCGATAAGCTTTTAAGGTAATCCGGACCGCACCGGCGGGCGAGCTCGATCATTGCTACATTGATAGCCAAAATCCTTCTTAACTTCGCCCTCACAACCCTCAATCCATCTTTCCCCAACCCCTCAGTCCTTATATACCTTATATACCATGTCCAAAACCATCTTAATTACCGGCGGTGCCGGCTTCATCGGTTCCCACCTTATTGAATTGATGGTAAGAAAGTACCCGGATTACCGGATCGTAAATGCTGACGCCCTGACCTACGCCGGTAATCTGGAGAACCTGTCCGGGATTGACAAAGCGGAGAACTATAGTTTCGAAAAAGTTGATATACAGGACGTCGCAGCCGTAAATGCCCTCTTTGACAAATATGCTTTCGATGGCGTCATTCACTTGGCTGCCGAGAGTCACGTTGATCGCTCTATTGAAAGCCCCACGGAGTTTATTCTGACCAACGTACTCGGTACGGTTAATCTGCTCAACGCTGCCCGCAACAGTTGGGGAGAAGGAGCAGAAGGCAAACTTTTTTACCATGTAAGCACCGACGAGGTCTACGGCTCTCTGGGCGACACCGGCTACTTCCACGAAGAAACGCCTTATGATCCCCGTTCGCCATATTCGGCCAGCAAGGCCAGCAGCGACCACTTCGTACGGGCTTACTACCACACTTATAAGTTGCCGGTAGTGATCAGTAACTGCTCCAATAACTACGGTCCCTATCAATTCCCGGAGAAACTATTGCCCTTGATGATCAATAACATCAAGAATCAGCAATCACTGCCGGTTTACGGCGACGGACAAAATGTCCGGGACTGGCTCTGGGTCGGCGATCACTGTACGGCCATCGACCAGATTTTCCACGGCGGCCGGGTAGGGGAGACCTACAACATCGGCGGCCACAATGAGCGCAAGAACCTGGAGATCGTCCACGCTCTCTGTGATATCCTCGACCGCAAGCTCGACCGCCCGGAGGGTAAGAATCGTGAACTCATCACCTTCGTCACCGACCGGAAGGGGCACGACCGCCGTTACGCCATCGATAGCAGCAAACTTCAGGGTGAACTGGGCTGGAAACCGACCGTCAGCGTAGAAGAGGGACTGGAAAAAACCATCGACTGGTACCTCGCCAATCAGGAATGGATGGACCGGGTAACGAGTGGGGCTTATCAGGGGTATTACGAGCGGATGTATAGTGGTCGGGAATAGTTTTAGTCGGGAGTCGGGAGTCGGGAGTCGGGAGTGGGTTTAGTCGGGAGTATAGAGTCGCTTGACCAGCAAATAACTCCAGACTCTTGACTTATCGACTCTCGACTTATCAACTCCCTACTTTCGACTCTTGACTTATCAACTCCCGACTAAATTACTCCTGACTGAGCAACTCCCCACTGAACCGACTCACCTACTGAACCAACTTTCTAACTTCCTCTCCGCAACTTTCGGTTGGTATCGCCCAGTCGTTATCCTGATATTTCCAGCAGTCGCCATAAACGTTGCAGTAGCACATGGTGACCATGAATTTATCACCTATTTCGTCGAGTAGAGCCAGGGGGATGTTGCTGATGTCAACGGTAAGCTCAAAGATTAGTATTTCTTTACCAGCGGGGATGACACCATCGGTCATCATATTGCTCTGGCGATTAAATATTCTAAGTTCGGGGTGTAGGCTATGGACTTGATCGGCCAGTTCATCGGCGTCCACGGCTACTGAATCGTAGTAAAGTTGGAGATCGGCGAGGAAAGCCGGGCCGATACCATCATTAGCCATGGAAAAGGTCACAGTCAATAAACTATCGTTCTTATACGAAAGGTTGAGGTTGGTAGACATATAGGGAAGCACAGACGCCGATTTTTGGGCCATGGCCACTTCCTGTTGCTGCTGCAGAATACTCGTCTCCCGTACGGCTACCAAAGTACCGATGAGGCTGACGGCCAACGCAATCATGGCAATGATGTCTGAACGGTCTAGATTAATCCGGTCCCAATAAGACTTGGTAGGTTCCGTTTTTTCTTTTTGGGGCGGTTGTTCCTGCTGCATACGTCCAAAATAAAGACATTAGCTCAGAATTTTCTCCTTTTGTTCGGCAAACTCGGCTTCGGTGATGATTCCCTGTTCCCGCAATTTGCCCAGTTTGCGGATGCGCGTGACTAGGTCGTCCTCGGCTACGGGAATGTCCTTGATGTCCGGAAGATCCAGTCTGATCTCTTCCGGCTCGGCCATATTGATCTCAATGGGGGCCATCGGCGCGTCCAGTAATAACTGTTGGCGGTAATTCTGGTTTTTAAAGGCCTGGTACAAAGACTGAGCGCGCAGCCATTCCAGGGCCGGATGAGTATCGATCCGCTTTGGCTCAGGCAAGCCATAGGAAACGGCCAGTTCTAAATGATGCAGCGCCGGAATGAGCGCGTGGGATTTGCTGTAGGCACAGGCCAGGTTAAAGTGAACGCCGGGGTCGGAAGCATTGACCTCCAGCGCATCCCGGAAGGCTTCGGTGGCCAGGTCGTAATCGCCACTGCGAAAGTACTCTACGCCCTCGGCCTTCAGATCAGCTACGTTGGCGGGAGCAGTGACTTTAGTGTGGTGCTTATTGTATTTGGCGTTGAAACGATCTTTCGGCATAACCAGAAATATGAGCCCCTCGATGGCAGCGCTGAGGAACAACATACCCAGTAAGAAACCGGCGGCGTCTTCGTTCGACTCAATCGTAATCAACGTTAAAAGAACAAATGCGGCAAAGCGCAGAATGCCAAAGAAACGTTGACCCAAGTAAAATCGATGTAGCCCAAATCCACCCAGAATAATGGCCAGAATGCCTGCGGTATATTTATTTAACATAGCCCCGCTAAGTTAAGGCGCAGTCTGGAAATGATGATAGGATTTCGACGAACGGCGGGGGATGGACGGCCGTTGGCCTCGTGGACGGGCTAAAGCCCTTTTAGACGCCTTCGGCTTGTGGACGGCCTTCGGCCTTGTGGATGTCGCTGCGCGACTTGTGGACGATCGCTGGAGCGATCTTGTGGGAGAAGTCCAGCTCCTTCCACCAGCGAGCAACGAGCGTTTACAAGCCACAGGTGTCCACAAGGCCAGCGGCCTTCCACCAGCGAGGCACGAGCGTCCACAAACGCTGTGTCTAATTATCCTGTTTAGCAAACACTTTCCGCAGTAACTCCGTCTGCCGCAGGGCCGGGTTATCACGCAGTGCGGCTTCCTTCTCCTCCACTTTGCCGAACATGCCGACGAGAGCCTTGTCGGTGACGTGTTCGTCGAGTTCGGGGTTGACGTCTTTGGTCAGGGGAAGCTTGTTGTAGGTGTTGACAGCCTTGCGCCAGTATTCGCGGGCGTTAACTTCGTCGAGGCTGGACTGGATGACGGGTAAGAAAGCGGCCATTAAGGCAGATTTGGTGGTGCCTTCCAGGTAGCGGGTAGCTGCGTCGTCTTCGCCCATGAGGATATTCATGGCATCTTTAAAAGTAAGGCCGGTAATCGCGTCCAGGAAGATCGGTTTGGCCTTGGCGGCGGCGATCTCGGCAGCTTCGTTCATTTTGTCAATCAGGTCCTGTTCCACATTCTGGAAACCGGGAACCATTTTGAGTTTGCTCACCACTTGCTGGGCTTCCTCGGGCACCAGGATTTTATACGGACTGGCAAAGTAGCCGTGTTTTTGGTTCAGGGAAGTAACGGCTTCTCCGACCCCCACTTCCAGGGCTTCTTTAAGGGCATTACCGACCTCTTCGTCGGAGAGCGGATTTCCGCCACTTAAGACATTATCTGCCTTGTCCTTCAGTTTGCCGAGGGTCTTACCGAACTGGGCCTGGGCCGGGATTTGAAAGAGAGAGAGAATGAGTAGAAAAATGAAATATCGTTTCATGGTGGTTGATCTTCGGGTTAATCGAAAGCGTCGATAATATGTGAGCATTACTAGCATTGCTACTTTGGCAGCAAAAATACCGCAGCCATACTCTTAACGACAATTCGGGATTGCAAGTTATTTCTTAAGACGCTGGAAAAGGAGAGATGGTTACGGTTTTGGGAATTGTTTAACAGGAAATAATGATCTAATGAGTCAATGATCTAATGAGTCAATGCGAGAATTAGTTGATGATTTAATGATGCAATCGTGGCATTAGATCATTCAATCATCAACTCACTGTCTCACTAAATTTTAGTACCTTTGCGCCTCCAAAAATAACCTCAATACTATGGCTTCCACCGAAGTTCAAGCGAACTACAAAGTAAAAGATATCAATCTGGCCGCCTGGGGCCGCAAGGAGATCACCCTGGCCGAAGCGGAAATGCCCGGCCTCATGGCCCTGCGCGAGCAGTATGGCGAAAGTAAGCCGCTGGCTGGTGCCCGCATCGCCGGCTGTCTGCACATGACCATTCAAACCGCCGTTTTGATCGAAACGCTGGTAGAATTGGGTGCCGACGTCACCTGGTCCAGCTGTAACATTTTTTCTACTCAGGACCACGCCGCCGCAGCCATCGCTGCCGCCGGTGTTCCCGTTTTTGCCTGGAAAGGTATGACTGAGGAAGAATTTACCTGGGCCATCGAGCAGACACTCTTTGCTTTTAAAGACGGACAGCCGCTGAACATGATCCTCGATGACGGTGGTGACCTGACCAACATGGTATTGGACGACCACCCCGAATTGGTAGAGGCGATCAAAGGCCTGTCCGAAGAAACCACCACCGGTGTTCACCGCCTGTACGAGCGTGTGAAAAATGGCACCCTGACCATGCCGGCTATCAACGTGAACGATAGTGTGACCAAGTCGAAGTTCGACAACAAGTACGGCTGTAAAGAATCTGCAGTAGACGCTATTCGCCGCGCCACGGACGTAATGATGGCTGGCAAAGTAGCTATCGTTGCCGGTTACGGAGACGTGGGTAAAGGTACCGCCGCTTCCCTGCGTGGAGCCGGTTGCCGCGTGATCGTCACCGAGATCGACCCGATCTGTGCCCTGCAAGCTGCCATGGACGGATTTGAGGTTAAACGTATGGACAACGCGGTTCACCGCGCCGACATCATCGTTACCGCCACTGGTAACTTCAATATCCTTACCGGCCGTCATTTCGAGGCTATGAAGGACAAGGTGATCGTTTGTAACATCGGTCACTTCGATAACGAGATCGACATCGCCTGGCTGAACGACAACCACGGCGACAGCAAAGACAATATCAAGCCACAGGTGGATATGTACACCGTCAACGGTAAAGACATCATCATCCTGGCCGAAGGCCGTCTGGTAAACCTGGGCTGTGCTACCGGTCACCCTTCTTTCGTAATGTCGAACAGCTTCACCAACCAGGTACTGGCTCAGCTGGAACTGTGGAAGAACAGCGACAACTACGAAAACAAGGTATACATGCTGCCTAAGCACCTGGATGAGCAGGTAGCCCGCCTTCACCTCAGCAAGATCGGCGTAGAGCTGGAAGACCTGAGCGAAGAGCAGGCCGAGTACATCGGTGTGGAAGTAGCCGGCCCCTTCAAGCCGGAGTACTACCGTTACTAGATAGTGCAAGGTCGCGTTAGACTGAAACCGACCGGCTAAGGCCAGATCGTTGTTTTAACCTAGCACTACAAGCCCGATCTCCAGTAAGGAGATCGGGCTTAATTTATTTTGCAGACACCACATCTACCAACCCTCAATTGGCAGTAAGGTTACGTAAATGTCTTTATTGCCTTTGACACTTCCGGTCTGAATATCTACTGATATCCGGTTAACGGACTGGTTATCAATTGACCATTTATTTCCGGAATCTTTGATGTTAACCATGCCGACGATGACATTTTGGTCAGAAAGCAGTGTGAGGGTGAACTCACTTACGTTACCGAAGCAAAAGCCTGAGTTCTTGGCTTCGATGTACTGAGGCCCAGCAATTGGCAGACTACCGTTAGCGGGTACTGTGCCGCCGTTAAAGAGTTCAAGATTGGACCCTCCACCGGTATTGTGCATACACTTGTCGTTTACGATATGTGAGGTTACCAGTTTAGAGGAATTGTTGAGGATTTGCAAAAATGCTCCTTTACCCATGACGTTAATCTTTAATTATTTGGTACGATAGATATTGCTAGTGGGAAATACAGTCCTTCTATTTTTTGTAATCCAGCCGTAACCCGAAAGAGGTTATTAGAACATTGCGAGTTGTAATTGTTCTTGTTTTCGGAATTTAATCGATTGTACATATCGTGGTACGCATCGGGGCCGATAGCTAAAGGTGCTGTATTAATAGTTGTCGGATCCGTTAAAGAGCGGGAGATTACGATTGCCGTTTCATCGGCCACGTCTCCTTCGTGTTGAGATACAGACATAACGATTCCCATGTCCTTGTACTCGTGGGTATTGGTGAAAGACAGGAATCTATAATAATAGAGAGCACTGTTTGAAGTTCCCACGCTTGCGCTCGTTTTTCCGGCCGCCGGAATGGTAAGTGTCTTTAGCCCATTGGTAGAAGTGTTTTTCTGTGGGAAACTACCCAGCCACCCGACCGTCAGGTCTACTGGAAATGGACAAGCATTGACGACAACCGCATTGAGGTGAAATTTATTGGTGAAAAACTCGTAGATGAAAAGACCAATCGCTGCAATTCCACCGATGGTGACCATGATCGAAGCGGCTTGGTCAAACACCAGAACTGCTTCAATTGCCGTCCCGCCGGAATCCGTAATGGTTTCGGATTCTTCCGCAATTTCCGCCATATTATCCTCTACATCTTGTTGCAATGATTCCTGTATGTCATAGACATCTTCGGAGGAATAGTCTTTTGCATCCCAATTGCTGTAAGTTCTTTGTAGAAATTTAACGCCTTGCTTAACGGCAAAGCTAGCCAGTCTGCCGGCAAATTTTTCTATCACATCTGGCGATGCCGTTTCTCCTTCCAAAGACATGTTATACAGGGCCAGTTTGGAGAGTGATGGAATATCAACGAACATGGCTTTATCCGGCGTTGAGTACTCGATCTGAAAGGAACCGAACGGGCCGTTGGCCGGAGCGGTCTCGAAAATAGTAGCAGTTATTGTAACGGAACCATTTACAAGCTCTCCGGTACTGGCACTGGCGGAACCCGGTGAGTTTGAATATTTGAAGACAGCGTCTCCTTTTGAAGTTATCTCCTTCCGTAAATCATTAAAGTGCTCTAAAATAGACCAAAATTGATCACTTCCTTTATTACCACCCGTAGCGGAAACAAAAAGATCGACAAATTCATCACCTCCCTTGAAAGGGATCCCTTCCGTTACCGGGGTGAGTTTTAATTTATGTGTTGCCATTAGCTTTACTTTAAGCTCTCGCAATGAAAGCGCATTAAGAAAATCATATACTAATGGAGGAAGTAAGAGTTTGTCTGGATTTCTATTTCCTGAAAAACAAGCCTTTATGAACCTGACGTCACCAAAATAGATCGTTTGACCCGCCAAGCTCACAATTTTATGGTATAGTCAGAACCATAAATCATTGTTTTTCAGTTCATAGCAATTCCCAAACAAACTCTAACTGAAACCTAAATCTAATAAAATACAACGTAGCAACTAAATACCGTGATATTCTGCCCGCAACTGCTCCAAGTTTACCGCCACCACACCTGGTTTTTCAATGACTTGTCCACCGGCTAAATTGGCAAGAATGGCTAATTGTTCCAGTTCCATTCCCGCAGCCATGCCCGCGCCCGCTACGCTGATGACGCTATCTCCGGCTCCGGAAACATCCCGGATTTGACGGGGCAGCGTAGGGTAGATAGCGGATTTTTCACCGTCGTTGATGTAAACCCCGTGCTCGGCCAGAGTGATCATGGTGGCCCGGTGATTCAGTTTTTCTTTGATGATGTTGTTGGCCCGGTCCAGGCATTCAAGGGTGGGGTCGATCTTAAAGTCTAACTGCGCCTGAATCTCCCGGAGGTTGGGCTTGAACAGGTCGACGCCCCGGTAAGCCCAGAAATTGTGGTCTTTGGGGTCTACGATGGTCGGGATGTTCAAGTTTCGGGCCATTTCCAGCATTGCTTCTATGATAGCCAAACTCAGAACTCCTTTGTTGTAGTCCTGGAAGATGATTAGATCTGTCTTTTCCTCCTCCAGAATTTTCTTGACTGCAATTCTTAAATTGTCGTTTTCTTTTTCGGAAAGATCGAAAGTGTCTTCCCGGTCGGCGCGCAGGAGTTGTTGGTTTTGGGCAACTACCCGGGTTTTAACCGTGGTTTGCCGCTGATCGCTGATGATGAGACCACGCTCACTCAATCCCCGGTCTTTCAGTAAACTACTGAAAACACGGCCGTTATCATCAGCGCCGACTACACTAACCACTTCAGGTGTAACCCCCAGTGCTTGCAGGTTCAATACCACATTAGCCGCCCCACCTAATCGATTTTCTTCTCTTTCCAAACGAATAACCGGCACCGGTGCTTCGGGGCTGACCCGGCTGACGGTGCCACTGAGGTAGCGATCGATCATTACGTCGCCGATCACCATTATTTTGAGGTGAGAAAAGTCGGGGAGTTGGAGGCTCATGGTGCGAAGGTACGAAGGGAACTACAAGAACACTAAAGCGTACGAGGGTACACTAGCGTTTATGGATCCTGTACCCATTTATTTTGTGATCATTTACTTGCTGCGCCATTTCCGGTATACCCAAACAACCGGTACCAGCAGGAGTAGCAAAGGCCAGATGCTCAACACTCCCAGCAATAATCCTTTGACAATGTATAGTCCGTTGCCCAGGGCGTCCATGATCTCGTGACCGAAGTGACGAACGTAGGTAGGGGGCACGTCACGCACCTCCTGAGTTTCATAGATGCTGAGGGTGAAGGTGCTCATGCTCACTTGGTCGCGGAGATAACGGAGGCGGCCTTCTTTGGCTTCGATCTCCTCGGTGATGCGGCGGATTTTATCTTCGGCGGCCAGAATGTCTTCCACTTTTTTGGCGCGTTTGCGCAGGATGTCAATGTAACGGTCACGTACTTCCCGCTTGGTGGCCAGCCGGCTTTCAAGGTCGAGCCATTCCGTACTTACGTCCATGCTGTTGAGTGACTGACTCTCCAGGAAATTGCCGATCTCCAGGATGCGATTGACGGAGCCGGTGAAGTTGTTGACGGGCAAACGCAGGGTGAGCGTGGCTGTTTTGCGGTAGGTATCGTCGCGCATTTCCTGGTTGCTGAGAAAGCCGCCGGTGAGTTCCACGATGCGGTTGATGCGGGCCAGGGCGTCTTCCAGGCTATCGACCCGCATCCGGGCCTCGGCGGTGTAGATGATCTTGCGGTTGCCGGCTTGTTCTATTTTGGGCAACTCAGCACTTTCGCCGGCTGGGGGTGGGGGAGGTGGGCTGGTGGAGGGAGCGGTTACTTGATCGAGATCCATCTCTTGTTTTAAAGAGGATTCAGTCTTCTCGTAATCATAACTGTCGATGGAAGCGGAAGTAGCTCCTTCGTAGTTTTCACTACAGCCGAAGAAGGTCAGTAACAGGGTGAGGGTGCAAATAATTTTGGGCATCTGAGCTTGTTTTCCTCTTTGATGCCAAATTAAAGACGATTGCACAGCGGGAAGCGGGTGTTTGCAAATCGTTTGCAATTGGAAAAACCTCCTGGTTCAGTATCTTACCCCTACACTTTGAAAATCCATATCTATGCGTTTACCCCTTAGTCTTCTGCTTCTGTTCTTCGTTGGCACTGCTACCCCGTCCGCCCAAAGTTCAGGCCGGGCAGGTTTGCTAACCAGCCAAAGCTATGATCCGGATCGCTATGCCTCCCTGGAATTCAGGAATATCGGGCCTTTTCGGGGAGGGAGAAGCGCGGCGGTAACCGGTGTGCCGGGAAAACCTTTGCTCTATTACTTCGGCGCTACGGGCGGTGGTGTCTGGAGGACCAAGGACGGCGGACAGAGCTGGGAGAACATCAGTGATGGACATTTCGGTGGTTCTATCGGGGCCGTAGCGGTCAGTGAATCTGACCCGAATACGATCTACGTGGGTGGCGGAGAGAAAACCGTACGTGGTAACGTTTCCTACGGTTACGGTGTTTGGAAAACCGAAGATGGTGGCAAGAACTGGAGTGATATGGGACTGGCAGACAGTCGCCACATCTCTCGTATCCGTATCCATCCGCGTGATAAAAACCTGGCTTACGCAGCCGTGATGGGCGATCTGTTCAAAAGTAGCGAAACCCGTGGCGTTTACCGTACTACAGACGGTGGCCAAAACTGGGAACGCATCCTGTTCGCCAATGCTGACGCTGGCGCCGTGGATCTGGTCATGGACCCTAATAACCCGAACGTACTATTTGCCTCTACCTGGCGCATCCGCCGGACACCCTACAGCCTGGAAAGTGGGGGAGAAGGCTCTTCACTCTGGCGCTCTACCGACGGTGGCGATAACTGGGAGGAACTAAAAGAAAAACCCGGCCTGCCCGAAGGCACCTGGGGCATCAACGCCGTAGCCGTTTCGCCGGTGGATGGCAATCGTATCTACAGCATCATTGAAAACAAGGATGGTGGCGTTTTCGTCTCCAACGATGGCGGCGATACCTGGAAAAAAACCAACAGTGACCGTAATCTACGCCAGCGCGCCTGGTATTACACCCGCATCTACGCCGACCCTCAGGACATTGATGGCGTCTACGTGATGAACGTAAGCTACCAACACAGCGTAGACGGAGGTCGTAGCTTTAAAAGTAAGCGTGCCCCCCACGGCGATCATCATGACTTATGGATTGCCCCCGAAGACCCGGAACGGATGATCATCGGCGACGATGGTGGAGCTCAGGTAACTTTCGATCAGGGCGAAAACTGGAGCACTTACCACAATCAACCGACCAGTCAGTTTTACCGGGTAACTACCGATAATCATTTCCCTTACCGTATTTATGGTGCCCAACAGGATAACAGTACGGTACGAATCGACCATCGTGGCCGTGGCCGCTACCTGGGGGAATCCAACTGGGAAAGCACGGCTGGTGGTGAAAGCGCCCACATTGCGCCAGATCCGAATAACCCGGACATCGTCTACGGCGGCAGCTACGGCGGGTTTCTGACGCGTTATGATCACGAGACTGGTCAGCGACGCGGCGTCAACGTCTGGCCGGATAACCCGATGGGCCACGGAGCGGAGGGCATGAAATACCGCTTTCAATGGAATTTTCCGATTTTCTTCGGGGCTAAAAACCAGCTTTACGCTACCTCTAATCAAGTCCACCGCAGTACCAATGAAGGTCAGAGCTGGGAGATCATCAGCCCGGACCTGACGCGAGCCGAAGCCGAGAAGTTGAAATCCAGTGGTGGTCCGATTACCCAGGATAATACCAGTGTGGAGTATTACGCCACCATCTTTGCCGCAGCGGAGGATGAAAAAGAACCGGGCGTGATCTGGGCGGCCAGCGACGATGGGCTGGTTCACGTTACTCGCAATGACGGCGGGGACTGGACCGACGTGACTCCCGCCGCCGCACCCAAGTACACGATGTGGAACAGCGTACGCGTTAGCCCCTTCGATAAAGGCCACGTTTACCTGGCCGGAACTCAGTATAAGCTGGGCGATTATACGCCTTACCTTTTTAAATCCACGGACTACGGCCAGAGCTGGCAACGTATCGACGGTGGTATCCCCCGCGATCATTTTACCCGCGTATTACAGCCCGACCACAAACGCAGAGGCTTGCTTTACGCCGGCACCGAGAGTGGACTTTACATCAGCTTCAACGACGGCAAAAACTGGGAGCCCTTTCAGCAGAACCTGCCCATTGTACCCATTACCGACTTGGCCTGGAAAAACGATAACCTGATCGTAGCTACCCAGGGCCGTAGCTTCTGGATACTGGACGATCTGACCCCACTGCACCAACTTGATGATGCCGTCAATACGACCGATCTGCAACTGTACGCACCTACCAGGGCCTACCGTATGGGCGGTGCCGGACCAGATGCCAAAGCCAGTAAGACTGCGGGAATGAACCACCCCGGCGGTGTAACCTTTCACTATTACCTGGACGAGGAAATTTACACCGATACGCTGGAAGCTAAATTTCACGTCATATCGGCGGCAAATGACACCATTCGAAGTTGGTCGACCAAGGGCAAAGGCAAGGATAAGTTGGAACTGGAAGCCGGTAGTCACCGCCTGCACTGGGACCTTTATTACCCTGGTGGTACCCGCGTAGACGGTATGATACTGTGGTGGGCGGGACTGGGTGGTCCGATGGCCATGCCCGGAAAGTACACCGCTAGCCTGGAATACGGAGACATGATGAAAACCGTTCCCTTTGAGATAGCTCCCGATGAGCGTGTTGAAGCCAGTGATGCCGACCTGAAAGCCCAGTTCGACTTTATGCTGGAAGTCCGCGACAAGGTCAGCGAAGCCCACCAGGCAATCATTGATTTACGTAAAGTCCGGAGTCAGATCAATACTTTCCAGGGGATGTTGAAGGGTGGCTATCAAAGTAGCAATGCCGACGAAAACAGCGAGCTGATCGCCTACGGAGATAGTCTGACCGGTCGGCTCACGGAAGTGGAGGAAGCCCTTTACCAAACCAAGAACCGTAGCGGCCAGGATCCTCTGAACTTCCCAATCCGTCTGAACAACAAACTGGCCCACCTCAACAGTATTGCCGGCATCGGTTCTTACCGGCCTACCGAACAACTCTACGCCGTAAAGGAAGAACTGACCGCCGCCATCGATGCCGAACTGGCCAAGTACCGGGATACGATCGAGAAAATGGTGCCGGCCTATAATGAGATGGTGCGGAAGGCAAAACTGGATGTGATTTTGGTGCCGGCGGAGGAATAGTGGGCGGTACGCCGCTCGTGAAACACCCTTCCCGAGAATGAACTAACCAGATTACCTAAACCCATATGAAGTTCAGTTTTTTTAATAGCGGGAAGTTTTGGAAACGATTTGCGTTGTTCGCCTTCGCGCTGCCCGTAATATTGATCGGTAGCTTGATCCTGATCATTTATCTGCAGCAAGACAAACTGGTTCAGGGGGAAATAGACGCCCTAAATGAAACCCACAACGGGCTAATTGAAATCGGGGATACCCACTTGGCTCCATTTGCCAACTTCCCCTACATCTCTATTAAGGTAGACGACTTCAAGGTTTACGAATCGAAAGAAGAAGATGCTTCCGTTATTTTGGATGTAGCGGACATATACGTAGGGTTCAATATGTGGGATATCGTGGCTGCTAAATATGACGTGCAAAAGTTGCTGGTTGAAGATGGATTTTTCAATGTCATCGAACATAAAGACGGTACTACCAATATCGGAAATGCACTTGCTTCTTCAAATCAGACAGCCGAGCAAGAAGAGCCACTTGATATTTATCTGAAAAACATTGAACTCAAAAATTTAGACATTCACGAACTCTTTGAAGCAGACAGCCTTGATATTGAAACTTTTATTTACTGGGCTAAAAGCGGAATCAAAACGGGCAATGATCAAATTGCTGCTCACATTGACACCGAGTTCGAACTCAATATCATCGAAGGCCGAGATACGAGTTTTATCAAGAAGAAGCACTTTGAGTTTCATACGGATATCATGTTCAATGAGCTTTCCGGTTTGCTTGAAATAGCACCGTCAGGCATTAAGATGGAAAACGGTGATTTCATGTTTCATGGCAGCATTGAAACAAAGCAGGATATGACATTGGATTTGCACGTCAACGGTAGCAAGCCAAATTTCGATATGCTTATTGCCTTTGCTCCTGAAAACCTCATTCAGCTACTGGAGCAATATGAGAATGCGGGTGATTTTTATTTCCTTGCGGATGTGGTCGGCCCTGCGGCTAATGGCCAGATGCCCTTCATCGATGTACAGTTCGGAGCAGATGAGGCCTTTATGGAAAACGTAGATGTAGGAAAACGAGTAGACAAACTCGGTTTCAAAGGGCACTTTACCAATGGAGAGAAAAAGTCGCTTGAAACGATGGAGTTCTCTATTGTAGACTTTACTTCAAAGTTGGAAAAAGGCAGTTTTATTGCTTCGGTTTTTGTGCAGAATTTTATCGAGCCAGAGGTAGACTTTGAGTTGCACACAGATTTTAACCTGGATTTTCTCGCTCAGTTTTTTAATCTGTCAGTCATTGAAAACCCCTCGGGTAATGTGAAATTGGATATGCATTTCCACGATATCATAGACTTAGAGCATCCGGAAAAGGCACTGAACGAATTAAACCAGGCATACTATAGTGAACTGAGAATCCAAAACCTGCACGTGGAATCCCCGGATTTGCCCGCACCAATTGATGATCTGGATATGCACTTGGCGATGACGGGCAAGCGGGGTGTTTTGGATACTTTTAATTTAAGCATGGGCGCTACCGACCTGTCTTTAAAAGGTTCTGTCTCTGATCTGCCGGCAATAGTTCACCACACAAATATTCCAGTTGAAGCAGAGTTGGAAATTAACTCAAAAATGTTAGACATTTCCGAATTGTCGGGCTTTAGTGCGGGTGATAGTACCGGAATAGATGAACAAATTGAAGATTTGAGTTTGCGCATGAAAGTTAAATCCAGCGCGCGCGCATTTACTGAATCTAAGTACTTGCCAGAAGGTGAATTTTTTATAGAAAAGCTTCATGCCCAACTCAAGCACTATCCGCATGAATTGCACGACTTTCACGCAGATATTATTGTTGATGATAAAGACCTGGAAATTATCGACTTCTCTGGCGAGATCGATAACTCTGACTTTCATGTCAGTGGTGATGTAAGGAACTACTACGGTTTTTGGATAGAAGATAGTCTGAAGAAAGATGTAAACTTAGACGTTCCGATTGAAGCAGAAATGAGAGTGAGTTCTGATGTCTTCGATATCGCGGAGCTTACGGGATTTACACTGGGCGATAGCTCCGGGATAGATGAGCAGATTGAAGATTTCATCATGCTGCTAAAATTTAATTCCAGCGCCCGTGCTTTCGCAGAATATGAATACTTGCCCGAGGGAGAGTTTTTCATTGAAGGGTTGCACGCTCAACTTAAAAACTATCCTCACGAGCTACATGACTTTCATGCCGATGTTCTTATCGATGATCAGGATTTGAGGATTGTCGATTTTTCTGGCTTCATTGATGACTCAGACTTTCACTTCAACGGCGATATTCACGACTACACCTTCTGGATGAAAGGCAGCTTGGAAGGAGATGTGAAATTGGACATTAGTTTGAAGTCGGATCTTTTGAAACTAGAGGATGTTTTTTCGTATCAGGGACAAAACTACGTTCCCGAAGACTACCGCCACGAGGAATTTGATAAGCTGGCTCTACACGTAAATACGGCCATGCATTATAAGGCCTCTGAATTGCATTCGATAGACATTGACCTGGATCAGTTTGATGCCAAAATGCATGTACACCCGATGCGATTTGAAGACTTTTTAGGTAGATTTCATTACGAAGATGAGCACCTCGTAATAGAAAATATGCACGGTAAAATGGGCCGTACCGTCTTCGACATTAATATGAACTACTACCTTGGCAAGGATGAAGCGATTAAGCTAAGGGATAACCATTTTGGGTTAAAGGCTAATTATATTGACTTTGATCAGTTATTCGCTTTCAACTTAGAGTCACCAAAAAAAATTAGCAATACTGGAGTCCAGTTAAGTAGGGAGGATGTGGAATCGCATAGCTCAGTATTTAATATTTACGAGCTCCCCTTTACTGATATGACGTTTGATATTGACGTAAATCATTTCATTTATCACCAAATTGATTTACAAAATATTCACGGTAGGTTCAGGACAACGCATGATCACTATATCCACGTAGATACAATGAGTTTGAACGTTGCTGATGGAGCAATGGCGATGTCAGGATACTTTAATGGGAGTAATCCGGATAAGATCTACCTCAAGCCAAATTTGAAATTAAAGGAAGTAGATTTGGATAAAATGATGTTCAAGTTCGAGAACTTCGGACAGGATGTATTAGTATCGGACAATATTCACGGTAAAATATCTGCGGATATTACCGGAAACATCCGCATCTATCCAGATATGGTGCCGGACGTAGATCAGTCTGAGATACACATGGATGTCGAGTTGTTAAACGGGCGTCTGGAAAACTATGAGCCAGTACTCATGCTTTCTGATTATATGGGTGATAAGAACTTATCCTCAATTCGATTTGATACGCTTCAAAACCACATGGACATTACCAACGGCGTCATTACGATACCAGGTATGACAATTGAGTCAACTCTGGGGCACTACGAACTAGCTGGAGAACAGTCAATAAGTGGAAAACTGGATTATTATATCCGTATTCCCTGGGAAGTTATCAGACAGGGTGCCATGTATAAGTTGTTTGGGAAAAAGAAAACCGAAAACAGCGAAAATATAGCAGAGTTTGATGATGAAATCATCGAAAAGGATGCGACCAGAAAAAGCCGATACTTAAATCTCCGCATCAAAGGCACCCTTGATGATTACAATATCAAACTGGGTAAGAAAAGGAAGGAGAAAAAATAGAAACCTCCAGCTCTTGGAAAATACGTGGGGCTCCAACTCAGTTGAAGCCCCACGTTTATTTTACAGGAAATGACTTTAATTTTAATCGTCAATATCAACGATATTTCCGTTACCGTCATAGTTGATTTCCATTTCTTCGCCGTTAACTTCAAATTCTACTTCGTAAGAATCATTTTCCACATCCCATTCCACGTCGGTGGCGTTGGGATATGCAGCGTTAAAGGCAGCTACAATGGAAGCAGGGACGCCATCGGTGCTGGCATCATTAGCGTCATCACAGGCAAAAAGGGCCAGTGAAAGTAAGGAGGCAAAAAGGTACTTTTTCATTTTACTGAGTGTTGGTTTGTGTTTGAAACAGGAAAGACTGGCAATTTGTGCGAATCTCAACCACATGTAATCTCTATTCAGACATAAGAAGCGCAGTGTATTCCAGTCCATAAATTATGATATTCATGGACTGGAATACACTGCGCTTGCTTATGAGGCTTAATATTTCTGAGCGGTTAATTAATGCGCTCCATATTTGTTAATGAAGATGTTATAGAATCACCAATTTCAGTAAGCTGGATTTGCTCTCCGTTTCCAGGTATAACCAATAGACACCCGGCGGAACATTACTGACGTCCAGGCGGATGCTTACTTCCGTATTGCCGGCCGGCCGATGATTAAGAACTCGTTGACCGAAAGCATCGAGTAGTTGTAGTGATCGCAAAGAACGGTAGGTGGGTGGCAGAACAATGGTAACATCAGTGCTGGAGGGATTCGGGTACACGACCGGAGATTCCTCCGTAATGATGAATTCCTTGCACTCACCTTCTTCACAAATTTCACCGTTAAGGTCTAGGCGGGCCACCTTCATGCATATCTGGTATTCACCTGGATCGTTGATGGTTACTTCCACGGCTTCGTTTCCGATGGTAGAGGTTTGGAAATTAAGCCCGTCCATGGTCCACTCCACTTCGTCGCACTGGGTGAAATCTCCGGCCGGGGTAAAGACGTAGACGCCCGGAAATTCGGGGGTAGGGGAGCAATCGATACCCATTCCTATTTGGTCAAAGAAATCTTCGTTACAGATGCATTCCGGACTGATGTCGCACTCAGGTAAAACAAAACAGTGACTGAAATTACAGCAGTTGGTGTGCTGATCGTCGTCTCCGAGTTCGTGTAATGCTACCGTAAAGCAAACCGTATCTCCCGCCATAGCTGGTGCGCCGATGGGTATGGAGAAGGGGAAAAAGCCGCCTGGCGCCAACCCTCCTAAGGGTAACGAAATGTTATAGCTACTGAGACCGGCAGGGGAAGTGAATACAATATTTGCTTCTCCCATGGTAAAATCCGAGGTGTTCTTGATGACCCCATTGTAAGTCCAACTTGATGGGCTGGTGCTATTGCAAAAGACTTCCTCCTCCACGATATAGCCACAGGGAGGCTCGCACTCCAGGGCAATCGTATCACGGCATACGACCGAATCGCCAATCAGCCATTTGATTTCCACTAACTGAACGGGTGGGTTTTCAGTATGCAGGCAAATGTCTGGCAGACTGAAGGACCCAAAAGGCAGACTGTTACCAAGAGGAGGAGATATCGTTAACTGAATGGCAGTCGGTGAAGAAGCCGTGGTGGTCCAGCCGGAGCCGAATGGATTATCTACCGTAAGCGTGGTGGCTGGCGATAAAACACACAGACCAATACCGTCAAAAAAGTCGGGTTCGTACTCATTGAATAGTCCGATGCTGTAACAGCAGCTACCAGCCTCGTCCGTGAGTGGTTCTATAAATTCTACTCCGATATCATCACAGGGGTCGCAATCCGGGATAGTGACGCAGTACAGGGTATCGAGTGAGCAACAAAGAGCAGTATCCACCAGGTTGGGGTCGCTTTCGTGGCCGAGTAGATTATAGCAGAATTCTTCGCCGGGCGCAAAA
This sequence comes from Lewinellaceae bacterium SD302, assembly GCA_002591745.1. GTDB lineage: Bacteria > Bacteroidota > Bacteroidia > Chitinophagales > Saprospiraceae > Neolewinella. Next base: position 68,396 of record PDLQ01000005.1, read on the forward strand.
GTCCCACCCAGGATGAAGCTGAATGTTCTACATTCACCAGCCACAATCGGATCGCTGCCAAGTTCAAGGCTGGGTGGGGTCACTGTAACTCCCCCCGGTAAAAAAGGTGTGATATCGACATAACCGATGGAAAATAGGGCGTCCGTCGGATTGCAGAGCGTGAACTCATATACGACCTCTCCATCCAGACCACAATAAATGGTATCCGCCTGGGTATACAGACAGTTGGGCTCTACCGGGCATTCGAAGTACAGCGTATCGGAACAGGCCACTGCGAAATCAAAATCGTACCAGTCAACGATGAGTTGTTGAGGTGTATTCTCTACCTCGGAAAAGCAAAAGCTGATAAAATCGGCAAGACTTCCCTCGGGTAAAGGTAGTCCGTCAACGTGAGCAAGCCCCACGGAATTACTGGTGGATGAACTGATCAACAGGAATTCGCTCAGGCTGGAAACGTCGACGTCCAGATTGGCGTCATTGGTGTAGATATTCAAACCTAGCAAGTCTGTGCTGATTCCGTTTTCATAGCTTAGCGTCCAGCAACAAGAATCGGTTGGGGAAGGTGTAGCCGTCACGTCCAGTCCCTCGCAGCCGCAATCGATAATATCCAGGATCAGGGAGTCGGAAGTTAGTTCGCAACCGAATTCGGTAGTACCCGTCAGGCTGTAGGTGCCACTCTCATTAACGATCAGGAAACTGTCCGTTGCACCTGCAATAGGAACTCCATTGAGATTCCATTGGTAGGCATCCAAACCGCCCGGACCACTAATCGTATCCGGGTTACAGGCTTCGTAGCAACCAACGGGAACAAGGCACAGGTCAGGAAGCGGATAAATGGTCGCGCTGGCCGAACTACCGCACCCCGTCAGGGTATCTGTGCCGAAGGCGGTATAAACTCCGGCTTGGAGAACATCAATGGAGATGCCCGTTTCACCAGTACTCCAGCTGTATAAAACGTCGGGCTGAACTGGATTTACGCTAAGGGTGGAAACGGTCCCTTCACAGGAGTCAGGGGTGACATTTACGGTGAATAAAGGGGAAGTTTCCAGGGTGATGCTGTGTAATGCGGAGGTGTTAACACATCCGTTAGCATCACTAATCTCTACGAAATAAGGAGAGGAAAGTGTATTGTCACAAACGCTCAGCGTACTGCCGACCGCCCCCAGGACTCCTCCGTTATTGTACCACTGGTAAGTATACCCAAAGCCCAGGGAGGCTTGCAGTGTAATACAACCCTCGTCACAAATGACGGTCGGGCCACTGACCTGAGCTTCCGGTAGGGGATATACAGTAACCGTTACTGAATCGGGAACGAGGGTACAATCGTTATCATCCGTGACGGTCACTCCGTAGGTGCCGGCAGCGCTAACGGTAATCGAAGGACTCGTAGCCCCCGTAGACCAGTTATAGGAATAGCCCGCTCCCGCTGGGGCCGTAAGGGTTACGCTTTCTCCTGCACAGATTTGCAATGCCGGACTCCAACCGATCGTGTCAGCCGGTGGAGCTGCAAAAACAGTAACCATTGTACTTACCTGATTTTCACAACCCAACTCGTCTACTACGGTCAGGGTAACCGTATAGGTACCAGAGGAGCCGTAAGTATGGCTGGGGTTTTGTGATCCGTTGGTGGATCCGTCTCCGAAATCCCACAACCAGGAAATGATACCGGTAGCGCTACTGCCGGTGAAATCGATGGGGAACCCAACACAAGTGGGGCTGGAAGTGGCAATGGAAGGACTGGGAAGATCATCTACCGTAACATCGTCTACGAAAGTAGCACTACAACCTGATCCATTACTGACTATAAGGGTGACCGTGTAGGTACCACCGTTCAAGTATCCGTGGGTGGGTTTTATGTCGGAAGAGGTATTACTATCTCCGAAATTCCATGACCAATTTGTCGGGGCTTCACCGGGCAGAAAGGTGGATAAGTCACAAAAGGTTACGTCCAGGCAACTCACGGTGGCGGAAAAGTTGGCGGCCAAGGGTACGCAGATACTTTCCTCTACTTCCACGATACAATCCGGTTCATCCGGATCCTCAGCGGGTACCGTAGCTGTCAGTTCTACCAGGTAACATCCAGCCGTGCCGTAGGTGTGTTGGGCATTGGGTAAGCTTCCCCCGTTCGTATTGTTGTCGGGGTCGTTGAAGTCCCAGCTAATTAAGGTGACGTTGGGGCTACTGCTGACCGTGAAATCCACGATGTTACAATCCGGATCTTGATTAACTGCCGCGAAAGAAAGCATATAATCTTGCGGGTCACAGCCACCGTTTCCGCCGCATTCCGACTGAATCACCGTGATTGTATTGGACTGGTTGGTGCAATTGTCCGCGTCGGTAACTTCCACGTAGTAGGTGAAAGTGCTATCCGCCATGGTGTTGTTGTGGATGAAAAATGCCTGGGTAGTGGGTAGTGCTTGTAATTCCCCGTTACAATACCAGGCAAAAGTGTAGCCGGCCCCGGTCAGGGCGTTAATGGTTACCGAACCCGTATTATTAGGAGGGTTACTGCACAATACGGTAGGGTCGCCGGTGGAGATGGAGGCGACTGGCCCATCGGCATCAGTGGCCGTGTAAGTGCCAATGGCGGTACAACCCGCATTGGTTACCGTAACCAGGTAGGTGCCCGCGGCGGTGATACTGATGACCTGACTGGTCGCGCCTGTAGACCAGTTGTAATTACTGTAACCCCCTCCCGCGTCGAGAGTAGCCGAGCCGCCGGGGCACAGGACACCGGATTGAGTGATGGTAGGTGGCGTTGCGTTCTCCAGGTCAACGTCCAGCTCTCCTATGGCAGATTCATCACATAGACTTACCGTTACTTGCACCGTATGCGTGCCGGTTAAGGCATTCCATTGCACCGTAGCGTTTGGTGTTCCCTGACCGGCAATGACGCTGCCGGCGTTGGGGGGATCAATGATCCACTGAAAATCGGTATCGGGATGCTGCCCTGGGCTGGCGACGTAGGATAGAATATCGTTCGTACAACCCGAAGGCCCGCTCACTGTGATCGACTCGAATAGATCTTTGGGTGAAATGTCCAACAAGACGGAGTCCGAAGTGCAGAAAGGGTTGCTGAGTAGAAATTGTCGTAGCTCTAAGCGGTATGGCCCGGTGGCTCCCCAATTAACCTCCAATGGGTTGCCCAGTGCTGAAGTCGGACTACCTCCGGTTACAACCCAGGAAAAACCTACACCACTTTCGCTGGTCTGGCCGAAGTAGGTAGCCGTTTCTCCGGGGCAAATTTCCACGGCTCCCTCGATACCGGTGGGCTTGGGAACTTCTAACACTCGGACGGAAATATTCACGGCATCGTTACAGTAGGCCGTTGGATCATTTGGCGTAGCCGTAATGAGATAGGTGCCGGGCCCGTTATTCCAGTTAACATTGATAAAAGCACTTCCCTGTCCGGTAAAACTCGCCGCCGGACTGATGGTCCAGGTATAACTGTTGGACGGAAAACTAGTGGCGAAGAAAGAGCTGTTGGTCCCGGCACACACCAGCGTCGGCCCGCCGATGTCGAATGCCGGCCGGATATCGACACTCAAAGTTCCGGAACCCCCACAGTTTTCCGGATCCTGACCGGGTAGTCCGCCCAGGAAATCGCTGAAGTAATTAAGGTCGATCGTTCCCGGGCCTGGGGCGGCTCCCCACTGCACGACTATCGTGTTGGTGCCCATGCCGGAAAGAATATCACCTCCGCTGACCTGCCAGTCGTAGGCTACGCTGGCCCATTTAGGAGCGGTATAAGTAGCCACTCCGTTCTCGCAAACCTCAACCAGGCCGTCGATAATTGTCGTAGGTGAAATGATGGGAACAATAGCAGTAGCGGGTACCGGACAATAGTCGTCATCACAACCATTCACGTCCAGAAATATCTGACCGAACGGTCCGTCACCCCAGGCGACGCAGATTGTATCCGTACTCTGGCCGGTAAAGGAAACCGCAAGGTCGTTTTCGTCCAATACCGTCCACCGGTAATTGCTGCAATTGGTGGCGGTGGTCCAGTATTTGGAACTATCGCCCGCACAGAGGGTCGAAATCCACTGAATGTCCGGCCCGGGCAATGGGTCTACAACGATATCCATCGACATGGTATCGGTACAACAGCAAGAGGCTTCCCCGTCAGCTCCGAAATTATCCTTGGTAACGGTAAGCAACACCGTGTAGGTGCCCGGGCCGCTGTACTCATGGCTGGGGGAGTAGGAAGCTGAGGTGAATCCGTCGCCAAAATCCCAAAACCAATCGTTGCCATCCGTAGAGGTATTCGTGAAGAAGACCGTTGAATTCAGACAAATGGTGTCCGCTGATTTTTCGAAATCCGCCACCGGAGCGGGCAAAATATCCACGCAGATGTTTACGCTCGTCGTCACGTTGGCCGAGTTGGTGATGCTCAGGTTAATGCTTCCGGAACCGGTGGCGCCCCAGAGAACGTCGATCTCAGCCGGATTACTGCCAGCACTGAATGTTCCGCCAGTGACCGACCAGTTGTATATACTTGTATTGTCGTACGGCAAATAATAGGTGGCCAGGGCGTTTTCACAGCTGACCACACAGCCGTTGGTGTCGGGGTTGCCGGAAGGATCATCCATGCCCAGGTAATCGCTGAGGTCGACTACGGCACAGTTGGGTTTTGGGCACTTGACCACCACTACGATCTCTGCCTCACAAACGTTGGGTTCCCCACAGTTTTCGTAACGGTACCGCAGGATGTGTTCCCCGCAGCAATTTTCGGCCCCGGGCAAAAAGAAGAGGTTGCCCTGAAAGTCCATGCCAATGCATTCTGATTCCAGGCTTAGAAATACAAAGATGTCCCCCATAAATGAGAGGTCATCGTTATCAGTGACGTTATAGTTGATGCCTTCACCCGCATCTACGCAGACGGAATCCCGTACGGCAAAAATTTCACCATCCTGGGCGCGGATAAAAGTGATGAAAATACTGAGTAACAGAAGTAGGGATAGCTTTCTCATGACCTGGAATTTTATGGGACTTGATGTGCGCCTGATTGGATGTAATTTTCAACGTCCTGTCGTCAACTTTGCTCCCAGTAAAGGATCGGTCATCCCTCCTTATTTAATCAGGATAGAGGTGATGAGTGATGATACTCAACTAGCAAATTGTCGTAGGTAGGTCGAAAGGCAACACCAAGGAGCTTGCGACGGTCATCGCAAGTCGTTATTGAAGCCAAATGTTAAATCCAAAAAAGCTTTTAAGCCGCTTTTGCGGGTTATGTCGTCTGAGGTTCAGAGCGCTAAGTAGACGTTACTATTTGTATATATTCATATCCATTCTTACAAAATAATGACTAAATATAGTGAAATTTTATTAAAGAAATTAAAAGATGAAGTAGATAGTCGATACTTGCTGACTATGAATCTTTGAATTCATTCCAATATACACTACCCGCCTGATGACTTATTCCGGCTTTGTCGATAATAACGCAGCGGTCAAATAGCAATTCCATAGTAGGTTACAACAATCACCACGGTATATCAGCGGAGAGTTGAATGGATGTTGGCTATCAAAGTAGCCATGTTTTCGGCGACACTAAGAGCCAGACGAATATCCAGACTCAGGGAACCCTATAATGAGTACTCAACCTAAATCTTTTACATCCGCGCAAAGCGAATATACTCTACTAGCGTACGCTGCAAAGGACGAAATCAGCTCCACGGTATTACTGGGCCGCTGCTGCCTTCAATCTAGCCGCCGTTTCTTTTCCGAAATAACGGTCGATCCAACCGTGGGCCAGGTAGATCAGGGGGGTGAGCAAAATGGCCATGCTAAATTTATAGGCATACTGTACCGTAGCAACGGCGAAGATGCGCGACCAGGGCCAGGGCTCGATTGTATTGCCGACCAGTTCCGGACCGAGCTTGAACGCAATGTAAAGCACGACGAAAGAATCGATTAACTGACTGATCAGGGTGGATCCGGTGGCCCTCAACCAGAGGTGGTTTTCTCCGGTTACGTTCTTAATGCGATGAAAAGCGAGTACATCGGTCAGCTGAGCCAGCAGGAAAGCAGCGAGGGAACCTACGATAATGAGCATGCCCTGGCCGAAAGTGACGCGGAAGGCAGCTTGCATATCCGGAACGCCCTGGTCGACGGATTGTAGTTGCCACCAATCTGCCGGGGCCAGACCAATAGCGGCAAAGATCATCAGAAATGCATAGGCGATAAGACCTACGGTGAGGTAGCTGAGCAGCTTGATACCCCGTTTGCCGTAATATTCGTTGATGAGATCGGTCATTAGAAAAACGACGGGCCACATCAATACACCGGCGGAGAACTGAAGAGCGCCGCTTTCACCAAAAAGATTGAAGTTCCAGGGCTCCAGGCCCAGGGTTGATTCAAGGGCGAAAATCTTGACGCCGATCAGTTCTGCGATCAGGGCATTGGCTACGAAAAAGCAGCCCAGAAAAATAAACAGGCGGAATGGACGGTAGCGGATAATGTCTGAAGTTAGATCCGGAAAGGGGAGTTGCTCCGCCTTAATATCAGGCGTAGCTGCGTTGGCTTCGCCGGAAACCTTGCTACTTTGATAGCCAAAACCTGTCTGAGGGCTCGCTTTTGGTGCTTTTTCCTCGGAGTTGTCAGCTGAAAAATCTTCTTCCTGATGCATAGTGAAAACTACAACTCAGAAGAGAAAGGGTTGACAGACCACTAGGCTGCCTGGGGAAGAAAAACGCGCTGAAGATCACCAATGGTTTCGATACTGCTAGCTTCTTCTTCAGTTAGGTAGCGAGCGTTACGGCTTTCGAGGTGAGCTACGAGCAGGTCCAGATCGAAGCGATCTAAAAACAGGTCCTCCTGCAAACGAATGAAAGGACGCAGACGATGGCCGCTCACTTTGAGGGCACTACTAAGATCGTGCAGTAGTCGGGAAGAAGGAGAATTTACGTCGGAAGTCGGAAAAGCAGTCATTTGTAGTTGTTTTATCGGCGTCTTACTCAAAAAGATGTACTGGGTGGATAGTAGCGGACGCGCGACCAGATCACGGGGTAGCGAAAATTCGCTTGTTGTTACTGTAAAGAACGGTTTGAGCCTTAAAAGCGTTGCCTGGGAAGAAAAAATTAGCGTTTTGATCGATGAACGATAGCGGTAATTTGACCAATCTCAAGAATCATCGGTTGAACTCCTGCATAGTTCCCTATGTTTGGAGGCTGAAATAAATCAACAAATGGAAAATCATATCGACCTGGAAGGGGTCAGTGGGACAGCGCCCAAACGCTGGAATGAAAACTTGGGCGGCGAGAATAGCTGGACCATGTTTAAAGTCATCAGTGAATTCGTGGAAGGCTTTGAGGTAATGAACAAGACTGGCCCCTGCGTCAGCATTTTCGGATCGGCCCGTACCAAACCGGACCATCCCTACTATAAACAAGCGTCGGCCATTGCCAGCTGCCTGGTAAAAGAAGGTTACGGCGTAATTACCGGTGGTGGCCCGGGTATCATGGAGGCCGGAAACAAAGGAGCCAGCGAGGCCGGTGGCGCCTCCATCGGATTAAATATCGATTTGCCCTTTGAAACCAGCAGTAATCCCTGGGTAGACAAGGACAAGGACATCAATTTTCGGTACTTTTTCGTGCGAAAGGTCATGTTCGTCAAATACGCACAGGCCTTCATTGGCTGCCCCGGTGGGTTTGGCACGCTCGACGAATTATTCGAAGTACTTACCCTCATTCAAACCGGTAAGATCACCAAGGTGCCCGTTATTTTGGTCGGTAGCGATTATTGGGGAGGTCTGCGCGATTGGATTCAGCAAACCATGCTGGAAAAAAACAATAGCATCAGCCCGCTGGATATGGACCTGATCCCCATTGTGGACGAACCGGAGGAAGTGTTGAAGATCATCCATGATTTCTACGCGGGAGAAGGTGGTGGATTCTTGGCACCGAATTTTAAACTTTAGTCTGGGAAATGGAAGACAGGATCGCCGTCGGTCGCTACGCTTCCTCGGCTTTAGGAAATAGGAGCCGAGCGGCTTGCGTTACCCGACAAGGTTAGTCCGCCGAGACGGTCTGAATGTCGTGAGGGCTTCTATTTCCCAAAGTGAAGCGCTCTTGTCTCCTAGGTCAAAATCTTTATTAGAAGCGAAGATTCAAAACCTCTACCGCTCCTTTCGGGGGCACCGTGACGACCAGTAAGTTTTTGTAGTCCAGCTCACTGAAACGAGGATATTCGTTACGCTTGTCCAGGATACTGGCCAGTGCGGGAGTGGTATTGCTGTGACCGACGACCAACACGGTTTCGCCGCGATGACGGGAACGCAGTTTGGTGGCCAGGGCATTGAGTTCAAAGGCACTGTAGTACTGCAACCTGAGGTCGTGGTATTCAGCCGTAGGTTCGGCGGTTTGTACAGTACGCTTGGTATCGGTGGTGTAGACAGCGTCGAGGTCCAATTTGGTAAACATTTCCTTAAGCAGTTCAGCTCGCTGGCGGCCGATTTCGACTAGGTTGGGGTCGTCACCGAAATCTTTTTCGGCGTGGCGTACCAGAATGAATGTGCTGACTTCGGTATCGGCCAGTTCTTGTTCGGTCATCCGTCGGGTGGGGTCGCAACTTAGAAACTGGAGTGCGGTGAATGCCAGAAACAGGAAAAGAGTAATTTGTGGTAGACGCATGATTAAAGTAGATAAGTGCGCGAAACTAATAAATATTAAATCATCCCGCTTAGTATATGATTGATCCAGGCCGAATTACCCATATCGCTTTTGATGCCGACGACACTCTCTGGGCCCACGAAAATGTTTTCGTAGATGCTAAAAAAGCCGCTACTGAATTGCTGCGGCCCTACCTGGGTGAAAAGGACATCGAAAAAGAACTCTACCGGTTCGAGAAAAAGAACCTGGCCATCTTCGGTTATGGTATAAAAGGTTTCATGCTCTCCCTGATTGAAACGGCGATTGAACTTTCATCCGGAAAGATCAGCGGCGGTGAAATACAAAGGATCATTGACCTGGGTAAAGAAATGCTGGAACACCCCATCGAATTATTGACTCACGTCAGTGAAGCCATCGATCTCTTTGAAGACCACTACCCATTACTCATCATCACCAAAGGTGACCTGTTCGATCAGGAGAACAAGATCGCTCGCTCGGGCATCGGCGATCACTTCTCCATTGTAGAGATAGTGAGCGAAAAGAACCCGAAGAGCTACCGAAAAATCTGCCGCAAACACGAGATCGACCCCCGAGGATTACTGATGCTGGGTAACAGTTTGAAAAGTGACATATTACCCGTGCTGGAAATCGGCGGTCAGGCCATTCACATTCCCTTCGAGTACACCTGGCACCACGAAAGAACAGAGGCTGACAAGTCGCGGGATGGGTTGGCTATAGTGGAAAGTCTGGAGGAGGCAGTGAATCTGGTTTTTCCGGGGGTGGTTTAGGAACACATAAGAGCCCCGGTAATTTCAACTTAACGGATCAACACCACCGATCCACTCTTTTTCTCCTCGAATCCGTCCAGGTACACCACCCGTGCCGACCAAACATACGCTCCGGCCCCAAATTTAAAACCATCCCAACTGGCTTCCGCTTCGGGAGCTTGTTGGAAAACCAGGCCACCCCAACGATCAAAAACGCGCAGGTTTTGCACGGAGGCCACGCTCGGTCCGAAAAACAACCTGAAGTCATCGTTCACTCCGTCGCCATTTGGGCTAAAAGCGTTAGGTGCGTAGACTTCCCGGCGACCGTCCACCGATACCCGGATGGAATCAACTGCTAGACAGCCATCTACGGATATGGCTGAGATCATCAACGTGCTGGAAAGTAAAGGCATGATGGTGATAAACTGACTACCGCTGTCGACTACGTTCAAGGCAGGATCAGCCGAAAAAATGAGGGTGTCTGCATTGATGCTGGCAAAAGAAATTCTGGCCTGCTCACCCAAGCCCACGACTATGGCTTCACCACTAATATCTACAGCTGGAATCACGGATTCGGTCAACGTGCCATTGAATTCGCTGCGGCAGTTGTTAACATCGATCACTTCCAAAACATAATCTCCGTTGGCCAGACCGCTGAAAGTACTTGCATCCGTTACCGATCCACCGTTGAGGCGGAAAAGGTAATTGCCGGCTCCTCCGGCAACATCGGTGGCAGCTATTTGCCCGCTATTTGCGCCTCCACAACCGGGGTTGCTGAAATTTACCGTTGCGGTAATCTGGCTGGGCTGGGTTAGCGTAGCCTCATCAATGAAGGTGCAGCCGTTAGCGTCGGTCAGGGTAAAGGCATAGTCCGCCGCATTGAGCCCGTTGCGGATAAATTCATTGCTGCCATCCTGCCACAGTAAGGAGTAGGGTGGGGTACCACCGGCTGGGCTGAGTGTGATCCGTCCGTCGTTGCTGCCGAAGCAACTGGTGTTGAAAGAAGCGAAATTGCTGATTGTTATCTGAGCGTTCAGTGGGGTAGGGGTAGAAATGATCACGTTCAGGATGTTCGCAATATCCCCGAAACGATTATAAAGTAATACCTGGTACTGACCGGCAGCCAACCCTGCTTCCGTCACCGGCTCGTTAAGTTGGGTGCCGAAGCCGCCGGCGACCATTTCTCCCGTCAGGCGGCGCAATTCATAAACGAAAGGAGCTTCTCCGCTGGTGACGGTAAAACTGACACTGCCGTCGGCCAGGCCGGGGCAACTCACTTCGTTACTGACGAAGCTGGCGTCAGCCGTGCAATCCACTGTCTCCAGTTCGAGGGTCAGCAGACTGTCGCAGCCGAACTGGTTCAACAGGGCTTGCTGGTAATTACCTGCGGTAGTGTAGGTCTGTCCGTTCAGCGACAGTTCGTCATCGAGACAAATGGCGAGATCTAGGGTTACTACGTCCGTACCAACTTCGGTCAGGTTAATTACGAAATTACTGTCGCAGCCTTCGGCAGTCACGAAATTAAACTGGTATTGCCCGCCCGAATCCAGTAAGCTGTCGGCGAAGAAGAAATCATCGCCCGTACAAAAAGTAGTGTCGATGATCGTTATAGGTGTCTCTCTGACCAGGATGTTTCGGCAAAACGGTTCAGCTTCGTCGCAAGCGTTAGCAGCCGTCACGCATAGTTCAAAGCTGCCGGTTTCGGCAAAGGTCAGCTGTGCCGAGGGGCCGTTGGCAACTATGGTATTGTCCAGCGTCCAGCTGAACTCGGTAGCGCCCGTTTCAATCTCGGTCAGATAATTCGCCGCCACGTTCGGGCAAATTTCCAACGGGCCTTCAAAAGGCCCTGAGTCGGTCAGCGGTTGCACCTCCGTAGTACCGGAAAGTACCGTAAACTCCCAGTCGCAAACGTCGTCCAGCCCGCCATCCATAACCAGGTAGTAATATTGGCCCACCGTCAATGGCTGAAGGTTGCTGAATACACCCGAAGTACCGGGCGAGATCGAAGAAAACCCACCGAAGCAATTGCTCACCACGGTATAGTTATCGCAGTCGATAGCTTCGTAGATCGCAATTTCCAGCCCAATCCCCAGTTCGCAGTTGCTCACCGACATTCGAACTTCCAGGTTCTCACTACCGGCGATAAAGCCGATCCATTTTCCGTTGTGCTGCACCTGAGTACAAAAGTCAGCCGGAAGAAAATAATTTTCGTCCCGTCCGTTGCGACCGGTAAAACCGTCGATGTCACAGATCACGCAGGCTTGCTCGCAAAAAGGCGTCATCGTGGGAACCTCATCCGGTGGGCATACCGCCGGTTGGCTGTTCATGATTTGGCCTAGCAAAGTAGCAATGCCAATGGTCAAGACGAAACGGAAGTATAAATGAGGATAGGAGAATATGGGCATGCTGCGAATTTACGGATTGTGCACCCTCCTAGCGCTATCCATTAAATTATAAGCAGTTGGACAGAACTAATATTACATTTCCATCTGGTAGGTTTAGGCCATGGACAAAGCGAGATACAGCCAAGATCGTAGTGTTTACGAAGCTTTCCAATGTTGACCATGGCTAAAAGATAACGAGGGCGGTAGAGTGATTGTTGCTGTCTAATTACTAAGAGCTTGTTTGGATTTCTATTTCCTGAAAAACAAGCCTTTAAGAACCTGACGTCACCAAAAATAGATCGCTTGACCCGCCAAGCTCACAATCTTATGGTATAGTCAGAACCATAAATAATTGTTTTTCAGTTCATAGCAATTCCCAAATAAGCTCTTAGAAGTAGTTGATCGGAAAGCAAGTTGTTCCGATTAGCCAATCAATAGACCGCCCAAGCTCTTCAAAGTTTAAGTCTTTGCTGCCGCTTTAGCTTGCTTTGGGTACCGAAATTCCAGTGCCGCCGCAACAAAGCTAACGAACAAAGGATGGGGGTTCTCTACCGTGCTTTTTAACTCCGGGTGAAACTGGACACCAATGAAGTAAGGATGGTCTTTTACCTCCACGATCTCCACCAGGCCGGTATTCGGGTTGGTACCGGTGAATTGCAGGCCGGCTTCCTCCAGTTCAGCGCGGTATTCGTTATTGAATTCGTAGCGGTGGCGGTGGCGCTCGCTAATTTTGCGCTTGCCGTAGGCCCGGTGAGCAATACTGCCTTCGCTAAGCTTGCAGTCGTAAGCCCCAAGCCGCATAGTGCCGCCCTTTACATTAATCCGTTTTTGGCCTTCCATTAAGTCGATTACCGGTTTTTCGGTTTCTTCGTCGACTTCGGTGGAACTGGCATTTTTTAATCCGGCTACGTGGCGGCTATACTCTACCACGGCGCACTGCATTCCCAGGCAGATGCCGAAGAACGGGATGCCTTTTTCACGCACGTAGCGAATAGCTCTGATTTTTCCCTCGATCCCCCGCTCACCAAAACCGGGAGCTACCAGTATGCCGTCGTACTTACTTAGCAGTTCCTGTACTCTTTCCTGATTGCCTTCTAATTGCTCGGAATGTATAGGGTGTACGTTAACGTGTGTTTCATTAATCGCTCCGGCATGCACAAAGGCTTCGTAGATCGATTTGTAAGCATCCTGCAATTCGTTATATTTACCGACCAGTCCGATATTGACTTCGTTGGTACTATTCTTGAGCTTGCCCAGGAAATTTTTCCAGCGGGTCAGATCCGGTTCCTGAAGGTCGGGTAGCCGTAGCTTGCTAATAACGGTTTGATCCAGTTTTTCGCGGAGCATATGCAACGGCACATCGTAGATGGTGCTGGCATCACGGGCCTCGATGATGCAGCTTTTTTCCACGTTACAGAACAAGGCCAGCTTACGGCGGATGCTATCGTCGATCGGCTTTTCGGTCCGGCAGACTAGAACATCCGGCTGAATACCGGTTTGCAGCAGTTCTTTTACTGAGTGCTGAGTCGGTTTGGTCTTTAATTCCTTGGCCGCACTCAGGTAGGGGATCAGGGTAAGGTGGACGACCAGACAATTGTCAGCGCCCAGTTCCCAGCGGAGTTGGCGCAGGCTTTCCAGGTAGGGGAGGGACTCGATGTCACCTACCGTACCTCCCAACTCGGTGATCACGATGTCGTATTCGTTGTTGGAACCCAGCAACTGAATCCGCCGCTTGATCTCATCGGTAATGTGTGGAATCACTTGCACGGTCTTGCCGAGGAAGTCGCCACGCCGCTCTCTCTCAATGACGGTACTGTAAATCCTTCCGGTTGTCACGTTATTGGCTTGGCTGGTCGGCGTATTCAGAAAACGCTCGTAGTGGCCCAGGTCCAGATCGGCCTCCGCCCCATCGTCGGTCACGTAACATTCCCCGTGTTCATAGGGGTTGAGCGTGCCGGGATCGACGTTCAGGTAAGGATCAAATTTCTGGATGGTTACACGGAAACCTCTGGCTTGCAGGAGTTTAGCTAAAGAGGCTGCGATGATGCCTTTGCCGAGGGATGAAGTCACCCCACCCGTAACGAAAATGTACTTGGTCATATGGTTCGATTACGGGACACAAAGGTAGGGAAAAGCGGCGGGCCGGTAGGGGTGTGAGAGAATAAGGTTTGATTTTTTTATTTTGGTATGGAGTAACACAAACGAACGGAAAGTTCTTCAATGTTAATTTATTGTAAATTATTTATTAACTTAAGTCAACTTTATGCTTTTTAACAGAGTTTTAAAAGCACCAAATGTCCAAATTTCGCGAATGTAATAATCCCTTTATGCGCTATTTTATCCCCTTTTTCACTTTTTTGATTATTCTGACTGTAAATTCCAGGTTAATTGCTCAACGGGAAGTAGCTATTTTGAAAACGGATCAGCGACAATCGCTCATTACCGCCAGTCAACTAACGGCAGCAGGCATTTCCTTTCCCTTCTTATTGGAACGCAACCAGATCTGGCTGGAAGCTACCGTAGAGGCCGAACGCGGCTATTTCATTTTAGATACCGGCGCACCTACTCTATTATTGAACGATAATGACCAGCGGTCACCGAATCAATTAACTGCCGAGGGTAGGGGAGCTGCCGGCGCGGTAACACTTACTGAACATCGGGTTAATTCTTTTTCACTGGCCGGAATCGAGCAGGGGCAACAGTCGGCCTATTTAATTGACCTCGACGGCTTTGCCAAGCGCAGTGGTAATCACCTCTTGGGAATGATCGGGCACGAACAATTAAAGGATTATGAATTATTGATCGATTGCAAAGAGCAGGAAATGAAACTCTTTCCGGCCCGCCGCAATGAACTACATAGATCGGCCCGACCGGCCTATACCCTTAGCTTTACCTATGATGAACACCTGCCGGTCATAACCCTCAGAAACGGCCGCAAGAAACTGCGCTTCGCCATAGACACCGGAGCGGGAGTTAACCTGCTGAATGCTGGCGGTGGCAAACTTCCTGCCGGCCTGCTTACCCTGGAAGAAACCGTTAATGTAAAGGGACTGGGTGAAGGTGAACAGGAATTGCCCTACGCCAAGCTGCCCGGTCTGCACCTCGACGATCTAAGTCTGGAAAAGGTGGATTTTGTACTCGCCGATCTCAGTCACTTGCAATCAGCCGACGGCCATTCGATCGACGGCATCGTGGGGCCGGATTTTTTGCGAAATTTTCGCGTTAGTATCAATTTCCGGAAACGGAAGCTTTACGTTTGGTAAGTATATCGTGTATCGCTAATACCTGAGGCACCAGCAGTTTTTGTCCATCGTTCTCAATTCGATGATCTGCCAATTCCAGCTTCTTTTCCTCGGGCCACTGTCTGGCCATTCTGGCCCTGACTTGCTCGCTGCTACTGCCGTCACGGGCCATTACCCTGTTCAGTCTGGTGGCTTCCGGAGCGGTAACCAGGATTACTGCATCCAAGACTTTATAACCACCCGTTTCGAAGGTGATTGCCGCTTCGTAAAGAGTGTAGGGTGCTTTTTGTAGGTCGTGCCAGGCCCGACTGTCTTTGGCTACGGCGGGGTGTACGATAGCATTTAGTAGGGCCAGTTTTTCGGGATATTCGAATACCTGGGCGGCCAGAAAAGCTCGGTTGAGTTGATAGCTTTTTGGTGACTTTAAATCTGCCCGGTCAGGAACCAGTCCGGTGGAAGGAACAGGTTCTTCATCGGACTGAGATATTTCAGTTTTTAGACGATCGTTAGATTGTTCGACGCTAGTTGTTTGTCCATCATCAACTTCACCAGCTTTGCTACCCCGTCCGACCTGGCGCCTGGCCGGGCGGGTTTGAAGTCCGTACGAATAGACTTCCTCTCCGAAAACATCCGTGATTTGATTCCGGATATCTTCCCGTTCCACCATTAGCCGCTTTGCCCGCTCATCAGCGTAATAGACCGGAACGTTGAGCAATTCGAAAATTTTGGCAACCGTACTTTTGCCACTACCAATATTGCCGGTTAGACCGACGCGAAGACCTGATTGACTCATGCAGGCAATTTAGTATTTATCTCTATCTTTTGGCCGTGATCCGACGCATTGAAAATTTCGTGGCCTTCATCGGTCGTTCCGTAGCCTGGCTGAACGTGCTGCTGATCTTGCTCATCATCGTCGATGTGATCTTGCGCGCTGTGCTGGACCTCACGGCAGTCTGGGTCACCGAAGTACAGTGGCACTTGTTCTCACTGATTTTTTTGCTGGGTGCGCCCTATGCTCTTCAGGAGGATCGTCACGTACGGGTCGACCTTTTTTACGAGCGATTTTCGGCCAAAGATCGTGCTACCGTCGATCTATGGGGTACCCTGATCTTCCTGATTCCCTGGTCGATCCTGTTGATGGTCACTGGCAGTCAGTATGCCTACGAGGCCTGGTTAAGTGGAGAAGGTTCGCCCAATCCCGGCGGACTGCCCACCTTCGTCCCGATTAAGCTGATGATTCCCTTTTCGGCCCTATTGTTACTGTTGCAGGGACTGGCCCTGGCCTGGAAAAACAACCTGCTCCTGCGGGAAGAAAATACCGCCGTATGAGTTTGGCCGTTATCGCCATTATCCTTTTCGTCAGTATTTTTTTGCTGATTCTTTACGGTTACCCCGTAGCCTTTACGTTGGGTGGTTTATCATTGATCTACGCCCTTTGCTTCTTAGACCCTACGGATATCGGCCTGTTGCCCAACCGCGTGATGGGCATTATGGAGAACTACCTATTATTGGCCGTGCCGCTGTTCATTTTTATGGGAATCATGCTGGAGAAAAGCGGGCTGGCGGAAAAAATGCTGCAGACGATGACGGCACTATTCGGTCGTTTGCGGGGCGGCATGGCCGTATCGGTCATCATTGTCGGCGCTTTGCTGGCAGCCTCCACCGGCATTGTAGGCGCTACGGTGGTGACCATGGGCCTGATCTCTCTGCCTCCCATGCTACGCAATGGTTACCGACCTGAGCTGGCTACCGGTACGATTGCCGCTTCGGGAACTCTGGGGCAGATCATTCCGCCTTCGGTAGTACTGGTGCTTTTAGGGAGTGTGCTGGGTGTATCGGTGGGCGATCTTTTCCGCGAAGCCCTGTTGCCGGGGGTTATCTTGGTGGTTGCTTACGTACTCTACGTGGTGTTTTACGGCTTGCTGAGACCGGCTTCGGTTCCCCGCATCAGCGAAGAAGACCTCCAGCGGTTCCGCCGGGGAGACGAGACTGACGGGGCCTCCTTCTTTCGCCGTCTGTTGGAGAGCCTGATCTTGCCCTTACTCCTGATCCTGGCCGTTTTAGGCTCCATTTTTATGGGTTATGCTTCCCCTACCGAAGCCGCCGCAATCGGGGCTGCGGGCGCTACGTTACTGACCATGCTGCAGGGGAAGTTCGATTGGCCAACCCTGCGCCTGGTCGCCCGGGAAACTACCCATCTGACCAGCATGGTTTTTATGATTCTGCTGGGTGCCACGACTTTCTCCCTGGTTTTTCGTCAACTGGGGGGTGACCGTTTTCTGGTCGACCTGATACTGGCCGCCGAACTGAGTCCCAATGTCTTTATCCTCCTGGTGATGATCATTGTTTTCATCGCCGGGTTTTTCATCGATTTCATCGAAATCATTTTCATTATCGTACCCGTAGTAGCCCCAATTTTTGCGGCTATGGGTATCGACCTCGTCTGGATCGGCATTCTGCTGGCCCTCAACCTCCAGACTTCTTTCTTAACGCCACCATTCGGATTCTCCCTCTTCTATTTGAAGGGGGTCGCTCCACCGGAAGTAAAAACGGGGCACCTGTACCGGGGTATTTTGCCTTTTCTGATTATTCAGGTATTGGTACTACTGGGAGTGTTCTGGATGGGATAGTGGACGTTCGTTTCTTGCTTGTGGTGGACTTGGTTTGAAGATTAACGCTTTGTTCTTCGATTTCATCCCCCCTACAAGATCGCTTCAGCGATCATCCAAAAGGCGCTTGCGCCGTCCACGAGCCGAAGGCGTCTACAAGCGAAGCGTCTAAAACCGCACCCGCGTAGCTCCATTTCCGTACCGCTCGAAATACTCGTTCACGTAAGAGGAAACAAAAGACATTGTTTTCAATTCTGCGTGAACGGCGGCTCTCAATTTGCCTTCTCCGATACCGTGAATGATGTAAATTTCGTCAACGCCGAGATTATAAGCGCGCTGTACGTAAGACCTGAAATATTCGAGCTGTACACCCAGGTGCTTACCTTTGCCTACTCGCTTAGCTGCCCCTGGCAAAGATTCAATATGGAGATCGATCTCCCGGGGGAAAGCGGCCAATTCAGCGGGGTTGGGGGTGCGTTCGTATAAGCTTTTGGAATTACCATTTCTTTTTCCGGCTTCCTGTTTGGTGAGGGCACTCAGGCTACCTTTTATGGCACCTTTAGGCGGTTGAGGGTCCAGGTTGGGGAGGATGATGTAATGGTGTACCCGGCGATTGAGGAGGGGGGCAGTGAGTAACTGACGGAAAAACTGCTTGGGTTTTAGCTTGAGTTGTCGGTGAAGTTTTGGTCCGGTACCGCCTGCGAGTTGCCGCCGTACTTCCAACCCGACGGAAGGCTGATCATTCAATTCGTTATGTTTCAGTTCACCGACTTCCACGTAGGAGCTGCCGGCGAGCTTTCCCACCCGCGTCCAGGCCTCGCGCCCGGTAAAAGTGAGGGTGAGTTGGAAGATCACTGGTAATCGAGTATCGTTGATCAGGTAAATGCGGTAGCGGGTGGGGGCGGCTCCGGGAGCGCTGACTACGGGATCGAAGGCCAGTTGAATGCCCCAGGGCTTTAGAATGGTGTACTCCAGGCCAAGGTCCACGGGAGAAGGTTCCTCCTGATTTGGGGCTTTGCCTTCCAGGTAACGAGCGCCGCCGCTGGCTTTGCCGTCCGGGGGCAGATCGTGCTCATAAGTCAGGCTATCGGTAGGTACGGGAATGTGGCCCAGCCCCCCGTCCAGGCGTACTTCCACAAGGTCATCCCCCAGGATTTTACTGACGGAGCCGACGTCGCCGGTCTGCCGTAATTTTACCCGACTTCCAATGGTATATAGCATGATGACCGAAGGTCTGAATTTTTTGGCTGGCAAAGTAGCAATGTGGATGAAAAACAGGAGCTTTGTGCGGATAACTTTACGGGCACAAAACCCAACAAGCTTCACCAAGATGAAATGGAAAATAGCCCAATATCTCGAACGACGTTGGTGGAAGCACTACCTCCGCCAGAAAGACGCAGCCGAGTATTTGACGGACAAACGCCAATACTGGCAACGAACTTTAAATCAGTTAGGGCATAGCGCCAAAGCAGGTAACGCAAGTTTGGACGCCGGTTGTGGTCCGGCGGGCATTTTTATTCTGTTGCACGACCAGGAAAGGGTAACGGCTCTCGATCCATTGCTGGAGCGTTACGCCACGGACCTGGATATCTTTTCCTTCTCCGGTTATCCGAAAGTAGATTTTATCACCAGTCCCCTGGAAACGGCTAGCCTGCCTGCTGCGGGTTTCGAAACCATTTACTGTTTTAATGCCATCAACCACGTCAGAGACTGGGAACTGGCGCTGGACCGACTCACTGAATGGGCCGCCCCCGGAGCTACCATGCTCATCAGTAGCGACGTTCATCGACGGCCCTGGCTGAAACGAATTTTCCGCTTATTACCAGGTGATCTACTACATCCCCAACAGCACGATGCCGAAGCATACCATAATGCCCTGGTAAAGCGCGATTGGCGCATTGACGAAAAGGTGATTTTGCGGGAGGAATTAATCTTTAACTACGTGGGGTGGCGGGTCGTGAAAGTAGGGCCGAAATAAAAATCCGACCTCGGCTAGAACCCTTGCCCCTTCCGCTAGTTTCCTATAAAACTTCTTTACTCATCGAATTCAAAAATCTTACTCCAGATCATTCCATCGGCATCACCCTCTCCGGCGGCGGTGCCCGCGGCGCGGCCCACATCGGCGTTCTGCGGGCGCTGGGCGAAGCAGGTATTGTGCCCGATAAGGTTGTCGGTGTCAGTGCCGGAGCTATTGCCGGCGTACTCTATGCCGCTGGACTGAGTCCGGATGAAATGCTGGATTTTGTCAAGGAAATATCCATGGTCAAGGTGATCAAATTCGGTATACCCCGAACTGGATTGACGACTATGGATTACCTCCGCGAGCGACTGGGCACGGTACTGGAGAACGATGATTTCATGGAGTTGAAACGACCACTCTGCGTGGGAGCCACGAACCTGAATACCGGAAAATTTCAACTCTTCGACCAGGGGCCGCTCATCGAGGCGGTAGCCGCCAGCTGTTCCATTCCTTTCGTATTCAAGCCGGTAGAGTTGAATGGCGAACTGTTCGTGGATGGCGGCATTATGTGTAACATGCCCGTGGAGCCACTGGAAGACCAGGTCGATTACATCATCGGTTCCAACCTCATCCCGGAGAGCCACGTGCCCGTTAGTGATCTCACCAGCGTGATCGGAATTTCCTGGCGCTGTTTCGATCTTTCCGTCATGGCCAATACCCTGAACTGCCGGCCCTGCTGCGACTTGCTCTTTGAGCCGCCTGCAGTGGCTAATCACAACATCTTTTCGTTTAAAAAAATTCAGGAGCTACACGATATCGGCTATAACTACGCCAAAACAAAGATCACTGAGCTTCGGAGCGTAACCGATCTGGTGTAGCACTATTCTTAATCTTCCCCCGCTTACCTTTACCCCCAGACCAACTACTGTATGCAAGTATTTAAATTCGGTGGAGCCTCACTGCGCGACGCGGCAGCCATTCGCAACGTTGCCACTATTCTGGAAAAATACCAGCAGGAAGAACTGCTCGTCGTCGTTTCGGCCATTGGTAAGACTACCAATGCGCTGGAAAAGGTCGCTGAAGCCTATCACCGTGGACTGGTAGAAGAGGCCCGCACCCACCTATATGAGGTGCGTGATGCCCACCTGATCATTGTCGCAGAGCTCTTTGATGGCCAGTTGCCCGAAGAACTGGGTGCCAACCTCAATGACCTTATCGTGAGCGTGGAGTGGGCATTGGAAGATCCGCCCAACGAAAATTACGATTACGACTACGACCAGATCGTCTCTCTCGGTGAATTGATGAGTAGCCATCTCGTAGCTGCTTACCTGAACCATCGTGAACTGACTACCCGCTGGCTGGATGCCCGCGACGTGATCATCACCGACAACATCTACCGAGAAGGATGGGTTCAGTGGCCGGCTACCCAGGAACGGGCCACTAAAATGATTCCGCCACTTTTCAAAGATGGCGCGATGGTACTTACCCAAGGGTTCATTGGCAGCACTACCGAGAACTTTACCACTACCCTCGGCCGGGAAGGTTCCGATTATACTGCCGCCATCTTCAGCTACTGCCTCGACGCAGAGCGGATGAGTATTTGGAAAGACGTACCCGGGGTGCTCACCGCCGACCCCCGTAAATTCGACAACGTCAGTAAACTCGATCGCCTCAGCTATAAGGAGGCCATTGAAATGACTTACTACGGGGCCAAGGTCATCCACCCCAAGACGATCAAGCCACTACAAAACAAGAACATCCCGCTTTACGTCCGTTCATTTTTAGAGCCCGACGCAAGTGGCACCCTGGTTAGTAGCGAAGTGGAAGAAGCCTATCCGCCACTGGTGGCCATCGAAGACCAACAGGCGCTGGTTCACATCAGTACCCGCGACTTCAGCTTCGTGGCCGAGCACCACATCAAGGAACTCTTCGAACAGGTCACCGAACTCCGCCTTCAGGTAAACATGATGCAAAACCGTGCCATCTCTTTCAACATGGTCTTCAACGACGTCGACGATAAGGTAGATCGCTTCTGCCAAAGCATCGACGCGAACTATAAAACCATGATCGATCGCGACCTGGAACTGATCACCGTTCGCCATTATACCCCCGAAGTTGTTGAAAGCCTCCGCAAAGGCAAGATCGTCAAACTCGAAGCCCGGCTACCAGCTACCCTGCAGATGGTAGTGAAAGATGCGCCGGTGATGTCTCGGAAGAGTAGTGATAGAATAAGTCAATAATTGGATGGTAAAAGGCCTCATTGAATCACTGTCTCATTAGCCCCTTCAATCATTAGCATGATCTACTGGAATCATTTCGTCAAGGGATACACGGATTATTTCAATTATCTGAAATACGAGATTGCCAATCCCGGCTGGAATAGCTACTTCTACTGGTTGCTGGCTGTCTCATTGTTCTTTTTTGTACTGGAAGTGATCATTCCCTGGCGCAAGGGGCAGAAGATTTTTCGGCGGGATTTCTGGCTGGATGGCTTCTATATGTTTTTCAATTTCTTCCTGTTTTCCCTGATCATCTATAGCGCGGCGAGTAATGTCATCGTCAACCTGTTCAATGACGGAATTCAATGGGTCTCCGGCTTCGATTTACAAGCCAATAATCCCTTAAACGACTTCCCACTCTGGGCGGTGTTGCTGATCGGTTTCGTGGTCCGCGACTTCGTGCAGTGGTGGATTCACCGGCTACTGCATCGCTCGGACCGTCTCTGGGAATTTCACAAGGTACACCACAGTGTAGCGGAAATGGGCTTTGCGGCTCACCTGCGTTATCACTGGATGGAAAACGTGGTGTATCGCACCCTCGAGTATATTCCACTCGCCCTGCTCGGGATCGGACTATATGACTTTTTCATCATTCACATTTTCACCCTGGCCTGGGGGCATTATAACCACAGCAACATCAGCGTCAGTGGTTACGTAACGGGCGGGTTGATCGGGTTGCTCATCGGAGTGATTGCCGCGAATGGCTTAGCGGACGTCAATATTTTCGGTGATCTTGCTTTGGCTCACAAAGTAGCAGTGGTTGTTGTAGCAACAGGAGCGGGAAGTCTGTTGGTTGGCCGTTTCATGAAGTTCCTGTTCAATAGCCCGGAGATGCACATCTGGCACCATTCCTATGAATTGCCGGAAGAAAGACGTTACGGGGTCAATTTCGGTCTCACCCTGGCCGTCTGGGACTATATTTTCGGTACGGCTTACGTTCCCCACGAGGGTAGAGATATTCGTATTGGTTTTCCGGGGGTGGAGGATTTTCCGGAGGGGTTCGGCGGGCAGGCATTGCACGGGGTCTTGAGAGAAAGAACGGGGAAACCACAAGAGTACTAGGAGCGCACCGCTACTGGTTCTGATATTATTTCCTGTGCAACTTGTGTACTCTTGTGGCCCTGTGGTTGCAAAATCCTTGCTACTTTAGCTCGCAACCAGCCTTGCTACTTTGTTAGTCAAAATAATGAAAACTCGCTGATCGTCCTTCGTCCTCTGAGTTGCTAGCCAAAATAACGACCATGCCAACCCGCCGACGCTTTATCTCCCAAGCTACGCTCACTGCTTTCAGTTTTGCATTAGGTAGCAGGATCGTCTACGGAAACAAGCTGCCGGAAGGAATAGTACCGATTGGTCTAAACGACCCGATTAAGGGCAAACATCCCGGACTGACCATATTGAATGACCGGCCGGTCAACGCCGAAACCCCGGCTCACCTGCTGGATGACCCGCTGACGCCCAATGATCGATTTTTCGTGCGCAACAACGGAATTCCGCCGGAAAATCCGGAGGCCGGAAATTGGAGTTTGACCATTGAAGGGGAATCTGCCCGCCAAAGCAAAACGTTCACGCTCGCGGAATTAAAAGCGAATTTTCGGCACCACACTTATCAGATTACTTTGGAGTGCGGCGGGAATGGGCGCAGTGAATTTAATCCACCCGCCAAGGGTAATCAATGGAGTACCGGAGCGGTGGGCTGCGCGGCCTGGACGGGGGTACGACTGAAGGATGTACTTCAATCGGTGGGCGTAAAATCCGACGCGGTGTACATCGGCTACTACGGAGCGGACACTCACCTGTCGGGTAACCTGAGCAAAACGGTGATCTCGCGGGGCGTACCGATCAAAAAGGCCATGCAAGAGGAGAGCCTGATTGCCTGGGAAATGAACGGCGAGCCACTGCCGCTGCTCAATGGCTTTCCTTTGCGACTGATTTTTGGTGGCTACCCGGCCTCGGCTTCGGGCAAGTGGCTGAACCGGATCGTCATCCGCAACCAAGTTCACGACGGCCCGAAAATGACGGGACAGGCTTACCGGGTACCTTGTAAACCCGTAGCCCCCGGCGCTAAAGTTGCGGATGATGAAATGTGCATTATTGAAAAAATGCCAGTGAAATCGTTGATCACCTTTCCCAAAACCGGTGCGACGATCAAGTCTGGCCAACAACTGCCAATCAGGGGCCATGCCTGGGCGGCGGACGCCGGGGTGAGTAAAATGGAATACTCCATAGATTTTGGCAGCACCTGGCAGACTTCACGACTGGAAAATGCAGCGAATCGATTTGCCTGGCAGCATTTTTCCGCTAATATCGACTTTCCTGAAAATGGCTATTACGAAATCTGGGCAAGGGCGACTGACGGGGAGGGCAACAGCCAGCCGATGATTCTGCCGGGGTGGAACCCGAAGGGTTATTTGAACAATGCCTGTCACCGGATTGCGGTGCGGGTGGTATGAGGGCAAGACCGCCAATTCAGTTGGCAGGAAAACAGTAAGAGGGCGGGGTAGAGTAAACCATCATTTAGAAAATACCTGATCTTGCTCAGAATGAAAGCTACTTTTGGGATATGAATTTTCGAATACTACTGGTCTTGGTTAACCTGCTTTTGGTGCTCTGCATACTGATTTTTGCTGGACTGTTGCTGGACGGAAAAGTGGATGAATTCTTCGATCATCCGGTGGTAGTGATGGATGATCGCCCCATTATAAATATGAATGAAGATAAGAGGAAGCAGTACAGCGGTCGTACTCACCCCGAAACCGGACTGATCTACGCCGAAGGCTATGAATTGGTGAAGGCTAATTGCACGGTCTGTCACTCGGCCAAACTGGTTACCCAAAACCGGGCTAGCCGGCAAGGCTGGGCGGAGATGATCGACTGGATGCAACGTACTCAGGGACTGTGGGAGTTGGGCGCGAACGAACCAAAGATACTGGATTACCTGGCCGAGCATTATGCACCGGAGGAGACCGGACGACGGGCGAATCTGGACGTTGAAGCGATTGAGTGGTACGTGTTGGATCTGGAAAAAGATGAATAGCCAACGGCTTCGCCTTCATGAGTAGGGGACACGGACTTACGTTGCTGAGCGCGGATCGACCAGGTACCGCTGGTGCCGGACACTTTGCGGACGTTACCCGTCATCCAGAAAATCTGCGTTCCAAAAACCAAAAATAGTCAATGTCCATTCCCTACGAGCCCATTATTCTGGGCACCAAGGTCAATATTCATTTGGTCTGCGAGTACTTGGCGTTTTTTCTGGCGTATCGCTTATACGTATATATACGTAAATACGGTAAGGATCAAATCTCCGGCGAAAATAGAATCTCCATCATCCTGGGGGCGGCACTGGGAGCTTGGCTCGGCTCACGACTTTTTGGGATACTGGAAGCACCTCGTTGGATCGGAGAGGCCAATTGGTGGCAGCTGCTGCAGGCTAAGACGATCATGGGCGGCTTATTCGGTGGACTGATCGGAGTGGAGCTGACTAAGAAGATCATTGGAGAAAAGCGGTCTTCGGGCGATCTGTTTACCCTGCCAATTATACTAGGCATCTTCATTGGAAGGATCGGTTGTTTTTTAAGTGGGATCAAAGACTTCACTTATGGCGTATCCACGAATTTATGGACGGGGATGAATTTGGGGGATGGAATTTTGCGTCACCCACTCGCTCTCTACGAGTTGTTATTTCTTAGCCTGCTTTTTCTCATTTTTTGGCAATTGCCCAAATGGAAAGTACTGTCCGCCGGCCGCTTGTTTCAACTTTTTATGCTGGCTTATTTCGGCTTTCGTTTTTTTATCGAATTTTTGAAGCCGAACACTTTTCTACTGCTGGAGCTCAGTACGATCCAGTGGTTGTGTCTGCTTTGCTGGGGCTATTATTGGCGGGTGTGGACATCTCGGTCTCCA
Organism: Lewinellaceae bacterium SD302; assembly: GCA_002591745.1. Taxonomy (GTDB): domain Bacteria; phylum Bacteroidota; class Bacteroidia; order Chitinophagales; family Saprospiraceae; genus Neolewinella. The sequence continues at coordinate 94,152 of PDLQ01000005.1, forward strand.
GTATCTTGATTTCCACCCGGCGATTGGCGCTTTGCTGACTCTCTGTCTGTGCGTTTGGAAAGCGCATTTCCCAATTTCCGTAGCCCTGGTAGCTGACGCGCTCCTCCGCGATACCATTACGGAGCAGGTAGTTGTAGACGACCAAGGCGCGCATGACCGATAGTAGGAAATGATTGGATGACCTTGGAATTCGCCCCTGGTTGGGAACATTGACGTGGCCGGCGATCTCAATTTTGATCTTATCGTTGAGTTGCATGAATTTGAGAACCTTGGGTAATTCGGGTTCCGAGCTTTCCAGCAGGATGTCTCGCCCGCTGACGAAGTACAAATTATCGATGTCTGCGGCTTTACCTTTCTCGAGGCGGGGTAGTTGAATTTGAAATTCATCCCGGAGCGCTTCCGGGGTGGCCTTCAGCATTTTGGAGGCGAGGAAGTAACCTTTGGCCGTTACGTCGATACCGATCACTGCCCCCAGGGGGACCTTTGACTGGAAGCGGCCATCTTCGTCCGTATACAAGGTTTGATTATCGTCTTTACTGCGGATAGTGACGGTGGCTGAAATGCCTTGTTCGGAGTCCTGTTCGAGGACGGCGCCGGTAAGCGTAATCATTTCTCTGAAACTGAGTACTTCGACCGTAGCCCGCCGATTTTGTTGGCGACCGAGGTCGGTTGTATTTGGGGCTGCGGGATTGGATTCGCCGAACAATTCGATTGAAATGCTATCTGCTTTAATTTCACTTGCCAACAATCGGGTTCTAATCACTTCGGCCCGTTTCCGTGAGAGCTTAAGGTTGTTTACAACGCTACCGATACTGTCGGTGTGGGCCGTTATCCTGATAAAAACCCGTTGTTCCTGAGCTGCTGCCTCGATCAGATTAATGATTTTTGATTCGGCTTCCGGGCGTATGGTGGCTTTGCCAAAGTCGAAATATACTTCCGCAGCGCGAATAGGGTGTGCTTCTAGTGAAACTTGACCGCATAAGTAAGAGGGAAGGCAAGAGAACAAGAAAAGGTGAATAAGGAATTTCATCTCAGGGTAGGGTAGGTTATCAGTAGAATGAAAATATCCTGCTGAAGTAACAGGCATGATCGCTGTCTACCCCGATTCAGCGTGCTTTCCATATCTTGGCAACCCATGCCAGTACGCAAACACACCTATTACGATTTTACGCTCAGTCTTTGTCCGGAATGTCTGCGAAGGATCGATGCCAAGATCGTTTTTGAAGACGATAAGGTCTTTATGCTCAAGACCTGCCCGGACCACGGTTTCCACAAGGTGTTACTGGCCGACGATATCGAGTATTACAAGAACATTCGGAATTATAATAAGCCGTCCGAAATCCCGCTTCAGTTCAATACGAAAACGCACTACGGCTGCCCTTATGATTGTGGTCTTTGCCCGGACCACGAGCAACATTCCTGTCTGACGGTGGTAGAAGTGACGGACCGCTGCAATCTCAGTTGCCCGACCTGCTACGCCTGCTCCTCACCGGATTACGGTCGCCACCGGACCCTGGAAGAGATCAAGGAGATGCTGAACGCCGTCGTCATTAACGAAGGAGAACCGGACGTCGTGCAACTCAGTGGAGGAGAGCCAACGATCCACCCGGAATTCTTTGCCATTCTCGACTACGCCAAAAGCCTGCCGATCAAACACCTGATGTTGAACACCAATGGCATTCGGATCGCTCAGGATCAGGCCTTCGCCGCAAGACTGGCTACCTACGCCCCGGATTTTGAGGTGTATTTACAATTCGATTCTTTTCGTCCGGAGGTCTTGCAAAGTATCAGGGGTGCCGACCTGACCCGAATTCGTCGGCAGGCACTGGAACATTTGAATGCCCTGAATCTGTCGACCACGTTGGTGGTAACCATACAAAAAGGACTGAACGACGATGAACTCGGCAAGATCATTGAGTACGCGCTGGAGCAGCCCTGCGTACGTGGCGTTACCCTTCAACCCACCCAGGTGGCTGGCAGACTGGAAAATTTTGATCCACGCAAAGATCGATTGACGCTCACCGAAGTGCGCCGTAAGGTGCTGGAACAAACCGCTCTGTTCGAACCAAACGACCTGTTGCCCGTACCCTGCAACCCGGATGCCTTGGCCATGGCCTACGCGTTGAAACTGGAAGACGGAGTAGTCCCGCTAACCCGCTACGTCGATCCACAGGACTTGCTGGATAACAGCCGCAATACAATTGTTTACGAACAAGACGACCGCCTGCACGGCAAAATGCTGGAGGTGTTCAGTACGGGCAATTCTCCGGAACGGGCGGGTGACTGTCTCCACGACCTTTTGTGTTGTCTGCCCAGGATCGATGCCCCTGAATTCAGCTACGATAATCTGTTTCGGATCATCATCATGCAATTCATGGATGCCTATGACTTTGATGTTCGGGCGGTAAAGAAATCCTGCGTCCACATCGTGGATAAGAACAATAAGATCATTCCCTTTGAAACGATGAACCTGCTCTATAGGGATGACAAAAAAGAGCGTTTGCAGGAACTACAAAACTCCACGCTATGATCTTTCTGGAAGTCGGTAACCTTGACGGCATCTTCCTGCTCATCTTTGGCATTATGTTCGGCCCGCCGATCTTGTTGACAGTGATCGGACTGTTCACTTACCCCCGTAGTAAGGAAGGAGCGAAAGTGTTGTTTATCCTGGCCCTGGTTTATCTGGTGGTCGGTTTGGGAATTTGTGGGTCGATGATGGCGTGAGGGGTGAACATGCCCTTATGGTGATTACTGGGACTGGACTCAGTACTGTCTGAGCGAAGCGAGTTTACTGAGTTCTAGCGTTTTTTGTTTCTTTTTTTGGCAATGCAAAAAAGAAGCCGCCGGAGGCATGTAAAAGCGGTAAGCCAAAGCCGCACACCAATACAACATTAAGAGCTTGTTGGGGTTTCGGGTTTCAGCCGATTGCTGACAAATTTTATTTTGAACAAAGAGAGAGGAAGGAGCATAGCCGTAGCTACGCGGCTGATCGAACGATGCAGGTCAGGATAAAATTTGGCGCAAGCAGGCGAAATCTTGAATCTCCAACAAGCTCTAAATTAAATCTGCTCAACATCCCCTAAATTACTCCCGTTAAAAAAAAAAACAGAACCAACACCAAAACATGCAAAAGCAATTCAATCAACTCTACGGCCTCCTGGCCATCCTGATCATTTCGGGGGTCGTAGCCTGTGGAACACCGGGTGCCGTAACCTCTTCCGAAGCTTCCGATAGCCAGGACAACTCGACGTCTACGAGCACCAGCACTGCTACTTCGTCAGCCAACGAAAACCTTAGTCCCTGCCCTAAATTCGATGACTCTCCGAATTCAGACCGCCTGAGCGACGACTACGTGATCTACCGTCAGATGATGAAAACCAAGGATTACGCCGAGGCCTTCCCCCGCTGGAAAAACGTTTACGAAAACGCCCCGGCCGCCGATGGTAAGCGCAATACGGTCTACCTGGACGGGGTGACACTCTACCAGGATCTGGCGACCCGCTTCCCCGACCGGGCGAACGGGATCGGTGACACCATCCAACTGCTCTATGCCCAGGCTCGGGAGTGCTATCCCGACGATGGGTTCACCGCCGCGATGCAGGGTTTTGACGGCTATTATAAATACCCCGAAAATACTACCCACCGCGAGGTGTTCGACCTCTTCCGCGAGAGTATCGATAAGGATGGAGATGAGTTGGAGTACTTCATCATCAACCCCATGAGCAGTTTATTGGTGGAGATGCACGATACCGGCTACATCGACGATACCGAAGCCCGCGCGCTGACTACCATTTTGTTGAAAAGACTGGAAACCGGCCTGGCCGAATGCCAGGGTAGTGGATGTGATCCATGGCAGGCTATTGAAGCTTACGCCCCGGCCCGCCTGGAATATTTCGAGACCGTTCGCGACTTTTACGATTGCCAGCACTACGTAGATAAATATATGCCGGAGTTCAGAGATAATCCTACGGATTGCGACGTGATCCGTACCACCGGAACGCTCTTGCGGTGGGGTAATTGCGGTACGGACAGTCCGGAATACCAGGAGGTTCAGGCAGCGTTCGATGCAAGTTGTAAAGTGGTCTACGAACCCGGCCCGGCACGCCAGGGCTACACCTGTTTGGAGAATAACGATTACGGCTGCGCCATTGAAAAATTCACGGAGGCCGCTAATGGTGCTGAGGATGCTGAGAAGAAAGGTAAGTACTTCCTTACGGTAGCCAAGATCTACTACAGCCATTTAAAGAACTTCAGCCAGGCCCGGGCCTTCGCCCGTAAAGCGGCTAATGCCCGGAGCAGCTGGGGTGAGCCATACCTGCTAATAGGCCGGCTGTACGCCAGTTCCGGCCCCCTTTGTGGCCCCGGCCGTGGTTTTGACAGTCAGGTGGTTGTTTGGCCGGCCATCGATATGTGGAACCGCGCCAAGAGTGTCGATCCATCTGCCGCCGCCGAAGCCAATAAATTCATCGGTCGCTACGCTCAGTACATGCCGAGTAAGGAGGATGTTTTTCAGCGGGGACTCAAGGAAGGCGATACCTTTCGGGTAGGCTGCTGGATCAATGAGAGCACGCGGATTCGGACACCCTGATAGCGTCGTCAGTACGCTCGACGCAGGAGGTTCCGGTGTACACCGGGAAAGACCACCTTTCTATTTCCAATTGATTGAAAACACTCTTCAACCCCGCTCGTTTCTCGACGGTACTGACGAGATTGAAACAGAGAAGGCCGTCCCGACTATGTCGAGACGGCCTCTATGGTTAATACCCCTTAGGTATTGCTCTCAGACCTTTATGCGGGGCACAGAGCGTTCGTTACGGTTGAGGGTATTTTATTTCAATCTGGCCAGTACGCGGTCCACTTCTTCTTCGCGTCCTCGCTGGTAGGAGCTGTATTGTTGGATGATCTTACCATCGCCGTCAACTACGAAAAGTTGGGGGATGGCGGTGAAATTCAGCAGGCTGCCGAGTTGGCGTTGACTATCAATCAGCACAGTGTAGGGCCACTGACGTCCATTGACCATCGGCTTGACGCGGCGGATGCGCTGGTATTGATCCATGCTCACGGCAATAACTTCGGCGTTGTATTGAGTCGACCACTTTTCGACGTAGTCCTTCATGTGGTCCAGTTCCATGATACAGTTCGGGCAGGTGGTGGCCCAGACGGCGACTACGGTGTTTTTGCCCTGGCCGACGTAATCGGAGAGGGCTACGTCCCGGCGGTCAAGAGTCTTGACGTTAACGTCTGGGAAATCTTGAGCACCCAGACCTACTGAAAACAAGCCAGTAAGCAGGAGTAGGGTAAATATTTTGAAAATTTTCATACGTTCAATTAATGTGAAGCTGGCCTGGATAGTTCGATAGTCTGCAAAGTAAACGTTGATAGCTGTTCGTTTAGTCGGCCGTGATAAGTTAGAAAAAATATAATCTTTGTGGCGAACTCCTAATGGTTTCCAAAAACTTCGCTCATGGCCCGTATCATTTTCGTCGATAAAGCCGCTCACCCATACCTGGGGGAGGCCCTGACCGCAAACGGTCATGAGTGGGTGGATCACAGTAATACCGAACGAAGCAAAATCCTTGAAATTCTTCCGGAATTTGATGGACTGATGGTTCGTTCCCGCCTCAGTATCGACCGCGAATTGCTGGACGCCAATCCGAATATGCGGTTCGTACTTCGCTGGGGGGTTGGTACCGAACACATCGATCTCACCTACGCCGAATCATTGAATATCCGCGTTTTTAATTCTCCCGAAGGCAGTAAACATACCGTTGCCGAACACACCGTGGGTATGTTGCTCATGCTTTTGAATCACCTGAGCCGTGCCGACCGGCAAGTGAGAAATGGCCAGTGGGTGCGTCGGGGTAATACGGGGACGGAACTGGGCGGCCTCACCGTTGGTATCATCGGATATGGCAACATGGGTAAGGAGACGGCCAGACGGCTAAGTGGCTTTGGTTGTCGGGTCATTACCCACGATAAATACCTGGAGAACTGCGGTGATGAATACGCTGAATCCGTCAGCCTGGAAGAATTGCAGCGGGAAGCGGAGGTCGTCTCTCTCCACATCTTTCTGGAAGGCAACCACCATTACGTCAATGCTGATTGGATCAACGCATTCGCCAAGCCATTTTACTTCATCAATACCGCCCGGGGCAAGGCCGTGGATACGGGTGCATTATTAGCCGGGCTTCAAAGTAGCAAGGTTTTAGGTGCTGCCCTGGACGTGATCGAATACGAGGACCAGTCCTTTACCCGGTTCGACTTGAAAGATCAACCTGAGGTCTTTCAGCAATTACTTAAGCGCGATGATGTGATCATGACCCCCCACATTGCCGGCTGGAGTTACGAGGCGGAAGAAGGGCACGCCCGGACTCTCTGGGAAAAGGTGAAGGGAATGTTGTAGAGGGTTTTTTACGACTACAATTCAAACGAGAATTCACTTGGAGCGCACTGAGGGTGAGTACCATGAATTACCTTTCCTCATGCGTGTCGACGGATGCTGTTTTAAGCTAATACTAACCACCAGGTCTCTTTTATCCTTTGCGACAGGATTTCAAACCACCCGCCCGTCGGCGGGACTATCGGGGCCAACAACAATCGTCCGCCCCTCCGTGCCGTCTGCATGAAACCCCGCTAGGCGTGCATATCGGCATTGCTACTTTGCCAGCCAAAATTTACACTAACCGTTCTTGTCGAATCGCCAGAATATCCATATCCGCATTAGCCAGAAAGTCAAATGAACGATTGTCCAGGTTCATTACGCAGAGGTGGCCAAAACCAGGTCGGTAGTGAAAACAGCCCGCGTCAATATTGAAAGCGGGGTAAGGGTGATCATCGGATAGCTGCGCCTCAATCAAATGTCGTTCAATGGGCGTATGCCCGTGTACCACGAATCGATCACCCAGCCAACCGGGATCGATGTCCCCGTACCAGCGGCGGGAGAAAAGTATGCCTTTTTTATCCTGGAGAGGATCTGGCGACTTAAAATTCAGGCCGGCGTGTACCAGTAAGTAATCGCCGATGTCGAAATAATAGGGTAAGGCATTCATCCATTTCAGATGGTCGTCCACTATGGGATGTAAATCGGTTTTACTGGTCCGGTAGCTGTCCAGAGTTTGGCCGCCACCGGTTTTGAGCCAGTAATTTTGGGGGCTAAAGTCATCGGTAGCGAAAGCGTCGAGCATATATTGCTCATGGTTGCCGCGCAGACAATTCACCCGGTATCCCTCTTTGATGAGCTGAAAAATATGGCTGATGACCTCCCGGCTACCGGGACCCCGGTCGATGTAATCTCCCAGGAGATAGAGTTCGTCGGAGGGGCTGAGCTGGATGGTATCCAGGGCATTCAGGAAAGTTCGGTAGTTGCCGTGAATGTCGGAGATGGCGTATCGGGTGTTCATATCATTACAACACCGGGTCGCAGGGTTATGGTTCCGTCGGGGGATGCCTTATCTTGACGAAATAAACTAATTTCCCATGCAACTACTGATCGATCTGCTGATCGGCTTCATCGCCCTGCTTCACCTGTATATTCTCTGGTTCGAAATGTTCGCCTGGGAAAGCCGGGGGCCGAAGGTCTTCAGGAACTTTCCTAAAGATCTTTTCGGTCCTACCAAGGCAATGGCCGCTAATCAGGGCCTCTACAACGGTTTCCTGGCGGCCGGGTTGGGCTGGTCGTTACTGATTGCCGACTCGGCCTGGTCGGAGAACGTTGCCCTGTTCTTTCTGGCTTGCGTAGCGGTCGCCGGACTTTACGGAGCGGCCACGGCGGATAAAAAGATCCTGTTTGTGCAAACGGTGCCGGCGGGCATAGCTGTCCTGCTTATAATCCTGAGCTAGCCTTTCCCGTAATGCGCAAATAACTTCTTTGCTACGTTCAGGTTGGTGGCTTTGGCAATCTCTGCCGCAGTAGCTTCCTTGACTTTTTTGGTACTCCCGAAATGAGCGATCAGGGCCTGTACGGTTTTTTCGCCGATGCCCGGTACGTCCAGTAATTCGGAGCGGGTAAAATTCTTGCTCCTTTTATTTCGGTGTAGTCTCAGGGAGAAGCGGTGAGCCTCGTCCCGGGCCTGCTGAATGATTTTCAGGGAAGGACTCTTCTTGTTGATGTGCAGCGGAATGGAATCGTTCGGATAGTATATCTCTTCCAGTTTCTTGGCAATACCGACGACGGTCATCCGATCTTCTATACCCAGTAATCTCACGCTTTTCATCGCCGAACTGAGCTGACCTTTACCACCGTCGATAATGACCAGTTGCGGTAACGGCTCTCCTTCGTCCAACAGTCGGCGATAACGGCGGTGCACCACTTCTTCCATGCTGGCGAAGTCGTTGGGCCCCTCCACGGTTTTGATGGTGTAGTGCCGGTAATCCTTTTTACTCGGCTTCCCGTTTTTGAAAACCACGCAGGCACTGGCCGGATTGGTTCCGGAAATGTTGGAGTTGTCAAAACACTCGATGTGCAGAGGTACGGCGTCCATGTTCAGGTCCTCCTGCATGATCTTCAGTACCCGCTCCATCGGCGTTTGCCGGTTCTGGTGGCTGATTTTCTGCTTCTTACGGTTCAGTAAGTAGTATTTGGCATTCTTCTGGCTGAGTTCGAGCAGCTTTTTCTTGTCGCCGATCTTAGGTACCGTAATACTCACACCTTCCAGCCCGGGCAGTTCTACCTCACGGTCCAGGATGATTTCGGTGGCCTGGCTGTCGAAGCGCTCCCGCATAATGGGGATACTGTAACTGAGCAGGGATTCGATGTCTTCGTCGTCCAGGTTCAGTTGTAATTCCTGGGTATTGGTATAGATCACCGCGCCCTCTACGATCTTGATATAATTGACGTAGGCTTCTTTTTCGTCCATGGCGATGCTGAAGACATCTACGTCCTTGATGGAAGTCGTTACGATCTGCGATTTGGCCTGGTAGTTGTTAAAGGCTTGCAGCTTTTCCATGATCTGCTGGGCGCGTTCGAACTCCATTTCCCCGGCCAGTCGCTCCATTTCGCCTTTGAAGTGGCGCACCACGGCTCCGTAATTCCCACGCAGGATGTTCTTGACCTGATCGATCTTCTGGTTATAAGCTTCTTCGCTTTCCTTTGCTACACAAGGGGCCTCACAGTTCTTGATGTGGTATTCCAGGCAGACCTTGAATTTTCCGGATTCAATGTTTTTCTCACTCAGGTCGTACTTGCAGGTACGTAGCGGGAAGAGTTCTTTTACGAGATCCAGTATTTTCTTCAAACGCCCTTTACTGGTATAGGGGCCAAAGTATGTGGACCCGTCGCGCCAGACCTGCCTGGTAATGAATACCCTGGGAAAGCGCTCCTTCTTAATACAGATATAGGAATAATTCTTATCGTCTTTGAGGTTGACGTTATAGCGCGGCTGGTGCGTTTTAATCAGTGCGTTTTCCAGCAGCAGCGCATCCGCTTCGGTATTAACGATGGTGAACTCGATTCGCGCGGCTTTCTTCACCATCACCCGGGTTCGGTGCTGGCGATCCTTGCGCTCCCCGAAGTAGCTGGCCACGCGGTTACGCAAATTTTTGGCTTTCCCCACGTACAGGATCGTACCCTCGGGGTCAATGAATCGGTATACCCCCGGCTGGCGGGGAACGGCGGCAGCCATGGCCTTGAAATCCTCGGTAGTCATCGTGGTAAAGAACGTGTTTTTACCACGAATTGTTAAGATTCTGGCTAACAAAGTAGCAGAGATGCTAGTGAAAAGTTTACGCTGACTTACAGCTTCCGGATGCAGCAAGAGTTTCTGGTTGAGAATCTCCGGTTTCACGTATTCGCAACAACGGCCCCACAGGTAAAGCGCCCACAAGTCGCCCAACGACGTCCACAAGGCTGAGGGCTGTCCACAAGCCGCAGGCGTCCGCCTACCTCCCTAAAACCTCATCGACGAACCCGTAGGCTAAAGCCTCTTCGGCCCGCATCCAGTTGTCGCGATCGGCATCTTTTTCGATCTGCTCTATGCTTTGTCCGCTGTGTTGGCTCATGATGCTGTAAAGGTCTTGTTTCAGTTCCCTGAACAGTTCGTAGGTGATTTGCATATCCGCGAACTTGCCCTGCATACCACCACTCGGCTGGTGAATCATCACCCGGCCGTGGGGCAGGACCGTCCGCTTGCCCGCCGCTCCCGCGCACAGGAGGACTGCGCTCATGCTGGCGGCCATACTGGTGCAGGTAGTCGCAACGTCGGGGGAAACGTGTTGCATAGTGTCGTAGATGCCCAGCCCGGCCGTCACGGACCCGCCGGGTGAGTTGATGTACATAGTTATATCCCTCTTTGGGTCAACGCTGTGGAGGTAGAGCAATTGGGCCTGAATGACGTTGGCCACGTAATCATCTACGGCAGTGCCGAGAAAAATGATGCGGTCCATCATCAACCGGCTAAAAACGTCCAGTTGGGCTACGTTCAGCGGCCGCTCCTCAATAATGGTCGGAGAGATGCTGGACATCAGTGTATCTGGCTCCAGCCCGTGATCGAGCTGAGCATAACGAAGAAAATCTTGCATAATTTGGTTGTTTTATCCGACCCGACTCAGCCAGACCGAAGCGTGAAATACCGGTTTTGAACGACCCTGGCGAACCCAGTCGACCACTTTGCTCAAGGGTAGGGTAGGAGGAAGGTCTTGGAGCTGGCCAATACGCAGATCCAGGTCTGAGTTGGTCATAGCAGTATGGAAGTAAATATTTGTAATCGTTGACGTAAGGTCAGTGGGCGTCCGTCTTCGGCCAACAATTCCCTTAATCGCTTTCTGGCCCGACTGATTCTGGTCTTTACCGATCCCTGAGTGGCAACTTGAATTTCGGCAACCTCCCGGATAGAGAAACCGCTGACGGCGAAAAGCAGCAGTGCCTCCCGTTCGGCTTCTGGGAGGGTGTCCATGGCTTTGAGTAAGTAATGCAGGTCCAAAGCTGCTTCGGGAAGTGAGGGAAAATGCACTTGTATAATTCTCTTTCGCTCCGCCAGAAACTTCTCACGTACTTTTTTAGAACGAAGCTCATTCCGTCTGCGATTATTAACGATCCCGATCATGTAGGCCAGCAGCCGGTCCTTGTTTTCAATAGCGTCCCATTGTTCCAGGGCAGAAAGAATCGCATCCTGGACCATATCTTCGGCTTGCTGAAACCCCAGGCAGTGGCTATCGCAATAGCGCAAAAAGCTGGCATGGATAGGTCGGTACCATTCCAGGAATTGAGTTTGTTGGGTAGTTTGCGTCATTTTGATAACGTTCTTACTCAATAGTAACGTTACTGGCTAAAAGGTTACTGAAGCTTGATTTTATTATTTGCCTGAGTCATTCCATTACCGATAGGGGGAAGTGTTACTTACCATCGTATAATACGGTCGCTTACACCAGAATCATTTTTTAATTGTTCCTATTCATCGACATGATTTACCTATCCGACCCTGAGGCGAGCAATTCAGCCCAAACACTTTATCAGCGACTGGCCATGATCTGCGACAGCCGTACGCTGATCGGTCAACAGGATGCCTTGGCTTATGGGGTGGGGAAGCGGACAGCAACTTACGCCTGGAGGTCCGATATGAGTGACGTTTGTGGAAAATTTCCCACTGTATTCGGTTGGGATTTTGGTCACTTGGGCCTGGATGGTCGTAACCTGGATGGTGTAGACTTCGGTTACATGAAACTGTGGATGAGCGAAGTTCACCGCCGGGGAGGAATTAACACCGTTAGCTGGCATATGCGCAACCCGCTGACGGGAGGAGACGCCTGGGACACCGGGCTGCGGGTGGTGCAGGAAATTCTGCCGGGAGGAAGTAAACACGCGCGCTATTTAAGTCGCCTGGATCGAATGGCAGGTTTTATCGATAATCTTGCTACTCCGTCCGATCTTGTGCCTAGCCGGGCGGGTTTTTCAGTCCATGAAAAAATCCCATTGATCTTCCGCCCGTTTCATGAACACACCGGCTCCTGGTTCTGGTGGGGGCAAAAATGGTGTTCAAAAGAAGAGTTCATTCAGCTTTGGCGATTTACGGTTCACTATCTGAGAAATGAGAAAGGCTTGCATCAATTGATCTACGCCTATTCTCCGGATCGCTTCAAGGACAAAAGCCACTACCTGGAAAGGTATCCGGGACATGACGTGGTGGACGTTCTAGGGCTGGATGATTACCATGATCTGGGGAAGAACGGGAAGACTGCGGCCTTGGTCCAACGATTGAGAACGATCGTTGAGCTAGCCGGTGAATATGGAAAACTGGCCGCACTTACGGAAACCGGATACGAGTCAATTCCCGAAGCAAACTGGTGGACCGAACGCTTATCACCAGCACTTTTTCAAGACCCGTTAGCGGCTAAGATCGCCTGGGTCTTATTGTGGCGCAACGATCGTAAAACTCATCACTACGGGCCCTATCCCGGCCACCTGAGTTCGCCGGACTTTATCGCTTTTTCTAAGGATGAAAGAATCACTTTCCTGGAAGATTTCGCGCAAATAGAGTTATCATAACTCTAATCGCTAAAGCACCAATCCCCAGGATTTAAATAGTATGTCTACTTACGCGATGTTTTATTTCCATTGCCGTACGGTCTCACGCGCCAGCGCCAGCATTTCTTCCGGCTGGTCCACCATTTTGTTGTTCTTACCCATCATCATTAGCGTGATTTGCAAGAAGCGATCACTTATTCACAAACGTGGCTTTACTCAGAAAGCGATTGACTTCAATAATAAAAACGGCCCCCGGAAAAACCGGGAGCCGCCAATAAATACATCTGTTAAATAACTAGGTAGTCGATAATTACTCGGCCTCATCTTTTCCACTTTCAGTGGTAGATGGTGTTAAGGGAGTTTCCGCCTTATTCACCAGCCCGGCCGGTAATTGCATTCCGCTTTGCTGCAGGAAATCGTTCAGCTGAGGGACCATGCCGTAAAGACCGGAAACGAAATTACCCACCCCTTGTCCGTCACCTTTGTCGTAGACGACGACCTTGTCGATCTCCACGTCTTTGATGGCATCGGTTTGGATCTTGGTCAACTCGGCCAGTTTGTCCAGCATCAGGAAATTGATGGCACTCTGGGCGTTGCCTCCCGCGGCATCCACCAGTTTCTGGAAACCATCGGCCTGCTTGGTCAACAACTCTTCCATACCGGCAGCTTCGGCCTGGTAACGGGCAAGTACGGCATCGGCTTCACCTCTGGCGATCTCCCGCCGGCGCTCGGCTTCGGCCTGGGCGTCGATGATGGCTTTTTGCCGCTCAATGTCGGCAGCTACTACCTCTTCGGCTTCCCGTTTGGCTTTTTCCATTCGGCCACGAGCTTCTTCCGCCGTTTCCTGGGCGCGGTAGGCTTCGGCCAGTGCATTGGCTTCGGCCACTTTTTTGGCGGCTACGGCCCGCCGGTTGGCTTCGGCGAGGGCAACGTCACGTTCGGCGTTGGAAGCGGCGATCTTCACTGCCGCTTCGTTCTTACCCTCCTGGGCCTCGGCATTGAAACGGCTCTCACCGATCTCCGCCCGGCTATTCGCATCGGCCACACGGATCCGTTGTTCCTGTAACGCTTCGGCTTCACCGATCTGGGCCTTACTGTTGGCACTGGCCACCTGAATACGCTGGTTCTGGGTAGCTTCGGCTTCACCGATCTCCGCCTGGGCGGTCAGGGCAGCTACTTTGGTCCGTTGGTCCTGCTCGGCTTCGGCACGGCCGATCTTACCCGTACGAACCTCCTTGGCCACCTTGATCTCGGCATCATTGATGGCGCGGGCGGCGGCTTCACGACCCAACGCATTGATGTAACCGGATTCGTCCTGAATATCGGTAACGTTAACGTTGATCAATTCCAGGCCGATCTTGTTGAGCTCATCACCTACATTACTGTAAACGGATTCTACGAACTTGTCGCGGTCGGTGTTCAACTCCTCGATGTCCATGTTGGCAATTACGAGGCGCATCTGACCCATAATAATGTCGTGGGAGAGTGAAGAGATCGAACCCCGGTCCAGGGCCAGCAAACGCTCGGCGGCGGCCAGCATCAGATTCGGCTTGTTACTCACCGCTACGGTAAATTGGGCCGGCACGGAAACCCGAATATTCTGCTTGGAAAGCGCATCCTGCAGGTTCACATCGATACTCAGCGGCGTCAGGTCCAGGAACTTGTAATCCTGGATCACCGGCCAGATGAAGGCAGCACCACCCGCGTAACACTTCGCCGAAGCATCTCCGCCGGTTTTGCCATAGACCACCAGGATTTTGTCCGAGGGACAGCGTTTGTAGCGGCTGATTGCCCAGATGATGAGTAATAGCGTCAAAAAAAGAATGGCGCCAATAATGGGTAAGTAAGGCATAGGATAAGGATTTTAAAAAGTTAAAGAGAGATTTAGTGTGTTTTTGCTTATTCCAGAAACCGGGAGCTTCGGGCCGATATTGACTTTGCTACTTTGTTAGCCAAAAGACGCTAGATTTTAGCCCCTAGATGCTAGACTTGCTGGCAAGTAAATTCAAGCTAGTCTCTGGCATCTAACTGCGTAGCGGTCTAGCGTCTTATTTCCATAAGCGCAGCGTTCCTGTCTCTTATTTCTTTTGGACTTCAAAGTAGCAGTGCTAAAGTCAAGCCGAATGAACTCATACCCGGCTCACTACCAGAATTCCGTCTTCCACATCTTCCACCCGAACTTTTAATCCGGTTGGTAAGATCTCTCCGGCCTGGGAGCGGGCTTTGAGTTCCCGGTTCCCTCCCCGGATATTGACGCGAACAATACCTGTTCCCTGAGCCGGGATGCGCAGGTAAACCTGTCCGGTTTCGAAAAGAGCATCCCTGGCTTCCCAATTCACTTCCGATTGCTGAGACAGCAGAAAATTCATGAATTTGATCAGCAGGTAAACTGCTATTGTACCGGCTATGATACCGGCGGTGAAGGCCACTACCGGGCTGGCGCTCGTAGCGAGAACAAGTTTAACTACCCAGCTACCAATGGAGATGAAGGTGAGTCCGCCTTTGACGTAGCCTACGCCCCCGTCGCCATCGGCCCCGTCGAAATCCAGGTCCAGATCCAGCCCGCTGAGAATGCCGGCTAGTAACAGGAGCACGAGCAGCCCGCCGGAGATCAGGGATATGTAAGTGAGTATTTCGATCATGTCAGGAGCGTTGTTAATAAATACATTGGCAATTTACGGCTAGCGGCAATATGGTGGCCGACCGTTAGTCGGATTTCCATCCCGACTCGTCGACTACCACATAAAAAGCCCCCTGAATCCGAAAATTCAGGGGGCTCTTATTAGCTAAGTTGCGAAGCAACTACTACTGCTTGATGAATTTCTTCATGCGGTAACCCTCCGGCGTAGCAACGCTGAGGAAGTAAGTACCGGATTGCAGGCTATTCACGTCGATCTGGATCGGCGCGTTGGTCACTTGCTCGTAGCTGTACTGACCAACTACACGACCGTTGATGTCCAGGATACGAACCAGGGCCTCACTTACGGCACTGTTCAATTCCAGGGTAACGTTCAGTTGTTCCTGTACCGGATTCGGAGCAATCACGACCTGGCTGGCGTCCAGGAACTGGATGTCACGCGTGTCGGAAGGCAACATGAAGTCAGTAGGATCGAAGCCATCGAGGTGCAGACGGGTCCATACGGTTTGGCTAGCCCAACCGGTAAAGAAAGCATCGAGTTGCAGTGGCGTAGCAATGAAGGACTGAGTACCATCATCGGTCAAGAAGTTGGTGTAGTCAACGCCGCTGGAGGCAACGAAGCTGGGAGGAAGTCCGCTTCCCAGACCGGCAGTCTTACGAATGCTGACGTAGTAAGTCTCGTCCGGATCCAAGACAGCAGGTTCTTCCAGCTCAACGAAAAGAATGTCGTTTGGCGCATCATCCGGCTGGATGGTGTAAGTACCACCAGTGATCAGGGTCAAGTCATCGAAACTGGCTGCGGCACCACTGGAGAAGAGACCCTGGTAAACGAATACTTCAAAATCCTCACCACCGGTGAAGGGATCGAAGAAGTCCTGGGGGTTAGTCAGTCCAAAAGAAATGTAAGTACCTACGGCTGTCTCAGCATCTTCGGCCGTAACGATCAGGCTACCACCCTGGTAGAAACCACCACCTTCGTTGTACTGTTCCTGGCTGGGGCCTACGCTGATCAGGTCATCGGTGCTGTTCACGGCGTCGGCACCGTAAGTGAAGTCGGTGACGTTGAAGCCAGTAACGATAGTTTCATCGGCTTGGTCGTGGGTGAAAGTGATGGTGTGAAGACCAGTTTCGGTGGGCTGATAGAAATCTCCTTCGTCCATCACGATGAGCGCACTCTCCAAGGGGGCTACGGTATCAAGGACACTATAGGTAGCAACGTCAGTGCCGTTTGGATCAGTGACCACGGCGGTGATCGTAACTTCTACCGAATCGGTATCACTTTGGTTCACGTAAGTCACGTTGTAGGGGTACTCGGCGAAATTATCCAATGGAGTCTGGTAAGACCAGGCCACGGCCGCACCGAAGAAGGACTTCACGTCAAAGAGTACTTCGGTGAATTCACCAGCGTCGATGGCCTCCTGCAGCAGGCGACCGGTTCCCCGGCTGACGAATACTGCGGGAATGGTTACGGAGTCGGAGATCAGGGTGTCACCGGAGGACATTCCGAAAACGGAAGTTTCGGTATCGTCAGCATTATCGAAGTGGTTGACGATCACAACACCGATAGCACCTGCCTGCTGGCAGTTGAGCACCTTGTCGACGAAAGAACAGCCACCCCGACGGATGAAGCCGATCTTGCCGGTCAGGTCAGTCGTAATTTCGCCACCGGTATTACAACCAAGACTGTCGTTGTTGTTGAAACCCCAAGCCAGTTCGCCTTGAACATCTTCGTCGAGGCGAATACCCCATTCCGGGTCACCAGCCTGAGTACCATAATCGTAAACACCACCGATGTCATCGGGGGAAAGAATAACGAAGTCGGCCGGGAAAGGGGAAGCATCGTTAATACCGTCCTGGGCACTCAGTGCGAAACTGAACAGGGCAGTGAGTAAAAGTGTAAATCCTAGTCTCATGTACAGAGGTATTTAGTTGAAGATAAAAGTAAAGCGGTGACGAAATCATCCGTCACCGCTTTTATAGTTGCTGATTTCTTTGGCCGGCTAAGTTAGCACAGACATTTGAATCAAGATAATCATTTCGGAAATTATCACGATCAAGACAACTTTATTGCTTGATGAATTTCTTCATTCTATATCCCTCCGGTGTGGCTACGCTGAGGAAGTAAGTACCGGATTGCAGGCTATTCACATCGATCTGGATCGGCGCGTTGGTCACTTGTTCGTACTTGTACTGACCAACTACACGACCGTTGATGTCCAGGATACGAACCAGGGCCTCGCTTACGGCACTGTTCAATTCCAGGGTAACGTTCAGTTGTTCCTGTACCGGATTCGGAGCGATCCTTAGTTGGTCCATTGCTGAAAAATCACTGGTGTTGACGGTGCAGACCGTGTCTAAATAGGGAGCGGTTCCAAAGTGGCAGCTCCCGAACCCAAAAGGGTCGAAGCCATCTGTGTGCAGTCTTAGCCAAAGCACTCGGTCGGTCCAGCCCTCGCCATAAAATTGATCCAGGGAGTACGGTGCAGTGAAGATTTTACCCGATCCGTCCGCAGAGCTAAGTGTGCGGTAAGAATTGCCGACGTAGCCGACGAACTTTGGCGCTACACCACTGCCTAAGCCGGCGAACTTTTTGACGCTCACGTAGTAGATTTCACCGGGGTTCAGCACTACCGGCTCTTCCAGTTCCGCGTAAAGTATATCGTTAGGTTCGTCATTTGGTGAAATGTCATACCAAGCACCACCGACTAATAACAGGTCATCAAAACCGATCGGATCGTCGTTGCTAAACGCGCCTTTATAGATGTACACTTCAAATCGTTCACCACCGGTGAAGACATTGTAAAAATCCTGGGGGTTGGTAAGTCCGAAGGATACGTGGTTCGCAACTGAAACTTCCGCTTCATCAGCGATTATTACCAGGTTGCCGCTCTGGTAAATTCCACCAGCGGCGTCATACTGCTCCTGACTCGGGCCGACACTCCTGACATCGGTCGTGAAATCATGAATAGCGTCAGTACCCCAGGTAAAGTTGGATACATCGAATTTCGCCATTTGGGTCAAGTCGGATTGATCTTGTGTAAATAAAACGGTATGGGTGCCGGTCTGAGTGGGTACGTAAAGGTCTTCCTCAGCCATCGTGATAACGGAATCCGCCAAAGGGGCGATGCTGGAGGTAACTCTAAAAGTGTCGACGTTTACTTCGAAAGGTGACTGTATTATGGCGGTAACGGTCACGTCTACGGTGTCCTGCTCGTTTGTATTTACGAAGTTAACGGAAAAACGGTACGGTTTATAGGTATTCAGTGGCATCCGGTAGGCCCAGGCGACTTGGGGGTCGTAAAAGGTTTTTACATCGAATTTTATGTCTATTTTTTCACAGCCGTCAATGGCTCTTTGTAAGATTCGGCCAGTACTCCTGCTGATGAATACGGCTGGAGTTGTAACGAAACTGGATGAAGTGGAGTCAATTGGTACCATATCTATCACATTTGTATCGGTGTCGTTGCTATCGTCAAAATGGTTGGCGATCACGACCCCGATCGCCCCGGCCTGTTGTGCATTCAGAACTTTTTCCTCGTAAGGACATCCTCCGCGACGAATGAATGCCATCTTTCCCGTTAAATCGGTTACAATTGGGCCGCCCGAGTTACACCCCAGGCTATCGATAGCGTTGTAGGCCCATACGAGCTGTCCTTGTACGTCTTCACTTAGTCGGGGGCCCCATCCAGGATCCTGGCCGGATGCCTGGGTGCCATAGTTGTAGATGCCGGCTTCATTACTCTGGCCTAACACTACGAAATCAACCGGAAATGGTGACCGCTTATTAATGCCATTCTGTGCATTCAAGACAATGGGAAAAAGGAAGAAAAGTATGAGTGCGATTGTTGGTTTCATGTCGGTTAGGGTACTGGTTCTATCACTTTTAATATAAGTATTATGTGCTAGCTGGTAACTTAGGAAGCTAAACAGCCCCTTTGTTTATCGTAAACAAAGGGGCTGTTTGGTATTTTTGGTCGATTGTCAGACCTCGTTTTACAAACTTGTTACTGCTTGATGAATTTCTTCATACGGTAACCCTCCGGTGTAGCCACGCTGAGGAAGTAAGTACCGGACTGCAGGCTATTCACATCGATCTGGATCGGCGCGTTGGTCACTTGTTCGTATTTGTACTGACCAACTACACGACCGTTGATGTCCAGGATACGAACCAGGGCCTCGCTTACGGCACTGTTCAATTCCAGGGTAACGTTCAGTTGTTCCTGTACCGGATTCGGAGCGATCACGACCTGGCTGGCGTCCAGGAACTGGATGTCACGCGTGTCGGAAGGCAACATGAAGTCAGCAGGATCGAAGCCATCGAGGTGCAGACGGGTCCATACGGTCTGGCTAGCCCAACCGGTAAAGAACGCATCGAGTTGCAGTGGCGTGGCAATGAAGGACTGGGTGCCATCATCGGTCAGGAAGTTGGTGTATTCTACGTTGCTGGAAGCAACGAAACTGGGGGGAAGTCCGCTTCCCAAACCAGCGGTCTTGCGAATGCTGACGTAGTAAGTCTCGTCCGGATCTAGTACGACCGGTTCTTCTAGTTCCACGAAAAGAATGTCGTTTGGCGCATCATCCGGCTGGATGGTGTAGATGCCACCGGCAATGAGATTAAGGTCGTCAAAACTGGCTGCGGCACCACTGGAGAAAAGACCCTGGTAAACGAATACTTCAAATTCCTCACCACCGGTGAAGGGGTCGAAGAAGTCCTGGGGGTTGGCCAGTCCAAAAGAGATGTAAGTACCTACGGAGGTTTCTGCGTCTTCCGCGGTAACGATCAGGCTACCACCCTGGTAGAAGCCACCGCCTTCGTTGTACTGCTCCTGGCTGGGCCCTACGCTGATCAGATCATCAGTGCTGTTCACGGCGTCGGCACCGAATGTGAAATCGGTGACGTTAAAGGTTGAAACGATGGTTTCGTCGGCTTGGTCGTGGGTAAAGGTGACGGTATAAAGCCCAGTTTCGGTGGGCTGATAGAAATCTCCTTCGTCCATCACGATGAGCGCACTCTCCAAGGGGGCTACGGTATCAAGTACACTATAGGTAGCCACGTCAGTGCCGTTTGGATCAGTGACAACGGCGGTGATCGTAACCTCTACCGGGTCGGTTTCACTGGGGTTCACGTAGGTCACGTTGTAGGGGTACTCGGCGAAATTATCCAATGGAGTCTGGTAAGACCAGGCTACGGCACCGCCGAAGAAGGACTTTACGTCAAAGAGTACTTCGGTAAACTCACCGGCGTCGATGGCTTCCTGTAAAAGGCGACCGGTTCCACGGCTGACAAATACGGCTGGGATGGTGACCGAGTCAGAGAAGGTAGAATCGGTGGAAATCATGTTAACCAGCGTAGCTTCCGTGTCGTCAGCATTGTCGAAATGATTGACAATCACTACGCCGACTGCGCCGGCAAGCTGGGCGTTCAATGTTTTTTCGACGAAAGAACAGGCTCCCCGACGGATAAAGGCCATTTTGCCGGTCAGGTCGGTTTGAATCGCACCACCGGGATCGCAACCCAGGCTATCAACGCTGTTGAAGGCCCAAACCAGCTCTCCCTGTACATCTTCGGTGAGGCGCGGGCCCCACTCCGGGTTGCCGTTCGAGGTCTGGGTACCGTAATCGTACACCCCGGCTACATCGCTCGGGTTCAGTACGACCACGTCAGCGGGGAAAGGGGAGAGGTCGTTGATGCCGTCCTGGGCGTATAGCGCCAGGGAAAAAAGGGCGGTAATTAAAAATGTAAATCCTAGTCTCATATCAAAGCTGTTTAAGTGGATAATTGAATGAATTCGACTCAACGGCAGTACGTTGATATCGTTATAAACTACTGTCCCCCCTGCATGCAAGCACACAAGAGGGACAGTAATTTACGGTAAGTTGTTTAGCAACGCTTACTGTTTGATGAATTTCTTCATGCGGTATCCCTCTGGCGTAGCTACGCTGAGGAAGTAAGTTCCGGATTGCAGGTTGTTCACGTCGATCTGAATCGGCGCGTTGGTCACCTGCTCGAACTTGTACTGTCCGAGAACGCGGCCGTTCACGTCAAGGATGCGAACGATAGCCTGACTGGTAGCATTGTTCAGGTCCAAGGTAACATTAAGTTGTTCCTGTACCGGGTTCGGTGCAATGACCACTTGGTTGGCATCCAGGAACATGATGTCGTTGGTACTGCTGATCATGCTATCCAATTGGAATTCGTCAGGATCGAAACCATCGGTGTGCAGACGGGTCCAAACGGTCTGGCTGGCCCAACCGGTGAAGAAAGCATCGAGTTGCAGCGGAGTGGCGATAAAGGTCTGAGTTTCATCGTCAGACAGGAAGTTGGTGTAAGTTACATCGCGGGAAGCAACGAACTCAGGTGGCAATCCGCTACCCAGACCGGCAGTCTTACGTACACTGACGTAGTAGGTTTCGTCGGGGTCCAAAACTACGGGATCTTCCAGTTCTACAAAGAGAATTTCATTAGGCATGTCGTCTGCCTCAATAGTGTAATTCGCACCGCCAACGATGGCCAGATCATCAAAACTGGCTGCGGCACCGCTAGAGAAGAGTCCCTGGTAAACGATCAATTCGAATTCCTCACCACCGGTAAAGGGGTCGAAGAAATCCTGTGGGTTTGCAAGACCGAAAGAGATGTGAGTGCCTACTGTAGTCTCGGCCTCTTCTGCGGTAACGATCAGGCTACCACTTTGGTAGAAACCACCACCTTCGTTGTATTGCTCCTGGCTGGGGCCGACGGTGATCAGTTCTTCCGCAAAGTTAACTCCATCGGAACCGAAGGTGTTATCCGTAACGGTGAAGGTAGAAACGATCGTTTCGTCTGCTTGGTCGTGGGTGAAAGTGACCGTGTAAATACCGGTTTCGGTTGGCTGGTAGAAGTCTCCTTCGTCCATCACAATGAGTTCGGTAGCTGCGGCATCTACGGTGTCGGTAACTGTAAAAGTAGCTACTTCTATTCCGTTAGGATCAGTAACCACGGCAGTGACGTTAATGATCACCTCGTCCTCCTGGTTAGGATTCACGTAAGTTACGTTGTAGGGGTACTCGGCGAAGTTGTCCAGTGGAGTTTGGTTAGACCAGGCTACGGCACCGTCGAAGAAAGTCTTCACGTCGAAGAGAACTTCGGGAGATTCGCCGGCATCTACGGATTCCTGCAGGATACGTCCGTCAGCACGGTTAACGAATACTGCGGGGATAGTAACGGAATCAGAGATCAGCGTGTCACCGGCGATCATATTGTAAATGATCGTTTCGGTATCATCGGCAGTATCAAAGTGATTGACAATCACTACGCCAACTGCACCAGCTTGCTGGGCATTCAGTACCTTCTCTACAAAAGAACAGGCACCACGGCGGATGAAAGCCATTTTACCGGTCAGGTCGGTTATAATCTCGCCACCGGTATTACAACCGAGGCTATCGTTGTTGTTGAAACCCCAAACCAGTTCTCCCTGAACGTCTTCGCTGAGGCGAGGGCCCCACTCAGGATCGGGATCAGAAGCCTGGGTACCGTAGGTGTAAGTACCCGCAATGCTATTGGGGCTAAGTACGACTAAGTCGGCGGGAAATGGGGATTGGTCATTGATGCCATCCTGAGCACCGACGAAGCCGATGAACAAAAAGGCAAGTAAAAAAGTAAATCCTAATCTCATGTACAGAACATTTAAATTGAAAAGTGAAAAATTCCGCCCAGATAGTTGCAGAGGGTCAGAAATTGATTAAATACAGCGGTGAAAATACTAAAATTCTTTTCACCGCCTGATTTGAACAACTAAATGTGGTGGAGGTTCGGGCGGTGTTCCTGCATCTTTGTCGGCTGCTTGCTAAAAAGACAAAAAAATTGCACGATCTTTCTAAACCTTCCCTTACCAATGGGGTCTAAAAGCGCATATGCGCTTTGACGCCAAATGAAATTCTAAATATCTAGTATGCGCCCAATTATCTTCATCACCACTCTATTTACTCTCAACTTTCTAACGGTACCCGTTGATCTTAATGGCCAGATTCACAGCGGTACCATCGACTATCTGGAAACCCGGCAATTCCCGATGTGGGAGGGCGCATCCCTGGAAATGAAAAAGAGAATTGAAGAAGCCCGTGAACGTGGTGACTTCGACCGGACCGGCCGATTGACCTTCAATCAAAATGCTTTTGCCTACAGCCAAATGCCACGTGAAGAGCGAGATCGTGGTGGTCGCGGTGGAAGGGGCGGCGGCTGGGCCAGTAGCCAGAGCGAAAGCCCGGAAGTATTCTATACCAGCTTCGAGGACAGTTTAGTTACGGATCTCCGCCAGATCATGGACCGCAGCTTCATTCTGGAAGATAAATGGGTTGTCCCGGAATGGGAAATCCCCACCAACCAAAAAGCTAACATGGCCTATACATTACCTTCCGAAGTGGCTTTCGCCGTTTCTCCCGAAGGTGATACGTTGACAGCTTATTTCACGCGTTCCATTCCCCTCGGCATCGGGCCACGGGGTTACGGCGGTTTGCCGGGAGCCATCGTTTACCTCAAGGTAGAAAAAGACGGCCGTAGCACAGAATATACCATGCAGACCATGCAGCCTAATCCCGCTGATCTGCAGCTGACTAAACCCGAAGATGGCGAAGTGATTGACCGGGAGGAGTTTGAAAAAATGAGCGAAAAACGCCGGGAAGCCAGAGAACGTCAGCGTAGAGGTCGGCAGAGATCACGTGGCTAAATCCCGCTTTCGTCGCTCATTAACCCTGCTACTTTGTTAGCCAAAAAATAGGGGCCGGGAACGCTGTGCTTTTAGAGATAGAATTCCCTTTGAAAGTCGGCCGCTCAAGCGAACTGACCTCTAATTAGGAGCGCATTTAGTGGGGCGCACATCTCTGGATGTATCCTATTTCCTGAAACTGAGGAAGTGTAGCGGCCAAAGGCAATCCTATTTCTCTTTTATCTTTTTATGTCTTCAAAGTAGCAATGCTACACTCAAATAGCCCCAAATGAAGTATCTATTTTACCTGTTCTTTTCATTTGTCTCACTTTCTTCCATAGGCCTCATCGCCCAGGCGGATATCGGTGCTACCATCGTCGATTCCAGTGGTGTGAGTTTGCCCGGAGCCAACGCCATTTTGCTAAGGGCCAGTGATTCCTTACTTATTTCTTTCGGGACTGCCGACAATAAGGGCGATTTTCTAATGGAGAACGTACCGGTAGGCAGTTACCTGCTTCAAATATCATTTCTTGGCTTTGAGCGCCCGGACCAAACCGTAGAAGTAACGGCCAGTGACCAGTATCTTGGGCTGGGAGAGTTACGGATGTATCCAGCCGGTTTTCTGCTCAGTGGAGTAGAGGTTACGGCAGACCGTATTCCGATTCGGATGAAAGGAGATACGATGATGTACGATGCCGATGCCTTTGCCGTGGGCGATAATGCCGTAGTCGAAGACCTGCTACGCCGTTTGCCGGGCATGAGTATTGACGCAAACGGTAGTATCACCTGGCGAGGCCAGGCCGTACAGCAAGTCATGATCAATGGTAAACCCTTCTTTGCCGGCAACTCCACCCTCATTACTCAGAACCTGGACGCCAAGGCGATTAAAAACGTGGAGGTTTTCGACCAGAAAAGTAACCAGGAAGAACTCAGCGGAATCGATGACGGTGAAGACAACACCACGGTGAACCTGGAAATGAAAGAAGACTTCAAAGCTAAACTGTTTGGCGAACTCTACGGTGGCTACGGCAGCGATAATCGTTACGATGGCGGAGGTAAGATCTTCCGCATCAGCGACGCCAGCCAACTCGGTGCTCTGGGAACCATTAATAACGTAAACCGGGTGGGCTTTACCGGTGATGAACTGAGCAGTTATAACCAGAACATCGGCCAGGGTGGTGGTTGGTGGCGGCGCAATAGCGGTGGGCGCGGACAACTGCCAGTTTACGGCAGTGACCAGATTCCGGGCCAGAACCGATCCATCGCCGCCGGTTTAAATTACGGTACCAGCGTTGGCAAGGGGCAGCTACAGTTGGGGTACTCTCTTTTTGATCGTGAGCTGACCCAGACCCAAACCGTTCGGGAAGCCTTTAATCAGGACCAGAATATCCGCGAGATCAATAGCCAGCAAGTTGATGGGAGTGACAGTTATATGCATCGCTTTACGCTGAATTACCAGGCGGACATTGATTCCACCTCACGCCTGAACATGAATGCCGCTTTCTCTCTGGAAGGTAGTGACGAGAATAGCCTTTCCGCAGTAAGTGTACGTGACGATAGTAACGGAAACCAAGACTACACAGTAGACCAGGCTAGTGACCAGTACAGCCCTAATGGCGATTTTGGTATCGACTATTCCCGCCGCCTGGGCAAACCGGGGCGTACAATGAATCTGGAAGCTTACGGTGACTTCGGCCGAACGGAAAACGACCAAAGTATCTTTACCGTCGGCTTGGAGGATGACCTTAACCTGACTGGTGCCTTGGTAAACGGCCTTCAGACCCAGGATCGGCTTACCATCAGTGATCGGGTAGGGGCCAGTGTACAGTACGAAGAACCTTTGAGTAATAAATTACGCTGGGAAACGGAAGTCAGTTATGTTCAGGACCGTTCCGAAGGTGATTTTCAGTTCGAGCTGGAAGAGGACCGGGTGAGTAATCTGCTCGTGCGGAAATGGAATACCCTTCGGGCGGAATCCGGCTTGAATTATCGCTTTGGCCGCCGTAACAGCCTGTCGGTAACGGGGAATTATTACGGCAACGTCCTGGATTTGAGTGGTGACGTTGACAGTAAGAGCAATTACAACTACTTCCTCCCGGCAATGCGCCTGAGGGTGAGAAGTAAAAAAGGATTTTACCGACTTAGCCTGGGCGCCAGCCCGGACGCTCCTTCGATCACTCAGCTACAGACCATCGCCGAGCCGGGGCAGTCCGGCCGTGTTACGGTAGGTAACCCCGACCTGGAACCAGCCGTGAATTATCGGTTTAGTGGTTCCTACTGGTTCAACGATCAATTTCGGGCCATCAGTGCAAACGCCAATATGTCGGTGAGTTATAATGACAATGATTTTGGTAATGCCCTTACTTTTACGAGTGGGCAGCAAATCTACCAGACGATCAACGTCAGCCACTCCTGGAGCTCTAACGTTTACCTGGGAACTACCGTCGGCTTTGATGCCATAAATGGTGAGGTTCGTCTCTTCGGGCGAGCCGGAGGCAGCAGGGGGCAGGGCTTTGTAGATGGAGTAAGCCGACTCAATACCACTACCAATCTCAGTAGCGGAGTGAATCTAACGACAGAATTGAACGAAAAAAGTTTCCTGACGGCGGGCTATACCTACGGCCAAAACCGCAACGCTTTCGACGACGAAGATGCCGAAGTCATCACCACCGTTACCCACGATTTACTCGGACAGTTTGAAATTGAATTCTCCCCAAAGTGGCGCTTCGAAAGTCGTTTCCTGTACCGAATTTTTGAAGAAGCCGCTTTTGCCGGCGCTGCCAGTATTCCCGATCTGCGGCTGAGTCTGGAAGTGCGCCCTTTCCGTAAGGCCGGACATTATCTGCGTTTCGGTGTATTTGATGTCTTCAACCAGAATACCGTCATTAACCGTCAGGCTCAGGCTTTCGTGACCACGGAAACGGAAAGCGATGGCTTGGGAAGGTACTTTTTGGGGACTTTCCACTTTCGGATAAAATAGTTAAGACGGGCGGAGCCCCTCTTGGGGGGTAAATACTTTTAGCAAGCTCGTCCCTCGCTTTAGTGCGCTCCGCGTTAGGCTGTCAGAACTGCTCTAACGCGAAGCGTTCTGAAAATGAAGGCATGCGCCCTTAAAAAAATGCTTTCACTTCCTTGCAGATATAGCCTAGCGTTTCCGCGTCCAATTCACTGTGCATCGGCAAACTGATGACTTCTTTACAGAGCGCATCGGTTACCGGCAGAAAATCAATGTCATTGGCGGCGGTTCCTTTAAAAGCTTTCTGATCATAAAGTGCCACCGGGTAGTAGATCATACTAGGGATGCCCTTTCCTTTCAGATATTCCTGCAGAGCGTCACGGCGGCCACCGCTAACCCGCATGGTGTACTGATGGAAAACGTGGGTGCTATTTGGTTGACGTTGAGGCGTTTGTAGCCCTTCAATGCCAGCCAGGGCGCGGTCGTAGTACTCTGCGGCTTCGTTGCGACGTTGGTTGTACTCATCCAGCCTGGCCAACTTGAGATTGAGAATGGCAGCCTGGATACTATCCAGTCTACTGTTACAGCCCACCAGGTCGTGGTAATAACGACGGGTCTGGCCGTGGTTGGCTACAACCTGCAGAGTCTCCGCTAACTGGTCATCGTTAGCATTGATAGCGCCACCGTCACCGTAGGCTCCCAGGTTTTTAGAAGGGTAGAAGCTGGTGCATCCCACGTCTCCCAGTGCCCCCGTTCTGATCTGGCGGCCGTCGCTGAAGGTATAGACTGCTCCGATGCTCTGGGCGTTATCTTCCACGATGTGCAGACCGTGTTTTTTTGCCAGGGCGATGATCGGCTCCATGTCGCAACTCTGCCCGAATAGGTGAACGGGGATAATGGCTTTCGTTCGCTCGCTAATGGCTGGTTCGATCAGCTCGGCAGTTACATTAAAGGTATCCGGATCAACGTCTACCATCACCGGGTTAAGGTTCAGCAGAGCAATCACTTCAGCGGAAGCTACGTAGGTGAAGGCCGGCACAATCACCTCGTCACCCGGTTCCAGGCCCAGGGCCATCAGCGCGATTTGCAGTGCATCGGTTCCATTTGCACAGGGAATAACGTGCTTGGCCCCCAGGAAGTCAGCAAGCCCGGCCTTGAATTTCTTTACCTCTGGCCCGTTGATGAAAGCACCACTGCGGATAACCTCGATTACGGCACTGTCAATCTCTTCCTGCATGGCCCGGTACTGGCTTTTCAGGTCTACCATCTGAATATTGGGAATGGAAGTGGGGGAGGGCATATTTTTAAATTTTCGCAAAGATAGTAAATGGACGCGCTTCGCGCTTATGGACGCTACGCTTTTGGATGGCGCAAGCGCCTTTCGGACGCTCATTCCTCGCTTTGGGGCGGCGAGAAATAAAAGACGGTAATGATTCTTTTCGACTCCAATTTTACCCTCTCCACAAGTCGCACCACGAGGTCCACGAGAGCAGCAATCCAAAAGGCGCTCATGCCGTCCAAAAGGCCATCAGCCTTCCAGGAGCGCTCCGCGCACCTACCGCACCGCTTCCCCAATCACGTTCAAAGAAAGCACCGTAAAAAAGATGGCCAAACCAGGAAAGACCGCCAACCACCAGGCTGCGGGTTGAGCGCGGGATTGTTGCAATAAGCTCCCCCAGCTCACTTGGTCCTCGGGCAAACCGATACTGAGGAAGGAGAGATAGGCTTCCAGGAGGATGGCTCCGGCCACACCAAAGGAGAGTGCCACTACTACGGGGCCGAGGGCGTTAGGTAGGGCGTGGCGAAAAAGAATTCGAAGTTGCCCGAAACCGCTGATGCGCGCGGCGTCAATGTAGGGGAGCTGGCGAATACGAAGTAGCTCGGCCCGCACGAAACGGGCAATGCCCGTCCAGCGAATCAGTCCGATAACCAACATAACGGTGAGAATAGTAGGGCTGTCGATGACTGGCAGGACTGCGATTAGAAGAATCAGGGTGGGAAATGAGTTGAACAACTCGATAATTCTCAAAACGATTGCGTCGATCGGCAAACTGATTTCTTTACGCCACCAAGGCCAAAAGCTGGCCGGGAAACCGAAAAGAAGCTGAAACAATCCGAGTAGTCCGGCGAAGACAATAAACGCAGCGGGGTACTTTATCCAGCCGGACCAGCCATTTGCATACGGCAGAAAATTGTTGATTAGGTAGATGATACCGAATACAGTCCCGATCGCAAACGACCAGGCGCGATGGCGATGTGCTCGTAAGCCATCGTTGCTAAAGAAGCCGGCCAAACCGCCCATGAGTAGGCCGATCAGCAGTGCAATGCCCATGGCTACCATACCAACCAATAAAGCAATACGGCAGCCACGGATCAGACCTGCCAGTGTATCGCGGCCCAGTTGATCAGTACCCAACCAATGACGTTCCAGGGCTGTTTCGATTTTCTGCTCTTCAAAGGGTGATACGTAGTTGTTGTTGGCAAAATCCAACTCCCCGGCCGAATACCGAACGGGAGGCCAGACAGCCCAGTCTGTTTCCGCTTTGCGCCAGGAGCGGCCCGGTAAATCACCGTAGGGCCGTGGACCACTAAATATCTCTCCGATCTCCCGGAAGACCGGAAAGCGAATTTCGCCGGCGTAACTCGCCAGAATAGGGCGGTCATTAGCCAGGAAGCTGCTGAAAATCGCAACGATCACCAGTACTTTCAGGTAGCCCAGTGCCCAGCGCCTTCCGCGTGTAGAACGGATTGAATTTCTAATACGGCTCCACCTCATAGCGGATTGGCGTTTGCAACTGCGGACGTTGGTTTGCCCACCCGGGGATCGGCCAGACGATAACCGAGGTCGGCCAGTAAGATACCCACGACCGTCAAGGTGCCATTCAACAGGGTAATGGCCATGACGACCGGCCAGTCGGAATTACGGGCAGCATCTACCAACAAGCGACCCATTCCGGGCAGGTTGAAGATAATTTCTATCAACACCGAACCGGCCAGTAAAGCCGGCAGCAAAGATGCCAGTAGCGTGATGATCGGAAAAGAAGCATTCCGGAATACGTGCCCCCAGATGACGCGGTGTACGCCCAGTCCCTTCATGCGGGCAGTCTTGACGTAATCCTTGCCGATCTCGGCGCGGGCTGCTTCACGCATTTGCCGGGTCAGAAAGGCGAGGGAAGGGTAGGTCAGGCAAAGTACGGGGAGGAAAAGATGGTGCAGCCGGGTGGTCAGGTAGGTCCACCAACCAGCGCCGTCGGCTACTTCACCTACCCCGATAGTCGGAAAAAGGTCGAAGCCATAGGCCGGGGTAGTCAGGAAGCTACTCAGCATAGTAGCCGCCCAAAAGGCGGGCAGGCTGAACAAGAGCAGGAAGCCCAGCGAGAAAAAGCGATCGGCCCTGCCTCCCTGGTACCAGGCCGTGTACAGACCGGTGGGAATGGAGATCAGGTAGGCCAAAAAAATGGCAATACCATTGAGTAAAGCCGTCCAGCGCAGGGCGGGCCAGATCTTTTCTTCCACGGGCCGGCGATCCAGGGTGGAAATGCCAAGTTCACCGCTCAGTACGTCCGTCAGCCAGCGGTGGTACTGGTTATCCGTGCCGTACCAGCGAAGAGTTGGTAAGAGCAGCAGACCAGGACTGGCCCGGTCGGCCAGAGCCCGCCAGCTTTCCTGCACCGGAGAGGGTAGGGGGGAAGCGGCCAGCTTTTGCTCGATCCGGGCGGGGTCGGAACGCAGTAGTAGTTCCAGGGCGGCAATGCCCACCGAATCTGAGCGGGTATAGGCGATTTCCCGTACACCATTATAGTAGGTTTGCAGTGCGGGCCAGTTCCCGAAGCGCCTTAGCAGCGATAATTGAACCTGTCGTTGTTCATATCGTACGATCCGGGAAAGGGTGTCCGGTTCAGCGGCGGAACCGAAACTGAGGTAGAATACTGGTTTGTCGAGCCCGGCCCGTTGGGCTGCTTGACGGTAAGCCCGATCATAGGCCGCCGGATCATTATCCACTGAGCGGGCCGCACTGATCGTGATGTCGCGGAGCACCGGATCTTCGTCCACCCACTTACTTAGCCCAAAAACCAGCACACTGAGTAACCAGAGTACCGGAAGCAGAACGGCCAGCCTTTTCAACATGAACAACATGGATGATCTCTTGGGCCGAAAGATAGTCAGTCGGTGGGGATTGTAGGCATTTGCTTTTGGCTTGAGGTGAGCATTGCTACTTTGAAGTCCGAAACATTAGATGATAGACAAATAGAGATTGGATGTTCGCTCAATTGATGTCTATTACCTGGCATCTAACGGCGCAGCGGTCTTTTGACTTCAAAGTAGCAATGCCCATTACTCCACGATGCTGACGTCTACCGGGCGCGTGTGGTACTGGAAGGTCACGGCACTGACCAATCCATCCAGGGTGTCGCGTCGGATGGCTTGTTTGACGAGATAAGCGGAATGTGGTCCGGCTTCGAGTTGGGTCATAGCTTCCGTGGGCAGGGCGATGTAATTACTTTTTCCGGGGCCGGCAACGATGATCCTGCGCGCCTTGGCGCTGCGATCGGTCGGTTCGAAAAAGACGACAATGCTCTCACCCATCTTCAATGGCTCGCGGCCGGCGTAGAAGCGTTGACGCTGACTTTTGCTGATGACGGTCGGAATACTATCTGCAACGATTTTGTCGAATTCCAGGTTGACGGTTGTCTTTTCCAGAGGGGCATCTGCGTTCAGCGGGAAAGTGAAACGAAGCTTTTCCGGGAAGTCGGCCCGCATCCGGCTGCGCCAACGGGTGAACTCCCCCAAACTTTTTTCGGTCATGGCAGAGCCGAGAAAAGCAACGCTTCCCTCCGGTGGGCTGTAGGAGGTACTGCCGGCCAGGCTGTCGCCCCGGTAAAACCGCAGATCGGCACTTAACTCCCGCAGATCGGCGAGGTAACGAATTTCAGCTTTGGCGATCACCGGCGGTTCGCTATTGGCCGCGGCCGACGGTTCGGTGGCACTGCAACCCCAGATAAGCCCCAGGGTTGCCAGGGGAATGATTCTGTAAAACAGCAGCAGTTTCATACGGTTGGAATTTGAGGCAAAGGTGAGGAAAAGCGGCGGTTAATGGAAGGAGACAGAACGGCAAATCTTTGTCGGTTATTTGCCACACCAGCAATTTATCTGCTAATCAGTTGCCGAAAAATTAGGGCAAGTGACCGGGATTTCTGAATTTCGCGGCGTTACCAATGTTTCGAATATTCCACTTATACGGATTATCCGGGACTTTCTTCATCGAATCGGTCGGCCAACGGACCAAAGCAGGAAAGTTATTTGTCGGCCAACTTACCAGTGCGGCAATGTGGGGCTTTCGGCTCCAGAATGTTTTGCACATTTGCCACCAGTAAAAAGGGATTAAACAGCCTTGTATGAAAAGAACATTACTCCTACTCACATTTATGCTGACCACCGTGGCCCTGTTCGCCCAAACCGCCCTGAAGGGGAAGGTTATCGACGGAGACACGGAAGGCAAGGAAGGTCTGCCTTTCGCCTCGGTCGCACTCAAGTCCGGTGATAATATCCTTCAAGGGGTTAATACTGACCTGGACGGCAACTATTTCTTTAACTCCATTGATCCTGGTACTTACGACATTGAAGTCAGCTACACCGGTTATACTACCCAACGCCTGACTGGTGTCCTCGTAAAGGCGGGGCAAACCAACAATGCCAATGTAACCCTCAGCGCTGGTGTAGTGCTGGATGCCGTAGAAGTCATCGGCTATCGCGTCCCATTGATCGATCAGGATAATACCACCCAGGGTAAAACGGTGACCTCCGAGGAGATCCGTAACCTGCCAACCCGTAACATCAACGCTATTGCGGCGACCACCGCCGGTGTTGGTGCCGTGGATGGAGGTGGTGATATTCAGATTCGGGGTTCCCGTTCTAACGCTACCGACTACTACGTAGACGGTATTCGTGTACAGGGTAACCTGATCCCGGAATCAGAAATCGACCAGCTGCAGGTGATCACCGGTGGGGTAGAAGCCCGCTACGGTGACGTTTCCGGCGGGGTCATCTCGCTCACGACCAAAGGGCCGGCCAATTCTTTCGCCGGTGGTTTTGAAGTGGAAACTACGGAGCCGATGCAGGATTACGGCAACAACCTGCTGGGGGTTAACCTCAGTGGGCCAATCCTGAAAAACAAGGACAATAAATCCATTCTCGGTTTCCGTCTGTCTTCCCGCTATACCCAGCGTACGGACGACGACCCAGCTGCTACGCCGATCATCACACTTAAAGAAGATAAGCTACGGGAGATCGAAGCCAACCCGCTCGTG
This sequence comes from Lewinellaceae bacterium SD302, assembly GCA_002591745.1. Lineage (GTDB taxonomy): Bacteria > Bacteroidota > Bacteroidia > Chitinophagales > Saprospiraceae > Neolewinella. The sequence goes on from PDLQ01000005.1 coordinate 127,192, forward strand.
TTGGTGCGTAATGAGGATACCGGTCAGGACAACCTCTTCCTGGCCGCCGATTTCCTGACCGAAGAGGATGTAGATCAAAGTGATGTGCGTCCTTTCGAGGAATTCACCCGCCTGGACGTGATCGGTAAGATCGACGCCCGCCTGAGCAACGCTATTGATGTGACGCTTTCCGGTTTCTACTCTGAAACCGAGGACCAATTTACTCCCGATGAAAACAGTAATGCCGCTGGTTCCTCATCTTGGCAACTAGCTAATGCTTACCGCAACCCCACTCGTTTCGACGACGATTACCGGGTTAACTTCCGCTTCCGTCACCGTTTGGGTGGGGACCAGGAAGAAAGCGGCGTCATTCAGGGGGCTAACTATACCCTTCAATTCGGCTACGAGAACAACAAGCGGGAACAATCCGACCAGATTCACGGTGAAAATTACTTCGACTACGGTTACGTAGGTCGTTTTGATGAAGAATTCATCCCCGCTTTCGGCCTTGCTCCGGATGATTTTGGCGACCCCGTACCGGTACATGTAGGTTATAACAGTGTATTGCGTGGTTACGAAGCAGGATCTCAGAATCCGATCCGGGCCAATTATAACAATACCGTCACTGATCTGCTCAATGATGGAGCTGTATACAACCAAAACGAGATTCAATTTTTGGAGGGAGGTAATTTCCTGACGTTCGATCAATTCTGGAACGTTAACGGAAGAGAGCAAACCCAGTTTACCCAGGGGCAACGCGGTCACTTCCGTAACGTAGGAGCCGTATACAACACGGCGTTCCGCAGCGATGACGACATCTTTACTTTCAACGCCAATGCTGCCTTCTCTATCGTACCAAAAAGCTCTGACAAGAGCCGCCACAACATTGAACTCGGTGTCATGTACGAGCAACGGACCATACGTAGCTATAACCTGAGCCCGGTTCGTTTGTGGGATCTGGGACGTAACAGTATCAATGAGCACATCATCGGTATTGATACGAACAACGTGATCGGCCAGCAGGAGATTGACTTCAACGGACAGAGTTTCAACGTTGATGTTTTCGGTAACGACATCACTGACTTGGACGGTAAAACTTTTTACCGGGAAATTCGTGAAGCACTTGGCGAGCCATTGACTGCCCGTCTTTCTATGGACGCTCTGCGACCAGACCAGCTTTCCCTGGATATGTTCTCCGCTTCTGAATTAACCGGCTTCAATATCCTGGATTACGTCGGTTACGATTACCTGGGTAATGAGTTCAACGGTACTTTTGATGACTTCTTTGTTCGGGACGCCGATGGTAACCGGACCTTCAACGTAGCACCGAATCGCCCGATCTATCTGGGTGCTTACCTCCAGGATAAATTCACGATCAACGAGATGATCTTCCGGGTGGGGGTACGTCTGGACCGTTTTGACGCCAATACCAAAGTACTCAACGATCCTTACACAATTTACAACCCTGCCGGAGCTGATGACTTCCACCGTAATGCCGGTACCGAACGTCCTGGCAACATCGGTGAAGACTTCGTAGTCTACACCAAGACGAACGCTGGTGAGGAAGTAGTTGCCTACCGGGATGCCGAACAGTGGTACCAGGCTGACGGAACGCCCGCCAATGGGCCGGTTGAGATCGAAGGACCTCGTTCCGGATTGGTCTTCCCCGTTTTCCAGAATCCAGAAATCTACAACGAACGTGGTGGTGACTTCTTCAAGTCTGAAAACTTTACGGTAGCGGATGCTTTCCAGGATTACGAAGTACAGATCAACCTGTCGCCGCGTCTGGCCTTCTCTTTCCCGATTAATGACGATGCGAGTTTCTTCGCTCACTACGATGTGCTGGTTCAGCGCCCACCGAGTAATAACCTCGCCACTGCGCTTGACTATTTCTACTTCGTAGACCGCGCCCGGACCCAAAGCTTCAACAACCCTAATCTGCGCCCCGAGCGTACGGTAGATTACGAAGTTGGTTTCCAGCAGAAACTGAGTAACACCTCTGCCATCAAGCTGTCTGCTTACTACAAGGAACTGCGGGACATGATCCAGCAACGGGCTTACTTCCCCGTTCCTTTCGTAAACCAGTACACGACTTTCGACAACATCGATTTCGCGACAACTAAGGGTTTCAACTTTAGTTACGACTTGCGTCGGACGAGCAACATCCAGATCAACGCCAACTACTCTTTGGCCTTTGCTGACGGTACCGGTTCTGATGCTACCTCCCAGGGTAGCCTTAATAACCGGGGTATCGTACGTACGCTTTTCCCATTGAACTTCGATCAGCGCCACACGATCAACCTGATTGTGGATTACCGCTTCCCGGGAGATTTTACCGGACCAAAGATTCTGCAGGATTTTGGGGTAAACCTATTTACCACGGCTAATTCCGGGTCTCCCTACACGTCTACATTCCTGCCTACCGAATTCGGCGGTCAGGGTACTCAGGGAAGTATCAATGGTTCTCGCCTGCCCTGGACAACAACGGTCAATCTACGGATAGACAAGCAGTTCGAGATCAGCAAAGGTATCGGTCTGAATGTTTACTTCCGGGTCAGCAACCTGTTCGATCGCCGGAATGTGCAGAACGTTTATACTGCTACCGGTTCTCCCGAAGATCCCGGCTTCCTGCAGTCTCAGAACGGTCGTGACTTCCTGAGCAGTTTCGAAACCAGCTCCCTGCCGGTAGAAAGCTACTTGCTTTCTTACCAGTGGCGTGCCCTCAACCCGGATTTCTTCACGCTGCCCCGTCGGATGTACTTGGGCGCTATCATGAACTTCTAAGCGATTTATCTATCACGTAGATCGTTCCGCCCGGATTACCGACGGGACGATCTACGATTCTTGAAATGCACGATTAAGCTTTCAACTATGCAATTAAAAAAATTACTTCCTTTCATGGCCATGGTGGTCGGGCTGCTTTTGCCGCTCTCTCCCGCTTGGTCGCACATTAATCCCGCCAACCGGCCGGCGAATAATGACGAAGCCACGACTCAGATCGATTTTCGTTCTAATTGTGACAACGCCGTTTCTCAGCTCGAGCAGGAAATCAACAACGTACGCGCCCGTCTGACGACCGGTGGCGACGTCTGGTGGGATGGCGACAACGGTCGCTACGTAGTACCCAAGCCCGCCCCCGGTGATGACGAGGTTAGCTCGATCTTCGCCGGTGCTGTCTGGCTGGGTGGACGCTCTCCCTCCGGTACCCTTAAGGTATCCGCTCAGCAATACGGACGTGGTAGTGGTAACTTTGATTACTATCCCGGTCCATTGACGCCAGAAGGGGTTACCAGTCAGGATACTTGTTCTAACTGGGACCGTTTCTTCGTGGTGAGCGGCGAGAATATTCGTTTATTCATTGCTGATTATCTGGAAGCCCTGGATGCAGATGCTCTGCCACTGGACCCCAACGACATTCCGGAGGATATTCTCGGATGGCCAGCCCTTGGCAATCCATACTTCTTCGACATCAATGGCTACGAGTTGCCAACTGGCTTCCAGGGTCTGGCTGGCTTCTGGGACGAAGACGGTAATGGCTTCTACGATCCAACGGGTGGCGATTTCCCGATCATTGAAATTCGGGGTTGTGAAGCTGGCGGCGGTTCAGATTTTGAGCCACAGTTTGCCGAAGAAATGACCTTCTGGATTTATAATGATGCCGGTAACATTCACCGTGAGTCTAATACTCCGGAACAGATTCGGATGGAGGTGCAGGTACAAGCTTTTGCTTTCACCACCGCCGACGATATCAACAATATGACCTTCCAGCGCTATAAGCTGATCAACCGGGCCACCGATGACCTGGAAGATACTTATTTCGCTATGTGGGTAGACCCGGATTTGGGCTGTTACGAAGATGATTACGTTGGTTGTGATACCGTTCGTGATCTCGCATACATCTACAATGAAGACGAGCAGGATGGCTCCAGCGGAACCACTTGTGCTCAGGGTGTACTGACTTACGGGGAAGAAATTCCGATTTTGGGGGTAGATTATTTCCGTGGGCCACTGGACGAGAATGGTAATGAACTGGGCATGAGCTCATTCATTTACATCAACGGAGCCGGTACTAACCCTCCTCCTCCAACCACCGACCCGAATACGGCACCTGAATTTTATAACTTCCTGCAGGGAATCTGGAAGGACGGTACGCCACTCGAATTTGGTGGCGACGGTTTTGACGAAGGTTCATTCACCACCCGTTATGCGTTCCCTGATGCACCGGAAGATGACGAAGGCTGGTCCATGTGTGCCGCCGGATTGGAAAGTGTCGACCGCCGTACCCTACAGGCCTCAGGACCTTTTACCCTAACTCCCGGTGCCGTAAACGAGTTGATTATTGGTGTAGTTTGGGTAGCCGACCAGGTTTACCCTTGTCCTTCACTTTCCCGACTACAGCAGGCTGACGATATTGCTCAGGATCTTTTTGACAACTGTTTCGACATTCTGGAAGGTCCGGATGCTCCGGACGTCGACTGGGTAGAACTGGACCGCGAGGTGATCGCGTTGCTATCTAACGGCCGTGCTTCCAACAATTTCGAACTGGGTTATGAAGAAGAAGGGTTTGGTATCCAGGATGGTGCTGACAGCCTTTACCGCTTCGAAGGTTACCGAATTTTCCAATTCGCTAACTCTGAAGTTCGTCTGGATCAAACTTCGATCAACGATCCTTCGCTGGTTCGTATGGTCGGTCAGGTAGACCTTAAAAACAATGTGACTTCCATTTTCAACTGGAACGCATTGGATCCGGTCGAAAATCAGACCCCTACCGAAGAAATTTTCTATACTCCTGAACTACAGGTCGAAGGAGAGGATCAAGGTATTCGCAGTAGTTTCCGGATCACCGAAGATGCTTTCGGCCGGGACGATACCCGACTGATCAACCACCGCCGTTACTACTTCGCAGCCATCGCTTACGGTTACAACAACTGGCAGGAGTTCGACCCGGAAACAACCATCGGTCAGCAAATGCCTTACCTGCCTTCTTCCCGGAATATCGGTACGGACGGTGACGGTACACCATACACTGTAATCCCTCGTCCAATCATCGATTTGGACCTTAATACAGAGTACGGAAGTACACCGCAAATTACCCGCCTTTCTGGTAAAGGTAACCTTGGAGGAGAACTTGATCTTACCGACGAAACTGTACGAAGTATTGAAGAAGAGCTGGCTAGCGATACACTTTACCGCAGCAATCTTCTTACCTACGAAACCGGTACCGGACCTTTCGAGGTGAAGGTAGTCGACCCACGCAACATTATGGACGGCGATTACCAGATCACCGTAGAGGATGCTGACCTAACGGATGATATGTACTCCGGTTCTGTAAAGTGGGTACTCCGCTGTATGGACGACTGTGGCGTTGACCCCATCGTTAGTGATACTACCATTGATATCATCAGTGAGCAGATCATTGCAGAATTTGGTTTCTCTGTGACCCTGTCTAATCCCGATGAGGTAGCTTCCAATCCATTCAATAATGAATCAAACGGAGCAATCAGTGGCTCGGTATCTTACGCCGATCCAAATGGTTCACGTTGGTTAGCATTTGTCCCTGACGGACTGGCTCTTGGAAACCCGGTTCTTAGCGAAGTGTTCAATTACGTATCTACCGAAAGTTCTGATGCCGTAGAATTCAACAGAGACCCTAATCAGAGTCTAACGGAACTCCTTCCCGGAGTTGCACCACTGGCACTGATGCGTAATCAGGCTCCTCTCGATGCAACTTTCCCCGTCATCATCAGCCCGGCCTGGCAGGAAGGTTCTACCGCAGCGAATGTGCGTCAGAACACCGACCTGACTCGTCTGAATAACGTTAATATCGTATTCACTTCCAACAAGGACCTTTGGAGCCGTTGTCCGGTCATCGAAACCCGGACAGATCTTTTCCCTGCTCCTACCGAGGTCGATCCGAATTTGATGGAAAATGGTTATAGTTCCACCGCAGTACCTGCTCACTTCGATACCCGGGCCGCTCGTTCGGTAACCAAGGAAGCCGGCGCTGACGGCAAACCGATGGTACAGGAAATCGATAGTGATGTTGATGCCATCTTACAACGTGGCATGGGATGGTTCCCCGGTTACGCTATTGATGTAGAAACCGGACAGCGTCTGGCAATCTATTTCGGTGAAAACTCCGTATACGATGGTCGCGAATCCGGCGAGGGTATCAATCTGCCCGATAACGGAGCGGATATGATGTTTAATCCATCCAGCGAATTGATTACCCCGTCTGAAGGCGGTAATCCGGCGACGAGTTTTGCTGCCGGTGGTCAACACTTTGTTTACGTGACCGACCAACCTTACGTGGATTACAGCCTTACCAGTTTCATCGAACCACTTGTGCCAGCCCTGCGTACCCCGGGTGGCTTCCTGTGGAGTCGCCTTAACCCCGGGTTTCCAAAAGCTGCGGTTCTTGGTTCTACCACTTGGGCACTCTTCCCGATCCTTACCGAAGGCGAAGAGCTGCTTAGCTACGCCGACGGTTTGATCCCGAACGATGTTACCGTCAAGTTGAGGGTAGACAGTGAGTTTGAGGTAGCCGAAGGAGTTAGCGAGTTCAATGGTCACGGTGCCTACGAATTCAGCATCGACGGCAAGATGTCTAATGCCAAAGATGAAGCAGGTATTGAGCGTGCTCTGGATATGATCAACGTAGTTCCCAACCCTTACTACGCCAACAGTATCTACGAGGACAATGTGTTCGATAATATTGTGAAGGTGACCAACCTGCCCGCTAAGGCAACGGTAACCATTTACAGCTTGGACGGCAAGTTCATCCGCCAGTATAACCGGGACGAAACGCCAACCATGTTGCGCGGCTCCGAAGGCAGACCGATCGGCACTCGCCAGATCGCTCCGGCCCTGGAATGGGACCTCAATAACTTCCGCGGTGTACCCGTGGCGAGTGGAGTTTACCTTATCCACGTCGATGCCGGTGAGATGGGCGAACGAACGCTCAAACTCTTCATGGTGAACCGCCAATTCGACCCGAGCGGACTTTAATCTAATTATTCGCGTAGACGCTCACCCAAAGGGTGGCGTCTACGCTCATTTTCCTAATGTTTCTGGAATGAATAAAAATTACTTTCTTACCCTAATCTGCTGCCTGATTACTGCCACCGTCTTTGCCGGAAACCCGGATCGACAGGGCGAGGCAGGTGCCGTTGAGTTGCTGATGAACCCCTGGTCTCCATCCGCCGGACTGCACACTACGAATACCGGCTCCATCAGTGGTGTAGAGGCTATGCGTCTCAACGTCGCCGGAATGGGCCGCATCAAAGGTACCCAGATCGCCATGGGCTACGCTAATTACTTGCAGGGAACCGATATTTCAATGCAGTCACTCGGCATTGCAACCAAGTTGGGAACCAACGGTACCCTTGGTTTCAGCCTGATGAGCATGGACTTTGGTGATATTCAAGTAACTACGGACGCCCAACCGGAAGGCGACGGCTCCCTCCTGGAGTTAAGCTTTTTGAATATGGGCATTTCCTACTCTCACGTCTTCGACAACAAAGTATCCGTTGGGGTGCTGTTGCGTGGTGTAAGTGAATCTACCTCCGACGTAAACAGCTTCGGCTTCGCCATCGACGCCGGTGTACAATACGTAACCGGAGAAAGCGACCAGTTTAAGTTCGGTATCTCCCTGCGTAACGTAGGTAGCCGGATGCGATTCGGAGGTCAGGGTCTGGCTACCGAAGCATCTTTGGATGATGATGAGATCACGTTGAACCAGCGTGCCGCCGGCTTTGAAATGCCTTCGGTGCTGAACATCGGTATCTCTTACGATCTCCTGACGGGGAAAGTCGACCACCGTACTACGCTCCACGCTAATTTTACCGCCAACTCTTTTGGCCGCGACCAACTGGGGGGTGCTGTGGAATATGCTTACCGTGAGCGTTTCCACCTCCGCGTCGGTTACCGTACCGATATGGAAAGCAGTGACCTTACCGAAGCTCCATTGTACGATGGTATTGCTGCCGGTGCCGGTATTAAAGTGCCATTAAGCAAGGATAACCCGGATACCAATGTCAGCTTCGATTACGCTTACCGTAACACCCGCATTTACAACGGTACCCATAACTTCGGTCTTACCTTTAACTTCTAGGTTTTAGTCCATAGTTTCCGTTTTAAAGGCACTGCTATTTTGACTAACAAAGTAGCAGTGCTTTTTTATGCCCCTTACTCAGCTAGCCGGGCAGGTTTGCTAAGCATGGTAAAAAGCCAAATATTTGCAACTATTAGAACTAGTATAGCGTTTTCATCCTCACGGGTGGGAACGTTTTTGTTTTACCCAAACGCCCTCTGTATTTTGGGGCAAGGCCGGCAATGCTTACGATTTAGCAACTGATGTAAGGAGCAAGATCGAATGGTTGAACCGGCTTTTTACGTAACACGCGTTGATCTTTGCTTGCTCTTTCGAATCGGGAGAGGTGGTAGAGGTTTCGCTTTATAAAACAATCAACCATGTCTGGAACGCACTATATGTCTCAGGAAGGTTACGACGCTCTCGTGCGGGAGTTGGACGAACTAAAGACCGTTGGCCGCTCAAATGCCGCTAAAGCCATCGCCGAGGCCAGAGAAAAAGGAGACCTTTCTGAAAATGCGGAATACGACGCCGCCAAGGACGCTCAGGGAATGCTGGAGATGAAGATCAACCAGAAAGAAAAAATTATGGCCAACGCCAGGGTACTCGACACCAGTCAACTGGACGCCAGCAAAGTGACGGTGATGAGTAAAGTGACCATCAAGAACATCAAGAATAATGCGAAGCTGACTTACCAACTGGTATCTCAGTCCGAAGCTAATCTGGCTCAGAAAAAAATCTCCGTAGACAGCCCGATGGGTGAGGGATTGCTGGGCAAGGCCGTAGGCGACAAAGCGACCGTAATAACACCTAATGGTGAAATAGTTTTTGAAATTCTGGACATTAGCCTGTAGTCTGATCCCGTTATTTCAAATAGCAAGGGCGATGAAGAGAACATTCTTCATCGCCCTTTGTAATTAACGAAAACGTAAACTATTCTCTGAAAATTTCAGAGACCTACAATCAGGATATGGCCAGTATTTTCAGCAAAATCGTCAACGGAGAAATTCCCAGTTATAAAGTCGCCGAAACGGAAGACCACTTGGCATTTCTCGACGTCAACCCTATGATGAAGGGGCACACCCTCTGTATTCCTAAAAAGGAAGTAGATAAGTACTTCGACCTATCGGCGGAAGAGTATGCGGCATTGAATGCCTTTGCCTACCGAGTAGCCAAAGCCGTTGAAGCTACGATTCCCTGCGATCGGGTAGCAATGGGTGTACTGGGCCTGGAAGTCCCCCACGCCCACGTACACCTGGTACCAGTTTCCGTACCATCCGACTTTCGATTCGGGAAAAAATTGGACATTCCCGAAACCGAAATGCGGCAGGTGGCTGCCGCGATCGCAGCAGTGTACGAGCGCGGGTAGTTGATCGCCTGCAAAGTAGCAGCGCGAGCAATCGGAGGTGGCGGTGTTATTCCTCGGGTTCTTCGTCGTCTGATGACGCTTCGTCCATTACTGGATCCGGAGCAGCGTTCAGGCGATCCAAGACCAGTTGGGTGATGTCGTGACTGTCGTCGGAGATCAGTACACCCGTACCAGGGCCTTGATTGAGGATGTAGTCGTAGCCTTTCTCTTCCTTGAGGGCTTGCAGGATCTCCTGTACTTTTTCGGAGAACTTTGTTTGCAACTCCAGTTCTTCTTTCTGGATGCTACCAAGGGCGATCTCTCTTCTTTGCAGAATTTCCTGTTCTTTGCGGGCAACGCGCTGCTGTTCTGCCTGAATCTGGTTGGGGGAAAGGAGACCTTGTTGTGCTTTATTCTGGAGGGTGGCGACTTCCCGCTGGAGGGCATTACCGTCGGCCGTCAGGTTTTCCTGAGCTTTGGCCAGGTTTTCTTCCAGGCGGTCGAATTCGCGGGCCAGGGCGAGGTAGCCGGTTCGCAGGCTATCGGACTTGACGTGTACGATGTTGAGGCCTTGTGCAACGCTGCTTTGTGCGGTGTTATCACTGCTTCCGCTTGCCGGGGCATTATTACCGTTGCAACCGCTGAGCAGGAAAGCTGTCAGGATAAAGACTAATGAGTAGCTAAACTTGAACATAAAATGGATATTTGCGCAAAGGTAAACAATCCATGGATAGAGAACGCTTGTTGTTGCTCGGTGCATTCGGGGTCATATATTTCGTTTGGGGTTCTACGTATCTGGCCAATTACTGGGCCATTCAGACGATCCCGCCCTTTTTAATGTGCGGTGGGCGTTTCTTACTGGCCGGACTCCTGCTCTATTCCTACACCTATCTGTTTCGCAAACGAACCGGGGCACCAACGCTCAGGCAGTGGAAAAATGCTGCCCTCATCGGCATCCTGTTCTTGGGAGTTGGCACCGGAGCTACGGTTTGGGCCCAACAATTTATACCTACCAGTCTGACGGCTTTGATTGTCGCCTTTGATCCACTGCTCATTATGTTATTACTGTGGTGGCTAATCGGCATACGGCCGGCGGGCAGAGCATTTCTGGGAGCAGCCATCTCGATCATCGGAGTGAGCATGCTGGTTGGGCAGCCACAGCTAAGCGGAAGTCCGGACAGCGTCAAGGGCTTACTAGCTATCGGAACGGCCCTGTTAGCCTGGGCGATCGCCAGTATCTACGTCAGCCGGATTGACATGGGAGCCGATCGCGTACGGGCCACGGCGATGCAGATGATTGCCGGGGGCGTACTGATTTTCCTGTTCTCGATTGGTAAAGGCGATTTGACCGGCTTTACTTTTGCCCAAGTCGACGCCCGTTCTTTCGGAAGTTGGCTATACCTGGTCTTTTTTGGTTCTATCCTGGCGTTCAGTGCTTTCAATTATTTACTGGCCAGAGTGTCGCCGGAAAAGGTGGCTACTTCTACCTACGTCAATCCCGTCGTAGCCCTGTTGTTAGGCGGTTGGCTGAATAATGAAATGATCACCCGGCAATCATTGCTGGCCGGAGCGATCATGCTCACCGGGGTCTACTTCATTAATTCTACGGGAGACCGGAAAAAAACGGTGGTGAAACCGACAGGTAGCGAACAAATACCCAAAAAATAAATGTATATTCGATAGAATCGTACGCCCACCTGGATGAAATATCTATTTTACCCAGGTATTACTTTAACTACTCATGGAAAATCAAAAACCTTCCGCCGGGCCAGGCGGTATGTCTACTTTTAAAAAGATACTCTTGTTTCTTCTGGGCTTTCTGATCTTATCATTCGTTCTGCAAATGGGGGGGGTGAAAGTGTTGAACAAAAGCAGCGAAGACACAATGATTGAAAGGCCTCACGACTAAGGACTTGTTGGGAAGTTTTATTCTGGCCTGCCTGCGGCAAACTTTGTTCCCAAACAAGCTCTAAACAGAAAGCCCCAATGACTGTAGTCATCGGGGCTTTCGATTTTTAATAGCGGCAACGTATTAGTTGCGGCGGCGCTCCTTGATGCGGGCTTTCTTACCAACGCGATCACGCAGGTAGTAGAGGCGGCTGCGGCGCACTTTACCGTGCTTTACTACTTCGATACTGTCGATAGCAGGGGAAGTCAGCGGGAAGATACGCTCTACACCAACGGAGTTGGAGATTTTACGAACGGTGAAGGTCTTGGTTGAGCCTTCTCCTTTGATCTGGATAACGTCGCCACGGAAAGACTGGATCCGTTGCTTGTCACCTTCAATGATCTTGTAATTTACGACAACGGTGTCACCGGCGCGGAAGTCGGGCAACTCGCTACTGGGCGTCAATTGCTCGTGTACAAATTTGATAGCATCCATGGCTAGAGTATTTAAGGAGCGCAAAGGTAAGTAAAATGATTGAATGAAGCAATGATCTAATGACGGAATGATTTAATGTTTTACCACTGGATCATTCTATCATTAAATCATTGGCTCAATATTTCATTATTAGAGATGAATCACCTCTCCGTAAGCCTGGGCCGTAGCTTCCATCACCGCCTCGCTCATGGTGGGGTGGGGGTGAATGGCTTTGAGGATTTCATGACCGGTAGTCTCGAGTTTACGGGCCGCAACGGCTTCGGCGATCATTTCAGTAACATTGGCACCAATCATGTGGCAACCCAACCATTCACCGTACTTCGCGTCGTAGATCACTTTTACGAAACCTTCCTTGGCACCGGCAGCACTGGCTTTACCGGAGGCGGAGAAAGGAAACTTCCCAACTTTGATATCGTAGCCGGCCTCTTTGGCAGCAGCTTCGGTCATGCCGACACTGGCGATCTCCGGAGCACAGTAAGTACAGCCGGGCACATTGTCGTAATTGATCGGTTCAGGATTATGACCGGCGATTTTCTCTACGCAGGTGATGCCCTCGGCGGTAGCCACGTGGGCCAGAGCCTGGCCGGGAGTGACGTCGCCGATAGCGTAAATGCCGGGTACGTTGGTTTTGTAAAATTCGTCGACCTGAATCAGTCCACGGTCGGTGAGCTTAACACCGAGCTCTTCCAGACCGATGTTCTCTACGTTGGGGGTGACGCCGGCGGCGCTGAGGACAACGTCACACTCGATGACTTCTTCCTTGCCGTTTTTGCGATTCTTGGTATTTACCTTAATCGTCCTGCCTTTAGTGTCTACCGTTTCAACGGCGGTGCCGGAGAGCACTTTAATGCCCTTTTTCTTGTAGATCTTATTCAGTTCTTTGCTGATGTCGGCGTCCTCACGGGGCACCAACCCTTGTTCCATGAACTCTACGATGGTTACTTCAGTGCCGATGGAAGCATATACGTAAGCAAATTCTACGCCGATGGCGCCGGCACCCACGATCACCATGCGCTTGGGCTGCTTGGCGAGGGTCATCGCTTCACGGTAGCCGATGATCTTCTTACCATCGATGGGCAGATTTGGCAATTGTTTAGCCCGTCCGCCGGTGGCAACGATGATGTTCTTGGCTTCGTGGATATCTTTCTTACCGTCTTCTCCGGTTACTTCCAGTTTGCCGCCGCGTAGTAGCTTGCCGTAGCCCATGATGACCTCGATCTTGTTCTTGCGCATCAAAAAGTTGACGCCCTTGCTCATGCCACCTGCTACTTCACGGCTGCGGCCGATCATACCGGAGAAATCCACTTTAGGAGCACCGACCTTGATTCCGTAATCAGCTGCGTGCTGGATATACTCAAATACGTTGGCACTCTTGATGAGGGCTTTAGTCGGTATACATCCCCAGTTCAGGCAAACGCCGCCTAGGTTCTCTTTTTCAACGATGGCTACTTTCAGGCCGAGTTGAGAAGCGCGGATAGCGGCGGGGTAGCCTCCGGGGCCACTGCCGAGTACGATGAGGTCGTAGGTCATGGTAGTTTGAATTTTAATCTGGCTAGTTAACGCTTTGGCCGAGATGGTGGTTGGCTAAAGCGGCGCAAAGGTAAGTAATTTGGGTAAATGGTTTGGCGGTCGTATCGCTTTACGAGCTAATGGTCTTACGGATAAGTAGTGTATAAATTCGTTCGAACCGTAAGCGGGAGAGCTTTTCAGCTTATAACTCGCATTGCTACTTTGGTAGCCAAAGTTTGACTTCAAAGTAGCCATGTCATTAATCACCCGATAGAGCGATGCCTAGATCCGCCAGGGCTTGGCCAACCATAGGATCAAGCCGAACGGAATGATCCAGATCAGATCGTTGAACAGTGTGATCCACCAGAAAGCCGCAGGGAAATTACCGAGATAGAAATGGTAGATAAAGCCGATCGGCCCGCAGACCTTCCCCAGAAAACCCACCAGGATGATGGGCCAGTGTCGCTCGGGATTGAAGGCGGCAATGCCGTAACCCAGCCCGTAAACGCCCACGATCATGCCCACACTTTGCCAGATCATCGGGTAAATCGGTTGCGTCATTCCGACGAGTTCGAAGACGTGCCGGGGAAATAAAACGACCCAGGCGCCCCATAGAATGTTGTAAGCAGCTGCGATGAGTAGCGTATAATAACGCCAGTCTTTGCGGGGTGAGGTTGCGAGGGGGAAGAAGGACATGAGTGAATTTGAGTGAAACCAAAAACCCGGTGGATGACTTCCGATCCAAACTGTCTCCTTTGACCTTAGCGTAGCTGCTCTAACGAGTGAGTCGGACCGGAAATCCTCAACCAGGGAGCTAATGGGTCACGTAACGCTCCAACTCTCCAAGGGTTGTCAAATACACGTCAGCCGGTGGTCTTGCGTTCACTTCTTCGGTGAGCATAAAAATGGTTTTCATTCCCAGACGGCGACCAAATTCCAGATCAGACGGAGAATCTCCGACCATGATGCTTTTGCTGAAATCGATTTCCGGAAAGTCTTGCTGTGCGCTTAAGGCCATGCCGGGACCGGGCTTACGATCGGGGTGATTTTCGCTCTTGAGTTGTGGAGCATAGTAAATTCCGTCAAGGTGGCCGTCCTGCTCTTCAACAGCCGTTGCCAGGAATTGGTGTACCTCCTCTACATTACTGGCACTCATCAGTCCTTTGCCGACACCCTGCTGATTGGTAACTACAACGATCCGGCCAAATTTGCCAGTCGCCCACTTGATTGCCTCGATTGCACCCGGTAAAATTTCAAAATCTTCGGGTCGGCGCACGTAATCGCCTACGATGCGTCGATTGATGACGCCGTCGCGATCCAGAAACAAGGTCCAGTTTTTATCGATCTGGATGGGCCGGTCGAAACGCAGTTCCGTAAATTCCATTTGCGCCTTGGCGAAATCGTCAGGTATGCCGATGTCAAGGAAGTAGCCGTGGCTGGGGAGTCCGTAGAAGTTGCCATCACTCACCCGCGCCTGGAAATAGTCGTTTTCGATGGAAAATTTGGCGGGGAAATCAAGCGCATTGAAGGCTGCACGATCAAAGATGTAAACTCCGCCGTTGATCAGCCCCTCGGTCACGGCCTCTTTCTCTCGAAAAGCATTGATGCATCCGCTTTCATCGATCTCCACCCGGCCATAGCGGCTGAAATCTTTCATGGGGCGCAGGGCCAGACTGACGGCCGCTTTGTGAATAAGGTGGAAAGCGAAATGGGCCGAAAGATCGGTTAAAAACAAAGAGTCACCGTTCGTTACCAGGATGTGGTCGGCTTCAGCGAATCGCATAGCGTTTTTGATGGCCCCGCCGGTACCGAGGGGCTCGGTTTCGTGGGCGTAAATGATCTCGACATCGCGGTAACGGTCACCAAACTGCCTGGTGATGTGATCGGCCTTATAACCCACCGAAAAAATACAACGGCGAATACCCGCAGTTCGCAGGTGATCCAAGAGGTACTCCAGAAAGGGACGCCCGGCTACCGGAGCCAGGGCCTTCGGCTTATCTTCCACGACGCTACGGAGCCGGGTACCCAGCCCCCCGGCGAGAATAATGGCCTCTTTGATATTCATTGAGTGAAGGATAAAGTAAGGAACTGATCAAATTGGTGCGTCCATATTGGATACTAACACGATAGACGGCTAGTAATCCTCCCTGGGGAAGAGGGTGGCTTCCACAACTTCGCAAATACTGTGACCGATGAGCATGTGGCACTCCTGAATCCGCGGGGTGTCGGTGGAAGGAATGGCAATGAGGTGGTCACTGACCGCCGCCATTTTGCCACCGCCCTGGCCCGTCCAGCCAATGGTAGTCATTCCTTGTTTACGGGCTTCTTCAAAGGCTAGTACGACATTGGCGGAGTTGCCGGAGGTAGACAGGCCGATCAGTACGTCTCCTTGCTTACCCATCGCACGCAACAGGCGGGCGTAGATGACCTCGTAACTATAATCGTTGGCCACGGCAGTCAGGTAGCTGGTGTTGCAGTGCAGGGCTTCGCTGAATAAAGGGGGGCGGTCGTAGTAATAACGTCCGGAAAGCTCGGCGGCCAGGTGCTGAGAGTCTGCTGCACTACCTCCGTTACCACAAAAATAGACCTTGCCGTCGTTGCGAAAACACTCGACGATGACCTCGTTGATCTGATTAACCGTGTCCAGAATGTGCTGGTCGTTCAGGACCCGCTGCTTTAATTCCAGCGAACTGCGCAGGTTGTCACTGATTACTGTCGACTTGTCCATGTAAAAAGGCCTTTTTTCTGAAAATTGTAATGTACGACTTCCACGCCGATGGCTTCCAAGGCGGCGTGTACCGCGTAACGACTATTGCCGGGGCAAAAGAAAATCATGAAACCACCACCGCCGGCTCCGGAGATCTTACCGCCGCTGGCCCCCGCTGTAATGGCAGTCTGGTAGATATTGTCGATGGTGGCGTTGCTGATGCCTTTGGCCAATTGCTTTTTCTGCGCCCAGCCGTCGGCCAGGATATTGCCGATACTGCTTAATTCACTTTTTAACAGAGCTTCCTTCATCGTGAAGGCTTGTTCTTTAAGCTTCAAAGTAGCAGTGAGGGCTGCTTGATTATCCTTCTGAATATTACTTTGCTGTTGCTCGATGATGTTGGCGCTTTCCCGGGTCGTCTGGGTGTAGAGCAGCAAGAGATGGAAATTCAGTTCCTGCAGAATCTCTTCCCTGATTCGTAATGGGTTGACGATGACCTTACCCTCGTCGTAGAATTCCATGAAGTTGAATCCGCCGAAGGTTGCCGCGTACTGGTCCTGCTTGCCACCGGCCATTTTCAGATCCTCCCGCTCGATGCTATAGGCCAGTTTGGCCATATCGTATTCCCCCAGCGGCAATTTTAGCCATTCCGCAAAAGCCCCCAGAATAGCGACGACCAGGGTAGAGGAAGTGCCCAGTCCGGAACCGGCGCTCACGTCGATGGAGGTTGTCAGTTCAAAGCCCTGGTGGGGTACTTTGCTGAATTCCCGCACGATGCGATTGTAAACACCTTTTTGTAAGCTCAACGGACCGCTACTGACATCGAGTTGTTCGGTCGCTTCCAGTTCCAGGCGCTCACCCCGGTCGACGGCATTCAAAATGATCTTGCCATCCTCCCTCGGGACGATGGTGGCATTGGCGAACAGACTGATGGTAGCGTTCAGGATTGCCCCGCCGTGGAGGTCGGAGAACGGACTTACATCGGTGCCACCGCCGGCCAGGCCGATCCGGAGAGGTGCTTTACTGCGGTAGAGCTTGCGGGACATGGGCTAGGGTTTAGCGGCCGGACTGAATCCGGTCCTTGAGTTCTTGAATGCGCCTGACCAGTATGGCCCAGCTGTATTTCTTCTTCTCTTCGGCAACGTTGGCCGTCATTACTTCCTGAAGATCTTGTTCGAAGTAACTCCGGATGGCATCGGCCACGGCTTCGGGTTTGGGCGGCACCACGTAACCAACTACCTCGTGGGGGCACATTTCGGCCAGGCCACCAACGTCCGTGACGACCATCGGGGTATTGAAGTGATAAGCGATTTGGGTCACTCCGCTCTGGGTAGCTGTTTTGTAAGGCTGAACCAGTAGATCGCAGGCCCCGAAATAAGTAGCGACTTCGGAGTCCTGAATAAAACGATCGACCTGGTGGATGTCATCAGCCAAATCATGCTTGGCAATCAGTTCGTCGTAAGGCTTACGGTCAGCATAATACTCTCCGGCAATGATCAACTTGATCTTACGACCACGGAAATCAGTTTCGGCGAAAGCTTCAAGTAAGAGATCGAGTCCTTTATAATCTCTGATCAGTCCGAAAAAAAGAAGATATTTATAAGTAGGGTCCAGACCAAGCTTCTGCATCGCCTCGGCCCGGGGCACCGCTTCCCCGAAATTATCGAAGATGGGGTGGGGGGAGAAAACGACTGGCTTAGTGCCGCGAAATTCGTCCAGTTCCTGTTCTACACTACGCGACATGGCCACAAAACCATCCACCGGCCCCACGAAATACTTGGCGAAAACCCGATCACCCGGTCGCTGCTCGTGGGGAACGATATTGTCGATAATGGAAACCACGGGTATATTCGTTCCTCGTTTTAACGTCCTGAGTATCGTACCGAAGCAAGGGCCCATGAACGGCAACCAGAACTTGATCAGTACCAGATCCGGGGCACTGGCTTTGATCTGGCGGCCCACGCTCACCCAGTTCAGCGGATTTACGCTATTGATGCAGCGTACGATCTTCAAATCCTCCGGTGGTGGTTCTTCCGAGTATTGGGTCTGTCCCGGAAAGAAATAGTCCGGGTACTGCAGCGTAAAGGTATAAATGGTCACCTCGTGTCCCTGAACCTGGAACTCCCGGGCCAGCCGCTCATTATAGGAGGCCAGTCCGCCGCGGTAGGGGTAGGCAGTTCCGATCAGGGCAATTTTCATGAGATAAAAAGGAGGGATTATTTGAAGGGGCGAAAATAGGCATAATAATCTTTACCAGCCCACAGGAATGTGGCTTAGCTTTTTAAGATTCTTTTAACCATATAAACGCTAACGAAGGATATCTCGGATGAGGTCTGACAGATTAGAAAAACAACTTACCTCATTAAATACAATGCCATGAAAAACCTGTTTCTGCAGCAATGGCTGCTCCTCGCATTACTTTCGGTCACCGTGCTTGGCTGCGACAAGAATGAAGATGACCAAATGACCATCCAACCCACAGATTGTACGACTTCCGCCCTGGTCCGGGATCTTGCCGGACTTGATGGCTGTGGACTCGTATTCGAATTAGCCGGCTTGGGCCGCTCCGCTTGGTTGGAGCCGAGCAACCTCGACCAGTTCAGTTACCTGCCCGTGGACGGAGAAACCGTTTGTATTACGTACGAAGTTGTTGAAGATGCAACTTCTATCTGTATGGTCGGTACAGTCATTGAACTGACAAGTTTGCTGCCGGCTGAAAATTAAGAGCTTGTTTTTCAGGAAATAGAAATCCAAACAAGCTCTAAAGTGCCGAAGGTTCCAGCATGCTCGTACCCGTTACTCCAAACGGCCACATTGAATTTTTTGCATACCCCCTATACCAATTCACCGTCTTTCAAACTACCCATAATGAATATCCAATCAATCCTTTTCACCATTCTTTTATCCGCTACTGCCCTGTTTGCCACAGGCTGTGAAGATGACGATGATTGTATGCACGACGTCTGCGCCGGTACCATAGCCACTACCACCGGGTCTCCCGTTGGGGCCTGTGGTACATTGCTGCAAATGGACATCGGTAACGGACCGGAGCTGTTCGAACCCAACAACCTGAACGATTTTTTCGAGATGATTGAACTGGGTGAAGACCTATGCATCGAATATGAATTTGTCACGGGCGTGGGTTCCTTTTGCCAGACCGGGCCGATCATCGAAATTACTTCCGCCGAACTTCAATAATGAACGACACGGTTTAGCCGGACTTCATTGAAACAAGAACGCCACGGTTCCGGAAAAGGAAGCGTGGCGTTAAGTTTAGTGGAGCCGGCGAGAGTCGAACTCGCGTCCAGCGAAGGCGCAAAGATGCTTTCTACACGCTTAGTGGCCAATCGGATTTTCGAGCGGTGGGGAAGTCTGGTCACCCACTAAATCACCGCCTTATCCTCTAATCTTAGCGGTGAGTCGAGACAAGCTCACCGAGCAACCTGAAGGGGGTGTTGATATGCGGCATGATGTGTATCAGGCATCAACCATACGGCACAGTTAGGTCAGCTAATCTGTGATTAGGCTGCCATAGCATAGCTGGTGTTGCCAACTAAGAGGGTTTAATAGCTATTTTTTGCGGAGTAAACTATCGTGCTCCGGCGTGCTTACATAAAAGCTAACATTCCTGTCAATTCCATTACGGCCCCATTGACTTTCGTCGGGGTGACCCGGATCATTATCCGGGGTGGCAGAGGTAATATGTGGCTTCAAAGTAGCAAGGCCAGTAAATTGCAAAAAGCGAACTGCCCGGCAGCGATCGAAGAAACCAAGTATTTCCAATGACCTCATAGAAAACGTTTCCACCTCCCCAAAGTTTCAAAGAGTCTCTATTTATCTTTGTGATCAATGTCAAATATGCTCGCTTTGGGAACGCATATTGTTCCGAAGCAGATCAGATATCAGAAAAATGCTTGCGTTTTCTCAAAATTAAATTTTTATTTTTTTGATTTTACGCCTCATTTATTAGGCATAACTTATCTTCGCGCCAATCACAAACAAGCTAATGGTCCGGCTTTTCGGGCCTTTGAATACCAATTACCCACCATCGCTATGGCTGACAAACTCGACAAGATCGACCTCAAGATTCTCAAGATCCTGCAGGAGAATAGCAAAATCACCAATCTAGACCTTTCTAAGAAAATCGGACTTTCTCCGGCACCAACCCTTGAAAGGGTGAAAAAACTGGAGCAAAATACCGTTATCAACTCCTACCACGCCGAAGTGAATCCGGAGAGTATCGGACTCAACGTTAAGACCTTCGTTTTGGTCGCCCTGGACTGGCGAAAAGAAAATGCCCGCGAATTCTTTCTGGACAAGATCAAAAACATCAACGAAATCACGGAGTGCTACATCATCACCGGTGAGGCTGACTTCCTGATCAAGATCGTTTGTAAAGACATCCCGACTTACGAGAGATTACTTTTCAAGACTCTTCAGCAGATCGACGAGATCGAACGCCTCAAAACGCTCATGACGCTGTCTACGGTCAAAGACAGTAAGCTGCTGCCATTCAAGTACGAGTAATTCCCGGATTACGCCGCTCTCCGAGCGACTACTGCTAAAGCACATGATGTCGGGCGCTCGGAGAGCGCACGATCCGATACCTTTATAGTGTTTGCCCGTTCCCGGATTACGCCGCTCTCCGAGCGGCTACTGCTAAAGCACGTGATGTCGGACGCTCGGAGAGCGCACGATCCGATACCTTTATAGCGTTTGCCCATTTCCGGATTACACCGCTCTCCGAGCGGCTACTGCTATAGCACGTGATGTCGGGTGCTCGGAGAGCGCACGATCTGATACCTTTATAGCGTTAGTAGAGCATCGTTATGTGTCCAAGGTACACGTGAGCGCTGCTGCAAGAGCGGCAAATGCCCGTTAGTAAATGTTGAACCAAGATTGTTAAATGCTTTTTCCGTGCTAAGAAAAACTATCTCATTTCTCGCCATCTTCCTCCTTGCTGGTATCTTCACCTCAATGGCCAACCCTGGCGAAGGTACCCTTCGCATGGGCCTTCTGAAGTATAGCGGCGGCGGCGATTGGTACGCCAATCCAACGGCTCTGCCCAACCTCGCTCAGTTCTGTAACAAGACCCTGGGGACCGATTTTCGGACGGACTACGGTACCGTAGAAGTTGGTTCGGCCGACCTTTATAATTACCCTTTCGTGCACATGACTGGCCACGGAAATGTGGTCTTCACCCCCCAGGATGCCGAGAATATGCGCAATTATCTGATTGGAGGCGGCTTTCTGCACATCGACGATAATTACGGAATGGACCCCTACGTCCGCGCGGCCATGAAGCAGGTATTCCCCGAAACGGACTTTATCGAATTGCCATTCAGTCATCCGATCTATCACCAAGAATATGACTTCAGCCGTGGTTTGCCCAAGATTCACGAACATGACGGTGACTCTCCACAGGGTTTTGGCCTTTTCTGGGAAGATCGTATGGTTGCCTTCTACAGTTATGAGAGCGACTTAGGTGATGGCTGGGAAGACGAAGCCGTACATAATGACCCCCCGGAAATTCGGGCCGCAGCCCTGCAAATGGGAGCTAATATCGTGCAATTTGCCTTTGAGCAGTAATAGCACGGTAAACATCAATTTCGCTCAGTAATATTTCACTTGTATATGAGGATTCTGGTAGTGTGTATCGCATTTCTGTATGGCTTTAGCCTTCACGGACAAAGCACCATTGAGGAAGCATACATCGCAGTTACGGATTCCAGTATTAAGCGTCCTCTTCTGGAATTTATCTACGGTAATGTAACTTATCCTAAAGTTGCCAGAACGCATGGTACAACGGCTTTAATCAAGGTCGATTACACTATACTTAGAGACGGTAGTGTAAACGTAGATTCAATTCGTATTCTTTCACCAGAATCTATTAGCGGTTCGATTAGTCAAGAAAACCTGATTAAGGTTGTCGCATATATAGAAAATGGAACTTTTGTACGCAAGAAACCTAAACCGGGTACAAAGAGATACGAGCGATATGTTTCTGAACAATTAGCAGGCGAAAAAGCGCTCTTGACCGAAACGCTTAGAATTTTTAAGAATCTGCCCGACCACGTGCCCGCGAAAGTGAATGATGTAGCGCTGAATCGCTCATATTGGAAATTAATTTCTTTTCAGTTAGAGTGATTAGTTAGCTAACAGTTTGCAATCAGTATTACCTTCGCCCACATGTGGCTGAGAATGACAATCGTATTACTGGGTATCGTAGTGATGATCAATGGCTGTAACGGCCTGATCTCCCAAAATTTTGGCACCCATAAGTTGCGTACCGTAGCTTTACAGACGGTGCTGGATAGTGGAATGGGGGATGCCGACTTCGTACGTCTGGAAGAGGCTGAGTTGACCGACAATTACCTGATTGGAGAGGCCCTGACGGACGATGACGAAGACTATCACCTGCACGCCATCCTGACCCCGGAACAGGCGGCCGCCTATACTGCAGGGGAAAAGGTAACCGCAGGAATGGTGGGATGGTACAAAATACCTTACGAAGACTGCGTGAAAAATGGCGATTGCCAATACGGTAACCAGGGTTTTGTTGAGGGCCTGATCACCGAACCTACGGATAGAAAGAATCCGGTCGAAAGCTGGCCGCGGCATAATATTGAACTGGCCGAAGAAGTGATTTACCTGCAACTCTGGAAAGCACCATTGGCCTGGTACTGGAACCTGCTGATGTTTCTAGGAGGACTCGGGGTTGCGATGCTGGTTGAAGGACGTTACCAGTATCGGAAGTCGGAATAATAATAACTTTAAAAGCCCTGATGGGTTTTCAACGCATGGATACGAGCAAAATCATCGCCGCCCTGGCTGGCGTGACGGACCCCAAAACCGGGCAAGACCTGATTACCGCCAATATGGTGAGGGACCTGAAAGTAGAAGGGGATAACGTAGCTTTCACGCTGGAGCTGGCCAATATCGAGCCGGAATACAAACAGCAGCTCAATTTTGCCTGCCAGGAAGCAATTTTGTCCGTCTACCCGGCGGCCCAGGTGCATTTGCATATGATGAATCCACAAGCGGCTGCTCCTGCGGGAGCTCCTCAGCCTAATGATCCGTTGCCCCACGTAAAGCACGTGATTGCGGTGGCCAGTGGAAAGGGTGGAGTTGGCAAGAGTACGGTAGCGGTTAATCTGGCACTGGCCTTACAGGAATTGGGACATAAGGTCGGTTTACTCGACGCGGACGTCTACGGGCCGAGTGCTCCCACCATGCTTGGCCTGAAAGGTCAGCGGCCCCAGGTAGAGCAGGTCTATGGCAAGCCCAAGATCAAACCCTTATTTGCTTACGGGGTCCCGGTGATGAGCATCGGTTTCATCGTTGAACCCGAGCAAGCAGTAGTTATGCGAGGTCCACGTTTGGCGGGCATCATCAAGCAATTCTTTGAAGAGACGGTCTGGCCACCCCTGGATTTTCTGGTTGTGGACCTGCCACCCGGTACCGGAGACGTGCAGCTAACCATGATCCAGACGGTAAAGGTCTCTGGCGCGGTAATGGTAACGACTCCCCAGGAAGTGGCCCTGGACGATGCCGTAAAGGCCATGAACATGTTCCTCTTGGATAGCGTGAACGTGCCTATCCTCGGTGTAGTGGAAAATATGGCCTGGTTCACTCCGGCGGAGTTACCGGATAACAAGTACTACCTTTTCGGCAAGGACGGCGGAAAGACATTGGCCAAAAAGGCGAAAGTCGATCTGCTCGGTCAGGTACCGATCGTTCAATCCGTGCGCGAAGGTGGAGACAGCGGTGCTCCGGTGATGCTGAACAAAGACGACCCGACGCGGAAAGTTTGGTTATCGATTGCGGAGGGCGTTAGAGAGACGCTGAGCGCCTAGACGGACTTCGTCCTTTTGGACACCTGCGACTTTTAGACGTCGCTGCGCTTCTTTTGGACGTTCGTTCCTCACTTTTGGTAGAGCTGGAATCGAAGACTAAAGGTTTTCTTCGATTCCAAGGCCACCAAAAGATCGCTTCAGCGATCGTCCAAGAGGGCGAAGCCCGTCCAAAAGCGAAGCGTCCAAGAGGCCGCAGGCTGTCTAAACGTTGAACCGGAAGTGCATCACATCCCCGTCCGTCACAACGTATTCCTTTCCTTCAACGCCCAGCTTACCCGCTTCGCGGGCGGCAGATTCGGAACCATATTCTACGTAATCGGCGTATTTGATGACTTCGGCGCGGATGAATCCTTTTTCGAAATCGGTATGGATTACGCCGGCAGCACCGGGCGCTTTGGTGCCGTTGCGGATTGTCCAGGCCCGAACCTCTTTCTCACCGGCAGTGAAGTAGGTGATCAGTTTCAGTAGATCGTAGGCGGCCCGAATGACCTTGTTGACGCCAGGCTCACTGAGCCCCATATCTTCCAGGAATTCCATGCGTTCTTCCTTGCTCTCCAGTTCGGCGATGTCGGCTTCGATACCGGCACTGATCAGAATGACGCCGGCATCTTCGTCTTTTACATCTTCCTGGAAAGCCTTGGTAAGGGCGTTACCGTCCAGAATGCTGTCTTCGTCGACGTTGCAAACGTAGAGGATCGGCTTGGCCGTCAGGAGCATCATCTCTTTGATGAGTTGTTCGCCTTCTTCTTCGGTCTCAAAACTACGGGCGGGCTTTTCGCTTTCCAGGTGAGCGAGCAGGGCGTCGGCGACGGCTACTACCTTCTGGGCGCTTTTATCACCGCTTTTGGCAATCTTGCGGACGCGGTCGGCTCGTTTTTCCACGGTTTCGATATCCTTGAGGATCAACTCCGTGTCGATAATCATTTTGTCGCGGACGGGATCAACGCTGCCGTCTACGTGGACGACGTTATCATCCTCAAAACAACGCACCACGTGTACAATGGCGTCTACCTCCCGGATGTTACCCAGGAACTGATTGCCCAGGCCCTCGCCCTTACTGGCCCCTTTGATCAGGCCGGCGATGTCTACGATGTCTACCGTCGTCGGCTGCACCTTTTGTGGATTGACCAGTTCGGCCAGCTTATCCAGCCGTGGATCGGGTACGGTTATAACACCCACGTTCGGGTCCTTGGTGGCGAAAGGGTAGTTCGCGGCCAGCGCTTTGGCGGAGGTCAGTGCGTTAAACAGCGTAGATTTTCCAACGTTCGGTAAGCCGACGATACCACATTTGAGGGCCATGGTTTGTATTTTTAGCGGCCGCAAAGGTAGGAAAAGCTTTGGTTACGGGAAACAGGAAATAGGAGTACTGCACTTTAGGAGAAAGGAGTTGGAAAAGCTGCAATTCAGGAGAACAGTAGCCGGTATTTCAATTGGTCGTTGATTGACCTGATCCGGATAGGGAAATTAGATTGACGCGTACAAATCTCCGGAGCGCATTTCGCTTGGTTCTTATCTCCCAAAGCCAAAGAGGCGCAGCGATCAGGGCTGATCCTGTCCCCTGTTTCCACAATCACCATTATCTTACAAAAAACATCAGTAAATGCCCCCCATCAGACACCTCTTCTTCGACCTCGGCGGCGTAATCCTCACCAACGGCTGGGACCGCCATTGCCGGGCCGCTACCGCCGAACGTTTCGGCCTGACCGTAGATACCCTGCAAGCCCGCCATTATAGCCTGGCCGGCGATTTTGAAACCGGCCGTCTGCGGTTGGATGAGTACCTGGATCGGGTCGTCTTTTACAAACCCCGTGATTTCAGTCGTGCAGACTTCAAAGTAGCCATGCAAGCTTCTTCCGAAGTACTGGGTAACAGCCTGGAGTTACTGGATCGGCTAAAAGCTGGCGGCCACTGCCGAATGTACACCCTCAATAATGAGAGTCTGGACCTCAATCTCTACCGCATCGAGGAATTTGGGCTCCGTAATTATTTCCATCATTTTTTCAGTTCCTGTTTCCTGGGTGCCAAGAAGCCCGACGAAATTATCTTCGAAAAAGTGAAGTGGATCACCCAGTTCAATCCCGCTGAATGCCTGTTTATCGACGACCGCAAAGGCAATGTGGAGGCGGCCCAGCGCTGTGGATTTCAGGTGGTGCATTTGAAAGAACACGATGGATTAGAAGATCACCTGAAAGAATTTGATTTGCTTTAGGGCTATAGAAGCTGGAAGTAGGAGCGTGGCACTTTTGGAAATGGGAGTACACATGCAGTCAGTCGTTGTACAACCTGATCTTTGAACCGCAAGCCGCTCTGCTCCTATTTCTCAAAGGCAAGGAAGCGCAGCGACCGAAGCCGATCCTAGCTCCTGTTTCTTTCAATCGGTTAGATATGCTTTTAATCGCTCCCCCAGGTCTTCAATCGCCTTTCCTTCCGCCTCCGTTCTTAACCGGCGGTAAAAATCGTCCTGACCAGTATCGCTTTCGACTTTACTGCCGGAAGCTTCCGCGCTGATCTGCTCCGTCCAGACGATGACGCCGGTTCGGATATCCAATAGCATTGCTTCTATGTTAGCATAAGCCTTCCCCTCGTCCTTTTTGAAGAGTTTAAATTCGGAATAGATATCGCTGCTGACGTTATAGAGCAGCAAAACATCCGCCTGCATCCGCACGGCACTTTCGCGGAGGGTGAAGATATTGCGATCCTGGCTGACCAGTAGTTTCGGCAGAGCGCTGACCCAAGTGGTCCGGTCACTGGCTTCGGCCGCAGTAACGATGGTCTTGAAATAGGCGGCTAGTTGCGTTCGGTAAGTTTCACTGCCGTACCAGTAGCGGTTGCCCTGGTAGCCATTGAGTTGCAAAACGGCCATCCGTAGTTTCTCGGGCAAGGTGATCTCACCGTTAAGGATGCGTTGAATATCGGCCTCGGAGATCGTACTCTCCGGGCTGCTGAACAGGGAATTGGTGATTGGGTCTGGGGCTGACTGGTAATACTGCGCCCGACTCGCTTCCGGGCTGGCGTAGTGGGTAGAGCCGCAGCTGGTGAGTAATGTGGCGAGTAATAACAAATACAGTGGAGTTGTCCTGAAGAACATTGAGCAGAATTTTTATCTTTCACTTTTTGAATGGGTTCATTCCTAGTCGTATCCTAAAACAACCGATCCATGCTTCGTCGTCTTCCACTCTACGGATTTTTCATGCTCTTTTTTCTGGCCTGTAATCCGGCACCTTATAAAAAGTATGACGTTCAGCAAATTCAGGAACGCTGGGATGAAGAAATTGCGACCTTCGATGCACAAAACCAAGTGGGCTTACCGGAAGATCCGATTCTTTTCTATGGCTCGTCGAGTTTCCGTCTGTGGTCGACGCTGGCCGAAGATATGGCTCCGGCCGAAGTGATCAATCGTGGTTTTGGTGGCTCCACCCTGCACGACGGTGCCTTTTACGCCAGGCGGGTGTTGGCCCCGGTGGATTACCGTGCACTAGCCCTGTTTTTTGCCAACGATATCTATGGTAATGAAAATGATAAGTCGCCCGCCGAGATGCGTAAGCTTATCCATTATATCGTCAAAACCAGCCGTAAACTACATCCCGAGGCCCCGGTCTATCTGCTGGAGATCACCCAGTCGCCGCTCCGCAAGAATCTGGTCGCTGAATGGGATGCTGCCAATAAAATGATGGCAGATTACGCCGCCACCCGCGATTACGTGACCTACATTCCCACCCGCGATATTTTCCTGACTGAAAATGACGAAACGAGGCCAGAGTTGTTTCGTGAAGACGGCTTACACCTGAATGCGGATGGCTATGAATTGTGGCGGGAACGGGTACGGGAATACCTGGAAATCAAAAACGTTGAGCCTTAGTCCGATTAGCTGGTCGGGTTGACTATCTTTGCGGTCAATTTTTAGACTAGCAAAGTAGCAATGTTGCTGAGGAAACGTTGGTTGAACTTTACTGGTCCTGAACTGAATCGGGACGGCAAAACTCATCCAACCCTATAGCGAATGGCTAGTAATCCAAAGGCAAAAACTCCTGGGGGAGGACCTGCGGTCCGACCATGCCGCTTTTACGAGTAGGTCGGATCGGAGGTCCTCCACCGGGAGACTTATAAATATATAACTATGCGTTTCATCACCCTTTTACTTTTCTTTTCTCTTTTTGCCTGCCAATCGTCCGATAGCGAGGCTGCCTCGGAATCGATGGCTGAAGACACTGCTACTGCGTTAGCCAAAGAAGGAAAGATCGACCCCAATTACCAGGTTGACGCCGATGCCGTGCCCCGTACTGCCGGCTGCACCTTCATTTCCGACGAAAAATTGATTGAGATCATCGCCGGAGAAGATGCTGAAAACACCAGTATTTCCAGCTCCCCGGGCAGCACCGTATCTGCCTGTGTCTATCGGCTGGAGAACCCTCGTTGGTCTGCCGACCTGGCCGTAGAGATGACGGACGGAGCACGCTCTAACAAAGTCATCAAGCAAGTTGAAGAGGCCAGCCCGGCCGAAAAAGCTACGGTGCACGGCAAAGCTGCCCAATTCCTTTCCGACAACCGTATCTTGCGCGTAGTCTCCGGACCGCCATATGAGCTGAAACTTTCTATTCTGCCCAAAGCCGGCTTCGAAGAATACGCCGACGCTGCCGCTCGCAGAGAGATGTTGGAGGCGATGGCGATGGCGATCAACGAACGGTAAAATCAATGATTGAATAAGTTGATGATGAAATGATCTAATGAGGCGATCATTCCATCGTTGAACGACGGTTCAAACTTTATCATTAAATCATTGCCTCATTATATCATTCCCTATGAACGAACTCATCCTCCACCGTCTCATCGTCCACGAACTGCACAAGAACCCAGAGGAAAGGGACGCTCGCCTTCGCC
This sequence comes from Lewinellaceae bacterium SD302, assembly GCA_002591745.1. GTDB lineage: Bacteria > Bacteroidota > Bacteroidia > Chitinophagales > Saprospiraceae > Neolewinella. Next base: position 155,944 of record PDLQ01000005.1, read on the forward strand.
TGAGTAATGAGTTGCTGACCAGTGACGATAATGCCGTAGAACTGGTAGCCGGTCTGGACCAGATGTTTGAACGTAAACCCGATCTGATGCAGGGCTATCTGGCTGCACCGGACGAGAGCCTGTTTCCCGGTCATTATCAGGTCTGGCTGGAAGACGGGCAGGGTAGGGATGCCTTCGTGAAGTTCAGCCAGGAAACCATGCGGGCGCTGCAACTGGCGCTTACCGGCGTGATTGGAGCCAAGGGCGGTTACCTGCTTTACGCAGATTATACGATCGACGAGCAGCGACTACTGGGAATGTTCCTGATCAGGGATAAATCCGGCCTCGTCTTTCAGCAGCGTTCCGATGATAAAGGGTTTGAACTGGATACTACGACTTTCCTGGATGTCAACCACCTGGCCATGGCCTGCCGGATCCTCAACGGGCCGGGCCGTAACGTACAACTCATTCGCCACTCCAGCAGCCAAAGCAAGATCAGTCAGTACTTTCAAGACTGGGTCGGCCTGCAAAATGGAGAGAGCAGCACTGAACTGACCCACACTTTCCTCGATGCCGTGGATAGCCTGCCCATGCCAATGGACAAGGAAACCGGTAACGCCATGGAGGAGAGCGACTTCAAACGGGCCCTCATTCAGTACGCCGCCAAAAGCCCCCAGCAGACTATTCAGGTCAAGAATTTCGATGAGCACTTTTACGGCAATGACACTCCATTACGGACTTACCTGAAAGAAGAAAGCGTTCCGCTCGAAGATGGCTTTCGAATCGACCGCCGCGCCATGCGCAAGCAGTATTACCTCAAGGCCAGTCACCAGGGGATCAGCGTAGGCTGCACCAAAGAACACTTGAGTTCCGGTCTGGTAGACATCAATGAGGTAGAAGGTAAGGTGACGATCAATAGCCTGGAGTTAGCGCGCTTTTTGCTAGATCAGATATAGACGACCTTCGGTCTTTTGGACGCTTCGCTTTTGGACGGGCAAAGCCCTTTTGGACGATCGCTGGAGCGATCTTTTGGTAGTGCTTTACAGGCTAAGTTGGAAGCTTTATTTTTTGATAAAAGCCTCTTGAAAGTGGGGGACGAGCGTCTAAGAGTCGCGCAGCGACATCCAATAGGCCGAAGGCCATCCAAATGTGAGGCATAGCCGAAAATCTTATAAACCCCGTGGGGGTGATTCCCGTTCTAGGGATATGAAAACATTGAAAAATAAAGTCGCTTACGTAACTGGCGGCAGTAAAGGAATCGGTTACGGCGTTGCGGAATCTCTGATTAAGGAGGGGGTGAACGTAGTCATCACCAGCCGTAATAAGCAATCTGCGGATAAAGCCGCTAATGAATTAAACGGTAAAGGCCATCCCGGAAAAGTGGTTGGTGTTGAAGCCGATGTGCGTGAAATCGACGCTCAAGCGAAAGCCGTCGCAGTGGCTAACGAGCATTTCGGGCCGGTGGATTACGTGATCGCTAACGCAGGTGTGGGACATTTCGCTCCCATTGAAGAACTGACGGCCGAACAGTGGCAGCAGACTATTGATATCAATCTTACCGGGGTCTTTAATACAGTAAAAGCGGGCTTGGAAGACCTTAAGAAAACGGAGGGCTACCTCCTCACCATTGCTTCACTGGCCGGTACTAATTTCTTTGCCAAAGGCTCGGCCTATAATGCCAGTAAATTTGGGCTGGTCGGATTCACCCAGGCCGTAATGATGGATGTACGTCAATACGGCGTGAAAGTCTCCACTATTATGCCGGGCTCAGTCGCAACCCATTTCAATGGTAACCAACCCGACGAAAAAGATGCCTGGAAAATCCAAAGCGAAGACATTGGACAAATGGTGGTCGACTTAATCAAGATGCCCGCTCGTACACTGCCAAGTAAGGTAGAGGTTCGGCCCGCCATGCCACCGGTTAAAGGGTAGGCATTGCAGGAAAATGATAAATGGGATTGAAGCAGAGGGATAAACCCTCAGGCTTCAATCCTATTTACATCATCTTAATCTTTTAATTTGAGTACAATCGTTCCCAGAGGCGGTAAACTCAACTCCAGGTGCTGGGCCCGTCCGTTCCATTCACCTTCAGAACTTTTGATCTCTTTGATCTCGTAATTTCCGGTGCCGCCAAATTCGCTATCGTCACTATTTAGAACGCAGCGATAGGTGCCGGCTGTCGGGACGCCAATGCGATAATCCGCCCGCACCGCCGGAGTGAAGTTATTGATCACCACCAGGAAGTCGTCTTCGTCTTTTCCTTTACGCAGATAAGAAAGGGTACTGTTGGTGTGGTCGCCGTGGTCGATCCATTCAAAACCTTTCTGATCGAATTGTTTCTCGTACAGGGCGGTACTGTTGCGGTAGAACTTGTTGAGTGCCTTTACCCAGGCCTGTAAACCTTTGTGGGGACTGTATTTGGTCAGTTTCCAGTCGATCCCACGATCGATACTCCACTCGGTGGTCTGGCCGAATTCGTCGCCCATGAACAAGAGATTGGTGCCGGGGTGAGTAAACATATAACCGTACAGTGCGCGCATATTGGCGAAGCGTTGCCACTCGTCACCAGGCATTCGATCGAGGATCGGTCCTTTGCCGTGAACCACTTCATCGTGGCTGAGCGGTAACATAAAGTTTTCGCTGAAGGCATAGATCATCGAGAAAGTAATCTCTCCGTGGTGGTAGCTGCGGTGAATGGGATCGTGCTTAAAGTATCCGAGGGTGTCGTGCATCCAGCCCATCATCCATTTCATGCCGAAGCCGAGTCCACCGGTATAAACCGGGCGGCTGACCCCCGACCAGGAAGTTGATTCCTCGGCAATGGTTACCGTATCGGGGTATTCGCCGTAAACGGCCTGATTAAATTCACGCAAGAAGGATATGGCTTCCAGGTTTTCGTTCCCACCGTGTTCGTTGGGAATCCATTCTCCTTCCTTACGACTGTAATCGAGGTAGAGCATACTGGCCACTGCGTCCACCCGCAGGCCGTCAGCGTGGTAGCGGTCCAGCCAAAACAGAGCGTTAGAAATCAGGAAAGAACGCACCTCGTTGCGGCCATAGTTGAAAATGGCGCTCTTCCAGTCGGGGTGGAAGCCCTTGCGTGGGTCTTCGTGATCGTAAAGGTGGGTACCGTCGAAGTCCGCCAATCCGTGAGCATCATTTGGGAAATGGGAAGGCACCCAATCCAGGATCACTCCGATATCGGCTTGGTGGAGGGCATCCACCAGAGCCATCATTTCCTGCGGACCGCCGAACCGGCTGGAGGGCGCAAAGTATCCCGTCGTCTGGTAGCCCCAACTCGGAAAGTAGGGGTGCTCCATCACGGGCAGAAACTCCACGTGCGTAAAGCCCATATCCCGAACATAGTCTACCAATTCGGTGGCCAGTTGCTTATAACTCAGGCTTTCGTGGCCATTTTCTTTTTTCCAGGAACCCAGGTGGATCTCATATACACTAAATGGGGCATCAAGCGAATTATGCTTGTTGCGCTTTTCCATCCAATCTTTATCTTCCCACTCGTACCAGGTATTCCAGACGATGCTGGCGGTCTTGGGAGGTGTTTCCCAGAGGCGGGCGAAGGGGTCGCCTTTTTCCAGTTGACGGCCATCCGGCGCGTCGATGGCATATTTGTAAACCGTGCCATTGTCCAGTTCGGGTACAAAACCTTCCCAGATGCCGCTACTATCCCAACGCGGGAAGAGTTCGTTGGTCGTCCGGTTCCAATTATTGAAATCACCCATTACGGCCACCTTTTTAGCACTGGGTGCCCATACGGCAAAGTAGACGCCCTTTACGCCATTGACCTCAATTACCTGACTGCCGAGTTTGTCATAAATACGAAAATGCTTACCGGAGCGAAACAGGTTAATGTCGTAATCGGTAAGAAGGCTGTGCTGTACGGTAAGATTGGTGGTCATGGTTGTTGGTCTGGTAGAAAATCAAGTATAACAAAAAAGGAGACAAGCTTGTAAGCTTATCTCCTTTTTATAAGCGGCAGCCGAACGCTTTGTTCGGCCACGGCGGCGAAGATTATTTCTTCACACCACCTTTCAGTTCGTCTTGCAGTTTTTTCAGCTCGGTATCTTTACCAGCTGCGGCCAGTTTAGCTTGCTGCTTCCAGGTATCTGGCTTGGCCAGACGGAAACGGGGGCCGGCGGCTTCCAGGACGTCTTTCAGCTTCTTGGTAGAAGCTTTGCCGAGTCCGGCGAAAGTAGTGATGCCAGCGTCGTTGAGCAGTCCGGCAATTTTCGGCCCGATGCCTTCGATGCGTTTCAGGTCATCTGCCTTAGCGGTAGTGGCTTTAGCAGCTTTTTTCGGAGCGGCTTTCTTGGCCGGGGCTTTTTTTGCTACAGCTTTTTTTGCCGCTGGTTTCTTGGCTGCTTTTTTTACCGGAGCAGGCAGGCCTTCCAGTTCAAAGATGCAGTTAGTCGTGCCGTGAACGTTGGGCTGATAGCCTTCTGAATCAGGGTCGTTCATCCATTGCTGTCCGTCTACGAGATAGCGGAACTGGTAGTGAGCGGCCTGAGCAGGTAGTTCTACAGAACCGCTGTACTTGCCACCTTTACCGTTTTTCAACTGTACGCCGTCGATCCAGCTCCAGTCGTTGAAGTCAGCCAATACGCGTACATCGCGCTTGTCACCAACCTGCTCTTTGGTCAGGGAGAAAGTAACCTTGCAGTTACCCTTCGTTTTGTTATACTTCTTGGTAATCATAGTTGCGTGTATTTTGTGAGTTTAGATAAGCTAACTAAGTGTAACTAGTACACTAACGCAAAATGTGAGGGCAAAAGTATGGTCTATTCTGTTGATTTTCAAAGTTTAGTGGCTAGCAAAGTAGCAAGGCAAATGACCGGCAGATAGGGCAAGTTAATCAAAAGCCGAACGATCGTCTGATCAAAGTCGTGTGGCATAACCGAAGTTGTGTCCGCTGCCCCCGAGGCCAAATATTTAGCAAATATCAAATTTTCATTTCAGGGCGAATATTTTTGAACTTTTTTTCAATAGCTGCTGGATTTTTCGGTAGTAAGCTCCCAAATCACTACCATCCACTACTGCGTGGTGAGCTTGGACCGCTAAAGGCATCATCACTTTATCACCCTGGTTGAAATATTTCCCCCAAACAATACGGGGCACGCTATCTGGTTCGGGCCGATAGTTCATGGCGTGTTTAACATTGGTGAAACTGGCCCAGGGAAAAGTGCTTAAAAAGAGATAGTCGTCAGCCCCTTCCTCATCCTCGAAACTGGGTTGGGTCTTCATCAATTCCATCCGCTCCTCCGTTTCCTTGTGAAACTTGAAGGGATCTTCATAATAATTTACGGTGCAGAAGCTGAAAGCCCCCGCTGCGGTCGGTACGGCAAAACTTGGGCGCACCATTTCGTGCTCCACCACTTGTTCTCCCCGAATGCGCCACCTGAAAACGGCTATCTCCTGGGCTGCCCGGGCAATTAGATAAACGATACAGGGCGTAAATCGGAGATCGGCCCGTTCGCGAACTAATTGAAGGAAGTCAGTGATGTCCACATTGGCGGTAATACCGAAATGTGGCTGGTCCATGGCCCGGAAAAAATCGAAGTGTTTTTGTTTGTGCGGGTGGGTGAAGGTGATCTGTTTCATGGCCTAAAGGTAGATTAGAAACGACAAGAACACCAAGGGACACAAAGCTTACCATTAAGTACATTAAGACTTTCATTAAGCTCAGCTAAGTACGATTTACCGAGCACAGTGCGCCTTAATGTGCCAATGTTGATTGGTACACGCAAAGGAATACACTGCGCTCGGCATTAGGCTGAACGTGCTTAACAAAAGTACTCGCACCTTGGGAGTTTAGGTGATCCTTTTGGTTAGTACCTCACCACTCGTTTTGTCACCGCCTGCTCGCCCGTTCCGATTCTAAGGAGGTATACACCGGCCGGTAACCAGGATGCTTCCTCGGCTAGAGACCAGTTGAATAAATCAGTCCCGGAAGGGATCAAGTCGCTGGCTACCAATCTACCGATGGAATTGAAAAGCTGTACGGGAGTTGACTCATTTACAGAAGCGGCACCGGTAAGCCTGATCGCCAGACTATTGGAGAATGGATTGGGACTGACCTCAACCAACCTTGCTACTTTGTCAGTCATACTAACCGACCGGACTTTGCTGTAGGCAAAAGAACCATCGAAATCTACCTGCCGCAAGCGATAATAATTCGTTTTGCCTACGACATTATTATGCTCCCAGCTATAATTAATTGGTCGGCGACTATCACCTGCTCCTTTTACCTGGTTTATCTCACGAAAATCCAGGCCGTCCGTACTGTATTCAATGGAAAAGTAATCGTTCTCTGTTTCGGTGAGGGTTGTCCAATTAAGAACAACGCTTTTCCTGGTTGGTGTCAGGTTAAAATCTGCCAGTTCAACTGGAAGGGGAGGAGTTATGGCTTCCAGACGAATGTTGTCAAAAGCGATTTCTTCGTCTCCGGCATCGGCGTTGATTGAAACGGAAAGATCGAGTTCCGAACCACCGGCTGGGATGATGAAGCTATACTCCGTGAAAGTATTAGAGAGAAACCCGTCTTCGCCATCACCATCACAATTAAGGTCGAGGTGAAGGGGTTCATTAGTTAAATCTCCGGGCACGTTACATTCCAGGTCAGGAGCGAAGCATAGCCCTTCATTAAATGGACCGTTGTCTACGGAAAAGGTGACTTTGAGTCCTTCTCCCTGATCCCAGCGGGCAGCACTCGTTCCACATCCATTACTTGCACCATTTGCCACGAGTATTTTACAGGTAATCGTAGATGCTCCGCTGGTGTTAATATCCGTAAAATTAACGCTTCTGACAGGGGTTGAGCTATTGGGGGCACCGCAACCACCGGTATCATTCATGTCTTCGCCGGCCATGAAGAAATTACCGCTCTGGCCAGTGAAGGCATTTGTAATGTCGATTGGGTCATCAACGCAGCCCCGGTAAGTGAGTACGCCCGCAACGTTTTCTATGCGTCCGAAAAAGTCTTCTGAGGATCCATCGGCATCGATGAATTGCCCGTCCGCCACATAGCGAGTACCCGTGCCGTCGGTTTCAAAGTCTTCCTGGAAGAAGACGGTCTGCCCTGCTAATGACACGGCAGAGAGTGTCAGTAAAAAAGACAAGGTAATTCTGTAGAAGTCGATCATAGCGAAGTAGAGATTTAGTTATTGTAATTAGTTCATTTCTTGAGTAAGTAATCGACAGGTGGTATGGGAAAAAGAAAGCCGCCGACGGTTAATAACCGACGGCGGCCTTAGTACTGGGTTTACTTAGCTGCGTGACGGATAAGTTCCATACATGCAAATAATGTAGTTCATCCCACGTGAGGGCATCATATTGTTCAACTGACGGCTATTTCCGGTAGGGGAAGAGTTGACCGGAACACCAGTAAGATTGATTGACCCGAGGAACTCGCCGGGGCTGGCAGAACTGGCGTAAAAGTCATTACCCGTTGAAGCCGGGTGAGCGCCCATAGGCAGTTCAACGGTGCCTTCCTCGGCACTGGCCTGGATTTTCAGGTCGCCGGTGACTACTGCCGTGTGGTTGTGGCTCGGCAGGTTGGTTTGGTTAAGGTAGTTATCTTCCGCACCAAATTTTTGGCCCAAGCGGATGTCGCTCAAACCGGGCCCATGCCCAGCTTGTACGGCCACCCGTCCCCGAAGATCGGGTAAGGCAAAGGTTGTCCTGCCGTCACCCCCGTAGATCGTTCCGAGAATTGAAAATAATGCGTCGTTTGAGGAGATCGCCAGCAGCGCGCCATTGCAAAGTGCCCAGTTACGGGGTGCAAAATTGCCGCCGAACAGTCTGATTTCTCCGATCATTCCTTCGTCCATTGTAAATATGTTTTTAGCTACGGCTAGGGAATAGTCCCTGCAAAGCGATGATGTAATTGAGTCCCAGACTCGGTTGAATGTTGCTGAATGCAATACCGGCACCGGTGTGCTGTAATTCTGCGGTCAGCTGAGTATCCATTGCTGCCATAGTAGCGTCCGGGGCAGCCTGGCTGTAGGCATTCGTGCCGCTGGTCTGGCCTGGATAGGCATCAGTGGGCGAGTCCGTATCGGAGGTTGAGCCTACCGGAAGGGTAAAAACGTCACCCACCGTAACTGCGTGATTATGCGGAGGAAGATTTTGCGTAACCAAAGTATTGTTCTCGGTACCGCCTTTGGCACCCTGAGTATGATCACTCAGCCCCGGACCACGACCGGCACCAATGGGTACACGACTACGCAGGTCTGGCAAGGCAAAGGTGGTTCTGCCGTCACCTCCGTATATGGTGCCAAGCAGTGAATAAAGAGATTGATTTTGATTAATTGGTAAGAGCTGTCCGTGGCAAAGTGCCCAGCCACGTGGAGCAAAATTACCGGCGAAAAGCCGAATTTCAGCTAATGTTGGTTCCATGATTATTCTTTTTAGTTAGGTGATTAGCTACGTGAGGGGTACAGTCCTTGCAGGCAAATAATGTAGCGCATAGCCATGTACGGTTGCTGGTTGGTGAATGGCACACCACCGCCATTGTTGTTTACCTGTACCGTCAGGTTGCTCTTCAGTGGGCTAGACATGGAGTTCGGCGATTCAGAGTAAAAATCGTCACTCTGAGCCTGAAAGTAAGCATCGGAAGGATCGTCAGCGTCGTTGGCCTCGTTGGCGTTGACCGGCATTTTGGCCGTGCCACCAAAAGTTACCATATGAGAATGGCTGGGCATGGTGTTGGCATCCAGTGAGTGCTCTTCTACCCCGGTCTGCTGGTTAATTTGCACGGGGGACAGACCTGGTCCGTTCCCGACACCCATAACTGCTCTGCTGCGCATATCCGGAAGGCCAAAAGTGGTTCTGCCGTCACCACCATAGAAGGTGCCCAGAATTGAAAATAGTGCCGTATTTTGAGAAATTGGCAGTAGCTGGCCTTCGCAAAAGGCCCAGGCGCGGGGCGCGAAATTACCGCCGAAGAGTCTGATCTCTCCAATGTATCCTTCCATAATAGTATGGGTTGAGGTTTAGAATATGGGTTTCGTGAAAACGGATATTTACCCGTTCTCCCCATTAAATTACCCCAATCGTTACGCTCAGAGAAACGCGGACGGCAAGAACACGTACTTTCTGTAATCAAATAGGTATAAATACCTATAGGGAGTATTTACTCTGCGGTAATTGCCCGGAAAATAGACTGGATTCGGGGAAGCAACGCTTCCTCCTTTAATATAATCTCACGACCGTCAATGGCGTTTACCCGCGTCAATTCGCCCATGGTGCCGGTGGTGAACACCTCGTCGGCAGTATAAAATTCGGTGAGACTCAGACGAGCTTCGTGAATGGGAATGTCGTTCTCTCGGCATAAGCGTAGTACCAGCCCACGGGTGATACCCGGCAGACAATAATCGGCGTAGGGGGTGTAAACGACGCCCCGGCGAATCATAAATACGTTCACCCCGTTGGCCTCCGAAACGTAGCCGTCTTTGTCCAGCATCAGCCCGGCATCAGCACCGGCGTGATTGGCTTCGATCTTGGCCAGGATATTGTTCAATAGATTATTGTGATGAATCTTACTGTCGAGGTTCGTCGGTCCATTGCGACGAATGGAGCTGGTTGCCAGGGTGATGGATTCGGGGTAGACCGGTGGTTTGTGCTCGGCCAGTACAATGAGGGAGCAACCTTCCTGGTTCAGGCGGGGGTCCATGCCACTGGTTATTTTTTTGCCCCTGGTCAGGGTGAGGCGAATGTGTACCCCGTCGGTCATATTATTGGCTGACAAAGTAGCAGTGATGGCGGATTTGACTTCCGTTCGACTGGGAATGCCGGCAAAAGCCAGGGCGTGAGCGGAGTCAAACAAGCGATCCAGGTGAGCATCCAGACTGAAGACTTTTCCATTGTACACCCGCAGGCCTTCCCAGACGGCATCCCCTCCCTGAACGACACTGTCGAATACACTGACCTTGGCTTCGTCGCGATGATAAAGTTTACCGTTGATCCATACTTTAAGGTCGGCATTGGCGGGGTTGAATTGCTGGAGCATGTCTTTTTTATTTAATTCGTTACTGGCCAGTCTTCGGACTAAAGTCGGGTGGGCTATCATTTTGACCGTCTGCACTGACTTTAGGCAGGTGATTGGAAATATGAGATCAACTGGTGCAGCCACCAGATTTTGGGCCCGAATAGCCAGGGCGCTTGTTCGCCGGCAAGTTAGAGCTTGTTGAGGATTTCCCTAACTTGCCACCATGTCAATTGTCGGAATTCTTCCTATTGTCCTGACTGGCCTCGTTTTCCTGGGCCTGGCTTACGTCGTTTGGCAACGCAAGCGCTGGGCGGCGATCCTGCCCTTAGTGATGGGACTGGGTTTTGTAGCTTATGCGATCGGGGTCAAAATAGTGGCGGGCAACCATAGCCTCGGCCGCGAAGACTATCAGTTCCTGATCCGTGAAATGAATCGCGATGATTTGCGTGAATACCTGATCGCCGAGCCGACGGAAGAAAATCTCTATTTCGCCAGTATCACCAGTCAGGCCCTTTACCGTGCAGCCCGCGCCGAACCGGATCAACGCGCTAACATCATCCCCATCCTCCGGTGGCTGAGCGAATGGGTGGCGGACAGTCGTAACTTTCCGCAGTGGAAACGCAAGCGGCGGTGGTCAGAAGAAGCTTTTTTTCTCGCCCACGCCGGTATAATTCTCGGCCAGTACCAGGAACTTACCGATGATGAAGCCTACGCGGAAGCCTGGCAATCGATTGGTGCTTACCTCGGCCGGGCAATGCGGGCAGCCCGTTATAAAAACCTCATCAGCCGGCCCGAAGATGATTTGATGCGCCCGGCGGATAACGCCGCCATTCTTTACGGACTGATGCTCTTCGATCGTTACTACGCTACGGAATACGCCGCCACGATCATTCCCAAATGGCTGGAGTACGTTGATGAAGAATTAAAGACTGCCGATTCTCACTTGCCTTGCTCGGCCTTTACCAATACAAACGTCTGCCGACTCGACCCAACGGCTTCGGCACTGGGCATGACGGTTGGCTACCTGGCCGCTGCCGGCTATCCTAACCAGCAACTCTACCGGGAGTGGCTACACTATTTCAAAGTTTATGGACTGTCTCCATTGACCCTGGAAACCCGTAGTGAAATGTTTGAAAAAACGGAAGAGGGCTACTGCGACCAGGCAAGCTTACCCCTGGCCTGCGAGCGTCACCTGGATCCCATTGCTGCCTGGTTGGCTGCCGAACACGGGGGCGATTATACATTTGCCCGGCTGACGAGTGAGCGGATCATCTACCGGGACAGGTCAGACAGGAAGCAACTCAGTAAACTCCGGGTAGATCGTCGCCCGCAGGAATTGATTGACGCAGCCTTATGGACCATCGCCATCTACGAATAAGCTGGCATGGGCCCCCACTACGCTACCTGGCCTGATTACGCTGCTTATTATGCTGCTCTGTTTGCTTAGTGATTTTGGAGTGGCGGTAAATTCCTGAACCTCTCTCAGACGAGAGTAGCAGTGTTGGTGGTTGAGAAGTACACAACATAGTTATCTTATAGACTTTACTGCTTTAGCTTCGGTGATGAGCTGCGCTGATCGTCCCTTCGGTCCTCGGAGTTGTCGCAGGCTCCTCGGAGTTGTCAGTCAAAATAGGCAAGCCCGAATATCCGAGGATACAAGCTTTAGTCTAAAAAACATTGGGTCGAGCACCTCAGGTCTGAAGTACTCGTTGAAGCGGCCAACATAGGCGATCCGCGCAATACTGAAGAGAAATCCGTGTCTCAAAGCTAGGGCGACCGGGAGGTCGCTAGCCGATACACCTCCTACATATATTCTTCGATCGGCGGGCAGGTACAGACCAGATTCCGATCACCGTAAGCATTGTCTACCCGGCCGGTACTGGGCCAGAACTTGTAGCCTTCGCGCAGGTAGGGCAGTGGATAGGCAGCCTGGCTACGCGAATAGCTATGGTTCCACTCATCGGTCGTGATTTCAGCGAGGGTGTGCGGGGCGTTGTACAGCACATTGTCTTTTTCGTCCATTTCACCGCGGGCAACCATGTCCACTTCTTCACGGATGCTGAGTAAAGCGTCACAGAAACGGTCCAGTTCCTCCTTGTTCTCACTTTCGGTGGGTTCAACCATTACTGTACCGGCTACCGGCCAGGAGAGAGTAGGGGCGTGGAAGCCATAGTCGATGAGGCGCTTGGCAAGGTCTTCGGCTCCGATGACGGCTTTGAGTGGGCGGAGATCGATGATCAGCTCATGGGCGCTGCGGTTGTTTTCGCCGGTGTAGAGGATGTCGTAGCTGTCCTTGATGCGGTCTTTGATGTAATTGGCGTTCAGGATGGCAATCTTGGTAGCGTCGGTCAATCCTTTACTGCCCAACATTTTGATGTAAGCGTAGCTGATGAGCAGAATACTGGCGCTGCCCCAAGGAGCGGAGGCCACTGCTCTGGTACCCTTTTCACCACCAGTAGAAACCAGGGGATGGGTAGGCAGGAAAGGCGCTAGTTTGTCGTTGACACAGATTGGACCCATGCCGGGGCCTCCACCTCCGTGAGGGATTGCGAAGGTCTTGTGCAGGTTGAGATGACAAACGTCGGCTCCGATGAGGCCGGGACTGGTGAGACCAACCTGGGCATTCATATTGGCCCCGTCCATGTAGACGAGTCCGCCATTGTCATGTACGGTCTGGCAGATTTTAACCACTCCTTCTTCAAACACCCCGTAGGTGCTGGGGTAGGTGATCATTAGTGCAGCGAGGTTTTCACTGTTTTCCTCGGCCTTGGCTTTTAGGTCGTCGATGTCGATGTTGCCCAATTCGTCACTTTTGACCACCACTACTTTCATGCCGGCCATAACGGCACTGGCGGGATTGGTTCCGTGGGCACTCTCGGGGATGAGGGCGATGTTACGGTGAGCTTCCAAACGATCACGATGGTAGGCCCGGATCGTCATCAGCCCCGCGTATTCCCCCGCTGCGCCACTATTAGGTTGCAGGCTACAAGCAGTGAAACCGGTAATTTCGGCCAGGTCACGCTCCAGATTCAGGAAGATATGGCGGTAACCGGCAGCTTGTTCTACCGGACAGAATGGGTGAAGATTGCTAAACTCCGGCCAGCTGACGGGTAGTAACTGGGTAGCCGCATTGAGCTTCATGGTGCAGCTGCCCAAAGGAATCATGCTGTGGGTAAGACTCAGGTCTTTGTTCTCCAACCGTTTGAGGTAGCGCATCATTTCCGTTTCGGTACGGTAACGGCTAAAGTTCGGGTGGGTGAGAAACTCGCTTTCTCGTTTGAGCTCGGCGGGGATGATTTCGTCGATGCTCACGTCCTCGGCGTCACCCTCCAGCATATTGGTCATGTACTCACTGACGCGGAAGATACGGGCCAGTGCGCGCAGGTCTACGTGGCTCACGGTTTCATCCAGGCTAATGCGGATGCCATCGCTGTGATAGAAAAGGTTGATCTTGTGATCAAGGGCGCGTACGCGGATCAGTTCGCGGTCCTGCTTGCGCAACTTAACATTAATGGTGTCGAAGAAATTGCGGTGGCTGATCTCATAGCCGGCGTCTACCAGAGCAGCAGCCATTAAGGTGGTCATTCTGGTGATGCGGGTAGCGATGGCAGTCAGACCTTCCGCCCCGTGGTAGACGGCGTAAAAGCCGGCCATATTGGCCAGCAGTGCCTGTGCGGTACAGATGTTGGAAGTGGCCTTATCGCGGCGGATGTGTTGTTCCCGGGTTTGCAATGCCATGCGCAGGGCACGATTGCCGTGGCGATCCTGACTAACGCCGATGATGCGACCGGGGATTTGCCGTTTAAAATCTTCCTTACAGGCGAAGTAAGCAGCGTGTGGCCCACCGTAGCCCATCGGTACGCCAAAGCGCTGGGTATTGCCAACGGCTGCGTCGGCACCCCACTCACCGGGGGGAGTGATGAGGGTGAGGGCCAGGAGATCGGCGGCGGCGATCACGAAGGCTCCAGCTTCTTTGGCACGCTCGGCTACTTGTCGGTAGTCAGCCACTTGTCCGTCGGCAGCAGGATATTGAAGTAAGCAGGCGAAGGTCTTATCCTTGTCGAATTTGAATTCGGTGACGGGCAGTACCTTAATTTCGATTTCCAAAGGTTCTGCACGGGTCCTGAGCACATCGATGGTCTGGGGAAATACCTGATCACTGACCAGGATTTCATTGATCACCTCACCTTTATTACGCTTGTTGCGCTGGGCGAAGAACATGGTCATGGCCTCGGCGGCGGCGGTTCCTTCGTCGAGCAAACTGGCATTAGCAATCGGCAGGGAGGTGAGATCGCTGACCATGGTTTGGTAATTCAGTAGTCCTTCCAGCCGGCCCTGAGCAATTTCTGCCTGGTAAGGGGTGTACTGGGTGTACCAACCGGGGTTCTGAAAAACGTTGCGCAGGATCACGCTGGGCGTGATGGTCCCGTAGTAGCCTGTGCCGATAAAAGAACGGTAGACGTCGTTTTTGCCGGCAATCTTTTTAAGGTGCTGGAGGAAGTAATATTCACTCATTCCTTCGGGAAGGTTGAGCTCTCCATCCATGCGAATATTCTCCGGGACGGTTTCGTCGATCAGCTGCTCCAGAGAGTCAGCGCCGATGATTTTTAGCATGGCCTCCTGGTCAGCGGGTCGCGGACCGTTATGGCGTTTTACAAATTGATCGAAACGTTGGGTAACCGCGGACATACCGTTAAGATTTTGGTTGGGCAAATGCAACAAGATTAGTGGGGCTTGGTTGCTGCGCGAAGATAGTTCGGCCCAAATGATTTTTGGTGCTGGAAGCTTGTCTTTTCGCTGTCAAGAATTGTTGAGGCCGTGCAGTTGTCTTGGCGCGGATTTTATTATAAACGCTTCAGCGTTTTTGTGCACCGATATTCTGGCGGAGATACGTTGTAGCGGGCTCTCCAGCACATGACTGAAAAGGAATAAACCTGGCTCCTGAGGTTTGTTAAGGCGTACTTTATTCGGTTGACTAGATATTATATTAATGACAATCAACTCTACCATAACACTATGCGCTTACTTTCTATCCCATTACTTCTTATTTTTATCACCAATATCAGTGCTCAGAAAGATAATTTTTTCCGGTTCGAATATGCTTCCCGCCTCACTATCCTCAGACAGCAATTCATCGAAACCGATGAGGCCCCGGATATCGTTCCGGAATCTTTCGGTGAATCCGGCTCGAGTTTCTACGGTTCCGCTCACTATATCGGGACGCGCTATAACATCAATGATCAACTCAGTCTGGGTTTAGGGTTCGAGTTGCAGTTATTGGGGATGAGAAGTAAGGAATTTCCACTTGACTTCAGTGCCGACCCGAACGGAGAAGAAAGCACGTTTAGATTCATTGATCGCTTCTATGGATACGGTTTACCGTTAAGCGTTAACTACAATCTTTCTTCTCGTCTTTATCTTAGGGCGGTAGCCGCACCTACTTATGTAATCTACCGTGAAACCAAGGTGAGGACTAACCCCAAGGATGCCTTACCCGGTCTTCAGCGGACAAGTATCGACCCTACACTAAGGGAAGAGCTCAGGAACATCAACCTATCGGCACAATTCGGTGTCGGTTATCGCTGGCTGGTACGCCATAATTTTAGGTTGTTCGTTGAATTAGGCGGTGAATACTACACCTTGAACCTGATCAACGATGCTCCACTCAACCGTCGCATTTACGGTAGCTCGCTGAAATTGGGAATTGAATTATAATGTCTTGCGGTTTGGCCCGAAGAAGTAGTGATAAAGCTTTCTGCATCGAGTATACGGAGCCGTTGATTAAACCATCAACTCCCCATTCGCATCCGTTGTCAGTACGTCCGTGAAATAATCAAAGAATGGTCGCAGGGCCACTACTGCCGCATGAGCCTCATCCAGGAACCCGGCGCTGAGTACCTCTTTCTCCGTGAAGTTGCGAAAAGCATAAAATTGCTTGTAGCGCAGCAAATCAATATTCTCGTGGTCCTTGGGGTAACCTTGAGGAGCGGTTTTAAGTTGTTCGCCACGCATCACCCCAAACTGTTCCTTAAATGCCGGGGCAGCCATGATACCGCGCAGGGTGTCGCCGTCCTGGTCCAATTCCTGCCGCATCCGCTTCAGGTCGTGTTTTTCCATGCCGTAGAAGCCACCGCCGATCACGAAATCACCGGGTTCCAGGTGATAGTAATAGCCACCGCGTCGCAGTTTACCTTCCCGTCGGAACCGCCCGCTCAGTGAAGTTTTGTAAGGGGCTTTATTCTTGCTGAAACGAACGTCACGGTAGATGCGGAACAGCGATTTCTTTCCATTTTGGGTTTCCAGCAGGTCGTCTTGATTGATCCGGTCCATCAGCGACTGGGCAAATTCCGCTACGTTTTCCCGGGCTTTTTCATAAGTCGGCTTATTAGCGTTGAACCACTCCCGGTCGTTATTTTTGGCGAGTTGACGCAGGAAGTCGATGGTAGATTTTTGGATACGGGACATATGGAGTTAATATTTCAGCTTGTAATTGGCAGTCTGTGGGGCTTGCAACAATCAGCGATGCTTATCGCAAGCATTCGGCGTTCCTAATTGACTAGTTATGAACAGCCTAACTTTAAACAAGGCCATCTTCAATTGAGATCACTGCAACTTCCGTACCCCCTGGTAATAGATCAACGTCCACTGCTCACCGTCTTTGAGGAAACGTCTTAGCAAACCGGTGCCGTCTGATGGATTAATGATTTCTTCCACGACCAAATCCTCGGTGAGCATCGTAAATTGGCTACGATAGCCACTACTAGCCAAAACCGGACGCTGCATTTTCCAATTATCTTTGGTGAATGCGAAGGATTCTCCTTCCTGAATGGCCCGGTCCGGCATCCCGCTCAGCGGCCACTGGATATGCTCGATCTGGTAGAGGCTGTCGGCGTGGAATTGTTGGTAGAAATTCCGGAAATCTTCGGGTAGGCTGTTGGGAACGTCGGGTTCTGCCATGGGTGTTTCCTGCTCTTTATCGGCAGGATTACAGGAAAACAGCAATAGTAGTAAAGCTAAAATAGTTGGTCGCAAGGGGCTGGTTTTTTGCAAAGATAAGGAGTTGTCACGTTCACCAAACCATCTGCCGGAGATACTCGCCAGTTTTAGCTGGTGGTGCAGACCGGATGTTGGCCCTTAATTAACATTGCTACTTTGTTAGTCACCCCGTAAATTCGCGCCTTCATTATAAATACCGACGAAAATGACTTCTTCCTCCTCCAATCTCCTGCAAATCGTTCAAGACCATGGCGCTCCCCTTTACGTTTACGAGGCCAGCGTGATGAAACGACAGTACGAGCGGATGACAGCTGCCTTTAAGGAGGTCAAACGTCTGCGGATCAACTACGCTTGTAAAGCCCTGACGAACCTGCACGTGCTCAGGCTTTTTAAAGAGTGGGGTAGTGGACTGGACACGGTTTCTATCCAGGAGGTGGAACTCGGCCTGATGGCTGGATTTGCCCCCGAAGATATCATCTATACCCCCAATTGTGTGTCCTTCGCCGAGATTGAAATGGCGATTTCCAAAGGTGTGCGCATTAACGTAGACAACATCTCCATCCTGGAACAATTCGGGGCGGCTTATCCGGAAAAACCAGTTTGTATCCGGATCAATCCGCACATTATGGCGGGCGGAAACAGTAAGATCAGCGTGGGGCACATCGACTCCAAGTTCGGCATCAGTATTCACCAGATCCCCCACGTCTTGAAGGTGGTGGACGCGCTGAACCTTAAGGTCGAAGGACTGCACATGCATACTGGTTCCGACATCCTGGACGCAGAAGTTTTCCTGCAGGCTGTAGAGATTCTGCTGCGAACCGCCCAGGACTTTCCGCATCTGGATTACGTTGATCTGGGTTCTGGCTTCAAAGTAGCATACAAAGCAGGGGGCGTCAGCACGGATATCGAAGATTTGGGCGAACGATTGGGTCAGCGGTTCAATGAATTTTGTGCTGAGTACGGTCGGGATCTGGCCCTGATCTTCGAGCCGGGTAAGTTCCTGGTCAGTGAAGCTGGGCATTTTTTGGCGGAAGTGAATGTTGTGAAAACCACTCCGGCCACGGTATTCGCAGGGCTGGACAGCGGGCAGAACCACCTGATCCGGCCCATGTTCTACGATGCCTACCACCACATCGAAAATTTGAGTAATCCCGGGGGGAAACCCCGTATTTACACCGTGGTCGGCTACATCTGCGAGACGGACACTTTCGGGATCAATCGCCAACTGAGTGAGGTTAGGGAGGGCGACGTATTGGCCTTCAAGAACGCCGGGGCCTACTGTATGATGATGGCCAGCAATTACAATAGTCGTTTCCGCCCCGCCGAGGTGCTGATTGAAAATGGTGAGGCCCGCCTTATCCGCCGACGGGAGACCCTGGAAGATCTGTTAAGAACCCAACTCGAAACGGAAACCGTGGTGGCATGATAGACTGGACCACTAAGTCATTTCAGCAATTGACGGTCGCCGAACTTTACGAGCTTTTGGCCCTGCGAGCCGAGGTTTTCGTGGTGGAGCAGGACTGTGTCTACCAAGACCTTGATGGCAAAGACCAGGAGTCTCTTCATTTGCTGGGCTATGAAAATGGCCAGTTAATCGCTTACGCCCGCATTTTGGACAAAGGGCTTTCCTATCCGGATTACGCCAGTATCGGCCGGGTGGTCACTTCGCCGGCCGCGCGTGGCCGAGCCATTGGCTACGAGTTGATGCGAGAAGCTGATCATTCGTTGGTAGCAAATTACGGAGCTCAGTCGGTGAAGATTAGCGCCCAGGCCCATTTGCAGGGCTTCTACGGCAAGCTGGGCTACGTTGGAGTAGGGGAAGAGTACCTGGAAGACGGAATTCCCCACCGGGCGATGGTCAAATAGCTCGTCCGCCGAGGCGCGACGCAGGAGCTGACTCGTCGGCTGAGCAGACAAACGGTCCGACTCTCCCTATGAGTGAGCTAGAAAATTGTGTCCGCTCGGCCGACGAACCAGGTCCTTCGGCCCGTTTCGGCGGACGAGCTGACAAACGGGCGAATTTTAATACCTTAGCGATCCACAACACTGCCGTTCCGTAAATGAGGGTAAAAAACCGCCCTGTGATATATCGGTTTGGCGTTCGAACGACGTTTACCACCCGTACAAACACCCATTCATGTTCTCGTATTCTTTGCTATTGTTTTTTCAGTCCGTTGAAATGGAAGCCGGAGAAGATCCGGAAATGAAAAGTCAGAACCTACTGGATGTGCTGCTCGGCAGTGGTCCTTTGGGTATCGCTATCGTGATCATCCTGGCCTTTTTATTTATCCTGGGCCTCTACATCTTCTTTGAGCGCTACAATACCATCAAGCAAGCGGGTAATGTGGACGAGAGTTTCATGAGCCAGATTCGCGCCCACGTAAGTTCCGGTAACCTGGTGAGTGCCCGTGCACTGTGCCAATCTACCGACAGTCCGGTTGCCCGGATGGTCGATAAGGGACTGGCCCGCATCGGTAAACCACTAAGTGATATCGACGCAGCCATCGAAAATGTTGGCAACCTGGAAGTCTTCCGACTGGAGAAAGGCCTTTCCACCCTGGCCTCCATCTCCGGTGCCGCTCCGATGATCGGCTTCTTCGGTACGGTAACGGGTATGATCGCGGCCTTCTATGAGATGTCTACCGCTCAGAACATTACCCCGGATGTATTGGCCGGTGGTATCTACCAGGCCCTGATCACCACGGCGGCCGGATTGTTCATAGGTATCCTTTCATTCATCGGCTACAACTTGCTGGTGGCCCGCGTTGAGCGTGTGGTCTACCAGATGGAGCGCAGTACGACGGAGTTTATGGATTTGCTTCAGGAACCCACGGTTTAGTCTGATAGTAGCTGGCAATGATAGTCGCCAGTTTTACCTGCACTATTCTACTGCCAGACCACCAGACTACTCCTTCCTACCAGACTAATATTACCTAACATGGGCCTCAAACGCGGATCAAAAGTCAATGCAGAATTCAATATGTCGTCACTGACGGACATCATTTTCCTGTTGTTGATTTTCTTCATGCTGACCTCGAATTTTGTGCAGATCAAACCCTTTGAACTGCCGAAGTCCGACTCCCAGACTGTTGCTCCGACGAACATCACCGTGCAGTTGGAGAATAACGAAACGGATGTTACGCTAAACAACATCACCATCCCTGAATCCCAGGTTGGCCGTGCTCTGGGTGATGCCCTGGCCCAGGTGAAGGAGGAGGAACAGGCTACCGTAACCATCGTTGCCGAGGTGGGCGTGCCGTTCAGCCGGGTACAGAAAGTAATGGAGGCCGCGAATAAATTGAAGATGCGGGCCATTATCGCCACTCAACCAACTTCCTAAAACCGTAAGCAGTAGAATATGCCGATCAAAAAACGAGCCAAGGTCAACGCAGAATTCAGCATGTCGTCACTGACGGACATCATTTTTCTATTGCTAATCTTCTTCATGCTTACTTCCACCGTGGTTGCTCCGAACGCCCTGAACCTGAAGCTGCCGAGCCGATCCAATAGCCAAACACCTCCCAGTGATCGTAATCTGGATAAAGTAAGGATCTCGAGTGATGGCTTTTTCTTCAATGGCCGCCGCATTGACGAAGCAGGATTAGATAGCCGCTTATCTGGTAAAGCCAGGAGTAATTATAGTCTGCTGATTGCCCCGGATGAAAAAGCGCCGATCGAACTCGTGGTAGTTGTCATGGACCTGGCCCGCCGTTATGAGATCAATGGCGTATTGGCCGCCGAAAAATAGGGCTGATGGAACTTCGATGCCGAATTATCTTCAGTCTTGGCATCCTGACACTGCTACTTTGCAGCTGTAATAAAAAGCAAACGACACAGAATAATTTAACGGACTCGATTGTCATTGATCGGGCCGAATACGCCAATAAGCTGGAGGGGTTCTGGTTGGGTACCTGCGTAGCAAACTGGACCGGGCTGATTACCGAAATGGATAAGATCGGCGACATCGGTGAGATCAAAACCGGCAACTTTTACACCCGTGAGGATTGGGGAAAAGCCGACCAGCCCAGCATCTGGGGAGAAGGATTACCGAGCAATCTTTCGCCTACCATTGATTTCATTCTGTTGGGGCCGGACAGTATTTGGGGAGCCGATGACGATACGGACATCGAATATATTTACCAGGAGGCCTTGCTGACGGCTGATTCCACCGTACTAAGCCCTGAAGAAATTAGCGCAGCCTGGCTCAAACACATACGGGCCGAGGAAGAAAACTACCTCTGGGTATCCAACCAACGCGCTTTCGACCTGATGTGGGAAGGCGTGTTGCCACCGGCCACGAGTGATCCGATAAACAACAGAGAGTATGAGATGATCGACGCTCAGCTCACCACCGAAATCTTCGGACTCTATGCCCCGGGCCGCCCTGACCTGGCCCTGCAAATGGCGGAGCTGCCGATTCAAACCACTGCCCGAAAGAACAGCGAGTGGATATCGCGCTTTTACGTCAAGATGTTTGCACTGGCGGCAGTCGTACCGGATAATCTCAGCAAAGGAGAGCAAATGATGTGGTTGGCAGAAAATGCGAAAGACGAGCTACCGTCGGATGCTTATGCCCGCAAGATGTACGACTTTGTGCTGGGTGCATACCGGAGTGGACTTAGCTGGGAAATTACCCGTGACTCCATCTATCAACGCTACCAGGTGGAACAAGCCGATGGCTATGACCTGACTTCCAGAGGATTGTACTGTAATGCCTGCTTTGCCGCGGGGATCAACTTCGCAGCCAGTCTTGTTTCTTTTTTTTACGGGCAAGGTGAACTGAAGGAAACGATCAAAATCGGTGCCCTGGCGGGCTGGGACTCAGATAACCCTACGGCCACCTGGGGCGGACTAATCGGTTTTATGCTGGGCAGAGACGGAGTGGAAGCGGCCTTTGGTAAAAAGCTATCCAATCGCTACAATATTCATCGAACCAGACAAGGTTTTGCCAATAATGGGGTAGATGATTTTACGGCTATGGCTATCAAGGGGTTACGGATCATTGATAGGGTAGTACTTGAAGCAGGTGGAATCATTGATCAGCAGGAAAATCGCTGGTTGTTGCCTCAACGATAGAGGTCAAGCGTCGCTGTCTTCCAGAGTGAGCAGGTCTTCACTAAAATGCAGTTGGTGGCAGACTGGGAGTTCTTCCAGGTTGTCGCTGATGATGTCATTGGGTTCATTGCGGAAATATACTTTTCCACTGCTTTGTCTCACGGCAGTATAGCCCGGAAAGGCGGCGTAGCCGAGGGTGATCAGATCTGCCAAAGCCAGTGGAGTTAGCTGTAAGCGTACTTCTCCCGGATAACTACTCAGGCGACTTTTAGCCTCCGTCACGATATTTTCCCAAAAGGTTCGTAGTTCATTGCCATTATCTACGCTGGTGCTAGCCGTGGCTTTTAGCCCCGCCAGCGTCGCTGCGTCCACTTCATTGATTTCCATCCCGGTAGGAGCGAGTAATTCGCTTACTTTTTCGTCAATCAGCTGATCGCGCTCATCCCAGTAAACGGTCAATTTAAATTCTTCAAATTCCTGGGTGCTGTAGATGCCGAGTAACTGAATCCGGCTGTCTTCGGTTAGTGCACAAGTGGGGAAGTAAATCAGCGGAGCCTGAATGCAACCGTAAGCCAGACGGGTATGGAGATCGCCTGATGACGCGTTTAATGGTATGCGCCACACCCGGTCAGACAAGTTTTCTTCATCGCCTGCCTCTGACTCGTAGGGATACTGATGGAAGCTGAAATATGGATTTGCCTGGGTGCCGACGGGCTGAACGAAGTCGACTTCATCCCCCTGGTCATCGAAATGGGGAAGTAGATCGGGCAGGAGTAGTGTTGGTTCGACGGATCCGGGGGTGCGGAAAAGAAGATCGGTCGTAGAGGTAGCTAATTGATCGAAGGTCAGATTGCCCTCATTGTCATAAGGGAGTGCACTGCGGAGTGTCGTTCCGGTTACGGGCAAGAATTTTTGGGTCGCGCTGGTAGTAGCGGTTAGATGAAGACTGGCTTCTCCATAGTCGCCGGTAACCTTTGCTTCGTCAAGGCTGAAGAGCCAGCCCAGGCCGGTATCGTACAGTGGATCCCAGCGTTGTCTATGCGGATAAACCGCAACGGGAATCTGTTTTCCAATGAGGCTGCCCATATCTTCGCTGAGTTGCTTCTTTTTGCCAATCAGAGCCGTTATGGCGCTGATGAATGGTCCGAAAATGTTGCCCAGGGTAAAGAGTGAACTGAAAAAATCCACTCTCAGGTTAGTTTGCACGAAGCAACGTAGTGCGGTGGTTTGAGCATCGGTATCGAAGACCAGGTGAGGTACCAGGTAGATCATCAGGTTATTGCCGGCGAGTTTCAGACGATCTCCGGCTGTTTCATTGACATCCATTCTGATTTCCAACGCCATCATTTTCTCTTTGTCTCCGTCTTCCTCCAGCCTGAATTTCTTTTCATTCGTGCGAACGCGGATACGTTTGATCTTCAGGTTGGCCGGGAGTTCCAGTCCGGGGGTGTCCTTGTCGATAACAATTGGAAGGGCATCGCCTAATAAGCCTGCCCTTGCAGTCTCCTCGTCTACTGCTCCGGAGTCTATATTCAGCTTAGCCAGGATTTTGGCGATCAGGTCGGGGATCAGTCGATCGAAGTAGCCCGGTGAACTGGCCAGGCCGACAAATTCGGGGATATCAGTAATAGTAGCACTGTTCTCATCAAAATCGAAATTGAATGGCCGTAAGCTTTCTCCGGTGCGGGCGTTTCCCCGGCCATGGTCCTGGAAAAATCCGGATGCGGCCTTCTGGCGAGTATTCAGGTAAAGGCCAAGAGCACCTCCGGGAAGGGCATTCAGGCCAATACGACCAATCTGGATTATTTGGAGAATATCCTCATTAGCAGCAAGAAATTTTCCCAGACCACGCTGCGCGTCACGCACTGCGGCATTGAGGGCCTGGTAAATCTGAGCGTTGATGCCCGCCAGGAGTTGATCGGAGTAATAATTGTCGGGCCTGCTGTCTACTTCCGCCAGGCAGAGGGCTTTGGCATTCTCGTCTGTAATACGGTTACACGAACTTCTGGCCTGCAGGTCGCCAATTGCATTGATCAGCGCGTTCAGGTCCGTATCAGGATCAGTGGACTCGATATTCGCCAACGAAACATACTGGTCCCAATGAAAAGTTGGCTCATTTTCGCTGATTCGATCCTCGATGGGCAACAAGAGCCACTCCTCGTAGGCCGCACGATAACTTCGGGCACCCAGTTCCAATAATTGAGTGCTGATGTCCTCCTCTAAGTGAAAAGAAACATTTACGGAAAGTTTGAAATCGCTTTGCAACGGAGCGGCCAGGATGGCAACCATAAGCTTGATGTCAATGACGAGCTTACCGGGAAGGTCGTCGTCATGTCTGGTATTGACCAAAAACGCATCGACCTGATCGTCATTTAATAAAGGTTGTTGCCAGTTATTATGGGTACTGTAATCGCGTTCTGCTTCCGGATCGATCAGAATGGTGAGTCGTTGGCTGGGATCGCCGCCGGGATCAAGTAGGTAGGTTTGTTCCAATGTGCCCGACTCAAAAAGTTGTGAGACGAACTGCTGAAGAGATTGTGGGCTTAATTCTGCTTCAAGATCGTAGCCGCTTTGGGGACCGAGTAATGGCATGGTGTGTAGTGGTTGGATGACGTTTCCAAAAGTAAGCGGCCGTTATAATGGAAAAATCACCCGACCGGGTGAGCTGCTGAGTAATTCGAAATAAGCTATTGGCGAAATACTATCTTTGCCGCTGCCTAACCACCACGTCTATGTCTACCAAAGTTTTTCATTACGGTCAAGATCACCTGACTGCGGGGATCGCGCTCAGCATTGCCCGCGGCGAAATGGTCGGAGTGCTGACCGACGCTACTAAAGAAGCCATCAACGTCAGCAGTGAAATTGTTGCTCAGATCGCCGCCGAACCGGCCGCCGTTTATGGCATCAATACCGGCTTCGGCCCGCTCTGTACCACTAAAATATCCGCTGAGGAAACCGGCAAGTTGCAGGAGAACCTGCTCAAAAGTCACGCCGTAGGAATGGGGGAGCCGATCCGCCCCATTTTGACCAAACTGATGATGGTGCTAAAGGTACAAGCTCTGGCCAAAGGCCATTCCGGCGTTCGTCTTTCGACCATTGAAAAAATTCTCTGGTTCTTGGATAATGGGATTACTCCGGTAGTGCCAAGCCAAGGCTCCGTGGGCGCTTCGGGTGACTTAGCACCCCTCTCGCATCTGTTTTTACCGCTGATCGGAGAAGGCAATGTGCTTAGTTGTGACGGAACCGTCATGTCCACCAGCCTGATGGCGGAATACAAAAAGGACTACGCGCCTATTAAACTGGGCCCAAAAGAAGGACTGGGGCTTATCAACGGCACCCAGTTTATCGCCGCCCACGCGGTGCTGGTAGTAGAGAAAATGCAAAACCTGTTGGCCAATGCTGATATTACCGGTGCGATGATGATTGAGGGACTTTTGGGTTCCGTCAAACCATTTTCTCCGGAGTTGCACGAACTACGCCCCTTTCCCGGTAACCGCCACGTAGCCGCGTCGATAAGTAATTTGCTTAAAGATTCTGAAATACTTCATTCCCACGCCAATTGTGCCAGGGTGCAGGATCCTTACTCGTTGCGCTGCATTCCCCAGGTACACGGAGCTTCCCGTACCGCCTGGCTCCACCTGAAAGAATTGCTGGAAATCGAACTGAACTCAGTGACCGATAATCCGGTGATCTTCACCAAAGACCACACCATCAGTGGCGGCAATTTTCACGGTCAGCCACTAGCTATGGCCCTCGACTACGCTACGCTGGCGGCAGCAGAAATCGGTAATATCTCCGACCGGCGTAGCTACCTGGCCCTCACCGGAGATACTCCCGGCGTTCCTAAATTACTGATCAAAGACGCCGGTACCAATTCCGGCTTCATGATTCCCCAGTACACCGCCGCAGCCATTGCCAGTGAGAACAAAAGCCTCTGTTTTCCGGCCAGTGCGGACAGTATTCCTACCAGCCTGGGACAAGAAGATCATGTCTCTATGGGCTCAATCAGCGGACGAAAAGCCCTGCAGGTGGTAGAAAACGTGGAGAAAATTCTGGGCATCGAACTCTTCAGTGCGGCCCAGGCTATGGATTTTCACGCTCCGCTCAAATCCAGTAAAATTCTTTCCGCCGTTTATCGCGTAGTACGGGAAAAGATCGAGCACCTGACCGAAGATCGCTTCTTACAGCCGGATATGGAGGTCGCGCATGCTCTCATCAGCACTGCTACTTTGCCAGCCACCGCAAAACAAGCCGCGGAGGAAAACCAGGAACCTTACGCCACCGAATGGTCTGCCCAATTCGATAATTTCTAAACATGAAAAAGCAACTGACCGGTCCTTTCGCTCAACTGCTCACCATGAGCGATCTGCCCGAACGAGGTGCGTTAAAGGATGAACAGCTGGCCATTATCTCCAACGCCGGTATCCTGAGCACAGACGGAAGGGTGGTTGAAGTAGGTGATTTTGAAAATTTACGGACCAATCACGCCGGCAATGACTTGCACGTCCAGGAAATTTCCGTGCCGATGGTGGCCATGCCCGGATTCGTGGATGCCCATACTCACCTGCTGTACGGCGGCAGTCGCGCCCGGGATTTTGCCTTACGCAACGCCGGCAGCAGTTATTTGGAAATTGCCGAAGCCGGTGGCGGTATCAAGGACAGCGTGCGGGCCACCCGCGCGGCAAGCGACGAAGAACTGATCACTTCCACTTTAACTCGGCTGGATGCTTTGGCCCGTTTGGGTACTACTACCTGCGAGATCAAGACGGGTTACGGTCTGTCCGTTACGGAAGAGTTGCGGATGATCAAGGCGATCAATGAAGTGAAGCGTCAGTCGCGGGTTGGTGTCATTCCGACTTGTCTGGCCGCTCACGTGGTGCCTCCTGGCTATCAAGGTAGCAATGCTGATTATCTGACTGAGTTGAGGGAAAAGTTACTGGCGAACATCATTCCCTACACCAACCGCATCGATATATTTATTGAGGAGAGTACCTTTCCCGTTGCGGTAGCAAGACCTTACCTGGCTGCGGCCAGGTCAATGGGTTTTCAACTTGCCGTTCACGCCGATCAGTTCACCACCGGAGGGAGCGCCCTGGCCGTTGAGCTGGGTGCCGCCAGTGCCGATCATCTGGAAGCCAGCGGCGAGGCTGAAATTGCCCTTCTCGCCCAAAGCGATACCGTAGCCGTAGCGCTGCCCGGGGCATCTTTAGGCCTGGGTATGCAATTCACTCCCGCCCGCAAGCTGCTGGACGCCGGTGCTTGCCTGGCCATTGCCAGCGACTTCAATCCCGGCTCTGCCCCAATGGGAGATCTGCTGACCCAGGCCAGTATTCTGGCAACCTACGAAAAGCTATCCAATGCGGAAGTACTGGCCGGGATCACGGTAAGAGCAGCCCGTGCCTTACGGAAGAAAGAGTTGGGCTACCTGGCCGCCGGTACCAAGGCGGACTTCATTGGTTTCGCTACCAACGATTACCGTGAAATAACTTATCAACAGGGTCGCTTGCGCCCCGCAAAAACCTGGATTGATGGAACAGAATACTAACGTTCAGTTGAATTTCAAGGACAATATCCTCCGGGGTATTCCTGACGAACTACCCCCACCGGCAGGCCCGCGCCACGAATCCGTCAGCCACGCGCCAAAGCGTAAGGATATTCTAAGTGCCGCTGAAACCAAGTTGGCTTTGCGCAACGCCTTACGTTATTTTCCCGCTAGTTGGCACGAGGAACTGGGCCGGGAATTCATGCAGGAACTAAGCGACTACGGCCGCATCTATATGTACCGTTTTCGCCCGGACTACGCTATGCACGCCCGGTCTATTAAAGACTATCCGGCCAAAAGCCCCGCCGCCGCAGCCATTATGCTGATGATTCAGAACAACCTGGACCCGGCCGTTGCCCAACACCCCCACGAGTTGATCACCTACGGTGGTAACGGGGCTGTTTTCCAGAATTGGGCCCAGTATTTACTGACGATGCAGTACCTGGCCGAAATGACGGAGGAGCAAACACTGCACCTGTATTCTGGCCATCCGATGGGTTTATTCCCTTCTTCTCCTGATGCACCCCGAGTGGTGGTTACCAACGGGATGATGATACCGAATTATTCAAAACCGGACGACTACGAGAAGTTCAATGCCCTGGGCGTGAGCCAGTATGGCCAGATGACGGCCGGCTCATTTATGTACATCGGCCCGCAGGGAATTGTCCACGGGACTACCATTACGGTGATGAACGCCTTTCGTCGGGTAGGCGTGGCACCCGAAGGTAAGATATTCCTGACCGCCGGTCTGGGAGGTATGTCCGGTGCCCAACCCAAGGCGGGAAATATTGTCGGTTGTATTACCGTATGCGCCGAGGTGAACCCACACGCTGCCAGAAAACGCCACGAGCAGGGCTGGGTGGATGAGCTGATTGATGATACTGACACTCTGCTTGCCCGCCTTAAAACGGCTACGGAACAAGAGGAAGTAGTATCCATCGCTTACGTTGGCAATGTCGTAGACGTCTGGGAAGCTTTATGCGATTACAAGACCGGTCGGGACCAACTGGCCATTACACTGGGTTCGGACCAGACATCTTTGCACAATCCACACGCGGGCGGCTACTATCCCGTCGGTCTATCCTTCGAAGAAGCCAACGACATGATGGCGGCTGATCCGGAGCGCTTTAAGACTTACGTCACCGATAGTCTGCGCCGCCACGCTGCGGCCGTCAATAAGGCTACGGCTAACGGTACTTACTTCTTCGACTATGGCAATGCTTTTTTATTGGAGGCCTCCCGGGCCGGTGCGGACATCGCCGGAGAAGGAGAACGGGAATTCCGTTACCCTTCCTACGTACAGGATATTCTGGGACCCTTGTGTTTCGACTACGGTTTCGGTCCCTTTCGCTGGGTTTGTGCTTCGGGAACGGCGGAAGATTTGCGCAAGACCGATTCCATTGCCGCCCGGGTGATCCGGGAAATGCTGGAAACGGCCCCATCCGAAATTCAAGGTCAGCTACTGGACAATCTCCGCTGGATCGAGGCGGCTGAAGACAACCGGCTGGTTGTTGGCTCCCAGGCCAGAATTCTTTACGCGGATGCTGAGGGCCGTCGTAAGATTGCCGCCGCTTTTAACGCAGCGATCGCAAGTGGAGAGATCAGCGCACCGATCGTACTGGGCCGTGACCACCACGACGTGAGTGGTACTGATAGCCCCTACCGGGAAACCAGTAATATCTACGACGGTAGTCGCTTCACCGCAGATATGGCCGTACACAATGTCATCGGAGACAGTTTTCGGGGAGCTACCTGGGTGTCCATCCACAACGGTGGTGGCGTTGGCTGGGGCGAGGTGATGAACGGCGGCTTCGGCCTGCTTTTGGATGGCTCTGCCGCCGCCGCGCGCAAACTGGATAGTATGCTATTCTTCGACGTCAATAACGGGATCGCCCGCCGGAGCTGGGCCAGGAACGAGGAGGCTTTGTTCGCCATTAAAAGAGAAATGGAACGCAGCCCGGGACTGAAGGTGACCCTGCCTAATCTGGCGGATGATGAATTGATCGGGAAGATCGTAGGAGGGTGAAAGGCACAAGAGCACGGGGAAACTAATGGTAGGATATAGTGCCAACTTGTGCCTCCTGGTCTTTTTAAGGATTCTAAAACCAGCCGGTCCCTAACCCTCTAAACGGCCACGGAATAGAAATCAGGATCAATAGAAGCCCCAGCAGGTAGTATACGCCGACGGTCTTCCAGCCTTTATTGAGTTCAGCTTGTTTTTTGGCCCGCACGTGGCCCATGGTGATCAAAATGACGGCCAGGAACATCCCCACGATGTGCTCAACGGTGAAGAAGCGTATTACGCTATCTCCCATGATATTACCCATGCCACCCTCGAAGCTGACGTAGGGGGAGAGAAAAACGTAGAGGATGATTCCAATCAGAAACTGAACGTGTGTAACGATGAAAGTCGCCAGGAACAGGGAGTCTTTACCTGGATAGACGCTACCACCTTTGCGCTTACTGAAAGCCTTGAAAATGGACAGGATTAGCAAAATCAGTAGTATCCAGCGAAGGCCTGAGTGACTGTGCTTTAAGGCGGTATAGAGTATATTTTGGGTTTCCATAGCTGTGGTCAGTTATCTGGTTATTGGCCTCAAGGTAGTAACAAACACTGCTACTTTAGCTGCGCTGATCGTCGTTTGACGAAAAAAATGTTCACGCCAAACCAGCTTTGCTACTTTGTTAGTCAAAATGATCTAATCATCACCCAGCAAGTACGCATAATCGCGCAGCCCATCTACGTGGGAGCAAACGATGCGAAACATGGCGATGATTGGAATAGCGACAATGGCACCCACCGGACCCCACAGTATATTGAAACCGACAACGGCAATAATGGTGGTTAAGGGGTTGATACTTACTTCCTTGCCAACTATCAACGGGGTGAGAATGTATGACTCTAAGGTTTGGGCGACACTGATTGTGACGATGATGCCGATAACCTGGGTGCTACTGCCACCATCTCCCGTGAGGGAGAGGGCAAGTGCGATCAGGCCACCGATGATGTTACCGATATAGGGAATAATGGAAAGCGTAGCCGCCAGAACGGCGATCACTATGGCGTAATCCAGTCCTACGATCATGAAGCCGATGGAATAGAGGACGGTAAGGATAGCGATCAGTATCAGTCTGCCCCGCAAGTATTTTTGGGCCACGTCCCGACTTTCATTCAGGGTTTGATGGGTGAGGCCACGTTGCTCATCTGGGGCACGGCGTAACACGAATTCACGGAGCCTCTCTTTTTGCGAGAGTAATAGCACAACGTATACGAGCATCAGGGCGAAGGTGCCCAGGATGCCCAGCGTTTTAGTCATGGCGTCCATCGCGCGGCTGGAGGTAATGATGTCTGTAGACTGGTTTTTATCGTCAGAAACCTTCTTTTCTCCTTCCTGACTACTGTTCCCGCCAATGGAAAGCACATCGCCCTTGAGGTCGTAGTATTTGTTCATTACCCGTTCTTTGATCTGGGGGAGATCCTCAATGAATCTGGCCCCCTGGGTACCGACGGCTACGAACAGTCCGGCGAAAAAGAGCAGCAATACAAACATCGCCATGCTTGTGGCAGCGGTATAGTTCCATCCCCGATCAAGTGCCCACTGGTGCAGCGGGTTGAGGATGAGCGCCAACAGAGCCGCTACAACGAGCGGCACTAAAAGGGCTTTTCCCAGATAGAGTAGCGTGAAAACAGACAGGACCAAAAGTATCTTATAGAGACTCTTTTTCAGGAGATCGGTGGGGGCGGCCATTTGAACGATTTTCGCTGAAACGTCGCGGTTTGGGGCGTTGTTTGATAAGAGTGGGAACGAGGGATATTTTTGGGGAAATTGATAATCCGTTTTTAATCCATTCTTGAACAAAATTCCCTAGTCAACCTGAAATAAAGCATTGGCCATCAGTACCTTGCCGTTGTGCCAAAAACCCCGGAACAGTGGATTGTCCACCAGATAGATTACCGTACCTGATCCCATACTTTCCACGCCGAAGCTAAGGCTTTCCGCCAGTTGCTTACGCGCCCGATGGCCCATGAAACCGCTGGTGTAGGCACCTTCGCGCAGCCGTCCGGCATTTACTCCATCTTTCAAGTATTGGTAGGCCAGGGAATTAGTCTTCAGTGAAGCATATCGGTCGCCGAGGCCATAAGATAATGGGTGAGTATCGTCCAGTTCCGTACTGACGATAGCTCCCGGTACGTAACTACTGATGAAGCGGCGCTCTGCGCCACCGTAGTCCTGTAAGGGATCACTTTCTTCTTCCGGGCTCTCTTTGTACTTCAGGCCAAATCCTTCTGCTCCGGCCAGGGCGCGGGTGGCACTGCCGATGGCAATGAGTTTGCCGCCGCCACGTACCCAGTCGCGGAGGCTGGAAAGTTGACTTTCACTGAAGTTGAAATAGCCTTCCGGCAGGATGAGTACGTCGACGTCATCGTTGGCCAGACGGCCCAGGTCATCGAAATTGTAGATGCTGATCGGGTAACCCAGGTCCTGTTCGAAATAATACCAGATCTGGCCGAATTCGTTGGCCCGTACCTGTTGACCGGCCAGGGTAGCTACGCGAGGTCTTCCCTGTAAATTGTAATTGGAACTGCCAAAATCAAAGCCGGAGGTACTGAACCCTGTTGTGATCGGCAGGATATCCACTTCGTGCTCGGCTACCAAACGGGCTACGGTATTGGCAAAATCGGCCGTTTTACGGTTGTCACCTTTGTTGATAACTACACTACCAGCCGGGAATTTTCGCTCACCGAACTGTCCTGCCGCTCCTGAAGTACGAACCTGCAAGCCCGCTTGTATCGCGGCGGCCAGGAATCGGGCACTGCTCAGGTCTTCCCAGGGTAAGACGTAACTGTAGATGCTGTTGGCGTCAATACCGTCAAGTGGGTTATTCCAGGTCGGGAAATTGTATGCCTCAACGCCGAGGTTAAGACTACTTTCGCTGGCGTAGGTTTCCAGTCCGTAGGCTTGGGGTAAAGACCAGGCCGTAATGTCGTAGGTCACGCTGTCTTCCAGTCTGGCATCCGGGTCGAAGAGGACCTGGGTCAATAGCCCCTTGGGCTGATTAACGGAGATTACAAGATCCCCGGCCTGGGTGCCAGATTTCATCATTTTACCATCGCTGTAGCTGAAAAGGTCGTAACTGCCTCTCTTTGTGGCCCGGTGGTAGCGGATGCCGTTGCGGTCCAGCAACTCGGTCAATGCCCGTAGTTTTCCGCGCGGATTATTGCCGCTGATCACGTAGGTCTTGTATTTTCCGGGCGCATTTTGGCCACTGTTTTTCCAGTATTTACCGAATTCTTCTACCATCCGGTCATTCTCTTTACTGGCGGTTTCTACGGTGCTCAGGGAGGTGGTGCGATGGTGGGCTATTCGATCAGACAGGGTCAGGGTGTCACCCGTGGGCAGGTCGATGGCCCTTCCGCTACGACCATGACCGGCTTGCTCGTAGGTCATCCCGATGGCTCCATTAAAGGTCGGGTAAGTATCACCGTAGCTGGGGTAGAAAAGGTCGAAACTTTCCCGGGTGAAGTAAAGCCAGCCTTCGCGATCAAAATAGCGGGCGTGGTTCTTGCCGATTTCGGTCTGGAACTCTTCCTGCCAATCGGTGATGTAATCGTGAAACGGCTTGGCGGCCGGAGCAAAATAGTAAGGGCTGGTGTGTCCTTGCTCGTGTACGTCGGCGTGTACGTGCGGCATCCATTCCTGGTAGACTTTCATCCGCTGGCGACTTTCCACCTGGGTTTGCCAGGCCCAGTCGCGGTTCAGATCGAACAGGTAGTGATTTACCCGTCCGCCGGGCCAGGGTTCGCGGTGTTCGCGCACGTTCAGGCCGGGGGAGAGTTCGGTGGTGGCGATCTGGCGGTACCAGTTGCTGTAACGGTTGAAGCCGTCGGGATTCAGACTTGGATCGATGATCACTAACGTGTTTTTGAGCCATTCACTGGTCCGGGCGTTATTCGGGTCGGCCAGGTCGTAGAGGACACCCATACTGGCTTCGCTACCGCCGGCCTCATTACCGTGTACGCTGTAGGAAAGCCAGACGATGCTCAGGTCCAGGTTTGGGTCAGTGTCGCCCGCCACCAGTCCGGTGCGGCGTAGGTTGTTTAAGCGGATGTCTTCCAGCTTAGCGAGATTTTCGGGGGTGGAAACGAAAGCCAAGAGCAGCGGCCGGTCTTCGTTGGTACGTCCGTATTCGGTAAGTTGTACCCGCTCACTTACCTCTGCGACGGCCTCGAAATAATCGACGAGCAGGTGGTGGGGTGTGAAAGTCTCTCCGAGTTGGTGAGGCAAGATGTCCCCTGGTGCTGGTGGAGTACCTTGGGTAGAAATATCGTGGCTGACAAGTCCGAGGACCAGAAGGACGATCAGTGACAGTTTTTTTTGGACTAACAAACCCGCCCGGCTAGACGCCAGGTCGGACGGGGTAGCAAAGATCTTGGTGAACAGATTGGGCTTTGGCTGGCGAGTAAAGGCAGCGTAAAAATAGCCGAGCAAAGAAATTAGCGGGAAGCTGGAACGCATTCGGACGATCGGTTTAAAGGTTATCTTCGCCAAGTTACAATTGCGGGGGGCTAAAAACAGCGTTCTATGCCCGAAAAACGTTTGAAGAGAAGTTACCTTTGTTCAAAATTACTATTACCGTGCATAAGCTATTCCTTCTTTTACTGGTTTCAACGGCCGTTTTCTTTTCCTTCGGGTGTGAGGAAGAGACCCAATTTGAAAAAGACCGTGAGGCCATTCGCGACCATCTGGAAGCCATAAATCTGGAAGCTACGGCTACCGCCAGTGGCCTTTACTACAATATCATCGAGCCCGGTGGGGAGGTAATGCCCAGTATTAACGACATAGTTGAAGTTCGCTACCGTGGAGAGTTGCTGGATGGTACCGTTTTTGACGAAACAGAAGGTAGTCAGATTTTACGCAGCCCGCTCGGCGGCCTCATCCGGGGTTGGCAATTGGGGTTGCCATTGATCGGTAGAGGTGGCCGCATCGAACTCTTTATTCCGTCCAGCCTCGGCTACGGTAACCAACAAGTAGGGGACATTCCCGCCAATAGCGTGCTCTATTTCAACATCAGCCTTCTTGATTTCGAGTAAATAATTCCAGACAATCAGACAACTGACCCACCGGGAAGTCGCTTTCGGTTTCAGAAAGAACCCTATTCACCTGGTCTGCCCGGACTGGCAAGACCCGCGCAACGTAGGTTCAGCTTTTAGATTGGCCGATGCCGCCGGACTAAGCGGTTTGATCCTGTCCGGAAAAAGTCCGTGCCCACCTCACAGCAAGATTGCCAAGACGGCTCGCTCTACGGAGAGGACGGTTCCCTGGTCGTCAACCGATGACCTACTGGCTGAGCTGAAAGAAGCAAAAGGCAAAGGAGCTTACCTCATGGCGCTCGAAATTACGGATGAAAGCCAATCTTTACTGGAGTTCGACCTGCCTCCAATCAGCAGCGATCACCCTCTTTATCTGATCGCTGGCAACGAAGCCTCCGGCGTTGCTCAGGAATTACTGGATATTTGTGATGTTTCCGTTCACCTGCCAATGTATGGCCAGAACACCAGTATGAATGTGGCGGTGGCCCTGGGAGCCGCAGTTTATTTGTTGTTGGGAAATACAGCCTGACAAATTCTCACCCCCTTCGGTAGGGGTGAAAGCGATTGATCGCATCTTGATGGAAAGAAACATTAGGATGCATAAGGTTTCAATCGTAGTTGCCCTACTACTGATACTCTTCGGATGCAGTGCTCCGGAAGAAAAAAAGAACGATACATTCTCGGAATTGACCAGTTTGGTCGACCAGTACGCTGAAAATACGCTGAAAAAAGGAAATGTTAGTTCGCTGGCTATCGCCGTTTATCAGGGCGGGGAAGCTTATCAACATTATTACGGCGAGATAGACAGTAGTTTAAACAACCCTCCGGATAATAATATTCTGTACGAAATAGCTTCGATCTCTAAAGTTTTCGTCGGTTCATTAGCCGCCAGGGCCGTATTGGAAAAGAAAATCACTCTGGATGATGACATCAGGAAATACCTGGATGGAGACTACGAGAACTTAGAATTTGCGGGTAAACCGGTTACGATTAGAAATCTGCTTACCCACACGCTTGGTTTTGAAACACCCCCTCGACTTGATAGCGTATATGCGGATACCAGGAGGGGCATTTACGAAAACAAAGCATTCGACTACGACAGGAGTGACTTTCTGGAGGAACTCAAAATCGTTGAGCTAGATCATTCTCCGGGGACCTTTTATGACTACAACAACGTAGGGGCAGAAATAGTCGCCTACATTCTCGAGAAGGTATATGACGTGCCCTACGCAGACTTATTACGCACTTTTCTTGATGATCTGGGAATGAGGAATAGTTACTTGCAGAACTACAGTCAACACGAAAGTCTACTTGCGAAAGGCTACGATGATGACAGGGAACGGGCGGCTATTCATAAAAACCCTTTACCCGGAGGGGCTTTCGGGATCGTTTCTACCCTCCCGGACCTAACGAAATTCATGAAGTTTCAACTTGAAAGTAATGCTTCCTTCATCAAGGAGTCTACCCGTACATTGTACAAAAATGAAGACGAAGAGGCCGGGTACTTTTGGGACGTAGGAACTGCCGAGAAAGAAGGTTTCTATTACTATAAAACAGGTACATCAATCGGTACGCAAAGCGGTATTTTGATTTGTCCTGACACTCAATACGGGCAGATACTGATCATGAATAATAGTTCCGACGCAGGACTGAATGATTGGATAAGTCTCTACAATAGAATTGAATATGATTTAATACGTTATCCAAAAATTAACCTCTGGTCATCTTTAGAATCTGATTTTACCGATCATCCGGAAGTAGTGATCAAGAAATACAAGGAATTAAAAAAAGATACCGCCAAATACTTCTCGACTTCCGATTATCTGAATAATATTGGCTATAGTTACCTCTACGATGAAAAGAATGAGGAAGCAATTAAAATTTTTCAACTCGCGATTTCAGAAGACCCTGAAAACGCAAATTTGTACGATAGTTTGGGAGAGGCTTTTTTCAAGGCGGGACAATACCAAAAATCACAAAACAATTTCGAAAAATCGTTAGCGCTCAACCCTGAAAATATAAATGCCGAAACATACATTACAGCTATTGAGAAACTATTATATGAATAGTCAAGGTTGAATGGTCAAATACAAAAATGAGATCGCTCAATAGAGCGGGCTATGTTGTGTTTCCTCATTGTCCGGGACGTCTAATATGCTCTTAAACCACGTATCCCTTTTCTCTACCGTGTGCCGTTGCATCTACGTAGCTACCGATCAGCTTTACCGGAATATCCGAATTGTTCTCAATTAAAGCTTCGATGCGCTGGGCGCGGCGCTCGTGCTGTACGTCACGGATATAGATTTGCTGAATCTGCTCAGGAAATTCTCTTGCGGCGGCCAGGTATATGTCGGTGTCGTGTTCCCCACTATCGCCCAGTAAGATGAATTTCATTTCCGGGTAGGTCCGTAGAATTTGTCTCAGCATCTCGGTTTTGTGCCCCTGGTATTCTTCGGGCTTGTCTTCGTAGGGAAGACCAAAATCACGTAAAAGCACCGGACCCTTGGGAAGCTGGTTGATACTCAGGAAGTCGGTGAGTAGGTCGTAGAGATTCCAAGGACTATTGGAAAGGTAGAAAATCGGGTTTTCACCCTCATTGTCCGCGCCCCGGTGAAGAGCTTGGTAGAAATCGGCAACCTGTTCAAAAGCCCGGCGATTACCGGCATTTTTCAAGATGGTATGCCACATGGTCTTGAGCTTGAAACGACTGGTCACATCAGTTTGCAATACCGTATCATCGATATCGCTGATGATGCCAAACTCCCCTCCCTGAGGCAATAGTACATCAGCATAGGTATGGTGATCGACCGGGCCGTTGTCGGGGGTGGATAATACCGTTATCTCAGCTTGTTGCCATATTCCAGTGCTTTCCGGGAATACTAAATTGCGGTCAAAATCAGCCGACACCTTAAAGTAACCTTCTGCGTCAGTTGTCCGGTGAAAGATCTCCCCGGCCCATTTGATCTCGACTTCCGCTCCGGGAATTTCCCGGCTATTGAAGCGCTTGAAGTTATTGATTACATTTTGCAGCAGGCCGTCGCGTTCGGTGCGGCCAATGGCTTTATCGCGCAGTACCCGACCGGTAAGAAACAGGTGATTGGCGCGACCGAAGCCGCTGTAATTTGCTACTACGACTGGCTTGTCTACGCCCCAGTTAAGGCGGTCAGCGATTTTGTCCCACTCGTGGTGAACGGAGCGGCCGAGGTTTTCGATGGTGTCTTTGATTGGCATGTTTTTGTAACCGGGGTTTTGCTCCGAAAGTTTGTTGGCAGGAGAATTGACCTAACTCAAAAACATTGCTACTTTAGCTTCGCTGATCGTCGTTGGTATGGATAGGTCTCGCTTTGCATGAGCTATGCTACCCCGTCCGACCTGGCGTCTAGCCGGGCGGGTTTGTTAGTTTAAAAACGACCAATTAGACAATTAACTCCTCAGAGTTGCAGCCAAAAGCAGCCAAAAGGCCGATCTTTGCGTTAATAACTTTTTATCCCGAAATATAATTGAACAAGATGGGCCAAGATGCTTACGATAAACTCTGGAAACTAATCGGTCTACGCTATAAGTCGCATCCCTGGCACGGTATTGAGATCGGCTCCCGCGCCCCGGAAACGGTGGCGGCTTTCATCGAGGTGATTCCCTCCGATACGGTAAAGTATGAGGTGGACAAAAAGACCGGCTATCTGAAAATTGACCGGCCGCAAAAGTTTTCCAATATCGTGCCGGCGCTCTACGGTTTCGTGCCCCAGACCTACTGTAAGGAAGAGGTGGCGGACTATTGTATGCAGCAAACCGGCCGTACTGATATCGTGGGCGACGACGATCCGCTGGATATTTGTGTGCTCACCGAAAGAGAAGTTACCCACGGAAATATCATCGTAAAAGCCCGGCCCATCGGTGGTTTCCGAATGTTGGACGGTGGTGAGGCCGACGATAAAATCATCGCCGTACTGGAAAATGACGAGGTGTACGGTAAATGGGATGACGTTGCCCAACTTCCCGCTTCCATCATCCGCCGTCTACAGCACTACTTCCTGACGTACAAGCAACTGCCGGGAGAAACTGAAAAGTGTGAGATCACGCACGTCTACGGCCGGGAAGAGGCTCATGAAGTGATTCGTCGCAGCCAGATCGACTATGACCGCGCTTACGGAAACCTGGAAGATGTGATGAGTGTGACGCTGATGGAAGCCTTGAACTTCGGGCAGCGGCAACAGGAGATCTTAAGCAATCTGTAACAAAACAGAAACAGGATCGCCTTTGGTTGTTACGTTAACTCGTTATCAGGATATAGAAGTCAGGCGCTGCGTGCCAGGATGGGTTACGGGTTTAACCTTATTCCCACCAAGGTTAGATCGCACAGCGGTCGACTGTCATACTTGCTCCTGTCTACAAAAGCACCGCACTCCTACTTACTAGTTTAAATAGTAGCTCATGCCCAAAGTCCGCCGCGTTTCATTGGATTCCGAGATCAAAGCTGCCATCTCCGATCTCACGCATCAGGAAAAAGACAAGCTGCTCTTTCGGCTGTTGCCCAAGGAGCCGGACTTGGTGCGTAAACTTCGTTTTGACTTATTGGAAGGCGGTGACACGGTGGAAATCCGACGGGAAGAACTGGCCGAAGCGATTAAAGGCAGGATCGATACTGACGTGGTGCCCAACTTCTATTCGCCGGGTTATCTGCTGCTCGATCTGAGGGCGATGAGCGGCGGAATCAGTCGCCACGTAAAAACGACCAAAGATAAGTTCGGTGAAATCAGCCTGAATTTCCTGATGCTCAATTATAGTTTGCCGAGGTTGGTACAGCAGATCAACGCTGCGCCCAAACACCGTTCCCATACCCTGAGCGACTACGTAGTGAAGAGAACGCTTAAACTACTTAAACTGATGGGGAAGCTGCACCCGGATCTGCACATCGAATTTTATGAGGACATGAAATTGCTCGGTGAAACCATCGGCCAGATGCCGGGGATGATGAAAACGGCGATCTATGCGGGGCTTGACGTGAATTGGCTGTTGAATGCAGAGGTGCCGGAAATCAATCTCTGATGTATATCTCTAAAACATGATGTTGATCAAATCCAGTAGTGCGGCAGTTATTCTTGAGCGTTCAACGTTTTCATCGGAATTCGATATTGTTCCCATCCTGACCCTTCGGTTAAGCTCGGAGAACCTATTTTCCAGCTGATATATTTGCACGTAAGACTGGGAATCGGTGGCCTCCAATTGCTGAGCTCTGGCTTTGGCAGAGCTGAAAACCTCGGGGATCTGGTTGTTGCCAATAAGGTTTCTCAACCTGTTTTTTAGCTCGCGGTTATTTCTTTTCCCCGAGGAAGTATATTCGTTCGACCGGTCGCCCATGTTGAAGTCACCCCCTACCGAGATATTGCTGTTGTTTATTGTGTTTTTCGTCCGACTGTTTGAATGTCCGGGCTTAGTAACATCACGTGAGTGGGCGTTGTCGGGCTTGTTCATTGGAGTATCGTCAAATTCCGTAATGTCCAGATTGTAAAGAAATTCCTTAAGAAATACTTTAAGGTTGCTTAATGCAATTTTTTGTCCGCCCTGGCCGTCCGTTAGACTTTTGTTATTCAGCAAATCGGAAACTCCTCTGATATTCATGGCGCGAAGCTTTCGATGAGCTACAGCGGCCTTAGCGAATCCGATTGCTTCCATTTCTAACGCTACGGTATCGTTATAATGCATGAACAAACGATCGGAAATTTGTCCCTTGTTTGTAGCAATGAGTTTATCACCTGACGCAATCGGGCCGATGGTTACGGAGAAAGGAGAGGCGCTTTCAGGAGACTGCCAGGGGGTTCTTCTGGCAATAAGCCTGGCGTAATCGGTTAATTCATCGTCGAATGGCAGTACTTCCGGGCGCGAAAGGAAACCGCGCTCGG
Organism: Lewinellaceae bacterium SD302; assembly: GCA_002591745.1. Taxonomy (GTDB): domain Bacteria; phylum Bacteroidota; class Bacteroidia; order Chitinophagales; family Saprospiraceae; genus Neolewinella. Next base: position 196,512 of record PDLQ01000005.1, read on the forward strand.
ATTCTTTGCCGGACTCGTAACCATAAGCTTTCGATGCAATCACCACGTCTCCGATCGATACGTCCTTGACGCCTCCGGCGATGCCGGCCAAGATCAAAACTTTTGGGTTCAGGTCGTCGATAATTCTTTTGGTGACCAGGGCGATATCCGTCGTTTTGGAAGACCCCAATACAATCGCTGCGGAGAGGGGGCTTATGCGATTTGACAACGAACCTTGTTCGTGATACCTACCCGACGGACCTTTTACCGGCTGGGCATCCGACACCAGCGATCGCAGTATGGTATATTCCAGTTCAATCGGGGTAAGGATAACGACATCAGTGCTGGCCATGATCGGTTACTTTAGGGAGTAAATGCAAGGAAATGAATTTTTTCACCACTTTTAATTGTACGGTCACCGGCCGTGAAGCTATCAGACGTTTGAGGTCTGCCTGCACATCCAGTCCATAATCCATGATAGTATAAGGAACGGAGGATGCCCGCATTGGAGGCATACTGATCGTGAATTCCAATACGTTAGGGCTTTTACGGGGCTGACCAATAGCCTTATCTTGCAATGGGCCGCGTAAAATTCTCAATAGATGAGTCGTCAGGGTTTCTTCACTGATGTTCGTGTCGAAAGTTAAGGAAATTGCGTCATCAATATCTGCTCTGAAAAACACCTGGCACCCGGATTTCTTAAGTTTATTGGTCGCCCTGATCAGCTGATCGCAAAAGGCCTCTAGTTTTTTGGTCTCTCTCAAAGCGGATGCGCATTGCTGCTCAATGTCTAAATGCCTTCGGCGAAAAGATTTAAAATTGGCTGAACTGGCTAAGTTTTCGTAAGCGTATTTATCAATGGCTTTTAGGCTGAAGGATAATTGATAATCATTGGTTTCGTGGGTGATTTGCTGCGCCTTTACGTAAATGAATATTTCAGAAGGAGCAAAATTGCAAAACATTGTGAAGGGGTCAATCGATATCTCACTACCGTAGATCAATGACCGATTACGTTGAACTTGCGCTTGCTCAATCAGGTCCAGAACCACGAACTCCCGGTCAATTAAAACCTGCGATAGTTGCCGGATCAGGATGCGATAGGTCTCATTATCTCTGGCGGCGGCAAGGGATGCTGAAAGCGTTGGAAAATCCGGGATCAGCATTACCCGGATATCATCACCTCCGTTAGAGGAAGGGACCTTGGCAATGGTTTCCGCGTGCGTGGTCGTAAACGCGGAAACCACTAACCAATTTATCAGCAAGAAAGTCAGTTGCCGCCTCATTAAAGATCTTCCGTTACGTAGATTCTGCCTTGATCTTTTTCCCATTTTTTCTTGAAGTCCGCCCAGTCCTTTTTAGAATCCACCTTCAATATGGTTAATTCCTCACCCACGCCCTCTTTGGTATAAGATAGGCCGCCAATGGTTTTGACCAGTTTTCTTTCATTTTCTCCTTTGCCAATCACATCCAGCGTGATCAGTTTCATATCATTGGATAAGTTGAGGCCGACATTACTGCCTCCATCGACGTAAACGGTCATATCCTCTTCATTCATGCCAACGATCTTGAGAATCATGGGAAACTGCCGTTTGATCCACTTTTCCAGGTCGTCTTCCATTTCGGCGACGGCCATACTAATCGCTTGTTCTTCCGAGCTTATTCTCTTGCCTTTTATATTCAGGCCTCCGGGTTGTTTATCTCTTATTTCGGCCCTTAGTTGAAAGGCATTGGTCGCCCGCCCCGTCATCACATCCAACTGTTTGAATTCAGCGGTGATGTATACGGAGAACCCACCACCATCGTCAGACTCCGTGATCTTGAAAGATGATAATTTGGCAACGGCCAGTAGTTCCGCGGCCTGGACGCGACCCTGCTCTACGATTTCAACGTTTGCCAGATCTTCACCTTTTTGAAACTCCTTTTCAATTTTAAGGATATTAAAGCTTCCACGGTCCAGCACATCAAATCTTTGGGTGTTAATAAATACCCGTAATGCCGCGTCGTAAATGTTTTTATAGGTCAGCTCCCGATATTTTCTGTCGGCGTTTTCCGGGTCCGTATAGGGGATGAAGCCGATGGTTTTTTTTATCTGGGCGTTGGTGATCGTAGGAACAAATAGTATCGCAAGCAGCAGGGCTAATTTTAAATACTTCATTGAAAATGATTTAAGATGATCACGCCAATCTTAGTTGACGTGATCAATTTGTTTGGGTTAGAAGGGTTTAAATCAGGGTGATCGAAATTTTAGAGCTTGTTTTTCAGGAAATAGAAATCCAAACAAGCTCTTAGTGGCTTCATAGAAGCAAAGCTGTCAACGCTTTACGTTCACGTCGATACTGTTACTACTCGTTCCCGTAATCTCGGCGAGTGCACTGCCTTTGTCTAGTAGTATATCCAGAATAGCCTCCTGGTCCATTTTGTGCATCACAACGATAACACCACGGCCATTACTGAAGTCAGGTTGATCGACCGAGGAGACTTTTGGGTGATTAGAAAACAGATCTTTGACTTTCTTCAAACTCAGGTAATCTGTATTGTTGACGTTAATGGTTGTCATCGTACCTCCGGCATTCGACCCAATGGAACCTACGTTTACGTTGCTACAGATTCCCTCCAGTAGTTTGGTGGTCGCCTGAGCGCCGGCTTTGCGGAAAGCCGACTGATAAGCGGCCGTTTCCGCTACATCCGTGGCACCGCTGGTTGCGGGGGCAACGGCAAGGATGCTGGCGTCCGAAACCTGAATCGCTCGGAGATCTAGCGTAGCACGGCAACTTACTCCTCCTGCGGTTCGGCCGGTACTCTGGCCTACGCCTTCACCGAATACCACTACATCGGCGCCGAATTCTCTGCCCAGGGACACTGCCGCTAATGGATCGGCAAGTGCATCTTTAAAGCGTGCGCCATTACGCAGTGTGGCGTACATGGCGGGATCGACGACCTTGAAGCCGGCCCTCAGAAAACCATCGATGATCGAGGTTTCGCCGGTGGGCTTGGGAGCATAGCGGGAGACGTACTTCTCAGCGGTCAATACCATGACCTTTACCGGCTTGGCCGACCCAAGCACTGGACAGTTTTCAGCATTAAATACTTTTGCTTCGGCGGGCTCGGAGGGAGCGGGGAAATTAATTTTGTCCATGTCTTCCACCAATTCATAGACGGCCTTTATTATTCCGCGTTCCATTGCATCATTGGGCGCCGTACCCTGGTTGCCGGTATAATTGGAAAATATTCCTTCCTTACCGGTGGCTTCAATGGACCGGGTCCAAAGAACCGAACGAGTTTGAGGGTTGACTACCTTTATTATGAAGCCGATGTCGCATTTTTGCTGACCGGTCAAGCCTACTTTACCCGTCCGGAATTCGGTGATCGAACCGGTTAGTACGGCTTGGGCACCCTGCATCATTCCTGCTTCGGGCGAGCTCCCGTCTACCGTGCTGCCCTGTTGCCCGAACTCAATTTCGCCCATTAGGTCGTCCATGTTATTCAGGCTTTCCAGCACCTCGAAACAGTTCACTTGTTGCAGAGCGCTGGTCAGCATGGTCGACAGTTCACCGCCGTAATGCCCCCGTGAACGTAGGTTCTGTGTAGAGAATCCGGCTACCGTGACCCGCACCCGGTCGTCTATCGGTAGGTCCGAGCACTTCTCCCGGATGGATTCGATGGAAATTTTGACTTTTTGGCAGTGGGCTTTGTGGGGTAGCAGTGCAAGGCCGATGATCAGCCCGCTCAATAACATAATGGATTTTAAGTACTTCATAGTGTGAATGAGTTTAGTGTGTTGAGGGTTTTTAAGGGTGTGTCTGGGTTTTCAGGAGGTCAATATCAAAGCAATCCCTAGGTGTCGAATGAGAAAAGATCATCCGTTACCTGCAAATCTTTTAGCCAGTCGGTTAGCGCTTTTCGGATCAGCCCGGAATCTTCCGAAGCCAGGTAGTAGGTTTTTGAATAATAGGAGGCAACCTGGCTACTGCGCCCGTTTGATTTCAGGTTTATGAGTTCGTAGTGAAGTGAAAAATCAATGGAACGGGTACTTGGTCCAAAATTCAATGAAGTCGTATTGGTATCTAGTTTTGCCGTTAATTCATAGCCAGCCCTGTCATTTTGAGTAGTGACACAAAGAGAGGATTCTCTGAGCAACCGATTGCTGAAGTCCCTGATTACATTCACGAAAGACTTTGAATCACAGTTGACGGTTATATATGCACAAGAGAGTTGTTGGCTAATCCTGTCAACTTCATTATTTCTAACTTCATCATCAGGTTTTGATTCGGGGTATAAGCGTGGTGTGTAGGCACTGTCAGTACTGGTGGAATCCTTTTCCTGTTGCACCAGCGATTTAGCCTTGTCCGTATGCATCGGCTCTAATTCTTTGGTTTCGTCCAGGCTAGACAGATAGAGAATGAAGAGTACGGCCGACAGGACGATGGCGATCAGCACTGCTGTTCCTTGTCCTCCAAGGTGATAGATATAATTCGTATCGCCTAAATTAAAATCCCTCCCGGCCCGAATATCCGATTCGGTCAATTGGTTCTTAACCTTTGGGGTATCCTTGCCGAGAGGGGGAATAGACATAATAGGGTTTTAAGGGAGTAGTGTCTACTTCAAGATTAATTCTATTTGTTGGCGCGTAGGGCATTCCAAATGCTTCTTGAGGTCAGGTTGAATCTCTCGGCCAAAACGTCTACGATCTGGGTTTTGGAGAGCTGACTGTCCGCGGTTATTTCTTCGTATGTGCCGAGAATGGCATACCTTAAAATGGCGGAGTTCTGGATCAATCCTTCGTCAACGATATAGGTGGTGAAGTCATCGACGCTTCCGTGCCGGCCAAATTTTTGGCAATGCCGGTTAAAGTTCTGCTGCAATTGCTTGCTGAATGTGTCCAGAATATGTTTCTTAAGCGTACGCTCCACGGAGTTAGGGTTTTAAGCGTCACTTCGAGACGTTTTCGGAGTGATCTCATTTAGGGTGATTACAACTGGACAGTAGTGAAAACTGAATTCAGTTGATATTTCAAATATGGGGGGTAAATTCCAGAGCACTTCGAACGATTTTCCCGATTTTCCCCTCAGGAATAAATCATATTTGAATTTATTTTAAACTATAATAAGCTGATAATTATTGATTAAGGGGAGGTTACGTGTTCGTTTGTTTCACTTTCTTTTTACTTGCTTTTTTCCTCCGATTTTTTACGAAAAAACCTTTTTTGAATTCAACTGAACTGAAACGGCAGTTCAAAACATAGCGTTATGTATCGTTCCAAGCTCATCAGGTTTTTATCAAATTTGCCCACGTCGGAACTGAAGAAGGTGTCAAAGTCGGTAAGGAAAAAACACGTTGATGATTCCCTGGCGGGAAAGCTGTGGTCTCATTTGATCAAGCACCATCCGTTTCCGGATAAAGACCATAAAATTGAAAAAAGCTATGTCCTGAAGAAGATTCTTCGGATCGAATACGATTCCTCTGCCAAGAAGAGGCTCGGTAATTTGAGTTCCACTTTGTATGACGATATCCTGAAGCATTATTTCCGTGAACGGTACGAGCAGGACGAAGTATATCGCAACGAGCTGGAACTCTCCGTGCTCCGGCGATTTAAATTGGACGAACTGTATTATCAAAAATCAAATGCCGTACGTAATAAACTTTTGAAAAACCCGGATAGCGCCCGGAAGTACCAACAGCTGACGAACCTGGAGTCTAACCTGTATTACTATTCGGCAATGGAAAAGATGATTGACCGGGTGCCCGGTTTACACGCCTACAATGCCAATTTAGAAAACTACTATCGGATCGCTAAACTTCGCTTTCAGTGCGAAATCGAAAACCGGAACAACATCATTCAATCGAATACAACCGGTAACGATGAAAATAATGACCCGGCCGGTACTTCCTCGGCCGGCCATTTGCTCGAAGAGATGTACCTGGGTGTTCTGGAACTCAACCGCAGTTATGATTCGGAACAATACGATGCCCTGAAAGAGCGCTTTTTGCAAGAATGGAAAGTGTTTAGTGAGGACGATAGCCTGATCTTCCTGAGTTACCTGATCAACTTTTCAACCAAAAGATTCAAGAAGGGGAGTAACGAAGACTTACGTGAAGCCTTCGAATTGTATAAATTCGGGGTTGAATCGGCTTTGCTGATCGAAAGCAATATTATCACCCCCGATAATTTCAGAAATGCTGTGTTCTCCGCCTGTGGGGTGAAAGAATTCGATTGGGCAGAAGGCTTCACCACTAACTACGGGCGTTTTTTACCGGCCAGCATCCAGGAAGGAATAATCAACCTCGCCAAAGCGAGAATAGCCTTTGGGCGGAAGGATTTTATGAGCGCCACTGAACTTACCGTGCAAGACGCCCAGGTTGGATTTACCAATAAGCTTCTGGCCAAATTCATCCTGACCAAGGCCTATTATGAACTCGGAACCACCAAAATCGCTCAGCTACATTCTCACGTAAAAAGCTTTGAATCATTTTTGAACAGAGATGGCCTACACCACGAAAACACGAAAGTGGCCTGCAAAAATTTTCTGCGAATCGTCAAGTTGCTGATCCGGGAAAAAAATAAACCGACCAAAGAGCAGATCGATTCGAAATTGGCAGCTTATTCACTAATCGTTGGAAAAGAATGGCTGAAAGAAAAAATTGCGGCATTACCGGAGTAATGCCGCAGTGGTTCAAGTTCTGTCAGTTACACGATGATCACGTCAACGGTAACGATGTCAGCCAGGTACTGGCAGATTTCACAAATGGTGCAGTAGATACACATGTCGGAACGATTTACAGGGTGAGTAAAAGCGTTCGGTACAGGTGCTGCTGAATAGATTTACCGCATGGGGTATTCGCGACTACCTTGCAATGAATTTCAGTTGCCAACCCCGTCAACCGGCAAAGAGGAGCCAGCTCGAGCTGGGCGCTCAGAGTGAGTTCTATAACCATGTTTTTGTGGGACCGTCCTTTACCGAACAATCAAATTGTTACGGTACAAAGATGACGGGCTTAGACCTGCTGTGGAGGTATCGTTTTGATTTACAGCTGTTTATGTAAATTCACGTAAATTAATATCTGATCACGAAAATTAACGAAGCCCGAAAGGTTGTGCTTCGTCAACTATGGCTTTGTATGACCGGTAGTAAAGGCGATATAAATCCGGGTTAACTGCTTTTTCTATCTGAATTACCGGAGAGTCAGCTCTCGGGATTCCGTATAAATAGTGGGAAACAATCATCTTGCCATTTCGGCTCCCCCCGTCGACCAGGGTAAAATGCTGACTCGGTAAATGCTTATATGTGTACAGTTCTATCTTGCCTTTCAAGCCCTGTTTTAGATAACCGTCCCTGATCTTTTGCAATTTTGTCTGCACTTGGCGAATCACCTCCACCGAGTTTTCGTCCGATTCGGATACACGGGCACGATCCCGGAAATAAAATGAAGCCTCGTTAGAATCCGGAGCCAGGAGATATAACTTGAAATTTATCCCATTCGAAAGCATTTCTTCAATGTGGTCGCGAAATTCGAAACTGCTTCTCGAATGAAAATAATTGGTGAACGTAGCCAACCTTACGCCAATCTCTACGACCTCTTTTCTGGCACCTAGTATAAAGTTGACTTTTTCCTGAACGGGTAAACGACCCCGGTCGTGGAAGATAAGTGAGGGGCGATCCGGCGAATTCTCAGCTTTGGGAACGACCGTTTCCTCTCCGCCTGCTCCGGGACCGGTTACGAAGATCCCTTGTCCCGGTTCGTACATTTTGCCTAACTCGACTCTGACCAGCACACAGATTCCTTCGGCTACCGAGTGAGTGATCTTTTCGCCCACCGGCAAATCGTTGATCAACTTGCTAAATGTTGCTTTCGATAGACTTACGCCGAGCGAATGTAACTTGGCCACTACTTCACGCTGGTTATACAGCCGCTCTTTGCGGAGCAAGTCAAATCCCGCTCGGATTAGATCAGCCTGTGTCGCTTTGTCGAGCATAGAATTATTTAACAGGGTTTCCGATGGATGGTGCTGACTAACAACTCCGAGGAGCCTGCGACGATCACCGAAGGTAAAGTAGCAATGTTTTACGAAATCTGATCGACGGAGTTATTCAAATGACCTTTCCTGCTGTTCAATGATTTGTATATTGTCGGAAAAGCCTCAATATTTACTATGCGCCAACCAGCCGTCTTAGTCCTCAGTCTGTTTCTGTTTGCAGCCTGCAACACTACCGTAGATACCACCAATTACGCCGCCCCGGATCGTTCCAATGATTTTCGGTTAGCCGGTAAGAACATCACTCATGATACTCTCTTCTACTTTGAGGATATCATCTGGGGCTTTACCTTTTTACCCGACCAAAGTGTACTGGCTACGGTGAAGGACGGCCGCTTACTCCACCTTACCGGCGGCGATGTGATGACCTCCGTTTCCGGTGTGCCACAGGTCTATGACAACGGGCAGGGCGGCCTGTTGGATGTCAGTCTCCACCCGGATTATCCCGAGGAAAACTGGATTTACCTGACTTATTCCGATCCCGAAGGCGAAGGAGACGGCGGTAATACCACCCTGGCCCGAGCTCGCCTCGTTGAAGATCGTCTGGAAGATTTTGAAAAACTCTATCAGGGCTCCCCGAATACCAGCAAACCCTACCACTTTGGCAGCCGGATTGCCTGGAAGGATGGGCAGGTCTACTTTGGGATCGGTGACCGTGGCGACCGTGATATCAACCCCCAGGATACCACCCGTGACGGAGGTAAAATCTACCGACTCAATGCCGATGGATCCATCCCCGCCGATAACCCTTTCGTAGGAGTAGCCGGTGCCCGTGAGGCGATCTATTCTTACGGTCACCGCAACCCCCAGGGCCTGGCCACCAATCCCTTTACTAACGAAGTTTGGGAGCACGAACACGGTCCCCGCGGCGGCGACGAGATCAACATCATCGAAGCAGGCAAAAACTACGGCTGGCCGGTGATCACCTACGGTATCAATTACTCCGGCACCCAAATCACCGATCAGGTCAGTAAGCCGGGCATGGAGCAGCCTCTACACTACTGGGTACCTAGTATTGCTCCCAGCGGAATGGCCTTCGTCACCGGCGAACAGTACGGGGGCTGGGAAGGAGATCTTTTAGTCGGCTCACTAAAATTTGCCTACCTCAAGCACGTGATGCTGGACGAGGGTAAGGTTGTCGGGGAAGAAAAGCTTCTCGACGGCCTCGGCCGCCTTCGTGACGTACGTATGGGCCCCGACGGATACGCCTATGCCAGCGTTGAAGGAACTGGTTTGGTACGGCTATTGCCATAGACAATGGGAAAAATGCTAGAATGAGTTAGTGTTTACCAACATTCAATCATTACCTCATTCAATCATTACCTCATTAAATCATTCTATCAATACCTCATTGCTTCACTACCCGCCAGCTCATCCGCTCCCCATCACTACTCATCACCACCACGTATACCCCCGGTGGCAGTAGCCCGGTTTCGATCCTGAAATTTCGGTTGGTAAATTCGGCTTGATACAGGCGTTGACCGTTGCTGTTGTAGAGTTCAACCTCGAAGGGACCCACCCGGTCGTCCCGCAATCGAATTGAAAGCAGATTGCCAAAAGGGTTCGGGTAGATGCGATCTTCGCTACTCTGGCCGGCATTTTCATTAAGCCCGTCGATCCACTCGGCCAGCTTCTCCAGGTAAGGCTCGTCGCGGAGTTGTTTACTTAGTGGAGGCATTTTGCTTCCATCCAGAGCATCGTCGCGGTGCCAGAGCTCTGAATCCTGGTGGCTGCCGGGCCGAACGATCATCCGGTTGGGATCAGAATTATGACTGCTGGCGGCTACGTTGACGATATTGGTGAAGGGGAGTTCCGTATTAAAACGTAGATCCATGCCCAAATTGGTGATTCCTCCCGGGCGGTGACAGGAAGCACAATTGGCATCCAGGTAGCTACGGACGCGGACGTCCAGTCCGGCAGATTCATCTTCTATGGCAAAGGCGCGCGGCAGTTCCTCAGGAGCGGGAATGTCCTGGCGGAAAGCGCCCAGCTCGCTCAGGTAAGTGAGTTGGTTGATCGGTACGTTACCAATATCTGGATATCTCAGTTCTCCGTTCAGCTGATGAGTGTTCAGCCCCAGCGTGAAACCGGCCGCGGCGGTATGGCACTGAGAACACTGAGCGCGCCCGGGGAACTCCCAGGTTTGAACGTAGGCGACTGCCCCGGTTTCGTGGTCAATAACCTCGAAGTCTTCGGTATCCGATCCATTAGCCAGAAATGCTTCGGTACCTTCTTCATTCCAATGATAACTCAGGCCGTAGCTGCTTTGGGGGCCTACAATATAGAAGCGGGTTTCCAGCCGCCTGCCCTGATTTTCTTGAACGTTTGGATCGGTCGTCAGAGGTAGTTCAAAATGTTTGATAAATACCGATCCTTCCGGAAAATCCCACTCGCCGGTCTGCGAAAAATCAATCTGTTCATCGGAAGTATCAAAACTGCCATCGTTTGGCAAGATGAGCCAACGACGTTTCAGGGCGCGGTCAGACCATAAGGGGGAGTTGGTTCGGTAGGGAAGGATGCCGGAATTTGTTTCAAGTGTCACCATGTCGGCGAAAACGCCTAGATCAGATAACCGAGCTGGTGGTTCCGGTACGGGGTTGCGTTGTTGGATACGGAAGATCTTGCCGGGAATAGCTTCCATCCGACTGCCGAGTACAGTGATCAGAATATCACCATTGGCCTGTGGGTAAATACCGGTCACTCCAGCTCCGGAGGGGATGTCCGGGTGCTCATTGCGCAGATCACCGACTAGGGTGAGTAAGTCCGGTTGACTCCCATCATCGACGGCGTCGATGGCCATCAGGCGATTGCTGTGGAAATCAGAAAAGAGGTACTTGCCGTAAAGGCCCGGGAATTTATCGCCCCGGTAGACTTCACCACCCGTGATGCTGCGGCCAAATTCCCGGTCATAAGCCAGTATTGGAGTGATCTCATTACCGATAAGGTCATCAGGTCGCTCAAAACCGGGGAAGTTAAGGGTCCCTTCCTTGTAAGGCCATTGCATGTTTCCCCCACGTTCTACAATGGAAATTTCTTCCATATCGCCAGCACCTACGTCGGCTACCCAAATATCGTCAGTTTCAGCGTCGTAGCGCATTGTGTAGGGACTGCGTAAACCCAGTGCAAAGTACTCTTCCAAATGTGCGCCATCGGGAGACGGCCAGGGATTGTCATTGGGGATGGAGTAGCCCTGGCTGAAGGTCTCGGGCCAACCGTCAGGCGGAGAAGCAAGCGGGCGTGGCTGGCGAATGATCGGGTGACTTCGAGCTGGGTTGTTGTCTACGTCGATACGAAAAACGCCGGTGAAAAAACCGCCGTCCAGTCGCTGGTTGGAGTCCTCGATAAATTCTTCGTGTCCTTCGTCGCCCACCGAGAAGTAGAGGAACCCATCTTCGGGACCAAAGAACAGATCACCTCCGTTGTGCCAAGTGCTCCGGTCGTATTGTTGAATCAGGATTTCCTCGGATTCGGGATCGAAGGCTTGGGCGTTATCATCCCAGCGAAATTTACTCAGGCGGTTGTAACCCAATTCGCTCCATTCATCCAGTTGTGGTTTAGAGCGGTAGTAAATAAAGATCACTTTTTCGTCGTCCGTAGCATCTGTAGCGGCAAAGCGGGGGTGTAGTGCAAGACCCACCGCTCCGGCATCACCCCGCCCAAAACAGCGATCCGAAATATTCAACACGCTTTCCGCGGCCTGATCTTCGAGATTGATGCGCCAGACCATGCCTCTTTTGCCCAGCAATAAAATATCTTCGGTACCCAAAAACGGAATGATCCGTATCGGCCCGTAAAAGGTCTGACCGGGTAAAGGATCTTCGAGCGTAAAGGATAGTCCTTCTCCGGGAGCTTCGGGAGTGAAAATCCCGTTTAAATAAGGGCCCATCGCTCCGGGCGTGACCACTACGGGGCGGGTAGGGTAGAGCGCTAGCAGGCTTAAACCTACAATCAGGATGAGTAGAGTACGCTTGAAAAGATTTATCATAATCTGCACTTTATCGATCAACGCAGAATCCGATGAACGCTCATACCCTGGTGGGTGAATAGGGCAGGCCCCAGTCTTTCGACCAACCACTTACGCTTAATCAGTACTTCTGGCCGAATGATCACGACGTAGTCGATCGCAGGGCGAAGATAATGCCATTTTACGGCCTCAGGATCATCTACCAGATAATCTGACCAACCTTTACGTTTAAAGTAGTATAGACCAACGTTTGGAGAGTTGTCCGGAATCATCAGCACTTTGGCCTCCTTATCAATTCCAAATTCAGCAAAACGCTGAGCGAATTCAGTGGAAGGATCTAGCGGCGGTACTTTCGTGGCGGTCATTTCATAGCGAGGGTCAAGTTTACGTGGTACGTAGCTGAATGAAAAAAGGAGTAATGACAGACCGAGTATAACCGTACTGTACTTAACCCATTTGTATCTGAAAAAAGCGGCGTAATAACGCAAGCCTAAAATAGCGGCTAATAGGAATGGTAGAATTAGCGTGAGTGCGTAATAATCGTGGCCATAAAAGGCGGAATAGAAAAGTAAAATATAAACAACAGCCCCACCTAAAGCAAGTAGTACCGGAAGACCGATCGACTCTTTCCTGGCTTTAGGATGCAATAACCAACCAGCGGTCAGCAGTAAAAATAGGATCCAGAAAGTATCTTCAAAAGCAAGCCTGCGGTGGCTCAGGAATAGATCTTTGGTGGCAAGCGCCAAATGAGTAGAATCGAGTTCCCAAATTGGTAATATACCCTGTAAATTGGCTTGGTTACCGAAACGGCCGTTGTAGGCATCCACGTATAAAAGGTAGCCGATAAAGATGCTGAAAAATAAAACTTGCAGTAATAGCCAATACTTGCGATAAGCGGCGGTCTTAAATAATCGAATTCCTTCCGCTATACTGATCGCAACAAAATGAAGCCCTTCTGAAGGTTTAAGGAGCGCGGCAAATAAGATAAGCGCACCAGCCAGATAAAGCTTGGAAATGCCTCCGTCACTATTTTTGTTATTGAAGGGAAGACGAAACTGAAAGTAAAACCACCACCCGATAATCGCGAGACTGATGGCTGGGACATTAGGTATAGCACTAAAAGAATAGTAAAGTACCAATGGCGAAGCAGTTAGTAAAATAGGTGCTATCAAGGCCAACCAACGATCGCCGGTCAGCAAGTGTCCGATCTTGTAGAGGTGGTATACGCCCGTGAGGAAAATCAGTAAGTGCAGTCCCCGCAACCAGCCGTCATGAAACCCGAAAATTTTGCTCCACTGTCCTACCAGCCAATATAAAATCGGTAATTCACTAATCACTCGTCCGTTTTCCCCGGTCAGATTGAAGACCTGGGGGCGCCAAAATGGCTCGGATCCCGCGTAAAAGTTATAAAACTGGGCCGCTGAGTCTGCTTGGCGCCAGGCGTGGACAGCAAATGGTGGATAGTCGATAAATTCGTGGACTCTACCCAGGTACAGAAATACGAGAACGGTAGCTAGCAAGAAAATGAGTGGTAAATATTTTCTCACTCGAATATCCATTCCAGGTGATCTTTTTTTAGCAAGTAAGCTAAGTTTTTGGCTGCCAAAGTAGCAGTGTAGCAGGTTTTGAGTGCATTGCCTAGTCCTCTTCCAAAACCGCCTTCAACTCATTCAACTTCATCATACAGTCGATCGGGGTCATCTGATTGATGTTGAGGTCTTCGATCAGGGCTTTAAGTTTGCCGGCCGTGGGGTCGTGGGTCTCAAAAATGCTCATTTGCAAAGCCGTGGCCGCCAGTCCGTTGGTCGCGGAGCGTTTGGCGCTGGCGTTTTCAATCGGCACTGCTACTTTGCCAGTCCCCTCATTGCTACTATCATCACTACCATTATTATTCCTAAGCTCTCCGATGTGCTGTTGTTCCAACTGCTGGAGAATCTCGTTGGCGCGGTTAACGATGGTGTCGGGCATACCCGCCATGCGGGCCACGTGGATCCCGAAACTGTGCTGACTGCCACCGGGAACGAGTTTGCGCAGAAAGAGGATCTTGTTGCCGATCTCCTTAATGGAGACATTGTAATTGTGAATCCGGGGAAGCTGCTCGCCCAGTTCGTTTAATTCGTGGTAGTGAGTAGCGAAGAGTGTTTTGGGTCTTACCTGACCGTTGTTGTGCAGGAACTCGGCGATTGCCCAGGCGATGCTGATACCATCGAAGGTGCTGGTACCCCGGCCGATCTCGTCCAACAGGATGAGACTGCGATCGGTGATGTTGTTCATGATGCTGGCCGTCTCGTTCATTTCCACCATAAAAGTCGACTCCCCGCTACTGATGTTGTCGCTGGCTCCTACTCGGGTGAAGATGCGGTCAACCAGCCCCAGGTCTGCGCTCGTGGCCGGGACGTAGCTGCCCATTTGAGCCAGCAGGCAGATGAGGGCGGTTTGGCGCAGGAGGGCCGATTTACCCGCCATGTTCGGTCCGGTAATGAGAATGATCTGCTGTTCGTCGCGGTCCAACTGTACGTCGTTGGGGACGTACTGCTCGCCGATGGCTAATTGTTGCTCAATAACCGGGTGACGGCCGCCCTTGATATCGATGCCATAGCCTTCGTTGAGGCTGGGCCGTACGTACTGGTGGCGGTTGGCCAGCTTGGTGAAACTCAGCAGACAATCCAGCCGGGCAATGTGAATGGCGTTGGCCTGTACGGGCGCGATGAAGTCCTGGAGAAACAGTAGTAAGTCCATATAGAGCTCCTGCTCCCTTTGCAGAATACGGTCTTCGGCGTTGAGGATCTTGTTCTCCAGTATCTTGAGTTCCTCGGTGATGTAGCGCTCGGCATTGGTGAGGGTTTGCTTGCGCGTCCACTCTTCCGGGGCTTGGTCTTTGTATTTGTTGGTGACTTCCAGATAGTAGCCGAAAACATTATTAAAGCCAATTTTCAGGCTGCTGATGCCGGTGCGTTCAGCTTCCCGTTGCTGAATACCGGCCAGGCGCTGCTTACCATTTTTAGTGATGTCGCGCAATTCGTCCAGTTCGGCATCGAAACCATCGGCAATCACGCCACCCTTATTGAGGTTGACGGCTGGTTCGGCCATCAGGCGCAGGTCGATCTCTTCGCACAGCGCCGGTAGCCCATCCAGTTTGGCTACCAGGGATTGCAGACCAACATGACCGCTTTCGGTTAACTGCTCCTTCAACGGACCAATGATGCAAAGTGCTTTGCTGAGCTGGCGAATCTCCCGGGGGCTGATTTTGCCCAGCGGCACTTTGGAAATGAGCCGTTCCAGATCGCCGATCTGTTGGAGCGAGGTGTCCGTATCCTGAAGTAGGGGAGCGTCGGCCTGAAAAGCGGCGATCACTTCCTGGCGGGCCTGGATGGCATCCAGTTCCTTGAGGGGCAATACGACCCATTTGCGGAGCAGGCGGCCACCCATGGGGGTTACGGTATGATCCAGTACCCGCAACAGTGGTACACCGGTTTCGTGGGGGCTATGGACCAATTCCAGGTTGCGAATGGTGAAGCGGTCCAGCCAGACGTAACGATCGTTGGCCAGCCGTCCGATACGATTGACGTGCTGGAGATTTCTGTTCTCCGTGGTTTCCAGGTAGTGCAGCACCCCACCGGCGGCAATCTGGGCCAATTCCATTTCTTCAATTCCAAAACCCTTGAGAGAGGCCGCTTTGAAGTGATTGAGCAATTTTTCACGACCGTAATCCCTGGTATAAATCCACTCGTCCTGGGGCGTGAGGTAGAAGCGGTCGCCGTAGCGTTGCTGGAATTCCTTTTTGCGGTCCTTGCCGAGGATGATCTCCTTGGGTTCGAAACTTTGCAGGAGTTTATCTACGTAATCAGGACTGCCCTGAGCGACTAAGAATTCTCCCGTACTGATGTCGAGCAGAGCCAGTCCGTTGGCGGCGTTTCTGCCGGTACCGAAAGCGAGACTGGCCAGGAAGTTGTTACTCTTTTGAGTCAGTAATTTGTCATCCACGGCCAGTCCGGGGGTAACAATTTCGGTAACGCCCCGCTTGACGATCTTTTTCTCTTTGCTGGGCTTTTCCAGCTGTTCACAGATGGCGACGCGAAAGCCGGCCTGTACGAGCCTGGGCAGATAATTATCCAGGCTATGGTAGGGGAACCCAGCTAGTTCAACGTCGCTGCCTCCGTTGTTTCTACTCGTCAGGATGATGCCTAACACCTGGGCGGCCTTCACGGCATCTTCACCAAAAGTTTCGTAGAAATCACCTACCCTGAACAACAACAAGGCGTCGGGGTGCTTGGCCTTCACCTGATTGTACTGGGCCATTAGCGGGGTGACCTTCTTGCTCTTTTTTTTCGTCGCTTTCGCCATGGGGTGAAGATAGGGAGTTAGTCTGGTAGTCTATGTCTAAAAACAGAAAACCCCATTCCGATAACCGGAATGGGGTTTTCTGTTTTTAGACGTATTCAGTCTAGAAGTCGTTGATACTCCGTCCCATAAAGGATACTACGTTACGGAAGCCTACGTAAGACTTGGTAGTGTCCTGGTACTCGTAAGAGCGGGTACCGGTCTGCAGGTAAAAGCTGATGTCTTTCCAGCTACCGCCGCGTACAACTTTACGCTTCATGGCGATTGGATCGTCCTCTTTGGCATCGTAGCGGATGTCAGAGTTCATATCGTGGACGAAAGAGTTGGCATTTTCGTAGAAAGCGGAAACTGTCCACTCGGCTACGTTACCACTCATGTTGTAAAGACCGTAATCGTTGGGGTAGTAAGCGTCAACGGGTACGGTGTACTGTCCACCGTCTTCGGGGTAGTTACCACGGCCGGGCTTGAAATTAGCCAGCAGACAACCTTTGGCGTTGCGGGTGTAAGGACCACCCCAAGGGTATGGAGCATTCTCACGACCGCCACGGGCAGCGTATTCGAATTCGTACTCGGTGGGCAGACGGAACTCCTCGGTGAGGATGTCGTTGTATTGATTCCACAGGGAAGTACGCCAGTAGCTGAAGGCGTTGGCCATATCCCAGCTTACACCAACTACGGGGTAGTCGTCGAAGGCAGGGTGCCAGAAGTAATTCCGCGTCATCGGCTCATTGTAGCTGTAAGCGAAGTCACGAACCCAAACCATGGTATCGGGGTAGATATTGATGGTGTGCTCCTCTACGTAGTCGAGAATAGAGTTCTCGCCGATCCGGGATTTGGCAGCTTCTTTCCAGTCAACCGTCTTGTAGTTGTACTCGAACAATTCAGTGTTCGTCATCTTACGGCCGGCCAAATCACCTTCCAGGTACATATCTTCCAGTACCGGGTCGGTCCAGTCGATCTCTACTTCCCAGTCCAGGCGCTCTTCACCGTCATCTCCGGTGTAGTAGGCACCAACCATATCCAGGGCAATGGAATCCTTCACCCATTTGTAAAATTGGCGGTACTCATTGTTACTGATCTCGGTTTCGTCCATGTAGAAGCCACTAATGGAGATTTGTTTCGGACGTTGGATGAACGTTCCGGTGATGTCCTGGTCGCTGTTACCAACGTGAACGACGCCGGGGCGCACGTAAACCATTCCATAAGGATTCATTCCCTTCCAGTCAGGGCGGTCCAGTACACCGGTGAGTTCGCCGGATTCGCGGCGACCACAAGAACTCAGTATGAGCATAACGGCGAAAAAGGACAGGGATACTTTTAGTAAATTCTTCATTCTAGATTATCCGAGTTTACGGCAGGTTATTCAAAACGATGTAAAGATAGCGGCAGGACCCACTTATTTCCAAGTTTTCGACTGACGGGAAACAACGTTTAACACTATTGTTGCCCATAAATCGCTTCGGGCCGGCAAATATACGCTAATGGCCCGAGAGTGACGATTAAAAATCGCCGCCCATTTCTGTGACTAGTTTGAATCTGAGTAGTAAAAAGAGTAGACAGCAAATCGTAAAAACCCGTCCGTAAGATATAAAGACCAACCAGAATAGGAAAATTGTTACTCTTTAGTACGGGGATTATAGATAATAGGTGGTGGCGATCCAGCACCGATCGGTGTCCCCAATCGGTAGCCAATGACTACTTCGTGGGTTCCGGATTGCACGTCGCGCAGGCCGGAAAGCGACAGATCATAGGCGTAAGCCAGTGTAATTTTGGGGCTTACCTTTAAGCCAGCCAAGAGTACAACGGCGTCCAAAGTGGATTCATTGTATCCCCGAACACTAGTTCCTAAAAAAATATTTTCATCACGCTGAAAAACGGCCGAAAGTTCCGCTTGGGTCTGTACCCCGTCATTACGCACCAGAGCCGAAGGAATGAACTGCCAACTGCCAAAAATATCCATTGTATAGCGGACAAAGAGATTGTATTGCCGTGCCAAAGTCCAGTCTAATGACTCTAATTCGACCACCGGAGCGTTCAGGTGAAGGGCAGAAATACCAACTTCCAGTTGTTCTCCTTTGTAGTACAGGCCCGCGCCAAGCGAAAACTGACTACTCGTTAATTCGCCGTTGGGCAGCAGGTCGTCGTTGTGCACCAGCACGTTCTGGGGCGGGTCATAAGTACCATCCGGCGTACGTAGACGATCCCCGAACAGGCGCAGCTGATTCATCCGGGCGTTTACGCCAAGCGAGAATTTATTTTTCCCCCGGGTCAGCTGGTAATTATAGGCCACCCCAAAGCGGGAATAACGCCGTGCACCCAATTCATCGATCTCTCCCGCAAAGCCGATTCCGCTATTAATGATGTTCAGCGGCAGGTGGGCGCTGATCCGCTGCCCCACCGGATTACCGGGCAGTCCCGTCCATTGGGCCCGGTAAGCTCCCGTAGCGACCAAAGTGTTTTCCAGGCCGGCGGCAGCGGGGTTGAGCTGTACCGGATCCAGCATGTACAGACTGTATTGAGGCAATTGTTGGGCAGATAATGGCTGCCAAAGTAGCAGTGTGAACAACCAGCCAAAGGCGAATGGCTTCCGAACCGACCAGTTAACATCACTCTCCTTAACGAACCAAATTTTTCTGACGGCCAGAGCCGCGACAAAGCTGATTAGCGCAGTTCTGGAAGAACGTTCGAGACGGAATATTCTGGTCATATATTTTTATTCATTGGAGTACGCCGCTCTCCGAGCGGCTAGAATAATGTCGTGCAAGCCGCTCGGAGAGCGGCGTACTCCATAGCCTTGAAAATAGCCCTCATCCTCCAACGAGAATCAGCGGTTATGGTTCGGCCGTGACGGATCACAACTTCAATTGTTCTAAACTAGATACCGGTAAACGGCAACTTTGGTTCTCGCACAGGTAAAATTGCAAATCTTTTTCATTGTAACGACCGGAATGGCTCGGAATTTCATCGCTTTTGGTCTTTACCACGACGATCGAGAGGTTCGGCCGGTAAGTCGCCGCCACTTCCCGGGCTGCCTGCTCCGCTCCCGGGCCACTAATCACCAGCTCCCGGTTCGCACTGCTTAGATGAAGCAACAGCCGGCCCAGGTTGGCAAAACTGGTCGGATACTTCAACACACTCTGGCCGATGGAGCTGAATTTTTCTTCGGCCAATTGGCGGTATTCCGGTTTTCCACTCAATTCGCTTAGCCGGTACAGAAGATGAAGAAGCTGGCCGTTGCCACTGGGTAAGGCATTGTCGTACAGGTCCAGGGTAACCACGGGTATTTCGGTTTCCTCGGGCGGCACCAGGTAGTACAGGCCGCCCGGACCGCCGCCAAAGCGCTCCAGGATCTCGTTGACGGATTTTTCCGCCGCTTCCACCAGCGACCAGTCGTAGGTGATATTATAAAGGTCTAGCCGGGCGGTGTTCAGGGCCGTAAGATCGTCCAGGAAAGCTTTTTGGCCGCGCTGACCGTCCTTGGCATTTCGATACCAGTGCCCGGCTTCGTCCTGGAGCAGAGTGGATAGCCCGTCGTAGGCATTCAGGGCTAATTCTTTCAAAGATTCGACATTGCTACTTTGATAGCCATAACAAAGGCCCGAGATTATCAGCGCGTTCCACTGAAGAATTACCTTTTCATCACGCCCGGGGCGAATCCGCTTACTCCTTTCCTTTAGCAGTTTACTTTGGAGCTTGATCCACAACTCCAACTGCTCCGTGGATAATGGGGTGGAGCGGTACAGGATATTCGTCTGCTCTTCTTCCCAATTACCGGCCTCGGTGACCCCGAAGTACCCGCTTAATAGCTCCCACTCTTCCGGGCTGACCAAATTCTTCAACTCCGCCCCGGACCACACGTAAAACTTCCCTTCCACGCCTTCGCTGTCAGCATCGAGGGCGGCGTAAAAAGCACCTTGGGGATGTAGCATTTCTGCTCGTAGCCAGTCGACTGTTTCCTGAATAGCGGATGCATAGATAGCTTTGGGGCGGCTCAGTTGGAGTTTACCCATCAGGCGCAGAAGCAGGGCGTTGTCGTAGAGCATTTTTTCAAAGTGGGGCACCCGCCAGGCTCCGTCGACGGTATAGCGGGCGAAACCACCCCGTAGTTGGTCGTAGATGCCACCGGAGATCATGGACTGTACGGCGTGTTCCACCAACTGAATGGAGGCCTCGTCCTGACGCAGCAGGCCATAGTCGAGCAAAAGTTCCAGGGATTGACTCATCGGAAATTTCGGGGCACCACCGAAGCCACCGCGACGCAGGTCATAGCGCTGTTTGAGCTGGCCGATCATACGGTCGATGGAATCATGGCTGTACAATTCGTCTACATCGCTTTCACCGATGAACAATCCGCTGCTCTCTACTATGCCCGCCGTGATCTTGGCGGCCTGCTCTTCCAGGGCAGCCTGGTCTTTTTGCCAGAGGGTCGCGATTCTTTCCAGTAACTCACGCCAGCCCGGTCGGTTATGGGCCGAACGCGGCGGAAAATAAGTGCCGGCGTAGAAGGGTTTGCCGTCGGGCAATAAAAAAGCATTCAGCGGCCAGCCGCCGCCGCCGGAGATTGCCTGACAAGCCTCCATATAAAGGTTGTCGACGTCGGGCCGTTCCTCCCGGTCCACTTTGATACAGACGAAGTGTTCGTTCATGTAAGCCGCCACGGCTTCGTTTTCAAAACTCTCCCGTTCCATAACGTGGCACCAATGGCAGGTGCTGTAGCCAATGCTGACGATAACGGGTTTGTTCTCCGCTTTGGCCAGAGCCAGGGCTTCGGGCCCCCAGGGGTGCCAGTCGACGGGGTTGGCGGCGTGCTGAAGGAGGTAGGGGCTGGTTTGATGTTGGAGGCGGTTCATTTCTTGTAGACAAGATTTTGGCGGCTTGGTTGACTTTTAGATACTAGATAGCTTGCTCGCTTCGCTCGCTGAGTAGAAAGGATACGCCGTTCTTACGTGTGCGCCCATAGGAATAGACCTTTGTTTCGTCCTGGGCGAAACGTAGAATCGGCAGTAAATGATGAGCCAAGGGCAAATCTGGGGGCTGTTCCTACTGACGGTACGTGTCGCTTTTTGCAGTATTCTCCCGATAGGTATCGGGATGAGCAAAGCGAGCAAGTAGTCTGGCGTCTTATACTCTGGAAAGATCCAACTCCACCACCATTTCTAAATAAGTCCGGCTAAAATTCGTCAGATTGTCAAAGTCGAGGTTGCCGAGGACGGGGCGGAGACGCGGATACTGTTTCCGGTGCTTTTCTCCGATGGCCGAGATGGCCGAGCGGATGGAGCGGCGGTGCGGCCGGCCATCCGTTCCCAAATAAGCTTGCTGGTAGCCGAGTTGGCGGAAATAGGCGTCTTCCCGGATGCGGTAATACAGGTGAAACAGGTCACGGGCGGGCGGCGGTGTGGCGTAATTGAAAAGACTGTAGCCAACGATGTACCCGGGTAACGCCAGGGCCACTTTGGGAAAACCGTTGTTTTGGTACCAGTCCATGTTATGCAGGTCCCGGCGGATATTGTTCGCCACGCGGTCGTGGGTTACGGGGAGGGTAAGACCGAAGGTGCTTTTACCGGCGTAGAGTTCGGCGGCGAAGGAATCGGCCGCCCGCTGGCGTAACTCCTGTAATTCGCCGATCAGGCGGACATTTTTATAGGTGACCGGCTGATTCTTCTCGTGGGCAAAATACATGCGGTGCATCCGCTCCAGAGCTTCCATGGTCTGCCCTTCCGGAATCAACAGATAATCGAGTTTGTAAATCAGGTCCAGTAGCAAGTAGGCGATGGCGCCGGGGTGTTCTTCCGGGTTGAGGTGATTGGAAGAAAGGTAGGTAAGGGTTTCGTCGATCTTTGTGGTCAGAAAACCGTGTTTGGCCTGTTTTTCTTCCGGGGTGAGCTGCTGAAGGTGGTTGATCTCAACGGGTAACAGCTCCTTGAATTCACTGATCAGGAGGTCGTCCTTTTTGTCGGCCTTCAACGCAATCTCTTTCAAGGCCGTATAGAGTTTGTGGGGAGAAGCGTCGCTGAGGCGGCTATCGAAAACCAGGCACAGACAGCGCTCTTCGTCAATGGCGTAACGCCCGTATTTCAGTTCGTAGTTTTCGGCGGTCAGTCGCTGAAAAAGCTCGGCGGGTACCGCCCCGAGTCGGGCAATCCGGGCCTGGGCGCGAAACTGCTCTTCGTCGGCAAAACCAGTGATTCTTTTACTGCCCTGGTAGAATTCGAAGTAGAGTTTTTCGCCCTCGATCTGGTAGCGCACGTTGTCTTCCTCTTCATCGCGCAGGTAATTCAGAAAGGCAACGAAGGCGGGTTGGTAATTCTCGATCTCGAAAGCAGCCAGGGCTTCGTCCCAGGCGCGGTAATTAGCGGCAGTCTTGTAGGCGTCGGAGTAACGGCCGAAGCGATAATCCGGCTCATCGTCCTGACTGTTGCGGCTGTTTTCTCCGAAAAGGCGGTCCCAGATACTCAAAGGGGTGGGGTATTTTTAAGAAGTTTAAAGGTAGAGATTTTTTTGGCTAACAAAGTAGCAGAGACACGAGCTCGTCCGCCGAGGCGCGACGCAGAAGCTGACTCGTCGGCCGAGCGGATGGTCAGTTTGCACTTTATACCTAGGAAATGTTCAGGTCGACCTGCCGGATGATCAATAACCCGCTCGGCGGACGAGACCGCTTCTGGTGTCGCGCCTCGGCCGACGAGCTTGCCGCCTGGTAAATCTTAAGAACGTTCTTTCAAGAACTCTTACCTTGCTACTTTGTTAGCCACTCCAATACTCACTCTTCAACTCGAATCATGCAAAGGAAAATTACCTCTTTAATTGCTTTAGTATTTTTTAGTGTTTCTCTTTTCTCGCAATCGGTGGTTACCGTGACGCCGCAACCAGATGTCAGTACCGGCTTACTGGCTGTATTGCTGGGTGGTCCGGATAATGTCAACTATCCGTTGAAGACCTACAAACTTGTCTATACCACAACCAATCCCTTCGGAACACCGACGGTGGCTTCCGGCCTGATCGCCATACCGACCGGAGATAACCTGCCCGAGGAAATGCCAGTGGTAGTTTACAATCACGGAACGGTACCTAACCGTACACAGGTTCCGAGTAACCCTACGGTCTTCGAGCGTGCTTTGCCTTACCTTTTTGCTACCAACGGCTACATCGCCATTGCACCGGATTACCTGGGGCTGGGCGATAATCCCGGTCTGCACCCTTACGTTCACGCAGAAACGGAAGCGACGGCCGGCTATGATATGATCCTGGCCCTGCGGGAGTGGCTGGACCAAGAGGAAATTAACTACAACGACCAGCTATTTACCACTGGTTACAGCCAGGGTGGACACGCCAGCATGGCTTTACAGCAGTACTTGCAGGAAGACCCGACGGATCTGTTGCCGGACCTGACCGCCGCCGCAAATCTCTCGGGGCCCTACGGCATCAGTACGGTGATGGCCGACGTCCTGTTTGATCCTACCACCGTTACCCTTCCCGGCTACCTGGCGTACACCTACATCAGCTACAATTACGTATACGAGTTGTACGACGACCTGAATGGCGTTTTCCGCCAGCCTTACGCCGATCCGATCATTGACTTCAGTAACGAGGAAATAGATCTGGACGATCTGAATGAAGCTCTCTTTACACTTTTGGCCAACGAAGGCGACGATCTGCCGGACATGTTTCAAGACAGTATTCTGAATATTCTCCAGAATGAGCCGGATCACCCCATCAATGTAGCGCTGCGGGATAATGATACTTATAATTTCGCTCCGGAAGCACCAACCCTGTTGGTCTACTGTACCCAAGACGAGCAGGTGCCTTTCCAGAATGCGCTGCTGGCCGATTCGATCACTACTGCCCTGGGTAGTGACCAGGTGGAACTCCTTAACGGAGGAGCTACCGATCACGGCGGCTGTGTAAATCTGGCCATTGAAGGTGCGTTGAATTTCTTTAATCAGTTTGCGGTTTTTAGCAGCGTCTTCGAAGTAGCCGAAGCCCGTCAGTTGAATATTTCGCCGAATCCGGTAAAGGCCGGAGCAGAACTGCGAATCCAGGACGCCCCGGCTACCGGACTGGACTTTGAGATCTTTAGCTTAACTGGCCAGCCAGTACAGAGCGGACACCTCGCCGCCGGAAACAACGTAATAAGTCTGGAAAACCTTCAGGCCGGAGTCTATTACCTGACCACCCGCAGCGACGAAGGCCGAACCGCCAACAAAATTGTCGTAGACTAAATTCTAACAAGCCCTTAATGGACGATAATATTAACATCCGTTCCGCCGTCGCCACCGACCTGCCCGCCATTCATGGGCTGGTCGGTGAGTTAGCGGACTACGAGAAGGCCCTGCCCAGCTTTACCGCCACTATCCAACAGTACCGCGAGGAATTTGCCGCCGGTACTTTTTCTGCCCACGTTGCCGAAACAAGCGAGGGAGAGATCATCGGGATGACCTTGTATTACGACACTTTCAGCACCTGGAAGGGCAAAATGCTCTATCTCGAAGACTTTGTCGTACGCCGGTCTTACCGGGGCAAAGGCATCGGTAAAGCACTATTCGATGAATTCAAGGCCGAAGCCGAACGCCGGGGCTGTGCCCTGATCAAATGGCAGGTCCTGGACTGGAACACTCCCGCCGTTGAGTTCTACGAACGTCAGGGTGCCACTATCGAGAAAGAGTGGTGGAACGGGAAGATGTTTCTTTAGACGCGCGAAGCGCTTTTGGACGGCCCTGGGCCTTTTGGACGATCGCTGAAGCGATCTTTTGGGGGTGTTTTGAAATCGAAGAATAATGTTTTAGCCTCCGATTCCAGCCTACCCAAAAGCGAGGCACGAGCGTACAAAAGTCGCGCAGCGATCGTCCTTTAGCTTTGTATCATTACTTATTCGAAAAGATCAAATGTATAATTTTTTGGCAGCTGCCTCGCAAGAGGTGGGCAGTTGTCGAAGAAATTATACATTCGACTAAGC